>NZ_MVBD01000017.1:60771-62745 GCF_002000055.1 Marinicella sediminis | reverse complement strand
TGCGGGAGTACCTTGATTCAGAAGTGCCAGAGGCCACCTCGCCAGAAGCACCAGTGGTGATTGCATTGTCGGCACGCACGGAGGTATCGTTGCGTCAGAAAGCACAAGACCTGGTGGCGTGGATGTCAGCTCAAGCAGACGGGTTAGCAAGCCTTGATTCGGTGGCCTACACCTTACAAATGGGTCGGGTGGCGATGGAAATGCGGGTGGGTTTTGTGGTCAGTACGCCAAGCGAGTTGTTGGACCATTTGAACCAGTACCTGTCCGGTGAAACGCAGATCAAAGGTTTCAAAGCAGGTCAGGTCAAGCAGCATGAAGAGGGCATCAGCATCATCAATGAAGAGGTGGATGTGCAAAGGTCGTTGGTTGAGAAGTGGGTATCACAGGGCCAATTGACGAAGGTATTGGGTTTATGGGTCAAAGGTGCGGCGATTGATTGGCAGCAGTTGTACCCAGGCTCTGTGCCAAGGCGGGTTTCATTGCCACTGTATCCGTTTGCCAAAGAGCGTTACTGGTGGTCCAGCCCAGGCAGTACCTTGCAATGGGTGTCCAATGACACCGCCAAAGTGTCAACCCAGTTACATCCGTTGTTACATCGCAATGTGTCTGACTTGTATGAACAGCGCTATCAATCATCGTTCACTGGTGATGAGTTCTTCCTGGCAGATCACAAAGTGGGTGGTCTTAAAGTCCTGCCAGGGGTGGCCTATCTGGAAATGGCTCAGGCCGCAGTGAATCAGGCTGTTCCTGATTTTTCTGCTGAGTTTGGCCAGATTGAGCTGGTTGATTTTATGTGGCTGCAACCATTGGTGGCAGCGACTGAACAACAGGTAACCACAACCGTTTCGCTCGGAGAGCAGGACCAAATAGAGTTTCAAATAACCAGCAGTGTCGCACAAAGTAATGAATCGATTGTTCATTGCAGCGGAGAAGCAAGACCCAACGAAACGGCAAGACCAGAACCATTGGATGTGACTTTGCTGGAAGCACATCATAAAGCCGCTCATTATTCAGCTGAGCAAGTTTATGCGGGGTTGACGGCCATGGG
Source organism: Marinicella sediminis (assembly GCF_002000055.1). Taxonomy (GTDB): domain Bacteria; phylum Pseudomonadota; class Gammaproteobacteria; order Xanthomonadales; family Marinicellaceae; genus Marinicella; species Marinicella sediminis. The sequence continues at coordinate 61,697 of NZ_MVBD01000017.1, read as the reverse complement.
TTTTGAATATGGACCTGCGCACAGATCCATCAAGTATGTCAGCCGTGGTGATAACAGTTTACTGGTGCAATTAAGGCTGCCAACAGTGAGTGGATCTCAACCGGAAGAGTACTTGTTGCATCCCAGTTTGTTGGATGGCTTGTTTCAGGCATCGGTTTGCTTATTTTCAGACATCACACAACCGTTGTCTTATCCGCTGATTCCATTCTCTTTGGGGTCCATAAAAACATGGTCGCCGTGTCCTGATGCAGTGTATGCCTTGATCCGTTATGCAAACGATAACCATGCTGGCGCAGAGGCCGATAACAGCCAGACGCAAACGGTTCATCTTGACATGGATTTATATGACCCTGAAGGCAACCTATGTGTTCAGGTTCAGGGTTTGGTGTTGAGGCGATTAAAGGATGTACTGGTCAAACCTGTTGCATCATTGAGTCCGGACAACAAAAGTGAGTTCGATGATGAGTTTTACGAATACGTGATTGACCGAATTTTGAATCATGGTTTATCTGTTGATGAAGCAGCAGAACTAGAGTGATTATTTCATGCAAAGCATAAAAGACATATACAAACAATTGGTAATGGGGCAGCTCACTAAACAAGAGGCCCTGGCTAAAATCAATGCCATAAAAAATAACCACAACGAAACATCAGGCCGCTTGTATGCGAGTCCGCATTGGTCGCATTTGCCGTTGTCATCGGTTACCCCGGTCAATGGCATGGGGCATCATATTTTGGTGTTTGGTGACGGTGTTGATGCTGCCAGGCTGTCGGCCCACTTGCCAGCGGCCCAGGTTGAGCAGGTTGCCTGCAGCGCAACGGATTTGGCCTCTGATTATGAGACATTGGTGCTCAGTTGTCTGGATCGCCTGCAAAGGATCTGGCCCCCTGCCAACTCAGTGGGAACCTTGCTACAGGTGGTGATT
>NZ_MVBD01000017.1:0-60761 GCF_002000055.1 Marinicella sediminis | reverse complement strand
GTACCCAGGCTCTGTGCCAAGGCGGGTTTCATTGCCACTGTATCCGTTTGCCAAAGAGCGTTACTGGTGGTCCAGCCCAGGCAGTACCTTGCAATGGGTGTCCAATGACACCGCCAAAGTATCAACCCAGTTACATCCGTTGTTACATCGCAATGTGTCTGACTTGTATGAACAGCGCTATCAATCATCGTTCACTGGTGATGAGTTCTTCCTGGCAGATCACAAAGTGGGTGGTCTTAAAGTCCTGCCAGGGGTGGCCTATCTGGAAATGGCTCGGGCCGCAGTGAATCAGGCCATGAAAGTGCCACCTGAAAACAGCCACTTGCGATTAAGTCAAGTGGTTTGGTCAAGACCCATATCAGCTGCTGAGCAATACCAGGGTGTTGATATGGTTCTGACTCCATTGTCGACCAATGAAATTTCATATGCGGTTCTTACCGGTTGTGATGAGACTTCGGCTGGTCAGACACACAGCAACGGCAAAGCCCTGTGGATACAATCAAGTGGGGCACCGGCGCGTGATCTTGAGGGCATGAAAAAACGCATGGAAGCGCCCTCATTGATGGCTGACGATTGTTATCGTTTGTTTGATGACATGGCGTTGCAGTACGGACCGGGCTTCAGGGGATTAGAGCAAGTGCTTATTGGTGATCGGGAGGTGTTGGCTAAAATCAAATTGCCACAATCTGCCGCCGTTGAACAAGTGGGTGATTTTGTGATTCACCCAAGTTTGCTGGACAGCGCCATTCAGGCAACCATTGGGTTGTACCCAGAAATGCCTGAACAACCGATGTTGCCATTTGCATTAGACTATTTGGATGTGTTCAGCCCCTGTCCTGAGGAGGTGTGGGCCTGGGCTGCGTTTTCAGTGGGCCCACAAACAAAAGACGTGCAGAAAATTGACATCGAACTTTTGACACCGTCTGGTGAACTGTGCCTGAAATTACATGGTTTGACTTCCCGAATGCTTAACCGGCAATCCAGGATGGGTGTTCAGGCGATCAACGAAAACATGGTCTATATACCTGAATGGAAAGAACACAATTCAGGCAATACGGCAGGTCTTTACGGGCAACCATGTCACGTGATTTTGGCTGGTTTATCAGTTGACGTCAGATCGATTGAGGCACAGCTGCCAGAAGTTTCGGTGTTGAGTCTTGATCCAGATGATAAAAAAATTGACCAACAGTTTGAAGCATATGCAACAGCTGTTTTTGAACACATACAAAAACTGCTTGCAGAAAAAACCGCTGATGAGCAAATGATCCAGGTGTTCTTGCCCAGTGATAAAGCCGCCATTTTACAAGATGGATTGGTGGCCTTGTTAAAAACGGTCCATGCAGAATTTCCTCAATTCCATGGTCAGGTCATTGCGGTTGAAGGCCATTCATCGGCTGATGAAATTGTCCGCTTGATCAAGGATGGTAGTGAGGACATCGGCGCTGAAGCCATTCGCTGTGTCAATGGTAAACAATATGTTCAAAGTTATTCAGAAATCAACCTGAATCGAGCCGGGTTGGATACCCCTTGGCGGGAAAACGGAACCTATGTCATCACTGGTGGTTTGGGCGGCATTGGTTTGATTTTTGCTGAAGAAATTGTCAGTCACACACAGCGTTCGAATTTGGTTTTATTAGGGCGCTCTGCATTGAATGATGAAAAAAGGACAATCATTGACCGGTTGCAAGGTGCAGGTGCCAAAGTCACCTATCATCAGGTGGATGTGGCGGACAGTGATCGCATGCATGATACGTTCATTGAAATCAAGGCAAACCATGATCAGATAACAGGTGTTTTACACTGTGCTGGAATCAATCGAGATAACTACATTTTGAACAAGACAGCAGCTGAGTTTAAGGAGGTAATGGCTGCCAAAGTCAAAGGGACCGTTAACCTGTGCGAACAAACGCGCTATGAAAACCTTGACTTTTTTGTGTTATTTTCATCGGTGGCGGCCAGTTTAGGAAATGCGGGTCAAGCAGATTATGCCGCAGCCAATGGCTTCATGGACTCATATGCGGCCTACCGTCAGGCACTGGTTGACACGGGGTTACGCAAGGGTTTTTCGTTGTCAATCAATTGGCCACTTTGGCAAGATGGTGGTATTGGTTTACATATCCAGGACCTTCGTTTGATGGAATCACAAACCGGCATGGTTGCCATGCCCAAAGCGATGGCACTTGGACAGTTCAGGCAGGCATTGGCAGGCAAAGCCCAGCGGGTGATGCCTTTATTTGGTGACAGGGATAAAATCAACAACACGTTCTTTGCCAAACCAATGATCAAAGCACAGGTTGCGGCGGTGGAGAAGCCCGCCACAACGCCCACCCAAGCCGGGAACAATGACTTGTTGACCAATGCGGTCACTGCGGCTTTGCTGGGTCACTTGTCAACGTTGCTCAGCATTGCTGAGGAAGACCTTGATACAGATACCAATCTGAGTGATTTTGGAATGGACTCAATTGCTTTTTCTGAGCTGTCCAACGTTTTGAATCAGCATTACCAGCTTGAAATTAACCCAACCCTCTTCTTTGAATACCAAACACTCAATGAATTTGTTCCCTATTTGATTGAGAACCATGCGACAGAATTGGCTGAAACTTTGGGTGTTGAAGACACGGATCAGGAAGTGGCACTCCATGAGCCCAGGGCGTTGGCGGGAGATCAGGCTGCGCATCAAGAAGTGGCAGTGGTGAACCAATCGTCACTGACGGTTGTGCCCACCGGTGTCAATCGCTTTTTCACGGCCAATCACAGCCAAACAAACCCCCAACAAGTGTTTCAGCAAAACCAGCAGGAGCCAGTGGCGGTAATTGGCGTCAGCGCGAAATTTCCCGGGGCCAATGATTTAGATGAGTTTTGGGACAACCTGCTGGAAGGTAAATCAAGCATCAGGGAAGTTCCGGAGTCGCGCTGGGATTGGAAAGCGTTTTTTGGCGACCCCAAGACCGAAAAAAACAAAACCAACATCAAATGGGGTGGCTTTGTGGATGGAGTTGAGGCATTTGACCCGTTGTTTTTTGGGATATCGCCAACTGAAGCAAAAATGATGGACCCTCAACAACGCATCATGATGATGTTTATTTGGTCAGTGATAGAAGATGCCGGTTATTCTTCAGCATCCCTGGCTGGTTCCGATACGGGCATATTTGTGGGTACATCAAACAGCGGTTACAGCGATTTGATCAACCATGCCGGAATCGGTATTGAAGGCTACAGTTCAACCAGCCTGGTGCCTTCAGTGGGACCCAACAGGATGAGTTATTTGTTGGACTTACATGGGCCCAGTGAGCCGATTGAGACCGCTTGTTCCAGTTCACTGGTGGCGATCCATCGGGCTGTGGAATCCATTCAATCTGGTGCATGTTCAGCGGCCATAACAGGCGGTATCAACATCATCATCACACCATGGGCACACATCGCATTCAGTAAGGCGGGGATGCTCTGTGAAGATGGTTTATGCAAGACATTCTCAGAGAATGCCAATGGTTATGTGAGGGGTGAGGGCATGGGGATGTTGTTCCTCAAGCGCTTATCAGCGGCACAGGAGGATGGTGATGACGTTTATGCAGTCATTCGGGGCACGGCTGAAAATCATGGTGGTCGGGCCAACACATTGACTTCGCCGAATCCAAAAGCACAATCCAGTTTGTTGTTGAAGGCGTATCGCAAAGCAGGTATAGATCCCCGAACCATCGGTTTCATCGAAACTCACGGCACCGGTACTCAACTGGGTGATCCCATTGAAATCAATGGACTGAAAAACACTTTCAAAGCGCTTTACGAAGAACATGACCTGGATCAACCTGAGATGGCTCATTGTGGTTTGGGATCGGTGAAAAGTAACATTGGTCACCTGGAGTTGGCAGCTGGGGTTGCCGGAGTCATCAAGGTCATGTTGCAACTTAAACACGGCACGCGGGTGAAATCTCTGCATTGTGAAACTGTGAACCCACAAATTTTGTTGGCTAACAGCCCATTCTTTATTCAGCAGGAAAATGATGACTGGCCAATCATCAATGATGATCAAGGCAACCCATTGCCACGGCGGGCAGGGGTGAGTTCATTCGGTTTCGGCGGGGTCAATGCCCATGTGATCCTGGAAGAATACATTGAACCGGCATTGAGCCACACAGGAAGGGACCATGGTTTGCCACAGGTGGTTGTGTTGTCGGCCAAAACCAAGGATGCCCTGGCTGCGAAAGTGACTGACTTACTCGATTATCTGCACGGTTTACCAGAAGCAAACTCACTGATATTGGAAAGGATAGCCTATACCTCACAAGTCGGCCGGGATGCGATGGACGTTCGATTGGCCTTGATGGTCCATGACATTGAAGAGCTTAAGGAGCAATTGATTGCTTTCCGGAACCACGAGTTAAATGTCAAAGGAGTGATGTACAGCGGTGGCAAGGTGAAGCAGGATTTGTATGCCGACTTTGCTGCTGATGAAGACCTACAACAAACCGTTGAGACCTGGATAAACAAAGGCAAGCACCACAAATTGGCCGCTCTGTGGGTCAAGGGATTTGCCTTTGACTGGAACGAATTGTATCGTTCGAACAAACCCAGGCGCATACATTTACCCACTTATCCATTTGCTGAAGATTTCACCTGGTTGGAAACAGACAACAATGATTTGTATACAACGGTTGAACAATCCTTTTCAAGTCATCCTCTGTTGCACAGCAACCAATCAACTTTGGTTGAACATAAATACCTGACTGATTTGGATCGCAGACCCGGTTGGTTAAGAAAGCATGCGTGTTTTGATCGCCCTTGTGTTTCAGCAAGTACTTATCTGGAACTGGGTTGTGCGGCATTGCAACACGCCTTGCCAGCCGGTTCGCAGCACAGCCTGCAGTTAGATAATGTGTTGTGGGTTGGTCATGAATACACCGACCAAAGTAAGGCTTTGTTGACCCGGGTCAGTGCGGCCCAATTTGGATTGGATCACAAAAATGCCATCGAATTTGAAGTGTTCAATGGGCAACATGAAGGAGCCGAAGCCAACATGCCGGCATGTCAGGGCAGGGCCTGCCATTCAGCCCAAACTGACTTGGGGCAGGTCGATGTGGCCGCGTTGCTTGCTGAATTGGCACCGCATGGGATGAACGTTGAACAACACCGCAAAGCCCTGACAGATGCCGGGTTTACAGTGAATGCATCAATAGACAGCTTGACCGGGATGTTTCAAAAGCAAGACCAGCTGGTTTTCACATACCAAAGGGATCGGCAAAGCTTGAAACTGGATGAAGGCATGGTGTTACCGGCTTCCATCCTGGATTTAACACTACAGATGTTGGCCAGTGTTTTGTGTGAGCAAGGGCACACCAGAAACCTGCACTTGTATCCATTCGCCATGAATCATTTATCGGTGTTGCCTGGCAATGTCGGTGACTTGATCGTCTCGGTCCAACTTAACATGAGCAACCAGCTGGGGCAGGAAACCTGTGCTGTGGATCTGACCATGATGGATGGTGACGGAAACTGTTTGTTGGTTCTGCAAGGGCTTGAGTTAGGCGCTGCTGAACTGAATGCCAATGACCAATTGCAAAAGACCAACAAAGACTGGCTGACCATTGCTGAGAATTGGGAAAGTGCTGCTTTGGATCTCGAGTCTGAATCTTGGAATGATCGTTTGACAGCACAATCAGGCGCGCAGTTGTTGGTGCTCAGTGACCAGCAGGGGCATGCTGATCAACTGACTGCTTTGAGTCAGCAGATCGCAGAAATCATCGGAGAAGAAGAGTCGCTGTGGAATTTGGCTCATGTGCCTTTGACCGCTTCGGGAATTGATCTGGACGCTATGTTGAAAGCTGTTGCTGTGGATCGCCCTGTCGCGCTGATGTTGTTTTTGTCTGATGTGAATCAGGTGTCGCAAGCCGAAGCCCAGATTGAACAGGTGTATTTGACCGTTCAAGCGTTGTTAAAACATGTTGCGTCCAACCACATACAAGGCTACTGCATTTACCATGAAAGTGGCGATTTGGCAGATGTCTACAGGCAGTCATTAGCGGGATTGTTCAAAACAGCAATGTTGGAAAATCCGCTGCATCGTCATCGTTGTATTGCCTTCAATGGTATCTCCCGTGAGCAAAGCGATGCGATGATGTTGAACGTCTTACAGGAGTGGCTGTGTGATGACACTCAAAACCTGCAAGCCGCTTCGGTGCCGATGATCAGGTATGACAACGGACAGCGTTTGGTGGCCACTGTGAGAGAAGAAGAAATCATCAACCTGGCCGCGGATGTTCCCCAGTTTCGCACAGGGGCCACTTATCTGATGGTGGGTGGTTTGGGTGCCGCAGGAGAGCAGGTTTGTCGGGTTTTGGCCCGGGATTACCGCGCTAACTTGATCATCTTATCAACCAGATCTGAAGCCGCAGTGAGTGATCGCCTGGATCAGTTGCGGGCCGCAGGGGCGACTGTACACTATCATTCTGTTGATGTGTTGAATCGTGATGCAGTGGATCAATGCATTGAAAGCCTGTCAGAACAAGGCATACAAATCAATGGTGTATTGCATATGGCCAGGCGGTCTTCTGATGATTTAATTATCAATAAAAGCGTCAACACCTTCAGTGAAATAGCAGCTGTTAAGGTGGCTGGCACCATCAATATAGATGAGGCAACCAAAGATCATCCCATTGAATTTTTCCTGCTGTATTCTTCGATCGCTTCATTTGGCCTGAGGGGGGCGGCCAGTTATGCCTATTCCACGGCTTTTCAAAATGCCTTTGCCCGACACCGCAATGCCTTAGCCCATCACCATCAACGAACAGGACGATGCCTGTCAATTTGTTGGGGACAATGGGATGTGGATGGTGCTGTGGATGAGGCCGACATGGCAAACCGACTGCAACAGTTCGCGGCAGCGGGTGTGGACAGCATCAGTGCAACGGATGCCCTCGAGGTGATGAAACTTTCACTGTTGTCAGACCGCGAGGTGGTGGGTTATGTACCGGTCACCAACAAAACCAAGGTGCTGGCTTCGTTGGGTCTGGAAAACAGTGCGAGTTCGGTGAACAGAGAAATCAGAGCAAATCTGTTGAGTTTTGATCGGGGTGAGATGACGCGTCAAAAATTCAGTGAGTTTTTGAACTCATTGCAAGATCAAGACATATCACCTGCTTTGGAGTCAGAAATTCTGGCCGCCATCCAGCGCAGTGAACATCGACAGCAGACATCTGCTGCATCGGCCTGGCAATTGGAAACAACCAATCAGGAGTTGCAAAGTCCCCCCGTTAAACAGCCCAAGCCAGAGCAAGACGCACCTCCGGTAAAAGAACAGGGGTTGGTGAAACAAACGTCACAACATTCGGTCACTGCCAACGCAATGGAACCCGGTGCAGACAAAAAGTCTTACACCGGTTTGATCATCCAAATCATGGAACAGGCATTGGGCATTGACAAAACGGTGATTGAATTTGATCAATCATTCCAGAGTTACGGTTTGGATTCAATCACTGCGATTCAGATGACTAACCTTTTGGAAAAGCATTTCAGCCTGCAAATTCCGCCTAATTGGCTGATTGAATATTCAACAGTGAACGTATTGGCTGAAAAGATTCTGAACGAAAAAAAGACCCAAAACAAAGTGGCTTGAAACAGCCGCAGTTTATTAACACCGTGTAACTGAGATAAAAATATGGATTCCACAATCAATAAAAACTTGACGGATTTTTTGGCTGGTAAGCAAGTCGATCCGAAAAAAGACGAACAAACCAAGCCGGGTTTAAATCCTGATATGGCATTCAGCTTCTTGTTTTTTTCGGACGTCAGAAAAACAGTCAGCAACAAAGAAAAATACCAGTTCACGAGACAGTTGGTTGAATTCGCAGATCAGGCTGGATTCGAAGCGGTCTATTTCCCGGAGCGTCATTTCAGTGAATTTGGATCAATCTATGCAAACAACAGTTTAATGGCTGCCTATTTTGCCCCTTTGACTGAACGAATCAGACTGCGGACAGCGGCTGTTACCATCACCCTGCACCATCCAGTTGAAATTGTTGAAAATTGGGCAATGGTGGATATTTTATCTGGTGGTCGGGTTGACCTGGGGTTCGGCAATGGTTGGGCTAAAAAAGATTTCATTTTGTCTCCTGACACCTATGAAAACCGGGTTGATCTGCGCAATGAGCGAATCCCCATGGTACAACAATTGTGGCGTGGAGAAGCCATTGATTACCCAGGCCCAGGTGGAGAAATGTTCTCTGTACAGGCATTTCCCCAACCCATTCAGGCAGATTTGAACGTTTGGTATGTCACCCAATCTGAATCCGGTTTTGAATACGCCGGCAAAATGGGATACAACGTTTTCACCATGCTCTATGGCATTGATTTAGATGCCCTGGAGGAAAAAACAGCTGTTTATCGCAAAGCCAGGGAGGAAGCTGGTCTGGACCCAATGAAAGGAACGATTTCCTTGATGATGCACACCTTTGTTCACCCGGATTTGGAGTTGGTTCAGTCGGTGGTTGAAAAGCCCTTCAAAGAGTACATTAAAAGCAGCTTGAAACCACACATGATGGCAGCTGGGAAGGATGTTTCGGAACAGGAAATCACCAAAATGGTTGATTATTCATATGCCCGTTATTTCAATACAGCCGGCATTTTCGGTTCACGCGAAGACTGTCAAAAGCAAATTGATAAAGCCGCCAGTGTGGGGGTCAATGAAATCGCCTTTTTGCAAGATTTTGGCATTGACTACCAAGCTGTTGTTGGTGCCCTTGGGAACCTTGAACAGTTGGTCAGGGACAACAAAGGACTCTGAAAACATCACGCTTGTTCTGCATTTTAAATCACACACACAAACTTTAGAGGTTCGCAATGAAACGCGAAAGACCAGGATTAGAGAGAATAAAAGCATGGATCAACGAAAGCCAGAAGAGCCATGTATCTGCCCCAGAAATAAAAGCCAACCCGGTGTCGGGGGCAAACGCCACTGTTGAGGCCGGCGAAGTTCGGGTGCCCGCAAACAAATTGTCCCTGGCTGAAGTAAACACCGTAGCAAATGAATTTTTGAAGGTGTTGAACAGCTACAACCCACCCAATGAAAGCGCCAGCGACTGGACGGTTAAAATTGCCCTTGTGGATGTGTTGATTGATGTATATGTGGTGTGTGAATCAGGTGGCATTTGCATTGAATTGATTGCAGATCCATCCCCAACCGGACTGGCCTTTGATCATCAGTTATCCATGCATTCGCATGAATTGAAAGCCTTGACCGATTTTGAAACAGATTTGATTTCAGTGATGATCAGCAACATCGGTATCGCCAAAGATAAAAATGAAAAACCAATGGAATTGATTCGGCCCATATCGGACATTTTATTTGGTGCTTACAACATGCATTTTTTGAAAGACCGTTTTTCTGACAAACTGGTACATCGGTTGTATGAGGAGGGCAAAGTCGCCAACTTCACAGGTTCAGAGCGGTTTATCTTTCCCTGGGCCATTTCATCTGACATCGGTACCAAACTGTATGACATCATCGCTGAAAACAACATCGAACGAAGCCTTGAAGTGGGTCTGGCATTTGGTTTGTCGGCGCTGTTCATTTGTGAAGCGCATGACAAGAAAGGGTCAGGACATCACACCGCCATCGACCCCTGTCAAAGTGTGGAGTTTGAATCCATTGGCCTGGCCCAGATTGAAAGTGCCAATTTGAATCAGTACTTCAGGCATTTGGAATTCAAAGATTACGAAATTTTCCCCAAGATCCTGGAGGCCAGGGAACACTATCAGTTCATCTTCATTGATGGCTTGCACATGCAGGATTATGTGACATTGGATTTTTTTTACAGTGACATGTTACTGGATGTTGGCGGGTTCATGGCTTTCGATGACTGCCATGCCCCGGGAGTGAGTTCTGCGGTTGCCTATTTTGAGAACAATCGACAATACCGGTTTGTGCCCGAATACAGTGTTTTGCGTTTCCGGGTGTATCAAAAGCTGGCGGATGACAACAGAACCATCGTTAGTCCCAATCACCATGTTGACTATTCTGAGAAGTACTATCAATTGTCAGGCATCAAGCAGCCTGCTGCCTTGCGTCAGGTGGAGCCCAATGCCGTTCAACCGTCAGTGATTTCAGTTGTTGGCATTGATGGATTGTTTCCGAATGACTTGACCGTAGAAGGGTACTGGTCAGCCATTGAAAAGCAAACGGTGCTTTATGATGATTATGCCGCCGACTTTCTGTTGACCCGCAGTGAAAGCGACCAACCCAAGAACTTATCTGGGGGCATGTTGAAAACGGCTTATGATTTTGATCCGTTGTTCTTTAACATCAGTGTTGCAGAAGCTGAAATCATGGACCCACAACTCAGACACATGCTGATGTCTGTTCAAAGAGCGATAGAGGACGCAGGTCACACCACCTCAAGTTTGTCAGACAAAACCGTTGGGGTATACATCGGGGCTGAGGGCAGTGACTACAATGACGTTCATCGCAGTGAGTCATTCGCCCGTAACTACATCCTTCATCAGTCCGGACCTTCGTTGGCTAATCGGATATCTCACCATTTTGACTTTCAAGGTCCCAGCGAAGTCATCAACACCATGTGCTCCAGTGGTGCTGTTGGTGTTGCCCATGCGGTAGAGGCATTGCGAAGCGGTGACATTGATTACGCCATAGTGGGTGCTGTGAAAATCAATTTTGTGAGTTCAATTTATGGTGCTTTGGAAGAGTTGAACATCACCAGCCGTTCTGGAAAGTGTTACTCTTTTCATCAAGACTCAGATGGTTATGTTCGTTCTGAAGGTGTGGTCAGTCTGATATTGACCAGGCAGCATATTGCTGAAGAACAAAACGACCATGTTTACGCGAACATCAGGGCAGTGGCCACCAATTACAACGGACGAGACGGACACTCCATGTTCTCGCCGAGCAAAAATGCACAAAAGGAATTGCTCAAAAAGTGTATCACTGAATCTGGAATTGCTGTTACAGATGTGACCAGCTTTGAAGCCCAGGGCATGGGCAACAACATATCTGACCTGGTGGAATACAGTGTTTTTACAGATGCCCATGAAGAAATGTCACAGGCAGAAATCAACCACCACCAAATGGATGCTTTGCCGGCCATTACCACCGTGAAACCAATATTGGGTCATATGGAATGTGTTTCCAGTTTGGCTGCCATGTTAAAAGCAATGCTGAGCTTTAAAAACAGAACACTGTATGGCATCCCATCACTGACCAAAGACACCATTCATCGTAACCTGATGGCTCATCAAGGTGCCGGCTTGTTGCTTGGCCATACGCCGGTTGAACCACAGACCAAAATGATCATCGGTCTGAATTCATTTGGGGCTTCAGGCACCAATGTACACATGATCCTTGAACAACCTGATCGTACGGCACCAGAACAGCCAGAGCACCCGGAAATGACCAGGGTATTGTTGATGTCTGGCAAAACCATTGAAGCTTTGCAAAAGAATATCAGGTATTTGTGTTCCAGGCTTGAAACCGACGCTGAACAATTTCCAATTGTTGAGTACCTTGCCACCATGCAGCTTCATCGTGATCATCACGAGCACAAAGTGGCGATTGTGTTGGAAAAAGGCAGCCCATCAAGTCAGCGGGTAAAACTTCATGACAGGCTCAAAACATACCTCCGCGCACAAGTCTCTGAGCAGCTGATCAGAGACAACATACCTCAGGGCCTTTATCATTTTGAGGCGGCCCCGATTGATGGCTCAAATGTGGCAGCCTCGATGATGGATCAGGCAGATCAATGGTTACAAGGTAAGCAGGTGGACTGGCGATCCTTATATCCCACAGGTTTGCCAGCAAAACCTGGCCGCCTGCCAGGGTATCAATTTGATACACAACGTTACCATTTGACGCCGGGCCAGAGGACGGAGCATGTTGGCGGGGACAGAATTGATTCATTGTTGAGTCAGAATATATCTGATTTCAGTCTGCAGGCCTATTTATCGAAGTTTACCGGCCATGAACCATTCCTGGTGGACCATCAGGTCGATAACCAAAAAGTTTTACCAGCGGTTGTTTATCTGGAGATGGTCAGGGCTGCCATTCAAGCAGCATTGCCCGAAAAACAGGCAGAAAACCGGCTTGAATTGAATGATGTGGTTTGGCCTCAGCCTTGTTTCGTGGCCGATCAACACGCTTTGAAAACGGCCTTATTGCCTACCCGCTCACAGACCCATGATGGCATTTCAGTGAAGTTTGAAATATCCAGCCATGAAGCAACTGGACCACGCATTCATTGTCAGGGGTCTGCATGGATTGGATCAGCCGAATCGACGACACACATTGACCTTGACGAGATTCAAGCCCGCATGCAAAAGGCGCAGTATTCAAGCGAAGACTTGTATGACCGTTTTGCTGAAATGGGGGTCTCATATGGGCGCACCCACCGTTGTCTGGGGGCGCTCAAATGCAATGATCATGAGGTGTTGGCTTATCTGCAACAGCCAGCCAATCAAACTTCCAAGGAAATCATAATTAACCCTGGTTTGCTCGACAGTGCATTGCAATCAACTTTATTGTTGGTGCTCAATGAACCGAATGTTCATGATGTCGCTTCACTGCCTTTTGCCGTTGAACAAGTGGTCATCAATGGCACTCCCGGACCTACCATGCTTGCATGGACCCGATTGGCCAACGGCAGCAGGCTCGATGATGAGGTGGTTAAATTCAACATTGATGTTTGTGACCATGAAGGCCGGGTGATCATCGGGTTGAAGCACTTTTCCGTGCGATCGCTGGCACCGGTTCAAGCCACCACCAGGCATTTGCCAGCGCCAACAGCGGCCTCTTCGGGAGCTCAGGAGTCTGCACAAGCCATCAACTTTATCAAGCACATCCTGGCTGAGCACTTGAAAATTCCGGTGGCCCAGGTTGACATCAATAAATCATTCATTGAACACGGTCTGGACTCCATTTTAATCACCCAATTCACTGCCCGGTTAAGAAAACATTTTTCAAACATCACCAGCACTTTGTTTTTTGAAGTACAAAACATCAGGGGTTTGGTAAACCATTTGGCAACCCATAATGCCGCAGAATTACAAGCGATCACTGGTCAGGCAAATGAGCCAAAACGGACTGAAGATGCAATGGTGAGCCAGCAGGTTGAATCACCTGATACCCCTTCCATGATGAGGCAGGGAGGGGACATAAGATTTGCTTTCTCACGACAAACATCTGACCGTGCTTTGGTGCATGAGGACATTGCCATAGTTGGACTCAGCGGGCGCTACCCCAATGCAGCTGATGTCAATGCGTTCTGGGAAAACCTGCGAGATGGAATTAACTGTATATCAGAAGTGCCTTCAGATCGGTGGGACTGGAGAAAAAACCACAATCCTGAACGGGGCAGAAAAGACTCAATTTATACCCGGTGGGGCGGTTTTCTTGATGATGTGGACAAATTTGACCCATTGTTTTTCAAACTGTCCCCAGCAGAAGCTGAGCGGATTGATCCGCAAGAAAGGATTTTCCTGGAGGCCGCTTATCACGCCATAGAGGATGCCGGCCACACGCCAAAAACATTATCAGCAACACAAAAAGTAGGGGTGTTTGTTGGGGTGATGAACTCAATGTACAACGTTGAACCTGATCATTTTTCGATTGCCAACAGAACCTCCTATTTGTTTGATTTTCATGGGCCTTCAATGTCTGTGGATACAGCCTGTTCATCATCGCTGACGGCCATCCATTTGGCTGTAGAAAGCATCAAGTCAGGGCAATCCGAAGCAGCGATTGCTGGTGGTGTTAATTTGATCCTGGACGATCATCATTACCAGAGGCTTTCGGCGATGTCGGCACTTTCCAGCGGCAATGCATGTAAAGCATTTGGCGCCAACGCAGATGGTTTCATAGATGCCGAAGGTGTTGGGGCTGTGGTGCTGAAAACGCTTCACCAAGCTGAAGCAGATGGAGACCACATTTATGGGGTCATCAAAGGCACCGCTTTGAATGCGGGTGGTAAAACCGCTGGTTACACCGTGCCTTGCCCGCGGGCGCAGGCAGCTTTGATCAAAGATGTTTTGCATCACAGTCAAATCAAGGCCGATCAAATCAGTTACATCGAGACGCATGGCACTGGAACAGAATTGGGAGATCCAATTGAAATAGCCGGTTTGAGCCAGGTCTTCTCAACGCTGTCAGATCAGGACCATAAAATAGCCATTGGCTCAGTTAAATCCAACATCGGTCATTGTGAATCAGCCGCTGGTATCGCAGGTGTGACAAAGATATTGTTGCAATTAAAGCACAACATGTTGGCGCCATCATTGCACGCTGAAAAACCCAATGCAGAAATTGATTTTACCAGTACGCCATTCCAGGTACAGCATCAATTATCTCCTTGGAAAAGCACAGCAGAATCCGTCAGTAAATCACGGCTCAGGACCGCAGGGGTGTCATCTTTTGGTCTGGGTGGAGCCAATGCCCATGTGATCATTCAAGAACACCGTTCACCAATTCAGGAAATGGCAAATGACCCGATCATTCAAGATCAGATCATTGTGTTATCGGCACGGACCGCAGAACAGCTGAAAACCAAAGCCATGGATTTGTTGACCTTTTTGGAGTCAAACGATGACATTAAGTTGTCTTCATTGAGTTACACATTACAAGTTGGGCGTGAGCACATGGACCATCGATTGGGCCTGGTTGCGAAAGATGTTGTTGAGGTGTGTGAATCCTTGCGTCACCATGTATCAGGAGAAAATGACAAGACAACAGTGATCCTTGGTCATGTTGAAGAAGCGGGTGAGTTGTTGTCCTTGTTTGGCTCAGATGATGACTTGCAGTATGCAGTCAAGCGTTGGATGGCAGGTGGTCAGTGGTCCAGGCTGGTTTCTTTGTGGGTCAAGGGTTTGACATTGAACTGGGCGGATTTATATGAAGATCGCCATGTTCAGCGAATGAGTTTACCGGGTTACCCATTTGCCCGGGAGCGCCACTGGGCAGCACAAAAAGCCAAAGCTGAAGTTCATATGGTGAACAGCAAGGCTTTGCATCCGTTGGTGCAGCAGAATCGGTCTAACCTGTTTCAGCTGGCCTATCAAAGCCAGTTCACAGGACACGAGTTTTATTTGTTTGGTCACCAAATCAATGATCAAAAAGTACTGCCTGCGGCGGCGTATTTGGAGATGATCCACTTCGCTGTGGCCGATGCCAATGGTGTATCACAGCACGATTTGAAATTGAAAATCAGTGATTTGGTCTGGGAATCTGCATGTGTGCCCACGGCCGACCATACAGTGACAGTGAAATTGTTCCCAGCTGACAACCAGGGCCTGGATTTTGAGGTCGTCAGTACATGCCAGTCTGAGCAGGAGCAGGTGCATTGTGTGGGTCATGCTGTGAGCATGGTTGATTGTGAAGCAAAAACCATTGACATCGATGAGTTGAAGCAACAAATCAATGCCAGGCAGATCAGTGGTGATGAAATCTATGCCGGATTTGCTGACATGGGTGTGCAACTCAGTGGTGCCAACCGTGGCATCAGGACCATCCACAAAGGCAAGGATCAAGTGCTTGCTGAACTTGACTTAAACCATGTCCAGGATGGTGAAGAACACAACCGATTTTGGCTGCATCCGGGCATCATGGACAGTGCACTACAAAGCATGATAGGCATGATGACTGACCTGTCTGAGACATCCTGGCGGTCACCAACCATTCCATTTTGGGTCAATGACACCCAAATCACGGGTGCCACTGAATCCCTCATGTATTGCTGGGTTCGTTATGCCCAAGGTCCGGATCAGCCACATTTGTTTGACCTGGTTGTCTGTGATCAGGACGGACGGGTTTGTGTTGAGCTGAAAGAGTTCATGGTGCAGGAGATACCAGGTAAAGAAAGCCAGCAAGCCGATCACCAAACCATGCTGGCAACCCAACAATGGATTGCACCAGAAACACATGATGACATGGAAAAGACCAACCTGCAGCCATTGCTGACAGACCTGCGAAAAGTGTTGTTGGTCGGTTTACCCAAGGTTGATTGTGCACTCGTTGATGCAGCGATTGAAAACAGTGAGTGTCAACGCCTGAAGCGTGCAAGCGATCAACTGTACACACAGGTGGTTGTGCAAACCCTTGGTCATTTGAAAAACCTGTTGAATGAAGTTGAAGGTGAATCAGTTTTCCTGCAAATTGCGGTTGCCAACAGCGATCCGTATCAGGTCTTGGCTGGTTTGCAAGGTCTGTTGAGAACGGCAGAAACGGAAAACCCACAATTGACCACACAGCTGGTGTTTGTGGATTCAGACAGTGAAGCCGCTGACGTGATCAAAGCTTTGGAAATAGGCAGAAACTCATTGGCACATGGCTTGATTGAAGTCATTGGAGACCAAACACGAAGCCCATTTTGGCAGACTGTTAAACCTGCGGTAAATGAGCAAAACCAGGTGTTCCATGACCATGGTACATACCTCATTACCGGAGGATTAGGGGGGTTGGGTCAACTGTTTGCCGAAGAAGTGCTTAAGTACACCAATCAGGCGAACGTGGTGATCACAGGTCGTCAGGCCACAGCGGAAATACCCGGTTCACTGGTAGGTCATGGTGACAGGATCAACTATCGGCAGTTGAAGTTAGCATCATTGGCTGAAACCAAATTGGTGCTGCAAAAGATTGAACAACAATTGGGGCCGATCAAAGGCATCTTCCATTCTGCTGGGATGGTCAAAGACAGCTTCATCATCAAGCACAACACAACCCAAGTGAAGGATGTCCTGCACCCCAAAGTGGCTGGTGTTCACCATTTGGATGAAGCATCGGCGGCCTGTGATTTGGATTTCTTTGTGATGTTTTCATCCCTGGCCGCTGTGTTTGGCAATGCGGGGCAGGCAGATTATGCTGCAGCCAATGGTCACCTGGATCAGTATGCGCGGATAAGGCAAGACAGGGTCAAACTGGGCGAGCGCCAGGGCAAAACCTTGTCCATCAACTGGCCATACTGGCAATCCGGCGGGATGCGACTCTCTGACCAACAAGAATCCTTGCTGTTGCAAAATGCCGGCATAGCTTCGATGCCAGTGGGCGATGGAATGAAGGCATTCTATCAGGGTTTACAGATGCAAGGTCATCAAATCCTGGTTATGCATGGTGATGTGAATTTGATGACACAATCATTGGCATCAGTGAACCGCCGACAACTTGCCATGCCTGTGACGGTCAATCAAGGGGCCTGCGAAGTCCATGTTGATGAAAAAGCAGTCACAGCCTTTTTCATTCAGGTGCTTTCTGATGTTTTGAAATTACCTGCCCATCAAATCAAAGCCAAGGCATCTTTTGAGACCTATGGCATGGATTCTATATTGGCCATGGATTTGACCAATACACTGCAAAAAACATTTGGACCTTTGCCAAAGACTTTGTTTTTTGAGCACCAAAACACCCGGGATCTGGTGGCATATTTCATTGAAAAATACCCGGATAAACTTGCTCAAATCACTGCTGAGAAGGAAACCAAGGTGGCTGCAATGGTGGTCCCACCGACCAGAAGCAAGCGTTCTTTACAACTCAGAGAAACCATGCTCACGCAGCCCAAAAGGGCCGCTGGCAAAAACCATGACATTGCGGTCATTGGCATGAGTGGCCAATACCCAATGGCTGATGACATCAACACATTTTGGGAAAATTTAAAAGAAGGCAAGGACTGTGTGACCGAAATACCGGCTTCGCGCTGGGATGCAAGCAGCCATTTTGATCCGCGCAAAAACACCCCGGGCAAATCCTACAGCAAGTGGGGTGGCTTTTTAGATGGGGTGGATTTGTTTGATCCCCTGTTTTTTAACATTTCACCCAAAGAAGCGTCATTGATGGACCCTCAAGAGCGTTTGTTCTTACAAAATGCGTGGTGTGCCGTCGAAGATGCTGGTTACGACAAAGATAAATTCCAACAACAAACCGTTGGGGTTTATGTGGGAGTGATGTGGGGGCACTATGAATTGTTTGGCCATGATACCGCATTGGCGGGTCAGCCTGTGGCTCCCAGCTCATCATTCGGCTCCATTGCCAACAGGGTCTCCTATTTCTTTGATTTAAATGGCCCCAGCATGGCATTGGATACCATGTGTTCATCGTCGTTAACTGCCATTCACCTGGCTTGTGAAGACATCCGCCATGGGCACATTGATGCCGCCATTGCTGGTGGTGTCAATGCGTCATTGCATCCGCAGAAATATTTGGTTCTCAGCCAGGGAAATTTTGCTGCCACCGATGGTAAATGTCGCAGTTTCGGTGAAGGCGGAGATGGTTATGTACCGGGTGAGGGTGTTGGTGTGGTCATCCTTAAATCGTTGGTGCAAGCGGAACAGGACAATGACCAAATCCATGGTGTCATCAAAGCCACTTCCATTAACCACGGTGGTAAAACCCATGGTTACACGGTACCCAACCCGACACAACAATCCGAGTTGATCACCCGAGCGCTGCACAAAGCAAACATTGATCCGGCCACCATAGGGTATGTTGAAACCCATGGCACCGGTACGGCCCTGGGTGACCCCATTGAAGTGGCTGGTTTGAACAAGGTCTTTGCAGACCACATCAAAAAGCCTCAATCCTGTCCAATCGGATCGGTCAAATCCAACATTGGTCACCTGGAATCCGCGGCGGGTGTGGCGGCCATCACCAAATCACTGTTGCAGCTGAAACACCGGCAGTTGGTTCCTTCGTTGCATGCGGCAACCACCAATCCAAACATTGATTTTGAATCTTCTCCATTTTATGTTCAAACCACACATTCAGATTGGCCAGTTACAGACGGTCGCCCACGTCGCATTGGTGTCAGTTCTTTTGGCGCCGGCGGAGCGAATGGACATGTTGTGTTAGAGGAGTACATACAGCCACCAAGAGACCAGTTTGGGTTTAAGCAAGCCGATGTGCAAGTATTTGTGTTGTCTGCAAAAAATCCGCAAGCACTGCTCAATTATGCCGAAAAAATGCAAGCCTATCTTGCCAAGGCCGATGATGAATCATTTGCTGACATCATTTATACCGCCCAAGTCGGTCGAACAGCCATGGAAGTCAGGCTGGCCTTGCTGGTCAAAGGCAGGGCAGATTTATGTACACAACTGTCACAATGGGTAGCGGTCAAAAAATCGGGTGACCAGGCAAGCCAGGCAACCTGGTTTGAGAGAAACCTCAAAGAACAAGGTGAAAGCACCTCGGAATTGTTGGAGGGCGAGGCAGGTGAGGCTTACCTGGATGTCGTCATCAAAACCGAAGATTTCAGGAAACTGGCCAAACTTTGGACCGCTGGCGCAATGGTCAATTGGTCTCGGTTGTACCAAGCTCAGCGACCTTGGAAAGTATCATTGCCTACTTATCCTTTCGATCAAGAACGTACGTGGTTGCCGATTGGTCTGCCACAGGCGGTAGAATCAACAGCAACCATTGAACAAGTCACCGAAAAAACCAGACCATTTACAGGGTTGTGTTTCACTGCCGGCTGGGAACCTGCACCAACCATCCAGGGCGACGCAGGAGAGGATGATACCCCAACGGTGTTGATATCCACAAAACCCATGCCATCAGTGGATGAAAACCGGATGCTTCATCAAGTGATTGCTGCTGATGGTTTCGTACAACTCTCATCGAATAAATGGTCCATTAACACCATGAATGGCAATGACTTTGAGCGTTTATTCGACGCCATTTACCAGGCAGGTACGCAAGCCATAAAAATCATTTATGTGATGAATGTAGCGGTGACTCATGATGCGCTTCAGGCTTATCCGGATTCAGCTGCAGCGGATGAGGTTTTCCTGGTTTTATTGAACCTCTGTCAGGCTCTTTCGAAACGCAAAGGTCATGTACCCATACAGATGGTTTGTGCCTACCTTGAATCAGCAAACATGCCTTCAGCCATGGGGGCTGCGATGGGGGCATTCCTGAAAACAGCGGCGATGGAAAACCCATTGTTACAAGCAAAAACGATTGCTCTGAGCAGTGCACAAGCCCACCAGAATGAAGCCGATTGGATGCCTGTTTGCTTCACTGAGTTGTCGCACATGAGTATGGCTGTTGAGGAGATACGGCATTTAATTACTGCAACAAATCAAGCCAGCACCACACAGCGCTTCAGGCGTGTGCTGTCTGACACAGGCATGGCTTCCATTGAGCAAAGCGACAGTGTATTCAAGCAAGGTGGTAATTATCTGATCACCGGGGGCCTTGGCTCGCTGGGCTACCTGGTTGCAGCGTATTTGGTTCAGACATATCAGGCGAACTTGATTTTGTTGGGTCGCTCTGAACCCGGGAACAGACAGAAACAACAGTTGCAGGACCTCAAAGCCCATGGCAGCAAGGTGATGTATCGACAAATTGACGTGTGTGATGTTGCTGCATTCAAAGCAATGGTTGCAACGAGCCAGGATGAATTTGAAGGTGGTTTGAACGGCGTGATCAACAGCGCCGGCGCCATCCAAGATGCCTATTTGATCCACAAAGAACCTGCGCAGGCCCAACAGGTCATGCAAAGTAAATTGGCGGGCATCATAAATTCAGACATAGCCACAGCAAACCTACAGCTGGATCTGTTTGTGGTGTTTTCATCATTGGCTGGCGAGTTGGGTAACGTGGGCCAGTGTGATTATGCTTTTGCCAATCGTTTTGCCGATGTTTTCGTTCAAAACCGTCAAGCCCTGGTTGCACAAGGTCAAAGGCAAGGTCACAGTGTTTCTATTGCCTGGCCATATTGGCGCGATGGCGGCATGCAAATATCGCCAGACAGACAGGCGGAAATTCAAAGCGCAACAGGTTTGGCGCCACTGCCGACAACAACTGGCTTAGCACTGATGGAGGGCATTTTAAATTCCGGGTTCAACTACGCGTTACCCGTTTACGGTGATGCACAACAACTGCGTTCAACGTTGATGCAAGCGGGTTCTGCAGCAGCTGACAGTGATGTACAGCACCTGACAGAGCACATGGATTCGGCTGCATTGCAACTCAGCACCGAGGGGTACTTGCAGCAGTTGATTGGCGAGGAAATCAACCTGGAGCCCAACCGCGTTGATGTCAGCGAACACTTTGAACACTACGGCATTGATTCTGTGATGATTGGCAAGCTCAATGCGAACTTGGAAAAAGACCTGGGTGGGTTGCCGAAAACCTTGTTTTTTGACAACCTCAATATTGCTGAGCTGACCGAAACATTGATTGACTTGGTGCCAGATAAGCTGATGAACAAGTTTGCCATCAGGGACAAGCAAGCAACTGACAGACAACCCGTTGATCATAAGCAAAGAGAGGGTGCGGTATTGAAGCCACTGGCCAACGATGGTCTGCTCATTGGGGCTGGTCAAGATGATCACATCAGCGCGCAGCAAGATGCTACTCAAGCCATTGCCGTGATCGGTATGCACGGCAGATACCCCGGATCAGATGATTTGGATGCGTTCTGGGAAAACATTAAATCAGGTCGACATCTGATTGAGCAGGTACCAGACAATCGCTGGAATCATGAACAGTGGTTTGATGCCAATCCAGCCATGGCAGAAGAAGGTAAGATTTATTGCCAATGGGGCGGCTTCCTGGCAGATGTCGATTTGTTTGAGCATGGGTTTTTCAATATTTCTCATCATGAGGCTAAATTGATGGATCCGCAAGAAAGGCTGTTTTTGATGTCGGCCTGGTCAGCGATTGAAGATGCCGGTTACACCAAAGATGAGCTCATGAAGGTTGCCCCTAAGGGCAAAAGTGCGGACGTGGGCGTGTTTGTGGGTGTGACAACCAATACCTATAACCTGCTTGCCCATGAGGCCTGGGAGAAGGGTGATCTGCTGACACCCAGCGCCATGCCTTGGTCGATTGCCAACCGCACCTCGTATGTGCTCAATTTGAATGGCCCAAGCATGCCCGTTGACACCGCATGCTCATCTTCTTTGGTGGCAGTGAATCTGGCTTGTGACAGCCTCAGGCGTGGCGAATGCCAAATGGCACTGGCCGGTGGTGTTAACTTGTACCTTCATCCTGCGAAATACTTGTCCATGTGTCAAAAGCGAATGTTGTCTCAAGACGGTAAATGTCGCAGCTTTGGTGCCGGCGACAATGGTTTTGTACCAGCCGAAGGGGTGGGGAGTTTGTTGTTGAAGCCGCTGTCAAAAGCCGAAGAGGATGGTGATCACATCCACAGTTTGATTTTGGGCGGTGCTCATGACCACAGTGGCCGTTCAAATGGTTACTCAACCCCCAATCCAGTTTCACAAGCCCGGGTCATTGCCCAGGCTTTAGTGGCTGCCGGAAGTGCGCCTGAGTCAATTGATTATGTGGAAGGTCATGGTACCGGCACCCAGTTGGGTGATGGGCTTGAAGTCGCTGCATTGGCACAAGTATTGAATGGCAATGGCCAAGTAAGGCAACGCATGCTGGGTTCGGTGAAGTCAAACATGGGTCACGCAGAGTCTGCGGCAGGAATTGCCGGCATCACAAAAGTCATTTTGCAAATGCAACATCAACAAGTGGCACCCAGTTTGCACAGCACCGAATTGAATCCAGACATCGATTTCACTGCTGCTGGCTTTACCGTGCAGCAAAACCTGATAAACTGGCCGGCCGCTGAGCATAAGCGCCGGGCACTGGTTAATTCATTCGGTGCTGGTGGAGTCAACGCGTGTGTGGTTTTGGAAGCATATCGGTCCATAAGACCACAGCAATACGATCAGCTGTCGGACAATGTCTTTGTTTTGTCAGCCGGTTCGGCAACTCAACTTCAAAAGTATGCCGTCCTGATCAAAACGTTTTTAACCAACCATCCTGAGACTTGTTTACACGCGCTGTGTTTAACATCGCAAGTTGGTCGGGAAGCCATGCAACACCGGCTGGCCATTCCGTCCAATTCGGTGGCAGATCTGAGTGAAAAATTGTCGCTGTGGATTGGCAACAGTGGGGCGGAATACGCCCAGCTTGCAACATCAGTGACAAGTCACAAAGCAAGTAATCAGCGAATCGATGAAAGCCTCAGGCAACAGTTGCATGACCTTGCCACAGAGCGACAATGGAGCAAATTGATGGACGCTTGGCTGGCTGGTTTACCCATTGATTGGCGCGCCATTTATGGCGATGCTTTGCCGCCGAAAATAGCCATGCCGACATACCCATTCAAAGGTGAGCGTTGTTGGATCATCGATGAAAGCAAATCACCGGTGAGTCAGTTCAGTTTGAAACAGCCAGTTGAAACGCCTGGCTTGCACCCGCTGGTGACTGAAAACACCTCAACTTTGAGTGACATCAGTTTTGTTACCCGATTGTCATCAACGGCCTATTACGCCACAGATCATCAGGTGAATGGATCGTGTGTTTTCCCAGGGGCTGCCTACCTGGAAATGGCTTGTGTCGCAGGCAACCTGGCCGGGCAGCGCAAAGTGGTTAAACTCAAGGACATCATTTGGTCACACCCGTTGAGGTTTTTGGGGACAGACACTGAATTGCAAACGTTCATGCGAGCCGCTGGTGACAACACCGAGTTTCGGATTGTTTCACAAACAGATGGCTACGAAACGCAGCTGCATGCTGAGGGCAAAATGGTGTTCGGCCATACTGTGTTGCACGCACAAAATGAAACTCATGATTTGAAAAAACTTCAGGAAGCATGTGATCACATGGTGGATGGACAATCCTTTTATGAGCAATTCTCAAAGATTGGTTTCACCTATAAAAAGTCTTTCCAAAGTGTGCAGCAAGTTTATGTTGGGGCAGGTTTTTGCCTGGGTCAATTGACTTTGCCCAAACACCTGGAGCCTGGGTTTGAAAAATACCTGATGCACCCGGCTTTACTGGATGGCGTATTGCAAACCGTTTCAGCAATCATTCCAACCGATGAAATTGATGAGGTTTTTGTGCCTTTTGCAGTGGACGAAATAGAAATGATCCGGCCATTGACAAAAACGTGTTATGTACACGTCAGTTATTTACAAGATGGTAATGCCAGGAGCAGTAAATTCAATCGTTACCAGCTGGTCGTTTTAAGTGAGTCCGGACAGGTGCTGATGAAAATCAAGAATTTTTACCTGCGTGCTATGACCCTTGATCAAAAAACAACGGATGGAAAAACGTCAGTGAAGAAATCCGTGCTCAGCGGGCAAGAAAAATGACTATGAAAAACAGCAATGGAAGAACAGCAATGAAACAGTCAAAGCCTGTGCAATCTGACCAATGGTTTTGTTCGCTGACACCTGAATCACTTGGGTCAGCTGAGTTCAAAAGCAGGTACCAAATCAAGTACGCTTATTTGTCCGGTGCCATGTATCAGGGAATTGCTTCAAAAGAGTTGGTTGTGGCCATGGCGCAAAAAGGGCTGCTGGGTTTTTTGGGCACCGGAGGTAGGGATATACAAGCCGTTGAAAATGACATCATTGCCATACAAGCTGAATTGGCTGTCAATGAAGTCTTTGGTGTTAATTTGATCAGCCAAATGGAAAATCCCGAGGCTGAGCTGAACACTGTGGCCATGTACGTCAAGCATGGCGTAAACATTGTTGAAGCATCTGCTTATATGCAAATGACATTGGCTTTGGTTTATTACCGGGTCAGTGGCTTATCACGAGCGGCAGATGGTACGGTGCAATGCGCCCATAAAATTATTGCCAAGCTATCACGACCAGAAGTGGCTGAGAAGTTCCTTTCGCCACCGCCCTTAAAAATGGTTCAGACGTTGTTGGCTGAAAACAAGATCAGTAAAGAACAAAGTGAATTGAGCCAATTAATTCCGATGTGTTCTGACATTTGTGTGGAGGCTGATTCAGGGGGACACACAGACCGGGGAATACCCTCCGTGTTGTTGCCATCCATTCAGTCCCTCAGGTTAACTGTGCTGGAAAAATACGCTTATCAAGATGCCATTCATGTTGGGCTTGCGGGAGGTATTGGTGTGCCACAATCTGCCGCATCGGCATTCATGATGGGGGCCGATTTCATCCTCACAGGCTCAATCAATCAATGCACTGTGGAAGCGGCCACCAGTGATGAGGTGAAAGACATGTTGCAAAGCATCAATGTTCAGGACACTGACTATGCGCCGGCTGGTGACATGTTTGAGATTGGAGCCAAGGTACAGGTGCTTAAAAAGGGCAATTTTTTTGCAGCCCGAGCCAATAAACTGTATGACTTGTATTCACAATACCGTGGGTGGGATGACATCCCCGAAGCCACCAGAAAACAAATTGAGCAAAAATATTTTCAACAGGGTTTCGCCGCAGTTTGGGCTGAAGTAGAGCAGTATCACCTGCAAAAAGGGAACAGTAAAATCATTGAAAAAGCACATAAATGTAAAAAACATCAGCTCGCATTGGTATTCAAAAAATATTTCAGCCTCACTACCAGGTATGCGCTTCAAGGCATGAGTGAAAAAAGAATAGACTTTCAGGTACACACGGGCCCAGCCCTTGGCGCCTTTAATCAGTGGGTAAAGGACACGCCATTGGCTGACTGGAGAAACCGGCGGGTGGCAGAGGTTGCAGAGCAGCTCATGTGTGAAACAGCCAGGTTCATGAGCCAAGAGATCAATCGCCTTATGACCGCCAGCCGCCAGCAGGATCAACAGCCATGAGAAGTTTTGTTGGCATGAACAGCGTGTTTGGCAGTGAACCGGAAGTGGTTGTGCTGGAGATGTTTTATCAGTTCATGAAAAACTACAATTACCTGTTGATTGATCGTGACACCAGGCTGGCAGTTATTGTTGATCCGGCTTGGGAAATGGACAAAGTGGATCTGGCCGTTGAGCAAGCAGGAGCAAAGCTGGCAGGTGTTTTGATCACCCATACACATGCAGATCACATCAATTTGGCGAAGGTGGTGGCAGACCGCTACAAATGTCCCATATGGATGTCTCAAGCAGAGGCCGGTTTTTCGGGATTTGAACATCCTCGTTTGGAAACCTTTGAAGAAACGCCTTGGTTGGTTGGCGGATTGTCCATCCGTCCTTTGTTCACACCAGGGCACACACCGGGTTGTGTTTGTTACATGGTGGGCAACAATTTATTCACGGGAGATGTGCTTTTTGCGGAAGGGTGTGGAACCTGTCCAGACACTGCTGCGGCCTATGAAATGTTTGAAAGTCTGGAGTTTTTGAAAAAATATATAAAACCAAGCACAAAAATTTTTCCAGGACATTCTTATGGTAAGATACCAGGACAGTACTTTTCAGATTTACTTTATAATAATATTTATTTACAATTTAAAGATAAAAATACATTTGCATCATTTCGCTTAAGAAAAGGGCAAAATCGTGCGAAATTATTCGACTTTAAATAACAGTTAATCTGGATAGATCTTCAAAAGAGGAGCCTCATTCAATAACAGCGCAATAAACAATGACCTGTAGGCCTGGTTTCAAAGAATGAAGCGACAGGCTCAGGATGGCAATGCTAATCCATCTCCCCTGTTGAGGGATTGATAATAATTTAAGAATATACATCGTATGAAAATTGTAGGAATCGAAGCCATCAATGTCTTTGGTGGCACCGTCTATTTGGATGTTGAAAAATTGGCCAAGCACAGAGGGCTTGACATGTCGCGAATTTCAAATCTGTTGATGAAGGAAAAAACGGTGGCGTTGCCTTTTGAGGACCCAATCACTTTTGGTGTCAATGCCGCCAAGCCATTGATTGACAGCTTGTCTGATGAAGAAAAAGACCGCATCGAAATGGTTATCACCTGTACCGAGTCATCATTTGACTTTGGTAAGTCGATGAGTACGTATTGCCATGATTTGTTGGGACTGAACAGAAACTGTCGGCTGTTTGAGCTAAAGAACGCTTGTTATTCAGGCGTTGCAGGCATACAAATGGCTGTAAACATGGTCCTGTCTCAGGTTTCACCCGGTGCCAAGGTTCTGGTGATTGCCACAGATATTTCCCGCTTCATGGTGGAAGAAGGTGGAGATGCCCTGACTGCGGATTGGTCTTTTGCCGAACCCAGCAATGGCGCTGGCGCCGTGGCCATGCTGATCAGTGACCAGCCGAAAATTGCTCAAATTGATGTGGGTGCCAATGGTTATTATGGATATGAAGTGATGGACACTTGCCGACCATCACCAGACGCGGATGCGGGTGATTCTGATTTGTCATTGTTGTCATACCTTGACTGTTGTGAAAATGCCTTTTTGGAATATTGTAAACGCGTTGAAGGGGTCAAATTCGATGAAACCTTTGATTACATTGCTTATCACACGCCGTTTGGCGGGATGGTAAAAGGGGCTCATCGAAACATGATGCGCAAGCTGTTGAAGGCCAAACCAGATGTCATTGAAGCTGATTTTTCACTGCGGGTGCTGCCTGGGTTGGATTACTGCCAACGGGTGGGTAATATCATGGGGGCAACCGCAGCTCTGGCATTGACAAGTACCATAGAAAATGGGGATTTTGAACACCCCAAACGCATTGGTGTGTTTTCATATGGATCTGGTTGTTGCTCTGAGTTCTTCAGTTTGGTGGTCACCAAAGAAGGTCAGCAGAAATTGCGGGCACTCAACATTAATGACAAGTTAGATGCCCGTCATGAGTTGAGCATGGAGGAATACGACGGTATTCTGACTGGCAGTACAGCCCTCAAGTTTGGCACCCGAAACACGGTTCTTGATGAAGACTTCATTCCAGAAGCCAGGGAAACCCTGGGACAACCCACTTTGTTTTTGAAACAAATCAAAGAATTTCACAGAGAGTACGTATGGTTAGGCTAGCACACGAACAGTCAGGGGGCTATGAAACCCTGCGAATCAGAAAAGAACAGGACATTTTGTATGTTCAAATGTATCGCCCGGAAGCAAAAAATGCCATCAATGATAAATTGATTGCAGAAATGGATGAGCTGCTGGAAGCAGCCAAGCAGTACGCCAAGGTTGTTGTCTTACAAGGGTTGCCGGAGGTGTTTTGTTTTGGGGCGGACTTCAATCAGATTGCCCAAAAAATGAAGGCCAATGCTTTTCAAGCCCCCAATAATCCAGAACCTTTGTACAACATTTGGTTAAACCTGGCGACAGGTCCTTATATTTCGATTGCTCAAGTCAAAGGTAAAACCAATGCAGGAGGTGTGGGATTTGTGGCCGCTTGTGATGTGGTTTTGTGTGAAAGAGGCGCTGATTTTGGTTTGTCAGAATTGTTATTTGGCCTCATTCCAGCATGTGTACTTCCATTTTTGATCAGGCGAGTGGGTGAATCAAAGGCCAATTACATGACCCTGATGACCCAATCAATTACCGCGGAACAAGCTGTGCAATGGGGACTGGCCGACGCCCTGGATGACAATGTCGACAACCTGCTTCGCAAGCATCTGTTGCGATTGCGTAGGTTAGATAAAAGCGCCATCATGAAGCACAAGACTTACATGAACTCACTCAGTGGTGGATTGATCAGCGACAAAGCCATGGCGCTGAAGACCAATCAAGATATATTCAGTGATGTCAAGAACATCAATAAAATCAGTACTTACGTAGATACTGGCCAATTTCCCTGGGAACAATGAGGGTTAAATCATTTGGTTTGCTGTGTCTTCTCTGTGGACCAGGCTGATTATCCCCAATCAATTTTAATTCAGAAATGACAATGGAAAAAAAAGAAATATTTGATGCAGTCGTACAAAATACCACAGAAGTGTTGCCTTCGCTGACTGCACATGAAATCAATTCAAGCGATGCACTGAAAGACTTGGGGGCCAACTCCATGGACCGCTCTGAAATAGTGATGATGACCCTGGAATCGTTGTCATTGAATGTGCCACTGGTTGAATTGGCAGGTGCCACCAACATTGGAGAGTTGGTCGATTTGTTGTATGAAAAACAGTGATCAGCCGGACCTGATTATTTCTGGTCTTGGCGTCACCACTCCCATCGGGCAGGGTGCTGCTGAAGTCACCAGGGCCATGCTCAATGGCAATCATGAGTTTTCAGTGATGAATCGTGAAGGCCGCCAGTACGCCACAGCAAGCAACGAACAAAGTGCTTTCTTGGGTGCCGAAATAACAGACTTGTGTTTGCCTGAGTCACTACCAGCCAAACATTTGCGTACGGCTTCATGGTCATCAACAGTGGCGCTGGCAACGCTGCATGAGGCCTGGCAAGATGCAGATTTGAGCAGTCTGGAGGGGCATCGGATTGGCTTGATTGTTGGTGGCTCGAATTTTCAACAACGGGAAATTGCACTGGTTCAAAACAAGTTCGCAGGTCGAGAGGCATTCCTGCGGCCAGCTTATGCGATGAACTTCATGGACAGTGACACCTGTGCATTGTGTTCTGAAGTATTCGGCATCAAAGGATTCGCATACACCCTGGGTGGCGCTTCGGCCAGCGGCCAAATTGCAATCATCCAAGCAGCCCAAGCTGTGCAATCAGGGCAGGTTGACGCCTGCATTGTTGTAGGCGCGCTCATGGATCTTTCCTATTGGGAGTGCCAGGGGTTTACGGCCGCGGGGGCAATGGGGTCATTACAATTTGCCGCACAGGCTGAACTGGCGGCCCGCCCATTTGATCGACAACGTGATGGCTTTATATTTGGTGAGAATTGTGGCGCCATCGTGATTGAACGGTCAGATCAAGTTAATCGCTTAGCCAAAGACCCTTACGCCCGGATATCTGGTTGGGGCTTTTGTTTGGACGGCAATCGCAATCCGAACCCATCCAGCGAAGGCCAAATCACCGCGATCAATCAAGCCCTTGAACACGCCCAATGGAACCGTCAACAAGTCGACTACATCAACCCGCATGCAACAGGTTCACCTTTGGGTGATGAAACGGAGTTGTCAACCATCCGGCATTGTGGGTTGAATGAAGCCTGGATCAATACCAGCAAGTCTCTGATTGGGCATGGCCTGAGTTCGGCAGGAACCGTTGAATGTATTCTGACTTTGCTTCAAATGAAAGCCAAAGCATTGCACCCATGCCGAAATTTAGAGGAACCGATTTGTGAGGTATGTCATTTCGTGCCAGCCAAATCGGAGGACCACACAATAAAACATGCGCTGACACTGAGTTTTGGCTTTGGCGGCGTTAATTCTGCCCTGTGCCTGGCGAGGGTTTGAAACCAAGTAAATTTTACAGAACACACTAAACACAACTGAGGAAGATGAGCTATGAACGTTTATATGTTTCCGGGACAAGGGTCTCAAGCGAAAGGAATGGGCGGCGAACTTTTCGACGAATTCCCTGAATTGGTCAAAAAAGCCGACAAAATTTTAGGCTACTCGATCAAAGAACTCTGTCTTGAGGATCCAGGAAAAGAGTTGGCTAACACGCGTTTCACCCAACCGGCACTCTATGTGGTCAGTGCATTGTCTTTCATGAAGAAGATGGCCGACGGAGGGGATCACGCTGACTTTTTGATGGGTCACAGCCTTGGCGAATTGAATGCACTGCAAGCGGCAGGTGCTTTCAGTTTTGAGTCTGGTTTGAAAATTGTGAAAAAACGTGGTGAGTTGATGAGCCAGGCTGAAGGTGGTGGCATGGCTGCAGTATTGAATGCCAGCAAAGAACAGATAGAAAGCATATTGAAAGTCAATGGATTTGACGGCGTTGATTTGGCCAATTTCAATACGCCAACACAAATCGTTGTGTCAGGTAAGAAAGATGATATGGCCAAGATTCAGCCTTTGTTTGAAAAGGACAACATGCTGTTTTACCCGCTCAATACCAGTGGGGCTTTTCATTCACGTTATATGCAGGACATCAAGGGTAAATTTGAGAATTACTTGCGTAAGTTCAAATTCAAACCTTTGCAAATACCAGTTATTGCCAATGTAACTGCTGAACCTTATTCAGACGATGAGGTGATTGAAAACCTGGCATCTCAATTGACAGGTTCTGTTCGTTGGACCGATGGTGTTGGGTTGTTGTTGAGCAAAGGAGATGTGACGTTCACGGAACTTGGACATGGCGATGTTTTGACCAAAATGGTCGCCAGCATTCAGCGACACGTGGAAAAAAGCAGTCAATCCGATGAGGCACAATCGTCTGTTCCGAAACAAACTGCCAGTCCAAACCCTAAGCCGCAGGCTGAAAACAAAGAAGATCAGCAAGCAACAAAATCCAAACCGAAAACTCAAACCAATCTGCACGCTGACATGTCAGGAAAGAACGCGGATGAAAAGGTGGCGTTATGGAATGAGCGATTTCCCGTGGGCACCAAAGTTAAATCAAGCTTCACATCGTACGATGATTTAGAGACAAGCTCTGAAGCCACCGTTTTGTTTGGTCACAGGGCTGCCGTCTATATGAAAGGCTACAAAGGTTACTTTGACATTGATGAGTTAGAAGTCATCTGAAACCATGAGTAAGCCCATCGTTTTCATGTTTTCAGGCCAGGGATCCCAGTATTTCAACATGGGCAGGGAACTGTATGAACAGCATGTTCGCTTTCGGTCATGGATGAATCATTGTGATGAGTTGGCCTACCATTACCTGGGCACCTCTTTGCTCAATGAAATACTTCGACCGGAGAAAAACCTGGGTGATCCTTTCGACCGATTACTCTTTACCAATCCGGCCATTCTTTGTGTTGAATTCAGTTTGTCCAAGGTGTTGATGGAGCAAGGGATAAAACCTGACATCATGGTTGGCTATAGCCTGGGCGAAATGGCGGCCCTGGTGGTCAGTGGGGCGATTGGTTTGGAAGCTGGATTGAAATTTTGCATAGAGTCTGCACAAACCCTGGAAACCGATGGCGTCAAAGGTGGCATGCTTTCGGTGCTGGAAACTCAAACAACACTCAAAGCATATGAGCATTTGTTTCAGAAATGTTGGTTGTCAGGTCACAACTTTGCTGGAAACAGTGTCTACAGCGGTACCGCAGATGACATCGCTGACTTGCAAAGTCAATTGAAAAAAAAGGGCATCGTCACGCAGCGATTACCCATCCACTATGCATTTCATTCACCATTGATGGACCGTCATCAAAGTGACATTTTGAAGATGGCCAAAAGCCTGTCATTCAGTGAGCCTTCGGTGCCGGTTTTCTCGGCGGTGAATTCGAGTCTCATCACTGATTTGAATGAACAACACATGTGGCAAATCCTTGCCAAAGAAGTGGAGTTTTCTCAAACCATTGAGATGCTGCTGCAAAAGGGGGATCACGTGTTTATGGACCTGGGTCCAAGTGGAACCCTGGCGACGTTTGTGAAATACATCATGACCGAAGAGCATCAATCTGTGGCCATCGACACCATGAATCAATTTGGTCGAAACCTGCATTCACTTGATCAGGCTGTGAGTCGGTCATTGAAAAGCCAAACAATGCAAACCACACCGGCTTAACCATAGCTTGCTGAATGACATGCAACGGTACACAAAAAACAAAACAACCCAGTTGGCGATGTCCTTTGATTTGAAGGGCGTCAAGCCAACAGTATGGGTGGCAGATTGATGGCAAACGCAGTGATCAAAATGAATTCACCGCCAATCGCAAGCAATCAAATCGATCTGTGGTATGTGCAAGATGAGGCCATAGTGGATGCGAAGGTGAAGTCAGACTGCCATGGCCTCTTGTCTGCTGCTGAAAAATCCCAGATGTCGCGTTTTTATTTTGCCAAAGACCGCCACCAATACATGGTGACGCGTTCACTATTGCGGGTGGTGCTGTCGAAATACCACAAAGATGTAGAACCCAGGGAATGGCAATTTGAAACAAATGCTTATGGAAGACCTTACATTGCCAATGAAACCCAGGCACCAAGGGTTCATTTCAACATATCCCATGCAAAAAATCTGGTGATGCTGGCCATAGCTCAGCATGAGTACCTGGGTGTTGACGTGGAATACCTGGAGCGCAAAGGTAACTGGCTGGACATCGCCGACACTTTTTTTTCGCCTGATGAGGTCGAACAGTTATTGGCGTTGGAGGATCTGGAAAAGAAAAAGCAACGGTATTTTGACCTTTGGACCTTAAAGGAAGCTTATGTAAAAGCCTGTGGCATGGGCTTGAGTATTCCATTGTCGGATTTCAGTTTTATCTTTAATGATGAGGATGAGCTTAATATTCAGTTCAAAACGGGACGAAAGGATGTGCCGGAAAAGTGGCGTTTTTGGCGAATTGAGTTGAGTGATGAACATGCCATTTCTCTGGCAATCAGGCGTGAAGGTGCAGAGGAAATTGCCATTCAAATCAAAGCGGCGTTGCCGCTGAAAGGTGAAACCAATGTTGAATACACATTCAGAGGGCATCATCAGCAATGATGATAACGAGGAAACCAGGCAATCAATGATGTTGTTAACCATTTCAGACAGGTCTGTTCAAAATGCGCACCAACTGACCGTCTCATTCGAATCAGAAAAATTGACCAAACAGTTTGTGTTGGATGGCTTTGAATCGCCTGCCACATCATCGTTCAAACAATCTTTGGTTAAGTATTTGTTTGAGTTCCCACTGGCTCCGGAAGAAAACGCAGCGTTATCAAAAGTTGCTGAGTGGGCCATTCAAGTGGGTCGTAACTTGGGTGATGAATTGTTGGGTGACAACCATGAACTGTTGCACATCAAAGAAATCATTGAAGAAAACGGCTATCATCATTTAACGGTGAAAATAGAATCTGATACCCATCAACAGTCAGATACCCCCTGGGAACTGACGGTGTTGCCAGATTCGGATTTTGTGCTTTCAAGCGTGACGAAATCATTTTCTCGCGTTTATCCAGACACGAAACCGGCTGAGCCGTTGATCTTTGATTTGGGTGTTGCTTCTGCAATGGAACAAAACATCAACACCCTTTTGTCACCGCAAACCTCGCCAGCCACTGGTCAAGGACATGCGGCAGATAAACCATTGCGCATCCTGTGTCACTCGCCGGAGGGTGAGACGGCAAGAGGGCTCTCAAGAGTATCTGGCGATTTGATCAACTTACTGTTTAAAGTCACCGCACAAGGCGGTCACTTTGCTTTGGATGGTGACTTTTCAAATACCTTTGAACAGCTCAAAGAGCAGTTGATGACCCGCCAGGTTGATACCCATGTTTTTTACTACAATGGCCCCATCCGATCGATTGAGCAGCACATTGAAATATTGATCGGTGATGAATGGACCGATGTCAGGCTGGTTGCAGAACTACTGGGCCAGCACCGAGTGCCATTGTGGTTCATCGCCCCGTCAGTTCCTGTCCATGATGACCTGAGTGATGGCCAGAAACTGAGTCGAATCAGTGAAGTGGCTCTGACATGTGGAGTCTGTCATGTGATTGGATTAGCCCAGGCCAGTTTGCCACAAATTGCGAACCATGTTTTTGAAACGTTTTTGCACAAACTGGCAGAGGGACATGATTTGGCACAAGCTGTGGTTGAAACCCGCAAGGCATTACAGGTGATCAATGGGTATGAAACCGGCGCATTGCAACCTGTACCCTTGTATGTGGGCCCGCTGTTGATCCATTATGGTGATCGGCCAGTGGTGTTTTTTGCCAGGCCAAATATGCCGGATGCTGAGACGATGTCCCAACTTCGACCATTGAATGAACGGTTATTTGGCTTTTTAAATTCAATGTTGCCGCCATTGTTGTTCAACAGCAGCGATGGCCAGGTATTGACGTTGATCAAGCACATACGTCAAAGCTTCAGCGAAGAGCGAGGTAGTTTGTCTGTCATACTGGGCAAAGCCGGGTTGGGTAAAACTCATTTGAGCCACATTGTGTGCGCCTATCTGGCCCTAAAAAAACACATCGATCATGGTTTTTACTTTGCTTTGGGACAGGACTCACTGGATCCTGAGCAGATGCTTGGTATGGTCAAAGAAGTGGTGCAAATTGAAGCACTTGAGACCGATGTCAAAGCCATCGCAAAACTTGCTTGTTGTTTTGTATTTGATCTGAGTGCAATCGATCAAACAATCCTGTCAGCACAATGGGTCAGCATGATTGAATCACTGGTGCACAACGGCCAATCAGTGATCGTGATTACAGAGCAGGAAGACAGGCCATTGTCAAATGCAAACATCAGGTTGAGTCTGCAGCCGATGAATGCTCATGATCAAAGGTTGCTCGCTTCGCATGTATTGAGGCAGCATACAGGTTCAGTTGAAGCGGTTCCGGCAAGCTTGATGAGCGCCCTTTGTGGCAACCCCTGGCTGATCAAAAAGTGCCTGCCCATGTTGGGTGCTGAAGTTGATTTGGACGAAGTGAATAAGCAATTGAAAGACATGGTTTTGTCAGACAATCAGCCTTTGATCAAGGCATTTTATGCCTGGCAATGGCAATCATTGCCGGAGGTATGGAAAAAACTACTGGTGTTGTGCAAAAACACCCCTGGTTTGTTACTGGAAATGATCATGATGGTTTGTGATCAGAAACAGGCCTATGCCCCAGCCAAAAAATTGTTGACAGCCTTGGGGGATTCTGAAGCCAAAGTTAGTGAGGGGCTGGCTGTCATGGAACAGGCAGGATTCATTGATCGATTCCCACATGGCAGAACCATAGCAGCTGATTGTTTGGGGTTTTTGCATGAGCAAGAACAAAGCAATGATCGTATCGGGTTGCTGTTCAGTCAAGTCATTTGTGAAGGTGTCAGGTCATTGGTGGATGTGGTGCTTAAACAACCCAACAGCAGCTTGTCTAATAATTTGATCATCAATCGTCGCCATTGGGCCAAGCATCTTGAAAGGCTGTGGTTTGGTGGTGAATATGAGGGCTTCTTTTCCGCTGTGTCTGGATTGACTCTATTGCTCAAACAAGCGGGTATTGATAATGACCTTTTGGCCTGGAAGTCAGATTTACTTTCCAGGACTGAGCCATTTGATGCTCTTGATGATGAGCAAAGAAAAATCGCCTGGTTGGTCATGGCCACAAGTGCTTTGAATGAAGGGCAATCGCCCCAAGGTGTGGATTTCAAAACTGCCGCGGCTTTGGTGACGGACTGGCTGGATCCCAATTCCAGTGAGGTGCCTCATGATTCATTGCCACTCTTTCAACAATCGGTATTATTTTTGGATGCTTATCACAGGTCTGGTGAACATTGGCCACAGCGGGTGAAGGTGTTGAACAAGGCAGAATTGGTCTACCTTAAGCACCAGGCATGGCATCGGTTGATATGGACATGGCGGGCTTTGGCGCATTCATGGCATGAATTGGGAGATAACGATCAGAGCACTGCCTATGAAGATAAAATCATTGAGGAAATCCCTTATGAAGGTTCACCTGCCGGGTTCCAATTCAGACAAAGTTTGGATGTTTTGTTGCAACGTGTGGCACGGGGTGAATTAACCAAAGCGCAAGCCCTTTTGGACGAGTTATGCAAACATCAGGACAGTGGTCAAATGCAAGGAATTTTAGAGGGTATTCAGTGCGATATCCATATGGGATCCGGGGCGCACCTCAAGGCATTGCCACATTATCAGAAAATGTGGATCAGAGCAGCCAAATACCAACAAACTGAAGTGACCGGACAATTGTTGGATAAGTTGAGACTGATCATAAAAGACATTGGGGAAGAATCATACATTGAACATTTTGAGTCCAGGTTGCCAGATGATGTGCCGCGTCCTTCACGACAGCTGTTTCAATGAGTCATTCGAGGCTTCAGCATCATCACATGAAACCCTCAGCTCAGTCGTGTTAAGTGGAGGCCGGAAGAGGCTTTTGTCAGGAAAAAATCAGCAATTTGCAGTAATTGAGGAGAAAAAATGAGGGCTGATAAGCAAATCCCAATGATGTTGCGATTGCAGCATAATATTTGTGGTATAAACCCATGCTATATTATACTATACTACACAAAAACACTGCACATCAGCCTCGAAGTCAGTACTGTAAAAGGATAAATTGATGCGCAAGTTGTGTTCAAGAGGGCCTTCTTTTCCCGCGGTATCTGAGCCAATGTTTGCTTTACTTATGCGGATTCGAAAAAAAGGGTACAAAACATGCCTAAACACATGATTGTAATATAAAAATATAAACCATGTGCAAGACAAAGTTAACCGAATTTTATGATTCATCACACCCACTCATTTTTGACACTACTAAACCATGGATATTGAGTTAAGCCCGAAGAAATCGGCGAGTTACAAGAAGTACATTTACGTTGCTGTATCAGCAGTGATCTTGTTCTTTATTGTCAAATATCTGGTCTTTTTAGGCCAGTCTGATTTTTCTGTAGATGAAGAAAGCCTGACTGTGGCTGAGGTGAAATCAGGCAAATTTACGGTCATGGTTCGCGGTTCAGGCGTGCTTGTGCCCGACAACATTCGTTGGTTGTCTGCAGGAGTAGAAGGAAAGGTGGAGCGCAACCTGGTGAAAGCCGGAGATGTGGTTAAAAAAGGCGACTTGATCATTGAGTTACACAATCAGGAAATCAAGGATCTCCAGGCTGAAACTGAATGGGAATTAGAAGCCATGATGGAAGAGGTCAATGCCGGTAAGATTGCTGACGAAACAGCCATGATCTCTCAAGAAAATACCGCTGACAATAACAAGCTGGAATTTGAAAGGACGGTCACAGAGTATGAAGCCCGTAAGAAACTGGTCAAAACAGGCGCTGTTTCAGAGCTCGATTTTCAGCGTTCCCGGGTTGTTATGGAACAAGCAGAACAGCGCTGGGTGGCGAGTACTAAACTGGTCGAAAAAATGCGTGAAAACAATAAGGCGCAAGCCAAAATGCGCTTGGCCAACCTTGAGCAAACAAAGAAGCGTCTTGACCGCATCAAAAGACAGGTAAGGGACCTTGAAGTCAGGGCCAGTTTTGACAGCATTGTTCTTGATGTGCCATTAGAAATCGGTGAGCGTGTCAATGTTGGAGCCAACGTAGCGAAGCTGGCTCAACAAGATTCTTTGATTGCAGAGCTGCAAATACCTGAAATACAAATCAGAGAAGTCGTCATTGGGCAAAAAGTTCTCATAGACACCAGGAACAGTGAGTTTTTTGGCATCATTTCCAGAATTGACCCAGCAGTCATCAATGGTAATGTGAAAGTTGATGTCAGCTTCACCGACCCATTGCCATCTGATGTTCGCCCTGACATGAGTGTTGATGGTGAAATTAAAATTGCTGAAATAGAACAAACGCTGTTTGTCCAGCGCCCTTTGTTTTCCCAAAGCCTCAGTGCTTCATCCGTTTATAAATTGATGGAGTCCGGTTTGGCTGAGCGTATACAGGTGGAATGGGGCCTGGGTTCTGTGAATCAAATACAGGTTGAAAACGGACTCAGACAAGGTGACAAAATCATCGTGTCCGACCCGTCACGCTTTGATGGTTATGACAAGTTTCGTATCAATTAAATGATTTAGATAATGAGGTATTAATTTGTGAGTAAAGCTTTAATTAAATTGCAAGGCGTTAAAAAAGTCTTCAGAACGGATGAGGTTGAAACTTATGCCTTGAACAACATTGACCTGACCATCAACGAGGGTGAATACGTGTCGATATCTGGCCCCTCCGGTTGTGGTAAGTCAACCTTGTTATCTTTATTGGGCTTGCTTGATGTGATGAGTGAAGGTCAGTACACGCTGGCTGGTCATGAAGTGACAGGCATCTCAAAAGCAGATCGTGCGCGCATTCGTAATCAGAAAATTGGTTTTGTCTTTCAGGCATTTAACCTGATCAGTGATTTGAGCGTTGAAGAAAATGTTGAATTGCCGCTCACTTACCGAGATGACTTGAATAAAGAGCAGCGTCAACAAATGGTGGCCGAAGCTTTGGCGAAAGTGGACATGACACCCAGGGCAAAACACTACCCCTCACAACTGTCAGGTGGACAGCAACAAAGGGTTGCCGTGGCCAGAGCCATTGCAGGTAAGCCAGCCATCGTGTTGGCGGATGAGCCAACCGGTAACCTGGACTCAAAAAATGCCGACGCGGTGATGGACTTGCTGGATAAGTTACACGCAGATGGTGCCACCATCTGTATGGTGACCCACGATCCAAGGTCAGCCAGCAAAGCCCAAAGAATCATCGAATTGTTTGATGGCAAGGTTGTGGGCGATAAACCAACCAGCAACACTGTGACGATGCCACAGAGGGCTCAAAGCTGATGGTTCTCAGTGATATTAAATACACCTTAAGGTTGCTGCTTAAGAAACCAGGGTTCAGCCTGTTGACCATCCTCGTGATGGCCACAGGAATTGGCTTGAGCGTATACATGTTCTCATTCCTGAATACCATGTTATTCAAGGATTTGCCATTTGAAAATGGCAGCAAGATTGTTCAGATCAGTGCTTCGGAAGGCGGCTTCAAAACGGGTGATCAACTAAACCTCAGTGACTATCATGAAATCAGTACAAATCTACAGGGGTTGACTGAGTTTGGTGGCTACACCAGCAAGAGTGTGAATGTATCTGGCCGCGATGGGGTCAGAAGATACAGCGCCACCTTGGCAGAACCCAACATATTTCAGGTCACCCGCACTAAGCCAGCTTTGGGTCGGGGATTCAATGATGTTGAAAATCAGCCGAATTCTGAGGCCGTTGTAGTGATCAGCCATGATTTGTGGGAAAACCGCTTTGCTGGCGCCGATTCGGTGATTGGTGAAAGCCTGAAAATCAATGGCACGCCACACCAAATCATAGGAGTGATGCCAAAAGGCTATTCTTTCCCAGTCAGGGCTGAGCTCTGGTTGCCATTGAAGCAAAACCGCAGCACGGTCAATCGCAACCAGGCAGAACATGTGTATGGACTTGCACGGTTGGATGATTCTGCGTCAGTAGAACAAATCAATCTTGACATCAATACTGTGATGCAAAGATTGAGCGAGCGGTATCCCAAGACCAACACAGGAATCAGTGCATACGTTGACACTTTTCAAATGGCAGTGGTTGGTGATGGTTTAACGGTTGTTTATTCAATGCACATTGTGGCGATATTGATCTTGATTCTGGCCTCAGTGAATGTGGCGAATTTAATGCTTGCCAGGGCCATCGAACGCAGCAAAGAGACGGCCATTCGTGTGGCACTCGGAGCTCCTAAGTACCGCCTGGTGGGACAGTTGATGTTGGAAAGCGTACTGATTTGCCTGGTGGCGGGGCTGGCGGCGCTTGGGTTGATCAGTCTGGGCTTGAGTTTGACCGAGTCTGCAACCGCATCTTTCTCAATTGACAAACCGCCATTTTGGTGGGTGTTTGGCATAGATGGATTCACCATCTTGTTGTTGGTGATGTTTGTTGTTCTCACGGTTGTACTGACCGGGTTGATTCCTGCACTCAAAAACACGGGTGGTGACTTCAATGCCGTTTTACGTGATGGAACAAGGGGAGCCACGAGTAAAAAAACCGGCAGGATAAATAAATTACTGGTCATTGGTGAAATTTTTATCTCAATGGCTGTGTTGATTGCGGCAGCAGTGATCTCTTTTGCCACTTACAAAGCCACGGAAGCAGACTACGGTGCGGATACCTCTGGCAAGTTGGTCAGTGATTTGATCCTGACAGAGTCGAAATACGCCACTGATGAGCAAAAAGTTCAATTTGTACAATCCCTGGAAGCCAATTTAAAGAACCGGCCCGAAATTGATGGGGTGATGATTTCATCAGCGTTGCCGGGTAATTACAGTGACAGGAAAAACATCGCTCTGGAAAACAGAGAATACAGTGATACAGACAACACGTCGTATCCGCGGGTTAATTACATCACGGCGACGGTTGGCACCCTGCAGAATTTAGGGGTTTCTCTGCTGCAAGGCAGGTATTTTGATTCCAGTGACAAAGGATTAGGCAAAAACAGTGTCGTTGTGACTGAAAGCTTTGTTGCCCGACACTTCAAAGATGAAGATCCTTTGGGGCAGCGGGTGAGGGTGGTTGAGTCAGATGACTCCCAGCCTAACTGGTTGCAGATTGTTGGTGTGGTAGAGCACACGATTCAAGGATCTCCAGTGGATGATGTTGGCAAGCCGCCCACCATGTTCAGGCCCTATTCGCAAGATCCTGGAACCCAACTGAATATAGCGATGGGCATGCAGGCTGGGGAAAAACAAGTCACAGATGCATTGCGTCAGGTGATGCTGTCGCTGGATCCTGATCTGCCTGCTTTCAGCATTGAAACCTACGATGAGACGGTCAGTCGGAACATTGCACCTTTGCGCTTCGGCAGTGCCATTTTTCTTATTTTTGGAATTGCTGCTGTGGTGCTTTCTGCCAGTGGAATTTATGGTGTGATGTCCAACACGGTCAACGCCAAAGCGCAGGAAATTGGCGTGAAGAAGGCTTTGGGAGCCAGTGATGATCGCATCACCAGGGAGCTGCTTTGGTTAGGTTTCAAGCACCTGTTATGGGGTGGCATTCCTGGTTTGCTGGTTGGTTGTGCCATGGGTTTTGGGATGTCGCAGTTGTTCGGTATCGATGGGTCATCGCTGTTAATCATCGCAGTCTGTCTGGTGCTGATCATCAGCACAGCCGTGATGTTCGCCACCTACTGGCCTACGCGAAAAGTGGTCCGCTTAGAGCCAGCAGACATTTTGCGTGGTGAATAACAGTTAGATTCGGATAGGTCAAGTAGCCATTGATCAAAACAACTCCATCAGTTTTTGTTGGGGTTGTTGTTGCTTTCGGCAATCATTGAGTAGGGTTGTTTTGACTTGAATGAAAATTTTTATTTGGGAAGTTGAGGTTATGAAACTAAAGGTATTTCAAGTTATTGCAAGGTATTTATTGGGGTTGTTTTATTTGATTGGAGCCATTGATGGGGGCATGTACCTCTTTTTAGACATGGAAATGGCCCCCAAACCAGATGATGCGTTTTTTACGGGCTTAATTCAAACCACCTATTTTTGGGCTTTGATGAAGTTTATCCAGTTACTTGGGGCGGTCAGTTTGTTGTTCAACTACAAACCGGCATTGGGTTTCGCTCTGCTGTTACCAGTGACTTCTGTGCTGTTCCTCTATTATTTATTTGAGCTGCATTGGTATTTGATGGCGATCTTCCTGTTGGTTACTTCGTCATTACTTTTCCATTTGTATTCCAAAAGCTACCGCCATTTGACAGAAAAATACTGAAGGTTTGTGATGCATGTTGTGGTTGTCACCCAGTGCCAGTCAAAGCACGAGGCAGCCACACATCACAGGTTGACCTTAACCATACTTTCACACAGTTTTTTACGTGAAATACATTACTGCCATGCCCCCACGCACTGGGAGCATATACTCAATATTCAGAGCTTACAATGAAAAAGCAAAAACTACGCACAGCCACCGACAATCTTTTGAAATCAATCATTTCGGAAGTGTCTTCAATTCCCACTGAACAGCTTGATTCTGGCACACCTTTTCTGGAACTGGGTATTGATTCTTTTTATGTTTTGAAAATCATCAAAAAGTTAGAGGATGTCTTTGGAAAACTGTCAAAAACATTGTTGTTTGAAAATTTTGACATCAATGATTTAAGTCAGTATTTTGTGGAGAATCATGAAGCGGTTTTGCTGGAAAAATTTGCTTCAAATAAGCCAGCAAACAGTGCAGCCAAAATATCCAGTGAAGCACCATCATCCGTTGCAAAGCCAATCAATCGTCAATCTGAATTGATGCAACCCATTGTGATCTCAGAACGTTTGGCGCTTGCCGATGAACACCTGGGCCCATTGGTTCAATCGATCTACGATGAACACAAGGGTGAGTCATCTGTATCGCGTGGCACCCGAATCATTGCGCCGCAACTGTTCATTGGTGCTGATCGTCAGGGCTACATCCACTTCAGTCAGTATGGACAACTTGTTTTGGCTTATGCATACACAGGTCCGGACTCTTACTTTGAGACCATAGTGAACGAATTTCTTGTTTACAGCAGAAAGCAAAACCTGGAATTCAACCTGTTGGTGAACCAACACCTGAGGCAGATTGGTAGCACCAACGTAACAGCCACACCTTTTGGCGCCCTGCAACGGGTACACGGCTTGCAACAATTTTCTTTGCAAGGCGGAAAAATGCGCCGTTTACGGTATTTGGTCAATAAATTTGAAAAAGCCGGTGAGTGTCAAACCGAAGAGTTCATTGTTGGCTCGAATGAGCAGATAGCCCAACAAATTGTTGATGTGATAGATCAATGGTGCTCGACCAGAACGCAAGTTAATCCGTTGGTTCACGTAGCAAGGCAGGAAATATTGGACGGCACGTTGGATAAACAGCACAGGATTTTCACCACCCGCATCAATGGTGATTTACAAAATGTTGTGATCATTTCACCACTTTCAAAAAAACTGAACGGTTACTTGATGGATTTGGAATTTTATCCACAAGACATGCCATTGGGTGGATTGGAGTACACCATCGTTGAGATCATTGACGTCTTGATTGGTGAAGGTTGTGACTTACTCAGCCTGGGCGCCACCTTGGGACCCAAGCTGGAAGAGCCAGACAACAAAGACGATGATGTTGATGGTTTGTTGGATAACCTCAGGGAACAGAATATCTTCAATGACATCGGAAATCTGCAGTTTAAGAATAAATTCAGGCCGGAAAACAACACCATATACCTGTGCAGAGAAGCCACAAACCAAAACAGCGAAAGCGCCATCGATGTTGTAATGATGATTGCAGACCCCAAAAGAATGCAAACCTTGACGACATCACAAGCCAGTCATGAAGAGGGTTCATCACAGGTAGAGCCGGCAATACAAAGTGCCCCAAAAACAGCACCACAAATCAATGCCGTGAACCACCTGCAATCGGGTGCCTTTGATGGGCGGGCAGAATTGCTCTCATGTCATCACTTCAATCCCCTTGCCGTGAACAGTAAAGACGTGCCCATTGACTT
This sequence comes from Marinicella sediminis, assembly GCF_002000055.1. Classification (GTDB taxonomy): domain Bacteria; phylum Pseudomonadota; class Gammaproteobacteria; order Xanthomonadales; family Marinicellaceae; genus Marinicella; species Marinicella sediminis. Next base: position 17,133 of record NZ_MVBD01000017.1, on the reverse strand, counting down.
GAGCACAGATTCCTGGGCTCAGCTTGATCCTTCAGTCACTGAAGACCACATGCAAGTACTTTATCAGCAACTGCACCGGTCGAATGACCTGACAGCAACACTGAAAAAAATATTTCCATTTTCTTATTTTGTTTTGACTGAGTCAGGGCGGACTGCAGAATCCGTGCTTTGTGAAGCCTGGCAGGGTACGGCGAAGGTTTTACAGAATTTATTGTTCCCAACCTGGGTGTTTTCAGAGATCCAACATGGTTTGAATCCAGTTGAAATACCTCACCCACATGTTTTTGAAACCGGTTCCAATGTGTTGTTTGCCGGCGGTGTGGATGTACCTGCACTGAAAGCGCAGGTGTTGGACGCTGAGGATGACATTGCCTTTGTGGTCATCGAAGTCAGCAACAACGCATCCGGTGGTTTACCTGTGTCATTGGACGAGTTGAAAACGGTGAAGGCCTTTTTAACTGAACACGAGGTGCCATTGGTTATGGATGCCACCCGAATCATTGAAAATGCAATTTTCGTTGACGCGCAAAAAGCAGGAGAAAAAACTGATTTGTGGAACACTGTGCATGAAATATTGCGCTGTGCCGACGCCATCACAGTGAGTTTGGCCAAAGATTTTGGGGTCAATACAGGTGGACTGATTGCAACCAATGATCAATCATTGTGGCATCAATTGACCAAACTGACAGATGCCAAAGGCTGTGGTTTGGACGTGATAGACAAAAAACTGATTGCCGCCGCCTTACACAGTCGATCCAGAATTGAGTCGCTTGTGGCTGCCAGAATGGATGCGGTTGTACAAATTTCAGCGGCCCTGAAAGAACACAATTTCCCAGTTCAACATACCACGGGTGGTCATTGCATTATCGTGGATGTCAAACAGATACCTGAATTACAAAATTTTGCCTACCCTGTAGAGTCATTCTTGGCCTGGTTGTTTTTAAAGACCGGTATTCGCGCCGGTAGCCACAGTGTCGGCATGCAAAAACATTCGCGTTTGAAGGGCTTGGTGCGTTTGGCCATTCCTGTGGGGCTGTCGGCAGATTCGGTGCAGCAAATTGTTGATGCCTTGATGCAGTTTTCTCAGCAGCTGGACACCATCCCGGAAATAACGCTCAATGAGCAACATAACGCAGAGTATCAGCCAGGGAATAAGCAATACCTCCTGGTTAAGTATCATCAGGTTGCCGGCTCTGGGGAGGATCAGCTTATATCAGAACCGGTCAAACAAAGACCAGAACCGCAAACAACAAACCAAAACATCAGCCAGGCAATTGAGGTGAGACCGGTCGATAATAGGGGCACTAATTCCAACGACATCGCTGTGGTAGGGGTGGCTGGCAGGTATCCGAAAGCAGATAACCTGGCTGCACTTTGGGACAATTTACTCAATGGAAAAGACTGCATCACTGACCTGCCTATGGAGCGGGTGAAAAAGAGGTTAAAGTCTGCCAGGCCATTAAATTACCGCGGTGGGTTTGTCAGCGACATCGACAAATTTGATTCTCTGTTTTTCAACATTTCTCCAAGAGAAGCGGAAATGCTGGACCCTCAGGAGCGTTTGTTTCTTGAGGTGGCATACGAAGCCATTGAGGATGCGGGCTACTACCCTGAGATACTGGGTGAAGGAGAAGGTCCTCACAAGGTGGGTGTGTATGTGGGGGCTGTGTGGGCCATGTTCCAAATGATCGGAGTTGATGAAAAAGCCCACAACAACACCGTTAACCCCAACTCTTTTTTGTGGAGTATTGCTAACCGTGTGTCATATTGGATGAACCTTTCTGGTCCCAGCATGACCATCGATACGGCCTGTTCATCAAGTCTGACTTCCATTTATTTGGCTGTGGAAGGCATCCTGAATGGAGAATGCACCAGTGCGATTGCTGGTGGGGTGAACCTGGATTTACATCAGAGCAAACAAGAAATCCTGGTGTCAGGTGGCACCATGTCGGAAGACGGTTATTGCCGGAGTTTTGGTGAAGGTGCCAATGGTTATGTGGCAGGTGAAGGCATTGGTGCCATCTATCTCAAACCATTGGCCCAGGCTGAACAAGACAATGACAACATCCATGGCGTGATCAAAAGTGTTGTGGTCAATCATGGTGGGCGCAGTGGTGGCTATACTGTGCCTAACCCCAAGGCGCAAAGTGGACTGGTCCTGGATGCCTTAAAAAGGGGTGGTGTGGACGCCAGAACCATCGGCTACATTGAGGCTCATGGCACGGGAACAGAATTGGGTGACCCCATAGAAATCACCGGTTTAACTCAAGCATTTGCTGATTACAATGTGGAGCAACAAAGTTGTTCTGTCGGCTCAGTTAAAAGCAACATCGGCCATTTAGAAGCCGCCGCCGGTATCGTTGGTGTTTGTAAAGTGCTGCTACAAATGCGTCACCAAACCCTGGTGCCTTCGCTGCACTCATCAACATTGAATGAATTCATCGAATTTGAAAGTACGCCCTTTGTTGTTCAACAACAAGCTGAGTCATGGTTGCCCAAAGAAATAGATGGCATCACATATCCCCTGAGGGCAGGCATCAGTTCTTTTGGTGCCGGTGGTGCCAATGCACACATCATTGTAGAAAGTTACCAGGCAACAGACTTGCCAGTGGATCTCAGTGATGACAGGGATTTGTACGTGTTCCCGATCTCTGCCAGGAGTGAGCCACAACTCAAGGATGTGGCCAGGCGCCTGAAACAGCATGTGGAGAATCAGAACGGCACAGACCCCAATAACGTGGCTTACACCTTGCAGCTGCGCCGAAAATCATTTGATCACCGGGCAGTGGTACTGGCATCAGACATCAATGAGTTGGCTGAAAGACTTGGATTATTACTGGCAGATGAAGCCTCGCCTTTCATCATCAGCGGTGTGGTTAAGTCAACGCAAGGTATATCCGGAGTTTTGGATGGTACCGAACAACAATCTTTTGCACAGATGCTTTACGACAAGTATGACCCATTCAAGTTGGCACAACTGTGGGCGGAAGGATTCTTGCAGGACTGGCAGGGGTTTCGTGATTTAATTAAGGGTATTACCGTCTCTCTGCCCACCTATCCATTTGCTGACAAACGCCATTGGCCAGAAGAAGCAGAGCCCACTCAAACGGCCAGCGCAGGTGCGTTCATTCATCCAATGATTGATGTGAATGAGTCTACGTTTGAAAGGCAGGTTTTTAAGAAAACCTTTATGGATGATCAATTTTACATTTACGATCATTTGGTTTCTGCCATCCCGACGCTCCCTGGCGTTGCTTATCTGGACTTGGCCCGAAGCACTGCCGAGTTGGCACTGGGTCGTAAAGTACAGAAGATTCAAAACATCCTTTGGGTCAGCCCATTGACTGTACAGGATCATCAGCCAACCATCGCCAAAACTGAATTGAAGATACAAAATGGCCAGGTTCATTTTGAAACATTCAGCGAAGGAGAAGACCATCACAAGCAACTCTATTCACAGGGTAGGGTGAGTTATCAAACACCCGAGGATACAGCTGCTCAGGATGAGTACATTGACATCCAGGCCATCAAAAAAAGAACCACCTTCACCATTGAAGGTAAAGATGCTTACCCATTGTTCAAAGACCTTGGGCTTTATCTTGGTCCAAGTTTTCAAGTCCTTCAAGAAGTGTATAAAAATGACGACGAAGCACTTGGCCGCCTGGTATTGCCAGCTGCGCGCGTCCTGGATTTGAAATCCTTTGTTCTGCACCCCTCGCTCATGGATGGTTCATTACAAGTCGCTATGGCAGCGGCCATTGGTGATGATGTGGATGAGCTGTTTGTCCCTTATACCATTGGCGAAGTGGAAGTACTACATCCATTGACTGAAGAGTGTTACAGCTACGTCACGGCAGTGAAAGAAGCCAAAAAGAGCAAGTCAAATCTGTCGAAAATGAACGTTGTGATTGCTGACGGCACTGGGAAAGTGTTGGTGAAAGTGCGTGAATGTGTCGGTGTGCCATTGACAGAAGTCCATGAAAAGCCCAACGAAAAAGGGGTCGTGCCATTGTCTTATGCACCTCAATGGGAATCAACGCCATTGCCTGTGCATTTGCCTAACACCGTCGACACGGTACTGTTGTTTGAGGACGTTGATCATCCCTTTTCAGGAATATCTGCATCTGATCAACAGGTAATTCGTGTCCATCAAAGTGAACAATTTGAGGTGAAAAGCAACGGGTTGTATGGCCTCAACCCAGAAAACCCTGCAGATTTTGTGCAATTGGTCGGTGATTTACAGCAAAAAGGGCACACCATTCAAAACATTTGTTTCACCTGGGGTGCTCATTCATTACCAAAAAATGAGTCTCAATTGGCAGACGCTGCTCTGCTCAAGCCGGCATTGAACACTGGAATCTTTGCCTTAATGCACCTCAGTCAGGCATTATTGGCGGGTAACATCAAGGATAAGGTTCAAATCATTTATGCGTATCATTCGTCAGAACCTGGCCATTTTCCACTGCATGCTGCAGTCAGCGGATTTGCCAATACCTTAAAACAAGAAGGTCATAAATTTTCATGTAAAACGGTTGAGCTCATCGGCGACCAACAAACCGCAGGCCGGTCCTGGGAGTTGATGTTTCAGGAGTTTGCCATCAATGCTCACCAAGTAGAAGTGGTGCGCTACCAGGGCGAGGACCGATACATCAAACGAACCCTGGCAACCACCAAACCGGTTTTTGCCGGAAATGATGACAGCTTGGCAGCACCAATCAAACACCGAGGTACATATCTAATCAGTGGTGGAGCAGGCGGTCTGGGATTGATATTTGCTGAACACCTGGCCCGTGAATACCAAGCCAATCTGGTGCTATTGGGTCGCTCATCCATGTCAGCACAATTGGAAGAAAAACTGACCGCATTGACCCATTTGGGTGGTCAGGTTGAATACATCAGCACAGACATCACCGATGGTGAGGAAGTGGCCAATGCATTGGCCCGTGGCAGGGAGCGGTTTGGCCATTTTGATGGCATTATCCATGCCGCTGGTTGTCTGAGGGATGCTTATATTCGGGATAAAAACAGCGAAGATTTTTATGCTGTTTTGGCACCAAAGTTGTTGGGTGCTGTTCACTTGGATCAACATTCCCGGGAAGATAACCTGAACTTTTTTGTGATGTGCTCTTCCATGTCTGCAGTTGGCGGCAATGCGGGCCAATGCGATTATGCGTTTGCAAACAGTTACATGGATGCTTTTGCGCACAAGCGCCAGCGGCTCACCGAGTCAGACATGCGCTGTGGGAATACCTTGAGTTTCAATTGGTCCATCTGGGCTGAAGGTGGTATGCAAATTGATGAAGCGACTGCGGTGTTCTTCAAAAATAACCTGGGCATTGTGCCACTTTCCGTGAAAACGGGGCTGTCAGCCCTGTTGGGTGGCATTGCTTCGGGGTACCCGCAAATTGCAATCATGGAAGGTGAGCGGGAAAAAGTTGAACAGGTTTTTGGTTTCACTGAACAGGTAGACACAACACCCGTTTTAAGTGAGGAATCCGAATCCTCCAATGACAAACGAACAGCGGCAGCAGAGCCTGCTGAAGCGAATTCAGAATTGAGTCAGTTGGTCAAAAAACAACTCACTCAAATGGTGATGGACTTCCTGAAATTAGACGAAAGTGACATTTCATCAGATGCCATTTTACTTGACCTTGGTTTTGATTCGATCGGGTTAACCAGTTTTGCCAATTTAATCAATGAGCATTACGCATTGAACGTAACCCCTGTGCTGTTTTTCGAATATCCATCTATTGATGATGTGACCACATGTTTGACAGAAGAACATCAGGAAGCCGTCAGTAAAGTTCACTCAACAAGTGGTGCCAGTTCATCCCGGGAAAAAGCCACTGCGGCAAAACCGATTCCTTTGCAAGAGGTCCAAAATCCATCAACGTTACTGGATATACAAAGCAAATGGCCTGCAGGGGTTGAAACAACCAGTGAACAACAAACTGTTTCATTGGCCAATCGCTTCACCGATCAACCCATCGCCATCGTCGGCATCAGCGGGTCCATGCCACAATCAGAAAATCTGGATGAATACTGGGATAACCTGGCCAATGCCGTCAACATGATTACTGAGATTCCCAGAGACCGCTGGAACTGGGAAGATTATTATGGCGACCCGTTAAAAGAGGACAATAAATCCAACTCAAAATGGGGCGGATTCATGAAGGAAATTGACAAGTTTGATTCCTTGTTTTTCGGTATATCACCTCATGAAGCCGAATTCATGGATCCTCAACAGCGTCTGTTTTTAGAATGCGTGTGGGCTGCGGTTGAAGATTCCGGGCATAAAATTGCTGACCTTTCCGGTACCAAAACCGGTTTGTTTGTGGGGGTTGCCACGAATGATTATGTGGACATCATGGCCACCAATGACATTGGTATCGAGGCGTACACATCAACCGGGAATTCACATTCCGTGTTGGTAAACCGGGTTTCCTATTTGTTAGACGTCCATGGGCCAAGTGCGCCTTTGGACACTGCTTGCTCAAGTTCATTGGTGGCGATTCACCGGGCCCTTGAGTCCATTCATTGTGGCAGTTGTGACATGGCCATTGCCGGTGGTGTTCAGGTCATGGCCTCACCATCTGGCTTCATCACGTTTGGTAAAGCAGGCATGCTCAGCCCTGATGGCAAATGCAAAACATTTGACAGCCGCGCAGATGGTTATGTGAGGGGCGAGGGTGTGGGAGCCATATTCCTGAAACCATTGAGCCAGGCCGAAGCAGATGGCAACCCAATCTATGCAGTCATCAAAGCGACCGGTGAAAATCATGGTGGTAAGGCCAACGCTTTGACAGCCCCCAATCCCAATGCCCAATCAGAGTTGCTGATTGATGTGTATGAAAAAGCGCACGTGGATCCGTCCACCATCGGATACATTGAGTGTCATGGCACCGGCACCAGTTTGGGTGACCCCATTGAGATCCAAGGATTGAAACGGACTTTCAATGAGTTGTACAAGCGCGCTGGCACTGAACAACCAGCAGCCCCGCATTGTGGCATTGGTTCGGTGAAAACCAACATAGGTCACCTGGAAACCGCGGCAGGCATTGCAGGGATTTTGAAGCTGGTTTTGTCCATCCAAAACAAACAAATACCTGCCTCTTTGCATGTGCAGGAAGTGAACCCATACATAGATTTGACTGGAACACCTTTTTATATTGTCAAAGAAACACAGCCCTGGATTCCGGCAAAAGACAGCAACGGTAAAGATTTACCAAGAAGGGGTGGGGTGAGCTCTTTTGGGTTCGGTGGCGCCAATGCTCATATTTTACTGGAAGAGTACTTGCCACCTGAAGTGATGCCAGTGGCTAATGAGCATGATCTGTTTGTCATCCCACTGTCAGCCAAAACGGAAACCAGCCTCAAGACATATGTGCATAAACTCTTGCGATTTTTGCATAAGAACACCGTTGACATGAATGGTCTTGCATACACATTACAAGTCGGGCGAGACACCATGATTCATAAATTATGTGTGGTGGCGACCAATCAAACTGATCTCGTTGATAAATTGGGAGATGTGGCACAAGGAAACACAGATCACCCTGACGTATTCACGAACATCAGCGGACCGGCTTTGCAGGGACCAGACAAAACAGAAGTCCGGGAATTTCAACTTGATAAAATGGCCAGTCAGGACTGGTCTGCCATTGCCGCGGCTTGGGTGTCTGATTCGGCCATCGATTGGACGCTATTGTATGGAGCCAAAAAGCCACAACGACTCTCAGTGGTCACATACCCATTTGAACGCAACCGACACTGGATCATCAACGAGTCCAATGCTGGAAAAGGCAAAGCCGGTCACCATGGTGAGGAGTTAAGTACCATACACCCGTTGGTTCACATGAATGTATCAACCCTTACAGCACAAAAATTTGCCACCATGTTGAATGGACAGGAGTTTTTCTTGACTGAGCATGTGGTTGACGGGAAGAAAATCCTGCCAGGTGTCGCCTACATGGAAATGGCCCGTAAGGCGGGTGAGTTATCCGTCGGTTCTCAGGTGACGACCATCCGCGATTTAGTTTGGTTTAAACCCTACATTCATGATGATAATGACAGTGGTCAATTAGCAATCACCATGCACCCTGGAAAAATGCAGGTTGGTTTTGATGTGACACACTTCAAAGCGGGTGAAAACACGGTGTTGAGCAAAGGCGCGCTGTCTTTTGATCAACACGCCCACCCCAGACAGCAACTTGATATCAAAGCGATTCAATCCCGCTGTACTGAATTGGCTTATGATGCACCCGGTTTGTACTCATTGCTTCACAATTCAGGATTGGAATTGGACAAAGGGTTCCAGATTGTTCAAACCATTCACGCCTCTCAAACTGAGGCTTTATCAGTCCTTCAATTACCCGCTCATTTGCAGCAAGGGGCAGACGATTATTTGCTGCACCCTGCATTGATGGACGGTTCTTTACATACCTCGATGGGTTTGTTGAAACTTAATCAAATCGATAAGGCACTGAACCTGCCATTTTCTGTGGAAGAAATTCAAATTTATGGTCCATTGACTGAACTGCATTATGGGTATGTCACCTGGTCAGATGAAAATGCGTCATCAAGCCAAGGTGATCACCGGGTGACAGTCACGCTGTTGGATCACGACGGGGTCGTATTGGTGAGGATGAAAAACTTCTTATCAAAACCTTTTGATCGGAGTAATTTTGGTAAAATTTTTGGTAAACCATTGCCTTCAGGCGCCGTTGAGCCAACCGTGGTTGGCGAGCAATTGAATGCATTGGCTCCAGTATGGGAAGTTCTGCCTCAATCACCAGAAAGCCAACCAGCGGTCACCCCTGCAGAGGGTGTATACCTGGTTTGTTCCACAGCAGACCAGGAACAGTGGTTGCGTGAAGACTTCGGGCACATCCAAAAGTCCCGGTGGGTGACGGCGCCGACGAGTGAAGAAGTTGACAGGATCACCAGCGCCAAATTTGACGAACTGGTTTGGGTGGCTCCTGATGTCCAGCAGGAAGCCCAAAGCGCAGAAGATTTCCAGGCCATGATCGAGGAACAGGAACGCGGTGTCATTGCTTTGTTTAAATTGACCCGGGCATTGATCAACGACAAAAAAGGCAGCCAGCCGCTGAAATTAACCATCATCACCCAGGGAGCTGTACTCGTCACCCAAAGGCAATCTATCAATCCTTGCCACAGTGGTGTGATTGGCTTTGTAGGTAGCCTGGCCAAGGAGTGCCCGCATTGGGACATCAGGTTGTTGGACATTGAGTCTTTGCACACAACCCAGGCCAAATCATGTTTGTCTCAACCATTTGACCCAATGGGCAATCCGCTGGCTCACCGCAATGGTCAATGGTACCGCATGGGTCTGGGTCAGGTTGAACTGGGCAAAGAGTTTAAGCCGGTATACAAAGCGGGCGGCGTTTATGTGATCCTGGGTGGTGCTGGTGGCTTGGGCGAATTGTTGAGCAGTCACTTGATTGAGCAATACGATGCAAAAATAGTGTGGATTGGCAGAAGCGAATTCAATGCTGAAATCAAAGCCAAGTGTGAATTATTGGGTGAAAAAGGCAATCAACCCTTATATTTTCAAGCCGATGCAACTGATTTGAACTCGCTGAAATCAATGGCATCAGAATTGCAAAAAATTCATCCCCAAATCAATGGTGTGGTTCATTCTGCGATTGTTTTGAAAGATCAAAGCATTGCCCAGATGAGCGATGAGGCGTTTACCAAAACCTTGCGGGCCAAGGTTGATACCAGCGTAAACCTGCAATCAGTATTCCGGGATTGTGAATTGGATTTCATGTTGTTCTTTTCTTCCATCATTTCTTTCTTTAAGACGCCTGGCCAGTCTAATTATTCAGCAGGTTGTACCTTCAAAGATGCTTTCGCATCGGCCATTTCTGCATCAAACAAATGGGTCACAAAAGTCATCAATTGGGGCTACTGGGGGAACATTGGTATTGTGGGTAACGAGGGTTATCGAAAAATCATGGAAGGTGCGGGTATTGGCTCCATCGAATCAGAGGAAGGCCTTGAGGCATTGCAACAATTGATGGAAGGACCGTTTGATCAGTTGGGACTGATCAAAACCCTGGGCACAAAAGCATTGAAGAACTTGTCTGTAAAAGAAACTTTGGCGCCAGCCAGGCAATTTACCTCGACTCAAGTGGTTGACATGAGTCAACTTGAAACAGCGAACCTGCCACCCGATGAACTGAAGGCGTTGGAGAACGAATACAACAGCAGTGAGCTGGATGAGTTGGCCGGGCAGTTACTGGCGTCGATTTTGCGTCACTCAGGTGTCGATCTTGAACAGCCCGATACCAAGGCAAACATGGATGCTGATGTCCCGGAATTCTATCGTGAATGGTTACACAGCACGCTGACTTATTTACACAACCACGATTTGACTTCTGCTGACGCGACCATTTCAACAGAAACGCTGTGGAATCAGTGGCATGCAGCCACAGCCAGGTGGTCAACAAACCCCAACAGAAAAGCCCAAATCACCCTGTTGGAAACCTGCCTGAAATCATTGCCTGAGGTATTACAGGGACGTAAGCTGGCCACAGAAGTCATGTTCCCTGGTTCATCCATGGCATTGGTTGAAGGGATCTACAAAGACAACGTGGTGGCAGATTTTTATAACCGGGTCCTGAAAGAAGCACTCAAAGCTCAGCTGGACCATTTACAAACAACCGCGCCCCAGCACAAAATCCGGATTCTCGAAGTGGGCGCAGGAACTGGTGGCACCACATCACAGCTGATCCCATTGCTTGATGGCTACAAAGACCGCATTGATGAATACTGTTACACCGATATTTCCAAAGCATTTTTGCTGTATGCAGAACAGCAATATGCACCTCAAATGCCATACTTAAAAACCAGTATGTTTGATGTTTCAAAACCATTGAATCAACAAGCGACTCAATTTGCAGATTACGACATAGTCATTGCAACCAATGTGTTGCATGCGACCCCAAACATCCGGGAAACCATCCGCAACAGCAAAGCGATACTGGCTAAAGAAGGGGTTTTACTGATCAATGAAATAGGTACCTGGACACTGTTTGGTCACCTTACCTTTGGTTTGCTTGAAGGTTGGTGGTTGTATGAAGATGGTGAGTTGCGCATCCCTGGCAACCCAGGACTGAACTCAAAAACCTGGCAAAATGTATTGTTTGATGAAGGTTTTCATGCGGTTCAATTCCCTGCCAAAATCGCCGACTCATTGGGTCAACAAATCATCGTCGCACAAAGCGATGGCCTGACCCGCCAGGTCAATGGTAATGAAAAGGAGTCTGAGCCATACCCAATTCCGTCGCAAGCACCGCGGCAAAACCAGCCGATTGAACATGTTGAAGGCCAACCCACTGTCAAACAAACTCAAGACACAACCTCATTCGATTCAGAGGACATCATGAACACACAGATCCAAGATGTGATCAAACAAAAACTATCAGCTGCGCTTAAAATTGAGCCAGGAATCATCCAAAACAAAACACCGTTTGCAGACTACGGTGTGGATTCAATCATTGGTGTCAGCTTGATTCGAGACATCAATGAAGCGTTGCACATTGAATTAGAAACGGTGGTGTTGTTTGAACACAGCAACGTTGAGTCACTGGCAGCGTATGTCACGCAGAATTACGCTGGAACCTTGGCACACCAGGCATCAGATGAAACGGCAGCTGTTGATGCGCAAGTGGTCGAACAAACCGCTCAGCGAACGACTCAACAAAGCAGCCAAATGGGCTTGTCAGAAATCCAGAATGTGATCAAACAAAGCCTTTCCAGCGCCTTGAAAATTGAACCAGGAATCATCCAAAACAAAACACCGTTTGCAGAGTATGGCGTTGATTCAATCATTGGAGTCAGCTTGATTCGTGACATCAACTCAGCATTACACATTGATTTAGAAACGGTGGTGTTGTTTGAACACAGCAATGTTGAGTCATTGGCGCAACACATCAATAAAAACCACGCGGTGGTTTCTGGGCAACAAGCACCGGAGGGTACTCAACCAGCCCTGGTCGGGCAGCCACAAAACAATTCGGTTGAACCTTCAACCCGCTTGGATCTTGTGAACCAGGAATCCCGTTTCTGGAATCCCAGTCAAAGGGAGGTACAAGCTGAGCAGCACGCAACGCTGAGTCAGGCTGAAATTGAACCGATTGCCGTGATAGGAATGAGCGGCCGTTTCTCTCAGGCCGATTCACTGGATGAGTTTTGGGACCACATACAACAAGGCAGGGAGTTGGTTGATGAAGTGACCAGATGGCCTCAGGCCGAGTGTGCGGGATCGCAGATCAATGCCGAAGATTATTGCACACGAGGCAGTTTTATTAATGGCATCGATCAATTTGATGCTGAGTTCTTCAGGATATCACCTGAAGAAGCCACTTACATGGACCCTCAACAACGGATCTTCCTGGAGGAGTCCTGGAAAGCCCTGGAAAATGCCGGATATGCCACAGATAAAATCGGTGGTAAACAATGCGGTGTCTATGTGGGTTGTGGTGGTTCACATTATGACAGTTTAATCACTTCAGAACCGCCTGCCCAATCATTTTGGGGCAATTCCGAATCGATGATTCCTACCAGGATTGCTTATGAATTAGATCTGCGTGGACCCACAATTGCAATTGACACAGCTTGTTCAAGTTCTTTGGTGACCATCCACCTGGCATGTCAGGGTTTGTGGATCAGAGAAACTGAAATGGCACTGGCTGGTGGTATTTTCCTGCAACCAACGCCACGCTTTTTCCAGGTCGCTAACCGTGCCAGCATGTTATCAGGGACGGGTTCGTGTCGCTCATTTGACCCCCAGGGTGATGGTTTTGTCCCGGGTGAAGGCGCCGGTGTACTGGTCCTCAAAAGACTGTCTGACGCACAACGAGATGGTGATTACATCCATGGCACCATCATTGGCAGTGGCATCAACCAGGACGGCAGTTCCAATGGCATCATTGCGCCCAACGCAAAAGCCCAGATCGAATTGCTTGAATCGGTGTATGAGCGATTTGAAATTGATCCGGCTTCAGTGCAACTCCTTGAAGCACACGGAACAGGTACGGCTTTTGGTGATTCCATTGAACACCTGGCATTGAAACGCGTTTTTGACAACAAGGCCCAAAACGGTCCAACTCATGCGCTGGGTTCAGTCAAAATGAACATTGGTCACACGGTGGGTTCAGCTGGGGTTGCCGGAGTACTGAAATTGTTGTTGGCCATGAAAAACAAACAACTTCCACCTACACCTCATCTAGAGCCGGCTTACGAAACCGAGGGCCAGGACCTGTCACCATTCTATGTGAACACCCAACTCAAAGAATGGACTACGGAAAATGACCAGCCTCGTCGTGCGGCTGCCAGTGCTTTTGGTTTCAGTGGAACCAATGCACACATCATCCTTGAAGAGCCCGGGAAGCGGCCAGGCACCATTGACCAAACCCTTGGTAACCTGATTGTGTTCAGTGCCAGAACGGCGCAACAGTTGCAACAAAAGATCACTGACATGATTGCCTGGCTTGAGACTGGTCAAGATTTTTCCTTGCTGGACATTGGCCATACATTGTTGTCTGGTCGAAGCACATTCAAGCATCGACTGGCCTGTGTGTCCAGAAGTGCAGAGGAACTGAGGTTACAGCTGAAAGGTTGGCTGGACACGCGTGAGTCAGGGTTTGTATTTGCAGGGGTGGTAGATGGCTTTACCGTTAAAGAGCAGGTTGCCCTGAAGAACTTTGGTAATTACTGTATTGAGCAATGCGAAGCCCATGTGGTGCAGCCTGGCGAGCCTGATGAAGGGGTTTATCTGGAACAACTGAGCACCCTTGGTGACTTGTTTGTCAAAGGCTATCAACTGAATTACAGCCGATTGTATGGCAACACCGCCAGGCGGGTTCCATTGCCGACTTATCCATTTGAGCGGAGCCGTTTTTGGGTTGCAACTGAGCCCCTCAAGGCAGCACAACTGGCCGCTAAAAACAATGGTCAGGCAGACAGCAGATCAGTCATTCATCCGTTGTTGCAACAAAACCAGTCGGATTTGAGTCAATTGCGATTCACATCCCAAATCAGTCAATCAAATCGGTTTGTGCAAAAACAAGGTGATCAGGCGATTATTTTACCCAGCACACAACTGGCAATGGCGTTGCTGGCAATCAAAGCCTCCATGCCTGATAAACAAGCCAGTTTTGTTTTGCACTTGACCAACACTGCCTGGGCACAGCAACCTGTGGTTGTGGAAGACAGCAGTCACTTTGAAGTCTCTTTGCTGCCCTTAAGCAAAAACCAAATGGGTGTGGAACTGTGCCGTAAAACAACCGATGAAGTGGCAGTCTGTTTGCAAAGTTATGTTGATTTGGCCGCAGGGGAACTTCAGCCATTGACTTTTGATGTGACTGAATTCAAAGCACAAGCTGTTGTTGAACATATCGCCTTTGAAAACAGTTTTTACCATCATGGGGAACGGGTTGTTGTTGAGTTATGCCGGTCTGATGAAAGCAACGTGATTGATGGCCTGGCAGCCATTGATTTAGCTGCCATTGTCATACCTGCCCGTGCATTGTTGCTCCGCGAAAAACCGACTGAAGATTACCCAGCGGTAATTGCCGTGGGTTTTGCGTCATTGCACCTCCTGATGACCGCAGGTGCACCACAGTATGTGATGATTGAACACGTTGATTCAGGTGCTGTGAATGTCAACATCCTTGATGCTCAGGGACATATATTGATGGTCATTGAACAACTGCAATTCAAACAGGCAGACCGACAACCTCAAAACACCGGCTACATCTTTCACCATCCAGAGCACAACGATTCAGTGGTTGAAGCAAGCAGTGAGTTGGTGATGACCGTTGAGGAAAAAGCCCGGGTATTTGTCACACAATTCATTGCAGGTTTATTGAAAACCCCCACCGAACAGGTGGCCACAAACCTGAATTATGTTGAATTGGGTGTGTCTTCAATGGGGTTGGCTGCGTTGATCAAAGAACTCAATCATTTATTGGGCGTTGATATTCTGCCAAGTATCTTGTTTGAACATGTGACGATTGAGGCATTCTCAAATCATTTGGGTGCGCAATTTGAAAAACAATTGGAACAGTTGCGGGTGTTCAAAATACCAGAATCATCGGATACCAGGGGAGCGCCTTCTGATGCCTTTGTTCTACAACCCATGCCGCGACCAAAAAGACCATTTTACTTAGGTGATCACATGCAAAACCAAGAAAGCCAGACAACTGAGCAAAGCAATCCTCAACAGTTGGAAGACATGTTGGAAATGCTTAAGGCCGGTGAAGACACTGACCAAGACTCAACTCAAAAATTAACTTTTTAAGGGGATGAGGCAATGAAAGAACTCCATGATTTTCTCACTGTTTTGGTCAATAAAGGCATCAGGTTGTCAGTTGAAGGTGATCAACTGAATTGTTTTGCTGCAAAAGGGGCGATTACGCCCAGCATCAAAGAGGACATCATTAAATACAAACCCAAGCTGATGGAATTGCTCGGCTCTGCTGGTTTGGCACAACCATCAGACCATGCCGAACTGACTGGTGAAGTGGTGCAACACTTCCCCATGTCAATTGGTGCGCAGGGTTTGTTTGTGGTACAACAACGGGCACCTGAAATGACCGCTTACAATGTGCCATTGTGCTTTGAGTTCAATGCCGAACCTGACCTTGATGCGTTACACAGCGCGTGGTTGTCAGTCCTGGAAAAATACCCTTTGTTGTGTACTTGTGTCGAGGAACAAGAAAATCGATTGTTTTTCAGCCACAAAACCAACTTGAAACAATCAATCAATGTGCTGCAGCATCCAGGCTTGACCGCTGAGCAAAAACAGCAAACATTAGAGGCCGCATTTCAAGAAACTTTTGACATGGTCACAGGTCCGCTTTATCGGGCTAGTTTGCATCGGTTTGATGACGCGGATGTATTTCTGGTGGTGATTCACCATGCCATCATTGATGGGACTTCTTCGTTGATCTTGCTCAAATCACTGTTTGAATTTTATTTGGCCCACCGCTCCGGACAATCCCAACCCACCATTGATGTGGTCAATGGATATGCCCAATTTGCCCAGTGGGAAAGCCAGCTATTGGCTTCTGATGAAGGGCGGTCTCATCAAAGTTATTGGCAAAAGCAACTGTCAGGTTCCTTACCCGGTTTGACGATTATTCCGGACAGAAAAGCCCTCAATACCAGTCAGGTAGATGCAGGTGTTTTAACCCAGACATTGTCCCAAGACCAGTTTGCATTGATCAAACAATTTACCAAGGATCACACCACCCAACCGTCTGTACTCTTTTTGACCACATTTCATGTTTTATTAAGCCATTATTCAGGCCAAAATGAAATCATTTATGGGATGCCCTCAATGGGCCGCACGGACCCAAAATTCCAGACGGAATTTGGTTACTTTGTCAATGTGATCCCTTTGCGTCTGACGGCTGATGCCAATGCACCATTGATTGATTTCATTCGCCAGGTTCAAGCTACCATGGTCGATGGGCTCTATCATGCCAATTACCCATTGCCAGCAATCATTAAAGACCTCAAACCCAATCAAGCAAACAGTGAACCGTTGTTTCAAGTGACGTTCGTATTCCAGAATTTCATACAAGACGCGGGTTTAGCCGAAGACACTTATGCAACCATGGGTGTCAAACCAGTTGAAGGCATTGTGCAACAGGGTGAGCGGGAACTGGAATTAGAGGTGCTGGAGCACAGCGATCATTACCAAATCAATCTGAAATACAATAAGAACTGTTTTTCAGAAGCCTACATTCAGCAACTGTATGGACATTTTTGTGTGTTGTTGGACAACGTCTTATCAAGCACAGACAAACCCCTTCATGCCTATGATTATTTCAGTCAAATCGAAAAAGATCAGTTGTTGATTGCATTCAACGACACCGGAGTTGAATTGGCTGCAGATCGGTGTTTGCATCAACTGTTTGAAAGTCAGGCTCAAAGTACCCCCGGTGCCCCCGCTTTGTTGCATGAAGGCAAGGTCATCTCTTATGGTGAGTTGGAGCTGGCCAGCCGTCAGTTGGCTCTTTATTTGCAAGCCAGGGGCATAGGCGCCGGTGACTTGGTGGCAGTTTGCCTTGACCGATCGCCGATCATGGTCACAGCCCT
>NZ_MVBD01000016.1 GCF_002000055.1 Marinicella sediminis | reverse complement strand
CCAAGGAGTTTTGTCAACAACAGAGAAAGAGTCAGAAATCTCTAGTTTTGGCTGGTACTGTTTCTGGGTAGGGGTCAAAATGAAATTATCTCATCCAAGCTGTGGTATTAAGTTTGGGGAAAGGTCAGTTGGTACAAATTTAGTCAAGTTATCATAAATTAATCTGTAGCTCTCAAAAAGCTGCAGTCTTTCACCATCATTTTGACAAATATTAATTATCCAAAACACTTCACTTATCTTAAATCCCAGGCATTTTTCATGATTAAAGTTGAATGAATTATGATTTGAATTTGGGTCAACTAAAATAATTTTTGAAGAATTGAGACAGTCAAGAATACTCTCGTCCATGCTCTGAGTAGGTGACAAATTCTTTGTCTTTGTATTGCTGCTCAAAGGAATTATCTTATTGAATTCTTCATCGGTCAGAACTCTGAGAACTGCGAGTAAATAAATTTTTTTAATGTAAGGCAGTTTGTTGAAATCAACAGGCTTCGATTTCAATTTATAATTTTCTTTGATTATTTTTACCTTTTCCGACTTTGTTAGACTTTTCTTAGACTGATTCTTCATACCCTACTTTCTTATTTTTAATTACCAAGTCAAATCAAATATCCCAATTCGGGATATTTTTGATTATAGTCTAAAGTCCTTTTCCATGAAGAAAAGTATTTGGGAAGAAAGCTATAGCTTACTAAGACAGGAACTCAAAATGATCAGAAAAGGTGCTGGCTTAACCCAAATTCAACTTGCTAAAAAGTTAGCAAAAAATCAAAGCTATGTTTCCAAGTATGAAATTGGAGACAGAAATCTAGATTACATTGAAGTCATTTATGTATGTAAAGCATGCAATGAAAATCCAGGAAAATTCACTGAATTAATAAGCCAAAAAATTGACAAGCTTGGTGAGTGATATTTGCAACTTCAATCATAATGCTAATTATTCAAAGTAATCAGCAAGTTCCTATTCTGGGTGGAATCTCGATGTTCACACAAATACACACCTTGCCATGTTCCCAGCGCCAATTTACCGTTTGAAATTGGAATAGTTAGCTCACAACCAAACAATGATGATTTTATGTGCGCAGGACAATCATCTGGTCCTTCGTAATCATGAGTGAATGGAAAGTCTCTTCTAACCAATTCTTCTTCAAAATTTTTGAAGTCATCCCTAACTGTAGGGTCCGCATTTTCATTGATAGTTAAACTGGCTGATGTATGCTTAAGGAAAACATGCAACAGACCTACATCAATAATCCCAACATCATCTCCTATAGCATCAGTAATTTCTTTTGTAATTAAATAATATCCTCGTCCAGGTGTTTGAATTAACAAATTAAATTGTTTCATAGTATTTCCATGTAATTAAAGTAAATAAACAATCACCAACTTGATTCTATTTTAATTTTCCTTAGGGAGTATTGTAACAAGCCTGCATTTGTTGAACTCTAATAGGACCTGGTGCATGTGTCCAGTCGCCAGGACTATTTAAAAAAGCTTGCCCAACTTGTGTGGCCGCAAACGGAGGAAGCCAACCTTGGTCTCTTCCAGTTTTCATTGCCCAACAATCAGCAGAATACTCATCTGAGCCCAACAAATGATGTGCGCATTCATGAGCATATATAAAATGCTGCAATGGTGCACTCAAATTAAAAAACATTGGGTTGAGAATTATGTAACCGGGTCTGGCCATTGCGATATCATCTATATTGTCAATTACTGTAACTACATTTCCGCAATTTACATTCATTCCAGCAATATTGATTTCCTGACCCAATATTTTTGCATTTCTATTTTGGCAAGAAGTGATAATCAAAAAACAAATACAGTATATTTTATTCATGCTACGAATCGATTATTTCTAAAAAAGGATATATGTCTGCTTTTCCTAATATAATCCAATAATTAGCTGCTAATTCATGGTGAGCTTTGGTAAAGCGAGAGTTAAAAATTAATGCTTTGTTAAATGAATTGATAGCTTTGGCATGATTACCTAATTTCAAGTATGCTTTAACTAAAACAAACCATTTATCGATGTTTTCGTAGTCATCTTTGTTTTTTTCTACAAGCTTAATAGACTCAAAAAACTCAGTATCATTAATATTCAGACCATGTTGCATTGAACCTATTTGTATTAATGAAAGTGCTGAGAAAGCCTTATCACTGGGATCTTTTAATTTAAGACCAGCCTTTGACAGGTGTAGAGCAGTCTTTAAATAACCAATTCTTTTTTTAGAATTAACTGGACTTGATTTAGCCAAATCAATTAGTCTTGGTGGCATATTTAAGATTGCAAATATGTTACTTGGATCTGTATCTAGCGCTGATTGATAATATTCGACTGCACGCGAATCAGATCTATTAGGGTTATCCTGATCAGAAAAAATATTTCCCAATGTAGTTAAATAAGTGGCCTTCTGATTTGGAATAATATTACCGCCATCATCATTTTTGAAAAAATTAGTTTGAATTTCATTTTCAAAACTTATTATCAAGCTATCTAACTCCTCCCAATCTTTCAATCGCCTGTAAACATTTATCAATCCATTCTTCGAAATAGGAGAATGAGGGTATTGAAGCCGAGATTCAGAAAAGTATTCAATAGACTTTTGATATGCACTTTTTGCAACAATCATGCTAATTGCATTGTCAGCAAGTTTTTTGTGGCTTAGGCCCAGAGTATCAATAACTGCTCGGGTATTAAATGGACTAGTGTATGCAACATTTAACTTTTCAACTGCTGTTATAAAATTTTTATCTTTGTATGCCTTTAATCCTTCATACTTTGCAAAATGTCCTTCAAGCAATCCAATTGAGCCGATTCCGGCAACTATTAAAACACAAATAAACTTAGTCCATCTTGGCCATTTTTTCTGATTCTCGACAGGTTTTTCTTCATACCATTCAATAAAGCCAACAACAATCGATACAATAATTAGAACCCAATACACCCCAAAGCCCCCATATACATGCACATAATAATTTAGCACATAGATACAAATATGTGCAGCAAATAATTAATTTGCCCATCTCAAACATATTGTTTCAAGATAAATCTGTATGGGAAGTATGATTTCTAATAATAAGTGTTATAGAAAGATTAGTTATTAAATTTTTTTAAAGTAATAAATCAGCTTCTTCCCCGCTCATAAAAGTTTTAGAAGAGGAAATATGCAAAGGGCATTATTTAATTTGAAATTGAAACTTTAATTTAATTGAAGAATGGTAACTAAAACATAGAATTGTTCATTACTTGACCACTACAGCCGACTGCTAAGCCAATTAGGCATCCTTTGAATCTATTAGAAAAACACACTATTTAAATATTATTTATCCCAAAGTTTCTTAATCAGCTTGAACACTTTAGGTTTGGATTTATTGTTTTTTGCAACTTGTTCATCTGCAACTAGTTTTGATTCAGGCTTCCTTGCTTCTTTGAGTCTTTGTTTATACACAATATCCCATTGTTCGTCTTCTGTAAGAGGCTGCTCCAAATCATGACCACCTTTATGAGGTTTCTGAACGTAGTTGTCTGGAGGTTTAGGTAATTTATTTTCACATTCTGATGAACAAGAATTAACCAGTAAAGGAACTACATCAGTGCCGATTCGTAATGAAATCCAAAGCTGGTTTGTCATGTCATAGCTTATTGTTTTTTTACAAATGCTACAGTTCAACTTATCGCCTTGATATCTGACGGGATTATTTTTTAACCTTGGAAATCCATTACGAAATTTATAATTCCCATATAATGCTCTCGTGCTGATTCGACTGTCTTTTAATTTTTTACAGTTTGCTAGTTCATATGGGAACCAATGTAAGTCGTATGATGTATAGGGGTCGAAATATTCAAGCGACTCCATTAGCCCAATTTCGGGCGGGATTCGTTTCAACTTACTTCCATATAACCACATCTTTTTGACGTTTTTAAGTTTGCCTATAGACTCTGGTAGTGTATGGATTTGAGCAAATAAGTCTGGCCCCAAATGTTCAGCTGGAGAAAACTCTTTACCACCTCTTTCAGCTAGCTCATCTATATAAGAGCATAACTCTTGCCATGCTTTAATGGTCGTATCCTGGACATCATTTTCTATCCTTGAGATTTTTTTCATTAATTTTCCCTTTTTGTTTTGTATAAATTGTATTATTCATATTTTACAGTAATCTCAATCTTGAATTATTAAAAAGGAATACCACGTTGTGATTGAGTATTTTGCTCGAAACGTATTTTGGAAAGGAGGTTTATTTTGGCCAAATTTTTGAATGTTGCTCTCTGTTTGGATGATCCCAGCAAGTAAATTTAAGCAACAGCGTTTAGGATAGATAAGCCAATGGGTCCACCAGTTTGAACTGACGATTGATCACCCACTATTTAAATGGTCTGGTATTAAAAATATAATTTATGGATTGAATGGTTTGGCAGCGCAAAATGTGAGGCGGGAATAAAATCCGCAAACATCCGCATCAGTTGTTAAGTGTAAATGTTATTAGATGAGAGACTTTACCGCCATGCAATTTAACAGAGGTATTTATTTCTATCCGCCTTATCCTATTTTGAGTCAATAGAAACTGAATTAGTGTGAATTTTATATTCATTAATTCGGTTTAAATATTCATACTATTAAAAATCATTGCTATTTTTATCCTGAAAAGAATAATTCACACTTTGGAAAAATATAGTTTCACACTGTAGGTTTTGTGAATGGCTTTATTTGGAATAGAATTTAGTATTGAGGAATGCCAAAACCAAGGTGGTATATGGTTTATGTAGGTTTATTCATTTTGTGAATTCACATTTTTTTGTTTCTATAAGATATTGCCAGCGCACATCAAGTCCTCTCTGCTCGGCTGTCAACTGACCATTCCGGTGACCCATGGCCAGCTGGGACTCGGTACCTGGCAGGGGGTTTACCTGTGTGAACACCGGGACCAGCCCCACTCCCGGCGCCTGATACTGACCCTGCAACAGTGAATCATATAAAAAGCCCGGTTGTTCTTCCGGGCTTTGAGACGTCAGGTGCCATTATGCTGAACGATCAGAACTTGTATGCCAGGGTAAACTTGACATTGCGACCCGGTTCATAATCCGTCAGGTGTAAAGCGCCAAACCGGGGATGGAATGAATCACCGGTTCTGGAGGCATGTGAAGCGTATAACTTGTCAAACAAATTATCAACGCCCAATGTCAACTCCAGCCCCTGAAACTGCTGTTGTGGAACCCAACGCATCGAAAAGTTATGCACGGTGTGGGCTTTTTTGGGATTATTTAACTCGTCCAGGTCAAGCTCAGCACCGAGTTTATCGACAAACCGGGTATTCCAGAATAGGTGTAAATTAAGGTTGGGCAGCAGGTAGTCAAAAGTCAGATCGATGTTGTCACCGATAGAGCGATCCAACCGGCTTCCTTCAAATTCAGGATACGATGTGAAGGCATCCAGTTCACTGTCCTGGCTGGCATAGGTCAGCAAGGTTGTCAGTTGACCGGTGCGGTGACTGATGAAGGCTTCAAATCCATCAATGGACAGATCACCAACGTTGTCATCTGCGTACTCATAAATGTAGTCATCGATTTCAGTGCGGAATAAAGTGGCACCAAAATCAAAGCCATGACCAGCCTGATAGGTGAATGACAGCTGATGATTGACCCCGGTTTCAGCTTTGATGTTTGGGTTTTCGGTATCGCGGATACCAGCTCCAACAAACACTTCTGACAATTCTGGTCCTTTGAACAACTGGGTACTGCTCCACCCCAGGTTCAGCCGCTCGGTGACAGCGTAATCCAGGGCCAGGGCCAGAGTGACTTCATCAAAGGTGTTATTCACCACCACCGAATCCACATCATACCGGTCGTATCGGATACCCGGGGTAAAGTAGAAACCATTGTCGAAGCCAATGCGATCTTCGATATACAGGGCGAAATTATTCGCATCTTCTCCGGAAACCTCTTGTCCTTCACGTTGATAAGTGGTGGTGTAATCAACAAACTCCACGCCATAGGTCAACTGATGACTCTGCAAGTGGCTCAGTTCAGTCCTGCCCAACACGCTAAACCCTTCATTGCGTGCTGTGCCTTCGATCAGCGACGGGCTGTCCGGGAACACCACAGCGATGCCACTTTCATCGCGCCTGAGGTGACTGTTGTTGTGATAAACGGCGGTTCTCAATGAGGAATTTTCGCCCCAAAACAGTTCATGGTTCAGGGTGTAAGTGTCACGGGTGAACTCAGTGGGGTAAGTCAGTGGCAGGCCCAGGTTATCGGCAATCGCCAAATCAGTGGCCAGCCCCATGTCTGGCCGGTAGCTATACTGGCCTTCGTCATGGTAATTTTCCAGGCCGAATTCAAGGCGCTGATGGGCGCTGATGTCCAGACCGAACTTAAGCAAACCATCCTTGGTGGTGCCGGCCAGGCCTTTAACTTCACCATCTTCATTGATTACCACGCCATCAGAACCCACGATGCGACCTCCACCAACGACATAGTTATCGCGGTCCACATGGTTATAATAAGCCAGCACATCCCATTGATCATTCAGCTGACCAAACAGTGACAAAGAGCCGCCGATGGAGTCATTGTTTGCAAAAGAGCCCTGAATTCGTCCTCCGAATTGCTGACCATAGTCCAGCAAGTCTTTGGCTTCTTTGGTCTCAAAGCGCACCGCGCCACCCAATCCGCCATTAACCACTGAATTGGTGCCCACTTCAACCGCTACTGCTTTGAGAATATCAGCATGGATTTGCAGGTTACCCATGTGGTGGTACATATAGGTGTTTTGCACCGCACCATCAATGGTGATTGCCAGGTCTTTATCGTCCAGACCGCGGATATTGATGCGTTGATTCAACGAATGCGCCCCGCCCACATCCACTCCAGGAATGCTGCGCAATAAATCACTGAGGTGATCAGCCTGACGCATGGTGATGTCTTCATCGCTGATGTTCACTGAAGTTGCTTTGACTTTGGTGCCCCAGACTTTCATCGGCGCCATGTCCTCAGTATGTTCCTGCTGGTTGTTTTCCTGCATCTGTTGTTCACTCACTTCAACTGCAGTCTGCGCCAGTGCTGAACCACTGATGATCCCGCTGATCATCAGGGCCAGGGCATTTAATTTGATTTTTTGATTCATCTCAATAGTTCTCTGTTATTCTTGTTAATTGATGTTTTGGGATTCACTGTGGAAGGACCTCAAAAGTCCCTATGTATGTCATATATAAAGTGCTGAATACCGGATCTTCCGTGAGGACTTTCTCAGCCCCCGCTTCCAATAAAAACCGGCCTGTTCTGTCTGGTGTAAAAGTGATTGTGCCTTGATCATCGGTGAGCAGATTAATCGCTCCCTCTTCATCACGGTATCGGGTTCCTTCCCATACCATCAATACCTCAAGACCCACTGCTGGTTTACCTTCAACCAAAAACTGTAATGCCACCTTTTCATTCACATACAAATCATTTGGATGTGAAACCGGCTTGAGCTCAAGACCGCGGCCAGAAGGTGTGAAGACCTTCTGGTCTGGCGCTCCAAGGGTCATGTAGGTTTCCAGACGGCTAACTGATCTGGCATAGTTCACCGCAGTGGCATCAGCCGGCACACTGGCCTTGAGGCTGGACAAATCAAATGCCCGGTCTCTTGTCACTTCACCATCGACCGAGCTGTACTGAACAAAAAACACATCACCCCCAGTGGATGCTCTGTAAGTGCCGGGCTGATCCAAATAAACATCAAAACTGCTGCGGCGGTGCCCCTCATTCAGGTTGTCAGTTTTCGCAGGTTTTCCATCCGGCGCAGTCACGCTGACACTGGTCAGAGGCCAAGGCCGGTCAACATAGAACAGGTTATTGGACACCGAGGCATCCACTGCTACCCACTGGGCTTCAGAAACGCTGAAAATGGATGGCAATAACCACCGTTTATGGGCTTGTGACGTGCCACAGACTGTCAGCATTCCAAATAACAAGGTCAGGCGATAAGTGGTTTTCATATTAAACTCCTATGGTTGAATGATCAGGGTGACTTTGCCTAATTCATGAGCCCCCTGAGCGGTATACTGATAAGGCTCCACAAGGGGCCATTGAAAAGGTAATTTGAGAATTTCACGCCCGCCCACTTCTCTGGCTGCTTCAATGTATAACCAATATTGACCAGGCCTGAGGGTACTGGCGATTGTTTTGTCGTTGAGTAACAGGCGGTGCATCCCCGGTCTTCTGGTGGCACCTGTGACTCCATCATAAGGACTTGACTGATAGCGACCCGTCTTGCGCCACCACTGGCGGATGTCTTTGAGCCACTTGTCCTGCTGGTCATACCACAGGCTGGTAGCCAACTTGGCCTTGCGCTCATCGTCCTCAATCCAGGTTGCCACATAAGGGGCGTGATATTCAGCCACCTGTAATTGGGGAATCTCTATTTCCAACTTAAATTCTGCGGCTTGAAGCCACCCAGACAACAGCAAACAAAACAGATATTTCATTTTTCCTCCGTTAAAAAAATACCGCGATCAGTAAGCCTGGTACCAGCACACCTGCAAAGGTGAAGTACCAGGTCATGGGGCGGCGTTTTGAGTGAATTTGTAACAGCACCAGACCAGTGATACAAAAGATCAGGGTAGCCACAGAAAACACATCCAGAAACCAAATCCAGACGGTGTGTGTGTTCCTCCCTTTATGCAAGTCATTTAGCCAGCTGATCCACCCCCGATCAGTGTGCATGTGACTCACCTGTCCTGTTTCAAGGTCTACTGACAACCATTGATCACCGCCTGGGATGGTTTTTTGCACATAAATTTCATATGCGTTCCATTCTGCGTCACTGAGCAACAACTCGGTATCGACAGACCACTGGCTTTTGATCCAATTGATGATGTCTTCCGGTAACCTCGGTTGTGGTTTCCGGGTATTCAGAGCGTTGAGTAATTCTGGTGGCAATTCACCTTCATGTTCTGTAACTTCCGGGCTTGCATCAAAGTATTCAGCATGATTCAGGGTGATGCCCGTGATGGCAAACAGCATCATACAGATCAGGCAC
Source organism: Marinicella sediminis (assembly GCF_002000055.1). Taxonomy (GTDB): domain Bacteria; phylum Pseudomonadota; class Gammaproteobacteria; order Xanthomonadales; family Marinicellaceae; genus Marinicella; species Marinicella sediminis. The sequence continues at coordinate 62,344 of NZ_MVBD01000016.1, read as the reverse complement.
ACGGCTGAACTGATCCAATGCCAGGTGTGCATTTGTTTTTTGAGGTGGTTTTTCATTCCGTTGGGCATATGGCTTTCACACTTTAACGCAATTGCGAATCATAATCATTTGTATTTGCTATTGCAAGGATATTTTCCCAGAAAATCGACTGCCCTGCGCAAATGCCTTTGTCCGAGTCGTTTTGCTTTGGATGAAATTTTAATCAGCAACAATGAAAATCGTTATATACTGTATGGGTGTGTGAAAAATAGGTGTGGGACTTGATCAGGGCGGCTCAACTGCTGGAATACCAGCGCAGTGAATACAATGTACTGAACCGGTCAGCCATGTGGCTGGGGAATGTAGCCCTTGTATTCATCACCCCTTTTGCCATCAATAACCTACTCAACGGACAATGGCATGTTGCCATTGCTGCCTTGGTCATCATTGCGGTGTTTTCATTCAATACCTTCACAGTTCTGATCTGGAAAACCTATTATTCAGGCCTGTGTTTCTTTTTGCTTTCACCTGCCATGCTGCTGTTCATTTGGTTTTCCATACCCCAACAAGGCATCATTGGTGTCCTGTGGAGTTTTCCGGCTTTGGTGGCTTTTTATTTTCTGTTGCCTGAACGCCTGGCCTGGTTAGTCAATGGCATTGGCCTGGCGATGATATTTTATTTATCATGGGTCACTTTTGATCATGGACTGGCCATCAGAATCATAGCCACCATGACTTTGATTTCATTGTTCACAGCGGTCAGTGTTCGATTGATCAATATTCAGCAAAAAGCCCTGCATCAAGTGGCCATTACGGATTTTCTGACAGGTTTGTACAACCGCAACAACCTGACCCTGGTATTGGATGAAATCATTGAAAACAATCATAAATCGACGGCGAGCAATCACCTGATGGTCCTCGACATCGACCATTTCAAATCCATCAATGATCAACATGGACATGAGACCGGTGATCAGGCACTGAAAAGCGTGGCTTCCATCATTCGTAATCTGGTGGGTGATGATGGTGTGGTGTTTCGCCTGGGTGGTGAAGAGTTCCTTGTTTTACTGGAACAACAAAGTTGGCAAGAAGCCAAATCGTTGGCTGAATTGATACGCAGCACCATGGCCAACAGTGAGTTGTTACCAGGTTTCAGCACCACGTTATCAATCGGACTGTCCCGTTTAAAACCTAACATGACCAGAGCCGACTGGATCAAAGAAAGCGATCAGAATATGTACCAGGCCAAACACCATGGCCGAAATCAGGTGGTCGCCAGTTAAGCTTTTTAAATAAAAGAAGCACATTCCTAATACCGTTGTATCACCAGGATCAACAGTTTAATTGTCAGGAAAAGGATTAAGGTCAGGCCTGACGCGCTTTGTTCGGGCGCGTTCGGAAAACAACCAATCGTGACTGTAGTGACTGAGTAAAACATCTTTGTTCAGCAGCACAGGGTTGGCAGCCAAAAATTCACCGGCAGAAGACATTGGTTCGGACTGTTGCATAAAATGCCATACGGCTTTCATCCAGGCCCAGGTCAGGGTGACATGAAATTTTGTGGGATCCACACCTTTGGCTTTTAAAAAAAGGCGCAGCGTTTCAGTCATGGAATGATAACCCTGATCAAAGCCTTGCTCAACCAGATATACATACGCCAAAGACAGGTGTGAACGGTGCGTAAACTCTGCCAATTGCAAGCTGTGTTCCTCTACGGCCCGCTTCAATAACTGGTCATGATGATTGATCTGATGTTGGGTATGATCGGTGATCCCTTGCATGGCTTTATTTTAAGTGTCCTCAGAGAAAGAGTAAATCAAAACCACCGTTGCTGGTTTTTTTTGTTCATTCGTGACCAGCTTTGGTTAAAATGAACATTTTTCACAGACATTTAATTATGAATAAACCAAAAATTGGTTTAGCCTTAGGCAGTGGTTCTGCCAGAGGGATGTCTCACATCGGCGTCATCAGAGCCCTGGAAGGCATGGGTATTGAACCTGATGTCATTGCCGGTTGTTCGGTGGGCAGCCTGGTCGGCGCCAGTTATGCCACCGGCAACCTCGACAAACTGGAGGAATGGGCGCAATCTATGAATGAGTCCAGAATCCGCCAATTTCTCAGCCTGAACATCAACGCCTCCGGGTTCATCAATGCCGTTAAATTACAAACGTTGTTTGAAGAAACAATAGGTCTGAAATCGTTGACCTTCAAAGACATGAACAAACCATTTGCGGCCGTGGCCACAGACCTCAGCACCGGCAAAGAAGTCTGGTTGCGTGAAGGTTCCGTCCATGACGCGCTGTGGTCTTCTATGGCTTTTCCCGGACTGTTTCCCAGTGTATTGAAAGACCAGAAATGGCTGGTAGACGGTGGCCTGGTAAACCCTGTTCCGGTAACACTCTGCCGGGCCATGGGTGCTGACCGGGTGATTGCCGTAAACCTCAATGCAGACATCATTAACTCTTATGAAGTGATCGAAGAAGATGAGACCCCGCTAAACCCCAAAGACCAAGCGCTGAACGAGCAGTTTGAAGAAGATCAGGGGTTCTGGGAAAAAACCAAATCCGGCATTCAGCGGGCTTTTAAAATGATCAGTTCTGATGGGTCAACTGTACGCGAACCCAAGGGCCTGGATGTCATTTCAAACTCCATACACATCATGTCATCACACCTGACCCGCAGCCGGCTGGCTGGAGAGCCACCTGATGTCTTGTTGCAGCCCAGGCTCAGTGATGTGGGCTTGTTACAATTGCATAAATCAAAAGCCTGTATTGAAGAAGGCAAGGCCTGTGTCAAGCGCATGCAAGACGAGATAACGTTCCGGCTCAGACTGGATCGGCAGCCTGACACAAGCGCTCAGACAGACGAGAATACCATTGAATAAACGGATTCATCGTACATTGCTCTGGATGGTGCTACTGAGCGGGTCTCTCCAAGCATTGGCAACTGATCACCCACCCACCTGGTGGGGAATTTCCGCTGGTCAGATCAATGTTTTCAGGGACAATCAATTAAAAAACAATTTGTATGGTATTGAATTGCGATTCAGTCCCATGTTCAGCCTGGAACTGATTCCGTCTGTCGGTTTTCAGTGGGGTGATGCCGGGTTTAATTACCTCTACAGTGACCTGAAATATCCAGTGAAACTCAACGAACAATGGTATTTAACCATTGGCAGTGGCATTGGACTGTATGAGGAAAGTCGTTTTCTTGACCTGGGTCATACCATTGAATTTCGCTCCGGCTTGGAACTGTTGTATGAATTCAATAAGCAACAACAGCTGGGACTGGGGGTGCACCATTACTCCAACAGCCGCCTGTCTTCACAAAACCCCGGCACAGAGTCTGTCACGCTGATTTTTTTACAACACTTTTAATAACCACACTTTCATTTGAGAATGCCATGATAAAGCTGAACAACACCCTGAAACTACCCATCAACCTGGCTTTGGGTGTTGGCGCTTACACCACCCGTCTGTATATCGGCAGCGAACAAATTCCTGTTGATGTGCTCATTGACACGGGCAGCAGCACCCTGGCCATAGACCTCAAGAAATACCAGCCTGAAAAAGATCAACACATGAATACCACCGTTTATGCTCAGGATGTGGTGTATGGCAATGGTGGCTGGGCAGGCCCGGTACTCAACACCCACATCCAGCTTGATCACGAGGATAAACATGCCCTTGAACAGGCACCGCTGTCAGTCACTTGTGATGAACAGCAACAAAATTTTCAGGGTGCTGATGGCATCTGGGGACTGGCTTACCATCATCTGAACAAAGCCTATGATGTCAGCAGTTACCTGGACCAGCAAACACCCGCCTTACCAGCCACCTATCCCTGGCCATTTACGGTGAGCGATGACAAAGGCGGCATCTCAGGATTCAAATCATACCTTCAACAATTTCCAGAACATGACATCACCCCATTATTCACTGCTTTTGAAGCCAATGGCATTGTCGCGAATCAATTTGCGCTGTTAACCCACCGTTCCATTGAATATGTGCCTGAGGCCAATTTATCACAGCAGGACATCGCCGGACTTCCAGAAAATCAAGGCACATTCTTCATTGGTTTTTCAGGTGATCATGACATCCCTTCTGCAGGATCGACGCGGGTACTGCATGACGCATACTACAACACCAATCTCATCAGTATTCGGGTGGATGGTTTCAAAGAATGCCCGGCCCCTCCTCTTGATGACAAACACCTGCATTCTTTTTTTTCCAATGCCATCATTGATTCGGGCAGCAGTTTTGTGATGCTGCAAAAGAAATTATATGATTACCTGCACACTTGTTTGCAGACAATCAATGCGTCCTTTTCTGAATTGATTAAACAAAGCCTCACAGCGCTGCAATCAGGTGAAGGAATCTTTACAAATGAACTACAGTTGGATCAGTGGCCTGATGTTATTTTCACCTTTGAGGGCTTGAATGGCCAGATCACAGAATTACGCCTCTCGCCACAGACCTACTGGCAACAACACGCCAAACAAGCCAATCGCTGGCTGTTCATGATCATGACGCAAATGCCCCAATGGCCAGACCAAACGATTTGCGGCTTGCCGTTAATGAACAACTACCTGTGTGTTTTTGATCGCTCTGAATTATCCACTGGCGTGATTCATTGGTTGATAAAGCCGGTCGCTGAAAAAACATAAACAATTCAATGTGATAAATGGCTTTCTGAATCTGATTCAGAGGCTTTTAACCTGCTCTTTTTTAATAGAAAAATTAATTTTTATTAACATTTTCTTGATCTACTACAATTTTAGTACTAAACTTTTACTACTTGTTGGATTATTCAGTTTGTCGCCATTCTGAATATCAGACCCCTGCTTGCAGAGTCCTTAAACAAGTATGAGTATAAATGAACGAGCCAATCTACGAAACATGTAATAGGTAATGGATTAGGCCACTCAAATAACATCAGCCGATGGCAAAAGACCATTAAAAAAATTGGAGAACCATAAATGACATTTAAATACAACCCAATGACCCTGGCAGTGAAAAGAGCCTTGATTACAGGTGCCGTCATCACCCTCGGATTCGGGCCACAGGCTTCGGCCCAGGAAAACAATAGCGATGCCATTGAAGAACAAAGTAAACTGGTGGTCACTGGATCCAGAATCAAACGTTCTGACGTTGAGGGTGCCCTGCCTGTCACCGTTTATTCCCGTGAAGACCTCGAACTCAGTGGCGAAAGCAACGCTGCAGACTTTTTAAGAAACACCACTTTTAACAGTTTTGGCTCATTCAGACCACAGTCGGGCAGTTCACAACAAGGGGTATCAACCTTATCATTGAGAGGGCTTGGAGCTGCCCGTACCCTGGTACTGATTGATGGTCGCAGATTACCCAAATCACCTTCAACCGGATCTTCACAGGATTTGAATACATTACCCATGGGAGCCATTGAACGCATTGAAGTCCTGTCAGACGGGGCATCAGCAATATACGGCTCAGATGCCATTGGTGGCGTGATCAACATCATCACCCGTTCTGATTATCAGGGTGCTGAAGTGATGATAGGCGGAGCAGAAGTAAGCATACCCGCCAATGGTGGAGAACGTGAAGAAGGTTATGTGTTATTTGGTTCAGCCGGTGACACCACCAGCATCATTGCAGGCATATCCTGGAATGACCGGGAAATCATATATCAAAATGACCTGCCATGGAAAGTAGCCGGTGCATCCACCTTCAGTAATAATTTTCGTGCGGTCTCTCCTTCCGGCAATGAAACTGGCAGCTATTTCCCAGTGGCTGATGGATGTGCCTTTCCGGACACAGGATTTTACATCCTCCAATCCACAGGTCGATGCGCCTATGACTTTGACCTGGCAGCTGCAGATGAAGCTTCTACCGAGAATAAATCATTTTTTGCCAGAGCAAAACATGAAATCAATAATGACTGGATGTTTTGGGCAAACGCTGGTTTTTATCAAACCGAATCATTTGGTCGGTATGCACCTGTTCCAGATGGCAGTGTCAGAGCTGCCGGCGGTCCTGCACCACTGACTCTGGACAGCCCCAATAACCCCAGTAACCCTTTGAGCCCGGTTTATGACCCGGTGAACTTCCCTGAACCACAACTGGTACACTGGAGACATCGCTTTGATGCGCTGGGAAACCGCGACAGCAACGTCACCAACCAAAGAACCAATTTTGAAATTGGTGTGACTGGACAAATCGGTCGGGCCGAAGTGGAATTGGGTATGAATACGTCAGATAACCGCACATCTGATGTGGGCCGCAATTACCTGCTCAGATCTGCAGCTTTTGATGCCATACAAAATGGCACTTACAACCTCCAGGACCCATACAATGCAGACCCCAGTGTACTGAATGCCATGCGCATCACAATTTTCCGTGATGGCCGGTACGATCAGGACGAGGTTTTTGGTTCAGTGTCATTTGATTTATTTGACATGGCCAATGGGCCGGTTTCGGCATACGTTGGAACAGAGTACCGCAAAGAGAAATTTGCCGACCTGTATGATCCGCAATCAGAAGCCGGTCAGGTTGGCGGGTCTTCCGGAAACAGTGCGGTGGGAACCCGGGATGTGACCTCCCTGTTCTTTGAAACCCTGATTCCATTGATGGATAACCTGGAAATGAGCCTGGCTGGAAGGTACGATGATTATTCAGATTACGGCAATGATTTTTCACCCAAATTGTCCTTCCGCTATCAGCCAATGGATAACCTGACTTTACGGGCATCTTATGGTGAAGGGTTCAGGGCGCCATCATTGGATATCCTTAACCAGAAACCATCCACATCAGCGGACACCATCACCGACGCACAAACCTGTCAGGCAGAAGGTTTGGCTGCAAATTGCCGGACTCAGGTTCAGGCCATCGTCATCGCCAATCCAAATCTGGAATCTGAGCAATCACAACAATTTTCATTCGGCCTTGCATACGAACCTGTTGATTGGTTTAACTTCACAGTTGATTACTACAACATTGAGATTGAAAACCGCATCCGTTCATTTCTGACGCAGTTTCTGATCAATCGCGACATCAGCGGAGATCCGGTACCGGCCGGGCTGGGATGTCAACGGGATTCAGCCACAGGTGGCATCATTCAATGCACCAGGGGCTTTGGTAACGAAGGGGTGATTGAAACATCTGGCCTGGACCTGAATGCCCGCTTCAATTATGCGGCGCTGGGCGGCAGGTTTACACACAATCTGCAGTGGAGTCACGTACTTGATCAGTCTGTTGATGGCGGAAGAAACCAGATCGGTGACCCTGGGGCACCCGCTGATCGCATGGTTGTGTCCAATTTATATACCCTGGGAAATTGGTCACTGGGTTACAACCTGAATGTGATTGGCGACCAGGCCAATTCGGTGGTTGATGGCCAGCAGCAAGGGCATGTACCCACTTGGGTTACGCATGACTTCCAGGCCAATTACCACACATCCTGGGACGGTAGATTTACCCTGGGCGTGCGCAATGCCGGAGAAAAATACCCTCCATTGGGTCTGGGTAACATTGGCAGCCGGCAATATGACTTTAATTTGTATGACGGGTATGGCCGGGTAACGTATTTTCGATATACCCAGTCTTTCTGATAAACCCTCAACCGATGGGGCCTGATTGACCTGACACACACTCAGGCTTCATTAAACTAGACAGGAAAACAGTTGTTCCGCCCACTTATGTTGTAAATAAACACATCGTTCTCTGAACTGAATTGCATCTATATAGTGAACGACAAAGGGATTGGACAACTCCTCGCCACCAGGGAAGGTGGCTTTTTTTTTACCTGATGTTAAATTTTTGCCCCGTATTTCATTTAAAATTGTTGTTACTTTGGCATCCTGCATGCAAAACACACCAATTTGACCGGAGCAACAGATGGACAACACCACATATCAGCTCAAACACCTGAACATCAATTTCAATGACCACACCATCACTTCCAATGGGGTCGGGCTCAGCATCGATCACAAAGCCGTTGAAGTGTTACAATTTTTAATCAGCCAGGAAGGTCAGACTGTTTCCACAGAATCTTTCATGAATCAAGTCTGGCGGGACAAACCCAGTGCCCCGGAAGTCGTTCCTGCAGCCGTGGCACGATTGCGTAAACTGTTCAAAATGGCAGGCATCACAGACGAGTTGATAGTGACCGTCCATAAAGTGGGTTATCGCTTTGAACCACCCAACAAAGAAACAGCAGAAACGGGTCACTACACGATTCGCAAAAGTCGCATCAACCCAAAAGTTGAAATCGGTTTGATTGTGCTCTTTGGAATAATGGTGATCAGTCTATTGATCAATTGGATTAACCAACCCAAATCCAGTAAACCATCAACTGAACTGACACAACTGTCATCAATAAAACCGAAATCAAACACTGAAGTGACACAGATTTATATCCTCAGACATGCAGAGAAAGTGGATGATTCAGCGGATCCTGATTTATCAGCAGCGGGTATAGAGCGAGCTAAATACTGGAAAAAGGTACTGCAACACACTGAATTTGATCAGGTTTTCACCACTGACTTCAAGCGAAACATACAAACCGCTGAACTCATCGCAGATGAATCGTCTGTCAAACCCGAACTGTATCACCCGATGTCATTTGAAGTGCTGAAATTTTTGCAGTTGATTCAGGGGCAGAAGGTATTGATCATAGGCCACAGCAACACCATCCCTGACATGGTCAACCGACTGATCAATGACACCCGGTTCCCACCGATGAGTCACGAAAACTATAACATCCTCTATGTGGTAACCCTCGACAAGAACGGTGCAGCCAGCACGGTGAAACTGCACATAGAAAAACCTGAGAAACTGATGCCGGAATGACTTTCAGATCACCAGCAAAAACGATCAGAAAAACATCACCTGGTAAACCAACAACATACGTAAACATTCAATCTGATCAACAGTGACGATGAAAAGACCCGGGTAATACCTAACGGCAACCCGGGCACTGTTCTTATGCAATGATTCAATTCACTGGCTGACCGGGCTGACCGGATAGTCTGCAATCCACTGCTCAATTTTATCTTCCAGCACCGACATGGGTACGGCACCACCCAACAACACCAGGTCATGGAATGCTTTGATGTCAAATCGCTCGCCCAGGGCCTGACGAGCACGGTCACGCAATTCAACCAGCTTGATCATACCCAGTTTATAGCCAAGCGCCTGGCCTGGCCACACCATGTAACGTTCAATTTCAGCAACCACATCGGATTCAACGGTGCCAGTGGACCCGGCCATGTATTCAATGGCCTCCTCACGGGTCCAACGCTTGTGGTGCAAGCCGGTATCAACCACCAGTCTGACCGCCCTGAACAATTCCGCTTTCAACCGCCCCAGATCACTGTAAGGGTCATTTTCATACATCCCCATCTCTTTGGCCACCAGCTCTGAATACAAGGCCCAACCTTCCACATAGGCATTGTAAGGAGCGATCCTTCTGACCATTGGCAAACTGTCCTGGGCCAGATTCAAAGCCACTTGCCAATGATGACCGGGATTGGCCTCATGATAAGTCAGGGTTTTCAAATCAAACTTTGGATTGGCTTTGATGTCACGCAAGTTGATCCAGTAAATACCAGGTTGTGAACCATCCAATTTGGGTGATGAATACATGCCGCCGGGTGCCGATGCCTGTCTGGCTTTGGGAAACGCTCGAACCTCCACCTCATAAGGCGGTTTTGTGGCGAATTGCTCAGGCATGCGAACATTGATCTCATCGATGTAGCGGTTGAGGTCAGCGATCAGCGCAGCGCGGCCCGCTTCAGAATCTTCATACAGAAACTGTGGATCATCATTGATGGCCAACATGCGTTCACCAACGGTTCCATCGGTGTGCCCATTGGCCACCAGAATGGCATCCATTTCAGCACTGATGCGTTCCACTTCGGACAGCCCCAGGTTGTGTATCTGCTCAGGAGTTAAATCCGTATCACCCAGCATCTTCACTGCATCGGCATAAAAAGCTTCACCATTGGGTTGGGCCCAGATACCGGATGATTCTGTGGCCTTGGGCAACAATTGATTCATCGCGTCAATGAATAAACCATAACCACTGTATACCCCGTCTTTGATGTGGGTGGCAGCTTCCTGAACCATACGCTTCTTGTCTTCTTCCGACACCCCTTCAAGGACATTGAGTTGTTGTTCGAACTGTTGATACAACGGATGTTCACTGACTTCAGGCGCAATGAATGCCTCAAGTCCGGCAATGGTCTTTTCAATGATCACTTTGGGTGGAATCCAACCCTTGCCGGTATCGGCCGATAGTTTGGCCATCACTCCTTGCAGAAAGGCATCATAACCATCCAGTCTGGCCAGATAATCTTCGGCGTCTTTCAGGTTGTTGATCTTTTGGTTACTGACCATGTAATTCGGCACATCAATCAATGGGCCGTTGATTTGATTGACCACAAAAGGTGACAAACCCATCCACAGATCGATGTAACCAATGTCAAAGTCTTCATGACCGCTGAAGTAGCGGTTCAGATTCATCATCACCAGCTGATTAGCAGCATCGACCTTATTGGCGGTTTCCAGAGTGGTCAGCTGGGCATTGATTTGCCGCATGCGGTTGCGCATTTGTGCCTCAGATTCTGGTGAATAATCATCCAGGCGGTGGTTGTAAGCGCCGCCTGCCAGTTCCTCATCCACCCCCAACACGGTGGCGTAATGCGGCCTGGCATGAAACAGCACCTGGGCACTGGCTTTGAAATTGGCATCCAGCGGAGATACCGGGATGGCGGTATCGGTCACCACCACCTCAGGTTCAGCAACCGATGTTTGGCTGCTGTCTGCAGGTGGTTGTTCCTGACAGGCAGTCAGAACGGTGAGTAAGGACAGGGTTAACAGGGTTTTGTTTGGCATCGGGTCTTTCCAAATGAAAACCTACATGATACTGATCCGCGCAACAAAATGCACCTGCCAGATGCTCTGGCTTATAAAAAGCTGTACTTCAGTACGAAGCAGCTGGCAATCACCCAGACACTCAATGGTACATGCTGGTGCTGACCCGTGAGGATTTTGATCAGTACATAGCTGATAAAACCAACCGCAATGCCGTCAGAAATGGAAAAACTCAGCGGCATGATGATTGCGGTGAGTACCACAGGTGCATATTCTGTGAGGTCATCCCAAGGCACTGATTTCAAGGCTGATAGCATCATCACCGCCACGAACAACAAGGCCGGCGCAGTGGCATATGGGGGGATCATTTGTGCCAGGGGTGAAAAAAATAAAGCCAGTACAAACAAAACCGCGGTGGTCAGTGCGGTCAGACCGGTTTTGCCACCCACCGCCACCCCGGCACCACTTTCGATGTAGCTGGTGGTGGTTGAGGTGCCCATCACCGCACCTGCAATGGTGGCCGAAGAATCAGCCAACATGGCTTGGTCGGCCCTGGGCAAATGGCCTTGTTCATCCAGTAAACCGGCTTGCCGTGACACCGCGATCAACGTGCCAGAGGTATCAAACAGATCCACCAGCACAAACGACAGGATCACCGGCAGTAAAGTCAGGTCCAGAATGGCCCGCCATTCCAGTTGTGCCAGCGTCGGCGCCAATGATGGTGGTGTTGACAACACTCCCTGGAACTGTACTTTTCCAAGCATCCAGGCCACCACCGTGACCAGCAACACCCCGATGATGATCGCCGCGGGCAATTGACGGTGGTACAAAGCAATGATCACCAGAAAGCCCAGTAAAGTAAGCAACACTTCAGTGGAGCCAACCGAGCCAAGAGACACCAGGGTCGCCTCATTGTTAACAATCACCCCGGCATTCTGTAAAGCAATCATGGCCAGAAACAAGCCGATCCCGGCCGCAATGGCGGTTTTCAGGCTGGTCGGCATGGTATTGATCAGCCAGCTGCGTAAGCGACACAGGGACAACAGGAAAAAAATCACCCCAGACCACAACACACAGCCCAATGCCACCTGCCAGGTATACCCCATGGTACCAACCACCGTGAAGGTGAAAAAAGCATTCAGCCCCATCCCAGGAGCCATGGCGATTGGATAATTGGCCAACAAACCCATCAGTGCAGAACCCAAAGCAGCAGCCAAACAGGTCGCAACAAACACCGCCCCGGCATCCATGCCGCTGATGGCCAGGATGTTGGGGTTAACCACAATGATGTAGGCCATCGCCAGAAATGTGGTCAGTCCGGCTACCAATTCCTGTTTGACGGAGGTCTGGTGTTGTTCCAGTTGAAACCAACGGTTAAGGAAATCACTCATATCAAAAAGCCTGGTTATTCTGAATCATCGGATAAAGGAACTGTGAGGCGGGTCAATTGTCTGCGGGTATAGAAAAAGGCCAGTATGGCACTGAGCAATACGATACAAACAATGCTCCAAAAAATGGCATACAAGCCATAATCAAACACATGAATCAACACATAAAATGCGACCCCCGGCAACACCATCTGTCTGAGGATACCAATGACCATGGGAAAAATGGGCTGTTTGACCGCTTGCAACACTGCATTGGAACAAAACAGCGTCATGTAGCCGAAAAAAGCCAGGGCGTCCACCCGTAAATAATACACACCCACATCGATGATGGCTGAAGTGTCGGTAAATTGGGTCATCATCAGTGGCGACAAAAAGATCATCGTGGGTATAAACAACAGGGAAACCAACAAAGCCAGGGTCAGTGATTTCTGATAGGTTTCCCTCACCCGGTTCAACTTCCCTGCCCCAAAATTTTGCCCAACCACTGCCATCACCGAAGCATTCAACCCCAATGCTGGCATCAATAATAATTGTTCGATGCGGATTCCAACTGAGTAACCGGCCACCGGATCATCACCGAATTGAGAAATGAAGTAAATGGTGATGAATCCTCCGATGATGATGGTCAGCATGTTCATACTGGCTGGCAGAATTTGCTGCAACAATTGTTTCCAGTGATCCAGGTTGTATTGAGGGACCGACCAAGCCCTGACCTCATTTTTCAGCACCATCAGCAGATACAACGATGAAGCCAGTTTGATCACCAGGGTGGAATACGCCAGACCGGCAACCCCCAGATCCAAAACATAAATAAACAAGGGGTTAAGCACCCAATTGGCAAAAAAGCCTGCCATCAGCACATTGCGGTAACTGCGGGTATTGCCATGAGCGATTAATGCCCCTGCTGCCATTGATGTGAGGTTAAAAAACACATTGCCATACAGAATCACTGAGGTGTAATCCCAGGCCATTGCCACCACCTGTGAATCATCACTGAGGGTGTTCAGTAAATCATCAGCAAACAACAGTCCCAAAACCAAAATCAACAACGAAAAAAACCAGGTGATGCCGTGGGAACAATTGATCCATGCCCTGACCTTTGCCGGCTTACGGGTCCCTAAATCAGTTGCCACCATGGCCGATGTGCCGCTTTGCAGGCCCATACCCAGTGCCAGGAATAAGGCAAACACAATGCTGGCTATGGACAACCCAGATAAAGCCACATCGGATATGCGTCCGGCAAACCAATTATCAGTGAGGTTATACAAAGTGTTGAACACCATGCCCAGAGCGGCCGGAATGCCAATGCGGATCATTTGTTTGTAGACCGATCCTTTGGTCAGGTCCCGGTCATCAGCAGCTGCTTGCATGGTGTCAATTTAATTGGTAAACAGGCATTGTATCAAACCCGACCATGCTACAGCTGAACAGAATGGTGCCGCCGGCTTCAGCGGTGGCGATACCAATCTATGATGCGCAAAGCTGATTGTTGCGCTGATAAGCGGCCACTGTCCAGGGACAGCACTGGCTGACAAAACCGGGGGAAACTAAACCCGCCATCGGCTTTGATCTGTTGATAAAGCGCCTCATCAGTGAGTTTTCCAAAACGCCTCCGACTTTCATTATTCAGGCGCTGAATCAAATGCTTATCATTACAAATCAACTCAATATAATGCACTTCGCCACCTTGTGAGGTGATGGCCTGTTCAAGCTCAGAAATAAGCTCCGGATCAACCGTGCGCTCAGGGCTAAAGGTAAAGACAAAAGACTGCTGGTGTTCAGCAGCGGTTTGAAAAGCACTTTGCCATAACTCAGCCCGCAATTGACAAAATCCCGGTGTCCCGAAATCAAACAATGCCCGCACCGCATCCACCACCAGATGGTTGTGAAACAGCGGCATATTCAGTATTTCGCCGACCCGATGTCCGATGGTGTATTTGCCGGCTGCAGCCGGGCCATAAATAAACAACACATCCATACTCCGATTGTCATGGTAAAAGCACATAAATACAAGACATCTGAGGGATGGATTGCCTGCGATGACGTGTTAAAATATTCTCCTTTTAACCCACATTTACCATGGAAAAAGAAACCGAAATCAAAGCCCGTGTACTGGACCGCCTGATAGAACATTTTGATAACCACAAAGAAGTGCAGAACATTGATTTAATGATCCTGGCCCGTTTTTGCCGCAACTGTCTGTCAAAATGGACCGTACAGGAGGGTCAGGAATTGGGTGTGGATATCGATATTGATGAAGCCCGCCGGATGATCTACAAAATGGATTACCCAGAATGGAAAGCCGAGCACCAACCAGAAGCAACCCCCGAACAACTGGAACGGTTTAAGCAGCTCAGCCAATAAGCCCCTGGCAGAACCAGCTTCAGGAGATCCCTCGGCTGTGCCCGGGATGATAGACTTGTCCAGTCATTGCGAGGGAGCAACGATCGTGGTCATTCCCGCCCGATGACCCCAAATGCAAACCAAAAAAAACCCACGACATCAAAGACACCGTGGGCCACAGGTGGACACGCATCAAACGTTCAGTTTGATGCTGTCTTAATTGGAATGCATCAACCATCTCAGTATCACCGTTGGCTCACACCTCTAAGAGCCAGTCTGAGGTCATTCACTGCTTTGTTGTCATCGTTGCCAAGGACCTGGCCATTGGCTGCCAATGACGTCGCGCATTGAATGACCTCAGAACAGGCAACGGTCACACTGATTTGGTCAATGCATTCCGCAAGCCTTCCAAACCACCGAACACGGTGATGTTGTCGACTTTGTCGGCCACTTTTTCCAAAGTTTCCAACTCTTTCAATCGTCTTAAGGTGGCGCTTTCGTCCATCAACTTCGCGGTGTTCAGCAAAGAGCGGGTCGCAGCGGTTTCCTCACGGCGTTTGATGATGTTGGCTTTGGCGGCTTTTTCCGCTTCAACCACTTGATTCAAAATGGTTTTCATCTCGCCAGGCAAGATGATGTCTTTGACACCCACTTCGATCAGGGTTAAACCAAAAGCAGCCACTTTTTTCGCCACAAAGTTCATCACAAATGTGTCAATGGCTTCTTTGTCAGCCAGCAAAGCATCCAGCACTTTGGTACCGATGGCTTTACGCAAGGCCAGCTGCAGGGCGTTGTACAGGAACTCCCTGAAGTTCGCCAGTTCGGTGACGGCTTTAACCGCATCGGCCACTTTAAATGTGGCAGACAGGTTCACCCGCAGGCTGACTTTGTCTTTGGTCAGGATTTCCTGACCAGCCACTTCCAGTTGTTGCGCGCGGGTCTCAACCACCTGCACTTCGATGCTTTGGTTGAAGTTCCAGAAACCGAATTTACCGGCTTTCAAAACCCGTACCAATTGGCCATCGATGAACAACAGGCCGACCTGTTGGTTGGCCACTTCCTTGATCACCAAACCCTGATCCAAAGCAGAAGCCCTGGCGGCTTTGGCCAGCACATTGATGTCTTTGGCAGACACTTCGACCTGCTCGGTGACATTGATGCGTCTGACCGTGACTTTGGCCTGGGTGTTCCAGAACCATTTTTCAGCTTGTGGGTTCACCAGGCCATCAAACTGACCATCCACAAAGATCAGTGCCACCTCGTTTTCGTCGGTACTGATCACGGTGTAATGCGCGTTGCTACGAAAGTCACTTGCTTCCCTTCTTTCATCCTGCGGCTGAAAACCGGCTTCGCAAGTGTTATTTGATTTCATGTTGCGCAGTAATGCTTTGACGTCTTTCTGTACAATTTCAGTGTTGGTGATGTCAAACACCCGAACTTTCAGGCGGTTACCGACATCCCAGAACTGGTGTACACCAGCAGTCAAAACATCAATCAATTGTCTGTCGCGAAACAACAAAGCCCGTTCGTTGTCCGCCACCACGATTCTTTTTCTTAAAATCATTTTCTTTCGTCCTGTGCAATCCTTACTTGCACCGTTATGTGAACTCAGTCATTAAAACCTCGTTGATTAAAATTACCCCGAAGGGCGTTAAATAGGGTTGGCTCATGAGCCAGATACCGGCGCCAGGACCTCCTGACACCGGTTTTTAGCTTCCTTTCTCTTACTTACCTGTAAACCTGCACCAGGCCATCCTGGTACAAGCGATCCTTTTCTCTCTTCCCTGCCGCAGCCGCACAAGCCATCCTGTGGCGGCCTGGTCACCCATCAGCAGCGAGACACCGCCTTTGAATGACCCTGTGGTGACCAATCCTTGTCACCGTATCCACTGCCGCGTGAGTACCGCAACGGACACCTTCCTTGTCTGATTCACCAACAAACAACCATCCTGGCTGCTGTCGGCAATAAAATGAATGATCTTGGGACTTCATTCACTTTTGTTCATGACAAAAGTGAAAGCGGCCACGGCGATCATGTCGAGGGTTCAAACGCATGACTTTCTGATTCGCTATGCGCTCACCAACCAAGTCAGCGGGTCGAGCTGATCATCAGCTCTCCACCGATTCAGCACACGGCTCAACCGCACTGAATGGTGCAAACCTGCCACTCCACAATGGAGCAGCTGGTTTGACCTCCTGATGAGTCTGAGCCTTTGAAAAAAGAATTGCGGGGCTGAAGTTCAAGGCAGTGAACGTAATTAATAGCACCGCTATTGATTCAGTTCACTCACGCAGAAATTCAGTCACTCAAACTTTTTTTTCTTGGCTCAAGACCCGTCAAGAGGTCAAGAATAAATAAGGTCAATCTCACGGCCACCCAGTGGCCTGTGTGGGGTTGCTCCGGTTCCGCCGGATCGGCCCCTGCTCCACCTGCCTGTGGAAAAGGCACATCCTGTGCCGGCAAAGGCGTCATCGGTTTCTCAGCCTGTTTTTTACCCCAAACAGACTGCGGACCAATGCCACACGGGCATAAAGGTGGGTGCGTCCCTGCTTCCGGGCCTGGGCCCGGAATTCGGGTGGATGTTGCCATCCATCCAAACGCCACCTTCCTGCGCGGCCGCTGTGCGCCAACTGCCTTGTCGCTGCCACCGATTGCTGACAGGGAGCCTTGCTCCACGCACAGAGACTGACCTGTGATGTTTAAAGACGTCACGCGTCTTGCATTAAAAGGGGCTTTCGCCCGGTACCTTTCGGCTGGTTTCTTGAGCAGGAGTCGAACCTGCGACCGACAAATTATGAGTTTGCTGCTCTACCTCTGAGCTATCAATCTTAGAGAAGGACTCGAACCTTCATGTACTTACGTACGGTCATACCTAAAATGACTGCCTATACCAATTTGGCCATCTAATGCATCCAATCACCAGGCATACACGCCAGCAATGCTGGGGGCACCGGCCTGCCATGCAGAGACAGGACCCCTTGGGATTTGGATTCGGTTGCCTGATTGTCTTGTGAACAATCAAAGCTGTTTATTTCGGGCATAAAAAAACCCGATGTGGATAACCAATCGGGCTTTACGAGAAAGTTTCCTGAAAGGCCATCCAATGCCTTCCAGAATAAAAAGGCATTAAATCAACGCAGACTGCGCAGCACGTTCGAGTCATGACCCGGACATGTCGCTTGTGTGTTTATGTTGAAATAAAGTTGTTTCATGTGCTTGTTTTTGCTTTCGGCCCAGGGGCCTGTTTCAATAAAGGTGTCGCATTCTACGCCGATGTTTTTCAGAGTCAAGCATTTATTAATGTTTTTTTAACAATAAGGTTTGTTCACTGTGTGTGGAAATTTGTAATGAGTCGTGCATTAAATATTTTTTTTAAACATCAATGAAAAAAACTTATGGTTCATTTAACTGGTTGAAACCACTAGCAAAAATAAAATCATTATCAAAAAAATAAGCCGCAAATGCTTGTTCATCCTCATCAAATGCACCTGTGGCTGTTACCAATACCTCACTTCCTCTTTGGGTAACTTTTGTACCAAATCTGTCTTGTGGGTCCACATTACTGCTTTGGTAAACAGCAGTCTGAATCCATGTCGAATCCACTAAATGAAACTCAAATACGTAACTGTTAGCATCCTCTATTGCGTTACCAGGCGCACCAACCAATAATTTATTTTCATCCAAAAACAGGGAAAAGCCAAAAAACATGTGTTCTTCAGGAACTGCAGGGTGAATGATATTAGTCTCAACCCAATTACCGTTTACTTTCTCAAATATGTAGACTGATCCTGATTCAGGACCATTGATATAACTCCTTATGGCACCAACCGCAATTCTGTCTCCATCAAAAGCTACACTGTAACCAAAACTAATATCTTCTTGCATTACACTTGGAAACAACTGCTCTGTATTGACCCAACTATCATTCTTTAATTCAAATAAATAAACAGAACCATTCCTATATCCCAAAGTTGAGTCAGACATATCAGCAGTTACCATTACATTATCTTTGGCGTCAAATGAAAAAAAATAGGAATCAGATGGGTTTGATGATGACAAAAAATCACTCATAGTCCAAACACCATCATTGACTCTAAATTCGTAAATACCTTTGGTACTTCCAACCATGATACGATCATTATTCTCATGCACAGTATGCCCAAAAAACTCATATCTAATAGGCAATTCTGACTTTAATTTCGAAATCTGAATCCATTCATTTCCATTGTGCTGAAAAACATAGGCAGCTCCGGAAAAGACTTCCACATTACTTTCTTGGGGCGCCCCAACTATCATCAAATCAGAAATTTTGCTGATTGAATAACCAAAAAAATCACCTCTTTGAACATCAGATGGCCAAAAATGATCTGTTTGCACCCATTGTTCATTCAATTTATTGAAAACATAAACCGCACCAGTATTGATTGAGCTATCTGTATTTGATCTGATTGAGCCCATGAATAATGTATTCTCTTCCCATAAAACAGAATACCCAAAAGTTGGTAAAGTGCCCACTTCGTATAAATATAGCTTGGATCGCTCAGTAACGACACCAGAGACAGTGTTAATTACTAAGACCAGAATTGAAACAATAATTTTCATATCCCTCTGACAATTAATTAGTTGTTTGGATTATACAACACTGCCATATCTCAATGGAAAAACCACTCATCATCCGATCTGACCGCTCATACAAAACCACCACCCATTTTTCAGCCCATCCGTACACTGGAACCATTCACACAACACAGGAAACAGCATGAAACACCGAACTTTTACCCTAATGGCTTTTTTATTCACCAGCTTGACGGCCCTGGCCGGGGACTTTGATTTCAAAGTCACGGTGCACGGCGAAGGGCAACCCATGCTGCTGATCCCCGGACTGAGTAACGCTGCTGAAGTCTGGGACAGCACCGTTGAGCAATTCAAAGGCCAATATGAAATGCACACCGTGACCCTGCCGGGTTTTGCCGGTCAGCCACCCTTACAAAACACCGAGGGCTTCCTTAACCAGGTGCGTGATCAATTGTTGGCCTACATTGATCAGCACGGCTGGCAACAACCGGTGATCGTGGGCCACAGCCTGGGCGGTTATGTGTCTATGCTGATGGCCATCGAACAACCGAACCTGTTTGAGAAAATCATCATCGTTGATGCGGTGCCCTTCATTCCGGCTCTGACCATGCCAGGTGCCACTGAAGAAAATTCCAAAGCCATGGCCAATGGCATGAAGGCCCAAATGTCATCTCAATCCGAACAGATGCGTGCGGCTTCACTGGACATGATCCTGGCTTCCATGATCACCAATCCTGAACACATCAAACTGGCCAAACAGTGGGGCATGGACTCGGATCCTGCATCGGTTAATCAGGCCATGTATGAGATGATGACCCGTGACATCCGTGATGAAATCGCGGTGATCCAAACCCCCACCCTGGTGATGGGCTCCTGGGTCGCTTACAAAATATATGGCATGAGCCGCGAGCGGTTACAACAATCCTACGGAGCCCAGTATGCAGCCATGCCAGATCAAAGGCTGGCGGTGACCGACACCGGTAAACATTTCATTATGTGGGATGATCCTGAATTTTATTTTGCTACAATGACTGACTTTCTGAATCAGTGATCATCATGCGCACAGGCACCCTCTTCTGGATCGTTAACACAGCAGGTTGGTTTACCTTCCTGCTGTTAACCGGTGTGTTCTTTGGCTGGATGAGCGGTCAGCTGAACCAGAACACCCTGGTCCTGCAAATGACGGCATTTATGTATTACCTGCCGGCTTCCGGCTTGTTGCGCCACCTGATTCACCGCCTGGGCTGGTTTGAACAACAAAAACATGGCTGGCTGATGCTGCAATTGTTGCTGATCACCTTTCTGCTGGCCCTGACCGGTCAGTTCATCGTCTCAATGGTGATGATGTATGGTTTGAACATGATGAACTGGGCGGCTTATTCGGTGCCCATTTTGTTGATGACCACGGTGCAAAACTGGATTGTGCTGTGCCTGTGGACCCTGTTGTATCTGGTGCTTAAACAATTTCGCATCAACCGCCGGCAACGCATCCGCGAACTGGAACTCGAGCGTTCGGTCAAAGAAGCTGAACTGATGGCCCTCAAAGCCCAGTTGAACCCGCACTTCATTTTTAACTGCCTGAACAACATGCGCGCCCTGGCATTGGATGATGGACCCACCACCCGGCAAATGATCACCCACCTGTCGGAGATCCTCAAATACTCCTTTCAGTATGAGCAACAAACCCAGGTCACAGTAGAACGGGAGATCCAGCACGTCAACAACTACCTGGCCCTGGAAGCCATTCATTTTGAACAGCGACTGCAGACCAATATCGAGGTCGAGCCGGCAGTGGCCCATACGATGATACCGCCCTTGTCGGTTCAATTGCTGGTAGAAAACGCCATCAAACACGGCATCAGCCTGTTGCCCGGCGGTGGAGAGCTGTCCATCTGTGTGGATCAACATGACAACCAACTGCGCATCCGGGTGGGTAACCACGGACGCATACAACCAGACAATGACAGCACCGGTATCGGCCTGAACAACCTGCGTCAACGCTTGCAGTTGTTGTATGGTACCGATGCTCAATTTCAGCTTGAACAGGTCAAAGACAACTGGGTCGCAGCCACCATCACCATGCCCCTGGAGAACAATCAACATGAGTAAACACCTCAAAGCCCTGATCATTGATGATTCCAGGCTGGCCCGCAAGGAACTACAGCATTTACTCAGCGCCCATCCACAGATCATGGTGGCTGGTGAAGCCGAATCCGGGCAACAGGCACTGGAATGGCTGCAACAACAATCAGCCGATGTGCTGTTCCTCGACATTCAGATGCCGGGCATGGATGGCTTTGAACTGCTGCAACAACTGGACCGGGTGCCACAGGTGGTGTTTGTCACTGCTTTTG
Organism: Marinicella sediminis; assembly: GCF_002000055.1. Classification (GTDB taxonomy): domain Bacteria; phylum Pseudomonadota; class Gammaproteobacteria; order Xanthomonadales; family Marinicellaceae; genus Marinicella; species Marinicella sediminis. Next base: position 40,854 of record NZ_MVBD01000016.1, on the reverse strand, counting down.
ACCAGTATGCCATCCGTGCCTTTGAACACAATGCCCTGGATTACCTGCAAAAACCCATTGAACCATCGGACCTGTCAAGGGCCGTCGAGCGCATCAACCAGCAGATCAGCGAGGCACCGGCCAAACGCTTGACCGCCGGTGACCGGGTTTTTCTCAAGGATGGTGATGACTGTTGGTTTGTGGATGTGGCCGAAATCGAGCACATGGAGGTGGATGGTAATTACACCACTGTCTGCTTCGCTGGCCATCGGCCGATGCTGCCGAAAACCCTGAATCACCTGGCCGAACGCCTCGATGAATCCTTGTTCTTCCGGGCCAATCGCAACCAGCTGATTAACCTGAAACACATCAAAAACATCGAACCCTGGGTTCAGGGCATTCGCATTGAGCTCAGCAGCGGCGCGCACATTGAACTGTCCCGCCGACAAACGCAGAAATTCAAGGAATTGATGAGCCTGTGAGGCTCAGAGCTTCAGTGACATGAAGACGTTGTTAGGGTCTTCCCTGTAGTGACCAAAAGGCTCACAATACACAAATCCATGGTTCTGATACAACTGCCTGGCGGGTGCAAAATACGCCATGGAACCGGTTTCCAACTTTAAACACTGATAGCCGCGCTCGCGGCATTCAGCGATCACCTGATCCAGTAAATACCGCGCCACACCCTGGCGCACGAAGGCATTTGCAGTCTTCATGGATTTGAGTTCACCATAGGTATGATCCCAGTGTTTCAGGGCCACACAACCGGCCAGTTGCTGTTGTTTCCACAACGTCCAGAAATCAATGTCTGGTTGTCTTAAACCATCCAGATCCAGCACATGCCGGCTTTCAGGGGGTGAATTGGCCGCCATGTGGTCCAGATGGGCCTGCAGTAACTCATGCACTTCCGGGCGTTCAAGCCCACCTTCGGTGAACCAAAAAGAATCACTCATGACCTGCACCGCTGGCTTTGCTTCTGGCCCGGCGGGCCATGATATTCAGGCCTTCAATGAACACCGAAAAGGCCATCGCTGCATAAATGTATTTCTTCGGAAAATGCACCCCAAAACCCTCAGCAATCAGCACGGTTCCAATCACCAGCAGGAAACCCAGGGCCAGCATCAGCACACTGGGGTTACGTTCGATGAAACGTGACAGTGGTTCTGCTGAAATCAGCATCACCACCACCGCGACCACCACCGCAATCACCATGATCGGCAGATGCCGGGTCATGCCAATGGCGGTGATGATGCTGTCAATGGAAAACACCATATCAATCAGGATGATCTGGGTGATGGCAGCAGCAAAGGTCAGTTTCATGGCACTGTAGTTGTTGGCCTGATTCACCGCATCCGGATCCACATGTTCATGAATTTCACTGATCGCTTTCCACACCAGGAACAAACCACCGGCCAGCATGATCAGGTCACGCCAGGAAAAAGCCTGATCACCAATACTGAACACCGGTTCGGTCAGTGACACAATGAAGGCAATGGTGGCCAGCAAACCCAGTCGCAACACCAGTGCCAAAAGAATGCCTATTTGCCTGGCCAGGCGTTGCCGCGCTTTGGGCAGTTTGTTGGTGATGATGGAGATGAATATCAGGTTATCAATGCCCAAAATCACTTCCATCAGGATCAGGGTCATTAAAGCCAGCCAGGTTTGCGGCTCCGAAAATAAAGCAATGAAAGCTTCCATGAATACAGGTGCTCAGTCAAAGCACATAGTGTAACCAAAAATCCTGACTGTGGCTGTCAGTTTCAATCAAATCCATCCATAAATATCAAATCACAGCCCAGTTCATCACACCGTTCAAACGCTCCAATGTCCAGACTTCCCTGTATCGGTCGGTTGTCAATGATCTGATGACGGTGATACTGGCGGTATAAATCATGATCAGGTATCAGGTTGACTGGTAACGACATGCCACCATCCTGTAACTCATTTGAAGCAGCCAAACTGAAATCCTGGTTGTTGAAATCATTAAAACCAGGTACAGTGCCCACCACATTGTTACCCAGGTTAATCACGGCCCCAGTTGGTGAACAATGACAATCGTTCCAACCACTTTTCAACCAGTTGTGTTCGAACTCAAGGGTGCCGGCCCCACCCACCAACGCCAATGTACCACCGTTGCTGGTACCGTAATACACGTTGTTGAACATGTGTGCAGTTTCATCATTGGTCGACAGCCCCATCAGGGTGGTGTTACCGCTGCGGGTGGAGATCACCGTGTTGTTGTAAAAGTACAAGTCGCCTTTGCGGTAATCAGCAGTGGTGCCACTGTCGCCCCCATAATGCAGAATCTGTGAGTTACCTTGCCCGTCAGATTCAATCAACACATTGCCATAAACATGGGTGGTGGAATAACTGGGATGGTTGACCAGCACTGCCGAATCTTCGGCATCCACCAGATCCAGCTGACGGTTACCATCTTCAATCCAGTTATAACGCACCACCAGGCCAGCTGAACGGTCTTTGAGGTTGTTACCACCTGCACCATCGCGCAATGCTCCAAACCGATTGCCTTCATAGATGATACCGATGGCCGCGGTGTACGTATTGTGTTCAAAAATCCGCCCCACTATGCCATTGTCATAAATGTGATTATTCTGGATCAAAATATCCTGCGTTTCACCGCCATTGGCACCAACAAAGATGCCATTGCCACTGTTATGAATGATGTTGTTTCTGAAGGTGATGTGCTGACCGATCTCTACATACAAACTGGCGGCATTGTTGCTGTAAGTTTCGGTGCCACCACCATCATTGGTGAATTGAAACGGAGGCCGGGCCGATCTGAGGTCCAGATGTTCCACGATGATGTGTTGTGGAATCGGGTTACTGGGTGTATTGGAACCACCAATTTTAATCAATCCCCGCCGCTCATTCCAGAAGTTGACGCCAGGAACGGTCTCCGCATCTTCCGCATCTATCACCGGTAATTGTCCCTGAGGACCAGGCACACCTTGCACCACAATCGGAGCCATCGCCGTTCCCACGGCATTGATCACCCACTTTTCCCGGTAGGGCGTCGAGCGCCAATGAATGCGCACCAGATCACCAGCCTGCAGTGATGCCCAGGGCACTTCCCCAATCCTTGACAGGGCTTGATTCGGGCCCACTTCATATACCGCGGCCTGCAAAGGTCTGGCCCCAAAGGCAAAACACAACACAGCTGAAAAGGTTAACAGTGATTTCATGGCACCAAAAACATAGGGGGAATCTGAAAGTTTACCGCTCAACACCCATTGAAAATGTTAATTGGATCATGATTTATCCAATGGGTTGAATGATTTATTGCAAGGCTGATGATTTTTTATTTCAGGGTAAAAATTCATTGTGCAAAACCATGATTTAATAGTATAAATGCAAAAAAGAGGCGGGTCCGGTCATCAACGGTCTCGGCCATTCAATCAGCTAGATTATGAGGGTTTCTGGTGATGATTTATCCCAAAGAGTACGGTAACGACCCACTGTTTCCACAGTCTTCGGATTTCCGCGTTGAATTTAAAAATCACGTGGCAGGTAAAGGGGTGGTTTGTTTAAAACCATTTAAAAAAGGCCAGACACTGGCCAGACTGGCTGGAGAAGAAATCAATGCCATGCGTGAACATTCATTTCAGATAGGCAAAAACAAACACCTGAATGATGAGTTTTTCACAGGTTTTTTTCTGCATGCCTGTGACCCCAACACCAGTATCAACACCAAAGAACACATTGCCACAGCCATCAAAGACATCCAGCCCGGGGATTACATCACCATCGACTACAGTGACACCGAAGATTACCTCTTCAGACAATTCAAATGCAATTGCGGTGCGAAAAAATGCCGTGGAGTCATTGCTGGAAAAAAAGAAATGCCCCGCTCATCACTTTCAGTCACTGGCTACTACGATGACGATGACTATTGAATCTTGCAGCGATCCAATTGTTGATAAAAACCGGCTTTGGCCCGTTGATATGCTTGTTTGTCATTCGGATATCGCTGTTGCAAGCGTTGTTTTAACTGATTGAATTCTTTTATTTTTTCCGGCGCATGACTCATTACCCGGACAAAATTCAGGTGTTGTTCAATCGCTGGGTGACCAGTGGCAAATACATGTAAATGGCACTTGGTTTCAGTTGCCCGGCTGAAATAAATCCGCCCGGCAATTCCATAAGCTCCCCGACAGGTGAATCCAAGCTGTTTGATCAAGGGAATGGCGGGGTTCAGGTGACTCAGGGATGACACCTGACCCAGCACATCAATACAGGGTTTTGCCATCAATCCCTCAATCGCTGTGCTGCCAATGTGGTCAAGCCTGATGGTCAAACCTTCAATCGCCAGGATGGCCCGTCTGATTGTCAGGTAGTCTTCTGCCCAACTGGCCTGATGGGAGCTCAGGTAAGTCAATGCGACTTTTTCACATATTCAGTCAATATCACAATGCGCTGGCCTTCCACTTTACCTTCGATGTGTTGCGGATTATCCTGGACCAATGAAATGTTGCGCACTGCCGTGCCTTGCTTGGCGGTGAAACCACCGCCCTTGACTTTCAGGTCTTTAACCAGAGTAACAGTGTCTCCGGCCACAAGTTCAGCGCCGTGACAATCCTGATGCAGTAACCGCTCCTGGCCTTCTCCCGTGGCTTTTGCCCATTTAAGCAAATCATCTTCAAGGTACATCATATCCAGCAAATCCCGTGGCCACCCTTCGGCTGATAAACGGGTCAACATCCGCCAGGCAAGCACTTTAACAGCAGGCACTTCACTCCACATGCTGTCATTCAAACACCGCCAGTGATTGGGGTCTGAAAGTTCAGGATCTGCAATCTGTTGCCGGCAAGTGGTACACAACATGGCTGTGTTTTCTGCGTCCGGCTGATCAACGGGGGGAACCTGATACAATGCCAGATCATCGGCAGCTCCACACAATTCACATTGACCGGCTGAACGGTCTCGTAATATCAATTCAATGTTCATACCGGTATTATAATGGAGTTAACTCAGGCAGCGATCGGCAATCTCGACTGATGGGCATTTTTTAGATGACAACCCCGCTTCAGCTTGGCAAAATGGATCGTCTGACTGACACCACCAAAAGGAGAATCCCCATGACCAGAATGTCTCTGCTGATGCTTTTGCTGTGCATCCAGCCCACCTTTGCCAACGACGACACAACCAAAAACATTGCCGAATTCACTGCCCAAATGGAAGCTCATGAGGGTTTTGTCGATTTTTTCCGGGACCCAAGTGAAGGTAAGATTTACCTGCAACTGGAACAGTTTGATCAAGACTTGTTGTACATCTGGTATTTACAGTCTGGTGTCGGCTCCAACGACATCGGCCTTGACCGGGGACAAATAGGTGGCCAGGCATTGGTGCAATTTCAGCGTTTTGGCAACAAAGTCCTGATGGTGGAGCCAAATCAGTCATTTCGCGCCCATTCTGATAATCCTGCCGAACGTCAGGCAGTTGAAGATGGCTTTGCCAGATCGGTGCTATGGGGAGGCACTGTGGTGGCTGAATCAGAGGGCTCTGTGTTGGTGGACTGGACCGGTTTTCTGTTGCGTGATTCTCAAGGTATCAGCCAACGCCTGTCGCAACTCAAAGAAGGTCAGTTCAGTGTCGACAACCAACGTTCTGTGATATACCCGGAAAACACCAAAAATTTTCCTCGAAATACTGAGTTTGAAGCACTGATCACCCTGCAGGGCAATCAGCCGGGCAAACATGTGCGTTCGGTGGCACCAACCAACGACGTACTCAGTATCCGAACCCACCACTCACTGGTTGAGTTACCTGAACACCCCTGGAAAACCCGTGATTTTGATCCCCGCAGTGGCGGCATACCCATGTCATTTAAAGATTACGCTGCGCCATTGGGTGAATCAATGAACCGCCAATGGCTGATACGCCACCGCCTGGAAAAACAACACCCCGAACTGACTGTCAGTGATCCAGTTGCTCCCATTGTTTATTACCTGGATCCGGGAACACCTGAACCGGTGCGATCGGCATTACTGGATGGTGCGCGTTGGTGGGCAGATGCTTTTGAAGCTGCTGGTTTTTCCAATGCCTTTGAAGTCAAACTGCTACCGGCCGGTGCCGATCCGCTGGACATCCGCTATAACACCATTCAGTGGGTACATCGATCAACCCGCGGCTGGTCATATGGCGCCAGCATCGTCGATCCCCGCAGTGGTGAAATTCTCAAAGGTCATGTCACTCTGGGGTCATTGCGGGTCCGGCAGGACATGCTCATCGCACAAAGCCTGCTCTCACCTTTTAAACCGGGTGAATCCACGGTGGCAGTGGAACAGGCCATCAAAGACATGGCCCTGGCACGCCTGCGACAATTATCTGCTCATGAAGTGGGTCACACCCTGGGGCTGATTCATAACTTTTATGCCAGCAGCCTGGACCGGGCATCGGTGATGGACTATCCACACCCCCTGGTCAAAGTCACCTCCTCAGGCGAACTGGATTTGAGTGATGCCTATGATGTGGGCATAGGCTCATGGGACACCCTCTCACTGAGGTATCTGTATCAGCCATTTGCTCCGGAAGAAGAAGCCAGCCAACTGCAGCAAATGCTGACTGAAGCCCGGGCAGATGGTCAGGTGTTCATAGCCGACCGCGATGCCCGTATGCCAGGTGGTAGCCACCCAATGGCTCATTTGTGGGACAATGGCCGCGATGCCGCTCAAGGGTTATTGGATGTGCTTCATGTCAGACAACAGGCACTGAATAACTTTGGCCTCAACACCATCAAAAGCGGTGAGCCAGTGGCCAGCCTGGAACGTCACCTGGTCCCCGTCTATTTGTTCCACCGGTATCAGACCGAAGCAGCTGTTAAGCTGATCGGCGGGGTGAATTACCGCTATGCCATCAAAGGTGAGGATCAGGTGTTTGCCACTGTGGTCAGCGCAGAACAGCAACAGCAAGCCCTCGATGCTGTTTTACAAACCCTGAGTGTGAAGCACCTGGCTGTCAATGAAGCGCTGTTGCCCCTGTTGTTGCCTCCGGTTGAGGGCAGTTACCGGGACCGCGAACACTTCAAACACCGCACTGGTCTTAACTTTGATGCCCTGGGTGTGGCTGAAACCGCAGCCCTGCACAGTTTGCAGTTACTGTTAAACCCGCAACGCCTTAACCGGCTGGTCGAACACCATGCCCGTGACAACCAGATGCCCGTATTGAGCGATGTTCTGCAACAGTTGTGGCAATCAACATGGGAACAAAAGCATCAAAACTCATACCACAATGCAGTACAGCAAGGCATCAACTGGGTGACCCTACAACAATTACTGAATAAGGCCACTGACCCTCAATTGGCCGCCATCACCAGGGCTGAAATCCATGCTTTTCTTGACAGAAAGCAACGCTGGTTGACAAAACAACGAAACAAAAACCCTGTCAATGCCATGGCATTGACAGCCATAAAACAACATTTTCTTCAGGCCACAGAAGCCATGCCCTACCAGGCACCAACCATACCACCAGGATCACCCATTGGTAACTAACCTGACACCACGAGCAGCGAACAGATGAATAAAGACCTATTGATCACCGGCATCAAACCAACTGAAGCAGTCAATGACATGATCATCAGAACGGCCACTCCTGAGGACATCATCCAAATGATCGACTGGGCGGCAGCCGAAGGCTGGAATCCCGGACTGAATGATGCCCATTGTTACCAATTGGCTGATCCCAATGGTTTTTTTGTTGGCATGATTGATGACCAGATGGTGGCTTGTATTTCTGCTGTCAGGTATCAGGGGTTTGGCTTCATTGGCTTTTATATGGTAAAGCCTGAATACCGCGGCCGGGGTCTTGGGATGCACATTTGGTACCATGCCATGGAATACCTATCTGGTTGCCAAATTGGACTGGATGGGGTAGTGGCACAGCGAAAAAACTACGAGAAATCAGGTTTTCGCATGGCCCATAAAAGTATCCGTTACGCCTGGCAACATCAATCAATCGCTGATGCTGTTGCGATGAAACCACCAGCTGATCACAATGAAGACACCTTGCTTTCCTATCTTGATGACTTTTTCCCAGCGAGCAGACACGCATTCAACTCAGCCTGGCGCAGCCAGGACAATGCAAAGGAATTCCTTGTCAGTGAAGCCGGAAAAATCAAAGGCTATGGGGTCATCAGGGCTTGTCTGGAAGGCTACAAAATTGGTCCCCTGTTTGCCAGCGACCTGGCCACAGCGCAATGCATCCTTGAGCAATTAACGATTGAATTAACCGACGGCTGTCAGGTGTTTCTTGACGTACCCAAGGTGAACAAAAAAGCTGTTCAATTGGTTACCCAAATGGGTGCTGAACCGGTCTTTGAAACCGTGAGAATGTACATCGGTGGCGCGCCAAGAATCCACGTCTATAACACGTATGGGATCACTTCATTTGAAATAGGCTGACCGGACAACTCAGAGGGATCCGGTCAGCGGTCAAATCAAGCGGCCAAAGCCGCTTCGATGTGTTTTTTGATGTCAGCAGGTTTGGTGGTAGGGGCAAATCGCTTGATCGGCTTGCCGTCTTTACCAATCAGGAATTTGGTGAAATTCCATTTGATTTTCTTGCCAAGGGTTCCCGGCAATTCATCTTTCAGGTATTCAAAGACTGGATGAGTGTCTTTCCCGTTCACATCAATTTTACCAAACATGGGGAAACTGACACCGTAATTGATTTCACAGAATTCACTGATCTGATCTGCATTTCCAGGTTCCTGTTTTCCAAACTGATTGCAAGGAAAACCCAGGATCACCAAACCTTCGTCTTTGTACTCATTGAATAAGGCCTGTAAACCTTCGTACTGGGGCGTGAGGCCGCATTTGCTTGCGGTATTCACCACCAACACCACTTTGCCTTTGTAATCAGCCAGTGACTGTTGCTGACCAGTCAGGGTGTCAGCTGATAATTCGTAAAATTCTGTCATGTTAACCGTAACCAATTGGAAAACCCCATTATGGTGATGAACGTGTGAAATTTAAAGCAAAGCCAGACAATTAACACTTGAATTTTTAAGGCCATGACTTTAGCCTTAAGCCTTCTTTATACGTAGCCACAACAAACATGCCACTCATCAAACCCCTCGATCAATTTGCCAATCCAGAAGTCGAACGACTGGTTAAATTTTTCAATGAAACCCTGGGATTTTGTCCCAACAGTGTACTGACCATGCAACGGCGCCCTGCCATTGCTGAAGCTTTTGTAAACCTGAATATGGCGGTGATGGCCAATAAAGGACGGGTGACTGCAGAACAAAAAAGACTGGTGGGCTATTTGACCAGTGCGCAAACCGGATGCAGGTATTGTCAGGCTCACACCATCCTGGCTGCTGAACGTTATGGCGGCTCTCAGGAACGCCTGGACAGCATTTGGGAATTTCGCTCAAGCGGGTTATTCAGCGATGCTGAAAAAGCCATGTTTGAATTTGCCCTGGCAGCATCCAGTGTACCCAATGCAGTAGACCAGGCCATTGAAGCCGAGTTAAAAAAACACTGGGATGAGGGTGAGATCGTTGAAATCTTAGGTGTCATTGCGCTGTTTGGCTACCTGAACCGTTGGAATGATTCAATGGGCACCTCACTTGAAACCGGTGCTGAATCGGCCGGCATGAAGTATTTTGGCGCACAGGGCTGGGACAAAGGCAAACATCAATAACATATCATGAGTCACGACCACAGCCATCACGACCACAGCCATCACGACCACGGTCACCATGACCACAGTGTCGATGTGAATGAGGACAACAAAGCCCGCGTTTTGTGGGCCATGATACTGACCTTTGGCTTCATGTTCGCCGAAATCATCGGCGGATTGTTGTCTGGCTCACTCGCTTTACTGGCAGATGCCGGGCACATGTTCAGCGATGGTCTGGCACTGTTGTTATCCTGGCTGGCTTTTGCTTACAGTGACAAAGGTGCTGATAAAACCCGTAGTTTTGGTTGGCACCGATTTCAGATTCTGGCGGCTTTTGTCAATGGACTGAGCCTGTTGCTGATCGCCACCTGGATTGTGTTCGAGGCGGTTAAAAGGTTCATGATGCCGGTTGAGGTCATGCCCACCCCTATGCTCATCATTGCTGTTTTGGGATTGGTCATCAACCTGGTGGTTTTCAAAATACTCAGTGGCGGAGATCATGACAATCTGAACCTTAAATCTGCCATGATTCACGTTATGGGTGACTTACTGGGCTCAGTTGCGGCGATTGTTGCAGCATTGCTGATCTGGTTTTTTGGCTGGTTCTGGGCAGACCCGGTGCTGTCGTTGCTGGTCGCCCTGCTGATTCTAAAATCTGGTTGGCAGGTGGTAAAAAAATCCGCACACATCCTGATTGAAGGCTCGCCGGATGACATCGATGATACCGCCGTAAAAAAACAATTGATGAAAGACATCCCATCGGTCACCGACGTGCACCATATTCATGTCTGGTCACTGACCAATGACATCAACCTGATGACCCTGCATGTCCAGGTGGATGAGGTGATGCACGAAACCGATGTCCTGAAACTGATCAAAGCCTCCATTGCCACACACTTTGACATCCAGCACACCACCATACAGGTTGAGCACCTGCCCTGCCCAGATGAAGGCTGTCAAATGTGAAGACTGAAAACCAGCAGTCACCTGTCATCACCCTGGCCAGCACCGATGAAGAGTTACAAGGCATCCTCGTTTTGCAAGAACACAACCTCAAGTCTCAGCTGTCAGCGGATGAACAAATGAGCGAAGGGTTTGTGACCCTGAAACATGACCTTGCATTACTCAGGCTGATGAATCAACCACACCGGCATGTGATTGCCAAACTGAATCAACAGGTGGTTGGATATGCCCTGATCATGGTGCCACAAATGGCCAGGCACATGCCCTTGCTGAAGCCTATGTTTGAACGCATTGAGCAATTGACACTGCATGATCAGCCCATCACCAATGACCGTTATGTGGTCATGGGTCAGGTGTGTGTGGCCAAAGCATACCGCTCATCCGGACTCTTTGCCGGGCTGTATGCCAGATTGGCAGAAACCATGAAACCACTTTGCGATTGTGTGATCACTGAAATTGCTACCCACAACACCCGTTCTGTCAGAGCCCATGAAAAAGTGGGTTTCAAAACCGTTAGCTGCTACACCAGCAATGCAACGGAGTGGCAAATCGTGTTGTGGGAATTGCAGACCTGAAAACTGCCACCAATCACACGAATTTCATGGTTCTTTGTGTTATGATCTTTGCCTTTTAAAACATCAGATAATCATGAAAATGCGTGCAGCTGTGGCCTGGGAAGCAGGTCAGCCATTATCCATAGAAACTGTTGACATTGCGGGTCCCAAAGCCGGTGAGGTATTGATCAAAATGGTTGCCACCGGGGTCTGCCATACCGATGCATACACCCTGTCAGGCGATGACCCGGAAGGTTTGTTTCCATCGATTTTGGGCCACGAAGGCGGTGCTGTTGTGGTGGAACTTGGTGATGGTGTGCATTCGGTGGCAGAAGGAGATCATGTGATTCCACTGTACACCCCGGAATGTGGTGAATGTAATTTCTGCACCTCTGGAAAAACCAACCTGTGCCAGGCCATCAGAACCACTCAGGGCCAGGGGCTGATGCCGGACGGCACTTCACGGTTATCCATCAATGGCAAACCCTTGTATCATTATATGGGTACTTCAACCTTCGCGGAATACGCGGTGGTGCCAGAAATCGCCCTGGCAAAAATCAATCAGCAGGCTCCGCTGGATAAGGTTTGTCTGTTGGGCTGTGGTATCACCACTGGCGTCGGCGCGGTGTTGAACACCGCCAAAGTTGAACCAGGTTCCACCGTGGCTGTGTTCGGCCTGGGCGGGATTGGTTGTGGCGTGATTCAGGGTGCCGTGATGGCTGGAGCCAGTCGCATCATCGGGGTTGACATCAACCCGGATAAATTTGAATTTGCCCGACAAATGGGGGCCACTGAGTTTGTCAATCCCAAAGAATACGACCTTCCCATTCAGGAGGTGTTGGTTGAGCTCACCGATGGAGGGGTTGATTATTCATTTGAATGTGTTGGTAATGTTGAACTCATGCGCTCAGCACTTGAATGTTGTCACAAAGGCTGGGGAGAATCTGTGATCATCGGAGTGGCTGGTGCCGGCCAGGAAATTGCAACCCGACCATTTCAGCTGGTTACCGGGCGGGTCTGGCGTGGCTCTGCTTTCGGCGGGGTCAAAGGTCGCAGTCAGTTACCGGGCATGGTTGACCAATACCTTGCCGGAGCACTGAAAGTGGATGAGTTTGTATCGCACACCATGCCATTGGATGAGATCAACAAAGCATTTGAACTGATGCATGCCGGCGACGGCATCCGCAGCGTCATTACCTTTGACTGACAACAGCATTATTCGGAGCACATAGCGATGCAATTAAGCAGCCAACATACTTTGCATGATGGACAACTGTCATTTTACCGGCATGAATCAACCGTTAATCAGGCCTCCATGGGGTTTGCCATATACCTGCCACCACAATCAACCAGCAAGCCAGTTCCCGTGCTTTATTTTCTCTCCGGGCTGACCTGTACCGAAGAAAATTTCATGATTAAATCAGGGGCACAGCGTTTTGCTGCCAAACATGGGATCGCCCTGGTAAGTATGGACACCAGCCCAAGAAACCTTGGATTACCAGGCGAAGATGACAGTTACGACTTTGGCTCTGGTGCCGGGTTTTACCTCAATGCCAGCAAAGAACCATGGAGCAGGCATTACCGGATGGAAGACTATGTGGTCAAAGAATTACCCGGATTGATTGAAGAACATTTTCCGGTACAGCCTGGTAACCGATCGGTCTTTGGACACTCAATGGGTGGTCACGGGGCCTTGACTCTGGCATTGAAAAATCAGGATAAATTTCGTTCGGTGAGTGCCTTTTCACCCATTACTGCCCCCACTCAGAATGAATGGGGAATCAAGGCATTTACTGGATATCTGGGTGATGATCGAACACTTTGGCGTCAGTACGATACGGTTGAGCTGATAAAATCGGGCGTAGCACCGATGCCTTTACTGGTTGATCAGGGCTTGGCCGATGAATTTTTAACGGAATACCTGCAGCCGGAAAAACTGCTTGAAGTCTGTGAGCAACATAAGCACCCACTGACTATGCGCCAGCATGCCGGATATGATCACAGCTATTATTTTATCAGCAGTTTCATTGAAGACCACATCAGCTACCATGCAGGATACCTTCATCAGGACTGAATGGCGCTGTCAGCGAAAGCCTTTGTCAACCTTCCGTAAATGGTGATTTTGCTGCCAAAAGTGGTTTTGATGATGACTTTATTGAAAAACCAACAGGACTTCTTGGATACAACTGAAACAAGTTCATCATGCCTGACAATCAGCTGACCACCACCCATGATCGCAGCTGTGGAGAACACATACCCTCCTTCATATTGTGATAATGTCAGGCAATGGTTGTGATTGATGCCGTTGATCCGGCCTGAACCCAAGCCATGCTTGATGATCAGTTTGCCCAGGGAAGTGATGTTCACTTCCTGATTCATGCCTGAGGCTTTCTTTAACAGTCGGGTAATCACCCACCAAAACAATGGGAACAGAATCATAAATACCACCACAATGGCAGTGATCAGTACCGGTTGACTCACCTTTCCCCCTGTCTTAAAGACGCTTCAAATACACATTGTAACGCCAATGATGGGCTGATGAAATACTGACTTTTGATGAGAACATACATCTGAACTAAAGGTGATGCTGTAAACCGCCCGGCATCAAATCATCAAACAATGCTTAGTGTCACGAAGACTCATTTGTGTCACTTGAGGGTCACAAATGTTCGCATTGGGATTAATTCATATATATTTCGGACTAAATGGTACATTTTTTAATTATTTTCTGGTGAACAGGCATGTCTTGTGTCTCAATGGAGGGGTCGGCCTTAACTGGGTAAGTGTGTGTTAACAACAACCGGGAGGCACACATGAAACAGAGATACTTAACAGGTACCATGTTGATCATGGCTGCACAGTTCACTGCAGCCACAGAAATAACCATTCAAAATGATTCCTTAACTGACTTGAGCAGTGGCGCCATTCAATCCGGCTTCGTTGCTGGTGAACGGGCGGCTGTCTGGCTGGAAGCACCTTGTGATGGAGACCTGATAGCAGTTCAGATATTCTGGCGTTCGGCCAGTGGCACCAACCCACCCAGTATAGAACGCTCGGTCAGTGTTCATCAGGCTGGCACACACCCCATTCCAGGTATCGAACTGGAAACCATAATCGGGCCTGTTTTAACCGATGGCTTGTTGAACGAATTCCGTTACCTTGATGAAAACAACGTCATCCCTTTGGTGGTTCCGGTGACCGAGGGCACAGAATACGTCGTTGCTTTTGAATTTGAAAACTCACCCAACGTAAACACCCCCAGTGTGGTTACCGATGCAGATGGTTGTCAGGCAGGGAAAAATGCTTTGTTTGCCATTCCGCCAGACCTTTGGTTTGACAGTTGTTTGTTAGGGTTGTCTGGCGATTTTGTGATCCGGGCAGTGGTGGAATGTCCGGTTTCACAAAACGAGGTGGACCTGTCTGTCACTCAAACAGCAGATCCTGTGGCCTATTTACCGGGCACCGACCTGAGCCTGCAAATCACTGTAAGCAACGCAGGACCGGTCACCGCCAATGCCACCACCCTGATCGATTTCTTTCCACCTGAACTGACCCAGGTTGACTGGCTGTGTACCCCAAGCAATGGCGCCTCCTGCAACAATGCAACTGGCAGCGGCAACATCACTGAATCGATCAGTCTGCCCCCCAATGGTCAGATCGTCATTGATGCAGTGGGTACTGTTGATATCAACAGCATACTGACTTTGAGTAACACGGCTCAACTCGTGGTCCCGCAGGGTTTGATTGATGTGAATCCTGGCAACAATCAATTTACCCTTGAAATCACCAATGACCTGATTTTTAAAAACGGATTTGAATAACTAAAAAAGCGACAACTTAAACAGAAGTTGTCGCTTTTCACGATCAGCAAACCGTCAGACTGAGTCAACAGTCATCGGGTCTGATCAGCTTTACAGGTCAAAACGATCCAAGGTCATGACTTTGCTCCATGCGGCCACAAAATCATCAATGAATTTCTGCTGGCCATCATTGGCTGCATAAACTTCCGCTATGGCGCGTAATTCGGCATGAGAACCAAACAATAAGTCGACTGGTGTAGCGGTCCACTTAACGGCCCCATTTTGACGGTCCCGGCCTTCATAAACACCAGCCTGGTCTGCCGCTGGACCCCATTCGGTAGACATGTCCAGCAAATTCACAAAGAAGTGGTTGTTCAGTGTGCCAGGACTTTCTGTCAATATCCCGTGACTGATACCACCAGTGTTGGCATCAAGTGCCCGTAAGCCGCCCAGCAGCGCAGTCATTTCAGGTACACTCAAAGTCAACATATCGGCCCGTTCGATCAGCATGTCAGTGGGTGACCGGCGGTTGTCAGCAGCGAAATAGTTCCTGAAGCCATCGGCTTTGGGCTCTAACACAGCGAACGATGCGGCATCAGTCTGCTCAGCCGTGGCATCGGTACGACCTGGGTGGAAAGGCACATTGACCTCAAAACCACCTTTTTCAGCAGCTTGTTCAATAGCTGCAGCTCCACCGAGGACAATCAGATCAGCCAAAGAAACCTGCTTGTTACCTCGTTGAGAATCATTGAACTCCTGTTGGATTTTGCCCAGGGTTTGAAGGGCTTCTGACAACTCTTCAGGGTTGTTGGCTGGCCAATCTTTCTGTGGCGCAAGACGTACCCTGGCACCATTGGCACCACCACGCATGTCGGTACCTCGGAATGAAGCGGCCGATGACCAGGCCGTTCTGATGAGTTCAGCCTGAGACAAATCACTTTGCAGGATCATTTTCTTCAGCTTTTTCACATCACGGTCTGTAATCAAATCATGATCCACCGCGGGAACCGGGTCTTGCCACAATAAATCAGTTGCTGGCACATCATCACCTATGTAACGACTGCGGGGCCCCATGTCACGATGAGTCAACTTAAACCAGGCTTTGGCAAAGGCCAGTTCAAATTCTTTGGGGTTTTGCTGAAATCTTTTCGAAATTTTTCGGTATTCAGGATCAAATTTCAAAGACAAGTCGGTGGTGAACATGATCGGCGCATGGCGCTTGTTGGGATCATGTGCATCAGGCACCAGATTGGCTGCCTGCCCGTCTGCTGGAATCCATTGAGTGGCACCTGCAGGGCTCTTACTCATCACCCATTCAAAACCAAACAGGTTATCCAGGTATTGTGTGGTCCAGGCAATCGGATTCACTGACCAGGCACCTTCAAGGCCACTGGTGATGGTATCAGCGCCTTTGCCACTGCCACACTTGCTGGTCCAGCCAAAGCCCTGCTCTTCGATATCAGCTGCAGCAGGTTCCGGGCCCACACAACCTTCCGGCTTTTTAGCCCCATGTGCTTTACCAAAGGTGTGTCCACCAGCAATCAATGCCACGGTTTCTTCATCGTTCATCGCCATGCGGCCGAAAGTTTCACGGATGTCCTTGGCAGCCAGTAGTGGATCTGGGTTGCCATTCGGACCCTCAGGATTCACATAGATAAGGCCCATTTGAACTGCAGCCAGCGGTTTTTCCAATGTTCGGTCACCGGAATAGCGCTCATCAGCCAGAAACTCTTTTTCAGGTCCCCAGTAAACCATATCGGCTTCCCAATCATCTTCCCGACCACCGGCAAAACCAAATGTGCTGAAGCCCATTGACTCCAAAGCCACATTCCCAGTCAAGACCATCAAGTCAGCCCAAGAGAGGCTTTTGCCATATTTTTGTTTGATGGGCCATAACAAGCGTCGGGCTTTGTCCAGGTTGGCATTATCAGGCCAGCTGTTAAGAGGTTCGAATCGTTGCTGGCCACCAGCGGCACCACCACGGCCATCAGAAATCCGGTAAACGCCGGCACTGTGCCAGGCCATGCGAATAAAGAACGGACCATAGTGACCATAATCGGCTGGCCACCAGTCTTGTGAATCAGTCATCAAAGCTTCGATGTCTTTTTTAACTGCCTTCAAATCAAGTTGCTCAAAGGCTTTTGCATAATCAAAATCATCTCCCAGAGGATTCGACTCTGCTGCGTGTTGTCTGAGTGGACCAAGATCGACCCTGTCCGGCCACCAGAATTGATTGGATTTGGCTTCCCCGGCGGATGCCGTATCTGTGCCAATTTGACTCAGAATAACCGCAGCTGCAGTTACCCATGGCAATGCTTTCTTGTTCATGTTTATACCTCTCTGATTCATGTCATGTGATGTGTCAATAAAACACAATCCCAGTATACATCGATAAATCAGATGGCAAACACCAACTTCATTTCAATTTATAGATTATGGTATTCGTTTTTTTAAACAATCTTTGCTGTGCTTGCCGTAGAGTGCTTCCGATTGATCAGTGAAACCAGAACGAAACTGAGCAACATCAGCAAATACCATGAACTGAGCTTGGTCAGAGACACCATTTCCCACTGCCCGGTCTGATTGGGGTAGATCCAGACATGGGTGAACGTGGCAATGTTTTCTGCCAACCAGATGAACATCGCCACCAGAAACCAGCCGAGTAACAATGGCATCTGGCGGTATGCACTGATGACTCTGAAATGAATCGTCGTCCTGAAAAACAAAAGACCGGTGATGGCCAGCAATACCCACCTGAAATCCCAGATAAAATGATGGGTGAAAAAGTTTATGTATATACCAATGACAAGCAACACAGTCCATGACACAGGAGGATATTGACTGTATCTGAATTCAAATATCCGCCAAACGCGGGCCAGATAGCTGCCCACTGCACTGTACATAAAACCAGTGAACAGCGGGACATTGGCGATCCCAAAGAAGTAGGCTTCAGGATAAACCCAGGAACCAATGGCATCTGAAGTTTTGAACAACTCCATCACTGTGGCCACCAAATGAAAAACAATGATGACCAGAAACTCCCTGGGTGTTTCCAGCCGGGTGAGCAACAACAGGAGCTGAAATGCAATGGCCGCCAGAAAAATAAAGTCATAACGGTGTAATGACTCAAGCGGGTACCAATAACGGGTAATGACCATGATGCCCAGCAAAAAACCACCAAATAAACAGGCATAAGCCTGCTTCAATCCAAAAACCCAAAATTCATGAATGATGCTTTTGAGAGTCATGACCTGAAGGTATCGTTTTCATGACATAACTGCCACCGGTTAAATTTGATAAGGATTGGGTATCTCAAGTGAGGCCAACAGCTCAATTTCCAGTTGTTCCATGATGGCCGCATCCGCAGCATTGATGTGATCATAACCCAGCAAGTGCAGACAACCATGGATGGTCATGTGGGCCCAGTGGTTGGTGAGTGGTTTGCCCTGTTCGCGTGCTTCGCGGATCACCACTTCAGCACAAATAGCCAGATCACCCAGGTGGGTTGATTCGACGAATTCTGGCAAGTCTGCTGGAAAAGAAAGCACGTTGGTCGGCTTGTCCTGCTGACGATAGGTCATATTCAGTTGCTGACTTTCTGCTGCATCAACCACATTGATACAGACTTCACCTTCCACCTCAACCGCGGTTGACACCTGACTCAGCCACAAACGAAAGGATTGTTCATCAGGGGCGTCCAGAGCTGCTTCATTGATCAGTTCCAGCTCAATCATACGCCGCAATCATTCAGTTTTTGGGTTTGTCGTAGGCTTCTACGATTTTCTGCACCAAAGAATGTCGCACCACGTCTTTTGATTTAAACCAACTGAAACTGATGCCTTTGATGTCCTGTAATATATCCATGGCATGTTTCAATCCTGATTTTTCACCTGGTCTCAGGTCAACCTGTGTGATGTCCCCGGTTACCACCACTGTGGTGTTAAAACCAGTTCTGGTAAGGAACATCTTCATTTGTTCAACGGTGGTATTCTGGGCCTCATCAAGAATCACGAATGCATCATTCAATGTACGCCCCCGCATGAAAGCCAACGGCGCCACTTCGATTTCAAATTTTTCCAACATTTTCTCGACTTTGTTGTGCCCCAGCATTTCATAAAGGGCATCGTACAACGGTCTGAGATAAGGATCGACTTTGTCGCTCAGATCACCGGGCAAAAACCCCAGCCGCTCACCGGCTTCTACAGCAGGCCTGACCAGTACCAGGCGCCTGACCCGGTCGTGCATATAAGCTTCAACCGCACAGGCCACAGCCAGATAGGTTTTACCGGTTCCTGCCGGACCAATGCCAAAATTGATGTCATGGGTGACGATGTTGTGCAGGTATTCTTTCTGGTTGTCAGAACGACCAGTGATCACGCCGGCTTTGGTTTTGATCGCCACTTCCTGCGGCTCATAATCTGGCTTACTGGCGTTGCCAGCCAGTATCACGTGAACAATTTCAGGGTTCAGTGCTTCATTACGGGCTTCCTTGACCAGTAATTGCAACATTTTAGCTGCCTGGTTGACATTGGCCTCACTGCCTTTGATCTGAAAATTGTGCCCTCTGGCGTGTATGTCGGTATTGGTATGCTCTGCGAGGAGCTTTAAATGAATGTCCTGTTGTCCGTACAGGTTAACCAGGCTTCCGTTGTTAACGTCCGGGAAATCCATGTTACGAACGCTTTGAGTTGGCAATTGTTCTATTTTATTCATTGATCAATACACGACCTCTCAGTGAGTTTCTTAATGCTTCAGTGATGACCACATCAACCATTTGGCCAATCAACCGCTTGGAACCGGCAAAATTTACCACCCGGTTGTTCTCTGTTTTACCAGAAAGTTCTTCATCTGACCACTTTGATGTGCCTTCAACCAGAATTTTTTCTGTTCGCCCCACCATCTGCTGACTGATTTGTGCTGCCATTTCATTGATGGTCGCCTGTAAGCGTTGCAGACGGGCTTTCTTTTCTTCCAGTGGTACCAGATCCGGCATTGACGACGCCGGTGTGCCAGGGCGAGCCGAGTAGATAAAACTGAAAGACTGGTCAAAGCCTATGTCTTCAATCAGCTTCATGGTGTCTTCAAAATCTTTGGCCGTTTCACCCGGGAATCCAACAATGAAATCAGAAGACAAACTGATGTCAGGTCTTGCTTCACGCAATTTGCGGATCTTTTGTTTGTATTCCAACGCAGTGTGGCCACGTTTCATCATTGACAAAATTCGATCTGAACCACTTTGCACCGGCAAATGCAGATAGTTGGCCAGTTCAGGTACATCACGGTACGCATCGATCAGTCCATCTGTGAACTCCACCGGATGTGAAGTGGTGAAACGAATTCGCTCAATGCCATCAATGGCTGCCACGTAATGGATCAGCAAAGCCAGATCTACCGTTTCACCCTCGTGTGAAATACCACGATAAGCGTTCACATTCTGCCCCAGTAAATTAACCTCTTTGACGCCTTGTTCAGCCAACTGCATGATTTCAGCCAACACCGAATCCATCGGCCTGGAAACTTCTTCACCACGGGTATATGGCACCACACAAAACGAACAGTATTTGCTGCAGCCTTCCATGATGGATACAAATGCCGCCGGTCCATCTTTTCTTGGCTTAGGCAGGTTGTCAAATTTTTCTATCTCTGGAAACGAAATGTCAATTTGTGGCTGTTGAGACTCTTGCCTTTTATTCAACAAATCAGGCAGGCGGTGAATGGTTTGTGGGCCAAACACCAGGTCTACATAAGGCGCTCGCTTGATGATGGCATCTCCTTCCTGTGAAGCCACACAACCGGCCACACCTATGATGACATCAGGGTTTTTTTCTTTGATTTTGCGCCAGCGACCAAGCTGAGAAAATACTTTTTCCTGGGCCTTTTCACGAATTGAACAGGTGTTGATCAGGATCACATCTGCCTCTTCTTCCACATCAGTGATGCTCATGCCGTGAGATTTTTTCAACACGTCCTGCATTTTGTCAGAATCATATTCATTCATCTGACAACCGTGGGTTCTTATAAATACTTTACCGCTCATGATTTTGCTGCTTAATTCTGTCTACCAATTGTACAATGATTTGTGCTGTGAGACCCCAAATCACATCACCTTTATAATCAAATACGTAATAATGTCTGCGACCAAATGGGGTTTTGACATGGTTTTTAACTCGGTTCGCATCATCTTGAAAAAAACGAAATGGCACCCCAAAAGCCCTGGCCACCTCATTGTGGTCCAATTTCAAGTCATGCACATCATCAATGGCACCGACAAAAGGGGTAACATGAAAGCCACTGATTGACGGCAAGCCATCAAGGAACCCCCACAATTCAACCCGATCTCTGCTGACACCTATTTCCTCGTGGGTTTCACGCAAGGCCGTGTGTCTGATGTTTTTATCCTGAGACTCATAACCACCACCCGGAAAACTGACCTGACCGGAATGATGCCGAAGCTCAGCATTTCGCTGAGTGAACAGCACCCAGGGCTCTTCATTTTTCCAATAAAAAGGGAACAACACCGCGGCAGCCCGATCCATGGATCCCGCGGCCCCCTGCCAAACAGATTCTTCAATCAGATCCTGATTGAGGTGGGGAGTGATTATTTGGCGAAATTGATGCATGCTGAGAACCAAAAAAGGCAAGTATCAAACTTGCCTCTTCAATCCTTTCAAGGGCTGTGTGAGTTACAGGATTTCCAGTAAATGGACATCGAAAACCAACACTTCGTTCGGGCCAATCGGGCCCTGGCCTTTTACACCATATGCCATTTCGGGTGGCAAAAACACCTGCCATTTGTCACCGGATTTCATCATCGGAATGATTTCTCTCCAGCCAGGCAAACCAATTTTGGTCATGTCCATTTCCAATGGTTGACCATTTTTATAGGTGCTGTCAAATTCCTGATAGTTGTCGAATACGTCGGTACCGATCAACTTACCACTGTAATGAACTTTAACTGTGTCATCCAGCGTGGCATTTCTGCCTGAGCCGGCTTCGATCACACGGTATTGAATACCGGATGCCAGTTCCTTGATGCCTGTTTTACCGCGGTTCTGAGCCAGAAACTCATCGCTGCGTGTTTGGTTCTTCTCAGCCATTGCCAGGTATTCCTCACGTTGGAACAACTGCAGTTTTTGCTGATATTTACCGTATTCCTGAGCCATGGTCTCCTTGTCAATTGTGGGATCTGACTGAACTGCTGCTTCGCGCAACCCTTTGACAGCCTGCTCAATATCAACTTCAAAATCACTGCCAGAACGACCTGCCATTTGCAGACCCATGCGGTAGCCAATGGCATAAGATGCCGCAGCCTTATCAAAAGTGATGTCTGAACTTTTTGGAATTTCCTGTTCAGTCTGTGCCAGGGCACTGAAACCCAGGGTCAAAAACATCAATGTCGTTATTTTTTTCATTCGTAACCTCTTAACAAAATCAGCCGCGTATTGTAAGCCACAGCTTTGAGTTAAACAAGACACGAGGGTCACTAATAAGTTCATTCAATCAATGAATTTAACTGAATTGTCACTTGATTTAACAAAATAATAATCATTAGAGGGCCTGACAACCACAACCCCGTTGCGGCCAGGCGTCTTGGCGGGATCTGTATTCAAACCGTATTCTCCAGATCTGCGTTGAGGCCTGGGTAATTTTGTTGTTATAATTCCGCTTCTCATTAATACCGGAAACGACCATGCCCAACGTCTTAGCAAACACCGAAAACAACGTTTTGACCATCACCATCAACCGGCCGGACAAGTTAAATGCCCTCAATCAGGCCACTTTGAAAGAGCTGGAAGACATTGTTGAACAAGCACAAAATGACGACGCCACCAAAGTCATCATCATCACCGGCTCTGGTGATAAAGCCTTCGTTGCCGGTGCTGACATTTCCGAATTGGCCACCACCGATGCCATGACCGGAATGAAATTTGCCCGGTACGGTCAACAGGTGTTCAATCGCATTGAAAATTGTGGTAAACCGGTGATTGCTGCGGTCAACGGGTTTGCCCTTGGTGGGGGCTGCGAACTGGCCATGGCCTGTCACCTGAGAATCGCATCTGACAATGCCAAATTTGGTCAGCCTGAAATCAAGCTCGGGGTGATTCCCGGTTTTGGCGGCACCCAACGCCTGACCCGTCTGGTCGGTAAAGGCAAATCCATGGAAATGAACCTGCTGGGTGACATGGTCTCTGCCGACAAAGCCGAACAAATCGGCCTGGCCAACTGGGTGGTACCCCAAGGCGAATTGTTGCCCACCGTGAACAAAGTAGCTGAACAGCTGGCCAATTCGGCCCCGATCGCATTAAGCATGACCATAGATGCAATCAACAAGGGCCTGGAATGCGCCCTACCCGACGCGCTGGATTACGAAGTCAAAGCCTTCGGTATCTGCTGTGCCTCTGAAGACAAAAACGAAGGTACCTCAGCCTTCCTGGAAAAACGCGCCGCTCAATTCACCGGCAAGTGATCCAACACCGCAATCCAACTAAAAAGGGCGCGACGGCGCCCTTTTTTTTGGCCATTGAGCGTGTAAGGCACCCATGCTAAAGTCGTATGGCTTATATCGCTGAACAAGTGGATAATCAGAGTCCCTCACTGACCGGTAGGCCGATGACTTCAGAGATCAACAGACTGCAACAACAAGCCACAGAACATCCCGAAGATTATTGGGCCAAAGCGGCTGAGGCCATTGACTGGATCAAACCATTTGATGAGGTGCTGGATCAGTCCAGCCCGCCGTTTTACCGCTGGTTCAGGGGTGGTCAGCTGAACACCTGCTTTAATGCACTGGACCGGCATGTGCTGGCGGGTCATGGTGAGCGCACCGCGTTGATTTATGACAGTCCTGTCACTGGGCAGCAAAATTCATTCACTTATCATGAGCTGCTGGATCAAGTCTCACGTTTAGCTGGCGTGTTGGTCAACCTGAGGGTGGTCAAAGGCGACCGGGTGATCATCTACATGCCAATGATTCCCGAGGCCATCATGGCCATGTTGGCCTGTGCCCGCATCGGGGCCATTCATTCGGTGGTGTTTGGCGGATTTGCGGCCAAAGAGCTGGCCACCCGCATAGATGATGCCCGTCCCAAAGTGGTGATGTCGGCCTCCTGCGGCATTGAAGTGAACAAGGTCATTGCCTATAAACCCCTGCTTGATCAGGCCATTGATCTGGCCAGCCATCAACCTGAACATTGTCTGATCCTGCCCAGACCTGAGTGTCAGGCAAGCTTGCAGGCACCCCGGGATGTGGGCTGGAAAGCCGCACTGTCGGTGGCTGAACCGGCCGCCTGTATACCGTTGGCTGCCACTGATCCGCTGTACATCCTCTACACCTCAGGCACCACCGGTCAGCCCAAAGGGGTGGTCAGGGACAATGGTGGCCACGCGGTGGCCATGCAGTGGAGCATGCAACACATTTATGACATCGGCCCTGGTGAGGTGTTCTGGGCGGCTTCTGATGTTGGTTGGGTGGTCGGTCACTCCTACATTTGTTACGCGCCATTGATCAATGGTTCTACCACCCTGGTTTATGAAGGCAAGCCTGTGGGCACGCCGGATGCCGGGGCGTTTTGGCGGGTGATTGCTGAGCACCAGGTCAAAGCCATGTTCACCGCGCCCACCGCTTTTCGGGCCATTCGCAAAGAAGATCCTCAGGGCGATTTACTCAAGCAACATGACCTCAGTCACTTCAAAGCCCTGTTTCTGGCCGGCGAACGTTGTGATCCGGACACCCTGCGCTGGGCCGAAGCGCAATTGCAAGTACCGGTGATTGATCACTGGTGGCAAACCGAAACCGGTTGGGCCATCGCCGCCAATTGTCTGGGCATTGAGCGGTTACCGGTCAAACCTGGGTCACCCACCCTGCCTGTACCTGGCTATCAGGTCGAAGTGATCGATCAGCATGGTCAGCCGGTGCCTTCCGGCGAGATGGGCAACATTGTCATCAAACTGCCACTGCCTCCTGGTACCCTGCCTACCCTGTGGCGGGATGATGAGCGCTTCATCGCCTCTTACCTGAGCGCCTTTCCTGGGTATTACCTGACCGGCGATGCCGGCTATCAGGATGAGGACGGCTACCTCTACATCATGAGCCGCACCGATGATGTGATCAACGTCGCCGGGCACCGTTTGTCCACCGGTGCCATGGAGGAAGTGCTGGCCAGCCATCCGGCAGTGGCTGAGTGTGCAGTGATGGGGGTGTATTGTCCGCTCAAAGGTCAGGTACCGCTGGGGCTGGTGGTGGTCAAAGACGGTCAGGCTGAACAAACAGCTGATTTACAGCAGGCCCTGATCCAAAGGGTACGTGACATAATCGGCCCGGTGGCTGCCTTCAAACAAGTGGCGGTGGTGGCCCGCCTGCCCAAAACCCGCTCCGGTAAAATACTTCGTGGCACCATGCGAGATCTGGCCGATGGCAAAGCCATCAAAGTCCCGGCAACCATTGACGATCCTGCGATTCTGGATGAGGTGACAGTAGCTTTGAAAGCATTGGGTTACCCGGTCTGACGTCAACGTTTTTTAAGGTAATAATCAAGCACCTGACTGGCTTGTTGTGTCAGGGATTCATTTGACTGATACAAGGCAGCCAGCATCAGGGCTTCGATGGTGTGCCCCACATCCACATCTTTCTGACGACCCATGAATGATTCACCCTGCCCTCCGGCTTTGACCCGGCTGTTACCGGCGGCATTGATTTCACCAGATGGCAATAAACGGGTCTGTTGCCAGCTCAGTGCACCGGCACACACGTCAGGCAAAGCCGGATGGGGATGACCCAGCAGCAGCAAACGGTAGCATAAAGCGGTGGCCACACCATTGTAACTGGAGTCATAACCACCGGCTTCGATGAAATAGCCATCATCATGCACCTGAGCCAATGCCTGCTCGATGAATGCATCAGCGACGCTCAGAGCGGTGGCATCTTTCAGCCAATGACCCAGGGTATAAAAAGCCAGTGCATTGAACAATAAACGGTTGGGGGCCAGGCTGTCGGCCTGCTGCAGAATGACTCTGTTGTGTAACAAAAAAGTCAGGGTATCAGGCAGTTGACTTTTCAGCGAGGCCAATTGTGCCCGCTGAACCGCCAACTCTGCTGATTCAGCAAACCACTGATTGGACTCCAGGGCCATGGCAGCAGAGCCCAGCGAATACATGAAAAACGCCACGCCGCTGGTACGGTCAGCAATACCCACAGCCTGCCCCCGATTCATTTCTGGTGGCAACCGGACCAGGAAATCACCGTCAGCCTGTTGATGATGCATGGCATATTCTGCGGCCCTGAAAAAAGCCTGCAAAGCCCGTAGATCCTGGCTCATCAGGGCATAATCAGCCAGCTGATGAAGCCCCATTTGAAAGCGCACATGGACATAGGCCTGACGGTTGCGACCCATGGCCCCCTTGTTGTCCGGTTGCTGACGTTTTGCCAGTGGCCTGAGTAGTTCAGCAGACAGCCCCGACAGGCGGTCGCCATATCGGTCAGAGGCGGCGCATTGTGATGCGGCGATGGATATACCGATCAAGAACCAGGTGATCCTGCGGCCCGGGTAACCTGCTAAAAGCATCAGTTACCTGCGGGAGGTTCTTTTCGCTTATCCTGAATCAGTAGCTTAAGCCAGAACCACACCTCAACTGCGGCAGCCAGGATAATGACCGCCACTGATCCTGATTGAAATCCGGCAATGTAAAGAATAATGGCAAACAACGCCAGTATAAGTAAAACAATCACCCTTTGGCTCATGACAAGGTCCTCAAATGAAACATTTTAATCATACATATTTGGGGGCACATCTGCCAGAGGTCAATAGCTCACCTTGTGCAGCGAAAATAATCCAATATGTCGACATCTTCATCACGTTTTTTGGTTAAAATGATGGGTTTGATTCTGCTTGACCAACATGAAACACATTTCCCTGCGCGGTGTCAGAACCCACAACCTCAAAGACATCGACATCGATTTACCCCGCGACAAGTTCATTGTCATCACTGGATTATCCGGATCAGGCAAATCTTCATTGGCCTTTGACACCATTTATGCCGAAGGACAAAGGCGGTATGTGGAGTCTTTGTCGGCTTATGCAAGACAGTTCCTGTCGATGATGGATAAACCAGACCTCGATCACATTGAAGGCCTGTCACCGGCGATTTCCATTGAACAAAAGTCCACCTCCCACAACCCGCGATCAACGGTCGGTACCATCACCGAAATCTATGATTACCTGCGCTTGTTGTACGCCCGGATTGGCACGCCCCGATGTCCTGATCATGACATTTCACTGGAAGCCCAGGAAGTTTCAGAGATGGTTGACAAGGTATTGGACCTGGAAGATGGCCGAAAACTGATGCTGTTGGCACCCGTGGTGCGCAACCGCAAAGGTGAGCACTTGTTACTGCTCGATCAATTGAAAGGCAGTGGCTTTGTGCGGGTCAGAATTGATGGTCAGATTTATAACATCGATGACCTGCCCAAATTAAACCCCAAACAAAAACACCACATTGAAGCCGTGGTCGACCGTTTCAAGGTCAAGGAGGGTATCGCCCAACGCCTGGCAGAATCCTTTGAAACCGCCTTGTCCCTGTCGGAAGGACTGGCCATGGTGGTGTCCTTTGATGAGCCTGAGGACAAAGAACCGGTTGAACTGCTGTTCAGTTCCTTGTTCTCATGTCCGGTCTGCAATTATTCTCTGAGTGAACTGGAACCCAGGTTATTCTCTTTCAACTCACCCAATGGGGCATGCGGCGAATGTGATGGCTTGGGTATGAGTCAATATTTTGATCCTGATCGCATCATCACCAACAAATCCTTATCGATGGCAGATGGAGCCGTGCGCGGTTGGGATAAACGCAATGGCTGGTATTTTCAGTTACTTCAGGCGGTTGCAAAAACCTATGATTTTGATGTCAATACGCCTTTGGAAAAGTTAAGTGATGACATCATTAACGTGATCTTTCATGGCAGTGGCGACCGGAACATCCGCTTCACTTATTACAGCGACAAAGGGCAGTATGAACGCAACCACCCTTTTGAAGGCATCGCCAACAACATGAAACGACGCTACCAGGAAACTGAATCTTCCATGGTGCGTGAAGAACTCAACAAATACATCAGCAAAAAACCCTGCCCTGCCTGTGAAGGACAACGACTGAACCGCAGTGCCCGGCATGTGTTCATCAACGATGTACCCTTGCCCAAAATCAATGCCATGTCGATCGCAAGTGCGCTACAGCACTTTGAAGACATCAAACTGAGTGGCCAGAAAGCCCAGATCGCAGAAAAAATCATCAAAGAGATTCGTGAACGGCTGAGCTTTTTGGTCAATGTTGGCCTGAACTACCTGACTGTTGACCGCAAAGCCGATTCTTTGTCTGGTGGAGAAGCCCAGCGCATTCGCCTGGCAAGCCAGATTGGTGCAGGCCTGGTTGGGGTGATGTATGTGTTGGATGAACCTTCGATTGGATTACACCAAAGAGACAACGAAAAACTTCTGAAAACTCTGGTCAACCTGAAAAATCTTGGCAATACCGTGATTGTGGTTGAACATGATGAAGACGCGGTCAGAATGGCCGATCATGTGGTTGACATCGGGCCCGGAGCCGGCGTCCACGGCGGCCACATCGTGGCCCAGGGCACGCCCAAGCAAATCTGTCAGAATAAAAACTCAATCACAGGACAGTACCTGACCGGAAAACAGCGCATTGAAATTCCCACCGAACGCACACCATATGACAAAAAGCAGGTCTTTAAGCTCTATGGGGCCAAAGGCAACAACCTCAAATCAGTGGATGTGGAAATTCCCGCAGGTCTGTTCACCTGTATCACCGGAGTCTCTGGCTCCGGCAAATCCACACTGATCAATGAAACGGTATATAAAGTCCTGGCCAATCACCTCAACCGGGCTTCACATCATGCCCAGCAACACGACCGTTTTGAACACATTGATTTGTTCGATAAAGTAGTGGATATTGACCAGAAACCAATTGGTCGCACACCACGATCAAATCCGGCCACTTACACCCAGCTGTTTGGTCCGATCAGAGATTTGTTTGCCAACACCCCCGAAGCCCGAACCCGCGGTTACAAACCGGGACGTTTCAGTTTCAATGTCAAAGGCGGCCGCTGTGAAGCCTGTCAGGGCGATGGCGTGATTAAGGTTGAAATGCATTTCCTGCCTGATGTCTATGTGACCTGCGACACCTGTAAAGGCAAACGCTATAACCGCGAAACCCTGGATGTACATTACAAAGGCAAAAACATTTATGAAGTGCTGAACATGACAGTTGAAGATGCCCTGCCATTCTTCTCAGCCATTCCCACAATAGCCAGTAAACTGCAAACCTTACTGGATGTAGGACTGAGTTATATCACCCTGGGACAAAATGCCACCACCTTGTCAGGTGGCGAGGCACAACGGGTTAAGCTGGCCAAAGAATTGTCCAAAAGAGACACTGGGAAAACCGTCTACATCCTCGATGAACCAACCACCGGCCTCCACTTCGCTGACATCAAACAGCTGCTCAAAGTGTTACACCGCCTGCGTGACAATGGCAACACCATCATGGTCATCGAACACAACCTGGATGTCATCAAAACAGCCGACTGGATCATTGACCTGGGCCCTGAAGGTGGACACGGCGGGGGCGAAATCATTGCCACCGGTACTCCGGAACAGCTGGTTAAGGTAAAGCAAAGCCACACAGGGGCATTCCTGAAACCCATTCTCAATGCCCAAGCATGAGGTGATCAACTTGCAACCGTTGACTCAGCAATACGTCGATCAGTGTCCGGTGGAAGACGGCTTCCACATGCGCGGCATGGCCATGACCCGCATAGAAGTGTTCACCGATGCGGCCTTTGCCTTTGCGGTGACCATGCTGGTGATTTCCATTGATCAGATTCCGCGCAGCATTCCAGAACTGGTCGCCATTTCCAAATACATCCCTGCCTTTGTGCTCAGTGTGGCTCAAATGGTGTTCATCTGGCACAATCATTCCGTGTGGAGTCGACGATTTGGTCTTGAAGACAGTAAGACTGTGTTTTTGTCGGTGGCGTTGGTGATCACTGTACTGGTGTACATTTACCCGCTGAAGATGATGTTTGAAGGATTCTTTTCATGGATTTCCATGGGTTATTTGCCCAGCCAGTATGACCTGAATAACTATGCAGAATTGCGGTTGTTGTTTTATTATTTTGCAGCAGGTTTTCTGATCATCTGCCTGTTGTTCATTGCCATGTATCGTCATGCCCTGAATCTTCGCACACAGTTATTACTCAGAGAATCGGAAATATACCAGACACAAACCAACATCAAAATCAGAACAGTGATGGCCGGGGTGTGCGTGCTGGCCTTCATTGCGCCTGCTTTGGTGCCTGATTCCTGGGTCCCCTTCACCGGAACCATTTATGCACTGATCTGGCCACTGGTTGCCTGGACAGAGAAGACCCGTTATCAGCAATGGCAACAAATGAACCTGGGATCATGATCAGATTCAGGACTTATGTAACATGCAATTCTGCCAGCTTGCTGGCATAATAATTACAGTTCACAAACATGCTCATTTATGAAAAAAGCGCTCTTTATCAGCCTCAGCCTGATGGCAACACCATTGTTGGCCAACAACCCTGAACCCGTTATTTACGGCACCGTGACCAAACCGAACGGAGAAACCATCACCGGCACCCTTCGCTGGGGCAATCAGGAATCCTTTCTCAGTGATATTTTCAATGGTCGTAAAGTCAAAACCGTTGGCATTGAGCACCTGAGCAAAGATGAAGTGAGTCGATTGGAAGATCATCAGCCAGGACCGCAAGCAAACTTTGGCGAAATTCAGGTAACCTTCAAATCTTTCTTTGGCAAAGACATAGAAGAACCCTATTTCAATGTGCGTTTTGGCGACCTCAAAAGCCTGACTTATGAATCTAACAGTGGTTTGTTCTTTGCCAAACTACATGATGACACCACAATCATCAGTTATCAGAACACCAACGACCTGACAGATGAGGTCAACATCCTGACCCCGGAAGGCGATCGCTATGAATTTGACCTGGAAGACTTGAAATCTGTGACCTTTGAAGCTGCGCCTGAAAATGCCAAAAGCTTTGATCAGGCCATCTATGGTACGGTTACTTCTGAAATAGGCACATTTCAGGGTCGAATCATGTGGGACAAGGATGAACGCATGATCAGTGAAAAACTGGATGGCATCGAAAACGACAAAGAGTACGAAATCAAATTTGCTGAAATCAAAAGCATCGAACGTAAAGACAATCAGTCCTGGGTAGTCCTCAATGACGGTAAAAATCTATTACTGGGTGGTACCAATGACGTCAACAACGGCAACCGCGGCATATGGATTGACCACCCGAATTACGGTCGTTTGGAAATAAAATGGGACCAATTCGAAAAATTTGAAGCCGGTGAAGTCGATGTTGATTGGCTGACTTTTGCTGATTATCAACAAAACGCTGAACCGCTGTCAGGTGAAGTCACATTGGTCGACGGCAGCATACTGAAAGCTGATGCCATGGCCTATGACCTCAATCAACAAAGCGGTGCAGAATTTCTTTATGTGGAAGTCAACAATGCCAACCGGCAAATCCCGTTCTACCTCGTCAAAAAACTGGTCAAACGTGAAGATCAGGCCGCGGTGGTGACCCTGCACGATGGTTCCGAGTTTGTGGCCTATGGCGAACGGGCTGTCAACGTGGACAACAACGGTATTCTGCTGACCCAGGGCAAACAACACCGCTGGGTGGAGTGGAAAGACGTCAAACAAGTGACTTTCAATCACTGAACCGGAAGCAAGTAAGCCGACATAAAAAAAACCACTGCATGGCAGTGGTTTTTTTGATTCTATGAGACTGATTTCAACCCAGGAACGGATATCGATAATCTGTTGGGGGATCAAAAGTCTCTTTGATGGTTCTCGGTGATAACCAACGATACAAGTTCAATGCACTGCCCGCTTTGTCATTGGTGCCGGACGCCCGGCCACCGCCAAATGGTTGTTGACCTACCACTGCTCCGGTTGGTTTGTCATTGATGTAGAAATTGCCAGCGGCATTTCTCAAACGGTCACTCATGTGATTAACCATGTACCGGTCCTGAGCAAAAATCGCTCCTGTCAAAGCATATACCGAACCTTGATCACACAAGTCGAGGGTGTCTTCAAAATCAGCTTCATCATACACATAAATCGTGAGCACGGGCCCGAAGATTTCTTCTTGCATGGTTTTGAATGCCGGGTTACTGGTCACAATCACTGTGGGCTCTACAAAATATCCTTTTGATTTATCACAACCACCACCCACGATAATTTCTGCATCATTGGCAGATGCTGCATGATCAATGTAACCTTTGATCTTGTCAAAAGATCGCTCATCAATCACTGCATTGATGAAATTACTGAAATCACGGGTGGAACCCATTTTGAATGATTTCACATCTTCTACCAATTGTTCCTGAACAGCTGGCCACAGAGCGGATGGGATATATGCCCTGGATGCGGCTGAACATTTTTGCCCCTGATATTCGAAGGCACCTCGAGCCAAAGCTGTGGCTACCGCACCGGCATCAGCCGACTCATGGGCAAAGACAAAATCTTTACCTCCAGTCTCCCCCACCAGGCGTGGGTAACTGCGATAGCGGCCAATGTTGCCACCCACTTCAGCAAAGATGTGCTGAAAGGTCGGCGTTGAACCGGTGAAATGTACACCTGCGAGTTCAGCCCTGGGCAATAATGCAGCACCAGCCACTGGGCCATCTGCTGCCACCATATTGATCACACCATCAGGTAAGCCTGCTGCTTTAAAGACCTGCATGATGACATAAGCAGACAGCATCTGCGTACCGGAAGGCTTCCACACCACGGTGTTACCCAGCATCGCCGGTGTTGCTGGCAGATTGCCGGCAATGGCCGTGAAGTTAAATGGCGTAATCGCCATGACAAAACCTTCCAGCGGACGCCAGTCTAACTGGTTCCAGACACCTGGAGATGACACCGGTTGTTGTTCCATGATTTGCTGATAAAAACAGGCATTGAAACGCAAAAAATCAATCAACTCACACGCCGAATCAATTTCAGCCTGAAAGCAATTCTTGGATTGACCATGCATGGTTGCAGCGTTGATTTGATTGCGGTATGGACCAGCAATCAGATCTGCTGCTTTCAGAAACACAGCAGCACGTGATTGCCAGGGCAAGGCAGCCCAGTCATATTGAGCTTTGATGGCCGCATCAGCAGCCTGATTCAATTCTGTGGATGATCCCATGTGGGCCTGACCAAGCACATGTTGGTGATCATGTGGCATCACCACCGCTTCAGTCTGACCGGTTCTGACCTCACTGCCACCAATGTAGCACGGAATATCCACCTGTTCAGCAGACATCTTATCCATGGTGTGCTGCAAAGCCAGGGTTTCTTCAGA
Source organism: Marinicella sediminis (assembly GCF_002000055.1). Taxonomy (GTDB): domain Bacteria; phylum Pseudomonadota; class Gammaproteobacteria; order Xanthomonadales; family Marinicellaceae; genus Marinicella; species Marinicella sediminis. The sequence goes on along the minus strand of NZ_MVBD01000016.1, from coordinate 7,495 downwards.
ACCTGGACGGTATTCATTGATGGGCTCGTTGCTAACGGCTGGTGTTTGTGGCATGTTGGCACTGATCATGGCTTCACTCTTAAAAAAACCATGAATTATAAGGCTTTATCGATGGATGAGCAAAAGCTGTCTCAGAATCGTTGAACAGACCTCAGTCCAATGCCACACAAATGGCATCATCGGCAGATAATTTAGCCCGGTACATGGCGCGGTCTGCCGCCCTTTTCAAATCCTGAAATTTTTCTCCGTGATTTGGGTAAAGGGCAATACCAATGCTGGCACCGATCGATAATTGTCGCCCCCTGAACATGAAGGGGTCAGCCACAGCAGCCAGTAGACGTTCTGCTTTGGCTTTAATCGCTGCGATCTCCGAAAATCCGGGTAAGATAATCAGGAACTCATCACCACCCAGTCGGCAGACAAACCCTTCATGCTTGAGTTCTCTGGATATTTTATTGGCCACATGAATCAGGCAAATATCTCCTGCATCATGGCCATAATGATCATTGACCAGTTTGAATTTATCTAAATCAAGAAAAAGCACGGCCATGCCAGGCGGTTCACCATCGCTTTGACCGATAAACCTTTCAAAAGTATTGATGGCCAATTGAATCATGGGTAAACCTGTCAGGTAATCATGATTGGCCAGGTGCTCAATTTCAATTTTCTGGCGGGTTATTTCACCGATTAACTGATGATTATATTGTCGGTACTGAAAGATCGCTATGGCCACAAACAACAGAAAAATAGTCAGGCATACCACATATAAGAACCAGTGCTCGGGACTATAAAACAATGTGTTGGCATCTGCTGGCAATTGCCAGTATCCCATTTGAAAGGCGTAGCCACTAAGCGCCACAAAAATCAACACGCCAAGAGACACCAAAATTATCAGGTTATGATGAAAAAACAATGCCAGAATCACCACAATCATGGGTAAAAATATGATCGATGGGGCCAGCAACCCAAACGACATGACCCCAATGACGGCAATGGAAGACTGAAAAACCACAAAAAACATGGCTTTCAGATAAGGAGATATTCTTTTCCTCAGCAAAGTCACCAAAAAGATCAGTACATAAAAGCCGATATGAAAATACTCACGAGCCCCCCATCCGGTAATTTCAGCCCGTGACAGGGAAAACCACAGGCCAAATGAACTGAGCATAACCCACAGCCACAACAACGAATCCATCAACTGGTCAATGAGCTTCATTTCTACCTGGCCGGTTTTCTTCACAGTTTAAAACAACTCCATTGGTTTGTACCAATTATCATAAAACTGTTGACACCTGCAAGGCAACTCTTTAACCAAAAAAAAACCGCCTTAGAAGGCGGCTTTTCGTTCAGATCCCTGATTAATCAGTTCAGAATAAGTGTTCCACTGCCGCCCGTTCTTCACGTAATTCTTCCTCAGTGGCATCGATCCGTTGTTGTGAAAAATCACTGACCGGCAAATCCTGAACGATTGTATATTCACCGTTGGCACAAGTCACCGGATATGAAAATATCACTCCAGGCTCTACCCCATAACTACCATCGCTGGGGATGCCCATAGAAACCCAGTCACCATCAGCTGTACCCAAAGCCCAGTCACGCATGTGATCAATGGCAGAGGAAGCGGCCGAGGCCGCACTTGATGCACCACGGGCTTTAATGATTGCTGCACCACGCTGTTGTACAGTCGGGATGAACTCGTCCACATACCACGTCTGATCAACATCATTCAATTCTGTTTCATTGATCTGTACCTGAGAAACATCCGGATACTGGGTGGAGGAATGGTTCCCCCAGATCGTCATGCGTTTGATTTCATTGGTTTGTACATTGAACTTGCCGGCTAATTGAGCCAGGGCACGGTTATGATCCAGGCGAGTCATTGCTGTGAATTGTGCTGGGTTGATGTCCGGGGCATTTTGTTGAGCAATCAGGGCGTTGGTGTTGGCTGGGTTGCCCACCACCAAAACTTTGATGCCTTTGTTGGCATGATCATTCATCGCCTTGCCTTGCACAGAGAAAATTTTGGCATTGGCTTGCAACAAGTCACTGCGCTCCATACCAGGACCACGAGGCATGGCACCAACCAGCAATGCATAATCAGCATCTTTGAAAGCCACGTTGGCATCATCCGTAGCCACCACCCCATGGAGTAATGGGAATGCACAATCTTCCAGCTCCATCACCACACCTTGAACTGCTTGCATGGCAGGTGGGATTTCGAGTAAATGCAGGATCACTGGCTGATCAGGGCCAAGCATATTACCAGCGGCAATTCTGAACAACAGTTGATAACCGATTTGACCGGCAGCGCCAGTAACGACGACTCTGACAGGTGATTTCATTGATGTCTCCGATAGGTTGTTGTGATGTTTACCTGGACAACTGGAACCACCGAGGGTGGTTCAGTCTCAGGTGTTTGGTCGGAACGAGAGGATTCGAACCTCCGACCCCCACAACCCCATTGTGGTGCGCTACCAGGCTGCGCTACGTTCCGAAAATAACCCGCGTATTCTATCACAATGATGTGCAATGAAAAGGGCTAATGAAATTTTATTGGGCGGATTAAACCAGCAGTGATTATTTGAGTAAATCGAGGATTTCTTCCAGTTCAATTCTGGTTTGTTGAATCACCTGATAGGATTTACTGGCTTCTTTTTCAGAGACTTTACCATTGAGCTTTTGTCTGGCACCCGAAATGGTGTAACCGTGATCATACAACAAACTGCGAATTTGCCTGATCATCATCACATCATTGCGCTGATAATACCTCCTGTTGCCGCGTCGTTTGACCGGATTCAGGTTATCAAACTCATTCTCCCAGTATCTCAAGACATGTTGCTTGACATCACACAGCGCAGAAACTTCACCGATGGTGAAATATCTTTTCGCAGGGATGGGAGGCAGGGTCTTATTATGGCCTTGATCCAGCATATGTATCTATCGTGTTCCTCAATTTTTGACCTGGTTTAAACGCCACCACCCGTCTGGCTGAGATGGGTATCTCTTCCAGCGTTTTGGGGTTGCGCCCAGGTCTTGATTTTTTGTCTCGCAATTCAAAGTTACCAAAACCTGACAATTTAACGCCATGTCCATCAAGTAATTGTTGCTTGATGGTTTCAAAAAACACACTGACAAATTCGCTGGCCTCACGTTTGTTGAGCCCAACTTCCATATATAATATTTCTGCCAGATCAGTTTTGGTGACTGTTTGTGTCATGTCCTTACTTCAGCGTTAAATTGTTCTGCTAAAAAGGATACCGCTTTTGATACCAGTTTGTCCACCTCTTTATCTTCTAAAGTCCGATTTTTTTCCTGAAAAATCATAGCCATGGCGAGACTTTTGTATCCTTTTTCAATATGCTCACCCGTGTATACATCAAATAAACTCAGATCAATCAGACTGTCACCGCCCTCATTCACGCTTTGATACACGACTGCTTTCACCTGCTGCCAACTGATGTCCTGCCTGAGTTTAATAGACAAATCACGGCGCACTTTAGGGAATTTGGAAACTTCCTGCCAATGCGGTATTCCCAGTTGTGAAATACCAGCAACATTGAGTTCAGCAACGTATACTTCTTGTTTGATTTTCATCTTCTGCAGGATGGAAGGATGGACCTGACCCAGGTATCCGATCACGTCATCATTCAACCGCACTGCTGCTTGCCTGCCCGGATGAAGAAACTCATGCCCTGATTCACTCAAAGACACTTCCCCACTGATTCCAGTTAACAACTCAGTCACCACTCCTTTGAGGTCAAAAAAGTCGACTTTCCGGCTGTCACAGGACCATTGTTCCGGATGAGCTAAACCGGTTTTGGCCAGTAATAATTGATCAGTTTGTTCAATCTGCTGGTTGAGACTGAACACTTTTCCCATCTCAAACAGTGATAAATCGTGGTGCTGCCTGGCCAGGTTTGATTTGATGTTGGACAGCACTCCGGCCAATAAACCAGTTCGCATCACGGCCATGTCATGATTCAATGGATTGGCCAGGGCAAACGCATGCTCAGCCATACCGACAGCTGCCAATTGCTTTTCCGCCACAAACGCGTAGTTAATGACTTCCTGAAAACCCAGGTCACACAGTTGTGATTTAATGGCATGATCTTTGCGCAATGCTTCAGGAATAACCCTGATCGCATCACTGGAGTGCAATCGATGAGATGGCATGGCATCATAACCCACCACGCGCACCACTTCCTCAATCAAATCTTCTGAGATGGCCATGTCAAAACGCCAGCTCGGCGAAGTCACGGTCCAAGTTTCGCCATCAAATTCTGTGACAAAACCCAACGCAGTGAAAATCCGGGTCACCTGTTCGTCGGCCACAGCAAAGCCCAGCACCCGTTGTAATTGTGCCCGGCTGAGGTTAATGACCTGTTGGACGGGCAGGCCAGTTGGTTCAGTGACCACATGTACCGGTCCGGGTTCACCCCCACATATCTCCAGAATCAGAGCCGTGGCCCGTTCCAGTGCAACTTCCTGCAACTGCCAGTCAACACCTCGTTCAAAACGCAAGCCAGATTCGGTGTGCACCCCCAATTTTCTTGACTTACCCATGATGGTGGCCGGATCAAAATATGCAGATTCCAGGACGATATCCTGGGTTTGCGCTGTGACTCCACTGTTCAGCCCCCCCATCACACCAGCCACTGCCAGCGCCTGTTGTTCATCAGCGATCAATAAAAATTCGGCATTTAAATTGGCTTCCGATTCATCCAGCAACGTTATTTTTTCTTCATCGTTGGCCATTCTGACCACAATCTGACCATGAATCTGCTGCTGATCAAAAGCATGCATAGGCTGTCCCAATTCCAACATAACATAATTGGTTACATCCACCACCGGGTGAATCGAACGGATACCAGAACGCCGGAGTTTTTCTTTCATCCAGCCTGGTGTATCCTGTGTGTTATTGATGCCTTTGATGACCCGGCTTCCGTATTTCGGGCACTGTGCCGTCGCCTGCAAATTCACAGTCATGACTTCATCATGGGTGGCAGGAATCGTTTCAACGTTTGGTTCCATCATGACCAGGTCATTCATGGTTGCCACTTCTCTGGCCACACCCCGCATGCAGAAGCAATCTGCCCTATTGGGTGTCAGGTCCACATCAATCAATTGATCTTCCAGGTCCAGATATTCCCGCACATCACTGCCCACAGGGGCATCTGCCGGCAGCTCAATGATGCCATCCGACTCTTCACTGATACCCAGCTCGACTTCAGAACACAACATGCCTTGAGATTCCACACCACGCAGTTTTGATTTCTTGATTTTGAAATTGCCGGGCAACACCGCACCAATTTTTGACAAGGCCGTTTTCAAACCAGCTCTGGCATTGGGCGCACCACAAACAATTTGCAGCGTTTCATCTCCGGCATTGACTTCACAGACCTTCAGTTTGTCTGCGTCAGGGTGCTTTTCACAAGCCACAATTTCTGCCACCACCACACCGCTGAATTCACCAGCAGCCGACTCGACATCATCCACTTCCAGACCCAACATGGTCAGTTGAGCCACCAATTGATCAGTACCCAGTTGTGGATCAACCCATTCTTTCAACCAATTTTCACTGAATTTCATTAGTGCTCTCCTTTATCCCTGAAACTGGCGTAAAAATGCCATGTCATTTTCAAAAAAGTTACGTAAATCCTGAACGCCATAACGCAACATGGCAAATCGCTCAACACCGAGACCAAAGGCAAAGCCCGTGTATTTTTCTGGATCAATACCACCTGAGCGCAGCACATTGGGATGTACCATGCCACAACCCAGCACTTCAAGCCAATCAATACTGCCATCGTCTTTCTTCCACTCCACATCCACTTCTGCAGACGGTTCAGTGAACGGAAAATAAGAAGGCCTCAATCTGATTTGCAAATCGTCTTCAAAGAAAGCGTTCACAAACTGATTCAACACACCTTTCAAGGAAGCGAATGTCACATTTTCCCCAATCACCAAACCTTCAACCTGATGAAACATTGGCGTATGAGTCTGATCTGAATCACTGCGATATACTTTACCCGGAGCAATGATTTTAATGGGCGGTTCCATGGTCTTCATGGCCCTGATTTGAACCGGTGATGTATGAGTCCGCAACAAATGGCCGTCTGGAAAATAGAACGTATCATGCATCGCTCTGGCCGGATGATGAGCCGGGAAATTAAGGGCTTCAAAATTATGAAAATCATCTTCGATTTCCGGGCCTGTGACCACTTCAAAACCCACCTGAGTAAACAGTTCAACAATGCGGTTCATGGTGCGGCTGACCGGGTGCAATCCGCCATGAGCCTGTGTACGGCCTGGTAAAGTCACATCAACCGCTTCTGCCATCAGCTTTGCATTCAGCTCAGCCTGCATCAAGGTGCTTTTTTGTGCCTGAATGGCAGTAAACAGCTGTTGTTTGATTTGATTGATTTCTGCGCCAGCAGTTTTTCGCATGGCAGGCTCTAATTGGCCCAATTGTTTCAACTGGGTGGTTACCAGGCCTTTCTGGCCCAGAAAATGCACCCGCACATCGTCCAGTTGCTGTACGCTTTGCGCTGCTTCAATTTGTTGCAATCCATCATCCAGGATTCGTTTCAGATCAGTCACTTTGATTTCTCAGGTTAGTCGTTTATGTGGCTATACGCCCGGCAAAAAAAAAGGAATCAGCTAAACCACTGATTCCTCTTGATCATGTCATTGAATCAGTCCCGCAGGACTCATTCATTAAGACAATGCAGATTTGGCTTGTTCAACAACAGCTGCGAATCCAGCTTTGTCGTGTACAGCCATGTCAGCAAGAACTTTGCGATCCAAAGAGATATCAGCTTTTTTCAAGCCATTGATAAATCGTGAATAGCTCATGCCATTGTTGCGGGCACCGGCATTGATCCGGGTGATCCACAAGGCACGGAAAGCCCTTTTTCTGTTTCTGCGGTCACGGTAAGCATATTGACCGGCTTTGATGACCGCCTGTTTGGCAACCCGGTAGATTTTTCTTCGGGCGTTGTAATAACCTTTAGCCAGTTTCAGTATTTTTTTGTGTCTTTTGCGTGCTTGAACGCCTCTTTTAACTCTTGCCATGATGGTTCTCCATTAATTAAGCGTAAGGTAACAGTCTTTTCACTGATTGCTCATCAGCTTCATGAACCAGGCTGGTGCCACGCAAATTGCGTTTACGTTTGGTACTCATCTTGGTCAGAATATGGCTTCTGAAAGCGTGCTTTCTTTTGAACCCACTGGCGGTTTTTCGGAAACGCTTTGCAGCGCCCTTTTTGGTTTTCATTTTAGGCATAATGCCCTCCTGTATTTTTTTTATATACTCCAGCAAGTAGCCAATTGAATGGCTTTGTTCATACTTGACTCACTGGTCAGCTAGTTATGGTGTCTTCGACAAGGCTTCTTTGTGCTGGGCACAAAACCGCCTTTTCTGCGACTGCATCAAGGAGAAAAACTCTGGTTCGTTGACACTCACCAACCGTTCTCATCGCTTGCGCGGGTTTGA
>NZ_MVBD01000015.1 GCF_002000055.1 Marinicella sediminis | reverse complement strand
CGTGGTTGGTTCGCTGAGCGAACCGCCGCTCACTCCTCATTGTCATGGAGATGAGGTGGTTTATGGGCGGATCAAAAGAAGTCTCATCGGCATTCTGACCATGTGCGTGGTTGGTTCGCCGAGCGAACCGCCACTCACTCCTTATTGTCATGTAGATGAGGTGGTTTATGGGCGGATCAAAAGAAGTCTCATCGGCATTCTGACCATGTGCGTGGTTGGTTCGCTGAGCGAACCGCCACTCACTCCTCATTGTCATGGAGATGAGGTGGTTTTTGGCGCAGCCAAAAGAAACCTCATCGGAATTCCATCAATAATGGGGAGGCACCTCATCCTGTGGTTTGAGTTCAGTGATGTCTTCCTGAACCTGTTTCATGTGACGGGTCAGGTTGTTCAGCAATCCCTGAATTTCATCCAGTTGTTTGGATTGGTGATATACGGTTTTGTTGAGGTCATCCACAGTGTCCTCAAGATATGCAATGCGGGTCTCCAGATCGATGAATTTGGTTTCTGACATGACTGTGTTTTATCCATTCAATTGTCATAGTATAATGCATTTGTGAATCGATGGATGAATTGAAAATGACCCGCAAAAAGAACCTGTTTGGCGAATTGCTTGAACGCAGAATACCTCAAATTCTGGGCATGTATGTGGCGGCTGTCTGGCTGGCGGTCGAGATCGCTGACTGGATGAGTGAGCGATTTGATGTTCCTACCCAGTTTTCATCCTATGTGTTTGTTATCATGATCTCGTTTATTCCATTGGTTGGCTTGCTGGCCTGGGGTCATGGCCGTCCTGGTAAAGACCAATGGACACGCAAACAAATCATGTTCATCCCGGTCAATCTGGTGATCGCCTGGTTTGCGGTTAGCTCTTTCATTAAACCTGAAGTTCAGGCCACAGAGTTGATGACGCTGTTGGATGAAGAAACCGGCCAGATGGTTGAGTACGAAGTGGCTAAACAAGGGCTTAATCAAAAAGTCACTGGTTTTTTCTGGGACAACCAAACCGGTGATGAATCGTTGAATTGGCTCAGTTATGGATCTGCCTGGTTGGTATCCCAGGATTTATTGCGTAACCCACTGATCACCATACAAACGCCTTACACCTCACAAAACATCATGTCAGCGGTTCGTGACCGGGGTTTTGATGACGCCACCGGAGAACCCTTGTCACTGGACCTGGACATTGCCGGTGATCGTAATGCGAAATGGATGATCAGGGGTAAGATCACCAAAGACGATGCCCAATTGACTTTTGAGGCGTCTTTGTATGATGTGGTAACCGGCGCTTTGGTGACCACCATTTCTTCTTCTTACAGTGATTGGCTGTTCGCCCTTGATGATGTTGCTGAGCAGATCGGTTCGGTGATCCTCAATGAGGTCAATGCCGCTGAACCCACTTTGCTGCCTGATTTATCAATTTCGGATCATGTGTCTAATGATCTGGAGGCCATCAGACAAGTCATTCAATCATTGAATGCAGTGAGTTTTGAAAACGATTATGAACAAGGCATTGACTATCTCAAAAAAGCGCTTGAAGCTGATGATCAATTGGCAGATGCTTATGTCTTGTTGATTGATTACTACCGCAATATGGGTGATTTTGAAGCCGCCAAAGCAGCTTCAGAAGAAGCCCTGAAACTGGATTATAAGTTGTATCAGGAATCCATCTTCAAGGTCAAAGCCAATTATTATGCGGTTAACGGTGAACAGGACCGGGCCATCAAAGTGCTGGAAAACTGGGTGAAAATTCATCCAGACAGTGCAGATGCCTGGCAGGCTTTGGGGTGGAATTATACGGTCATTGGTCATCGCCTGGACGATGCCTTGATGGCCTATGAGAAACTGGGTGAACTACAGGAACTGGGTTCCACCGCGCTGGTCAGCCAGGCGAGGATCTATCGATTGAAGGGCGATCAGGAGAAAGCCATCAAGGCGCTGAGCTATTACCAGCAAGTCAATCCTGAAGAAGCCAGCCCATTGCTGGAGATGGCCGAGACTTACTTGCAATTTGGTGAGATAGAGCAAGCCAAAGAAAAATTTGAGGCCGCCAGTTTATTGAGTTTTAACAACATCGATGCCGAATTGGGGTTGGCCAAAGTCATGGCCATGCAGGGAGCAGTTGACGCCAGTCTGCGTAAAATGGATGAGCTGGTTGAACAAGCCGATTCAGTGCAGGAGCAAGTGGAAGTGCTGGCCGAAAAAGAGACGTTGTTGTTTTTAACCGGCCGGTTGCATGATGCCATGGATGTGGTGGTTTTGATGAAAGAAAAAAGTCAGTCTTACCTGCCCCCATTGCAACAGACGCTGATGTATGGTGCCAAAGAGGTGAGTTATTTGTTGTACCTGCAGCAAGAAGAATTGGCCTGGCAAAAATTCGATGAAATGAGAGCAAACACCAAACCGCCGTTTGATCAGATATTGAATCTGATGGCGAGGAATTTTCATGACATGCTGGGCAATCACGAAGAAGCTTCCGCGGCACTGGCAGCGTTTATTGAGTTCAAAAAACAATTCCAGATGTCGGTTTATGACCAATTTATTTTGTCCTCACAAGCGGTCGAAAAAAGACATGCAGGCGAGTTTGAAGAGGCTTTGCGTTTGCACGATTTGGCCATTGAAGAATCCCGTCAATCGATCCTCACTTTGGAGGTTTTGTATATTGTCGATGAATTGATGTTGCAAAAAGCCAAGACCCTGATGGCTGAAGGCCGCTATGAAGAAGCGATTGAAGTGTTGGATCAGGTGATTCAGCGCAATCCATTGTACGCTCAGTGCCAGGTACAAAAAGCCAGGGCTTTATCGCTCAATGGTGATGATGAGGCTGCACTGGAAGTGATTCAACAGATAAAAAGATTGTGGGTGAATGCTGATCCGGATTACAAGGACTGGGTAGAATTACAGCAGTTTGAACGTCAGTTAACCGCGATCTGAAGCAGGGTACTGAGGCCATTCTCGGTGGACTGCTGAAGCGATGAAAACCAACCCCAAACTGATTTTGTTTACCGTAATGCTGGTGGGCATGCTGGGCACCATCGGTATCGCCTTACCGTATCCGGTACTGGCGCCTTACTTCATTGATTACCCGGCCAATGAACTGACCCACTTTATGGGCATCCACCCAAAGATTCTTTTGGGTTTGTGCCTGGCGATATATCCATTGGGCCTGTTGTTTGGCAGCATTTACATTGGTGCTTTATCGGATGGGTTCGGTCGCAAAAAGGTGTTGTTGCTGACCCTCATGGGTTCGGTCATGGGGTATGCCCTGACTGCCTGGGCAGTCTACCAGGAATCCTTTGTGTTCTTTGTTGTGGCCCGCTTTTTGACCGGTGTGTGTGAGGGGAACATCTCCATTGCTCGGGCCATAGCCGCTGAATTGCACCCACACATCAATCGCACCAAAGCACTGTCTTTGGTGTACGCGGCCACTTACACCGGTTGGTTGCTGGGCCCTGTTTTGGGAGGGTTTCTGATGGTCGTGGGGGTGGCAGAGGTGTTCCTGGTAGCGGGTCTGGGTATGCTGTTATCAACCCTGTTGGTTTGGGCATTGATCAAAAAGGACCGTTCTGAGGACCTTAATGACACGCCATTCTGGGTAGCCATCCGCAGTAACAATTCGCTGACTTTATTAAAAAATCCTGAAATCAAACCAATCTTTTGGTTTTATTTCATTTATTCTCTGGGCCTGAATGCCTTTTATGATTTTTATCCGGTTTGGTGGGTGGACTACTTTGCTGCAGATGGTCCCATCATTGCCTGGGCCACGGTCAGTCTGACGGCGGTGATGATCCTGGTCAGCAGCACGTTGGTGGCCAGGGTGCAGTCATATTACGGTGAAATCAAGGCCATTCTTGTTGGCGGTCTGGTACTGGGCTTGTTGTTGCTCATTCAACCGTTTACCGGATTTGTCTCGGCCTTTGTGATATTTGCATTTATTGGCGGTGCCATTGCCTTGACCAACGGCATGATTCCCAGTTACCTGTCACACTGTTTTGGTCATCTGGGCCAGGGTAAAGTGATGGGTCTGCAGACGTCCACATTTTGTATCACCAATGTCATTATGGCGTCCCTTGGAGGACCGGTGTCGATCATTGATTCCCGCTGGATATTACTGCTTGGCGCCCTGCTGGTGCTGATTGCGGTTTGGTGGATGTGGCATCACCGCCATTCACAATACCGTTTGCTCGCTGAACAGGCCACATGAGGCGCACCATCTGGATCTATGGTTTGATGCTTGGTGTGCTGGTTGTTGTGTTCAAAACCCTGGAATACAAATGGTTGATCAAGGACCTCAGCTGGCAATGGTCGTTGTCGTTGGTGGCGGTGCTTTTTATGGGTTTGGGTATTTGGTTCAGTCAGCACCTGAACAAAGCCAAAGCCCCGGATCGATTTAAGGTGAATCAGACTGCCATTGATACCCTTGGTTTATCCACACGTGAATTGGCGGTGTTGGAAAAACTGACAGCGGGTCTGTCAAATCAGCAAATCGCCGATGCCCTTTTTGTTTCAGTCAACACGGTAAAAACCCATTTAAAAAATGCCTTTACCAAGTTGGAAGTCAACAGCCGGGTTCAAGCCATCAATAAACTCAAAGCATTGCAGATTGTGCCCTGATGAGCCCCAATCACCCGATTGGGTGAAGACAAATCGTTCAATGTCATGCTTAATGGGGTGGCATCACAAGCGGATTAAATATGAATAAAATCATCATCATCAATGGCTTCATCGCTGCTCTGGTCATAGCTGGCCTGTCCTCTTGGTTGCTGTGGTCAACCGCCGGCGATGCCGCACACAGCCAGTCTGCCTGGCTGGGTTATCTGATTATGGTGGCCGGACTGGCGGTTATATATGTGGCCATCAAGCAAGTCAGAGACCAACAATGCGGTGGCCTTATCGGGTTTTATAAAGGCTTCTCGATCGGCCTGCAGGTGACTTTGATTGCGGCCTTCTTTTACGTGCTTTCCTGGGAATTTTACTATCAATCTGCCGGTCAGGATTTCATCACAAATTATCAGCAAAGTCAGCTCAGTCATATGGCAGAGGCCGGTGCCACAGACGCTGAAATGGCAGCATCCCGTAAAGACATGCAGGCGTTCGCTCAGTGGTATGACAGGTGGTACAACCGGGCCATGGTTACTTTGTTTGAAATCCTGCCAGTGGGTTTGCTGATCTCGGTATTGGCTGCCGCTTTGCTGCGTACCCGGCAAACAGGCTAGTCTGCCGGCAAGTAGGTGAACCAAGTCACGATGACTTGATTTTCATTGAGGTAGTCAATGGAAAAACCTTCACCATCGCGATGCTGGCCACCGTAAAAGGTGCCACTCATATAGGATTTATCTGTCAGATCGGCAAAATGATCCTGGTCACAATTGAGGCCGGCCTGATTCATCACCACGCGTTGCAGCAGGTAACCCCCTGCACCAAAAGCGTGCTGGTTGTGAGACAGTGCTGAGGCGTAGGACATTTCGGCATGGTGACAATCCATAAAGTCAATGGTCAATTGCCCCCATAAATGCCGGCTGATTGCATGTGGGTCAAAGTCAGCGCCAAATTGCCCGCCGGTGTTGATGGCCATTTCTGTCACGGTGATGCGTTGTCCATCAATGGTACCCACACCGATCATCCAGGCTTGCCGGATGTCTGTGACATCGCTGATGGAGGGTTGTTTATTCAGACGATACACATATGTGGCCCCAACCAATCCGCCACTGCTGTTACCCACCACGTTCTCGAAACTGAAATCATTCAATTGGTAACGCCTGACCAGATTGAAGGTGTCACTGGTGACCAGGATATGCTCAGGCCCGTCCATGATCATGCCAGCCGCGCCTGGCAGTGGCGTAACCGGGGTGCCCAGTAGCTGACCGGTGGATGAATAATTGAAAATGGCCTGGTTACCCCAGGCAGTGACCAACAATTCATTGCCATTGAACAAAATGGAGCGGGGACGATCCAGGCCCTCACTGCCACTGGCAACAAATGACTGTGTAGCGCCATTGTCCGGATTGACCTTAAGTATGCTGTCCGAATCGTAGCCGGGTACATACAAGTGACCATCCGGTCCCATTGCCATGCCGATGTCAATACCCATAATCTGACCGTTGTTGGCAGGCAGTATGGTTCGGGTTTTTTCCCAGCTTACGGTATTCATCTCGATGATCTCATTGCTTGAATAACTGGCCAGAAAAATGTGCTGATCATCCTTTTTGACCACAGTGATGGGATTTTCCATCAAGCCCGGAGGGACCACTGTGGTGGCCTCTGTCAAGGTTTCCTGATCAAACCTGACCAGCCTGTGATTGCTTTCACTGACCACAATCACGTCTCCGTTGTGATCCTGAAAGATCGCTTGTGGCCCATCCAGTATGCCGGGATTAGCCAAATCGCGCAGGTAGCTGCCATCACAGCCATCATAAATTTTAACGTTGTCACGGCTCCAGCTGCTGACCAGCAACAATGAGTCGCAGTTAGGATCACCGAGTTGTTGTGCGCTCACAAGGGGGCTGGTTATAATGAGGCTCAAAATTAAAATGTATGTTTTCATGTTCATCTCGTTGTGTTTAGAAGCCTCAGAATGTAGCCAAACAAGGTATCAAATACCTTCGGAAAACTTCCTTTTGTGCGAATGAAAGACGACGAACTCAACCTGAATGGCAATGCCGTTGTCTGGACCCTGGCTGATTGGCGTTACTGGCCTGATACCGGAAAATTACAGCAAGGAAAGCAGCGACAGCAATTAACCCACCAGCAGAACCAGGTTTTGACATTGTTGCTGGATAGCGCTCCTGCTGTGGTCAGCCGTGAACATTTTCTGGAGCAGGTGTGGGTTGGTAAAATTGTCAATGAAGATGCCTTGTCCAGAACGATCGCTGAATTACGTAAGGCCCTGGGCGACTCGGCTGCACAAGCCAGGTACATCAAAACCATCCCCAAAAAAGGGTATCAGTTGAATGTCCGGCCAGAACCATGGCTTGAGCGACAACGGAGGCAATGGTTGCGGGTTGCAGCTGTCTCACTGCTGTTGCTGGCTGGCGGGCTCAGTTGGTGGTCTTTGTTTCAGCAGCCCCTGACTGGCCGCCTGGTCAATGCCGTGGCCAATGCCAGTCGGATCACCGCCGATCCTGGGATGGAACAACACAGCACCCTCAGCGCAGATGGTCAATGGCTCTCATATGTGAACAATTCTTCGGCCGGCCATCAGATTGTTATTCGCTCTCTGACCGATACCAATCTGCAACACACCATTGAGTTGCCCCGGCATCGGTTGGCATCACCGGTACAATTGTCTGCTGATGAGCGGATTTTTTTTACTGCCCGTGACCAATCCAGCTGTTACCTGAAAAGTTATCACCCTGAAACCAGGGCGTTTACAGATTGGGGAGGATGCGTGTTCAATGGTGAATCGCGACTGCTCAATGGACATGAGCCCAGCGGTTTGTTGTTGTACTCAGCCAAAACTGCAGAGCAGCGGGTGGCTATTTTTCAGTTGGATCCACAATCGGCAGAACGACAGCAGATATCCTGGCCTTCCAATATCAGCGAACAGGATTGGTCGGCTCAGTTGAGTCCGGATGGCCAGCGCCTGAGTTTCAGTCGGGGAAATCAGTCCGTGCGGAACCTGTGGGTCCGTGATTTACAACTCGGTAAGTCCTACCAAGTCACCAGTGGCGAGCATTATTCGGTGAGTCATCAATGGCTCGATGATGAACACATCATTTATGATTCGGATGAAAACGGCAGCCGTCAACTATGGCTGCTGAACGTCAATGACCTGTCTGCCACTGCCCTGGGAGGGGACGGCGCCCAACACCCTGCTTTTGATCAGCAGCGCAGTATGATGAGTTTTCAAAAGGTCAGTTATGAAGCCAACATCTGGCTTCAAGATTTCCGCACTGGTGAATTGAAGCGAGTTATTCATTCCAACAAATACGACAATTATCCGGCTTTTGCCCCGGATGGCAGTTCATTTGTGTTCTCCAGTAACCGACAAGATCTGGGATCGATTTGGAAATATGATTTGACTTCTGGTAATGAATACCTGTTGCTGAGCATTCCCGGGGCCAAACTGACCCGCCCGGCCTGGGCAGATGATGGACAGGCGGTGTTGATGACGGTGAATGATGACAGCGGCTACTGGACACTGCGTTATGATTTGTCATCAGGAAGCCATCAAAGGCTGCCCTTCACCCACGCCAACCATTCACCCATGAGCCATCAGGGTGTTTGGTATGCATTGGCCAGCGATGGAGAATTGAATCAACGCGTGCTCACCTGGGATGCAGGAACACAACACGGGTTACCGATGAAAAACATCAGCCGCTTTCGGGTACTGGATGACGGACGGGTGGTGTATACCCACACCAATGAGGACGGCTTGTTCATTTTTGATTCGCGCAATCAGCAGTCTGACGTTTTGCTGGCTGATTTTCCGGCGGCGTCACTGAATTTATGGACAACAGTTAATCAGGCGGTTTATTTTGATCGTGGTGGTGTAAGGGCCGGAACCTGGAAGCTGGACATCACCAGTGATCATTTGAGTCAGGTCACCAGTAACCGGGCATATTCAGTCGGTGTATCGATGGCGGTTGACCGGGCAGAACAACAGATGCTACTGGTGCGCACCGATCGCGCAGAATCCGATGTCTTTCTGGCCAATCTCAAGGAGCCATTGAAACGTGTCCATTGAGAAGCCATTTGCACCCGCCTGTGAACGCAATCAGCAAGTGATCGCTGAGGTGTTGGCTATGGTGGTTGAGGACCGCGCACTGACGGTTATGGAAATGGGCTCAGGCACAGGCCAGCATGCGGTGTATTTTGCAGAAAAAATGCCTCATTTAACCTGGTGCCCAACTGATTTGGCAAACAATCATAAGGGCATCAGACAATGGCTGGCTGATGCCGCATTGCCCAATATTGCCCAACCTGTGAGGTATGAAGTGGGTAAGGATGACTGGCCTGAACTTGATGCTGACCTGGTGTTCACTGCCAATACCTTGCACATCATGTCTGTTGACCTGGTGCAGCATTGGATCAGAGATTTAGGACAGCATTTGAAAACCGGTGCATTGGTGATGATTTATGGGCCGTTTAAATACCAGGGGCGCTATACTGCAGAATCCAATGCAACGTTTGACCAGTGGCTCAAAGCAGAAGATCACCGGCGGGGCATCCGTGATTTCGAACAACTCGATGAGTGGATGATTCAGCAGGGGCTTAAGTTGGTGGTTGACATCAGTATGCCTGCAAATAACCAGATATTATTGTATGAACGAACATGATTGAATTTGAAGACATCAAGGCGGCACATCAGCGCATCAAAGCACACATCAACCACACTCCGGTGGTCAGCTCATCCCTGCTCAATCAATGGTTGGGCCATGAGGTATATTTCAAATTGGAGTTGTTGCAAAAAGTAGGCGCTTTCAAAGCGCGGGGTGGGTGCAATGCCGTACAGTTACTCAAAGAGCGCCACCCGGATATCAAACGTGTGGTGGCTAACTCTTCAGGTAACCATGCCCAGGCAGTGGCCTGGTCTGCGGCCAAATTGGGCATACCGGCCACCATTTATATGCCCACCTTTGCTTCTAAAGTCAAAGCCCAGGCCACCCGGGCATATGGTGCCGAAGTGGTACAGTTGGGTACGCGGCAGGCAGTCGATCAGGCGGTTGCTGAAGCCGCTGAACAACCAGGGGTGTACTGGATACCGCCATTCAATGATGAGGCGGTGATTGCCGGACAGGGTACGGCTTGCCTGGAAGCGCTTGATCAGATGGTTCAACCGGTTGATGCCGTCATGGCTCCCTGTGGTGGTGGCGGGTTAATTTCCGGTACATTGGTCGCCACCCGAAAACTGTTGCCACAGGCCCTGGTGATGGCTGCTGAGCCATTGGCCGGTGACGATGCCATGCGCTCCTACCAAAGTGGTGTGATTCAAAAACTGGACAGCGCGCCTGATACCCTGGCCGATGGGGCGATGACATTGTCAGTGGGTGAAAAAACCTTTGAGCATATCCGGCAATTGGACGATTTCTTTGCTGTTGAGGAAGCCCCGATGATTTACTGGAGCCAGTGGTTGGCTCATCTGTTGAAATTGCATGTTGAACCCACTTCAGCCATGGTCATGAATGCGGTGTGTCAATGGTTGCGTCAACAACAACAGCCGCGAAAAGTACTGGTGATTCTTACCGGGGGAAACATCGATGCTGCCACCATGCGCACCATTTGGCAGCATGATCATTTGCAACAGATCCCTGACCTGGGTTCATCTTTGTGTTGATGGTTTCAGATTTCCTTGATCAGTCTGAAGCCCACATGTGAGTGGGTTTCTGAAACCGGCAAGTTTTGCAGCATCACATTGGTCTTACCCTGACCGGATCGCCAGGAAGAACCCGCTGCACAGGCATTACCTGCAGAGCAGTTGCTGACCCATTCGGCAACATTGCCATTGAAGTCATTGATGTTGCCGGTTGCCGTATAAGAATTGACCGGAGCGGTGAAGACAAACTGGTCGCTGCAATTATGCGGGTTGTCGGTGGCTTTACGTTCGCCTTCAATTTCCTGTCCGGCCAGATTGGCTGAGTCACAATGCTCAGCGGTTTTAATTGCTCGGTTCAGGTATTGCCATTCCTGAGCGGTGGGTAAGCGATAACGGTCACCGGTTTGTTGGCTGAGCCATTCGGCATAGGCCCTGGCGTTATTGAATGAAACACAAACCACCGGATGGGTGTCCGCCTGATCAAAAGGTGGTTTCAACCAGGTCTTTTTAAAGAAGGGTTGTTTGTCGAAATGGTGGCATTTCTCATCGGCGAACTGTTCGCCGGCGAAGGCTTTGAACTGTGCCACAGTGACTTCACTTTGCATCACCTGAAAGTCATTGAGGTTACCTGAACTGCCGGCGGGCATAAAGACCAATTGGTGTCCGCGTGGACCTGCAGTCCGCTGTCCTTTGTAGGGTATGGCCTGATAATTTTGCCGCAGTTGGCTGATGTATTCATAATCAGGTAACAGCAAGGCCGCCATGGCCAGGTAATCTTCAGCCCGTTGATTTTTTCGCCGATTATTGACTGCCTGAGTGACCAATTGATCGGTGGTTGACATCACTTCACTGACCTGCCGCTCAAACAAACTGCGGTCAATGTTGTACTCATTGATGTAACTGACCAGCGAGCGGGTGTGTTTCAAGGCATCCGCGGTTTCCTGGTCTTTAAGTTTACTTTCAATCAGTCGGAAGTAATATACCCCAACCTGATTAAGGCCTTTTTGTGCCTCAGCATGATCCGGGTATTCCAGCAGAATTTGTTGAAACTTGTCCGCGGCATTATCACCTTTGGGTTTAGTCAGGCGGTATTTGGACAACAGTTCTTGTGCTTCTGCAAGGGTCACTTCCAATGACATTTCGTTGATCTGTTCATTGTCCAGGTTCCCAGTCAGGTCCACCAGCTCGGCATCTTCATCACCTTCTCCTGCTGTGTCAATAACGCCTATGGTCAATTCCAAGGGAGCGTCATCGACTGGTGTTTCTTCGGGTTCATCTTCCGGCTGTTGATCGGCTGCTGCCGCAACCGCGGCTGCCAGGTTTCCATTGACGGGTTCTTCTGGTGGGGTGCCTGATGAAGACAGCCACAAGACTGCCATGATCAACACCGCCAATGTGGCCAAAGCACCCATTGCCACAGCGGGTTTTTTCAGTGTGGTCAGCCACGCCGGCGCGGCCTTGATGGGTTGGTGCTGTTTGGTTTTGTTGTACCGGATTTCCAGCAAGGCATCTTTCAAAGCTTCGACCGATTGATAGCGGTCTTCCGGATCTTTGGCCAGACATTGATTGATGATGGGTTGCCAAACGGCCAGTGCTTTGGGTAGTTCCGGCACCGGCTTATTGATGTGTGACATCAGGATGGAAAAATCATTGCCTGCCGTGTACACGTGATCGCCGGTCAGCTTTTCATAAATAATACAACCCAGGCTGTAGATGTCACTGCGGTGATCAATTTCTTTGGACTGAATCTGTTCCGGGCTCATGTAGTGAGCTGAGCCGAGTAACTGGGTTTCTTTGGTTTTGCGTTTGGCTTTTTTTGAAATTGCGATGCCAAAGTCAGCAATCTTGATGCGCCCAAACTGATCAAACAGCACATTTTCAGGTTTCAGATCACGGTGGATCACTCCGTGCTTGTGGGCGTGAGACAAGCCGTCACATATCTGGCACAATAATTCGATCAGGTGGTCCGAATTGGTACAAATGATTTCACCCAGATCGCCATGGGTGAGGTAAGGCATGGTGAAATAGGCCAACCCTGAGGGCAGCTTCTTGGCTTCATATATACTGATGATGTGCGGGTGATCCAGTAAGGCCACCGTTTTGGCTTCATCCACAAAGCGTTCGGCCAGGCTTTTGTCATCCATCACCAGCTTTTTAAGCACCTTGATGGCCACTTTGCGCTGCAAAGAGATTTGCCTGCCCAGATAAACCGCCGACATCCCGCCTTCACCTATCTTATCCAGTATGGTGTGGTCGGGGATGGATAAATTGAGCTTTGGAACGGTTTTCAACATCTGCTTTGTGTGTGAACTGTAATCATTCTAACTGATGCATTCTCTCCACTTATATAATTATGTCAAATGATTGACTCGTTTCTGTGATGGCGATCAAAAGAATAATTATCCACCACCAGTGAAACCTGGCTAACTGCCAAAATAGGGCAGTGATTCCATAAAATTTAATCCAAATGACGGCTCTTGGCTTGTGGTTCTCTCTGAAGTGAATACAATGATGAGCCACTTTTTACTACATTGTCAGTCTATGTCACTCATCAGTTTTGATCATGTCAGCATCGATTTTGGCGCTCATCCTATTTTGGATTCGGTTGACTTGTCGGTTGCCAGGGGCCAGAAACTGGCACTGATCGGTCGCAATGGTGAGGGCAAATCCACCCTGCTGAAAATCCTTGCCGGGGAGGTGCCAGTTGATGATGGACAGATCATCAAACAAGATGGCATCAAAGTGGCGATGATGAAACAATCTGCAGCCAATGAATCTGAATCCACCGTGCGGCAGTTTTTATTGCACGCGCTGGGTCAGGTTGGCCTGGCTCTGGAGCAATATGAAACCACTGATGACCCGGATCTGATGGCGGACCTGCAACACACCATTGATGAACATGATGGCTGGCAGTTGCTGCACCAGCTGGACACCGTAATCAGCCGCCTGAAGCTCAATGCACATGACGTGATCAAATCGTTGTCCGGAGGTGTTCGTCGCCGCATCAATCTGGCTGCTGCTTTGGTGCAAAACCCGGATGTGTTGTTACTTGATGAGCCCACCAATCACCTGGACATCGAAAGCATCCTGTGGTTGCAGGACATGGTCAATCAATTGCATTGTGCAGTGATCTTTGTAACCCATGACCGGACATTTCTGCGCAGCATCGCCAATGGCATTCTGGAACTGGATCGAGGCAAAATCTATCAGTATGATTGTAATTACGACACTTATCTGAACAGGCGTGAAGATCGCTTGAATGCAGAGATTAAAGAATGGGAACGGCTGGACAAAAAGCTCAGTCAGGAAGAAATCTGGGTGCGACAGGGCGTGAAAGCACGACGCACACGTTCGGAAAGCCGGGTCAAGGACTTGCTGGACTTACGTGAACAACGCAAAAGCCGACGCACTCAATCAGGCACCTCAAAAGCCACCATTAATGTTGCTGAGGCCAGTGGTAAAAAGGTCATAGTCGCTCACAATGTCGGGTTTGCCTATGATGATCAAGTGATCCTTGAAGGCTTCAGCAGCAAGATCATGCGTGGAGATAAAGTTGGTATCATCGGTCCCAACGGGGTGGGTAAAACCACGCTGGTGCAATTACTGCTTGGTGAAATCGAACCGCAGCAGGGATCAGTGAAACTCGGCACCGGTATCGAAGTGGCTTATTTTGATCAGCTCAAACAACACATCAATGAAGATGATACGGTGCAGAATAACCTGCAATTGGGCACCGATTTCGTTACCATCAATGGCAAACCCAAGCACGTGATTTCTTACTTACAGGACTTTTTGTTCAATGCGGAAAAAATCCGTGGACCAGCAAGCGTCCTTTCTGGAGGGGAACGTTCCCGCTTGATGCTGGCCCGGTTATTTGCCCGTCCGGCCAACCTGATTGTCATGGATGAACCGACCAATGACCTGGACATGGAAACCCTCGATTTGATTCAGGACTTGTTATTTGATTTTCAGGGCACCCTGATCCTCATCAGTCATGACCGGGACTTCATTGACAATGTGTGCACCCAAACCATCGTTTTTGAGAACCCCACAGATGGTGTTTATGAAGTGAATGAATACGTGGGAGGCTATGAAGATTACCTCAGACAACGTAGAAAGCCTGTGCCGGTTCAAGTTGCAGATAAAGCCGATCACAATGAGCCAGCGGCTAAACAGCCTAAGCCCAGGAACAAAACCAATAAGCTGACTTTTAAAGACAAGCATGAACTGGAGCAGTTGCCGGAACAAATTGATGCCCTGGAAACCGCCATTGCTGAATTCAATGAACAAATGTGTGCGCCTGATTTTTATAGCCAGGATGAGGCCATCATCAAACAAATCACCCGGGATATCTCCAGGTTGGAGCAGGATCTGCAAAAAGCCTATGATCGTTGGGATGAACTGGAAGCCAAAACCTGACCAGAAATTCAGTGTTTGCTGAGTTCAGACAGATCGGGCTGATTCACAAACACCAGGTCACAGCGACCTGGTGCTGTGTATTTATCAAGGTGTTCTGTCTCCTCACTTGAGTAGATTCACCGGACTTTCCAGGAGTGCATCAAACCACCTGGCTGGCCTGATCCGCCAGGGAGGGTTTTTTCGGTTTGATCCTGCGGAATAGATTTTCAGGTGGTGACCATCGGGATCGGTGAGGCTGGATTCCCGCCACAGCCAACGTTGGTTCTTGGGCGCTGTGTCACAACTGATGCCCTGTTGTTTCAGGCGCCGACAGGTTTGATCCACATCGGCTACTTCAAAGTACAGGGTGGTGGTATCTATAAACGACTGTGCGGTGTGGCTGATGGAAAAAGTGCTGTCACCTGTTGGGCATTCAAAACGCACGTATCGGGGGCTGGCATCCACGATCAGTTGCAGACCCAGTGTTTGGTAAAATCCCACAGCGCGGTTGACATCGGTTGAACATATGGTGATTTGATTGAGGTTCATCATGGGTCTCCTAAGCATTGCGTTCATTGGGCAGATCAGACAGGTATTCAGTGAATTCGACTTCAAAGCCATCCGGATCAAGGAAGTAAATATTTTTACGATGCGCCGAATCTGCGCCGTCTTTGTGTATTGGAAAACCGGCATCTTGCAACCGTTTTATCAGGGCGTCTAAGTTACTCACCGCAAAAGCAATGTGTGCCAGACCGACGCTGTGTCCTGTGAGGTCACGGTTCTCCCCTTCGCCAAAATCACTGAGCGCCAGGTATTGGAAATCATCGCCAAAATGCAGCCATCGACGCGGTTTTCCATACCATTCACCAGTGCCTTCGGCACGGATGTGCCAATGCGGGAAAGCGGCTCGGTAAAAGCGCAGGCTTCGGTTGAGGTCCTTGCCGACCATATTCACATGTTCTAAACGGATCATTTCAAGCTCCTTATTGATTGAAAAAAATGAAGATGGAGCCCATAATAAAACCTCAGGTAAACTTGAGGTCAAGCGTTGTGATGAAAAAAATTAAACCTGCTAATTTGTCCGTCGGTGATGTTGCCCGCCGCAGTGGTGTGAGTATTTCAACTTTGCATTTTTATGAAGAGAAAGGATTGATTCACGCGGTCAGAACAGCGGGTAATCAACGCCGTTATAACACAGATGTGCTGCGCCGGATCGGGGTCATCAAAGCCGCGCAGAGAGTGGGCATCTCTTTGGAAAACATCAAACAGGCGATGGCCTTTCTGCCAACCAACAGGGCACCCAATAAACGTGACTGGCAACGCCTGTCCAGCCAATGGGATCATGAATTGACCCACCGCATCAACCAACTGGTGGCACTGCGGGACAACCTCACCAACTGTATTGGCTGTGGTTGTTTATCACTCAAAGCCTGTCCTTTGTATAACCCGGACGATGAATTGGGTTTGGGTCATTCGGGAGCGGTTTTACTGGATCGAAAGGCTGCTGCTAAATTGACTAATGAAGGCGATTAAATGGCTGGCATGACGCTGTGGAATGTAATGATGGCCTTTCATTGAAACAGGTATCGATCTGGACATGATGTGATCGGCAAGCAGGTGTTGATCATTTCAATATGCGGTTGAACTTGCCAATCAGGTGACTGAGTTGGTCCCGTTCATCTGAAGTGAGCTGACTGAGCAACTCTTCTTCATACCGCAAGGCGTCCGGAATCACAGCGCGCATCAGGTACTGCCCACGATCATTCAATTCATAGTTTTTGGCCCGGGCATCCAACGGGTGTGGGCGTTGTGCAACGTAACCTTTTTGCACCAGGGTTTTCAAAGTCCGGCTGATGCGTACTTTATCCATTTGGGTGAGTTGGGCGATTCTCTTGGCGGTGACATCCGGGTTCTTGTATAAAATCACCAGTACCCGCCACTCAGAGATATTGATCCCGAACTGATCCTGATAGTGTTCCGCGATGCCATTGGAAATCTTCAGACTGAGGATGGATAATTGGTAGGGCAAAAATTGATTCAGGTCCATGATGGTAGTTTAACCAATATTTAGTTTCATTTGAAACAAAAAATAGTTTCAAATGAAACTAAACAGCGCTAGAATACTCATTTAATAGATCAACAGGGGACCAGCCTATGTCAGCAACCATCAACGGATTTGGCTTCATTGAGTATTCAGCCGATGACGCCACACCCTTACATAAACTGTTTCGTCAATTGGGTTTTACTGCGGTTAAAAAACACAAAACCAAACCCATTACCCTGTATCGTCAGGGTCAGACTGACTTTTACATCAATGAATGTGACACCGGTTTCGCCGCCGATTTCAGGCAGCAACATGGCCCATGTGCCAGTGGCTTTTCCATTGTTTTTGACAACAAAGAAGCCGCATTGGAACACAGCCTGAAAGGAGGCTCAGAGCCTCTGGAAGTTGAAAACGGATTGAATTTTCCTGCCATTAAGGGGATTGGTGATGCCGCATTGTATGTTCTGGACAAAGCCAGTTATGCAGCCATGCTGGAAGCAGACTTTGATGACATTCCAGGGATGAACCAGAACCCCACCGGTTTTGGCCTGACTTTCATCGATCACCTGACACATAATGTCTATTTCGGTAACATGGAAAAGTGGAGCAAGTACTACGAGGATCTGTTCAACTTTCGTGAAATCCGTTATTTTGACATCAAGGGCCAGAAGACCGGCCTGGTATCCAAAGCGATGACCAGTCCCAATGGTTCAGTGAAAATTCCATTGAATGAATCTGAAGATCCCAAGTCACAGATCAATGAATACCTGGATGAATACAAAGGGGAGGGCATCCAACACATCGCGTTGTTTACTGACAACATCTATGAAACCATTGAATCGATGCGTGCTGCGGGTGTGGCATTCTTGCAAACCCCGGAAACCTATTACAGCATCATTGACCGCCGGGTTCCTGAGCATGAGGAAGACATCGAGCGCATGCAACGCAATCACATTTTGATTGATGCCGATGAAGCCACCAAGAAAGAAATCCTGTTACAAATTTTTACCAATACCAACATCGGTCCGATCTTCTTTGAAATCATTCAGCGCAAAGGCAATCAAGGATTTGGTGAAGGAAATTTTCAGGCTTTGTTTGATTCCATTGAGCTGGAGCAGCAACGTCGCGGATACCTGAAATGAACGGCAAATGGTTTAATTTTCACAAGAAACAAGGCAAGGTGGCCAAACAAGCGCACCTTGGCTTTCCTGAAAACACCTATGAACGTGAAATGGGTAAAGAAGGCTTTTTTGGGCCGGTGACTCACTTTTATCACCAACACAAACACACTGGTTGGACACATTTTGAAGGTGATAACCGCCCCAGGGCTTTTGATACCAACCTGTTCGGCGGTGCACATGGCACCCCTTGGGATGCCCATGTGCTGATGAAAAATAACAGCGTCAAAATCCGCATGCTCAGACTGGATGCAAACATGCAACAACTGGTCCGTAACGCCGATGGTGATGATTTACTGTTTTTTCATAAAGGCACCGCTGATTTATACTGTGACTTTGGTCATCTGGTGGTCAAAGAAGGGGATTACCTGTTACTCCCCAAAGGCACCATGTGGCGACTTGAGGTGGCGAACCCTTGCGAAATTTTGATGGTTGAATCAACCAATGGTCATTACCAGTTGCCTGATAAAGGTTTACTGGGTCCCAATGCCATTGTTGATGCTGCGGTTTACCGGGTCCCTGAAATCAATGATCCATTCCGTGCTCAATACGGCGAAGAAAATTGGACTGTACTGGTCAAACGGCTGCAAAAAATATCCACCATTCAATACCCTTTCAATCCACTGGATGCGGTGGGCTGGCAGGGAGATCTGATGCCAGTGGCATTGAACTGGCGGGACATATCGCCTTTGATGAGTCACCGATTCCATGTGCCCCCATCAGCGCACACCACATTCCTGGGTAATCGATTTGTGATCTGTACTTTTGTACCCAGGTTATTTGAAACCGATCCTGAGGCACTGAAAGTACCTTTTTATCACAACAATGATGATTATGATGAAGTGCTGTTCTATCATGCGGGGAATTTTTTCTCGCGGGATAACATTCATCCGGGTATGATCACCCTGCATCCGACCGGTTTCACCCATGGGCCGCACCCCAAGGCGATGAGCCATGCTTTCGAGCAAAAAAATGCCATGACAGAAGAAGTGGCGGTGATGATCGATACCCGCGATCCACTGGAAGTATGTGATGCTGCAGAACAGGTCGAATGGCCTGATTATGTCAATTCATGGAAGGAATGATCTTTTGCCGGCACACATTAAATCAACAACTAACCAACAACGAAAGACAAGATTAATATGAAACTAGCAACCCTCAACAACCTAACCCGCGATGGACAACTGATCGTGGTGAACCGGGCTGGTACCCAGGCCGTGAAAGTGCCACACATTGCACAGACCATGCAACAGGCGCTGGATAATTGGGAAAACGTCGCTCCACAATTGAACACCGTCTATGAGCATCTGAACCAGGGTGGCTTGAATGATGCTTTTGATCTTGACCTTGATCAGGTCATCGCACCATTGCCCAGGGCGTATCAATTCCTTGATGGCAGTGCTTACCTGGCCCATGTGGAGCGGGTGAGGAGAGCCCGTGGAGCTGACATGCCGCCAAGCTTTAAGGTAGATCCCCTGATGTATCAGGCGGTCAGTGATGGCTTTTTGTCGCACAATCAGGACGTAGAAGTGGTCAGTGAAGAGTATGGTATTGATTTTGAAGCGGAAGCAGCAGTGATCACCACTGACGTACCCATGAATGCATCTGTGGCTGAAGCGGGTCAATGCATCCAGTTGATATGTATCCTCAATGACGTTTCACTGCGTAACCTGATTCCGGCTGAGTTAGCCAAAGGGTTTGGTTTTCTGCAGTCCAAACCCAGAACAGCCTTGTCACCGTTTTTTGTCACCCCTGATGAACTGGGCTCGGCCTGGCGCGATCATAAAATACATTTACCCATGCGCACCTGGCTGAATGGTGAGTGGTTTGGTGAGCCTGATTGTGGTGTTGATATGCAGTTCGATTTTGCCGAATTGGTGGCCCATGCCGCAAAAACCAGGCCCCTGGCGGCCGGCGCCATCATCGGCTCAGGCACCATTGCCAATCACGACATGGCCAAAGGCTCTACCTGTCTGGCTGAAAAACGGGTGTTGGAAGTGATTGCCGATGGTAAAGCCAAAACCCCATTCATGCAGTTTGGTGATGATGTGAAGATTGAAATCACTGATGAAAATGATCACAACATTTTTGGTACCATTCATCAAAAAGTGGTCAAGTATTGATCATCCGGGTTGGAGTCACAGCTGACTTGACAAGCCGATGAGTTTCAGTATTTCGACAGGCGGACCTGTTTGGGCCACCATGCTTATGGTGGCCTTTTTATTGGCATTGTTATTCTGGATCATCCGTAACCATCGCCTGGGTGAAGCAGCGCATGGCTGGCATCCGGTGAAAGCCACATTGCTGGAAGTACACATCAAAACCCGTTCAGATGATGGGGTTGAAGAAAGCGCCCCTCAAATCAAATACCAATACATATTCAGAGGCAGGACCTTTACCCGCAAAAAACTGCAATACGGCGACCTGTGGTCTACAGACTATGCCGAAAGTTGTGCGCACGTTCATGGTTTACATAAAGGGGATGTTGTCGACGTATTGATCAACCCCAAAAAACCGGGTCAGTCCGTGCTGATTCCCGGATACCATGGCCGTTTGCTGCCTCAGGTGATCGGCATTGTAGGGTTGATTTCACTATTGCTGCTGGTTTTCTGAAAACCCTTTCCCCACTGACATTGGATGCTGGTCTTACCCGCTTTTTTCAACATCCTGATCATGTATGTATGCAGAGACATAAAAATAATGGCTAATTAAGTTGACTATATATATGCAAATTTGTACGATAAAATAAAACAAAAATAAACGTACACCAGTGTTGAAAGCCTTCGACCTGGTAATTGGAAAAGGGGGAACGCACATGTCATTCAAGTCTGTATTGAGGCCATGCCTGCCATCAGAGAGGTTCACTCATGGGTGTTGAACTGCGCCCATTGGGCATCAAATGCAACATCATGTGCCAATACTGTTATCAAAACCCAATGCGTGATGCAGGCAACGTAGCCAATCATTACGACATGTCACTGATGAAAGCCG
Organism: Marinicella sediminis; assembly: GCF_002000055.1. Taxonomy (GTDB): domain Bacteria; phylum Pseudomonadota; class Gammaproteobacteria; order Xanthomonadales; family Marinicellaceae; genus Marinicella; species Marinicella sediminis. The sequence continues at coordinate 56,769 of NZ_MVBD01000015.1, read as the reverse complement.
CGATTGAACAAATCAATCAGCCATTTGTGTTGTTTGGTGGTGAACCATTGCTGATGCCAATCGATGACCTGGAAGAGATTCTGGCATTTGGACTGAACAAGTTTGGTCAAAATGCCTGCCAAACCAATGGCACACTGATCACTGATGAACACATCAGGTTGTTCAAAAAATACCGGGTAAAAGTAGGTATCTCAGCCGATGGTCCGGGTGAAATGAATGACACCCGGTGGGCTGGATCGTTGAAAAAGACCAGAGAATTGAGTGAAAAAACCCATCAGGCCATTGAAAAGCTCTGTCTGGCAGACATGCATCCTTCGGTGATCATCACCTTACACAAAGCCAACGGATCGGCTGACAAGTTACCCAGGTTGGCTGAGTGGGTACATTACCTGGATGACCTCGGTATTGAAAAAGTCAGGTTGCATATACTGGAAATTGACTCCGAAGAAAATCGTCGTTTGTTTGCCATGACACAACAAGAAAACATGGCTGCATACCTGTTTTTCAATGAACTGGAGCCCAGCTTGAAGCACATCAGGTTTGATGTGTTTGATGACATGCGCAGGATGTTAATGGGTGATGATCAGCAAACAGGATGTGTCTGGAACACCTGTGATCCCTACACCACCATGGCCGTGCAGGGCGTTGAGGGTTTTGGCCAGCAAAGTAATTGTGGCAGAACCAACAAGGATGGCATTGACTTCATCAAATCAGGTACCCCGGGCTATGAGCGACAGTTGGCTTTGTATCATGTTCCCCAGGAACACAATGGTTGTCAGGGGTGTCGATTTTTCATGATGTGCAAAGGCAATTGTCCTGGCACTGGTGTTGGGGCTGATTGGCGAAACCGCTCAGAATATTGCGAAGTCTGGAAAACCCTGTTCACCCACTTTGAAGGTCAGCTGGTTGATCAGGGATTGCAGCCTTTGTCGCTGGCAGCCAACCGACTGGCGATTGAGCAAACCTTGCTGTCGTCCTGGGAACAAGGCTTCCCCGAAAGCGTGTCATCCGCAGTGAAACGCACTGGTGGGCAATCATGCAACGTTTGAACTTCAAATTAAAACCATTTAAACGCATCAGTTGGACCACTGAACAAATTGCGGAAATCTGGACCAAGCGCATCAAAACCATCAACCAGGCATTCACTGCCATTGAGATTGAATCGGTGTTCCAGGGGACCCGCAAGGCCGCCATCGTCAGGATCGACAACATGACTTTTGCTGATGTACTGATCAGAACAGTGAGCACCTCACTGTTGGCAGTACCCATTGCCATGGAAGCCAATAAAAATGATCAGGATGGCCGGTTGGATATTGCACACATCACGGTACTGATTTGTGAGTTTTCCCTGGCAGGAATCATTCAGGACGCGGTGAAAAAGCAAGACCATGAAACAGTGGGACACTATTTGGGTTACCCAGCTTGTTGCGTGTCATTTTATCAACAACATCAGCACATGACTTCATTGCTGTGGCCATTGGCTGCACAAACAGCAGAACCCGGTGAGGTGTCCTGTGAACTGTCAGGACATGAGTGGTTGAATCCTATGCTGAAGACGCTTGGCGTACAAATGATTTCACATTGGGCCTGCAGTGACCGGTGTGCACATTCACTACAGGTTGCAGAAACCAACAAGCAGCTGTTGATTCAGTCAGGCCATCAACAGGCCTTAGAGTGGATCTGCCAATTGCTCAGTTGGCCAATGCATTTCTCGGCACTGCACGGGATTGCTGAAATCAGATTGCCGGTTGCCAAGATCGCACACAACACTGATGCCACCGCCATCACCTACAGCGTCAAGCGATCAGGTATCGATCAGCCCGTAGAGTCGGCTGTTGGTGGTGGGTTTCCCTTTCAGGTGCAATCAAAGCCAAAACTGACCAAGAGGCAACTGTTCATTAAGGGCCAACAATCAGCAGCCCATCAGTTGCAGTCAAGGTTGTGGCTTGACAACGGGTTTCAAACTGAAGCGGGCATGCTGCAGGAACAAGCTTCGGTGATTGAAGGGTTACACGGACTTTTGGCGGACCGCAGTGGTGGGGTGTTGGACCTGGGTTGTGGGAATGGCTACTTGCTCAGGCAGCTGCTGGACAACCAGTCAGCACTGTTTCCCATGGGTTGCGATCATGTGCAATCCCACATTGAACATGCCAGATTATTGTTACCCGAACATCAGCAACACTTCCAACACATCAATATGTTCAGCCAGGCGCTGATTGAGTGGCTGGAAGATCAACCGGATAAGCTGGCATTGACGCTGTTGATGCCTGGCAGATTGCTGGGGGCAAAAGCCGGAGAAAAAAAACGATTATTGAGCGGCCTGAAGCACAACAGTGAACTGATTGCTGTGTATTGTTATCAGGATTGGGTGGATGAGTATGGAAGCGTAGAACGACTGGCTTCGGCCGTGGACTTAAACATCAGCCAGCTTGTGAATGAACGATTGGCATTAATCAACCTGTGAGTTGTTGGCCGTCAAAGAATTCAGTGCAGGGGTTTTTTACCTCGATCTGAATGGTGTAATGAGAACCGTCAATACCTGCTGTTGTGGGTGCTGGCAGCCCTCGTTGCGATGATTTTAATGATTGAAAAAGAGGTACTTACCATGAGTAATATTCAAGCCATCAAGCTTTCCATTGACACCGATGTAGAAAAGCTGAAAGCAGCCAGTGAAAGTCTGGACAAAGAAAATGTCATCAACAGCCTGTGTGATGATCCACAGCGTTTCCTGAAGTCACTGGGCATTCATGTCGATGAAGCAACCGCAGCAGCGATTGCCAATCATGCCAGTAGCAAAGCCGCCGGTGAAGCCGTCGCTGCCGCTGTGGTGCACATTGACTTTTGATTGACAGATAGTCAGCAGGTGCCAGCCAGCTCTACTTGTTGGTACCTGCGTGTGATGACAACAGATGAAAAAAAACTTTACAACACAGGAATTGGTTATTCATTTGACGTTGAAATGTCCATTGAATTGCAGTCACTGTTGCGTTGAGGCTGACATCAATCAGAGCGAATCGCTGGACAAAACCAAGGTCCTGAACAGCATCCTGGCTTGTCAGGACATACCCTCAATTAACAAGGTTTCATTCACAGGCGGAGACCCATTTGTTGCCAAAGAGATCCTCTTGGCAGGCATCAAACAAGCCAGTCAACTGGGGTTGAACACCGCTGTGGTGACCAGTGCCTTCTGGGCCAAAACCAAAAACCGGGCTGTCAAAACCCTGCAGCCTTTCATTGATGCTGGTCTGAGTGAAATCATGCTTTCATACGACGATGCCCATGCCGCTTACCTGGATGAGCATTACATTGTGAATGCTTTTCAGGCGGCGGTAAACAATGGTGTTGAGGTCAAAATTAATGTGGTCAGGGAACCCGATGACCTGATTGATAAAAACCACATGGAACAATTGCTTAACCCCAGGGGGCGTTATAACAGCTTACTGAAAATCAGTGAAACCGCAGTGAACAGCACAGGCCGGGCAAAACAGGACGAATCAGAATCCACCCGCCGGCAAAGGGCACAGGCAGATCAGGTATACCGTGGACCATGTACCTCGGTGTTGCGCCATATTTCGGCCCAATCAAATGGTCAATGGGTGCCTTGTTGTGGCGTCATCAAACCACCTGCGGCATTGGAAATGGGTAACCTGGGATCGCATGAATTGGGTGAAGTACTCAGCCAGGCACATGAAGATCCAGTCTTGCAATGGCTGGCATATGAGGGACCGGTGGAGATCATGAAACAGATCACAGCAGGAACTGAACAGCCCATGGAGGATGAAGATTTTGATGGCATATGTCATGCCTGTGACCAGTTGTTCAACAATCCCTCCAATCAAACATTGCTCGATAAAGCGCTGCCGGATAAGTTGACTTCATTGAAGCTGCAACATGCCATTTACGGCATCATCGGGCTCAACAGCAGCCAGCCACCCCCGCAGCCAACAACACAGCAGTTTGACCATGACTGATGTGTTGCTGATAACCGCCCCGTTTCTGTCAGTTTTGCGACCATCTCTGGGGGTCAGCAGCCTGGCCGCTGTGTTACAACAGAATCAGTATGATTGTCAGGTCAGTTACCTGAATCTGGCTTATGCAGATTGGATTGGGATTGATTTAAATGAAATGATTTGTGAGGACATTCCCACCAGCTTATTGGTGGGTGAAGCGGTTTTTTCTGACCGGATGCATCGGCTGGGACCAGATGCCCTGAGGTCTTATTTACAAAAGCTGGATAAATGGATCTCCCACAACAACCAACAAGCCATCATGCTGGCTTTTCAGAAGGTGGCGCTTTTTTTGCAAAAGATGGTCGATGAGGTGACACAAAAACAGCCACGGATTGTCGGATTTTCCAGCACTTTTCAACAAAACTGTGCTTCTTTACAACTGGCCAGGTTGATCAAAAATAAAAACCCAGACATCATCACTTGCTTTGGTGGGGCGAATTGTGAAGGGCCAATGGGGCAAGCCATGTTGAAGCACTTTGCGCAGGTAGACCAGGTATTTTCCGGAGAAGCTGAAAACAGTTTTCTGAGTTTTGTGGATGGGGTGTTTGCCAGACGGCAAAGACCCGCAACAATGATCAGCCACCAGCCAGCCCCACTTGAAAGATCAATCAATGCCAGCCAACCGGTCGACATGGAAAGATTACCAATCCCGGTTTATGATGATTACTTTACAGCCCTGGCTGACAGTACCTTCAAAGACCGCATTCGCCCGACGATATTGTTCGAAACATCACGGGGCTGCTGGTGGGGAGCCAAACATCATTGTCGTTTTTGTGGATTGAATGGCGATCACATGAATTACCGGAGCAAGACTGACCAGCAGGTCATCACAGAGTTGAGCCGTTTAAACAAACAATGGTCGATCAATGACTTTCAGGCTGCTGACAACATCATGGACTTAAAGCATGTCAACACGGTATTCAGGCAGTTGCCTGAGGTGTTACCCGAAGCAAGTTATTTCTTTGAAATCAAGGCCAACATGAAGCGTTCACAATTGGCAATCATAGCCAGGGCAGGTGTTAAACACGTACAGCCTGGCATTGAAAGCCTGGATGACGCGGTGCTCAAGGAACTGGAAAAAGGGGTCTCAGCAGCACAAAATGTTTGCTTGTTGCGGGATTGTGCTGAACTGGGAATCAAAGTCATTTGGAATGTGCTTTGTGGGATCCCCAACGACACAGCAGAACAGTACACAGCCATGGCGAATTTACTGCCAGCTTTGGAACACCTGGACCCGCCCGGCGGATGTTCAGTGGTGCGATTGGATCGCTTCAGCCCATATTTTGAAAAAGCCGACCAGTTGGGTTTTCGTCACATCAAACCATGCGAGGCTTATCAGCATGTTTATGACCTGGATGCGGCCGCCTTGGACCAACTGGCTTATTTTTTCACTGCCGTGCCCATGAATGTACCGGCATTCGATTATGTCAAACCTTTGCGTGATGCCATCAGCAAATGGCGGGCCGCCAGCCATGCCGGAGCCAGCTTGCCTGAATTGAAACTCCTGTCAACTGGTGATGTGCATGTCATTAAAGACACCAGGCGCATCGCCAAAGAAGTGTTGTATGCATTGCCGCCTGAGGAAGCACGGCTGTTGGTTGAATTACGCAAGCCCAGCAAAATAGCTGCCCTGGTTTCCAGGTTGGATGATCAGACTGTTGATTGGCTGGCGGTTCATCAGCGTTTGCTGGCAAGGAATTTAGTGGTGGTTTTAGGGGGGCGGAGCGTGTCATTGGTGACCATGCCTGATTTACAGTCACAACCTGACTCACAACAGCCAGGATATCCAGGTGGTCAATTGATGCCCCGAAAAACCATCCCCTTGCGGACAATCAGTTCATGACATTGGTCAACAACCATTGATACCGAACATGGTGATCATCGGATTGTAGTCAATCCATTGAATCACCGGATGATGTTCACATTTTCACAACTGCAGGCTGGTAATAACAGCCAACAGCCATTATGATATCGGCGATTTTGAGTTTTAATAATAACACCATAAAAAAACCAAAACGCATTTCTTAACCACCACATAAACAAGAGGGTAATCATGAAAAATACAATCTCCATGCTGGCAGCGGCATGTGGCTTATGTCTGTCCGTGTCTGGCATTCAAGCCGCCGGATATCAGCTTTTTGGCGCTGAAGAGGCCAGAAACTTACTGGCCAGCCAAAGATCAACACTCAACATCAGTCAACAGGATTTGCAGGATGCAGCTGTGACTGATCATTATCTGAGCCGGCACAATGGCATCACTCACCTGGTTTTTAAACAACAATTCAGTGGCATTGAAGTCTACAACGGCTTGTTGCAAGTCAACCTGAATCACAAAGGTGAGCTGATCAATACCCACAATTTATTCGTGACTGATCTGGCCAGCAATGCACCATCTGCTTCTCCGGTGATCCCGGCAGATCTGGCGATTCTCAATGCCGCACAGCACCTGGGACTGAGTACCCGTTTGCCTGCGTTGAACATCAGTCACCACCAGGGTGATGATCAATCAGCGGTGTATCAATCCACAGAAGTCTCAACCGCTGACATTCCGGTAAAACTGGTGTACCAGCAGGACAACGGCGCGGTACGTCTGGCATGGGACATGCAGATCCAGACCGCAGATGCCTGGTGGAGCCTCAGGGTGGATGCCATTTCAGGTCAGGTCATTGATCAGGTTAACTGGGTGGCTCATGCCAGTTATGATGTGATTCCATTCCCCAATGAGTCACCCGCTGACAATGGTTACCAATTGGAAACAGTGGTGGACCCCCATGACCTGACCGCCTCGCCATTTGGCTGGCATGACACCGATGGCAATGCCGGTGCTGAATTCACCGACACCCGGGGTAACAATGTGTTTGCCCAGGATGACCTGGATGCCAATAACTCGGGTGGATCACGACCAGATGGCGGTGCCGGACTGGTGTTTGATGTGCCCTGGAATCCGGCGGTTGATCCGGATGAAGAACAAAACCTCGAAGCGGCCATTGTTAACCTGTTTTACTGGAACAACATCATTCATGATTTCATGTACCAATATGGTTTCGATGAGGCTTCAGGTAATTTCCAGGAAAATAACTATGGTAATGGAGGTCTGGGTAGCGATGCGGTGAATGCCGATGCCCAGGATGGTTCCGGCACCAACAATGCCAACTTCGGAACCCCGCCAGATGGTCAGAATCCGCGCATGCAAATGTTCTATTTCAACGGAGCACCAAATCTGGTGGTCAACACCCCACCTGCGGTGGCCGGGACTTATGTCGCCGGAACCGCAAGTTTTGGTGCGCCTTTAACCACCTTGGCAGTCAATGGTCTGATCGAAGAAGTGGATGACCAGACAGACACCAGCAGCGATGCCTGTGAGTCATTGGTGGGCTTCACGGCAGGCAGGATTGCTTTGTTAGATCGGGGAGGATGTGAGTTTGGAGTCAAGGTGTTGAATGCCGAAAACGCAGGCGCCATTGGTGCCATTGTGGTCAACAACCAGGGTGATGGGGTCAGCACCATGGGCCCGGGTGCCCAGGGCGGCTCGGTCAGTATTCCGTCATTGATGCTGGGTCAGTCTGATGGTAACGCCATCCGCGCACAATTGAGCAATTCAGTCGATGCAGACATGGTCAAAGTCAATGCCGACCGGGACAGTGATTTTGACAACGGCATCATCATTCATGAATACGGTCATGGCATTTCCAATCGCCTCACCGGTGGACCATCTCAATCCGGCTGTTTAAGCAACGCTGAACAAATGGGTGAAGGCTGGAGTGATTATTATGCCCTGGTGATGACCGCTGATCCAGGTGATGGGGCGACCCAGGCCAGGCCCATGGGCTCATATGCCACGCAAAACCCCGGCGGCATCCGGACCTTTCCTTATTCAACTGATCTGGGAATCAACAGCCACACCTTTGTAGACCTGGAAAATGCCAATGGCAGTCCGCACTACACCGGTTCGATCTGGGCACAAATGTTGTGGGAAGTGTACTGGAACCTGGTCAATAAGCATGGTTTTGATGCCGATTTGTACACCGGTACGGGTGGCAACAACATCGCCATTCAATTGGTGACCGATGGTTTGAAGCTGCAACCCTGCAACCCTGGATTTGTCAGTGGCCGTGATGCCATTCTGCAAGCCGACATCAACAACAACGCCGGGGCCAACCAGTGCGAAATCTGGCGTGGTTTTGCGAAGCGGGGTTTGGGCGTTAATGCCAGTTCCGGCAGCGTCTTTAGCACCGGCGATGAAACCGAAGACTTTTCAGTGCCGGTTGAGTGTGAACTGGATGACCTGATTTTTGAGCACGGTTTTCAGTTGAATTGATCTGCACGTCAACATTGAAAGAAAGCCCATGCAATTGGCATGGGCTTTTTGCTGTTCAGGCTTTGGTTTTCATGGTTTTGATCACCAGCTCAGTGCGGTTTTTCACATCACATTTTTTGAACAAAGACCGTAAATGCATTTTTACTGTGGTTGGTTCAATGAATAATTGATTGGCGATGGCTTTGTTAGATTGACCTTCCAGTAAGAGGGCCAGCACCTGGTGTTCCCGGCTGGTCAGCTCATTGTTGAGTTCACTGCTTGTGCGCTGTTCTTCCTGTAACATCATATCTGGCACATATTTCACCCCATTTAAAACCATTTTCAGCACCGAAACCAAGGCATTACCATTCATTGTTTTTGGGATGAATCCACTGGCACCATGTTCATAGCAGGCATTGATGATTGGTTTATCAATGCTGCCGGACATCATCACAATCGGGGTGTCTGGGTATTGGGCTTTGAGCGATTTGAGCACAGCAATGTCTTCCATACCTGGCATAAAGACATCCAGTAACAACAGGTCAATGTCATCATGTTCAGCCATGTGATGCATGACTGGAGCCAGACTTTCTGCCTGAATCACTTCAGCCTGTGCATCATCTCTGACGATCAGTGTTGCCAGGGCTTCTCTGACCAGGTCGTGGTCATCTGCAATGATGATTTTCATGGTTGATCCCCGTTGATTTGAGCAAACCATAGCACGCCCTTTTTTATGGGGTCAAGATGACAAATCATAAATATTGTTTCACCGTGTTGATCAGGGTTTTGATGTCCATGGGTTTTTTTAATACATGATTGGCCAGGGAAGTGTGTTCAGCATGGTCGTCATCCATGATGTGGCCCGAATAGATGATAAATGGGGTCTGATAGCCCTGATCACGTAATTTCTTTAATAACTGAGTGCCCCTCATATCAGGCATCATTTGGTCTGAAATAATGACTTTCCAGTGTTCGGGTTGTTCCATGAACGCTTGCAGCGCCTGAGGCGCGCGATCAAAATGCTGGGTTGGTATGCCCGCCCTGTGCAAAGCGTGACTCAGCACGTGTCCGGCATCATGCTCATCATCCACCAGCAACACCGATGCACCTGACTGAATGTCCAGTTCAAGTGGTTCTTCCTGCTCCGTGTGTTGGGGCAATTCGGCAGGAATCACCACTTCACACAAGGTGCCGATACCTGGTTTGGAATGGATGCGGATACCACCGGCATGCTCAGTAATTAATCGCATAACACTGTACATACCAAGCCCATGTCCCTCGCGTTGATCCTTGGTGCTGAAAAACAGATCAAACATGTGTTCCAGCGTGTGTTTACTCATTCCACAGCCATCATCACGGATACTGATGCGAATGCATGGAGAACTGAAAATATGTAGCCCCGCAACAATCACGCCTGCATCCTTGGCAAAGAAACCGGTGGCAGAATAATTGGGTTGAGTGAGATCACATTTATTGTGCCTGTCCCACTTGATGCTGATTTTTCCGCTTTGATTGCCCATGGCCTGGACGGCATTGGTCAGCAGATTGACCACGATTTGGCCCAATTGTGAAGCGCTGCCACTGAAGTAGCCCGGATACAGGTTGTTTTGGTATTGCAAACGGATGCGGTCAGGAAGGGTTGCTTTGACCAGGTTGATTGAATCATTGATCAGGGGATGAACTTCAACGGCCGTGAATTTGATTTTGTCAGGTTGGCCATAATCCAGGATGTGCTGTACCAGTTCTTCCGCTTTACTGGCTGCCTGATTGATTTTGAGCACAGAGTTTTTGAGTTTGGGGTCATCTGGGATGTCCTCCTCCAAAAACCCGGCATAGCCTTTGATGGCAGCAATGATGTTGTTGAAGTCATGAGCGATGCCACCGGCCATTTTGCCGATTGAATCCATGCGCTGGGCCTGCATCAATTTTATTAACAGCCGTTGCTGTTCCTGAAATGAAGCTTTGATGGTAGTGACATCTTTATGGGTGCTTGATAAAGTGCCATCCTGGCTGCGGGTCACACTGACAGCGATGGTTCTGCCATCGGTGAGGTTGATTTCAAAAGAAGTGGTGTTGTCTTCGCTTTCATCCAGCGTATCCAGTGCCGGATGCTGCGTAAACAGGCTGAACAATTGTTCAATGCGGACTCCCTGATGGAAACAGTGACTCCATTCTGGATATATGGTCCGGAGTTTTTCATTGAACAGCACCACTTCATATGAGCCGTTGATCATCAACAGGCCTTCCTGCATGCTGTTGAGGGCTTTTTTCAGCAGGTCTTCATTATCCTGGATGTCCAGTAAGCTGTTGTATAGCTCATCAGAGCGATCTTCCAGCAGTTGTTCTGCGACCTCACGGGCTTTGATTTCTCTGGCCAGTTTTTTGCTCAGTGAGGTCAGGTCTTCAGTCATGTTTGGTGAGCACGAAAGTGCCTTCGAAATCGGAATTTTTGATTGGTTCAATGGTGATCTGATCGCCAAAATGTTTCACACAACCAGTCAGCAGGCCATGGGACAATTCAAAAAATGGACGCTTTGACAGATAATGCATGTGCAGGACCTGGTTGTCATTGGACAAAGACACTTTCATCTGCGGGGTTTCTGCCTGGGGATGTATTTTCCTCACATTGCGGTGTATGGTTTCATCCAGGTGGATGATGCACTCAAAACTGTCCTGATAGCAGTTAACCATCTCTGAGTGCTTACTTTGTAGCACACCAAACAGATAATCTCCGAATGCCCGCACCAGTTCGTTGGCATCTAAATTCTGTTGTGCTGCAATATAAGCAACAAAAGCCAGCAATTCCTCATGGTCATAAGTGCCGATGTTGGTATATGCACCGCCAGAATCTGGTTCGGTATCTTCAAGCATCTGATCGGTGAAACTTAAACCGTAATGGGTCTCGGTAAAGTCCAGAAAACTTCTGAAAACTACGCCTTTCATGAACATGTTCCGTTTTGATTTACTATTTATTGTACCCGAATCGGTGGCAATTGTTAGTGTCACCAGGAACACATCAACCTGACCTTTTGGTCAGGTCATGACGCTTCAAAAGACAGTTCAAACCAACTTTCGGATGCACCACTGTTCCAGCGGGCAGGGCCGATCTGGCCGCTTGCCCAATGGCATGCTGACAGGATTTTTCTAAACTGGGAGGCAGTTAAACGAATGTGAGTGTGTATGAGAAAAATTCTGCTGATTGATGACGATCCAATGATCCTCGAAATCCTGCAGCGCTGGCTGCATCAGGGCTTGGGAGCGGTGGTACATGTTGAGCATGAATTCAGCAATGCCAGACTGGCCGTGGAAACCGAACACTGGGATGTGGTCATCGTCGATGTTCATTTGGCTGACGGCAATGGTCTGGAGCTGGTCAAACACATCCGCGATTATCAAAAAAATTGCCGGGTGCTGATGATCAGTGGACAAGTCACCACACAATTTTCATTGGATGCACTGAACCACAAAGTCGATGGTTTTTTACAAAAACCGCTGAAGAAAGACCATTTTCTGGCAGTGGTTGGTGATCTGTACAAAACCAGGAAAGGCCTGAATGTGCTGGCCATCGGCGCTCACCCTGACGATGTTGAAATTGGCTGTGGCGGCACCTTACTCAGGCATGATCAGGAAGGCGATCAGGTACATGTATTGACTTTATCTCAAGGTGGTCAGGGAGGTGACACAGCACAGCGGAACCAGGAATCCCGACGTGCTGCTTTGTTCATGAACGCGTCATTGATGCTTGGTGATCTGGAAGATACCCGCATCAGTGAAGGGCCGGAAACCATACAGGTGATCAGCCGAGCGATCAATAAGTTCAGACCCGACGTGATTTATACCCATTCACCCAATGATGCCCATCAGGACCATCGCAACGTATACCAAGCCACCTTAATTGCGGCCCGTGGTGTGCCGGGACTGGCCTGTTATCAAAGCCCTTCAACCAACATTCATTTCCGGCCATCACGATTTGCTGACATCTCAGATTATCTGGAACTCAAACAACAGCTGGTGCAGTGCTTTGATTCGCAAACCAGCAAATGCCGTTATCTCAAACCATCACTGATTGCTGCCACCGCAGAATACTGGGGGCGCTTCAGTGGCTATGGATTCATTGAACCTTTCGAAGTCATCAGGAGTGTGTAACATGACCCAACCCCTCAAAAACATCCTCATCACAGGAGCCGGTGGCGCCGCAGCTGTGGCCTTTTACAAATGCCTTGATCAGACCGGTCTGAATATCCACATGGCCGACATGAGTCCATATGCAGCCGGGTTGTACCTGGTGAATGAGCCCAATCGCTTGTTGCTGCCGGCCGGTGAAACGGATGATTACATCCCTCAGCTGTTCAAAAGTTGTCTGGCCAGAGGCATTGATGTGCTGGTACCCACCGTTGACTGGGAACTGCTGCCCATTGCCGCTCATCATGACCTGTTTGCTCAGCATGGCATTCAGGTGGTGTTATCTGATTATGAAGCGCTGAGTATTTGCCTGGATAAATACCGCTTGATGGGCCATTTGTCTGAATCTTTTTCCATGCCAATGTATGAAAAATACAACACCCGTTTCAATCCCTGTCCTTTTGATTTTCCCATGCTGGCTAAGCCCCGCAGAGACAGTGGCAGTCGGGGCATCCGTCTGATTCATGAATTGACGGATCTGCGACAGTTGCCCAATGATGACAGCTATCTGATTCAACAATACTTGCCAGGTGATGAATTTTCGGTTGATGTGTATCTGGATCGTCAACACCAGGCCCGGGCCAGTGTGGTCAGACAACGAATGCGTGTAGATTCCGGCGTGTCGGTGGTCGGTCAGACCATCCACAATGAACACATTGCCTCCCTGGCAGCAGACATGGCTGAATACCTGAAACTGAGCTTTGCAGTGAATGTACAATTCAAAATGGACCCCACTAACCAGCCTGGCTTGCTGGAAATCAATCCACGTTTTCCGGGCACCATGTCACTGACCGCTGCTGCCGGGGTGAACATGCCCCAATTATGTATCGATGAGGTGTCCGGTTCCCATCTGGCCGAACATTATCCTTATGATGACCTGGCGATGCTGCGCTCCTGGAGTGAACAGTACCTGCCTGCCGGGTCCATGCAAGCTGTGATGCTGGATTAAATGTCAATGAACTGGCTCACGGTCACTTGTACAATTCTGGTTATTTTGGGAAGCCTGCCCTTGTGGGTATCGATGTACCAGTTTCTGATCATCGGCATCCACTCCAGGCGAAACCACTATGCCCGAACGGCCGCGTGCTATCCCAGGGTCAGCATTCTGGTGCCTGCCTGGAATGAGGCCAGCGTGCTCACTTCGACCATCAAAATATTGATGAACATGAGCTATCCCAAAGATAAATTGCGCATCTATGTCATTGATGATGCCAGTACCGATGAAACCCCGCAATTGATGGCCGAAAAGACCCGCCAATTTCCGAACAATGTGTTCCATTTACGCCGTGAAAATGGTGGTCAGGGCAAGGCCCACACACTCAACCATGGCATTCGCCTGGTCCTTGAAGAGGATTGGTCTGAGGCGTTCCTGATCATGGATGCTGATGTGTTGTTTGAACAAAATGCGTTGCGTAAAATGACCCGTCACCTCAGCGACCCTCAGGTGGGTGCGGTGACCGCATACATCAAAGAAGGCAGCCGTCCCGGCAACCTGATGACCCGTTTCATTGATTTTGAATACATCACTGCGCAGGCAGCTTCCAGAAGGGCGCAGAACGTCATGTCCTTCATGGCCTGTCTGGCTGGTGGGGCCCAATTGCATACCCGCAAAAACCTTGAGGCCATTGGAGGCGCCATTGACACCTCATCATTGGCAGAAGATACCTTTACCACATTCAAGACTCAGTTGGCTGGCCATCAGGCCATCTTTGATGGCAATGCCATCGTCTGGGCTGAAGAACCTGACAACATTGACGGTCTCTGGAAACAACGACTGCGATGGGCACGTGGTAACTGGCAAATCACCAAACAATACTGGCACTTGTGGTTCAACAAAACAGCCCATGCAAGATTGGGTGGTTTTGCGTTTGGCATGATTTGGTTCGCCATTTTGCTGATGCCGGTGTACATGATATTGGCCGCCACTGGTCTGGTGGTGTTGTTTTTCAGTGATTTTGCCTGGTCTTGGATGCTGTTTCGGATGTTCTGGATACTCAATGTCATTGTGTATGTTTTTGTCACCTTGTTTTCTTTATTGATAGACCCGAAAAGTGCCCGGCAATCCTGGTCTGCCGGGGTGTTGTTCCCTGGTCTGATCTCGCTGACAGTGATCGTCCTTTCTTATTTTCCAGGGGCATTGGAAGCAGTGCTTTTAAGGGGCCAGGAATATCAGGATTGGCGAGAGATGGGCATCGGTACCCGGGTGGCGGTGCTGTTTATTTACAGCTGGCTGGCCCTGAGTATGGTGGCCGCCTTGCTGGCCAAATGTGTAGAGAAAACCCCTTTGAAGAAACTGGCCATGCCGCTGTTGTTGTTGTCCGGATATGGTCCGCTGTTGTGTGCCATCACCTTTAATTCCTACGTGGCAGAGTTACGAGGCAAAGAAATGAAATGGGATAAAACCGAAAAATCAGGAAAAGTGGAGATTCAATGAAAACCGAAGACCAACGAATTCATGTGGATGAATTGAGGAAAGACTGCCGGATTGAACGCCAGTTACTGTGGAAAGAACTGATCAGTGTGCTGGTGCTGTTGATCCTCGGTTTCATCAGGGAGGTGTGGCTGAAATGAAATGGTTAATGATTGGACTGTGTTGTATGAATGCTGGGTTGATGGCGTGTGAATTTGAGCTGGCCATCGAAGATTTTCAGGCACAACGCCTGCAAGCTGCCAGCGATCGGTTCGCCGGGTGTCTTGAGCGGTCGGCATCAGACGAAACCTTGTTGCGTGCAGAGTCTCATTTTTATCTGGGCATTGTGGCCCGTCAACAAGGCGACCTGGAGGTATCAGTTCATCACCTGACTCAAGCCAGGGAAATGCGTCCGGATCAGATTTTCTATGCACTGGAACTGGCGGTGTCTACTGAACGCACCGGAAGCCACCAACAGGCCCTTGATATATACCAGCAAGTGCTGGGTGTGGAAAACCATCCGGGTGCCCGTTTGGGCGAGGCCAGGATGATGCATTGGATGGGCCATGTCTCAAAAGCTGTTGCCTTGTATCGTGTCATGTTGACAGACCAGCCAGCTGACACCGGAGCCCGCATCGGTTTGGGTCATGCTTTATTGGGTGATCATCAAAAACAAGCGGCTAAAGAGCAATTTCGGAGTGTATTGCAACAGCAGCCAGATCATCAGGGTGCCCGTCAGGGAATGGAGATGGCTGAAAGTCAGTACAATCATCGGTTGAAAATCACCCATGGCATTGATCAGACCGCCACTGGGGATAACCACAGCAGCGGTATAGAGCTGTTTGTCCAGCCCCGCAAAGCCTATCAATGGGGACTGATTTACAGCCAGGCAGAATTACCGCTCAGTCCACCACAAGACAATGGCATACCGGTGTTTCGGGCCGTCCGGAACAACCTTTCTGGATTCCTTAAATTCAACCGTCCATCTGGTGATGCCTGGTCCCTGGGTTATGCCCGGCAGGATTTGCAGAACGGCTATCAGCAACGTTTCAGCATCAATCACGCCCATCGATTCAAAGAAAAGCATCAGTGGCTGTGGGGCCTGGAATACATCGATGTCAGTGAAGCGGGAGAAGCGTATTTGTTCCAGGCCAGCTGGGTGTACCAATCAACCAAACACACCAGCCTACTGTCTCAACTATTCCTCAGTCATGATTCAGCTTTCGGTGACAGTCAGGCATTGAGTCTGTCGGCCATTCATTCCTGGCCGGACCGGTTGATGTTACATGGTGGGCTCAGTCACAGCCGGGCCATCAACCAACCCAGCTGGACCGGGTTTTTGAAGGCCGAAGTCCCCTTTGGCGATCAATGGCGACTGGGTTTGGGTGTGGTCAATAATTTCACCAACAGTGACCGTTCTGTGACCGGTGCTGTGACTTTTCACTTTTAATCATTCAGGAGCAATGACATGAAAAAAATACTTTTTGTTTGTTATGGCAACATTTGCCGGTCACCTGCCGCAGAAGGCATTTTTAATCACCTGGTTGCCAACAGCGACCAACTCATTCTGGCTGCGGCTGATTCAGCAGGCACCCATGACTTTCATGTGGGTAAACACCCTGATGTGCGCTCAGTCAAAGCCGCTGCCCGAATGGGCATTAACCTGACTGACCTGCGGGCAAGCCAGGTCTGTGCCCAGGATTTTCATGACTATGATTGGCTGGTGGCCATGGATCAGCACAACATCGAATGTCTCAGGGAAATAGGCCCACAATCACAATGGCACAAGATTTTACCGATGGCCGATTTTCACCCCAACCCAAACTACCAATTTGTCCCTGATCCTTTCCGGGGCGATCGTGATGACTTTGACTTGATGTTTGAATCCATGTGGACCATGGTTGGGCGTATGCTTGAATTGCTGGCAGAACAGCCGGTGGCTGAAATTGAATATGTCTGACAGACTCCCATCAATTCATCTGGGATGACCTGATGGACCATGAGGGCAAGTTCAGTCGATTGTAGCAGAGGCAGATTTGTGCATGGCTCTGACACGCTGTACGTCTTTCATAAAAGCCGGATCCGATTGTTCGCCCAGTCCCTGTTCGATTTGCCTGATCAGCGCCTCACCATGGGCCAGGTTACCCTGCAGGATGGCCAGTTCAGCCAGCACCAGCCTTGACCAGTTCTTGTTACCGGTGAACCCGTCTAACGGTAAAAGCACCCGCAAGGCTTCCTGAGTGAAATATTCAGCTTTGTCGTATTGTTCAAGTTGCATGTGGGCATGAGACAAGGACTGGAAAATGAAGGACAGATTGACAGTATATTTGGAATCATAAATGTCTATGTTTTCAATGATTCGCATCAACAGATCGATGGCTTTCTGATGTTGTTGATTCCTGATTTGGTTATTGGCCATGTTGTACAGTGTCATGAACACCCGTTCATCGTTTTCACCATACAGCTCAATTCGTTTGGCCAGGGTACGTTGATGCATTTTGTGAGCTTCGTCATATTCGCCCAGCTGTGAATAACTCGAGCCCAGGTTGGCATACAAATCCGTGACATACAGATGATCAGCGCCCACAATGGCTGTCCGCTCTTCTATCACCTGGCGGGTCAGTGCGGAGGATGCCTCGGGTTGGTTTAAATATCCCAGGTTATTGGCCATCAAGTTCAGCGCTTCAGTGCGTTGCCAGGCCAGTGACTTGTCATTGGCTGGTGCGGATGCGACGGACAGACAGTGACGCATCAATTCACTGGATTCATTGAACATTGACATTTTGCTGCGAATGCCAGCCAACAGATAACAGTTGTTCAGGTAGCCATGCTGTTCAGGGTTGAATTGTTCAAAAGCTGCTGCGAACGCTTCTTCTGCCGCCTGGTAATCACCCTGGTTTTTCAGCCAGTGGCCTTTGACCTGAAGGACCCCGGCATCTTCAGGCCAGCGGTTCACCAGCTGTTTGTATTGGTCTTCGAAGTCAGATCTGCTTAAGGATGCCATGTCACCATTGAGCACCAGGATGAGTAAGGCTTTTTGGTTATCCTCGGGCAAATCATCCAGGCCATTCAAAAACGGTTCCAGGAGGTCGACGGTTTTTTCATGTTGACCGGTGTTCAGGTAGATTTGGCCCAGACCCATGGCCAGGTATAATTGGGAATCTGCACTGTTCCATACATCATTGGTGATCAGCTGGTTCAGCTCATCCAGAATGTCATTGGCCGATACCTCAGCGTTACCCGAGCGGGTTGGGTCGGCATTGGCAAATGCCAGTTCAAAGGCATTGGACAAGGAATACACCTTCTCCTTTTCGGCGAGGATAACCTGTTGCCGGTTGAGTAATTCGGTGCGTTGTTGTTTGATGTCCTTAAATTGCAAGCCAACAAAGACCATCAGGGTGATGATGGAAGCACTTAATGCGGTGGTCAGGATGGTGGCCACTTTATGTCGCTGATAAAACTTAATGGATTGATCCAGCAGCGTGGGTTGTTTGATGCTGATGGGTTTGAATTTAAGAAAGTTCTCAATGTCCCTCTGAAATGCTTCGACCGATTGATACCGTTCATCAGGATCAGCCTTCAGCGCGGTCATGATGATGGCATCCAGGTCGCCTTTGAAATGCCGGCTCAGCCGGGCCGGGGAGCGCCTGCCCTCCTGAGAAGTCTGGAGTACCGCCACACTGGGTAAGTCTGGAGTGGCCAAAAAGTTGGGCATGCTGTCCTTGGGATGACAGCCGGTGAGGAATTCATACAAAACCACACCCAATGAATACACATCGGTGGCCATGCTCAGCGGTTCCTGGTTAATCATTTCCGGGCTGGCATAACGTGGAGTCAGGGCCAGCGTCATGGTCTGGGTATGATCTTCCTCCAGGCTGCGGGCGATGCCAAAATCAAGGATTTTCGGCTGCCAGGCATCATTGATCAGGATGTTGTTGGGCTTGAGGTCCTTGTGGATGATCAGGTGTTGGTGAATATATTGTATGGCTTCACACACCTGCACAAACAGTCCCAGCTTCTTGCGCACCGGTAAGTCATGGAACGCCGGAGAAAGGATGTGTTGTCCGCTGACGTATTCCATCACCACGAATGGGTGTTGGCCGGTGGTGTAGCCACCATCGATGAAGCGTGCGATGTTGGGGTGTTCAAGCTGTGCCAGGAATTGTTGTTCCTGTAAAAAACGCCTTTTCTCAGTAGGCCGTGGATTGCTGGTCTTCATCACCTTGATGGCCACCTGCTGCGTGACGTCCTGCAACTGACGTGTTGCCAGATACACATCGCCCATACCGCCTGAGCCGATGGGTCTGGTGATTTGGTAACCGGCGATCTCTACCGGTTGTTGTGGTTCGGGTTTGGCCAGGCCGGTGAGCATGGCTTCTTCGGTGGCCCCATCATCATAGGTTTCCAGTGATTCATGGGTATCCAGCAGTCGCTCGGCTTTGAATCTCAGCACATCGTCATCACCGCATGCCTGGCGGATAAAGCGGTCACGTTCTTCACCACTGAGGGTGATGGCTTTTTCGAAAATGTCCTGTAGTTTGTAGCCCATGAGCGAAGTTAGAGAGGTTGTTCGCTCATTTGTGCATGTAGCCAGCTGCGGGCAAAAGCCCATTTACGCGAAGCCGTGCTGGTGCTGATCTGCAAAGCATTGCTGGCTTCATCCAGATTGTATCCAATGAAATACCGCAACATCACCAACTCCACGGCCTGTGGATCGATGCCATTGAGTTTCTCCAGGTTTTCTTCCAGCTCTTCCCAGTTGGCGTGGCCATCCGGAACCGCCAGATACAAAGCATCATCGAATGATTCTGCCCGCTGGCCATGGTTGCGCTTGGCTGCTACTTTGCGGCGGTACTGATCCAGCAGAAATTGTTTGATGTTCATCGCCATGTGAATCAGAAATTCCTTCTGATCAGGCCAGTGATTCAGCTGCTTCTGGATCACCCGCAAATACGTTTCATGAACGATTTCTGTGGTTTGCAGGGTGTTATGCTGATGGCTCTTCTTATGTTTTCTGGCGATGCGCTTGAGCATATCCAGGGTTGCTTCCACCAGTTGATCAAATTCTTGTTTGGCCTGTTTCATGTCATTCATATACAGTAGCTCAGAAATTACATAATACCCAATATGTGGTATAAACACCAATTGGATGTCATCTCAAGTACAACTGCGGGGCTTGGTTCATCAAAAACAATGATCAAACCCCATGATTGTTTGAGGTTCCTAAAGATTCAAACGTAATTCAGCTCATATGCTTGTCTGAAAAGTTGCTGCTTTACTTGAATTGGTTCAGGTATTGTCACTAAACACGGTCAACTGAACAATACCTGCTAACGTGTCATCAACTGCTACACTGCGATGGATCACCGGTACCCAACCAGGAACAGCACCTCACTGATTCCATACATCGCTGTTTTCAGGATTGATGGTATATGATGGTAAGTCATGTCACAAGCACCAAGGTTACAATGACGTTTGCTTTAATTGACAGGGAGAAAAATGATGCCTTTGTGGGCTTATATATATTGTGGATTAATCATTTTTGGCACCGGTTTTAACCTGATCGATAAGCACCGGTTAAAACGGTCATATCAACCTGCTGGCGAAGTCATGAGTGCTTTGTGTGGCATTGCAGTGTTCCTGATCGCTTACCAGGTGATTGATTTGCTCCATGCACCAGTCATCAGTTCACTGTGTTTTTTGTATACCTGGGTGTGGAGTTTTCATGCGCACCGGCAATACCTGGATTATCAAAAATTCAAAGCAGAGCATCACCAATGGGCCCGCAAGACTCATGTAGAATGGGTTGAAAAATTAAAAAAGGATCATCAGTCAGCGGCCATTAAAGGCATAAAAAATTTACCTGACCTGGATGACATTGATGAGTCGTATGATTTTGAGTGGGCTGAAAAAACCGCATTGTATGGCTACATTGGAGTGATCTTGGTTGGCGTCGTTCTGGTACTGCCCTATTGTTATGTTTATCTCAAATCAGTGGGTTTTTTGGCTTCCTGAATGAGCTCTTGGTGCGAATGCGATACTCAGGTGGTTTTAGCCGTATTCACATCACCCATACCACCGAATAAGCCAGCATCAGCTGGGCCACGTAATACAGCGGCAATCCGATCAGGCGGTTCTCAAAGGCCGGCTTAACAAATCGGTTGCGCGCAACAAAAACATCCGACAAAGCGAACAAGGTCGCCCCGGTGGTCACCCAGAACTGCACAAGACTGACCGGCACCAGCCAGGCCATCACCAGCATCACCCCAATGGCCAGCAGATAGGCCGGAACTGCCACCACAAACACCCCGGTTAAATACCTCCGCAGCCACAAGCCGATACCTGCCATGACCAGCACCACCACCGGCGCCACCAATGGCAGCTTGGCCGTCACCGGGCTCAGCAACCCAAAGGCCACCGCATAGGCCACATGCGCCAGTAAAAACGCCCCGATACCCATCACAAACCACTTCTTGTCACCGGTCATTGCCAGTAACACATCACCGGCCAATGACAACACCAGCCCGACCAGCAAAACCTGCCCATAGGTGCTATCGGCCGCACCCTGATCCCAGGCAAAACCGACAAAAGCCAGGGATGCCAGCAGTTTGGTTTTGATCTTGAGTTTTTGCATGGCATTGGCATCAACACCTTCCTGGCCACTGCGGGCTTCGAACCATAAAGTCAAGCCACAGCCAATCAGACACACCAGGGGTAAAAACAAAATCAGCGAATTACTCATCCTTTGGCTTGTTCACGCATGGCATTTTTCGCCGCCAGTTTTTCCTGGCGCCGCTGTTCGATCGCCTCAGCGGCAGACATCCCGATGTGGTCCTCACCACGTTGTTTGGCCAGTTGCATCTGACGCTCACGCTCTGCAAAATGTGCCCGCTGTTCCGCAGTGGTCTTGTCATAACAATGTGGACAACTCACGCCCTGTTTATAATGATCGGATTGTTTGTCCGCTTCGGTGATTGGATACCGGCAGGCATAACACTGATCATACTGACCTTTTTCCAGGTCATGATTCACCGCCACCCGGTTATCGAACACAAAACACTCACCTTCCCACAGTGTGTCATCCTTCGGCACTTCCTCCAGGTATTTCAGAATGCCACCCTTCAGGTGATACACCTCATCAAAACCCTGTTCTTTCAGGTAAGCCGTGGATTTTTCACAGCGAATGCCACCGGTACAGAACATCGCTACCTTCTTGTGCTTCTCAGGATCCAGGTTCTGTTTCACATACTCAGGGAATTCACGGAAGGTCTCGGTATTGGGGTTGATGGCGTTCTTAAAAGTACCGATGTTGTACTCATAATCATTGCGGGTATCGACCAGCACCACATCCGGATCAGAGATCAGCGCATTCCAATCCTCAGGCGCCACATAAGTACCGACCACACGCTGGGGATCAATGCCCTCCACACCCATGGTGACGATCTCTTTCTTGAGTTTCACCTTAGAGCGATAAAACGGCATCTCATCCGTAAACGATTCCTTCGAATCCACCCCAGCCAGCCGCTCATCGGTGCGGATGTGATCCAACACCGCATCGATGCCTTCACGGGTCCCGGCGATGGTGCCATTGATGCCCTCACGGGCGAGTAATAAAGTGCCTTTGACCTCATGAGCTTTCATGACATCCAACAAAGGCTCGCGCAAAGTTTCGAAATAATCCAGACGCACAAAATGATACAGCGCCGTGACCACGATGGGTTGTGACATAAGACTTCTCCTGCTGACCTGAACGCAAATCAGGCGCGTTATGGAATGATCTTGGGCCTTCATTCACTTTTGTTCCCTACAAAAGTGAAAGTGGCCACAGCGATCATGACATTAAATCAAGTGCATGACCCTCTGATTCAACTGTGTTGAACCAACCGGGTCAGCGGGTCGAGCTGATTATCAGCTCCTCAAGTTAAAAAAGATTCCAGGTCAGTATTTTAGCGATGAAGTGGGGTGGGGCAAGGGTTTTGGTGAATAATGTGGATGGTCCATGAGCGCAGTGGTTTGATATTGTCATCATTTATTGACAACTGAGTCAGCAAAAATGGGTGTTTAACCTGCAAAGATTTCCGCAAAATGTCAAATAAAGCCAAATAACATGCCAGTTCAAGCTGATCACGGGCCAAAAGTCATGAAATGTGAAAAAATGTGAAAAAATAAATGCGCTGTTTTTGGAATTAAGTACAATGGCGATTCGCCTCATGGACATCGTGCTCAACGGCGGTCACAACTTGAACACACCACAAAAATGGATTTTTCCAATGCTTAAAAATCAATATGCCATCCTGTTGTTTGCCATTAGCTGCTTGATATTTGCAGCCGATGTTCATACCAAGGATTTTCATGTGTTAAACACCCCTTATTCTGTGGAGGGGACAGGATCATTTCATGCCAGCTATGTGGGTGAAGACTCTGGTGTTTCTGTCATCGATTTCAGTGGTGACTTCGACAAGTACATCTCTGGTCAACTCAATGTTGACGCGCGGCAGGTGGTGGCCACAGAGTTGTATCAAAACATTGAGCCTGATCATCATTTCCTGGTGTTCTTTACAACTTTTGCAGTGGACACAGCAGATTCAACTGCTTTTGCCATCAGTTATCAAAATACAGTTGAAGGCATCGGTAAGCCTATATTCAATAACAGCGCGGCAATGGGCAGTGATCAATTGCTGACCACCATTGATATGGCCGATGTCCATCGTTGGGAAATGAACCCAGCCTTACCTCGTTTTGACAGTACTTTGGATACCCTGGTTCATGAAATGATGCACCAATGGGGGATCAATGTTCGCTTCATGAATGCCCAGGGTCAAACAAGCACTGATTTATTGGGCAGGGATGGTGTGCATTGGAATTATTTCATGCACTCAAATGCATCAGTCATGTACGGTGCAGCGTGGGATCAACTGAACAGCAATTTGTTTGAGACAGCAGATCGAATGAGGTCTTTGAGTCCATTGGATTTATACCTCATGGGGATGGTGCAATCATCAGCAGTGCCTGATTTTTTCTACATTGATTCGGGTGCTCCCGGCGATGTGAATGATATTCCCTCGATTGTGGGCACTGAAGTAACAGGCAATCGCATCAACGTATCTATTCAGGACATCATTGCTGCTGAGGGCATCAGGATTCCCTCCAGTGATCAGTCACCCCATCAATTTAATTTTAAATTTGTGTTGTTGAAAAGACCCCTTGAGCAGCTGAATGCTGAACTAACTGGTCAGTTATTGGTGTTGCAAAGAGAATTTCAAAAGCGCTTTGCAGCTGAAACTGGAGGTAAAGGGGCCATTTTATATCCACAATTAACGACACATCCTGGCCCGGCACATCCGGAATCACTGAATTATGAACTGACCACGGAAGATCAAATTGATTTACCGCTGGCGATCGCTTTTCTGGCCTCGAATGCTGAGTTGAATGGCTGGGCAGACAAGCCGGCCACCAGAACCAGAGACACCGCATTGGCTGTCAGGGCGTTGAATAACCTGGGTGAAATTGGTTTGATCGCCAATGGCACAAATTGGTTGGAACAACACACTCCAGTCAGTAATGATGAATTGGCCTGGCAATTGATGAGTGATGTGTTGTCAGCTGGCAAACAACAGTCAGTTGTGGATCAACTGTTGTCCAACATCAATGAAGATGGGGGCTGGGGCATCAAGGCTGGTACAGAATCATCGGTTGTTGACACCTTATTGGTTCTGAAGGCCCTCAAGGGTGCTTTGGGTGCTGCCTATGAACCTGGTTCAGAGACATTGGCTTTCATTGCTCAACAGATCAACACTGACTCAGCCACCGGCTATGCGGTTGGTGGTGAAAGCACACTCATCGCCTCAGCCTTGTTGCTGGAAATGTATTATGCGCTGACCGGTGATGCAATCACGGAGTCAGAGATCATTAACCAGCTGATCAACCAGCAGTTGCCTGATGGTGGTTTTGGTCATGGAGTGGCCTCGGTCCACCACACAGCTCAGGCGCTTGCTGCATTAGAGGCAGCCAACGACCAATCGCATTCAATTGTCATTGATAATGCCAGGTTGAAATTGTCAGGCATGCAGAGCACCGATGGCTCGTTTGAAGGCAGTGTTTACTCAACCGCACTTGCTGTTCTCATGTTGTTTGAAGATCAACGCCCCAACATCAGTTTGGTCGAGCTCAGTACAACTGCGTCAACAGTTGTCGCTGGTGAAGAACTTGTACTGGAAGTGTCTCTGGCCAATGCCGGAGCCGATATGGCTCAAGGGTTCAGCCTCGAGGTATGGATAGATCAGGCGACTCATTCAACTGTAGCGCTGGACGCTTTGGCAGCAGGTGAATCTGTTACCGCACAACTCATGGTTGATACAGTGACTTTGACAGGTGATGTCATCCTCAATGTGGTCGCCGATCCAGGTGATCTGATCGTTGAATCCAATGAGGCAGACAACAACAGTTCACTGAGTGTACAAGTCAATGCACAGACCCAAGTGCCGGAATTGGCATTTCTTATCAGCCAAAGCTCGTATCGACCAGACTTTGTGGATCGTTTGCCGATTACCTTTGAGGCTGAAGTTATGATAGGTAATCACTCATCATCTGCTGTGACTGATGTTGTGCTTGGGTTGTATCAACAACAAGCAGATGGCAGCTTCACTGAACTGGACAGCATCTCTGCGGACATCAACCAAAGCAGCACCTTTGCATTTAACTTTTCTACTCAAATTACAGACGCCCCAAACAATACTGATTTGGTGCTTAAATGGGTGATTGACCCGCAAAACCAGATTCAGGAAGTGAATGAGTCGAACAACCAATGGCAGGTCATTTTGCCTCAGGTACCCACTGTTGACCTGAATCTTGAACCTGCCGATGTGGTCATGCCAATGCAGTTTGTGGTTGGAGATCAGGTCGAAATCAGCTTTGACTTTCGAAACCTGGGCAGTGTATTGAGCTCCGGGTTTTCGCTTAAGGCTGAATTGACTGATGGGCAGAGTACCGTTGTTTTGTATGACCATCAGATTCTTGAGATGGCAGGGGGACAAACCTTCACCAGACAATTCAATTGGATACCAGATCAGCCGGGCAATTTTGAGCTTATCATCAGCCTCGATGACAGTGACCAGGTGGCTGAGGTGGATGAAACCAACAACTCAGTGAGTCTACCATTTACGGTGGTTGCCAACACCTATTCCAACCTGAGCATATCTGATGAAGATGTGTCCATCAGCCCGGATCCAGGCTTGGTTGGTCAGTTGCTCACTGTTTCCGCTCGGGTCAGCAACCCCTCAGATCAGGACAGCGGCCCCTATCAACTGGAATTTCTGCAACAAATTGAGGACAACACCACATCATTGGCGGTGGTGGATGTGCCTTCGCTGGCTGCCGGATCAGATGAGGTGGTCAACTTGGATTTGCCTGGTTATACAGGGCTTGGAGATGTGACCTTCATTGTTCAGGCTGATCCGGCCAATCTGATCGCAGAATTCAATGAAAATGACAACATCGGTTTCAACACCTTCAGAATACTTAATCTTCCTGATGCCATGGTCTCATCCGGTGGGTTTGCCTTGCAACCGACCATTCCGGTGATTGGTGAACAGCTGAGTGTCGATGTTTCGGTGGTCAATCTGGGCGAGCAGCCGCTGGATGATGTGTCAGCCACCTTGTACACCATTTCAAATGGAGTTGAGACAGAAGTGGCTGAACTCACCATACCTTTGATCGAAGCAGGTCAGAGTCAGGTTGCACAATTCAGTTTTGTATTTCCCAATGATCCTGACCTGACGGCATTAAAAGTAACCACTGATGGCGACGATCAGATCATTGAAATCAGTGAGTTGAACAATGAAGCTGTGCTGCAAATCGAAAATCAAAGCAAAGTTTTTTATGTCACTGAAACCTATTTTTCACCCAACGGAGATGGCGTCAAAGACAACACCTCCATCGTGTTTAATCTGGATGAAACAGATGATTATCAAATCAGCATCATTGACCAATTCAATGAAACCATCAGAACATTTCCACTTCAGTCAGCCACTCAATTCGGTGATCTGATTTGGGATGGCAGAAATGACCTCAATCGCCTGGCACTGGATGGACAATACCTGGTAACCATTACAGGCCAGAACTCAGGAACAAGCCACCAAACCAGCGTTTGGCTGGACACCAACAGAACCACGTTGCATGAGTCGCTGATTAAGAATGACGGTTTTGTGATTGACTTGGAATGTGCACTTCAGTCTGTGGGCATCGAGGGACAGGTGTTCTTTAATTTACAGTACAGTGCTGATGGTCAATCCATCTATCTTAAAGATAAAGATTATGGTGACCGGAAAGGTAAATTGTACGAGGTGGGGGCTGATGGACAAAGTGCTCAACTGCTCACACCTCCTACATTCAATGATGACCGACGCGTGGTTGATTACCATGTGCTGGACAATGGCCACATCATCATTGATGCGCGGGTCAATATCTCCAATCTCAATGAATTGTGGTTTTTAGATCCTGATTCAAAAGTGTTCTACCAGCTTGACACCCAAGGTGAGTTTTCGTTCAACATTCCCATCATCACCAATGAGTACAGTGTGATCACCACAAGTGGCAATCAGTTTCTCAAGATTTTTCATGATCTGAGCCCGGGTGTCAGCTTTTCAAGCATCAACCCTTTCGGTTCCTCGCTGACTCAGGTCAAAAGCGGGTGGTTGGATCGGGATGAATTTGATGAATTCTGGTTTCAGGATGGCCAATTACAAAACAGCCCGGTTCGACTGGGAGAGCGATTGATTGCCCGTTCCAACGATTCATCCAGGGCTTTGATGTTCAGTGACGGTTCCATGGTCTTGTTTCAGTTCGCAGGTGGCCAAGTTACAGAAGTGAATGACATCTTTGAATCAGTCAATCCTGGCGACAACATGGCTGGATACTTTTCACCTTTTAATCAATTTATAAGTGTGCACAACGATCAGTTATCCATGTTCGATTCGAATGGTATAAAACTGTTTGACATTGCCAATCCGTATGGCCTTGATTTTTTGCAGTCGTGGGTCATAGAGACATATGGATCATTGGATGACATTGTGGTGTTTACTGAAATCGGTGAGTTTACAGTCTCTTACAATGATTTAGAGAACATAAAGCCTCAATTCAGTCGTTTCAATGCCAATTGGCTCAGCAAAACAGAACTGCTGTTGTCTTTTGATGTCTCATACAGCGCATCCATTGACCCTTCTTTGGTTGGGGGTATGTTTGAGGAGTTTGAGTTTGAAGGGAGTTGGCAATACAGAAGAAAAATTAATCATACAGACATCAGTGATGTTGGCTTTTATGAAACAAATTATTCCTCAATTGACCTCAATGAATTGGACAGTCATTACTATTACAGTGAGCAAGAATTGTTGCTTAAAGATCAGGCATATGATGCTGTAGAATCCAACAATCAATTGTTCAGTGATTTCGAACTCATCCAGGCTTATCCCAGAAACTTATATCCGGGTAAAGTCAGCAGTTTGTTGTTAGCCACTGAAAATGAAAACTACCGGGCTGAATGTCGCGATCTGAATGACAATATGGTTTTGAGTACGTATTTTCCTAAAGACAATTTATTTACTCAACTGATCATTGAACACACGCAATTGGGTTTGGCCATTAATGGTACTGTGTTTGATGCCAATCTGGATCATTTTCAACTCTATTATGCGGAATCTATCGATCCTGAAAACTGGCTGTTGTTGGGGGGAGGTTCAGAAGAACGGTTCAACCAATTACTGATGAACTGGAATCCTCCGGTTTCAGGGACCTATCGGGTGAAACTGGTTGCCACCGATAAGGCTGGCAATCGCACCTCTGTGATCAAGCAAACGGCTGTATCACGTACGCAATCAATCATCTCAGTACCAACTGTGGACCCCATTTATATTTCACCGAATGGTGATGGGATCAAAGAACACACTGTGATTGAATACCAGAGTTTACTGGCCGGAGAAGTACTGATTGAAGTGACGAATTCTGCGGGTGCAGTGGTCCGTTCATGGATCAGAGAATATGCACAATCTGGTCAAGTTGAACAACTGGTTTGGACAGGCACCGATGACAATGCCCAGGTTTTGCCAGATGGGGAATACCTGGTATCAGTCAATGGCTATCGCTATTCGGTCATGATTGATACCAGGCCACCAGTCGGCTCTACTCAACTGGTCAGATCGCCGGTATACCATCTTTCAGAAAACTCAACCCTTGTTGGATCTGAAGGTTTGCTCTCATACATTGATGAATTGAGAGGGTTGCCGCTTGATTTTGATGGATTCAATGATGGCTCGCCATTGGCATTATTTGAACCACAAAAGCAAAGTTTAGCTGAGTGGCGGGCTATGGGGTCATATAGGTTCAACATATCTTTTGATGATTATTTTGATTCCAGAGGAGTTTACCGATGGCAATTAACAGACTCAGCCGGTAACACCGGATTTTCCAACGAGGTAACAGAGCTCAAGAAGATTTTTTTCTCAGAGTTAAGGAAAGTTGACCTCCGCCATGCAGAACCTGAGGTGGTTTATGCACCATTGCATTATTGGGTTCTGGAAGAGAGAAAGGCTGAAAAAAAATCTTTGGACAAGGAAGATGATAAGCCCATCACCGATTGGTCGTTTGGTGACAAATTATCTTTGGTCTGGCAATCATTCAGTGATGAGACTGTCACTTCAGTGAAGTTGATCATAGATGGCTCCGACCTCAATGGAGATGCCATCTCATCAGAGCGTATCATTGAACTGGCTGACCTAGCTACAGCCCAAACTTATTTCACAGATGATCTGATTTCACCGGATAACTTTCCGATAGGTTCATTTGGTCGTCCTTCATTGGGTCAGGAATTGGTGTTGTATTTGGTGGAAATGGATAAGTCCTGGTTTGAAGGCTTTGTTGGTGGGATCAGTGTGGGGCTTGAAGTTGAATTTGCTGGCACGGAAAACTCTGCCAGTGAGTCATTCAGTATTTCATTTATTGAGAGCCCACCAATACCGATTTTTACCAGATTGCCGGTTCCCATTTTAGCCCAAGAGACCTGGCCAGAGAGTGCGCGGGAGTATTACAGGGAAGTCATTGAGCATTTGGACTTAAATAATGGCAGAATTTATACCTTATTACATATTCCGCAGCGACTATTGACCAATGGCTCCAGGGTCGATGTGTATTCATATCCGGGTGATGAATTTTTGCACAGCTTATCACCCTTCCGTGATGATTCCGGTGAGCACATATCTCATATCTATGAGCTTGATCTTGAATGTAATGAAAAGGTTACTGCGATTTGGAGGGCCGCAGATTCATCGGTCAATGAACTTGAGACTCGTTTGGAAAACAACTGTATTTTTGTCAGTCAACAAAGATTTGACTTGGGTGCCATGTGTGATCGCAATCAGGCGAACAGTGACGCCGTTTGGGTCAATCTGAGGGTGGCGCTTTCGAATGATCCTACCCAGGATCCCGTTTCATTGAAGTTGTATCAATACAATAACAATACTGAGCCAGTTCTGATCTATGAAGAACCGAATATGAGCATCAACTTCAAAGTCAATGAATATGGTCTCAGGTACTATGATTCTGATATTCACATCAGTAAGCAATTGTTTGATGCCGGAATAAATCAAGTTTTTGCCGAAGTGGATTATCTTTTTGATCGGACTTATTCATTTTCTGTACCCTTTGATGTCAGCTTCCAGGGTGTTGACTTTGACATCATCAGTCCTCAATCTGATGTTAACTATTGTGGTTCCACCCGAGAATTAAATTCAGGATCAACGATGACTGATGTTCATCTTGATTTGGGACTTGTTATCAATAACCCAGGGCAGACCGGGATTTTTGCTTTGAACCTCAGACGTTTCATCAATGGCGTTGACCTGGACCAGGAAATGATGGACTCAGGTCTGTTTGATGGGCCACCCGAATATGGTCAAATCAACAGCCAAAGAATGACACTTTTGTACAATGACAGCAATGACATCAAGTTGTCTCCTTTTGGAGGAACATTTGGTTTTGATCCACCACAGCATCAGCAGCACATCGAATTAAACCTCACATCGATTGAAGGGCCAGCCACCATCGAGATTGAAGCGATCAACTCCTCAGGTGTGAGTGTCTGTGAGTCAGTGCAAATCAACATCGATACATTGGTCAATGTGGCAGTCGCTGATCAGGGAATCAATGACTATTCACCAGCTGTCAGCGGGTCAGTGGTTTTTGCTGAAATAGAAGCTTATGAAGATGCGGACATCGAAATAATGTTATCCGACAGCCAGTCATTGATCAAGGTCATGGACCAATACAGCTTATCACAGGGACAACAAGCCATTGTGTCCTGGGATGGCATTGTCGCAGGTCAGATTGTAGAAGACGGTGAATACGCAATCGTGGTGCGTTCCGAAGACGCTTGCGGAAATTACAAATTAGATCGCATCAACTTTACGGTCGACACCACACCGCCAGCTGTGGGTTTTCTTAACCTGGCTGATGGACAAAGTATTCAAGTCTTGCAGGATGTGTTGGTTTACCTGGATGAATTGAATGT
The DNA here is from genome assembly GCF_002000055.1 of Marinicella sediminis. Classification (GTDB taxonomy): domain Bacteria; phylum Pseudomonadota; class Gammaproteobacteria; order Xanthomonadales; family Marinicellaceae; genus Marinicella; species Marinicella sediminis. The sequence continues at coordinate 25,315 of NZ_MVBD01000015.1, read as the reverse complement.
TGATGTTTTTGAAGTCTCATATCAATATCTGGATTTTTGGACCCAGTTTGAAATGGGTGAGGTGTTTAATAATGGACTTGGTTATCAGGAGTTTCTGACCAATTGGGATTTAAGTGGCTTGCCCATTGGAGCTTATCCGGTGAGGATTTTTGCCCGTGATCAGTTTGGCAATGAATCTGAGTTGCAGATTACACTTGTTCTCAATGAAGCACAAAACCTGCTGTGGGAATTTGATGTGTCTGAACGGCTGATATCGCCCAATGGCGACGGCATCAAAGACACCACACAGATCAGTCTGGGATTGAACCTCAATGCTCAGGTTGAAGTGTTGATGGTGGATGAAAACCAGGCCCAGGTCACAGAAGTCTTTTCCGGTGTGCTTCAGGATGGTTTACATGAGTGGACATGGGATGGTAAGGATCAACTTTCCACAACCGTTCAGGACGGCCAATATCAGCTGAATGTCACCATCACTGAATCTGGTAACAACAGCAACAGCACAACGGTCGAAAGTTTGCTCAAGGTTGATGCCACGGCCCCTGTCATCAGCATCAACCCCATTGAACCAGTCATCAAGGGTGAGGGACAGCTGACCATTGTCATCGATGATGAACACCTGGCTGAACACAGCAGTCAGCTGCATGTTCCTGACTCGGGTGAGTTACCTCAACCCATACCATCAGCCACGGATCCTGGGATTCACCATCAATTGGCATTGTCAGATTTGGCGGAACAAGCCTATGAAGTTCGAACATTGGCCGGTGATTTGGCGGGTAACATCATCGAACATTTACACAATTTGACGATTGACAACACGCCGCCCCTGTTGGTCTTAACTGAGCCAGGACAGGATGCTGTGATTGGTGGTTTACATTCAGAATTTCTGATTTCAGGCACGGTTAACGAACTGCATTTTGCCCAGTATCAAATCCTCATCAGTGAAGATGTGGAGCCACCTGTTTGGCAGGAGTTGGCAACAGACAGCCAGTTGGATGATGGGGCGTTCAGCTGGCCCTGGATTTTTAACCGTGCTGACGGCAGTTATTTATTAAAAGTCATTGTCACCGACGAAGCTGGTTGGCAAGCCGAACAAATCAATGCCTTTACCCTGGATCGGGCGCCACCTGTTGTTGCATTAACCAGCCCGGCCGATCAGCTACAAGTGGGTGAACAGCTGGTTTTTGCGGGCACCGTTGATGACATGAGTTTGGTGCATTACCAAATCAGTCATCGAACCCTGGGCTCAACGGAATGGACGGCAATTCGGTCAGGATTTGAACCCATCATCAACGATGAGATTTTCATTTGGGATCATCAATTGAGTTCCGGGGATCACGAATTCAGGATTCTGGCCAACGATGCAGCCGGATTAAGCACAGAAATCATTCAATCGTTCAGTGTCGATGCAACCCCTCCCGGTGCGCCGCAAAACCTGGTTGTGGAGTTGTTGATGAACAGGGATGCTCAGTTGAACTGGCAACCTGTTGATGCTGTTGACCTGGCCGGTTATCAGGTCTTCCGGAACAACACACTGCTGAATGAACAACTGCTATTAAACCCCCAACTGACTGACAGTGACTTACCTGAAGGGCAATACAGTTACTGGGTGGTCGCTGTTGATGACATCGGCAACCACAGTGTGCCCAGCAATGTACAAACCATTATTGTTGATCGAACAGCACCGCTGACTTCGATACAAACCCCTGCTGATCAGTCACTTGTTAACGGCTCGGTGGACATCATTGGTTCAGTGGAAGAGACCGATGATCTGGCCAGTCTGGAGTTGTTTATCCGGTCAGTCAGTGAACCCGCTCCTGGCCAGTTACTTTACACCTCAACCATTCCAGTCACGGCACAACTGATGAGCCAGTTGGACACCTCATCCCTAATCCAGGATGAGTCCTATGTGATTCTTTTGCGGTCCACCGATTTACTGAACAATATCCACATCACTGAACACACGGTTACCGTTGATAATGTGCCCCCAACAGCCCCGATAAATCTGGTCTATACGATTCAAAATCAGGCAGATGTCCGCCTGGATTGGCAGGCCAATCAGGAAGCCGACTTATCAGGCTATCTGGTATTCAGAAATGGTGTCATCGTTTCTGGCAATGGGACGCCTGAATCCGGTCAGGTCACTGACGTGTTCTATCTGGATCCGGCGGTGGCAGATGGTACCTACATCTATCAGGTGGCGGCCATTGATCTGGCAGGAAACATCAGTGCGATGAGTCAACAAGTGGAGGTGGTCATCAGCAGAAGGGCTCCTGATACCGGCATATCCGCACCGTCTGATGGTCATCGCTTTGGTGATGTTGTGCGCATTCAGGCCACTTCCCCCGACCAGGACCTGGCCCATATATGGATTGAATATTCCATTAATCACACAGATTGGTTCACCATCAGCCTGGATACAGTGGCCCCATATGAAGTGGTCTTCAGTCCGAATGATTTTGGTCTGGGATATGGCACCATTGCCATCCGGGCCACCGCAGAAGACACGGCCGCCCAGGCTGATCAAACACCGGCACAAATCAACGTAGAGTACACAGATGTCACTTCGCCTGAGCCGCTCGATAACATCATGGCCCAATCTGCAGGAAGCACAGTCAACCTCAGTTGGCAGGCCAGTAACGCTGCTGATTTACTGGGCTATCAGGTCTTCAGAAGACAATTACTACCTGTGGAAGAAACTGATTTCGTTCTACTTCATGTTGATCTGTTAACCACCACTGATTACCTTGACCAGGGCCTTGAGGTCGGTCTGTATCAGTATCAGGTATTGGCGGTGGATGATTATGACAATGCCTCTGAACCGGGATATTCAAATGAAGCACCGGTGATGGCCATCTCTTTGCATCAACCATATTCACCTGTACTGACGCCTGTTGAGCTTGTGTTCACAGGTCAGTCTGAATACAGCGGGGTGATTCAATCAGAGCTGTCCAATGCCAGTGGTGATTTACCTTTAACAGATGTGAGTGTTGACCTGTCAGGCCAGTTCAATGTGTCGACCAACCTGTGGCAAGCAGGGTTAAATAACCTGTCAGCAGAACTGGTGGATGCAGATGGTCACATCAGCCTGGTGGCACAAGCTGCCATTGAAGTCAGTGAAGTGCCACAGATACCGGATAATCCACTGTCATCAGTGAATGGACTGGAACTCACTCTGAACTGGGACGCTCCGACTCCGGACACATTCGGTTATTTGCTACATCTGAATAACCAACCGGTCACTCCTGCAGAACGGGTCATCAGTTACAGCACCGCTGCAGCCAGTTCCGATGAATTCAGTGCTGATTATGTGTTTGATGAGGATGATACCAGTGTTTGGTCGCCTTACTTTGACGATGTCAATGATGGCAATCCCAGCTATTTGGAGTTTACTTTTGACCAGCCACAATGGATTCTCAGCAGTGCCTTCCACTGGGATGAGGACTATTTGTTTGAAGGTGATGTTTCCATGCCTTCCACCTACCAGCTGCAGTATTTGTCGGCCATCGGCTGGATCACCCAACAGGACTTTACGGGCAATAACAATGCGGTGGTCACATATGTTGGTGATGTGCCTTATCTGGCTTACGGGGTGCGTCTGTGGATGCCTTTGGCGGCCAATAACTTTGATGAGATCAGGTTGCGTGAATGGGACATTCAGCATCAACCCCTGGTCAGCACCAACACCTACGTGGATAACCTGTCAGATGGTGTCTACGAATGGCAGGTGGCAGCCATCAACTCGCTGGGATTTGCCAGTGAATTCACGGCACTTGAACAAATCAGCCTGGGAGACACCACCCGTCCGGAACCGGTACAGCTCACTGCTCAGCTCGGCCAGGGTGTGGATGCAGATCTCAGCTGGACTGCCAGTTCATCGCTTGATGTGGCCAATTACCGGGTGTTCAGAAATGGTGCGTTGATCTTGAGCACCTCGGATGCCAACACCCTCAGTTATGTGGATCCGGCATTGCCCAATGGAACTTATGATTATCATGTCATAGCGGTTGATCAGGTGGGCAATCAGTCACTGAGTTCAAACACAGAACAAGTCGTGGTTGATCAACAGTTATTACCTGCTCCAGGCGGCCTGATGCTGCAAAGGGTCAATACTGGCGGAGCCCTGGCACTCAGCTGGGATGCCTATGTTCACCCGGAGTTTGTGGCTTTCCGCTTGTATCGCTCCACACAGGCACAAACAGGCTATGCATTGGTCACTGAAACCACCCAGTTGAACTTCACCGATGTTGGATTGGACAACGGCACCACCTATCATTATTACCTGGTTGTGATTGACCCGCGAGGAAATGAAAGTCATCCTTCAGTGACTGTTTTTGGTACGCCAGTCGATTTGGTGCCACCAGCCCAACCGGTGATCAAGGAACCCACGGTGGCCGGGATACCGATCCATGTACAGCAATCAATCACCCAAATTCAAGGAGAGGGTGAACCGGGGCTGGCCATAGACCTGTTTCACAATCAGGATTTTGTAGAGACGGTATACGCATCAGACCAATATGTCTTGTCACAAACAGACCTGGGAATTTACCTTGAACAGCCACAGTTGAATTCTGCCAACACGTTGTTTGCCATTATGGATTACAACATCGGTTATCCTGCTATTTTGAATGCCGAAACCGGGGCACGCACTGATATAGAGTTGTTTGACGTGAGCAGGTATTTCTGGAGTCATGATGGTGAAACCCTGTACTTTGTGGTTGGTTATGGAAGTGACACCGCAATTCAAGCATTCGATCAATCTGGCAACATGCTTTCGACCCTATTCAGTGGTTACTCCATTGATGAGTTGGCAATCTCTCCTGATAACAGGCACCTGCTTTATTGGGGTGATGGTCTGAATCCTGACAACAGTCAGGTTGAATTTGGTGTTTGGCTTTATGACACTGACAATCAAACCCACGAAAAAGTTGAAGTCAACACCTCAACTGAGCTGAACAGTGAAGCTATAGAGTGGTTATCTGATGATTTGGTGGCCTTCATCAATTATCCAAATGGTTCCTATGATTACGGTAATTTATGGACCTATGAACTGAGCACAGGTCAGCTAACGCAGCTGGATTCTTCAACGGCACCATACGGCACCTTGACTGCTCTCAGAGATGGCAGTCACTTGTATTATGAAGTTGATGTCGATGGCTATGTTGCGATCAAGCGGCTCAACCGCAGTGACCTGTCTGTGGTGACCATGGGATTGACCAATGATGAACTGATGATGCCGACTGTGTCAGATGATGCCAATCTGGTCTTTGCCAACCTCGGTTGTTGTGACAAAGTAATGCTTGATCTGCAAAGCTCTGAGGTACTGTTCAGCTGGCCCAATATTGGCTATCAGGCACCCAGTGAATGGCTCAATGATGGCAGAATCCTGTTTGTTGAAAATGAGACGGGCTTTCTGATCAATGGTCCCGGATCATTTGTTTTTGAACAGGTTGAGTTGACACCCGGGCTGAATGAATTTTTTGTGGTGGCCAGAAAGCCCAATGGTCTGGAAACGGCATCTGATGAGATTCAGGTCACCCTGGATACGCTGTCATTGCCGGATCTGGTGATCAAAGACAGTTACCTGCAGGTGCTACCTGATGAGGTGCTCTCCGGACAGCCAGTCAGTGGCAGTTTATTGGTGAAAAACATCAGCTCAGTTGATGTGGATGATGCCCGATTGTTGATCGAGATCACCGACCCTCAGCTCAACACAACCATGGTGTCACCAGCGCCTTTGAACATCGGTCTGATGGCCGGTGAATCATTTGTGACTGATTTCACCATTGCTGACTTGAGTGAAGTCGGTGAATATGTGATCAAATCCACCATCGATTCCAATGGTGCGGTGCTGGAAAGCAATGAGAACAACAACAGCACGTACCGTCTGCTTCAGGTCATTGATGACCTGAAGCCGGATGTCACCGTGGTGGTTAACAGCCATGAACTGTTTCCCGGAGATCAGCTCTATGGCTTGATCACAGTGTACAACCCAGGGGCTGAATTCACAGGTATTTTGGAGCTGGAAATCACTGATCAGGCAGGCTTCCCAACCGGGTATTATGAAACCCATGATTTGATTGCGCTGTCATCAGGGGCTCATTGGAATGTGACGTTTGATTGGCCCGCTGATGTGTTTGCTGATCAATATCAGCTGCATGTGACCCTGCGTGAAGGAAACAGTGTGGTGGATGCTGAGTTGATTGATCTGGTGGTGCGTGAAGCGGCTGACTTTTTACTCTCCTTGGAAGCCTCACTCAATCAGGCCTTGCCCGGAGACCGGATCATTCTGAATGCCGGGCTTGAGTACTTCTGGGGCAACAGCATCCAGGATGGTACATTACTCTGGCAGGTAATGGATGATCAAGACCAGGTGATTTGGCAACACAGTGAGCAGATTGATGGACTGGCTCCAGGGTTAAATATTCAGCTCAATCAAATTTGGCTGGCTGCTGATCCCGGTTCATACACTGCGGTGTTAACTTGGGACAACCTGCTGTCTTTTGAATCAGTGCAACTGCCTCTTGAGGTATTGAACCCAGTAAGCCAGGCCAGAATTCAAGGGCAATGGTCGGCTCAGCCAACCCCGGTGACACTGGGACAGGATTTCACCACCACTGCTGTACTGGAAAACACCGGGCAAGTGGATCTTAATCAATTGAATATTGAGGCCAGGTTGATGACTCAGGATTTGTCAGCTGTGTTGCTCACTGATCAAATGAGTGTTTCTCTGCCAACAGGCCAGACCAGTCAGGTCCAATTCAACTGGTCATCTGATTCATTAACATTGGATCACTATATTCTGGTTCTGAGTGTGGATTTGAGTGGTTTTGGGGAGTCCACGCAGTCAACACTGGATACGCTGTTGATTGAAACACAGGATGCAAGTGGACCAATCATCACCATTCAAAATCCACTGCACGGAGGGCTATATCCTGCTGATACCGCTTTAATCACCACAGTAACAGATCAACACGCTGACGTTAATTCGGTGTCGGTTCTGTTGGATGGCCAGCTATTCGCTGACTTGCCAGGAAATACCCTGAGTCAGGTTTACCAAACACCCTTGAGCGGGTTGTCTGAAGGGGTGCATCTGCTTGAGGTCCGGGCTCAGGATGAATATGGCAATGCGTCCTCAACAAGCATCGATTTCACAGTGGACAGCACACCACCTTTGATTCAGATTGATGGGGTGCAGGATGGGGGCCTGTATAACCACAGTGTGACCCCAATCATCACCATCACTGATGCAAATCTGGCCTCAACCACGCTGATGATGAATGGGTTGCCTTACCAGTCCGGCCAATCATTGTCTGCCGAAGGTTCATATTTGCTGATGGTCAGCGCGACAGATTTGACCGGCAACCAGATTCAGCAACGCCTGTCATTTAACCTGGATCTCACCCCACCATTATTGAACATCAGTTTCCCTGCTGAAGGCAGTGACACCAACCTGGCCAGCACATCAGTCACTGGCCAAACAGAGGCCGATGTCATGGTTCAATTACAAGCTGGTACCCATCAGCAACTGGTACAGGCCGCCGCAGATGGCAGTTATGTGTTTACCGATGTGCCGTTGGTTGAAGGTGCCAATGTGTTGACCCTGCAAGCCACAGATCAGGCAGGGAACAACAGTGCTGAGGCCAGTCGAACTGTCAACTACATTGATGCGGTGAGTGTGACAGGTTCATTGACCAATGCGGACAGTCATCCGATTGGTCAGATACTGACCATTGATTGGCAAGTCAATAATCCATATGGGTTTGCCATTGATCAATTGGCGGTCGAACTCAGGTTGGTCAGAGTCAGTGATGATGTGGTCAGTTATACCCGCAGTCAACTCATTGATTTGCCCGCCAATGGTGTGTTCAATGATGTGGACAACATCCAGACCGATGATCTGTTGCCTGGTGCCTATCAGGCACATTTACGGGTCACTGTGGACCAGACCGAAGAGCTGATCGGAAACTCAGCCATACAACTGGAAGATGTGACCGGTCCATTGCTGCAGGTCCTGACACCACAAGATGGAGCCGTTTCTGCTGCTGAGTTATTGTTATCGGCAACTGCTTCAGATCACAGCAGTGAAGTGCTTGATGTGAGTTATCAACTGGATGGCGTTGGTGGCTGGGTGAGCATGAATTTGCTGGGCATTGAATACACAGCGGACATCAGCTTGCCTCATGGCCAGCATGCGATCCAGTTCAGGGCAGAAGACAGTTTTGCCAACCAAACCTTCAGTGCTGTGATCAATGTCACCATTGATGATCAGCCCCCCCTGATAACGGTCAACAGTCCTGCAGATGGGCTGATCACCAATCAGGATGTCAGCATCGATTATGTGATGGTGGATGATCTTGGGGTCACGGATCAATCCGTACTCAATGGATTGCCAGTGACTTCAGGAGCGGTGGTTTCTGATGAGGGTGATCATGTGTTGACTGTTCGTGGTACAGATGACGTGGGTAATCAGGCTGAACATGTGGTGCAGTTCAGGATTGACCTGACACCTCCGGACCTGCTTGTGGATTCCCCAGTCAACAACCAGCAGGTCTTTGATCCGCTGATTGACATCACAGGTTCAGCTGAACCAAGGAACCAGATCAATACCGTGGTCAATGGTCAGACCGGGTCCGTGAATACCGATGCGGCAGGGCAGTTCGTTTCCGCCAATCATACCTTGCAGCCAGGCCTGAACAACATAACAGTGCAGGCAGAGGATGAAGCCGGCAACCTGAGTCAGTTGGTGGTGCTGGTTGTGGAATATGTGCCTGTTGGTCAGGTTGATGGCAGCATCTGGCATGACCTGAATCAAAATGGTTTGTTTGATGCCGGTGAATCTGGTATTGAATTGGCCGAAGTGACCCTGACCGATTCCCAGCAAGCCAGTCAGGTGGTTTATACCAATGCATCCGGACTGTTCAGTTATGCAGATGTCCAGCCGGGTACTTACACCATAGCAGTCACTGACAGCGAGTTGAACACCGACTGGATCAGCAGCACCATGAACTCTCCCTCAGCCATCACAGTCACTGCCGGTCAAACTGAATCCATAGAATTTGGTTATTATCAGCAGGCTCCGGTCATTGACACTGCCCTGACAGCCCATGACCAGGATGGTCGGATTTTGATTCTGGCAGATGAGCCCATGGCTCAGTTAGATGGTCAGTGTCAGGGTGTGACCAGCTTCAAAATGATGCGCCATACCAACCACCTCTGGCAGCCTGGAGATCAACTCATCGTTGAGTTGTACGATGCCCAGTCCAACCTCATTCAAACCGAGTCAGGCAGCTATGCAGACTTTTTGGCCAATGGTCAGCTGGCGATAGACGCTCAACCAGCGGTCAGTTTAGTTAATCTGATCCTGCATCCCATGAACTCAGGGCAAATCAGTGCCACTGTGGTGGGTGATGACGAGCAGGCCAATGATCTGTTGAACGATGATTATCAGTTGCTCATGAAGCTACAGACAAGCTCAGGATTGCACCAATGGTCCAGCAATGTTTTAATTACAAACTGTGCTCTGTTCAATGTCATTGGGCAGGACATGGGCGAGCTGAAAGTGGCCAATGTTGATCTCTATCCGGCCATCAGCAGTGATGAGCCAGGTGATGTGACATCACCTGTCCTGTTGGCACAGTACACCCAATTGCGCGGTCTGCTGGATCAAGCTGGCTGGTCTTACGAGCTGGTATACAGTGAAGCGGACTTTGATGCTGCCATGCTGACGGGTATGTTCAATACTTATTGGCTGATGGCGGAGCAGGTGCCACTTGGCAATTCCATTCAGAATCAATTGATCAATGAACTCAGAGCGGGCTCAGGACTCATTGTTTCAAGTGGTGTTGATAACCTGATTCCTGGCTTGTACAGTGAGCTCGGTATCAGCGTCAATGGCCTCTATGTCAATGTTGAAGGCCTGCAATTGCTGAACTCTGAATTGGCTGCTGCCACAACAACTGAATTGGATCCGCAGGACAGTGCCCTGAGGGTGACCAGCATGGGTGCAGCATCTGCAGCCATCTTGCTTGGCAGTGAAATCGTGAATGGTGAAGATCAGGCGGTCACCTGGACCCAGGCGGTTAATGGCCTGGCTGTGTTTGCTGCATTTGACTGGTTATTACAGGCAACCGTTGAACCGGATGCCAACCATTTTGCCGCGTTGATCAATCAGGTGGTCCGCTTTGTCCAACCTTGGGGGCTGTCCACCGAGCTGGGTGGTACACGCAGGGTCAGATACAGTCTGTTTAACCAGGGAAGGGCCGTGGATGGGCATGTGCGGGTGACTTTGCCGCCATCTGTACAACTGATGCATGCTACGGTCCCAACCACCCAGGAAACCGATGGTTTCTCATTCAATTACCAGTTGACAGAGCAGGCACGGCTTGACTTTGAATTCTGGTTGCAAGTCAGCGACTCTCCGGTTGATGTGACCTTTGAGGTTTATGCCCAAGGTCTCCCGGACATTGTTGACAGCCAGAGCATGACATTGATTGCTGGTCAAAAACCAGACCTGACAGCGGAGATCTCCAACTGTCAGGGTTTGGTCAAACCTGGCGCAGACATGAGCTATCAGTTAACCATTCAAAACACCGGAAACGTGGATATTTCACAGGCCTCGGCCATCACTGGGTTCAACAACGTGTCTGCCCTGACCTGGACTTGTGAGTCACTTGATGGCGCCCATTGCGCATCCGCTTCAGGTACCGGCGATCTGGCCGGTGAACTGATTGATCTGCCGGTGGGTTCAACCGTGACCTATCAGTTATCAGGCGTGGTCAATGATGCCACCGGTCAGAGCGCACAAGCCTCAGCTGTCATCAGCATGCCAGCGGAGTGGGGTGATGTGACACCTGAGAACAACACCGCCTCTGATTGGGATGAAATCCTGCCGTTTTTGTTTAATGATGGTTTTGAGTGCGTGGCACCCACCAACGGTCAACAGGTCAATGCAATGATCAGGGAGATACTTTGATGTTTGATTTAAAAACACACTGGATGACAGGTTTATGCCTGACAATTGTTTTTGGCATGGGCTTGTGTGTCGGCGCTTCTGCCAGCGACAACTATGAATCGATTGCGTTGGACCAGCAGACCATTGAACAGGATTGGTTGAATGGCTTGATTTCCGGCAAAGACCTGGCAGCAAACAGCCAGTCCTATAAGCAACAACTCAGCACCATTCACCGTGATGCCGGTAAGCGTCCATCTTTGTTTCGTGACTACATGGATGCCGAACAGCTGTGGCTCAACAGCGTGCATAAGCTGGCAGGCATGAAACAACCGCTGGATGATCGTCAGCAACGCTACTGGCAATCACAAAACCAATCGTTGGCACAGGCCTATGAACGCCTGAATGCTCAGTTTGAGCGATTAAAGAACAACCCATTGGGCAACGCATGGCACCCCAGCAAAATGGCCAGGCTGGTCAGCATAGAACAACAACTGACGCGACGCTGGCAAGCCATTGAACAATTTAAAAGTGTGCCAGTGAGTCAGTGGCAACCCTGGCATAAAAACCTGTTGTCTCAACTCTCTCAGACCAAATCATCGGCATCAACTCAGCAGGAGCTGATCATTCTGCGCAATGATCAACTGCCCAACAGCGGTCACCTGGGAACTGCAGGGCCACTGGTGACGACTCCGGCGATTGTGCCGAGCTATGCCAGTGAATTTCCGGCGCCTTCGCAATCTGATGATCTGGTCAGCGGGCAAGTGGTCCAGCTGACACCAGAAATTTACCAGTTGGCACATGACCTGGATAACGACTACATCAAAATTGTTAACTTTGTCAGACAACAAATCAACATCCAGTACTATGCAGGCAGCATGAAAGGCTCGCAGGGTACCTTGTTGTCGTATGCGGGTAATGATGTTGATCAGTCAGCCTTGTTGATTGCACTGCTCAGGGCCTCGAACATCCCGGCACGCTTCGTTCAAGGGGTGATACAACAGCCGGTTGATGAAGTCGCCAATGGTCTGGGCCTGAGCGATCCGACTTTGGTTCAGGAAGCGCTGGAACGGGCAGGGATACCTCATCAGGCAGTGATTCAGGGTGGACAGATCAGATTCATTCAGCGACAGCACACCTGGGTCAGTGCATACATACCCTATGCGCACTATCGGGGCTCGGCCAATGATTTAACCGAACCGGTTTGGTTGGCGCTGGCACCGGCCATCAAGCGCACAATAGTTGAGCCAGCCAGCAGTGATTATGCCGGTTTGGCCATTGATGCCGGTCAAATGATCATAGACCACCTGATGGGACTGGGTACCACAGAGCCGCCGCTTGCTGTTTGGCAGCAACAGGTCAATGCCGCATTTGCCGGAGATCTGAGTGATTTGCAGACCGTGGTACACAACACGTCAGATGCCTACACCATCATCCCCGCAGCAATGCCGGTTAAAGTGATTGCAGCGACTTACGAAGCAGCCGATTTGCCGGCAGAACAGATTCACCGGGTGCGGTTACAACTGACCAATGGGGCAGTGATCACTGATGTCGAATTATCGATGACCTCATTGGCTGGCAGACGGCTTTCGCTGTCCTATTTACCTGCCACGATTGAAGACCTTAATCTGATCAATCTGGCGGGCGGCATGTCTCAGGTGCCACCGGCTTTGATCAACCTCCGTCCGGTGTTTAAAATCAATGGTCAGGCTGTGAACATGGAAGCCGGTGACATACCCATGGGGACTTTCCATGAGTTGGACATTGAGTTGATCGCCCCCAACGGCAGTGTTGATTTAAACCGGACCGTGCTTGCTGGCAGTTACCTGAGTCTGGTGTTCAGCACCCAAACAGACGAGCTGACCATGCAGGCAGAAGATGCTGGCCTGGTGACGGATGAAACCCTGCCAGTGAGGCTCATGCACAACCTGGGTGTGCATTATCAGAATGCCTGGCGGGCGGCTGAAAATGAATTGGCCATGACCCTTAATCAAGCCATCATCAGACCGTTTCCTCTGCTCTCAATCATCTCACCAGAATATCATCTGGAATACGTCGCCGATTTACCGGTGGAAATGAGCTTCACGGGTGTCAGCCTGGATGCCATCAGTCGCATCACCGATGTCATCAGTCGGGGTTTAACTGCGGAAGCCGACTGGTCGCGCTTAGCTGCCTGGCATGGCTCCTGGCTGGAATCTCAGGTATTTGCTGATCAATGGGCCGTCAATGCCGTGTCAGCAGATCAGGGAATCAGACTCATGGCACAGGCCGCTGAGCAAATTCATGTCATTGATGCTGGCAATGCAGCGGGCATCATTGCAGGCCTGAATCACCCGGAACCCGTGAAACAGCACATCACTGGGTGGGTGTCATCCGGTCATCAGGTTACCATCGCACAAAATCCAACCCAGGTCGATGCCTGGAGCGGATCTGCCTGGTACATTGTGCATCCGGATACAGGTCATTCGGGTTACTTCATTGCTGGTGGCTATGCCGGTGGCCAAACCACAGAACCGCCTGAATCCTGGGCGTTGAATGACTTGGCCAGGATGCTGTTCGACCCCTATGCTGAGGGTGCCAATGAAGATGCCTTGTCGGCCAGGTACATCCGTTTGATGGACAGCACCAACAACCAATATGGTGTGGTCAATCAACTATTGGCCAAACCCAGTGAGGTATTGATCACAGATGCCAGCAACCGTCCGGTGATCAATGCCACTGTGCGCTTCACCATGGGCAATGCACAGGCAGAGATTGCAACCGAGGGCGGTTTTGCCTCAACTTATGTGGTTATGACCAACCAACAGGGCCGTGCTGAGGTCGATATCAAGGTGGCTGAACGAATCGGCAATGGACCCTTCGTTCAAGTGGATCCCCAGGATGAGCACCTGACCCAATTAGGTCAAATTGAGATGTCGGTTGAGGTGCTGTCCAACTTGGGTTGGATTCCAGCTGATGAGTTGTTCAGGCATTATGCGCTTCCGGATGAGCCGGCAGCGATACTGATCAATGAATGTAATTGGTCATTAGACACTTGCCACCAAGCGGTTGGGCAACAGGAGATGCGTGCCGGTAACATTTACGTGGTGGTGGTTGACCAGTTCAATAACCCGGTACCCAATGTACCGATCAGCATTGAAGCCGAAGCCCCGGTGCCACCAGTGGGTGGTAAAGCCGCACAATCAGGCTCAGGGCATAAAAACCAGCCACTGCAGCCTGCACCAGCGGGGCATCTGTTCAGCAGTGTACCTTTGACTGATGGTGTGATCGAACAGATGGAACAGTCAGGAGCACTGACCAAGTCATCCATCACAGGCAGTTGTGATGAGTACACACCAGCAAAAATCGCTGCCAATGTGTGCTTCAACACCGACCAGATCAATCTACCCGCTTGTGCTGAGCAACAGGTGGTGATGAATTCTGATAATGGCTGGAAACCGTTCACGGTTTACAATGGCAGAGGCCTGCCAGCCACCCGCTTCCCGGTTAAGCTCAGCGTGGCCGGCCTGGACAGCCAATACATCAACCGCTACAACGGTTTTACCGAGGATTTTCAGAACTTTTTCGCAGCCGGCTTGTTCTACACCGGTGAAGACACCAATGGGCCCAATGGCAGCTATTTTGGTGATAAACCAGACGAATTAATCAGCAAAACATTACAGCCACTGTACCTTAAATATGTTGATTATGGAGCTTCTGGGGGCTGTGATTTTGTGCAGTACGCCCTAAGCGATACTGGTGAACAAACCACAGAGCAACTGACAGGAAATGCTGATGTTACGGTCACTGGGCCAGTTGATGAATGGCAGGTGAACTATCAGATGGGTGCAGAAAGCTCACTTAACACCAACCTCATCAGTACCCAGGATGCGCGCTTTGCCGCCGTCAGTCCGCATGGTGGTGTGACGCAGCAACAAATGGATTTCATCGCACCTTCCATGACGGTCACTGCAGATGTGGTCAGTCGGGTGCCAGTATTCTTTGATCTGGCAGACGACCAAACCACCCGGCAAGCCACCCGTTTTCTGATCAACATCTCTCCTGAAGAATACCAACCACAAAAAGTGTCAGCGGTGTTTTATGAAAATGGCACAGAGTTTTATCGCCACACAGTGAGTTATCCAACTGATGCCCTGGTTGAGGCGGTGTTACCCACAGGGGTACCAATCAACCCGGACAGAACTTATGAAATTGAATTGGTGCTCAATGAAGGCTCGGCCTATGAAGTCATCTACGACAAACAACCCCTGGAGGGCATCAACAGGAGGCTGATCAACCAAGTCAGCTGTGCCGATGCATCCTTGTTTGGCGCCTGTGGTGGCCCGGTGATCAATAATACCTTTGAAAATGCAGTTAGATTGAGTTCTGATGTGGATCTGGCCAATGCCAATGTGTGTCGTCAGGAAGGTTTTGACCTCAATTTGCTTGCTGATGCCCGGGTAACCATTGAGGCCATCCAGCACAACCCTTTGGGGCAAGACGGCTCAAACATCACTTTACTGGCTGACAACGAGTTGATGAACGCTGGTATCAATGAAGTTGTGGCACGGGCTGATTCACTGGGCAATCATCAGTACACCTTAAGAATCACAGCCGTGGCAGAGGACAATGGTGATGAACAGGTGGTCTATGGTGGCCTGGTGTCCAGATACGACGTCAGCAATTCACTGCCCGTGGGACATGCCATTGTTAAGGGTGTGGATCTGGCCGATGGTTCAATGGTGTATTCCAAACAGGACATTCATCTGGTTTCACCCGGGGTTGACCTGGAATTCACCAGAACCTACAGTTCACAAGGCAGGCAAGAGTTGGGTCCATTGGGCTATGGCTGGAGTTTTAATTACCTCTCCAGGGTCATCATCGGCAGCTGCGGACAGGTGGTGGTGACCGGTGCTGATGGCGGCTCGGCCCGTTTCAGAATCCAGGGTGATGAATTCATTCCTTTGAAAGGATACCACTCATCATTGGTGCTCAACGATGACAACAGTTTCGATTTTTATCCCAAAGGTGGCAATCGCTATCACTACACCCGCAGACAGGACAATGTCTGGTGGATGGATTATGTCGAGGATCCCAACGGCAACCGACTGACAGTACAGGTCGAATCCAGAAACAAAGCACCGGTGATTCGCTCAGTCACCGATTCAGTTGGCCGTCGTTTGTTGTTCAACTATGAGCTGCATGACTTTGGCATATATCGCAATGAAATGCTGGTGTCAGTGTCAGGCCCTGCTGGTATTTTGTTGACCTTTGAATTCGATGACATCGGTAACCTCATCAGTGCACAGCGGGAAGGTGACACCACCAACGAAGTGTTGGGGTATGCCGGTGATGTCTCAGGACCGAATCGCTCATTGCTGTTGACAGTGGATGATCAGTCCACCAGTGCCAACCGCACCTGGAGTTACCGCAATAAAAGCGTTTCACTGCCCACTGATATGGGAGACTTGCCTGATATTTTCAGCATTGAAGTGGCTTCGATTGAAGAGTCTGATGCCGGTGTGACCAGCTTCAACTACACCCCGGGCATCGGCTACAACGACAATGCCAACGTGACGCAGAACGGTCAGCTCAGTCAATACACCCTGAATGATTATGGCGCGGCCACGGAAATCACTTCCCCTGCCGGGACCCGGACTTTTAACTGGAACACCGACACCGATGTGTTGTTGATGAGTGAAACCGATGAAAACAATCGCCTGCGCTCATTCCAATACGACCAATACGGCAATGTGATTGAAGAGCGTTTGGGCTCATTGATCAGCCAGTACAGTTATTATGCGCCGGATCAGTTTCAGCCACCTTTCATCAAGGAACGGGTGAAAACCCACACCAATTGGCGGGGTGACCTCACTGAATACAGCTATGACATCCATGGCAATAAAGTCTCTGAGGAACTGTCAGGCATCAGTACCGGCTATGATCACAACGCGCGTGGCCAGGTGATCACCATCACCGATGGCAGGGGCAATGTATCTTTGATCACCTATGATGATCTGGGCTATCAGTCCTCCATGAGGAACCCTGAAGGCAATGAGACCACAGCGGTATGGAACGCCAGGGGACAAAAACTCAGTGAAACAGACGGCAATGGCAACCTCACCACTTACTCATACGACAATTCAGACCGCATGCTCAGTAAAACCCTGAACAGCAGAATCTGGACCTATGACTATGAAAACGGTGGTCTGATACGCACCGAAACAGACCCCAACGACAACACCACGCGGTATGAATACGACACGCAAGGTCGGTTGTTGGAGATCACCAATGCGGCATTGGACACGTTTACCTATGTCTATGACCTGAATGGTAATAAAGAGTCCGAAACAGATTTTGGTGGACACACCACAGGGTTCAGTTATGACGCGGCCAATCGCCTGAGGACCAAAGTTGAGCCATTGGGTAAGGTCACCACCTACACCTATGACAATGTCGGCAATGTCCTCACCGAAACCACCGGTGACCGGGTCACAACCTACACCTATGATCCGGATCGCTATTTCCAGGACAGTGTGAAACGCAATGGGCCACAGGGTGACGTGTTGATCAGCCGCACCGTGGATGGACACGGCAATGTGCTGACTGAAACCGATCCCAACCAAAACACCACCATTTATACCTATGATGCCTTTGACCGCATGCTGACCATGAGTGGACCATTGGGCTCAGGTAAAACCATGACCTATGACGGCAACGGTAACCTCACTTCAGAGGAAATCCACAACAGCTCTGGCAATCAAATCACCACCAACACCTACGACAAGGCCAACCGCCTGAAACAGGTGAACCTGCCTGAAGGTGGGGCGATGGTGTATGAATACGATGGCAATGGCAACATCAGTTCCGAGACCAAACCAAACGGTTACTTTGCCACCTATGGTTACAATGACCTGAACCTGCCAACCCTGAAAACCATCAACCAGCAAACCTGGCGCTTGTCTTACGATCAGGCCGGAAACCTGAAAACCGAAACCTGGCCCAACGGCAACATCGTGACCTATGTGTACGATGAACTCAACCGTGAACTGTCACAAACGGACTTGGTCGGATTGGTCAAAGCACAAACTTATGATGCTGACTCCAACATCAAAACCATGACTGATGGAAACGGCGAGCTCAGTACCTATAACTACAACGATTTACATCAGCGCGTGGCAGAAATATTGCCTTTGGGCCGTGGCCATACCTACACCTACACGGTGTTCGGTGAATTGCTCACCGACACCGGCCCCAATGGAACCATCACCCACACAGTGGACACCCTTGGGCGCAGAGGCAGCAGCAGCGGACCTGATGGCTATGACATGGCCTTTGGCTATGACCTCAATGGCAATTTAACCAGTCAGACTGATTCCAGATTAATCACCACCACATACCTGGTCAATGACCTGAACCAGACCCATCAACAAGACACCGGTGCATTCACCATGACCATGAATCATGACACCTTGGGTAACCTGCTCACTCAAACCGATTACCGTGGCATCACCAGTGAATACACCTATGACCTGGAAAACCGTCAGACTACATTCACCAGGGCAGGGTTGCTGCAAAGTGAAACCACTTACAACAACGCTGGCCTGGTGATCGCCGAAAAAGACGCCCGCGGTAAAACCACCACCCATGAATACAACACCCAGTACCACAAAACCCGCAGCAGCATGCCCGAAGGCCTGGTGGTCACATTCACACCCGATGCTTTTGGTGATGTGCTGTTGCAGAACAACCCGGGACCCAATGACACCACGCGAACTTATGACTTACGCCGTCGGTTACTCACTGAGACCAATGGCGCAGGTGAGACCACAACTTTTGAATATGACCTCAATAACAACCGCACCGCAGTCATCAAACCGGGCGGACAGCGTTGGGAGTATGATTTCGATGCAGCCAATCGATTGACCCATGTACGAAACGTACCTGAAGTGATCGAGACCATCTATGGTTATGACACAGCCGATAACCTTGAGACCATCACCGATGCCAAAGGCCGGGTCACCCGCTTTACCTATGACAATCGGAACCGCAAAAAGACCAAAACCTACCCAGGTAACACCGATGTGGTGGGCTATGACTATGACCTCAACGGTAACCTGACTGGTATCCAGCACCCCAATGGTGTCAATGTCACATACAACTACGACGACTTGAACCGTCAGTACAACCAGGAATACATTGGCACCTACGGCTCGGCCAGCGTCACCCTGACCCTGGATGGCAATGGCAACGTGGAAGGCGTGGCTGAAGTGGTTGATGGCCTCAGTCATGGTTACAGCATGACCTATGACAACCTGGACCGCCTGACCAGCAAAACCGATCGATATGGCAACACCTTCTTCTACGATTATGACGCCAACGGTAACCGCACGGTGTTCCGTGACCACGACAACCAGGTCACTGATTACAGCTATGATGACGCCAATCGCCTGAAAACCCTGACCCAGACAGGCCTGGGTACCTTCACCTGGACATACAACACAGCCGGGCTGCCCGCACAAATCGCTTACCCCAATGGTTCAGAAGCCAATTACCAATACGACAACGCCAACCGCATCAGTCTGATTGACAACAAGCAATCTGGCGTCACCGTCACCAGTCACGAATATGACTACGACCCCAATGGCAACCGTACCCAACTGATCGAGAGTAACATCGATGCATCAGCCATTACGTCATATTATTACGACGGTGCGGACAGGCTGGATGTTGTTGAATACCCCACCAAACGCGTGGAATATACCCTGGATAAAGTAGGTAATCGAAAAGAAGAAATAATCGATACAGCCGGTAACATCAACACCCGCACCTATGTTTACAATGACCGGGACCAACTAACATCAGTCACTGATGGTGCCAGCCTGGACATCAGTTACGCTTACGATGCCTTTGGTAACCAGACCGAGAAAACCGAAAACGGCACCACCAGTGTGTTCGATTACACACCCAGACAACGGGTGAAAAGCATCACCGTTGGCACCGCTCAACCGCATCAATACGAATACGATTACGCCGGCCAAAGGGTTAAAGCCACTTCCGCATCTGGTAACGAAAAACGCTACCTGTACGATGGGCTTACCCTGATCGCCGAAACCAACGCCATCGGCAACACCCTGGCCACCTACCACTACGGTGCCAGACGCCAACTGGCCGAAACCAGAAACGGCCAGCGCGCCTACTACCTGGCCGACGCCCTGGGCACCAACGTGGCCATCACCAACCAGGACGGCTCCATCCAAAACCGCATGGACTATGACGTATGGGGCAATCTCAATCAAGAAACATCTACCAGCGACAGCCCCTTCGGCTTCACCGGCTACCTCAAAGATGAAGACACCGACCTTTACTACGCCAACGCCAGGTACTATGATTCGTTTACTGGGAGGTTTTTGAGGGAGGATCCATTGCAGGGTTATCAATTGAGACCTACTAGTATGCATAGATATAATTACACAGCTAACAACCCGGTAAAATTTTATGACCCTACTGGCAAAGGTGATGCAACTGTACATTTTTATGAATCATTGATGATTGCAGATGTGGTTGGTCTTTCTAAGGACGAATCATATGCTTTTGCCATTGGTTCCCAGATCGGTGATGAGTTTGAACAACATGATGCTATGAAAAACTCTATTGGATTTGCTCTAACAGTTTTAGGTCAATTGCAATCACCATTTTTAACTAGGGATTATTTTGAATTATATGATGATACTGTTATTAATAATTGTGGAAATCACGCTCTGTGTAACACGAAATCAATTTATGTAAAAAGAGCCTTTAAGTATTTTGCTGAACATCACGCTGAAAATATCGCACAATACGCAACTGCTGACCATACTTATGCAGATAGTTTCTATCATATAACTTTAGAAACTCTTGGTAGCTTAGAGGAAGAAAGTCCCGGTGAAGTGATTGGTCATGGTTTGGATGGTACAAGCACAGATAAAGCTTATAGATTTATGGACACTAAAAGAATTAATGCATTTAGATCGAGAGCATGGGCGTTATTCGAGTTTTCAAAGAGAACAGGTAAAACTAATATCAGTAAGTCGAATTTTGAACAAAGATTAAGTTTAGCGATTGCGGAATTGATAGAGCAAAATAATGAGATTTTAGATGCAAATAGCCCTTTTCCTTATACTCACAAGTACCATTCAAAAATTGATAGTAATGATGAATATGAAATGATGAGGAACATTTTGAATAAAAGAGGGTTTGTAGATATATTGAGAGTGGAAGATTTCCCCACAAGCCTAAGCATCGAAAAGATTTTAGAGAATTTTGGAATTGCTAGACTTCGTGGATTGGCAAAAATTATTAACCCTGTAGCTTCGGAAAAGATTGATTCTTTAAGTAAGAAGAGGTTAGTTAACTATTTAAATTACAAGTTTAATCAGTTTCAAACCGAATCAAGAGATATTATGTATACTGAAACTATGAGAATTAAGAGGGAAGAGGAGTGGATCAAAGAGTCTAATGAATTACCAGGTGTAGAGGAGGTTTCCAAATGAAACATCTGTATACAGTTATAATTCTGTTTTTGATTCTGTTGGTTTCTAATAAATTGATTCAATTAAATGTTAAAACCTCCACAAATGATCAAAATAAGTTCATTGGGCAAGAAACTACTAAATTTACAAATTCAATTACTCTTGACCAGATTTACACATTGATAGAGTCTAATGATATCGGCACCTTAGAAAAATTACTGAAAAACAATAATTTTTCGCCAATTAGCAATAACCAAAGTCTCACATCATCACCTCTGATTTACGCTTCAGAGTTATTAAGAAAAGATATAGTCAAAATGTTGCTGAGCTTCGGATTTGATGCAAATTTTACAAATTACTTAGGGGAAACACCACTTATTAGAACTTTATACTCCATTAATGAAGCTTCTAGTAATGAGGATATTCATGCTAGTTTTGAAATTACAAAATTACTAGTGGAATCAGGTGCGAATATCAACATAGAATCTTCGGAAAATAAAACAGCACTAGAGGCGGCGATTATTTTTGATAAATTGGAAATAATAAGTTATTTGATTGAAAATGGAGGAGATTTATTTCGCTTAGATGTTGATTCGGCAAATTACCTGTTTTACTGCAAGTCGATAGATTGTATCCGGCTATTGGTCCAGAAAGGTTTAAGTATTAATAGTAATACTCAAGGAGGTGTAAACTTACTTCAAAGCTTAATATCTAGTTCATTATTAAGTATAGACTCAATTGAGCAAGTAATAATGCTAGGCGTGGATATCTGTCATGTAGATAATGAGAACAGATCAGTTGTTGATTATGCTGAACTGAAAGGTATAAATAATAATCTAAAAAAAGATAATGTTGAGTTTTTTAATAAGAAAAAAATAGAAAACAAAAAAACAGAGCTTTATCAATATCTGTTGAAAGAGTACATGTCTAAATGTGATAACTGAAATGATACAGCTGTAGTAGTCCCGACTTGATCTCACAGATCTCTTGGTTTAGACCCAGAAGGTGACTTCGGTAACCGAGTATTGACATACACAATGGAAAAAGTGGGCAACAGGTGCCAGGAAATCATTGATACAGCCGGTGCTATTAACGCCCGTATCTATGTTTACAACGACCGGGATCAATTGACCAGCATCACCGTTGGTACCGCTCAACCGCATCAGTACGAATATGATTACGCCGGCCAAAGGGTCAAAGCCACCTCCGCATCAGGCAACGAAAAACGCTACCTGTACGATGGGCTTACCCTGATCGCCGAAACCAACGCCATCGGCAACACCCTGGCCACCTACCACTATGGAGCCAGACGCCAACTGGCCGAAACCAGAAACGGCCAGCGCGCCTACTACCTGGCCGACGCCCTCGGCACCAACGTGGCCATTACCAACCAGGACGGCTCCATCCAAAACCGCATGGACTACGACGTGTGGGGCAACCTCAACCAAGAAACATCTACCAGCGACAGCCCCTTCGGCTTCACCGGCTACCTCAAAGACGAAGACACCGACCTCTACTACGCCAACGCCAGATATTATGATTCGTTTACGGGAAGGTTTTTACGGGAAGATCCTTTATTTGGCAATACCAATGAGCCTCCAAGTCTACACAGATACATGTATGCTGCATCAAACCCCACTGCTTGGATTGATCCAACAGGGAAAGGAAATGATACACCACATTTTTATGAATCTTTATTACTTGGTGATGTTGTTCAGCTAAGTATTGGTCACAATTTGGCATTTGCTTTGGGTGCACAAATAGGTGATGAGTTTAAGCAACATGACGCTATCAATAATTCTATATCTTATGGCATGGGAATGATTAACTATTCTGTATCAGCATCATATGGTTTTATAACAAAGCAAGATGTTCAGAGAATAAGAGAATCAAGAGAAAAATTAGAAATTAATAATTGTGGAGCACATGCTTTATGTGGTGATGACCCTATACTAGTTAGAAATGCTTTTGTAGATTATGCTCAAAATGAGGCAGAAAATATTGCCCAATATGGTACCGCTGATCATGCTTTTACAGATAGTTTTTACCATATTGATAAAAAAACCCTTCGCAACAAAGTCGGTCAGAAATCACACAAACCAGATCTTGGGCATTTGTTTGAAGGAACATCAACAGACAAGGCATTTAGATACCATCGGAATAAACGAATTGTCGCATTTGAGCAGAGGGCGATTGAATTGTATAAGTATTCGGTAAGGAATGGTTTAACTACACTATCTCCAGAGGAATTTGGTTTAAGATTAAGTGAAGCTACTAATCTTCTGAATCAAAAAAACAGAGAGTTAATGAGTACTCATATGGAGTATGGTTTGCATGGGTCTACATTTCCACATAACAAGGCAGATTTTGATGCGGTTAACCCCAATCATGAGTTTTATTATATGCAAGAAATTATGAAGGAAAGAGGTTATGACAATATTCCCAGTACCCAGATTTTTGAGGCATCTCACAATATATTTGAATTATTGAATGGTTTTAGTAAAAATCAATTACAAGAAATAGCTAAGGTCATGAACCCAAATGCAGTTCATAGAATAAATGAATATGATAAAGAAAGGCTCATCACATATATCAGTTATAGGTTTGATCAATACCAAACCAAATCCAAAAAATACATTTATCAAAATGTTAAACAACAACAGGCAGATCAAGTGATTGAGAGCAAAAGCAACCCTGGTATAGAAGAGGTGAGTCAGTGAGGAGGTTTAAATTAGTTTTGAGTGGAGTAACACTGTTGACTGTTATTTATTTTCTAGGTAATAGTCTTTTGACTGACAGCATAAATACTGACTTTAATTCAATGATGAAAAGTACGTCTCTTAGAAATATTGCTGTTGATGATGAAAAATCAATCTCTAAGGATAAGCCTATTGTTAATTATGACTTGGTGAAACTAATTGATAATGATCAAAACACCATTCTTGAAAAATTACTGAAAGAGGGAAAAGTAGACCCTGATGTTGTAAATTATCATGGTTTACGAACAGCATTGTTACATGCAGCTTCTGAACTGAAGACGCAATCATTTTTGATACTTGCAAAGTATGGTGCAGACATTAATTATCAAGATTCTCATGGTGGGAAACTAGGGGACAGGTGCTTTCCAAATAAACCAGCTTGAGAGATTCAGTTGGTTTTTTTGTGAAAGATGAGAAAATTGACGTGGTTTAGAGATGTTGTTCAGGCTTAAAAGATCAAATGCTATAAATGGCACCTTAAAGGCCTGATTGGAAGTGAGTGGGACGGTGGCAGACAGAATCTGCAGGGTGGTTTTGATGGGTGATTGGCTATTCCAGGGCCGGTTTTAATCGGTGACCCACGGCGAATTTTTTGCCGACTTTCTGACAGAAGTTTTTGATTCGTTCCACTGTGCCGACCGCTGAGAATCCGACTGATTTAAAGCCTTTTAGCTCATCGAGCCAGGTGTCTGGATCGAGGCCCAGCCTGTCGAGGATTGGAGGTAGGTTTTCTGGAATGTATCCGCGTTTGTTTTCTAGGATTACTCTGCCGGAATAATCCACCAAGTCCAGGTATCCTGAGAGTGAAAATGGCAGATCATTTTTGTCATAGCCAAAGCCGATCAGTCTGGTTTTTTTGTCTTTGATTCTCTCTTGGATTGAGGTGTAGTCAGATTGCTCGGGAGTTTTGCACATAGCGGCACGAATAGGGTTGAGATCTACGTAAGCCATGCATGTGAGTAAGGCCCGCTCGTCCAATAATGCTTGGCTTTTAAACCGGCTTTCCCAAAAATGGCCGGTACAGTTGTCTTCTATATTTGCCCTGCGAGCGATATACTCATTCAAGCACTTCATGAACCAACTGATAGAACGCAATCGCTTGCGGTAAACATCCGCTT
>NZ_MVBD01000014.1 GCF_002000055.1 Marinicella sediminis | reverse complement strand
ATGTCTATACTGAACAATTTAGCCAGGAACTTCATGCGTTCAACAACCCATTGACGCCGGTGCTCAAACGTTCTGCCTGAGGCATGATCATTGCCACAAAGGAAGGCTCTGCGGACGCACCTGGAAACAATGTGGTAATAGGGTGTCTCAGAGACACAAATCTGGTATTTCCTTGCCAATCCCATGGTTTTCTCCATTCAAAACCTTGATTTTTACAAAATCAGCTGTAACCAGCTGTGGCAAATGTATGAATTGTCTGTATGATATTTCTTATGAAGTGCCTGTCCTCAAAATTTCACTTTATGAAGTGCCTGTCCTCAAAATTCCTCGCCCATAATAAAGGTCAGCGTACTTGGAAAGTAGAAGGTGCAGCTGTGCAAGGGCATAATATTCGAATTGCTGGTTTCTTATCCATGGGCGAGGCTTGGCATAATAACCATCATGCTTACCCAGGATCAGCTATGCTAGGCCTATACAAAGACGAGCCAGATCCGGGTTGGTGGGTTTTAAATGCACTTCATAACCTAGGGGTCGTAAAGAACGTCAAATTGCCAAAAGAATTGCCGCAACGCTCTGAACTAGTAGCTGAAGCTACTGATTTAGACCGTAGAGTTGAGAGGGTTCCGGAGGATTGTAAAATTGCAAACTTTATCAGAAGAAACAGTTAACAAGTATGTCCAGTTGACGTTTTGGTCTACGCTCCGTTTTGGGGTGGCTACGCCACTTTACCCCAAAACTCCACTCCAACCAAAACGCAACTGACATAGGCGTTAGAGAGCTAAATGGGACTATTTACTAAATTTACTAAAAGGAAACATCTGAATCTAGAGAATAAGTATCTTGTCAGCGACGATGGCACCCAATTATCGGTGCTGTCCCCAGACGGCACTAAAGATTCGATTGCATGGAATAGCTTATTAAAAGTTGAAGTACAAACCAACGATACTGGACCATGGGGGATAGATGTGTGGTTTGTCCTTAGATCAAATTCTTGTGAAGTTTTATTCCCGTTGGGAGCATCAGGATGCGATGATGTGATAAATAATTTAAAAAATCTTCCAGGGTTTGAAATTAAGGGCATGAATAGCACTTCAAATGAGACTTTTACTTGTTGGGAACGAAGCAATGCTATCTAACAAACCGCTCGATCCGATGCCGAAAAGCATAGTGGCGCTACGAGGTATGTTTATCGGCGGCGCGGTTCAGCGAAAACGTTAGGCAACTATTATGGCTTTAGTAAAAAGTGCAATGTTGGTTGATGGTGAAAATTTGGTTTTTCGCTATCAAGCAATGGTGAGCGAGGGAAAAGTACCGAAGAAATCTGTTATTCACCAAAAAGATGTTCTAGTTTGGGATCGCCAAATTCAAAACCTATGGAATACTGATTTTTATAGAGTTTCATATTATACATCCTGTGTTGGTGATACTGATGCACTCGAAACCCTTAGAAAAAAGATTTCAGATATTAATTTCAACGTTGGAAACGGACATAGGAGTTACTATGGCAAAATTGACCTAACTCCTCATGTATATAAAAAGGCGAAAGCTTCCACCAAGTCACGCTTGGTCGATATAAATATCTGTATTGATGCAATGAGGTATGCTTGTTCGACGGGGACCGAAGTGGTAACAATATTATCCGGCGATGGTGATTTTGGTGAGCTTGTTAGAGAATTACAGAGACAAGGTAGAAAGGTTTGCGTGGGAGCATTTTCTTCTGGGTTGGCGCAGGAGCTAATATATTTGCCCGACAGTTTTGTGTCTCTTGACGAATTGTTCTTTGAGGACTCTCCAGTTGCTTAGTTATGTTTATTAATGTAGTCATCCAGCCTAACAAACAGCTCAATCCGACCTCCACTGCGTTGGTCGTTTTGTGCTTTTCCGCTACGCTCGCACAAAACAATCAACTCCGTTCCGGCGGCTTAGCTGGGCGTTAAGTTTTCAAGGAGAGGATGTGAGTAATTCCGTAAATCCTACTTTCCAGTGGAATGAGTTTTTCTGGGAAGCAGATGTAAATCTATCTGATTGGTCGGGTTTCCAAGAAAGAAACGGGCCTTATGGTGCAATGTCGTCAGATAAACCATCTAATGGAAATGTCAAGTTGGTTTTTGCTCCAGAAGGTCGGGGTGAAGAAGTTCTAACCTCTGCGGAAATGGAGCTTATATATTGGTTTATATCGAATCAGAGTCAGGTTATAGAATCTATAACAAACACACTATTTTCTAATTACGCTGCTATTAAAGACAGCTGCATAGAAGAGTGTGGTGAAGAAATGGCTGAGCATTTTCCTAAAGTCAAAGACATTAGCGACATTAAGAATGTCGTGGGCATCGTTTCCGTGAATATCCATCAAGTGAGCAAGGATAATATTCCTTACATTGGCGTGGAAATGGGCTGTAACTGGGAGGAAGAGCACGGAATGGGATTTTTATTGCATGGCAACAAAATAGTTGAAGCTGGCGGTGCTGATACTGCCATTCTTTTATGGATGGCAGAGAAACATGCAAATGAAACTTAACAAACGGCTGCAACGGACAAATTTCCGCTGTCACCTTTTGTGCAAAAAACCGCACAAAGCCGCCATCAAAAATTTGCTCGTTGAGCCGGGCGTTATTCGAAAGGTAAAATCTAATTAATTAACCCTTTAACTGATGTTATTTGACCGTACTTGAGCCTTATGGATGGCTCAAGGTGGCACTTCCATGTGCCACATCGTTAACCTGAAAAATGGTAGATTGGGCATGCTTTATGATCGGAAAAATGTGTGACTTGAAAGCATTTACTTATCATTAGCAATAAGTTTTACATTTTTCAGGATCTACTCATTATCTTGCACCACAAACAAGAAACGCAGATCTGATCAACGGTTCAATCAAAACCATCTGCGAAGATGACATCGCCATCGGTGCCGTTAAACTCAAAGGCACCCACATCACGTGTGCCATCGGGGCCATAACCTCTTTGATCCAGCAAAATTGCGTTTAATCCTGAAGCATCGATCGCTTCACTGCCTGTCAACAGCGCGTGCGTTGGCACACAACTACCATCTGCAAGCGGTGTCGTACAACCATTGTCTGTCAAAGAGCCGACTGTTGAAGGTGTCAGTGTGGCAACAAAGCCCGGGCAACCACCAGCGGCGTTGGTGGAGATGTTGTCATTGCCTGTGATTGATGCATCAAAATCACAATCATCATCACCCAACACCGAGGAATTGGAATGAAACAAAGAGTTGCTTAATTCAGTGAGCGAGTCCTCAAGCGGACTGTATATGGCTGCTCCAGGTTGTGTGACAGAGTTGTTGGAAAAAGTGCAGTTATTAACAGTTCCGATCAAAGAAACATTGTAAATGCCCCCTGCAATATTTCCGGTATTCCCGGAAAATGTGCTGTTATATATGTCTGTAATGGTAGCATAGTTGGCTATCCCTGGTTGGGTGCTGTCAGAGAAGGTGCTGTTTTGGATGGTTGAGATTGTTCCCAGGGCATTATGAACACCATTTCCAGTCAAACCTGAAAACAGACAATGACTGATCAGTTCAATGGTGTCTGCATTTTCGATGCCTGAACCGTCATTGTTAAAGAACACACTGTCGCTGATTTCAATGATGGTACCTGAATCATTGTCTATCGAACCCCTCAGAAATCCCGTGGTGTTATTGGTGAACTGACTCTTGGTGATTGATTCTATGGTGCCTCCGTTATTGGTCACAATGCCTGATTGTGCCTGATTGTTATCAAAGGTCACATTGGTGATGTTCAATACCCCTGAATTGATCAGCGCTCCTCCTTCAAACTTGTTCAAGTCAGGAGTCGCTGACAGGACACAACCGTTGGCCAGCGTCATGTTGCGCAGCTCGAGAATTCCTGCAGACCCGACTCTTAATAGCCTAAACTCAGTCGGATCTGACACGCTGTCATCATTACAATCGATCATGTTCACCAGTGACGGATCCCGCTGTAAAGCGAACCCCTGGCCATCAAAGATCAGCTCACTTCTGATTTCCGGAGTGGCGGTTCGTCCGTCATTCGCATCGTTCTCATATTCGCTCAACAAGTCGATGTCTGTCCCCAATTCAATGGTATCTGCGGTGGCTGTATTTGTATTGGCACAAGCAATGGCGTCAAACAATTCAGCCTCAGTCGTGACAACCTGGCTGAAGGGTGCCGTTGTTGACATGCCCAGTGCGGCACAATCAAAAAACACAGTCACCGTGCGCACCACTTCAATGGCGTCATTACCGGTATTATCACTGACGTTATAACTGATTTCATAGCTGCCGACTGTACTGGTATCCACCATTCCGGTGACATTGATGTTGGCACTGATGTCACCATCCACAATGTCATGTGCGGTGGCTCCGGGGTCAGTGAACACACCATCTCGTGCAACAAACAGCGGGTTGTCGCCCTGCAATGTGATCACCGGTGCTGTGCTGTCAATGATGGTCACAACCTGTGCTGCCGTGCCGGTATGACCATAGGAATCTGTGGCACTCCAGATGATGCTGTGCAGCCCCACCTCAAACGGTCCGCTGTTATCAGGGGCAGCGGTTAACGGATTGTCCTCATCCACATCACTGACCGATGCGGTTCCCAAATTAACTGCTGTTGTCGGGCCCGTGGCTTCCATGGGTCCAATACTGTCAGGTGCTGTCACCACCGGTTTAAAAGCCTCAAAAGCCCCGATATCCCGCTCGCCATCATGGTCATACCCGCGCTGATCGCTGGGCGTTCCGGAAACCGCCGCATTCAATGCTTCACTGTTGGGTAATAAGGCGTGTGTTTGAATACAGGTGTCATTCAAAAAAGGCACATCACAACCATTGTTGGCAATCGGGCCAAGTGTCGCAGGCGTCATAGTGATGGCCTGGAGTCCGGGGCACCCCCCGGAACTGTTGTCTGACATGTTGTTGGTACCGGAAAATGTGTTGCCACTGTTGTGGCAATCATCACCGCTGTTGGTGGCCGAATTGTTGTGAAACAAAGAATTCTCCAGCGAGGTCAGGGTTCCGCTGGTGACATTTGAAACAGCACCGCCGGACGTGGTGCTGGTGTTGCCTGAGAAGGTGTTGTTTTTGATGTTGTCAATGGTCCCGGTATTGGCCATGGCACCGCCGAATCCACCGGCGTCATTTTCTGAAAAAGTAACGTTTCTGATGGTGGTTGCGGTTCCTTCATTAAACAGACCGCCGCCACCGCTGGTGCTGTCATTTTTGTAAAATGTACTCCTTTTGAGCGCTGACAATGCGTTTTCATTGTAAATGCCACCTCCCCGAAATGCTTTACTGAGAAAAACGGCAGATTTCGCAACATCCAAAGTCCCGGAATTCAGCACCGCTCCTCCGTAGAACCTGACATCATTCACATTGCTGTTCACACAACCGCGTTTTAATACAATACTGGTCAATTCAAGATCACCATTGCTGTCAACACGCAACAACCTGAATTCCGATGCATTAGCCACAGCATCACTGTTACAGGCCAATGCGGTATCACGTTCAAGACTGTAACCCTGACCATCAATGATGACCGGACTCTTGATGGCACGGGTTCCTGTCTGACCGTAGGTGGCATCATCATCAATGACTTCAGTAAGGACAATATCATTGGCGAACTTTATGGTATCTGTCGTCGTGGCATTGACGTTGGCACAGAAAATTGCCTGGTTGAGTTCATTTGTTGTACTCACAGTCTGTTCAAAGGCCACACTGGTGTCCATGCCGAATGACACGCAGCGTTCTGCTCCGGTTAAATACTCAAACGCACCGATGTCACGCAGACCATCATCTGAGAATCCCCGTTGATCGGTACTTGTGGCCTGCGCTGCATTCGCCGCATCAACGGCTTCGCTGGTCGGTTGCAAGGCGTGAGTTGGCACACAGCTGCCATCAGCCAATGTCGTTAAACATCCATTTTCAGCCAGTGGAAGCACCGTGCCTGTAGTTAATGGAATCGCAGGCAACCCGGGACACCCCCCGGATGCATTGTCTGAAATGTTGCTGCCTCCCAGAATGGAACTGTTGGCACTGCAGTCCGCATCGCCACCCAGGGTTGTGTTGTCGTAAAACAGTGAATTATAAACAGTCACACTGGTGATCGAGCCATTGTGGAATCCTCCGGCACTGACACTGGTACTTGTGTTGCCGTAAAAAGTACTGTTTCTGATCTCATCCATATTGCCTTGATTGAGAATCCCGGCCCCGGAATTGGACGTGTTGCCAAAGAAGGTACAATTGCTCACCGTTTCAATCGAAAATACACCGGTATCATTGACGATTGCACTGGCTGAGTTGTTGGAAAACGTGCTGTCCTCTATGGCTGTTATGGTTCCCTGATTGCGAATCACTCCCCCACCGGTCTGCGTGCTGGTGTTATCTGAGAATAAGCAGTTCTTGATTGATGTGATGGAGCCACCAGCGTTATGAATGCCACTTCCCAAAAAAGAGTTGCCATCTGAAAAAATACTGTTTTCTATAGCAGTGACAGAACCGGAATTATAAATCCCACCGCCAAAGCGTGCCTGACTGAACAGAAATTCAGCAGTGATGACACTCAACTCCCCGGCATTGTAAACAGCCCCACCATGAAAGGCGGATGTAACGCCAAGATCAGCACAACCATAGCGCAAACTGATGTCCTGTAAATCCAGGACGCCACTGGCTGTGACCCTCAGCAGTCTGAATTCTCCCACATCAGAAACATCATCGCCGTTACACGTCAGACCATTGTCACGTTGAACGGTGAACCCCTGACCATCGATGGTTATTTCACTGCTGATTGCCGGCGTTCCCGTTCTGCCGAAGGTGCCATCATTTTCATACTCTTCGGCAAGGGTGATGTTTACACTCAATTCAATGGTGTCACTGCCGACATCTCCAGCCGGACAATCTCCGACGGCCGTATCCGTATTCGCTGCCTCAATGGCCTCCGTGATGGAACATAAGCCATTGACAGTGACCGCGCCACCGGTGGTGTCATCAACTGTCAGAGTTGCCGAGAAACTTTCGAAGGTAAGAAATGATAAAATGATTAGTGAACATATATACTTCATAGACTCTGAACAAAGGTTAAGGTTATCGAAATTATAAAAGTCTCACATACTTGAAACCTGACTAACCCTTGAAATCTTTCTTAATTTTGACTTTTTGGATCATTTGGGAAGGAACAATGCGGACAGGCACAATCAAGGGAAGAAACCTTAAGTATTTTGATCGTTCCAGGTTGCATTTACCCAAAAATACAGTAATTTAAATGAAATGGTTAAGTTTTTCCAGACTCACCTGGACACGATGTGTAAGCATGACTACTAACATTGCAGCACTTCTTTCACGATGTGAAAACCGCACTTTGTTTATTGTTATGTTACGTTGTTTCATCAACACAAATTTGTCGATTTATTGTAATTGGCAACTTAAATCAGCGGGGTCAAATCAGCGGGGTCAGAGTAACTGTTTTTTCCCGGCCAGGTACCACCAGCCACCTTGCTGGGTGTGCCGCTGCTGGGTTATGCCGATCAGCTGGTGGAAATCAATGCCACCATCATTAAATCCTGACCTGCTGAAAAATCGGTTGGTGCGGTACAATCAGTTCGTTGATTCACCGGAGCTTAATTCATGACCACAAGCATCATCCTGAAAACCTGTGTGGTGTGGCTGGCCATATTGTTGCTGGCCGTGGTCAATGGTGGCTTCAGGGAAGCGGTGCTGCTGAAAATCATGGGTCAGCGACCGGCAAATCTCATCAGTGGTTTATTGCTGGGTTCGGCAATTGTGCTGATGGCCTGGTGGCTGGTGCCCTGGATTGGCGTCTGGGATCGTGAAACGTTGATTTACTTGGGCCTGATCTGGCTGTTGCTGACCCTGGTGTTTGAATTTTCATTGGGCTTTGCTCAGCGCAAAACGTTGAGCGAAATGCGGCAGGCTTACAGGTTCAAAAACGGCAACACCTGGCCTTTGATACTGCTCATCACCGCCATCGCGCCTTACGGTGTTGGCTGGCTCAGGGGCTGGTTTTGCTGATCAGCCATGACCAGTCGTGTTGATTGTTTTATACTGTAACCTTATTCAAAACCATTGACCCAATTCCCATGAAAGAAGATCTGAAAAAACAACTCAAAGAACGCCTTGATCCGGTCAGTTATGAAGTGATTGTCAACAAAGCCACCGAACGGCCGCATACCGGTGAATACAACCTGAATTTCAAAGACGGGCAGTACCGCTGTAAAGCCTGTGGTGAAGTGTTGTTTGACAGTTCATCCAAGTTTGATGCCGGCTGCGGCTGGCCGAGTTTTGACCGGGAAATTGAAGCCGGAAAAATCAAAGAAGTGTTTGATGACTCGCATGGTATGCGCCGCACCGAAGTGGTTTGTGCCAACTGCGGAGGCCACCTGGGCCATGTATTCAATGATGGCCCGACTGACACCGGCCTGCGCTATTGTGTGAATTCAGTTTCGGTTGATTTTGATGAACAACTGTAAGAAGCACTGCTTCACCTGCCTGTTGTTGCTTTGCACAATCGCATCGATGGCCACCGAAGTTCCCCAGCTCAGCATTGAGCCGCTGGCCGGGGGTGTGTACCTGCATCAGTCATATCATCAGACCCAAAGTTTTGGCCTGGTCAGCGCCAACGGTCTGGTGGTGGTTAATGATGGACAAGCCCATCTGATCGATACCCCATGGTCGGAACCAGACACTGAACAGCTGGTGACTTGGATCCATGATCAGGGTTGGCAACTGGCTGGCAGCCTGCCGACCCACTCCCATGAAGACCGCGCCGGAGGCATTGGCTGGCTGAACAAGCAGGGTATTTCGACCCATGCCCTGGCTTTGACCAATGACATCCTACAAGCCAATGGTAAACCTTCGGCTGCAAAAGCATTCACCGGCCCGGCGTATTCCTGGGTGCCGGGAACACTTGAGGTGTATTACCCCGGTGGCGGTCACACGGTGGACAATGTGGTGGTCTGGCTGCCGAAACACAGACTGCTGTTCGGAGGTTGTTTGATACGCTCAATGGCAGCCAAAGGATTGGGCTACACCGGCGAAGCGAAGATTGATCAGTGGGCGGATTCTGTACAGCGGGTGATTCATCGTTATCCGGATGTCCGGACAGTGATTCCAGGGCATGGCAGGATTGGTGATGGTGTTTTGTTGAGGCACACCCACGAACTGGCAAAAAAGCAGTTGATTGAACCTTTTCAATGAAGAATTGTTGTCTGTAGCTGCCTTTACAAATCACTGAATGATGGGTAAGGTGGATGTTTTTTTGGTCTGTGGCGCTCAGCTTGATGACCTGTTTAACAATTGAAAAAGAGGGTAAAACTATGTGGGACAATAATGAAAAATATGGCTTGATCAGCCGGTTATTGCATTGGGGTATGGCGCTGCTGATTGTGTGGCAGTTGCTCAGTGCGGCATCACACAACTTTTTCGAAGACACCGCCATTGAGGCGTTTTTCTGGCCATCGCATAAACCATTGGGTGTGTTGTTGCTGGCATTGATGGTCTTGCGGGTGCTGTGGGCTCTGATCAATGTTTCCCGCCGACCGTCATCGATCAGCTTGTTCAGTAAACTGGGACATGTGACCTTGTATCTGGTGTTGATAGCTGTGCCGGTACTGGGCTTGCTCAGACAGTACGGTTCAGGTCGTACTTTTGAAGTGTTTGGTATACAGTTGTTTGCCGGCTTTGAAGGTGACAAAATCAAATGGATGATGGATGCGGGCAGTGATTTTCATGGTGAATTGGGTTGGGCTTTGTTGTTGTTGATCGTTGGACATGTGGCGATGGCCATCAAACACCGCAAAACTGAACAGAACGTGTTGCCAAGGATGTGGCAATAAATCATTGCAGTGACAGGTAACAATTTGTCAGCAAAACCGTTCTTAATGCATGAATAATCCAGCATGCAAGCAGAGGGCCTTCTGCACATCCGCCCTGTTGATGTTTCTGCTCAGCAGTCAGTTACTGGCTGCTGATGTCAGGTCTGATGACATCACCTTCAACAGCCATGATGTTCAATTGTCTGGCACGGTGGTTTATCCGCTCAACCAGACTGGTCATGTGGCGGCGGTTTTCGTTCATGGCTCGGGTCCCCAAAAACGCAATCTACCATTGGCCAGAGCGCTGGCTGCAAAAGGCATTGTGACCCTGGTTTATGATAAACGTGGGGTGGGTGAGTCTGGTGGTACCTATGAAGGCAAACAACGTGTCAGCGAACACAACGTCAATTTGCTGGCGGCAGATGCCGCCGCAGCCTTGCAGGTGTTGCGCCAACACCCACAGGCACAAGCGGTACCGGCAGGTCTGATTGGCATCAGTCAGGCGGGGTGGCTGATCCCTTTGGCTGCTGAACAAGAACCACGACCTGATTTCATGGTGATCTGGAGTGGGCCAGTCAGTAAAGTCAGTGAAGAAGATATTTACAGTCGATACACGCGTGACCTGGATGGTGCCGAAGTTCCTTCTTATGAAGAAGCCCTGAGGGCCAGAAAAACGCCCTATGTCTGGCCAGATTTTTTGGGTAAGGACTCCAACCCGGTGGACAGTTTGAAGCAGTTACAGGTTCCGGGTCTGTGGGTGTTTGGTGCTCAGGATGGCAGCATACCGGTTGACTTGTCTGTTCGTCGCCTGAAGGCATTGGCCAAACAAGGTCATCCTTATGAATACGTGTTGTTTTCCTCCCTGGGTCACAACAACATCAGCGAAACCCTCAGTACGGTTACTGACTGGGTCAAACGATTGGTCAAATGAAGGCCACAGTTCAGGCCAGTCAATAATCGAAGAACCGTCTGCGCTGGGGGCCCGAAGCGCTTGAATTGACTTTATTGGGATGTTTGATGTTGCGCCAGGCAGACACTTTGTTGCCGCCATTCAGATGAGGGAAATCCAGCGGCTGATCAGTTGTTTTTCCCATGAAGTTCAGCAAGCCAGTCAGACTGCCGGCCTGGCTGATGTCCAGCCGCAACAAATCGTCCCGGCCGGCAAAGTAATCAAAAACTTGTTGTTGGTGTTGCTGATGGCAGTGTGTCAGGTGACTGGTGCTTAAAGGCTCGTTGTGGGTCAGCAACCCAAAGGTTTCATTGAAACAACGTTTAATGATTGGGTTGAAATGTCCAGAGGGGCTGAGGTTGCTGTGCATTTTGATCAGCAGTTTTCGCACCGAAGGTACCCAGGCTGACAAGTCCCGGTCCAGGTAAACAAATTGTGAACCTGGGAACAAGTGGTCCAATTGTTGATAATCAGAAAAACAGGGGGTATCTGCAAACACTTCGGCCAGTTCAAAGGTTTGTCTGGTGTAAGCAGTGTGGGCCACTTTGAAATCATGCGCCAGCAAGGCGGCACACAAACTGGTGGTGCCGGTTCTCGGCAGGCCAATGACAAACAGTTTGTTCAACATGAGTCTGAACGGTTCAATTGATGGACGCCCATTTGCCTTTGATGTCTTCAACCATCATATAAAAACACGGAACCAACAGCAGAATCACCGCGCTGGCAAAGACGATACCAAAGCCCAGGGCGATGGCCATGGGAATCAATTGGGCTGCCTGCATCGAGCGTTCCAGGATGATCGGCGTGAGGCCGCCGAAGGTGGTCAGTGTGGTCAAGGCAATTGGTCTGAACCGCCTGACACTGGCCTCGCGGATGGCCTCCAGTGCGGAAAGCTCGGCACGGCGTTTATTGGCATGATCAACCATGATCAAGGCGCCATTGACCACCACCCCGGACAGTGCCACCGTACCCATCAGGCTGACCAGTGACAAATCGTACCCCAAAGTGAGGTGGCCAATGACCACACCGATGGCTCCGAAGGGGATGGCCATCATCACGATCATGGGTTGAGAGTAGCTGCGGAAAGCAACCGCCAACAGGGCGTAAATCACAAACATGGCCATGGCAAAGCCGGCCCACAATACCTGAGTGGATTCCCGCATCTGGGCATCGCTGCCACGGAAACTCCAGTTGAGGCCGGGAAACTCGGCCCGCAGTTCAGGCAAAACCTGTTCTTTCATTGCCGCTGACACCCGGCTCAGGGCGTTTTGTGGCTCCACATCCATACCTACGTTGATCACCCGAAGACCGTTGCGCCGGCTGAGTGAACTGAAGGCTTCGCCGCTGTTCAACACCGCAATGTCGGTCAGTGGCACTTCGCTGCCGCCCGGTGTTCTGATCAACAATTGATCCAGGGTCTGGTGATCCTGGCGCTCCTTTAGTGGTAATTTGACCCGCACTTCAATTTCATTGGTACCACGCAGTTGCCGTATGGCCACGGCACCGAAAAAGGCGTTGCGGATTTGTCGTCCGACCATGTCTGCTGTCAGCCCCAGTAATCGGGCTTCCGGCAACAGGGTGAAGCTGTATTGTTGCTTGCCTTTATTGTAATTGTCGTTGATGTTGCGGGTAGCGGCAAAGTTTTCCATTTCTGCTTTGAAACGCTGACTGGCCTCCACCAGCATCTCGGGGTCGTTGTGACTCAGGTCGACACTGATGTCATCTCGCCAGCCACCCGGGCCACGTTCGGCTTCAAAAGTGATCTGATTGATGCCTGGTAAATCACCGATTTCCTGATTCCACAGTTCGATCAGTTCGGCGGCGCTCATGTTCCGCTCATCCGGCGGCAACATGACAATCTCTACGTCGATAAACCCCCGGCCACGAACATTGGCTTTGACGCCTTCAGCCACCTTGTGCAGGTCGTGCGCTTCGAACATGCGTTCGGTGGAGCGGGTGATCAGTTCGGCCATCCCGGCGGCCTGTTCGCGGGTGGTGCCCACCGGCAGCCGCACTCCGGCCTCGATTTCATCGGCAGCCACCCGGGGCATGGTGATGAAACCCATGTGCCCACTGACGCCATAGGCACCTGAAATGATCAGCAACGACAAGCCCGCACTGAGGGTGATATAGCGATTGCGCAGACACACATCAACAAATGGCCGGTAACGGTTTTGAACCCATCGATTGAATCCCGAAGCAATGGTTTGCTGGCGGTGGTGAATGGCTTTCCCCAAGCGGGTGGTGGCGCGTTTCTGATGTGCCAGATGAGCCGGCAAAATGAACAAGGCTTCAATCAACGACAACAACAGCACAATGATCACCACCACGGGGAATGGCCACCAGAAATTACCGGTGGTTCCGGGGATGAACATGATCGGAATAAAAGCCACTATGGTGGTCAGGATGGTGAAGGTCACCGGGATGGCGATGTCCCGGGTGCCACGAATTGCTGCATTCAGATAATTGGATTCTTTTTGTCGGAATTCATGGATGTTCTCTCCCACCACGATGGCATCATCGACCACAATACCCAACACCACCAAAAAGGCAAACATGGAAATCATGTTGATACTGACATCCACCACTGGCATGAACAAAATACCACCGACAAAAGAAATCGTCATGCCCATCATGATCCAGAAAGCCAGCCGGTATTCTAAAAAGACTCCCAGAATGCCCAAAACGATGATCAATGCCATCAGGCCGTTGGACATCAACAGGTCCAGCCGGTCTTTGAAGTTTTCTGCGTCGTTGCTGTCAATCCGGTACTTCACCCCCTGAGGCAAAGTGGTGTCCAACTCATCCAGTACCCGTTGAACAGCCGCCGCAACCTGTAAAGGTGATTGATCGCCGACCCTGAAGACACTCAGTTCCACGGAAGGCTGGCGATTGAACTGTGAATGAAAACCCGCTTCTTCAAAGCCATCTTCAATGCTGGCCAGTTCTCCCAGGGTGACCGTGGCACCATTGTCACCGGTGACCACCGGGATGGTGCTGAATTCCCTGGCCCATTGTTTGCGTTCATTGAGGCGTAACAGGATTTCGCCGCTGCTGGTCTCAATAGAACCGGCGGGTACATCCCGACCTGACTGGGCAATCAGCCTGGCGATGTCATCCAGGGTCAGACCATAGCGCCTGAGTTGCTGTTGGCTGACCTCAACATGGGTCACGTAATCCGGCATATTGCCCAGTTCAACCTGGGTGATTTCAGGCTCAGAAAGCAAACGGTCGCGCAGCTGTTCAATCAGCTGGCGCAAAGTCCAGATATCAACATCACCATACAGGCCGACATCCATGACTTCCTGTTGTTGGGCACGGATGCTGACTTCAGGGTCTTCGGCATCGACGGGAAAGGTGCGGATGCGGTTGACTGCCTGGTCCACTTCCTGGAAGGCCTTCATGCGATCGGTGCCGCTGACCAGCTCCAGGGTTACTGATCCGGACCCTTCTCTGGCGGTGGCGCTGAGTTCTTTGATGCCCTGTACAGAACGAACGGCATCTTCAATGGGTTGTAATATGCCTTGCTCAACTTCGGCTGGTGATGATCCGGGGTAAGCCACTGAGATGTTGATGATGTCCAGTTCAAATGACGGGAACACCTCTTTTTTGACGGCAAAGGCCATGTACACACCACCGGCCAGCAGGATCAACATCAGCAGATTGGCAGCCACTGGGTTGCCCGCCATCCAGGCTATCGGTCCGGTTTTGATGTTTAGCCTGGGATCAGTTGCCATTGGATTGATCAGAATTCAGTCGTAAAGCGGCACCATCAATGACCCGAGACAGATCGGTGGTGACGATGTGTTCACCAGCTTTCAGGCTGCCTTTAACATATACATATTGTTCATCGCGGAATACCACATTCAAAGTTCTGATTTCCAGTTGTTCATCATTCATCAACCAGATGGTGTCTTGTTTGCGCACCAGCTCGCGTTGAATGCGGGCCACCTGGGTCAGTAATTTGGCCGGTATCCGGGTGTTGACAAAAGCGCCCATGATCAAGGCTGGCTGATCCGAATACAGCCCCAACGGGTCATCCACTGCAATCAATACCTGTGCCAGGCGGGTTTGTTCATCGACCTGGCCCAGCACACTGATCAGGCTGCCTTCACGCATCACGCCAGCGGTCCAGGCCTGTCGGTCATGCACCATCACCGCTGCCGTGTTTTCCTGGTCCAGCCACTGCAATTGTCTGGTAGGTAAAGTGGCTTCAATCCACCAGCGGTCAACTCCCACCAGATGTCCCAGGTCATCACCCGGACTGACCTGTGAGCCCAGGTTGACCCCGGTACTGAGCAATTTGCCAGTAAAAGGAGCGGTGATACGGGTGCGTTCCTGGTTGGTGCGAGCCTGTTGAAGCCGGGTGTCGGCCAGCATCACGGCAGCCTCTGCCTGTTGTAGTTGAGGGGCCCTGAGGATCAGGGATTTTTGTGGTTCACTGACCTCACGTCCTAACTGTTCATACTGTTGTCGGGCCGCCAGCTGTTCGCCTTGTTCAATGTGCAGTGCAGCTTGGGCCTGTAATCGCTCAACCTGGGCTTGTTGTGCGGCCAGTTGGTAATCGGTGTCATCCAGTTCAACCAGCAACTTGCCGGCTTGAATGATGGTGCCGGGAATGAACGTGTCGGCCAGTCCGGTGACCTCGCCACTGACCCTGGCCTGCAATTCAATCTCCTTCGCCGGCACCACAGTACCCATGGCCTCAATGATTGGCGAGTAGTCGCCTACCTGTACAGGCGTGACATCCACCAGCATGGCGGATTTGCGAGTCGCGCCCTCGCGTTGAGCCTCGGGTTCGGTGCTGAAAATCAGCCAGGAAAAACCGGCACCCGCCAGTAATATAACCAGACTGATCAGCCAGCTTTTGGCAGATGATGGTTTGTTGGATGTGTGGTCAGTCATGTTTTTTTTGTGTCAGTGTTTTCATCATCAGTATACAAGCCCCGCAGAAGACAGGCCATCTTAATGTCGGGGATCTCAAAAAGGCGTGAAGCCTGATGGCAGATATCATACAGATGATTGACTTCAGTCAAAAAAGAATGGCTTGGTCAGACTTACAATAAAGACTCATCACAAACCTCAATACCTGGAGATCGCCATGAAAAATTACCCTGAACATTATGCTGAATTGAATCAATGGATGGAACACCTGGGACAAGCCATGCCTGAAGTGATGCAAGGGTTCGGTGCGCTGCATGAAGCCAGCATCAAACCCGGTGCACTGGATGGTAAGACCAAAGAATTGATTGCCCTGGGTATTGCCATCACTGTGCGTTGTGATGGCTGCATCACTTATCATGTTCATGATGCCATGGTCGCTGGTGCCAGCGAAGCCGAAATTGCAGAAACCGTGGCGGTGGCCATCCTGATGGGCGGTGGCCCCTCAGTGGTCTATGGCATTGAGGCCATGCAAGCGGTTGAACAATACCAGAAACAAGGACTGTAGTTGCCAGCAATTCAGGTGTTTAAATCATGCTGATGACCGTGATCAAAACCATGCGGCCACCGTTCCTGATTCTTAGTCCGGTGTGTGTGTTTTTGGGTTATAGCATGGCATTAAAAGGCGGAGCGAACAGTCAAACAGGATTGTTATTGTTGGTGATGTCCGCTGCCCTGTGCGCACACATCAGCGTCAACATGCTCAATGAATACAGCGATTTCAAGACAGGTCTGGATTTTAATACCCACCAAACACCTTTCAGCGGTGGCAGCGGTGCTTTACCGGCTGAAGCTACCAGTGCTCCTGTGGTGCTGGCCCTCGGTTTGTTCTTTCTGGCCGTTTCTGTGGTTATTGGTTTGTACCTGATGTCATTCACAGGTCAGGCCCTTCTGCCACTGGGCTTATTGGGTGTTGTGCTGGTGCTCAGTTACACCCCCTGGTTGAATCGTTGGCCGTTGATTTGTTTGTTGGCACCGGGGCTTGGCTTTGGCGCAGTGATGACGGTCGGTACATATGTGATTTTGACCGGTGTACTGGCGTGGCAGATATGGGTGGTGGCAGCCGTGGTATTTTGTCTGATCAACAATTTGTTGCTGCTCAACCAGGTTCCTGACATCAATGCTGATCGACAGGCCGGCAGATGTACTTTCCCCATTGCATACGGTCTTGTTGCCAGCCATGTGGTATATGTTCTGTTTGCAATGTTGGCCGTTGTGTTGTTGATGATGATGGTCTTCATTGAGGCCTTGCCACGGACATCCATGTGGGCGCTGGTCCCAATGTTGGGTGCCATTGTGGCAGTCAAAGGTGCGGTTCAATGGCAGCATTCAATCGGTCAGCGTCCCGCCTTGCTGGCGGCCAATGTGGTGGCTGCAGTCCTCACTCCTCTGGTGTTGGCACTGACTTTGCTGCTGGACTGAAATCAAGGAGTGATTTTGTGGCTTCATCGCTTGATGTGACATGATCCCTCACATCAAGTAATCCAATGGACCGCAAACAATGATTGATTCAATAACTCAGGTCAGAGAATTGTTCATCCGCCAGCACGGTGATCTGCGTTATTTGACCAAGGGACAGGTTCATTCGGCTCCTGGTGGTTGGTGTTGCAGGCCCCTTCAGCGATTAGCCCGGTGAGAACCGCAAGCAACGCAAACAGAAATCCCACGCATTGATGGCCAAAACCAAAGGTGATCTCAAAATCGCCTTATTGGTTTAAACCGCGGATTGCCTGGCCAATGTGCCAGCCTTTGTCAAACATAACCGCTAAGACAATTGGGGGATGATTCAACAGGAACAGCAAAACTGCCGGTAAGCTGTGTCACGCCGGGGTTTGTGGGACGGTTTATTGGCTCAATTGAATGGGTTGATGTGGACTGATTAATCAGCTGAACAGTTTTCAATACCTGATCACAGCCCAGCTCTTGCAACTTTTCATGTTGTCTGTTTTTCAGGCGGTGCTGACAGACTGCGTCTGTGAAATTTAAAATTAATTGTCAGTAAACACTGGCAGAGATATTTATACCGGTAATTCATCTGTTTATTGAACCTCATGACAAACAAAATTAACCGCACACTCCATGGCTGTATGGTCATTATTTCATTGGTTCTGACCACCGCAATGGCCAGTCAGGACCATCAAAATAACTTCGCTGCCATCACACAATTGGAAAAACTATTCGATCCTGCCGGTCAGGCCGAAGATTTTTTCGGTCAAGCCATCAGTGTGGATGGTGATCGCATGGCAATAGGCGCCAATCAAGCCATTGTTGAAGG
Organism: Marinicella sediminis; assembly: GCF_002000055.1. Taxonomy (GTDB): domain Bacteria; phylum Pseudomonadota; class Gammaproteobacteria; order Xanthomonadales; family Marinicellaceae; genus Marinicella; species Marinicella sediminis. The sequence goes on along the minus strand of NZ_MVBD01000014.1, from coordinate 60,135 downwards.
CGATCGCACGGGGGCTGTTTATGTCTTTGAGTTTGATGGCAGTAATTGGCAACAAATGATCAGGCTGACCGCAGCAGAGCCTGGTGTGAATGATGGTTTTGGTAAGTCGGTCAGCTTAGAGGGTGATCGTCTTTTGGTGGGCGCACCGGCAGCTACAGATGGTCTGACAGGTGGCATTGGTGCTTTTTATGTGTTTGAGTTTGACGGTACCAATTGGCTGGAAATGGACAAACTCCATGCCTCAGACAAAGCGTCGTTTGATTTGTTTGGTAACTCAGTCAGCCTGTCTGGTGACCGGGCCCTGATTGGTGCTCATCGCAACGATGATGCTGGTACATCTTCGGGCTCGGCCTATGTGTTTGAGTTTGATGGCACTGACTGGACTGAAATGGAGAAGTTAACGGCCGCTGACGCCGCAGCCGGAGACAGCTTTGGCTTCAGTGTTGCACTGGAGGCCAATACTGCGTTCGTAGCAGCGCACCTGGATCACAGTGACACCGAAGCAGACATGGGGACGGTTTACGTTTTTGATCTGGTCAATGGAGACTGGGTTGAAAGCCAGGCATTGAGGGGCAGTGATACGTCAGGGGGAGATCAATTTGGCTACAGCATCAGAACCGACAACAACCAGTTAATTGTGGGCGCACCGCGTCATGATGCCGTCAACGTTGACAGCGGTGCTGCGTATGTGTTTCAGTCATTGGGTGGCTCATCCTGGCTGGAAACAGGGCAGTTGTTGGCTGATGATGGTGTTGCGTCCGATTATTTTGGCTGGAGCGTGGCCATTTCAGGCAACCGCACTTTGGTGGGGGCTTTTGGTAATGATGATGATGGCATTTCTTCCGGTTCTGCATATGGATTTTATCACAATGGTGACAACTGGGTTCAATCGAATCTCTTACTGGCCAACGATGGTACACCAAGGGTTAACGACCAACTGGGTAATGCGGTGGCATTGTCCGCAGGCACAGCCGTTGTGGGTGCCTACAAAGATGATGCACAGGAAGCCAGCAGTGCACATGATTCAGGTGCGGCTTATGTGTTTGATATTGACCTGTTGCCATCAGCTGTGGATGATGCGGCCACAGGAATTGAGGATGATGACCTGGTCATTGATGTGACACAAAATGATACCGACAGTGATGGTGGTCCCATGATCATCGTTGGGCTGACCCAACCTGACTTTGGCACCGCATCGGTACAAAACAATGAAGTGGTGTACACCCCAGCCGATGATTATTGCAATGACAATCAAAACGCGGACCAATTTTCATATGAATTAAACGGAGGCGCTCAGGGCATGGTGCAAGTTACGGTGGTTTGTGTCAATGATGCCCCGTCTTTTGCGGTGACCGGAGATGTGCTCGCTGCCAACAACCTGAATGATCAAAACCAGCTTTGGGTTGATGCTTTTGCCTTTGACCTGAATTTCGGTCCTGCAGATGAAGACTGGCAGCAGGTGTTGGATTTTCACCTCACTGTGGTGGCAGATACCAATGCAGTCATTCAAGACATCGATGTCAACGATGCAGGACAGTTGTTTGTCGGATTCACGGCCAATTATGGCAGTGCCCTGGTACAAATCTCCATGCAGGATAATGGGGGAACAGCAAATCAGGGCGATGACACTTCCGGGCTGATCGAATTCATGATAACCCGCTCTGATCTGATCTTTCTCAGCGGTTTTGAGGGCTTACAGAATTTGACAAATCTGAATGCTTTTTTGCTTAAAATACAGCCGCTTCCACAACCAATCTACAACCCTGAGAATGACAACCTGGCATACATGGGACATACTTTCTCACTCAGAGGACATGGCAATTCACAGTTGACAGAACAAAGAATCATCGAATGGATGACAGCGATCCTGGTTGACCAATTTCCATTGGATGATTTTGATGGTGATGGCCTGTTCAATGCTTTTGACGCCACTCCCGTTCCGAATTGAACAGGATCAGCTGCGCTGATTTCTATGTAAACCGTGTGGTTATGAGTGACTGCTTTCAGGCAGATTGATGAGATGCTGATGGCCAAAGATGTCAGCCAGCCACCCACAGAGGAAGGTCAGAGCAAGCGTTGATGATTAAAAGCCATGCTGTGATCGTCGATCAAGTGTCATTCTGACATACAATGTGGGCATGAAAATTTATGGTGATGGCCGTTCCGGCAATTGTTACAAACTGCAGCTGTTGATGAGCCTGTTGGGCCGCGATTACGAATGGGTGCCGGTCAACATCCTGGCCGGAGAAACTCAGACTGAGGCGTTTAAACAGCTTAACCCCAATGGCAAGATACCCTTGCTGGTGACCGATGAGGGTGACACTCTGAGTGAATCCAATGCGATCCTCAATTACCTGGCCGAAGGCAGCCAGTTGTTGCCGGAAGATCGCTGGCAACGGGCGCTGGTGTTGCAGTGGCAGTTCTTTGAACAATACAGCCATGAGCCTTTCATCGCGGTTGCCAGGTACATCAATCTGTACCTGGGTTTACCGGATGATCGCCGGGCTGAATACGTGACCAAACAAGAAGGCGGCCACCGAGCCCTGGTGGTGATGGAACAACAGCTTTCACAAACCCCGTTTTTGTGTGGAGAGCAGCTGACCATCGCTGACCTTTCGCTGTATGCCTACACCCATGTGGCCCATGAAGGCGGTTTTGATTTGACCACATATCCAGCCATTAGACAGTGGCTGCAGCGCATCGAACAATTGCCAGGTTATGTGCCGATGCGCCCGGATGTGTTTGAACAGGCTGAGTGATGCAGTCCTGGTCTCAGATCTTCACACCACATTGATCTGCGAGAAAGCCGAGTCAGTTGGTTTTGTCAGTGGCTTGAGGGTTGAGTGTTCAGCTGCGCTGATGTCGTCGATTGAAGTCGACCCTCCAGGGGTTGTGTATCACGTAACAGCCACTACCCATGTTCAGCCATCAGCTTCTGATGATGGGTCAGTCTGTTCGACAAAAGCTTTGAGGGCGGACAAGCGTTGATCCCACTGGCGTTCCAGCTCACGGATGAAGGCCCTGGCCTGTTGCAGTTGGCCGATGTTGATGGTGACCTCGGTTTCCCGGCCCACTTTGTGCAACTCGATCAATTCAGCCGCTACCAGCACCTGCAATTGTTTGCGCGCTCCCTGGCGGCTCATGCCGAGGTTTTCTGACAAGGAGCCGATGGTGTGGCCTTCACCCGAGGCCAGGCGGGATAACAAGGTCAGTCTGGCCGGATCGCCCATGGCTTTGAATACCTGAGCCTGCATCAGGCGGCCTCAGTGAATAATTGTTCCAGGCGGTTGACCATGTAATCCCAACCCTGATTGTTTTGTTTGAATGCATCGGCTTTGATGTCAGCCGGTAATTCATTGAAGCCTGATTCGGTGACTTTTACTTCACAAAAGCCACCTTCGGCCTCACTGATGCGAAACTCCACCAGCGTGGTGGCCACCAGCGAGACATCACCTTCGCAGTGATTGGCCCCCGGAACCCAGCGATAGGCAAAGTAATGATGCGGCTCAGCAGCCACGATACTGACCCGGCTTTTGCCGTGTTCGCCAAAGCCAAACAGCGGCTGACTGCCCGGGGTCAAGTCCCCTTCAACGCTGCTGGGAAACCATTGGGTCAGTTTGTCAGCTTCAGTGAGTGCGGCATAAATGGCTGCTTTGGAAGCCTGGATACGGATGGATCGTTCGATGATGTTTTGCATGGAGTGTGCCTCGTGTGATGGAGTCAAATTATTAAAGCACAGCGAACAGCTATATGCAACCATTAGGTTGCATATTGTTGAATGCACAATTACATTTGATCACATTCATGTGACCCATTCAGAAATCATTCCTCATTGAAACTGCTGGATACAGCTGTGATAACATGAGCAGTTAACGACGTGTGTTTATCTGACATGAGTGGAACTCAAGGGGGCAAGACATTGAATATCGTGGAACAAGCCAGAAACTTCGCCATCCAACACCACGGTGAGCAGCGTTATGGCGATCAGCCTTATGCCTACCACTTGGATGCGGTGGTGTCCTTGCTGAAACCTTATGGCGATGTGGCACAGGTGATTGGTTACCTGCATGACGTGGTCGAAGACACCGCTGTGACCGTCGAACAAATCGAAACCAAGTTCGGTTCATTGGTGGCCGGTGCCGTGGGCATCCTCAGTGATCAGCCCGGAGCGGATCGTAAAGAGCGCAAACTCAAAACCTATGCGCTGATGGCTGAAGTCACCGGAGAACTGGAAATCGCGCTGTTGGTGAAAACCGCCGACCGCCTGGCCAATGTACAGGCCTGTGGGGACCATGGCCGCACGGACAAACTCAACATGTATCAGCAGGAACACCCGACGTTCAGGCAAGCGGTTTTCCGCAAAGGCTTGTGTGATGACTTGTGGGAGCGGTTGGATGGGTTGGTGCGAAGTTGATATATGTCGATGGATGAACGAAATGGTTGATGACACTCAAATCAAATACCCTACCATGGATGCCGCTGCCAGCGTATTGCGCAAGCTGGGTGTGGATCCAGCCTCAAGGTTTGATCAATATGATCAGGATTTTGAATACACGGCTTGCCGTGTCGAAGAGCTGGAAGCATATTTGAAGCTCTATCAAGACGAAGACACCACACTGGCTGAAAAGCGTTTGTTGGGTTGTTTTCTGATCGAGGGTTTGAATGATTATGTGTCATTTCATCTTCAATCGCATCCATCACAGAACGAAGTGTTTAAAAGGCTGCACCAAGACATGAACATTCATCAAGATGAATTTGAATACAGGTTCGAGTGTTGGGGTTTGGATGGATATGAGCCATGGCCAATTTGTGAATACATCATGGAGTGGAGGAAGAACCATTCCAGGGAAGATCAACCATAATGTACAATTGATTCACTTGGATCATAACCAACAATAAATGAAGCACGACAGACCATCTTTACAAGCCATCAACAAACTCATCAAATCCAAGTTTTCCGCTTCGTTCATGAGTGATGCCAAGTGGGATAAATTGATTGCTGCGTTGTGTGACCGATTGGCTGATGGTTTTTTTGTTAATTACAAATTGGTCTATGGAGAAGAGGTGAACAGTACATATTTTGATGTGCCTGATTTCAAACCCTTCTTTGCTGAGCCAATTTTATACAAAGAGGTTGAGTGGATTGAGTTTCCATCAGAGTTTGAGGACTGCATTTCCAGAGATAACCTCAAAGCAGGGAACAGGCTTTACAAGCAGGACATCACCGCCATTGAAGACTTCATCAATGCACTGGGTCAATTTAAGTGTGTGGCGGATGACAATAAGCTGAGGTTATACGCTTACATAGGGCACTGATGGTTCCATTTTTGAAAATTCGATATTCATCAATCATTTGAGTTAATTGATATCAATGCCTGAAATGAACACCATAATTGATAAGGATGGAAAGATCATTGCTTTTGCCAGGCATGGAATTGGCTGGCTAAAAGTGGAGCAACACATCCGACTGGGTGAATACGACTATGGAGAGGAGGGATTCGTTTATTCTAATGATGGTGAAAAAACAGCCAGCTTCGGAAAAGGTCTGGTTAAAGACTTGAGTGGAAAAGAGCTTGGGCGCTATGAGAATCATGACTTGATGATTGATGGTCAGTTGGTTGGTCGATGTATTGGTTTTGCAGGTGTGGCTGCCTTGGCGTTGGTGTTTATTTTTCAAAAGGCCTGAATGCCAGGTTGAGTTAGGTGGGTTGTTTTAACAAGCGCATCGTCACATCCCATAGATAAAGAAACATTTCCGGTTCGTCCTGTCTTTCATGTTGCTGACTTCCGTCGGTTGTTGTGGCTCGTGGGTCGGGTGATCAGCTGTGCTGATGTCGTCGACTGAAGTCGACGCTCCATGTTAGGGCTAATGATATCAAAGCCCTCTGTTGGGGCATTGAGGTGTGCACCTATTTTTTTAGCCTGGAATTCAATTTTTTTGTTGTTGGTTTGCATTGTCTGTTTTTGATGTGGCAGTGACAGAGCGATAGATTGGAGCGTGGACTTCAGTCCACGTTAAACCCTGTTCATCTGTGACAAAGCTGAATCAATGGGTGGTGTTTGAATTCAAACTCAACGCCGTTGCCCATTGCTGATAAATCGCCGGTTCGTCGAACTCCTTTCTGTAGCTGACTTCGGGCAATTGGCGTTGCCAGTGGACCAGGGTTTTGGTGATCTGGTAGTTGTCGTGGGCTTTGATCAGGGGGTTGTTGGGATGCAGGATTTCGCGGGCTGCGCCGATGTCGTGGGCCATCACCGGGGTACCCAAGGCATTGGCTTCGGCGTAGATCAGGCCGAAGGTCTCGGCAAAACTGTCTTGCGGGTAGAACACACACAGGCTGGTGGCCAGGTGGTTGCGTACCTGTTCAGCCGGCAGGGCACCCAGATAATGCACGTTGGGGATGTCTTCGGGGTGGTCTTTGCGGTAGCCCGGATTGGCGACGTACAACTGCAGGCCTTTGAGGTGGCGGTTGATCTGTTGAAAAGTTCTGAGCACCTGGGCCAGGCCTTTGTTGGGTGCTGACAGAAACAGCAGCTTGTTCGGGTCGCGTTCGGTTTTGGGGTTTGCGGCCAGTTCAGCGGGGATCGGGTTGTAACAGGTGTGGATGGGCACCCTGGCCTTGAACAGGCTGTACAGCCGGCCAAAGAAGCCTTTGTGCAACAGACGGTCACAATGGGCTGCGTGGGTGTGCGAGTTGGTGATCAGTTGCCAGGGCTGTTTCAGCCGAAAGCCGCGCTTGAGCACATATTCCCAGTTCTTGTAGGTGTGAATCCACAGGTGCAGCCGGGCCTCAGGGAACTGCTGCTGAAAGCGCAGCAGTTGGGGAAACTTGCGCAACACCACCACATGTTCCGGTGCTTGGGTGTTGTCCAGTTGGTCAGGGCCGATGAGGCGCACACCGTGTTGTTCATCGGCCAGTTCGCGGGCTTGTTGAAACACCGTGACCTGATGGCCGTTGCCTTGCAGAATCCGGGCGGTTCGCAGCAGGCTGGATTCGGTGCCTCCCATGGCCAGTGCGGCCAGGTCCTGGTAATCATAGGGTTTGGGGTGGCTGGTGTCGGCGAACAGGATGCGGGCCATACTGGTGAGTCAGTTGTTTTTGCAGATCACTTCATTCTGACTGACATCAGGGTATGAGGCTTTGAGATCCGGCAGACCCGGTAGCTGGGTTTCAGTGACGCTGAAGTCCAACCAGAATTCCGGCCATTGTTCAATGCGGATTTCTTTGTTGACCTGAAAGCCTTTTTTCTGCAGTTCAGCAATCCGGCTGTCGGCGTTGTAAGGTTCGCGATAGAGACCAAGGGAAATCGAATTTTCATTGTCTCCCGAGGTGACCACATAATAATCTTTAACAAAAGCAGCAGCCAGTTCACGGCCTTTTTTCAGGGCTTCGGCCCGGCTCGACAGGGCTGGCAGATATACCCAGTAGCCCGCTTCCTGGGTGGTGGTGATTTTGCGGATATTGGATTTCAGCACCACTGGGTTAACGATCTCAGCGGCAGCATGGACATTGGCTTCGATGTCAAATGGCCCGGCAGAAAAGCACATTTGTTTGACGTCATCGTTGACGCTGGATTGGTTGTTGATGCTTTCGGTGGGTTTGTCGGGTTCGGCTTCGGCCACCAGTTGCAAGGCTTTCACGCCTGGGTCAACCACCTGAAAGCTTTTCTTTTCCGGCGGGGCAATGCGTTGCGTCCAGACAAAGAACGCAATATTGGCCATCAACAAAACTATAAAGAGGTATCGCATTGGCTGCCGGTTGAGTAAAACGGCAATTATATCGCCCTGACGCTCACTTGACCACCGGAGAAGTGCTTCATTCGGCCATCGATCAATACCAGTAACCGCCCTTGTTCATCGACCCCCTGACACAAGCCCTGGTGTTGTTGTCCATCTTGCTGAACGGTGATCAGCTGGTCCAGCAAGACATCCAGCGGCAACCAATCAGACAGAAAGGCCGGCCAGCCACGCTGTGTGAATCGTTGGTTGTTGGTCTTGATGCGGGTGATCAATTGGCTGATGAATTCAGCGCGGGCGGGTGGCTGTTTGAGCGGTATGTTGGTCACTGGCTGGTTCACTGAGTCAAGCTGGGTCTGGTCAAGCGTCCAATTGATGCCAATGCCAACGGTGATGTCGAGTCCGTTGTTGGTGCTGGTGTGCAGGTTGATCAATATACCGCCAAATTTCTGGCCCTGGTGATACAGGTCGTTGGGCCATTTAAGGCCAGGTTGTGCTGTCGGGTCAAAGTGCCGGATGGTGGCGGCAATTGACAGGCCGACCACCAGGGCGTAGCCATGCATTTGATTGGCAGTCAACGGTAGCGTGAACCGGTATGACAGGCAAATGGCCTGACCTGACGGGGTTAGCCAGTGATTGCCCCGGCGGCCGACACCGGCACCCTGGTGTTCGCTGATCAATAAGCTGTTGGGTCGAACCCTGGATTGGGTAGAATCAATGGTCTCAACCCAGTCGACCTGGATTTCAGGGTGATGCCGGGCGATCAGTTGTTGACTGGCCGTTAAATGGCTCAAGTGCGATTCAACCCCAAAACAAAGCGTTTGATGTCTTCCAGTTCATCCATGGATACGCCATGTTGCAACGGATACTCATGCCAACTGACTGGGTAGCCGGCGGCACTGAGGGTTTCATAGGCGCTTTTACCCAGGTCCATGGGTACCACCGGATCAAAACTGCCATGACCGATGAAAAATGGGGTTTCAAGGTTGGCTCCAGATTGTTCAGTGGTGAGCCGATCATTCATGGGCAGGTAACAACTGAGGGCGATCACGCCAGCCAGTTTGTGTTTCATACGCACTGCGGTATGCAGTGCAATGGCACCACCCTGAGAAAAACCTGCGAGGATGATTTGTGCGGGCTTGAAGCCGGCATCGATTTGGGCATTGAGCAATTCCATAACCCGTTGTTCAGATTCGCGGATACCGTCTTCATCGGGCATTTTGCCGATATCCATCATTTTGATGTCATACCAGGAGCGCATGCGCATGCCACCATTGATGGTGACCGGTTGCACTGGTGCATGAGGAAAAATAAACTGGATGGCGCAATCCGGATTGGCGAATTGAGGCACCACTGGCTCAAAGTCATGGCCATCTGCGCCCAGGCCATGCAGCCAGATGATGAGCAGTTCGGGGTTGTCGCCGGTTTTTTGGGTGATGAAATCTAACATAATGACTGTGACTTGTTATCCTGAGCAAAGCGTTCTATTATACCGTGACAGATCCGCCAGGTAACCCCAATCATGAAAAACAAACAACCCGTAATCGCATGGCTTAAATCCATCAACAAAACCCTCACCAGTGTGGTATTTTTTGCACTGGCATTGACTGCCTGTGGCAACAAAGGAGACTTATACATTCCTGATGAGCCGGCTGAATCGGCCGCCCAAACCGCCCAGGAAACCAACCCTTGATCAGTTTGGCGTTTGAGAAACTCCATGGCCTGGGCAATGATTTCATGTTGCTCGACTGGCGAGATGGCGCAACACCACTGACACTCAACGCTGCACTCATTGCGCAATGGGCCGATCGCCGCTATGGGGTGGGCTTCGATCAGTTGATTGTGCTCAGTCAACAACCCGCTGGCATCCAATACCAGTTTTACAATGCCGATGGTGGCGCAGCGGAACAGTGTGGAAATGGTCAGCGGGCCATTGCTCATTATCTGTACCGCCAGGGTGAACTGGATCAGCCGATAACCATCATGGGTGCCGGTGGGCCAGTGACGCTCAGTTACCAGGATGAGGATCACATCAGCGTTGAGCTGGCACAAAAAATCACTCAGCAGGCACAAACCATTGCCGGGGTAAACGGGCATTATGTCAATCTGGGCAACCCCCATTGGGCTTATGTGGCAGAAGACCTGCAAGCTTCTGACTTGCCGGCCATCAGTGCGCAAGCGAGACAGGTCCACGAATCGGGGGTTAATACCGAAGCCATCAGCCGCATCAATGATCAGCACATCCGCATCCGTGTGATTGAGCGGGGTGTTGGGGAAACCCTGGCATGCGGCAGCGGTGCCTGTGCCGCCGCCATTGCCGCCGGACAATTGCTCGGTACCGGCAACCCGATCACGGTATCCATGCCGGGAGGAGATGTGCAGGTCAACTACGACCTGGACTGTGATAAAATCAAACTAACGGGCCCGGCCCGATTGGTGTACAGAGGACAAATCAATCATGAGTGAGTCAGAAATCAAAGCCACAGACATCAAAGCCTATCTGGAGAGCCATCCGGAATTTTTTGCCGAACACCCGCAATTGCTTAATCAGCTGAAAGTGACCTCGCCCAAAGGTCAGCTGACCAACCTGACCACTCATCAGCTGCGTATCTTGCAAGACAAAAATCAGGTCCTGAATAAGCAATTGAATCAATTGATCCGCAATGCCCAGCAAAGTGAATCCTTGATGAATCGCCTGGTGGATATGCTCACCGATCTGACAGGGGTGTCGGCAGCCCATTATCTGACGGCATTTGTTGAGCAACTGCATGAACGTTTTCCCAGTGAGCACACCCGATTGGTGCTGCCTGAAGGGCTGGCAGGTGATAACCGGCATGATGACCTGATCATGATGACCGCTGCAATCAGGCAGCAGTTTTCTCTGTTTCAAATGAAAACCGAACCTTTGGCAGGCCGCTTGAAATCGGAACAGCTGAACAGCCTGTTTGGTGAGCAGCAGATTGGTTCAGCCATTGTTTTACCCATCGGCAATCAGGCTGAATTTGGTTTACTGGCATTTGCCAGTCAGGAAGAAGATAAATTCCCGCCCAATGCGTCCAGCGACATCCTGCAAAAACTGACCGGTGTTCTGTGTCACTATTTTCAACAAACCCATTCAGGCGATGAAACTCAGGTCATGTCTTGAGCAGTATGTTCAGCACCTGGCTGAACACCGGCGCTTATCACCGCTGACGGTGTCCGCCAACCGCCGCGACCTGAGTCACTTCATTGACCATTTGTCTGAAGCCAAACAGCAAAACATCAGTCGGTTGACCGAAAGTGATCTGCGCAGTTATCTGATGGCCCGTTCGGCATCTGGACTCGCTGCCAAATCGCTGGCCCGGTACCGCTCGCACCTGAAAAACTTTTTTGATTATTTTGTGGGCGAGGGCGTGTTGGAAAACAACCCGGTTGAACTGGTTTCCACGCCGAGGATTAAACGCACCTTACCGCAGGTGCTGGATGTGGACACCTTGTTTCAATTGCTCGAAATCCCCCTGAATTCTGAGTTGGCAATCCGTGACAAGGCCATACTGGAATTGTTCTATTCATCTGGATTGCGCTTGTCCGAGCTCAGCGGCCTGCAGTGGCCTGACCTGGATTTGAATGCCGGATTGGTAAGGGTATTGGGCAAAGGCAGCAAGGAGCGGTTGGTGCCAGTGGGTCAACAGGCGATCAGTGCACTACAGCAATGGCAGCCGATCAGTGTGTTGTGGAATCAGCACAGCGGGCCATATGTGTTCATCAGTAAGCGTGGCGGACAGCTTAAGCCCAGAAGCATCCAGGCACGGGTTAAGAATTGGGCTCAGCAGCAAGGGCTGTGGGAGCGGGTGTATCCGCATTTGCTGCGCCATTCGTTTGCCAGTCACATGCTGGAATCTTCGGGAGATTTACGCAGTGTGCAGGAAATGCTGGGTCATGCCGATCTGGCCACTACCCAGATCTATACCCACCTGAATTTTCAACACCTCGCGCAGGTTTACGACAAGGCGCACCCACGGGCCAGAAAAAAGCGTAAATAACCTTTATCAACAACTCAGACAGTCTGTGGCGCATGTGAAAAACGGCCGGTGGATCAGGGCTGAAATCGACAACAACAATCATTGCTAATTTTGCCCTAAAACCGTTGCGTTGCCTTATTTAAACCATTATAATGCACCCGCTTTTAGTTGAGGCAATCAGATTGACTCGCGCATCCAAGCCAGTTTTTTGATTGACCCAAGCCTGAAATGACCAAAGAAATCACCTTGCAAGAGGTTAAGAAAACAGTTGTTAAAATCCCTGTCTATCAAGTCCTTATTGGTGCATTGATTGCTACATTGTTTTATTTTGTGCAGGGTTCAGAATCAGCCATATCAGCAGCAGCCGGCGCCATCATCAGCGCTTTGGGCTCTCTGGTATTCACTGTGCTGGTGGTGGCGCCAATGGGCGATACCAAAACTTTGGTTGGCAGGATGTTTAAAGGCGAGATACTCAAGTTCGTGGTTATTGGCCTGCTGTTTTACCTGGCTTTGACCAACTATAACTTCGTGTTGATGCCTTTATTGATTGGATTTATGGCCACCCTATTGGCGTTTTGGGTGGCATTATTAACATCATTTAAGTGAGAAAGTAACAATGGCAAGTGGCGAAGGCGGCGCTGGTGGATACATTGAACACCATCTGGTAAATCACACCACCGAGCTGGTAGAAAACAGCTCATTCTGGACCATTAACACCGACAGTGTGTTTTACACCCTGTTGCTGGCAGTTCTTTACATCTGGTTTTTCCGCAGGGTGGCCAAAAAGGCTTCGTCAGGCGTGCCCAGTAAAACCCAGAATCTTCTGGAGATGGTCATTGGGTTCATTGATGCCCAGGTCAAAGACATCTTCCACGGTAACAGCAAAATTGTTGCTCCATTGGCCCTGAGTATTTTCATCTGGGTATTCATGATGAATTTCATGGATCTGATCCCTGTTGACTTATTGCCCTGGTTGGGAACCCTGGTGGGCATTGAGTACATGCGCGTCGTACCGTCAACAGATCTGAACATCACCTTCGGTCTGTCATTTGGCGTGATGTTGCTGGTGTTTTACTACAGCTTTACAGTTAAGAAACCATTTGCGTTGGGATACTTTAAGGAGTTTGCCACGCACCCGTTCGAAAGCCCCAATTTACTGGTGCAAACCATCCTGGCGGTACCGAACATTTTCCTGAACATTGTTGAAACAGTGGCCAAGCCTGTCTCGTTAGGCTTGCGACTGTTCGGAAACATGTATGCCGGTGAGTTGATCTTCATCCTCATCGCTGTGTTGACATTGAACTACGGTATGGCTGATGCATTCAGTGTCGGTGGTGGCGTGATGTCAATCGCACAATTTTTACTTGCGCTGGTGTGGGCCTTATTCCACATATTGATCATCACCCTGCAAGCTTATATTTTCATGATGTTGAGTGTGGTTTATTTGAACATGGCCCACGAGCAGCATGATTCACATTAATTTTTATTGAATTTTTTTAAAATATAAATCGGAGAAAACGATGGAAAACTTAGCATTAGTAGCTGATATTCAAGGCATGACCGCCATTGCTGTGGCGTTGATTTTGGGCTTGAGTGCAATTGGTACTGGTATCGGTCTGGGTATCCTGGGTGGTCGCTTGCTGGAAGCATCTGCTCGTCAACCTGAACTGGCCCCTATGTTGCAAGGTAAATACTTCCTGCTGATGGGTCTGGTCGATGCGGTTGCCATGATTGGCGTGGGTATTGCACTGTTCTTTACCTTTGCGAATCCATTCCTGGCCGCAGTAACAGGTTAATAACAAGCCAGTCAGTTAAACGTTAGTCGGAGTACACACATGAGCATAAATGTCACTTTAATCATCCAAATGTTGGTGTTCTTTGCCGTCATTTGGTTCACCATGAAGTACATCTGGCCGCAAATTCTGGGCGCCATGGAAGAGCGCGAGAAAAAGATCGCTGACGGCCTGGCCGCCGGCGATCGTGCTGAGAAAGAACTGAATCAGGCCAAAGCCAAGGTTGATACCCTGATTGTGGAAGCCAAAGAACAAGCCAGTCACATCAAAGACCAGGCCACTCAAATGGCAACCAAAATCAAGGATCAGGCCAAAGCCGACGCCCTGGCAGAGAAAGAGCGCCAGATGAACGCCGCCAAGGCTGAAATTGAACAAGAAGCAAATCGTGCCAAAGAAGCCTTGCGTCAGCAGGTGTCTGCATTGGCCATTGCCGGAACTGAAAAATTGATTTCTAAAGAAGTTGATGCCGGTAAGCACGCCGATTTGCTGGACGATTTAATCAAAGAGATCTGATATGAGCGAACCCATCACATTAGCAAGACCCTATGCCAAAGCGGCATTTGAATTTGCCAAAAGTGAGTCGGTTGTGGAGCAGTGGTCCAAGAACTTATTGGTCGCAGCCGGAATGGCTCATGATGATCAGATTCTGAATTATTTCAGTCGTCCGGATGTTCGAGACGAAGAACTGGTCAATCTGGTTTGTGGCAATGATGCCAGCGAATCCTACCAGAATTTTGTTCACCTGTTGGTGCAAAATGACCGTTTGAGTTTATTGCCTGAAGTGGCCGATTTGTTCCAGCATTATCTGGAGCAGGATTCCCAGTCATTAACTGTGGATGTTTATTCAGCGGTTGAGCTGTCTGATGAACAAAAGCAAAACATGACTGTGGCCCTCAGCAAGCGAACAGGTAAAGACATCAGCTTACAAACGCACATCGATGAATCATTGATGGGCGGTGCCAGAATTCACTGTGGTGATTTGGTGATTGACGGCACCCTGAGCGGTAAAGTTGAACGAATGAAAACAGAATTATTTAATTAATTTAAGTCAGCAGACTTAAGAGAATACGAGGAAATGCAATGCAAACGACATTGAATCCATCAGAAATCAGTGAACTGATTAAAGATCGAATTAAGGACTTTAAAGTTCAGTCAGAGGCCCGCACTGAAGGTACTGTTGTCAGTACTTCGGACGGTATTGTTCGCATCCACGGCCTGGCCGATGCGATGCAAGGTGAAATGATTGAGCTACCAGGCGACACTTATGCCCTGGCGTTGAACCTGGAAAGAGACTCAGTCGGTGCGGTAATCCTGGGTGATTACGGACACATTTCAGAAGGTGACAAAGCCAAATGTACTGGTCGTATTCTTGAAGTACCTGTTGGCCCTGAATTGATTGGCCGTGTGGTTGACTCATTGGGTAACCCCATTGACGGCAACGGTCCGATTGAAGCTAAACTGACATCGCCAATTGAAAAAATTGCCCCAGGGGTAATTGACCGTAAATCGGTTGACCAGCCGGTACAAACCGGACTGAAATCCATTGATGCCATGGTGCCCATTGGACGTGGACAGCGTGAATTGATCATTGGTGACAGACAAACCGGTAAAACCGCGGTGGCGATTGATGCCATCATCAACCAAAAAGGCACAGGTGTTATCTGTATTTACGTAGCCATAGGTCAAAAACGATCTTCTGTTGCTGCCATGGTTCGTAAACTTGAAGAGCATGGTGCCATGGATCACACCATCATTGTTGCGGCAACCGCTTCCGATTCGGCTGCCATGCAATACATTGCTCCTTACTCAGGTTGTGCGATGGGTGAATATTACCGTGATCGTGGTGAAGATGGTTTGATTATTTATGATGACCTGACCAAACAAGCATGGGCTTACCGTCAAGTATCTTTGCTGTTGAAACGTCCTCCGGGTCGTGAAGCTTATCCTGGTGATGTATTCTATCTGCATTCACGTTTGCTGGAACGTGCCGCACGGGTTAATGCTGATTATGTTGAGCGTTTCACCAACGGTGAAGTCAAAGGCAAAACCGGTTCATTGACCGCTCTGCCAATCATTGAAACGCAGGCTGGTGACGTATCCGCCTTTGTACCGACCAACGTGATTTCGATCACTGATGGTCAGATCTTCCTGGGAACTGACCTGTTTAACTCAGGTATTCGTCCTGCGATTGATGCTGGTTTGTCGGTATCTCGTGTGGGTGGTGCAGCACAGACCAAAGCCGTTAAGAAGCTTGGTGGTGGTGTGCGTTTGGCACTGGCTCAATACCGTGAATTGGCGGCTTTTGCTCAGTTTGCATCTGATTTGGATGATGCCACCAGAGCCCAGCTGGAACGTGGTCAAAGAGTCACCGAGTTGATGAAACAGAAGCAATACTCTCCAATGAGTGTGGCTGAAATGGCTGTCTCATTGTTCGCCATCGACCGTGGTTATATGGATGATGTGGAAATGAACCAAATCGGTGCATTCGAAGATTCATTGATTGACCACATGAACAACACCAAAGCTGACTTCATGAAATCACTGAACGAATCCGGTGACTTCAATGAGGAAATCGAAGCTGAGCTGAAAGCCGGCGTAGAAGATTTCAAAAAAACAGGCAGCTGGTAAATACGGCTTAAATCAAACGGCTAAAAACAGGTAATAACTATGGCAGTTGGTAGTGAAATTGTAACCAAGATCAAAAGCGTCACCTCGACACGTAAAGTGACGACCGCTTTGGAGATGGTTTCAGCAAGTAAGATCAAAAAGGCACAGGATCAAATGAATGCCTCGCGACCTTACACCCATAAAATCAAGCAAATGATTGGTCATTTGGCCAAAGCGACGCCAGAGTACAAACACCCGTTCATGCATGATCAGCAGGCTGATCGTGTGGGTTACATCATCATTTCCACTGATCGTGGATTGTGTGGTGGTTTGAACTCCATTTTGTTCAAAAAATGTGTCATGCACATGCGTGACTGGCAGCAAAAAGGTGCAAAAATTGATGTGGTCACGATTGGTAATAAAGCCGCTTCGACTTTCAAAAACGTCGATGTGGATTTAAAAGCCAACATATCTGCATTGGGTGACACCCCCGAACTGACTAAATTGATTGGGGTGGTTAAAGTCATGCTTGATGCCTATGTCAATGGTGAATTAAGTCATGTGTACCTGGTTTACAACGACTTCATCAACACCATGACCCAAAAACCTGCGGTTGATCAGTTATTACCCTTGCCGGAAACCGAAGAAGAGGAAATCTCAGACAACTGGGATTACCTGTATGAGCCGGAAGCCAAAGATGTACTGGATCAACTGATGAACCGCTACATCGAATCTCTGGTTTACCAGGGTGTTTTAGAGAATTTGGCATCAGAGCATGCCTCAAGAATGGTGGCGATGAAATCTGCATCTGATAATGCATCAGATTTGATCAAAGATTTGCAGTTGATTTACAACAAAGCAAGACAAGCAGCCATTACCCAAGAAATTTCAGAAATTGTCGGCGGCGCGGCCGCAGTATAGGAGAAGTCAGATATGAGTTCAGGTAACATAGTACAAATCATCGGCGCGGTGGTAGACGTTGAGTTTCCACGTGACGCAGTGCCCAAATTGTATGATGCATTAAAAATAGCCGAAACCAACACCACTTTGGAAGTTCAGCAACAGCTGGGTGACGGTGTGGTCAGAACCATTGCACTGGGTTCAACTGACGGTTTGAAACGTGGTTTGAACGTCAGCAACACAGGCGCGGCCATTTCAGTACCTGTGGGTAACAAAACCCTGGGTCGCATCATGAATGTATTGGGTGAGCCCATTGACATGTGTGGTGATGTGAATGCCGAAGAGCACTGGGAAATCCACCGTGACGCTCCTGCTTATGATGAGCAAGCCGCTTCTGACGAAGTATTGGAAACCGGTATCAAAGTGATCGACTTGGTTTGTCCATTTGCCAAGGGTGGCAAAATTGGTTTGTTCGGTGGTGCCGGTGTAGGTAAAACCGTGAACATGATGGAACTGATTAACAACATCGCCACCAAGCACTCCGGTCTGTCGGTATTTGCTGGTGTGGGTGAGCGTACCCGTGAAGGTAATGACTTCTACTTTGAAATGCAAGAAGCTGGTGTTGTTGACATTGACAATTTTGAAAATTCAAAAGTGGCCATGGTATATGGTCAGATGAATGAGCCACCAGGCAACAGACTCCGTGTGGCCCTGACCGGATTGACCATTGCTGAGTACTTCCGTGACGAAGGTCGTGACGTGCTGTTATTCATTGATAACATATACCGTTATACCCTGGCGGGTACCGAAGTATCTGCACTGCTGGGTCGTATGCCTTCTGCGGTGGGTTATCAGCCAACACTGGCAGAGGAAATGGGTAAATTACAAGAGCGTATTACCTCTACCAAGAAAGGTTCGATTACATCGATTCAGGCTGTATATGTACCTGCCGATGATTTGACCGATCCATCACCAGCTACCACTTTTGCTCACTTGGACGCGACTGTGGTACTGTCTCGTTCGATTGCCGAGCTGGGTATTTACCCTGCGGTTGATCCACTGGATTCGACTTCCCGTCAATTGGATCCATTGATGGTCGGTGAAGAGCATTACAACACCGCCCGTGCTGTACAGGGTACCTTGCAACGATACAAAGAACTGAAAGACATCATCGCCATTTTGGGTATGGATGAATTGTCAGAAGAAGATCGTCAGGTGGTATACCGGGCACGTAAAGTTGAGAAATTCTTTTCACAACCCTTCTTCGTGGCAGAAGTGTTCACCGGTACCCCAGGTACCTATGTGTCGCTGAGTGAAACCATCCGAGGTTTCAAAGGCATCATTGAAGGTGAGTATGATCACATTCCGGAACAGGCTTTCTACATGGCCGGTACCATTGATGAAGTGTTAGAAAAGGCCAAGAAAATGGCCGAAAAAGAAGCAGCTTGAGGTAAATAATCATGTCAACCATTAAGTGTGATATCGTCAGTGCAGAAAAAGCCATTTATTCAGGCGAAGTGACCATGGTCGTAGCCAGTGGTGTGGCCGGTGAATTGGGTATTGCCCCAAGACATGCGCCGTTGATCACACAACTGAAACCCGGCCAGGTGCGCGTCCACCTGGAAGACGGTACCGAAGAAGACTTTTATGTCTCCGGTGGTATCCTCGAGGTACAACCATACCTGGTTTCTGTGTTGGCTGACACTGCCTTGCGTGCTGATGACATTGATGAAGCCGCTGCCATCCAGGCCAAAGAAGAAGCCGAAGCTTTGCTGAAGGACAAGTCCAAACGACAAGACCTCGCCAAAGTACAGGCCGAACTGGCCAAAGCCGTGGCGCAGATTCAAGCCATCACCCGTTTGAAAAAGAACCTCAAAAGATAAATCGAAAACGATTTGTTTTCTTGAAAAAGCCGGCCTTTGGGTCGGCTTTTTTATTGTCGATTGGCGTGATTGTCGTATAAGGCTTATAATCGAAGCACCAGAACATGACAAGCTGATGATCACTAACAGATGAAGCTTTCTCCAATATACAAACGCATGATAAAAACGGCTGATAAACCTGTACTGACACTCATGTCATTCCTGGTGTTGGTGGCCTGCGGTAGTCCTCAATATCACGGGTATGTGATTAAACCCGATACCCATGTTGACACAAATGGTACTGCTTTGCTGCTTCACGCAGTTAAAAATTTTCCTATCAAGCTGGTCAGTATCAATGGTGTTGAATTGAACAACTCCATCAAAACATCTGCTCAGTCACCTACATATATAGAGCTAGATGCTGGTTCATACACTTTGGGGTTGAGTTTGAATCAGGGTTTTGGACAATGCGGCAGGGTGATGTTAACCAGTGAACACCCTGTGGTTCTTGAAACCACATTTGAAGCAGGAAAAGTCTATATGTTACAAAGAGCCTCAAAGTACGAGACAGACATCATGTGTAACTCGGATGCTGATACCATTCAGGTCAGGTTTTATATCGATGAGTTACCTGCCCTTCCCTATGATGATGTCAGGTCAACATTTGAGGTCATCAATTTGTCTAAGCTCAGTCAATCAAAAAATGAATCGTAAAAGCCATGCTTAAAGGAGCCTGTAACTGCGGTCAGGTGGCGTTCACCATCCAGGCCGATCAGGCGGACATTTATCAGTGCCATTGTTCCATTTGTCGACGGGCATCGGGGGTGTTCGGTATGGCCGTGTTGGTAATCCCCAAACAACAATTGGCCTGGCTCAGTGGTCAAGACAACATTGCTTCCTGGCGAAAACCCGGGCATGACTGGCAAACCTGGTTTTGTCAGACCTGTGGATCCACGGTGCCAGGACACAATGATGATGCGCGGTATTTTGTACCGGCCGGATTGATTACAACAGGAATCAAGCACCTGAAAGTCGCCCACCACATCTTTGTTGATTCCAAGGCCCCCTGGCATCAGATTGCCGATGATGGGAAACAACATCCGGAAGGGTTTACCGGTTAATCATGGCTGTCATTCAACCCGTTCCAGCGTCTGGCCGTGCGCCAAGGCCTCTCTGAACAATCACAAGCAGTGTCACAGGTAGATGTTGCAGATCTTGGTTTGATTGAGGTTTATAAAAGTGCATATTCGGTATACCTGAATCGGACAGTTGTCACAGAAAACACTTCACTTTGTGCCTGATCTGCGGTAAATAATGTCTCGAACCCATCCAATTGACAGATCAAAGGAGTGTACATGCGTTATCTGATACTGGCCTTGTGCCTGACAGGAGTGATTTTTTCTCAAGTTGAAGCCAAAAACGAACCAGACCCGGCCATTCAGGGCAAAGTGGCGGTCGAAGTCAACATCAAAGACCTGGCAGAACAAATCAGGATGGGGATTACCGTTTTTGGTGACTACCAAAGTGAAGAACAAAGCACCGGTTACCACATGCCCCAATACATCACCGAACACATCGAAAGTGTCTTCAGAGAGCTGGGCATTGATCACGCCCTGGTGGCGCGTGAAAAACCCAGTCAAGCAGATTTGGCCGGTCTGAAAAAACGGGCACAGCGAAAACTGCACAAGCAAGCCTATGACGCATTTTTGGGTGAGTTGAGGCAGCAAGGATTCAGTGAGTTGATGAGTTTCCATTTTTTTCCACACAACATCAGGGAACACCGTCTTGGGATACCGATGATCAATGGGTATGGCATGTATAAGATCCCTGGTTCTCATTGTATTTATCACACCCTGGGGTATTTCCATATTGATTTGCAAGGCAGCAGCAAAGACGCCCGGCATGAGGTGACAGAAACCATACCTGAAAAAAAGAAATTGGATCAGTTTTGCTTGTATGGCAGGGATGTGAAACCGCTGGGGATCCCATGGAAGAAGTCTCACAGCATGTATTCAGTTGATGAGCAACAGCGCATTGAGCAGATATTGAAAAACCTGGTGCTCAAGGGCTTATTGGATACTTTCACACGTCATGGCATCATTAATCAACAAAGCACCGCCAATCGATTGTATGCGACATTAACCCTGGATGAGTATACGGTGGTTGAAAAACGATCAACTGATGTGTTCGCCGTTGATGGTCAGGAGCTGAATCGCCAGGAGCTGCTCAGTTTTCTTCAGGGCTTGGTGGAACATGGTCAGCCAGGTAAGGTATTGGTTGGCATGGAAACCAAATCAGCATATACATTTGGTGACCTCAAAGCATTGTTTATACCCGTGTTAAAAGGTTCTTTGATCCAAATGTTTCGTTTGGGCCCTGACTATGAGCTCATCGAAATTTAAATGGTGATGACCAGGTACCGCAGACCAGGTTAAGGTATTGGTTTCAGCGGTCACTGCAGAAAGCAGAAGTTAATTCAGGCTTTGGCTAGCTGCCATGACAGTTAAACCGAGTTGAATCATCCCACATGAATAAGGTATCAACATCGCGGTCATTTCGAGCTACGACAGTGGTGTGGCAATCTCATGATTCTGATCAGTACTTTCCACTGACTGCAATGGGAGTCAGCTGATTTATTCATTGCTCTGTCAGTCACAGGCGCTTTGGCGGGGTTGCGGAACCTTCACAAAAAGCGTGATTGATCATTGTCAGGCTATCAGAGCAAACTTGAATTAGACTCATTGGTATGGGGATGAGGGTCTGGCTTGCAGCAACTAAAATCAGGCCTGGCTATGGCGATCTGGCGTACTTTCAGAAGCTGGTCACAGCAGGTCGTCATGGTTTAAAAAGGACTCAGGTCCCCAGATCAGGTCATTGAAAATACAGCTGTGGTGATCCCAAATGATGGCCGCTTCCGCCTATAAAAAGTGAACAGGTAAATTTGATGAACAATGGGAGCGTGATGTGATGGGTAAAAAATGGTGTTTGATTGGTTTGATGTGGATCAACCTAAGTTATGGTGTTTCATTGGTTGGCAACATTCAATTCACCCATGATGCTGCATTCATTGATGGCGATTCTCAAGTTCAATCAAGATTTGGTCATACTTTACTGATACGGCCTGGTCAATACACCACCACCAATGGGCAGACCACAACAGAACATGTTGATGGGTATTTATACATTGGTATCCCCAATTACAGCTCGGATGGATTGCTTGAAAACGGTGCGGTAAGCCAGATCAGGCTATCACCCGGTAAAGGGCCTTACGCCGACAGCAGCAATGTTCTGTACACCCAAAACTCACCGAATGTTGCTGACAGTGAAGAGGATGACGATGGTTTTGGTTATGCCCTTGCGGCAGGAAGGTTTGGCGGCAGTGAAACCGCAGAAAATTTTAAGTGGGATCTCATCATCGCCGCACCTCGCGAACAATTGAGTGGTGATGATAATGCCGGTGTGGTCCATAATTTGTATCCTGAATTATCCGATCCTGAGCCATTTGTGCTAATACACCAGGACATTGACGGCATTTCTGAATCGGTTGAAGCCTTTGATTTATTTGGTTTTGCTTTGGTTACTGGTGATTTCAATGGTGACAACGCCGATGATTTGGCCATTGGTGTACCCGGTGAGTCCATCGGTGGTGATGTTGCTGCGGGCGCCGTCAATATTGTCATGGGTGATTCGCAGTTTAATATGAATTTAGCACGCATTGAGCTGTCTGCCAACAACCAACAACTGTTCAGTCAGGATACCCCCTCAATTCCCAGTGGCGCCAATCCAGGCGAACAGTTTGGCTACAGCCTGGCAACCGGTGACTTTAATGGAGATGGCATAGATGATCTGGCCATTGGAGCACCTTCTGATCAGGTGGGCGGGGAGCGTGCCGGCAGTTTGCATGTGCTTCGCGGTGTGGAAACAGGCGTTCCCAATGTCAATCAAAATGGCCTGACCAACGTTGCCAGCCAAATCTTTAACCAGGACTCAGGCAGCATCGCTGGCGGCAGTGAAGAGGGCGACCGGTTTGCTTACTCGTTGGCGGCCTGTGACTTTGACAACGATGGTAATGATGACTTGGCCATTGGGGTTCCCGGAGAACGGCTCAATGATCAGGACATGGCCGGCGCGGTGAACATCCTCTACGGCACAGCGTCAGACCAGGCTGGTAATGGCGGTGGCTTAAGTGATGCCAGGAACATCATGATTCATCAGGACACCGCTGGAATAGCTGGTCTTGTTGAACAAGGTGATGAGTTTGGTAAAGCACTGGCTTGTGGTGACCTCAATGCTGATGATTTTGCCGATTTGGTTATTGGTATCCCTAATGAAGACATCGGTGATTTGGAAAACAGTGGTCTGGTTGGTATTGTCTATGGGTCAGATAGCGGTTTGGATTTGAGTACTTATGATGATTTTGATATGAGTTTTTTAGATGAGCCGGGCGTCGTATCTGCGCACACAAGATTTGGGGCCGCTTTAACCATTGGTGATGCCGATCTGGACGGCAAAAACGACTTGCTCATCAGTTCAGTTGTGCTCAATGCCGCTGGCCCGCCCGACTCGGTCATGGTGCTGTTCCAGGATCCTGATTTGATCCGCCGACAAAATTTTGAACCGCGATATTAAGGATTGATACATGATGTCTGGACTTCATTTTGATGGTTCAAGTGAACGACTTAATAAGTCGTTATTCGTTCACCAACCAAGTCGGTGGCCCGAGCAGTTCAACAGTCCTCCAGATGTACAGTGTTCCTATCCCATGGGCTGGTAAAATGTTTGCCTGGGAGAATGACTTCAATGTATCGTTGTTTTTCAACAGCTCAAAGTCGAAGGGGGCTGTGTTTATCTGTCTTGTGGTTTCTGATACACTAATAAAACTCCATAATTCAATGGTCTGTGGTGCTTTTGGCCTCACGTATCTTTGGCCACAGGTTTTAATGACAGAAGAAAACAACTCAGATGAAAGACCCGTTGAGACCAATGAAAACACATGGACTACCGATGAGTTGATCAATGAGGCCTACCCGGAGCTCAAACGCATGGCACGGCGACAATTGCGCCGGGAGTCAGGTCAGGCTTTTCAAACCACAGAATTGGTTAACGAGGCCGTGATGCGCTGGTTCAAAGGTCAGCAATCGCCCCATTCACCTTTGGCCTGGATGGCCATCATGGCCAAAGTCATGCGCAATGTCCTGGTCGATGAAGCCCGTTCACGTCATGCCCAAAAACGCGGCAATAACCCTCAGAAAATCACCATGAACATCCATGCTGATTTGGCCGAAGAGGCCCACAATGGCTATGAAATTCTGGATTTGGAAGCCGCATTGAATCAGCTACTTGCTCTGGATGCCAGAAAAGCTGAAGTCATTGAATGCCACTATTTTGGTGGCATGACGGTGAAGGAAATGGCCACACATTTCGCAGTGGGTGAAGCCACGATTAAACGAGACCTGATCACCGCCAGGGCCTGGATAGGCAGTCAAATTAAACCATGAATAATCAATCCTTTCTCATCCTGGATGAGCATTTTCAGGCCATTATCCAGCTGCCTCAATCAGAGCAGGCCAAGGCCATTGATGCTTTTGCCAGCAAACACCCTGAGTTGCTCAACACCCTGCAAGACATGCTCAAGGTACACCAGTCTGAACAAGATTCTGTGGAATCTGCCGTTGTTTCAGCCAGTCAAATGTTTGACGAAGAACCACCGGAACGCATCGGTTCCTGGCGGGTGCTGAATCTTTTGGGCCGTGGCGGTATGGGGGATGTGTATCTGGCCCAAAGGGATGATGGCGAGTATGAGCGTCAGGTGGCGATCAAACTGATGCGCTCAGGTCAGCAGAACCTCCGTCATCGGTTTGTTGAGGAGCGTCAGGTATTGGCCAGTTTGCAGCACCCGAATATTGCCACTTTACTGGATGGCGGGCAATGGCAAAGTGATGACGAAACGGTGCAGCCTTATCTGGTGATGGAATATGTTCAGGGTGAAGACATTCTCAGTTATGCGAATAAACATGACCTCAATCAGCGCCAACGTCTGGCGTTGTTTCTTGACTTGTGTGCGGCGGTTCAGTTTGCACATCAGCGGCTGATCGTGCACCGGGACATCAAACCAGCCAATGTGTTGATTGATGACTCGGGACAAGTGAAATTGTTGGACTTTGGCATTGCCAAATGGATCGATGAAGACCAGGGTCATGCCAATACGGGCTCCATGACCAGCATCATGACCCCGCAATTCGCTTCTCCGGAACAGTTGAATGGTGGTTTATTGACGACGGCCACAGATGTGTATGCCTTGGGTGTGCTGCTGTATCATTTGCTCAGCGGGAAAGGGCCGCATGAACTACAAGACAAGGCGATTGGAGAAATAGCCAATTTGTTGCACAAAGCACAGCCTACGCCATTGAGTCAGTTAAACCCGAAGATCGATCCTGTCATCGACCCCATTTTATTGGCATGTTGTCAGGCTGATCCGGCCAACAGGTACCAAAGTGTCAGCTTGTTGGCTGAGGACATCAAACGGTTTGTTCATCATGAGCCCATCCTGATGAAGCCACCTGGTTTTTGGCAATCTGTCCGTTTGTTTTGTCAAAGAAACACCGGGGGAGTGGTTGCTGCCGTTGCATTCACTGCGGTGCTGTCGTTGCTGTTGGGGTTTCATTTGTACCGACTGGACATTGAACAAAGCCGTGTGCTGGCACAGGTAGAACGGTCTGATCGGGTTTCCGGGTTTATGGTGAATTTATTTGACCGGGCTAATCCCATGGTGGCTCAAGGACAAGCCATTGATCCCAAAGCATTGTTGGATCAAGGCCTCAAGGAGATTGAATCAGAACTGGCGGATGAACCAGAATTACAAACCCAGCTCTACCAAACCATCGGTCGGGCTTACCTGAAGCTGGGGAAATACCCGGACGCCAAAGCAGCCATCGAAAAAGCCCTGGCCGGGTTGGACAGAACCGAAGACGAAGATGTCGAGCAACGGGCCGGTTTACATCTGTTGATGGCAGACATTACGTTCAATTCAGGCAGTGCTGAGGACAGCAAACACCATTCAACCCTCGCCAAAGACATCGTCACAAAGCGGTTTGGTCAATACCACAGGGTGGTGGCCACAGCCCTCAACAACCTCGGCGTTATGGCATGCAACGCCAGCCAGTTTGAGGTGTGTCTATCCCATCACCAACAATCACTGGCCATTCGGACGGCTTTGCATGGCCCTGATCATGACCGGGTGGGTACGGCGCATAATTACGTCGCCATGGCCTATGATCATCAGGGGATGTTTGATGAAGCCATTGGACATTACCGTGAAGCGTTGCGCATCCTCAAATTGAGCTTCGGTGAGCGACACCCAAAAGTGATTGATGGTCATGCCAACCTGGCTGGAGGTTTGACCCAGGCAGGTCACACCGATGAGGCGAAAGAACACCTGGTGGTGGCGGTCAAATCTGCCCGACAAGTGCATGCTGCTGACAGTCCTGAGTTGGCTGGCATACTGTTAATGAAAGCCTTTCTACACAATCAGCTGGAGGAGTTTGCGCAGGCTTTGCCATTGTCTGAAGAGGTGTTGATGATTGAACGCCGGGCCCGTGGCAACGCACACCCTTATGTGGCTTATGATTTGAATCTGGTGGGACGGGGACAGTTGGGTATCGGACGGCTTGATGAGGCAGAACAAAGCTACACCGAAGCCATACAGATCATGCAGGCTGCCAGCGATCAACCTGACTACATCCTGATGACTGCACAACAGGGCCTGGGTCGGGTTTACAACGCCAAAGGTCAGTTTGAACAGGCCCAAAACATCCTCAATGACACCTGGGAGACCCGCAAAACAATGGATGGTCCGGACAGCTGGGTCACGGTCTGGACCCGTTATGATCTGGGTGAGGCTGCACACGGTTTGGGCGATATTGAAACAGCCAGAGCACACTGGCAAGCTGTATTGAACCATGCCACCAAAGCCTTCCCACCGGGAGATCCCCGAACGGTTAAAACCCAACAAGCATTGCACAAACTGGAATGAGATGATCCCAAAGACTGATGGCTTACGCCTATATCACTGAGCCACAGAGAAATAAGCCAACATGTCTTTACCAAAACGATTGAATCGCCTGAACCGGGTGACCCTGGTGCTGGGTTGTTTGTTAGCCGCTCCGGCCTACGCCAATCCCCCCCAAACTGCAGTGTTTGATCGCGAAAAAGCCTTTGAACAACGGGGTGATGCCATCAATGATGCGTGTGTTTATGGCCAGGGTGTAGCTTACAACGCGGCTTTTGGCGCCGCGCTGGTGGGCAGTTTTGAAGCGTCACTTGCCAGCTATGCATTGAACCTTGGGCTCAAGGGTTGTGCGCCCATCTTGTACCGGCCTGAAGATGTTGTTTTCAACCCGGGCAACAATTGCAGTGTCACTGTCGATCATGAAAGGGAAGTTGAATACCGCAACAACATTCTGAGTGTGCCGACTTCGCGGGATCAGCACTGGGGTGCATTTGGCACACCCACGACTTTTCACTGGAACACTGCCACACGGGTTGACTTCAATACTTTTGGCACCGACATCACCACTGATTTAAACGACCAATACACGGTGCCGGTTGGTAACCATTACCTACAATGGACAGCAGAAACCCTGGTCTCTCCGATTGATTTTGTGTTCATCTACATTCCGGGTTTGCCCAAAGGGGTGGAAAAATATCTGGGTGGCACTGCCGGTGTAATAGCCGCTGAAACCATTTTAAACATCGGCATTGAGTTGGGCAAATTTCCCCTGGGTACCGCTTTGAATGAAGTGTTTGATCCGTTTCCCAGTGGTGCCATCAACATCGATTATCAAAAAGTCAGTGTGTTGGATCTGTTTGCGCCCACATTCAGCGCCTTGGGCAGTCAGGATTTCGTTTTTGAAGCCGTGGACATTGGTGGCACCACATTTGATTCACTCAATGTGGCCACCAACCTGAGCAATGGCGATGTACTGCGCCAGGCATTCATCGTGGAGGACAACTGTGATGGACAGGTCGAACTGATCGCAGAGAAAGGCTTTTGGCCACTGAATGAACAAAGCACCCACACCTGGACCGCCAAAGACAATGGCCCCAATGCCGAAGGTGAGCGGAATGAAACCACCTTCACGCAAAACATCACCGTGGTTGACACCATAGACCCGATCATTGTGGCCCCACCCAGCCTGGCTTTTGAGGGTAACCTGGTTGATGGCAAAACCAACATCTCACGTATGGGCATGGGTGTCCCTCAGGTGTTTGATTTGGGTGACCCCGACATCAGCATCACCGCCACAGGCGTGACTTTTTTTACCGACAACTTCAACAGAGAGCGGGTTGAGTTGTTGGGGGGTATCAACGAAGTCATCTGGACCGCCACCGACACCAGTGGCAACAGTGCCTCTGTCACTCAAATCATCAACGTCAAACAACAGGGCACCAATCAGCTGCCATCGGCCGATGCCAACAGCGTCAATGCGCAAACTTTTGATTTTGTTCAAATCCCCTTACAAGGTTTTGACCCCGATGGTGACCCGCTGAGTTTTCACCTTGAGACACTGCCGCAAAACGGCTTTTTCAAATCACCTTTGTTGCCATTTTTCATTGATGATTTCCGACTGCCTAAGCTGTCCACTGATTGCCGGGACCGGCCACCTGAGCAAGTGGCCAACCCCTCTTATGTCACCACCACCGACGATAAGATCACCTATGTACTGGATGTGGGCACCAATTCAGGCTGTGATCCGGATAACCAAAATCCTCTGGCCAATCATCGGGTGGCCATCTTCGATGAAAATGGACAATATGTGACGCACAGAAACATGCCCAGAAAGGCGGATATTTTTGGACTGAAAGTGCACCCTGAACGCAATGAAGTGATTTACACGGCGTATGACCCGGTTAATGAACCTCAACGCCCCATCATTTATCGCCTGGATGCACAAACCCTGCAAACCGTACAACAATACACCACTGAAGACGCACCCTGGAGCTCGGTCAATGCGGCCAACATCAGTGATGACGAAGTGATGTACCTGTCTCCGGGTTGCGATCGGGTCTGGGTGTTTGATTTGCATGACGCCATTCCCATCAACCCCATTGCCAACTATCTGCCCGGTACGTCAACCAACCCAGGTCCTTGTCCGGATACCGCCCCACCAGGTTTTCAGTTGATCAAGTTGTGTGATGGCAATAACTGCGTCGATGATGACCGCGACGTGGCACGGGACATCAACTTCACCGCTGAGGGTGACATCCTGGTGTCCACTGCCCACCGTTTATTCAAAATCAAAGCCCCCAAGCGCAACGCCAACGGCGATCTGATCCTCAGCAATGACATCAGGTGGTTAGGCAGGTGTTCCGGAGGATCAGGCTGTGACATCACGCGGGGTGCGAGTTTTGGCTTCACCTGCATTGATGGCGTGACCTGTTCGGGTGGCGGCAGTGCTGGCAATGGACGAGGACAGTTTTACCAATTGAGCGGCATCGATGTGGACCCCAATGGCAACATCTATACCGCAGATTGGGGTCAGTTCGGCGATGGCGGCAGCAAAGGGCGCATCCAGCGCTTCAGTCCGGACGGTTTTTTTGCCGGGGAAGCCAAATCCAGCTGCCCCACTGACACCCGCTGTTTTGTGTTGGGAGATTTTTCCAGACCCAGAGCGATCGGGGTGAATGCTGATCAAATGTTCGTGCTCGATGAACAACTGGATCTGGTGCATGTGTTTCAAACCAGCGTCATCGAATACAACCGGGATGTGTCCAATGACACTGCGATGGTGACGTATGCATCTGATGAAGGGTTCACCGGCACCGACAGTTTCACTTTCCGGGTACGTGATGGCTTTGAATCCAGCGAAAGTGAACCGGCCACCGTCAACATCAATGTGTCGAGAAATTTCCGCCCACCAATATCTGAAAGCGTGACCTTATTCGCCACAGAAGACCAGGTCAGACAATCCATCATGCTGGCCACCGATCCTGATGGTTCACTGGACACCCTCAGTTTCACCATCATCGATCCGCCCAGTCATGGCACGTTGGCTTTTGATGGTGCGGTCAACGGCTTGGGCCAGCCTTACACCTACACCCCCGAAGCTGATTTCAATGGCAGCGATTCATTCACCTTTATCAGCAATGATGGCATTGAAAGTTCCAATCTGGCGGAAGTCACCATTGTGGTTCAACCGGTCAATGATCCGCCAACGATCTCATTGCGTGAGTCAGGCGTCGCCTCGCGAAGCATTGCCAACAACACCATCAATATCGCCCGTGGGTATGCGACAGATTTCACCTTCCGGGTGGATGAAATTGATGATGTGGATTTGTATTGGGTCAGCATTGACTTGGGTGATGGCAGTGAAATGCTCTATGAAGATGACATCACCGATGGCAGCATCGATGGCATCGCTTTGTTGCCGGATTTACGGGGTGCTGATTTGGTGATCCAACACACCTACACTGAGGATGCCGATATGGAGGTCTGTGTGACGGATAATGTGGTTCTCTTGGAAGGCATTAAACTGCCCACAGCGACATCAACCACAGTGTGTGAGGTCTTTCAAATCAATGCCATTCCCATGGCCGATGTGCAGGTCAGCATCGAAGGCAGCCAGGTGGTTTCCCGAATACAGAATCATTTAACCTTTGATGTGGTGTTGCGCAACCGGGCGGCCGAGAATAATTCGGCCCTGGATGCCAACAATGTCTCGACATCACTGATTCTGGATCAACGACTGAATGTGATCAATTGGCAAAACCCATCCGGTGGTCAATGCAACCTCAATGGCGATGACTTTCAATGCACCATCAACACCTTAACTCAAGGGAGTCAGACCGTGATACCCATGACGGTTTCATTGGATCACACTCAGCAAGCCGGAGATCGCTACCTCATCATGGTTGATACAACCGCGGACCAGGATGATCCCTTGCTGCCCAATGCGGCCGCATTGGATGTTTCTGTCGCACCGATCAGTGACATCATCGTCAACACAGCGGTGGATGAAAGCACCTCATGTGCCTTGTTGTGTGGCGAGGATGGTTTGTCCTGCCCGGCAGTGGGTGAATACATGCCCCAATGCTCGCTCCGCTCGGCTTTACAACTGGCCAATGGTTTACCCGGTGAACAAAGCATCGGTCTGGGGACTCAGGTGCATCGGGTGGACCCCGATGTGGGTCAGTGGTACATCTTTGATGACACCCGGTTACTCGGCAGTGGCGTCGATCAAACGGTGCTTTCAGGCATGAATGCCGGCCGGGTCCTGAGTGTTTCCAGTGGCAACAATGCCCACATCAGTGGCCTGACCATCCGTGATGGCTTCACCGAATTCTCCGGTGGTGGCCTGTCCATCAGTCCCGGTGCTCAGGTCACTTTAGAAGACGTCTGGGTGACGGGTAACAAAGCCCTGTCAGGTGGCGGCATTCACCACCGGGGCGATCAGCTGATGTTGCGTTCAGTGAGCATCACTGACAACCAGGCACTGGATGGAAACGGTCAAAATTCATTGGCCGGTGGCCTGTATTTGGGGGGCTTTGCCCAATTACAAAACACCACCGTTTCCAACAACAGTTCAGAAACACTGGCCGCTGGCATCGCTGTGGCCAACAACGCCTCGGCGGGTATTTTCAACAGCACCATCACCGAAAACATCAGTCAGCTCACCACCGGCGGTGTGTCGGTGAACAGTGGCTCACGGCTGGATGTGTATATGAGCATCCTCAGTGGCAATCAACGCGCCACAGAGACGGGCTTGTCAGCCAACGATTGTCAGATCTCCACAAACGGTCAGTTCATCAGCTTTGGTTACAATGTCCTGGGTCAATGGTGTGGCAATGGCAATGGTTTGGATCTGCTGTCGACCGATCCCATGTTGTTTCCTTTGGGTGATTATGGTGGACAAACACCCACCCACAAACCCCGATCGGGTTCAGTGGCCATAGACATTGGACTAAGCAACTGTGATGCAGCAGTCGATCAACGCGGTTTACCACGTCCAGCTGATGGCGATATGGACGGGCATGTTTTGTGTGATTCAGGTGCGGTTGAAGTGTTGGTGGTTGAAGAGATTTTTTCCAATGGATTTGAATAAACAGTGATCAGTACAAAGGAACAGTTCGCTCATTAACAACAAGGGAGAAACTGACAATTCAAAGCCCATTGCTTGCACAATGGGCTTTTGCACCAAGTCTTTGCAAGCTGTTCAGCAAATCGCCATGATTTTTCAATTCCAATCTATCTGATAAACCGGATCCAGCGCCACAGGTTGAGGATGTCGGCCATGGCTGCGGCGACGTAGGTCAGGGCGCAGGCTTTGAGGATCTGGCGTACTTTCGGCAGCTGGTCACTGCTGAGGTAGCCTTCAGAAAGTATTGGCATGGCTTTGTTGAAACTGGCATCGTACTCTTCGGGTAACACCGCCACATGCATCAACACCGAAACAATCATGGTCGCCAGTCCAATGATGATGGTCAGTACAGCCAAATGAGGAATGCGGAATACCACTGCCAAAAAGGGCGCAGCCATGAGAAACATCACCCCAAAGTGACGGATGCGGTAGGCTTTCCCCAGGTATTTGTCCCTCAGGCGACTGACGGGTTCTTCACGGCAGAACTGGATGGCGTGACCCACTTCATGGGCGGCTACCGCAACCGCGGTGAGTGATTTACCATCAAAATGATCGGGGCTGAGCGAAACCACTTTGTTTTGTGGATCATAATGGTCTTCGCCGGGTTGGCCTTTGACCACCCGCACACCGTCAAGCTCAAAACGTTCAATCAGGTGTACGGCCAGCTCTCCACCGGTGCCGTCCAGATGATCCAATTGGGCGTTGTGTTTGCGCAGCACATACTTCACCCACAATTGAGGGCCAAAGATGATCAATATAAAGATGATGATGAGTACGATGGGCATGATCAAAGGATTTAACTATGAAGTTTTGTGGTGGTCAAGTGACCTGACACAAATCAGTGGCGGTTTACTTATTTAAAGGTCTTCGATTGAGCCATTAAGCATGTCATAGGAATGACCTTGGGACTTCATTCACTTTTGTTGCTGACAAAAGTGAATGCCGACTCTACGGATGGAGGAGTTAGGGTCTCGTCTGGAACAGAGACCGAGGCCTCGGTGATCATGTCGTGTGATCAAGCGCTCGACGCTCTGATTCGCTATCGCTCACGGCTTATCGATCATTCCATTATGGCTTCTTGACTTCGTCAAACCACCATATCTGCATGATCTGCCTAATCAAGTCAGCGGGTCGAGCTGATCATCAGCTCTCCTGAGATTTTCAAAATAGCGTCATTTTTTTTAGCGTTCCTGACATTTTCATCATGGGACATTGACCCTGTTAAGTGCAGTTGGATTAAATATGTCTGATCATAATTGATAGAGGAAAATCATGAAAAAAGTATATACCTTTGGACTTTGTTTAACTGCATTTTTGACACCTGAGTCGGTTAATGCAGCGGGTTGGTCCAACAATGCCACCGTCAGTCGGCTATATGCCCGCAGTGAATGTCATGTGTTTGTTAAATTCAGCGGCACCTTATCTAACCCTGATCATTGTGCACAACAGGATTGGTATGTTTTGGAACCCAACAACAGCGGTTTTGAACAAATCTATTCAGCTTTGATGGCTTCGAAGTTTGCCAATGAACCGGCACAAGTCTATTTACAAGGCTGCTCACGGAACAAGCCCAAAATAGCTCATTTAATTGCACAATGAAGCCGATGAGAAAAGCGATTGGAGAAGAACATGAAGTCATACAATAAGGGCTTTTTGGTTGGGCTGACATGGTTCATGGTATGGGTGTTAAGCCCAGTGAATTCGCAAACCAAATCAGTGACTTATGAAGGCTTTACCTTGCCTTTGATGATAGGTCAATCACACCCTTGTAGTCGGGTAAAAAACAATCGAGTCAATGTGGTTTATTTTGATGATTTGGGCCCTATGAAACAAGGAGATCCACAAGCCAGTGGTCAGGTCAATGGCGGAGATGACCCCAATGCGTATCAAGACCTGGCTTTGGTGTTGGGCTTGGCAAAAAAACACGCAGGACGAATCAATTTGCTGGCCGTGGGTTCAAGCAACAATGACCCCAATGCCCACCGATTGGTGCAAGCCATTGTGCGGGCCAACGAGCGGGAGACGCAGGTTGAGGTTTGGCATCAGTCAGACATGATCTCTAAGTTGATGTTGTTGGGACAAAACTGCGCTGGCATCACTGCTGCAAATCCTTTGGTGGTGGCGATCGGTGGTGAGCACAATAAGTTGACTCTGGCCTTGAGCCGTGCCAATTGCAGCCAGGGAGCTGGTTGTTTCAGTCACAAAGTCAGGGCCACTGTATTGGGTGGTTACAACATCAGAGATATTCCAGATCCGCGATGGGGTGATGCCTGGTATTACGAAGGCAATCCCTTGTTGATGGCTGCTGATTTGGAACATTACCTGGGTGACAGTTGGTTGTTATTCACCGATCCTGAGTTCAGAGGCGCCTTCCTCATCGAGTCTGGCACGATTTACACACGCAGTTACCTGGATCAATGGTATGAAACCCATTTACAACGGGTGCTCAGCGGTGTTCGGGATCACCGCAACCGCGACATCGCCACCAACCCAGCATACGTTAATCGGTTGAAAAGCATCAACCACAACAGCCGATTACGCATTGCTGATTTTTTGACGGTGGCCACTTTGATTTGGCCCAACCGAACGGTTGAACAATTAACACAGAAGTCATTCATATTGCCGCAGCTCGAGGCCGCTTTGGCGACTTTGCAATGAGCAGGGAAGCAGAAGATTTAAAGCTCTGAATTCGCAGGTTTTGCGAGTCAATCAGGCGATCATATGGATCAGTCAGCCAGGGTCTAAAACGGGTTAAATCTCATTGAGATCCGGGCTGTCTTTTATTTTAATCAAATAAAAAATGAGGAAAAATTATGTTGAAAAAATGTGTGTGTCTGATGCTGTTGGCCAGTGGACAAGATGTGCATTCGCAGCAACTTGATTATTGCGAAAATGGTTCCTATGGCAATCACTATCTGTGGATTGATGCCCTGATGAGTGGTGATTTTTTCCACTTCACCGGGCCCTACCACAACAATTATGGCGATCAAGACCACTTGTATATCGGTTACGATGACCAAACTGACCAAGTCATTCAGTGGCAAACAGGTTTGAATGAACTGGTCTTGGTGCCGGGACGTTTTGACCAGCCCTGGATGGATGCCTATCCGTCACATTGGCAGGTCTGGATTGATTTCAACCAGGACCTGATATTTGCCCCTGATGAACGGGTGTTGGCCCACAGCGGTGTGGACATGCTGGTCGAAACCATCGACTTGTCCGAACTGGTGGTTGATGGCGAGTTGACCACGCGCATGCGCGTCTCATCGGGATTGTTCGAGGACGCGCCTTCTTGTGGCTCCATTGGACTCGGAGAAGTGGAAGACTACACGGTTTCGATTGATGCAACGGTTTTGCATGTGCCTGCCATTTATGGCTCCATTCAAGAGGCGATTGATGCGGCTCACGCAGGAGATCAAATTGTGGTTCAAGATGGGGTGTATGCGGAAAGTTTGTTGATTGACAAACCGCTGACGTTGACCTCAGTTAACGGTCCTGCAAACACCAACATCACCGGGGTGCTGACTGAACCAACCATCGTTGTTATGGCACCCGATGTCACCATCCAAGGGTTTGATTTGAGCGGTGAGCGCCAAGCTGATTTGGCAGGTATTCATTACACCCCTGGTGCAGACCGGGGATTGATTAAAAATGTGGACTGTGGAACGGAAATTTCCGCTGAAACCGACTACATCAACATTCACATCGACCATGCAGATGATGTGAAAATTGATCAGTTGCATTGTGTGAACAGGGGGTCCAGGGGGGTCTACGCCGATCGGTCCTCGGGCATTCACATCACCAACAGCACCTTAAATGGACACAGCAGAACTGGAATCAGGTTTTTACTGGTTGATGACGGTTTGATTGAAAACAATGTTTTGAATAACAACCTGAGTGCAGGTTTGAGTCTGATAGCGTCCAATGGCAATGTGATTACCAACAACCTGTGTGATGACAACAGATTGGGTATGAGTATTGGTGACTCTGTCGATTTGCTGATAACCAATAATCGGTGCAATCGCAGCAGCAGCTTTGGGTTGTACATCACCCAAGTTGAAAACTCATTGGTACAGGACAATCTGATTGCTGATTCTGGTTATCAAGGGGTGCTGCTGAAGGAGTCCAATCTGGTGACATTCCGGGGCAACACCGTGAAGGGCGGCTTTGACTTTGGGCTTCATGTCCTTGATTCATTCGATCTGGAAATTAACGAAAATTCCTTTGAAACGAACCAAGAATATGCCTTGGTGGCTGAAGGCATGGATCAAAGTTTGGTGAGCGATAACCTGTGGATCAACAATTTTGGAATGATCAGGTATACATTTTCATACGGAAATGTATTCACAGGAAACAGCTCAGCCAATGACATGGTAGGTGGCGCGTCCCGTTGTCGAATCTTTGCAACCCGGTCCTCAAACAATATGTTCTATCTGAATGAATTCAATTGGACAAAGGGCGGAAAGATCTGTTTGTCATCCAGTGATCAAAGTTCATGGACTTCGGTTGATTCATTCACTTATGAATTCGGGGGGCAGACCTGGACTGTCCAATTGGGTAATTACTACCACAACGCAGATCACTTTGATGTGGATGGTGACGGGGTTGCTGAGCTCACACATCCCGTTTCCGGAGGGCCGACTGTTGACACCCGTCCATTGTCTCAACTTTTGTCATTCTATTTGTTACAAAAACCCTAACTAAGTGATACAAGTGCCCAAGTGCCATGGACCATTAATGACAATACACTGCACGACTGGCTGAGTCTCTTTACCTCGAATGTGATCCACAAGGACGTGGGTCATTTTCACAGGTGTGAAGGATTGGCAATGGCTCGGTAAGCCAGGTGTTCAGGGCTTGAGTTATCCTCAACATCCTTGTCAATGAGTTGCAAGATGAAAAAAATG
The DNA here is from genome assembly GCF_002000055.1 of Marinicella sediminis. GTDB lineage: Bacteria > Pseudomonadota > Gammaproteobacteria > Xanthomonadales > Marinicellaceae > Marinicella > Marinicella sediminis. The sequence continues at coordinate 23,191 of NZ_MVBD01000014.1, read as the reverse complement.
AAAGTAGTTGGTTGGTCAAGTGATCTGGTATAAATCTGATTGAGTCAACTCAATCACACTCATTTCATTTAAACATGAGAAGTCAACGTCCCAGTACAGTTTGTTTTTCACCGATGAATTCTAATCAATGTAAACACTTTGGAGCGCCGGCTTCAGCCGGTGTCATTTGAAAGAGGGGTCAACATTTTCTGATCATTGGTGAAATCAACCATCTAACACCGGCTTATCAATGATTAAATTCATTGGTAGCAATGAAGCCGGAAAAGCAGGTAGTGACGGTTTCTGCCACCACAGGACATTGGGTGGTGTGAAATCAGCAGGTCAAATGTCATGGATGAATTGTTACTTTGTATTTGATTATAATGGTTGCTTCCAAAACCAACCAGGAAGCCCCATGAAAACCCTCTACCCACCGATAGAACCGAACCAAGTCTTTCACCTCTCAGTCAGTGATGTACATGACATCTATGTCGAAACCTGTGGTAATCCGCACGGCATGCCGGTGGTGTTTGTGCATGGTGGACCGGGTGCCGGCTGTGGGGAGGATGACCGGTGTTTTTTTGATCCGGAACAATACCACATCATATTGTTTGATCAGCGCGGCTGTAACCGGTCACGGCCATTGGGTGACCTGAGCGACAACACCACGGCTCACCTGGTGGCTGACATCGAAACCATCCGTGAGCACCTGGGCATTGAGCAGTGGGTGGTGTTTGGTGGTTCCTGGGGATCGACGTTGAGTCTGGTCTATGCTCAAGAGCACCGTGACCGGGTGTTGGGTCTGATCGTGCGTGGGGTGTTTTTTGGCACTCCTGAAGAAAACCGTTGGTTGTGGCAGGAAGGCCTGAGTCGGTTCAATCCAGAAGCCTATGAGCGCTACCGGAACCTGGTGCCGGAAGGACAACAGCATCAGATCCTCAAAACCTATTACGCCATGATGACCAGCGGCGATGAGGCGGTGCGGGATCGCGCGGCTTATGAAATGATGCGTTGGGAAGAAGCTGGCTTCACCATTCAGGACAACCCGGTACCGGTGTTGGATGATGACTTTGACTCCCACCAGGGGGTGTTGGAAGCCCATTACTGTGTGCACGATTGTTTCATCACTGACCGACCGATTTCCGATCACCTGGAAGTGCTCAAAGGTATGCCAGTTTATATTGTCAATGGCCGTTACGACATGCTTTGTCCACCTGAAAAAGCCTATCTGTTACACCAGGCCCTGCCTGATTCGCAATTGACGGTGGTGGACCGGGCCGGTCATGCCTCCAAAGAACCGGCCATGGCCCACGCCCTGGTCAGCGCCACCGATGAGATGTTGGTACGCTTGTCTTCCACCTGATGCGTACGCTAAGACAGTACACCATGCCTGCGGGGACAGCCTTGTTGTTGAGTGTGACCGACGCCATGGGACATGGCGGGTTATCTTCACTGGAAGGGATGTTTGAACTGGTGCTGATGGTATACCTGCAGGGCTTCATCTTGATGTGTTGGCTGGTGTTTGTCGGCATTTTTGTGTTCAAACAGCATGTGAGTGCCATTGTGTTCAGACGATTCAGACAAGTCATGTATGGGCTGACGGCACTGCTGATGCTGTTGGTGGTGAACTGGTTGGTGGATGAAGGGTTCAATCCTGAGTTGTTGGTGATTGCGTTGAGTGTACTGACAGGTGCAGTGATCATCACCGAAGCCACAGTGTGGGTGACCCGGCTGTTGCGTGGTGACCTGAGGAGCTGAGTACCACAAAAAAACCACCTTCTATGGGTCACAGCCCAGGCTTGGAATGGCGTCAGCGATGACCTGATGGGGCATGTTTAACCATCGCTGAAAGTTCATTTAAGCGGTACCTATCATATTGATATTAAATGAACTATTTGTTCAGCAATCAAGTCATGATTCGCAGGTTTTGCGAACCCTCAATGCGATAATTAATTCATCCAAACGGTTCTGAAACAGCTCCATTTATTGAGCTGTTTTCAACCACACAAGACGTTCCGGATAAGTCTTGATGTGGGCTGGTTGGGTGTCTGTTTTGTTCTTAATTTGAGGAAATGTTATGCAAAAAAAATACCTGACGGTGGTGCTGTGTTGCGCCCTGAGTTTGTTGTCATTGAAGTCATGGTCACAGACCTATTGTGAAGGGGGTGCTATTGATAATCAGTGGATGTGGGTTGAGGGGGTCACCAGTATGCCATTTGGCCACATATCTGGTCGCCATCATAATAATTACGGTGATCAGGATCATTTATACATTGGGTACGCTGAATACACCAGTCAGGTGATTGAGTGGCAGGAAGGGGTGAACCATCTGGAACTGATACCAGGTAAAATGGATCATCCGGCCATGGAAGCCTATCCACTGTATTGGCGGGTCTGGATTGATTTGAATCAGGATGGTCAATTCAGTGATGCCGAAAGGCTGTATACCAACAGTGGTTTCGAGACTGTCACCGCTGAGGTTGATCTGAGTGACTTAATTGGCGATGATGAGTTATTGACCAGGATGCGTATCCGAGGCGGATTCGATGACCACACCGAACCTTGTGTGCCGATGTTGTCCGGTGAAACGGAAGACTACACCGTGCGTGTGGTGCCATCTACCGTGAGCACATTGCGGGTACCACAGGAATACCTGTCCATACAGGCAGCGATTGATGCGGCTGTACCCGGAGACCGGGTGTTGGTGGATGATGGAATTTACCCTGAATCGCTGGTGGTTTACAAAGCCCTGACTGTGGAGTCAGTCAATGGTCCTGAGTCCAGTATCATCAGCGGCTCAACAGCACTCAACACCATTGAAGTGACGGCCAGTGATGTGACCATTCGTGGTTTTGGGGTGGAAAACCTGGCCCCCGACTCAGAAGCAGATGTTTTTTATGCTGCCGGAGCTGATAACGGTCAGGTGATCAACACCAAATGTGCTGAAACTGAGGTCGATGGAGTACCGGATGTGGCAGTCAGGATAACCGGTGCGAATCAGATCAGGGTCAGTGGTTTGGAGTGTGATGCCAGGGGATTGCAAGGCATCTATGCCGAACAAATAACCGGTGGTGAATTCACAGACAACCAGATCAGTCATCAGGCTGAATTCGGTATATACATCAACAATGCCCAGGATGTTGTGATTCGCAGTAATCAAATCCGAGCCAATGATGATGCCGGGATTTATGTCGTAGAGTCAAACAATGGAATTATTCAGGCAAACATCAGTTCAGACCATCAAATCAACGTTTCATCTACAGGTATTCACTTGTGGTTGAGTGAAGATTTTGAGGTCGTTGACAATCAGACCATTGATAATGGATACAGTGGTATATGGATTTCCAACTCCAACAGAGTCAAGGTGACAAGTAACATTGTTTCAGGCACCTCTTATGCGTTGTACCTGAATGCTGGTTACTACAATGAAGTTACTGATAACCAGAGCAATCAGAATTGGATGGGACTGTTCGTAACGGGTACAGATTATTCCCTGATCGCAGACAATGACCTGAATCAGAATGACTATGGCATGAACATCAGGTACACCAGAAACAATGTGTTCATAAACAACCTGGTAACTGAAAATCAGGTCATGTTGTTTTTGGGTTTTGCTGAACGCAACGAATTTATTGGCAATGATTTTCAGGGTCTTGAAGGCGCTGATTTTCCGGACTGTGCTTTTCGGTTACATGATGCTGAGTTCAACTACTTCAGTCGCAATCATTTTGATTTTGCCGGCGGAGAGGTATGCATCAATGATGCCAGTCGTGCCATCTGGCGTGGCAAGGACCCAGTGAATTATCAATATCAGGGACAAAATTTGACCAGCTATTTGGGTAATTTTTATATCGATGGTAACCATTCAGACCAAAACGGTGATGGCTTGGCTGATGCAGATCACCCATGGCCCGGTCAGGATGCTTTTGATGAATATCCTTTGGTTACCAGCAAAGATCAATACCTGATTCAATAAAGCTGAACCGGGGTCTGTTAAAGACCAACCAAGTGACACTTTTCTGGCTGAATTGTCAGAAAGGTGTCAGATAAATGTGGCAAAAGTTTGTGGGATCAGGTGATCAAAGACCGCTTGTCATTCAACAGGTCCGTAATCCATTTGACAGCTTAAGCCGCACACAAAATATTCACCGCCATTGGCTAGAATGGTCAATAAAAATCCATTGACCATGACCTTATCCACACAACTGGACTGGCTGGATGCTGCATCAGCCGGTCAGCTTTCTTCTGGCTTTCCACCGCGCATGGTGTTGCTCGATTGCGAGACCACTGGCGGGCGGGCCACCTACCACCGCATCATTGAAATCGGCTTGCTGATCGTTGAAGACGGCAAGTTGATTAAATCCTGGCAAAGCTTTGTAGACCCTGAACGCCCGATTCCACCGGGCATCACCCGTCTGACCGGTATCACCCAGTCCATGGTCAATGCCGCGCCCACTTTTGCAGAGCTGGCTGATGAATTACTGGCGGTGCTGGCTGATCGCACCCTGGTGGCACATCATGCGCGCTTTGATTATGGTTTTCTGAAACAGGAGTTCAAACGCTCAGGCATCAGTTATCAGGACAAACCGCTGTGTTCAGTGAAACTCAGTCGAATGTTGTACCCGCAATTCAACCGGCATGGGCTGGACCAGATCATCAGGCGATTTGGCTTGAGCATCGAAAACCGGCACCGGGCGCTGGATGATGCACAAATGATTCACCGGTTTTTCTTAAAAACCACACAGATTCATACCACAGCGGATATTGAGGCGGCCTGTCAGCAATTGCTCAAAGAACACAGCCTGCCATCACAGATCAGGCAAAGCGATGTGGATGCCTTGCCGAAATCACCAGGGGTGTATCATTTTTATGATGCCCGGGAGGTGTTGTTGTATGTCGGTAAAAGCGTCAACATCAGACAACGGGTGTTGAGTCATTTTTCCCAGGACCACCAGAACCACAAGGACTTGAAAATGAGCGCCTCGATCGCCTCAATCACCTATCAGTGCACGGTCTCTGACCTGGGTGCCCAGTTATTGGAAAGCCAACAAGTCAAAGCCCTCAAACCGCTGTATAACTCGCGATTGCGACGGGTCCGCAAGCTCTACCGCCTGGTGATCAGACACCACCCTGAGGGCTATGATTATCCGGAAATTGTGGCGGTTGATGTGGAAGACTCCGACCATTTGGTGCAAAACAGCTATGGCCTGTTCCGCAGCCGCCGACAGGTGCACAACAAGCTGCATAAATTGGCGGATCATTTCATGCTGTGTCATCAGGTGTTGGGCATCGAAAACCAAAAAGTCAGCAACCAAAAGTCCTGTTTCAGGCACCAGCTGAAAAAATGCCAGGGGGTGTGTTGTGGTCAGGAAACATACGCTGATCACAACCAACGACTGGCTCGTGCGCTCAATGGCTATCAACAGAAAATCTGGCCCTGGCCGGAAGCGGTACTGGTTGAAGAACGGTCTACGGATGAACACAGGCCATCACAATTTCACCTGGTCAATCAATGGGTCTATTTACGAGGCATTGATTCGGAAGAGCAGCTCAGGGAGGCAGGTTTTGTCGTCAGAAAACAGCCTGCAGCGAGGTTGCCCGAAAGCCATCAGCTTGAGTGTGATGAGGGTCTGGATGCTTTTGATCTGGACATCTACTTTATTCTGGTGCGTTTCTTACTGGACCCGGAAAAGCGCCGCCTGAACCACATTCATGTGCATCCACTGCTCAGATCAGCAGAGTGAAAAATTTTGGGTAAACCATCACTTCCGGGAGGTTACAACCACATACTGTTGTTCTAAAATGTATGTTTAATTAGATTGATTAAAACCTGACTGGAGACACCTATTGATGAATAACAGACTGATTTGGACACTGCTTGGTTTGATGACTGTGATGATGATCCGTGCCAACCCACCGAAAGGACATGGGCAGCTGGATGCACAACTGTATCTGGGTGATGGTGACCAACAGCCTTTGGTGGTCGGGTTTGGTGGCAGTGAAGGCGGTAATGCCTGGGCCAGTGAGCACTGGAAAGCGGTCAGGGATGATTTCATCAATGCCGGCTTTGCCTTTCTGGCGGTGGGCTATTTTGGTATGCCCAACACCTCACAGCAACTGGACCGTATTTCCCTTGATGCCATTCATGCTTTGATTGTTGATACCGCCGGTAATGCAAAAATCGATGGCCAAAAAATCATAGTGATTGGCGGTTCCAAAGGTGGTGAGCTGGTGTTGAATCTGGCCAGTCGTTATCAGGACATTGGTGCGGTGATTGCCCTGGTGCCGTCTCATGTGAGTTTTCCCGGATTGACTTATGAGATGAAACATTCATCCTGGATGTACCTGGGTGAGGAAGTCCAGTTTGTCAAAGCCACACCAGATATTGTGGTGCCAAGAATGACTGGGGATATTCATCAGGTATTCACCGTTTTGCTGGAGGATGTTGGTGATGATCATCCAGCGTTGATTGCGGTAGAACGGATCAATGGACCGGTGATCCTGATATCAGCACAGGAGGATGAGGTCTGGCCGTCAACCCGGATGTCTGATTTGGTGATGGAACGGTTGAAAAAGCATCGGTTTGGCCATGATTATGAACATTGGTCTTTGTCCGGTGATCATGCTTCGGTGCTGACTCAATTTCCCAGGATTATTGAATACCTGCGCCAGCAGTTCATTCAGTGATGGGATGATTGAGGATCTCATTTTTGGCTCTGATGCGGTCCTGTTGTTCGCGCAGGCGTTTTGATTTTTGGCGCAAGTGATCGGGGTGCCGGGTGGCATTGCGCAGCATCTGTTCGGTCAGTTGTCCTGAGCCCTGGGTCAGTTCATTGATCAGTTCAGCTTCAGGCAGGTTGTGCCAGTATTTCTTTGGCATTTCACTTTGCATGGCCCGGGTTTTCAAGCGTGCCGGATTAAAGATGTGTCGATAGTACTGGCGCCAGTAATCATCCATGTCATCACCAGTGCAATCGATGTCAGTGGGTTTTTCGCAGCCTTCGGTTAACTTCAGTTGTTGCTGATCCCAGTGGGCACAGGCATCCGGAGTCAGGATGGACCAGTTCATGGTGTTGAAGCGGCGGATGAAAAAGTCTGCCGTGTCAGGCACAATCAGGTGGTTGGGTTCGAACCACGCAACATACCAGTCCTGCCCGTCAATCTGCTGTTTTTTAAAGCGCACAAAGGCATGCATTTTATGCGCATCCCGGCGCACGGCCTGGGCCATGTGGCGCAAGCGACGGACTTCAGGATCAGTGATCAGGTGCAGCAAGTGCGGCTCATCATGGGTCAGGCGCCACAACAGGCTGTAGAGCAAAGCCCAGCGGTCATCGTCGCGGTAACAGGCAGCAGCCCGGGCCAGCTTCAGAAAGTTGGCCGGGACCTGGGTTTTGGTGGGTGGGTAAGCACTGGTTGATTCCTGAATCTGTATGGGTTCGGCAAATGCCAGCTGAGTCTGTTGGTCACCAGCCCAGTTGATGGTCGTCGGATGGACCTGCTGCCTGAGTAAATCCCTGGCGTGTTGTCGCCAGGTTTTGAAATCCCTCACGCCGTCGATGTTCATGAAAACACCATCGATGCAGTGGACTGGAACAAGGCGAGCTCCTGCTGGACCGGTGGTACAAACTGTGCCCTGAGGTTGTCATGTTCGAGCAATTGGCTGTTTGGGGTGTGGTCCAGGGTTTCGATAAAAGGCCGGCATTTTTTCAAAGGAACCCTCAGTTTTTGCAGATCAGCCAGCCTCAGCAGACGGTGTTTTCTCACCGTGGTGATTTTGTACGCGGTGCGCGCACCAATACCGGGCACCCGCAACAGCAATTCCAGCGGTGCCCGGTTGATGTTCACCGGGAACCAGTCACGGTGGCGGATCGCCCAGGCCAGTTTGGGGTCAATGTGCAGGTCCAGCATGCCGGCATCAGTGCCTTGTGTGGGCACGATTTCATCGGTACGGAAGCCATAAAACCGCAACAACCAGTCCGCCTGATACAAGCGGTGTTCCCGCACCAATGGTGGAGCCTGCAGGGGCAGTGCCGATGAAGCATCCGGTATCGGGCTGAAGGCCGAATAGTACACCCGCCGCATGCGATAACGGCTGTACAGCCGGTCGGTGGTTTTGAGGATGGTGCCATCGGTGGAATCATCGGCACCGATGATCATTTGAGAGCTCTGGCCTGCCGGCGCAAACACCAGCCGGCTGCGGGTCTTTTGGTTGCTGATCCGGGTGTGGTTTTTGTGTTGTTCTTTGGCCTCTTCAATGCCTGATTTGAGCCGTGACATGGTACTGGTGATGCCTTGCAGGCTTTTTTCCGGGGCCAGTTTCTGTAGGCTCTGCTGCGTCGGCAATTCAATGTTGATGCTCAGGCGGTCGGCATAGCGCCCGGCTTCTTTAAGCAACTCAGGTGAAGCGTCCGGAATGGTTTTCAGGTGGATGTAGCCACGAAAACCATGTTTCAGGCGCAGGTCTTTGGCCACCAGGATCAGTTGTTCCATGGTGTAATCTTCGTTGTTGATGATACCGGATGAGAGGAACAACCCTTCGATGTAATTGCGGCGGTAGAAATCCAATGTCAGTTTCACCACTTCAGCGACACTGAATCGTGCTTTACGTACCTGACTGGATGCCCGGTTGACACAGTAACTGCATTCATAAATACAAAAGTTGGTCAGCAGGATTTTCAGCAGAGACACACAACGGCCATCTGGTGTGTAGCTGTGACAAATCCCTGTGCCGCCGGCTGAGCCGATGCCTTTGCCATCCAGGGAGTTTCTGTGGCTGGTTCCACTGGAGGCGCAAGAAGCATCGTATTTGGCAGCATCGGCCAATACCGCAAGTTTATCAATCAGTTTCATCAGTAACGGCGGAACTGCCCCACCAGAACGCCCTGAATGGCCAGCTGATCCGGGTGGTACTCCATCGCATCCATGGTGCTGTTTTCGGGAATCAGACGGATGGTTTGCTCATCGATGTATTGTATGCGTTTCAGGGTGGTTTCCCAGCCATTGATCATCACCGCCACAATCTCATGATTTCGCGCCGTCTGGCAGGCCCGGATCACCACCCAATCCTGATCCATGATGCCCACATCCTGCATCGATTGGCCCTCAACCTTAAGCACAAAATGATCCTGACCGGCAAGCATGGCATTGATGTCGATGCTTTCATCATCACTGACTGCTTCGATCGGAGAACCCGCTGCAATGCGGCCCAGCACGGGCAATTCACCGGGCTCCATACTGATGCTCAGGCCAGTCAATGGTTGGTCACTGGTTTTTAATAAATGAATACCACGGTTGGCACGGCTGCGCTGAATATAGCCTTTCTGTTCCAGTGCCTTTAGCAGGCGGGAAATGTGGGCCATGGCTTTGATGTCCAGGCCTTCGCCAATGTCTACCAGACGGGGCGGCTTCTGATGTTCCCTGAGGTAACGTTCAATGAACGCCAGGGTGTCTTGTTCGCGGGTGGTCAACATGTGTTTGATTATAGGGAACATACAGGGAAAAAACAAGGCATCATTGTTGACCTGATATAAAAAACGGCCACCTGTCGGGTTGTTTCCGTGAACCAAAGGGGGTTTGCGTTGAGCGTTCTGCTTTGAATCATGTGATTTTGCTGAAAACCGCTGTTCAACGAACCATTTACCTCGCATAATGGGGTTTTATTTGACCAAGTCACTGATGAAACAGTCTGCATGCTTTGACCAAGGCTGGCTGAGACAATCAGGTATCAGATGAAACAAGCATGAAAAAAATGATGTTGATGATATTGATGGGTGCCACACCGGCGGTCATCGCAGAGCAACTGTTTGGCAAGATTATTCCAGTTGATTCCCGCTCCTTGAGCCCCACTGAATAAGTGGCTTCACTGGTTGAGCTGAATCACCAGTTATTGACAAACCGGGTGGCAGAGTTTGATGTGACATTACCGGATGGTGTATTGGTGACGGTGGTGTTCGAAGATTTGAAAATCCGCAGCGATCAGCGTTACAGTTGGTCCGGGCATTTAAAAGGTCAACCTGAAGAACAGCTCATCATCAGTGCGGTGAATGGTTTTTATGCCGGCGCTTTGTATTCCAAGTCCACGGTTTATGAGTTATCTCCCAGCGGGGAGGGCCAGTTGCGGGTGGCTGCTTTGCAGTCAGCAGCATTTCATGAGTGTGATGGTGATGTTCCGGTTAATGTAGCGGTATCGGCTGCACAGCCGGAGGCAACTTCAACCAGAGGCATCACTGATTCATTTGATGTACTTGTGGTATACACGCCTGAGGCCAGAGATGCGTCAGGTGGTGATGCCGGTATTCAGGCCACCGCACAGGCTGCGGTGGATGCCATGAACCTGTCTTTTTCCAACAGTGGGGTTGATGCTGAAGGTGTGTTGGTTCGGGCTCAGCTGGTTGCTTACAATGATTCAGGCAGTTCATCAGATGACCTCAACTGGGTCAGGGCTGACCCCACTGTGGCTGCGATCAGGGACTCAGTGGGGGCAGATTTGGTTTCCTTGCTGGCCAACAACATCGGTGGTTCTTGTGGCCGTGGTTACGTCATGAACACTCCGGGCCCGGGTTTTGAAAGTTTTGCCTTCCAGGTTACAGCCAGGGGCTGTGCGGTGGGTAATTTGTCATTCGCCCATGAATTTGGTCACAATCTTGGGCTGCAACACAACCCGGAAAACAGCAATACCCCACCGGCCAATGCGTCTTTCCCCTGGTCATATGGGCACTACCACAATGGCTCATACCGGACGGTGTTGTCTTATTCTGCCCAATGTGGCAGTGGCTGTACCAGAAGACCCTATTTCTCCAATCCGGATGTGTTGTTCAATAATTTGCCAACTGGCACAGAAGATGAACGTGACAACGCCAGATCATTGGAACAAACCGTTCCCATCGCGGCCGACTTCAGGGCACGGGTGAACGATTTGATTTTTGACAATGGTTTTGATCTGACGTTGCCAAATCAGTGAGGCAAATCAGTCAAATTGTGACCGAATAATGACCTGGGTCTGGTCAGCACGATTTTATGGTGCCTTGTTCATCAGGCTTTGGAAAAAGTCATCCATGTGATCTGTCAGATTGACATCATCGGCAAACCACGGGTGAATTTTCATGACCATGCCGACATGGCCCGGATCATCAAACAACACCGCTTTCACCTGGCCACCCCGAGCCTGAAGTTGGTTTCTGAAGGTGTCGAAATTGAATTGGCCTACCACCCGGTCATTGCGGCTGTGTAACAACAGCACCGGTGGTTCATCGCCATTGACGTGGTTATTGACTTTCATGCGCTTAAAATTGGCCTGACCAAATGTTTTGACGAAGCGGTGATACTCCGGGGTGAAGTTGTAAGGGCCCGCCAGACCGGCAAATCCCATGATGTCTGTGGGTTGCAGACCAACCGCATTCAGGTAACTGGCATCACTGATCAGCAGTGCGCCGGTATGGGCGCCTGCCGAGTGACCCGTCAGAAACAGCTGCTCTGGATCTCCGCCATACTGTGCAATGTGGGTTTTGGTCCAGGCCACCGCCTGGGCGATGTCTTCAATGAATGTCGGAAAGCGGCCTTCCGGAAATTTGATGTAATCGGCGATGACCACCAGGTAACCGCGCCTGACCAGGGCATCAGCAACAAAATGGTAGTGATTTTTTTTGCCTTTGTTCCAACCGCCACCATAAATAAACATCACCACAGGTTTAATGGTATCCGCATTCTGGCCATAGACATTCAACTTCTGATGTTTGAGCGGACCATAGCGGATGTTTTTGCTTGATTCAATCGGATGGGAGATTTTCAGACTGGTGTTCAATGGCCACAGTGCCAGCCCATTGGCTTGTATTGAATGACACCATGTCAGACCAATCCACAACAGCATGGTCATCAGGGCCCTAAACCAAATAGAGGTGAAAACAATCATCGGGTCAATGTAACAAAGCGACTGTGAAATTCAGGGCAGTGAATGGTCTTAACTGTAAAAAACCAAGGCATAAAAGTTGATGATGAGTTGCGAAGTTATGGGAGAGGTGAGTGCACCCGTCAACAAACCGAACAGCTGAATGGTTTGCTTGTGAACAGTCAGGAGCCTTTCCAATGGATTCATGGAATTGATGTGGATAAATAAGTCATGATAACACAGCCTCGCCTGACAACCGGTTTCTCCGGACCGGGTGATTTTTTCAGGAACATGCAATGGCTGATTTTCTGCTGGAATTATGTGGCTTGAAACCCTATGATATTGAGTGAGGTTTCGAATGACTTTCAGGGGGTTTGGTTGGTTATTTCGATCAACTGTTCAGCAAGGTGGTCATCCTGAAGTGGCCAACCATGGCTCAAAGCCCTGAAATGATTGTGTGTTTAATGCTCATCACATGAGGTGCTTTATGCAACAGAAAATCAATCCAAGAAAGCTACTCAACAGCAAATGGACTTCACTCACTCCCGACTTCAAAGAACGACATTTCATGGTGGTCAATGCCGAGCTCAATGCCAAGGGTAAGCCCGTGTTTTGTCAGATTGAAGCCATCCTCACCCACAAACTGTTTAAAATTGACTGGCAGCAGCTCAAAGACAACAGTCAGTGGCGTGTCGGCTGGCATTAGAAGGGCGTTGGCCTGACCGTGTTAGCGGCTCGGGTTCATCAAAAGCTGACTTGAAGACTGAAGTCAGTCGTCGGGGATGAATAAAACTGATCAGCGATCAGTACATGACCCGGCTGAAGGGCAGCACTTACCAGCGGTTGAAATAAACCGCAACAGGATGCTGACCCCCTGATAAAACCCACCGTTCAATGGCACCAACCTCCCCCCAACAGATCAAAACAGGTATGATATTGGTTTCATAACTTTCATCATCAGGAGGCATTGTGTCATCACTCAAAAACAGAACCATTTTCATCACTGGTGCCAGCCGGGGCATTGGCCGGGAAATAGCCCTGCTGTGTGGCGCTGCAGGTGCGAATGTGGTGATTGCTGCAAAAACCGCTGAACCCCATGCCAAATTGCCAGGTACCATTCACAGCGTGGCCGAGGAGGTGGAAGCCGCGGGCGGTCAAGCCCTGGCTATTCAGCTTGATGTGCGTGATGAAGACCGGGTGCAGGAGGCCATGGAGCAGACGGTGAGACAATTTGGTGGACTGGATGTGCTGGTCAACAATGCCAGTGCCATTTCGCTGACCCGTTTGCAGGACACTTCGGTCAAGCGCTTTGATTTGATTCATGAGATCAACACACGGGGGTCACTGGTTTGTGCACAGGCCGCTATTCCACATTTGAAAAAGAGTGATCAGGCGCACATCATCAGCCTTTCACCGCCGCTGAACCTGAAAAAGCATTGGCTCAAGCCGTTCATTCCTTACACTTTGTCCAAATATGGCATGACGCTGCTGACCCTCGGTTTGGCCGAAGAGCTGCGTGATGATGGGGTATCGGCTTCTACCCTCTGGCCTCAAACGGCCATCGCCACCGCGGCGGTTCAATATGCCCTGGATGAAAAAATCATGCAGCAATCAAGGACCCCGTTGATCATGGCGGAGGCAGCTCTGGCCATCATCAACAGCAATGACCTGTCATTTTCAGGGCAAAGTTGGGTGGATGAAGCCATCCTCAGGGCTCAGGGTGTCAACGATTTTGAGCGCTATAAATTTGCTCCTGACGCCACAGAATTGATGCGCGATCTGTACCTTGATGAGTGATGTGGTGATCCGGCCAGCGATCGCATCAGACCTGTCTTTGATTCTGAGCCTCAATGATGCGGAAGTTCGCTGGACCAGTCCTCTGAATCACCAGCAATTGGTGTACCTGGATCAGCAGGCTTGTTACCATCGGGTGATCTGTGAGGAACCTGACGTCCCTGTTGGCTTCTTATTGGTATTACCGGCCGGTGCTGATTATGCCAGTGACAATTACCGCTGGTTCAGCACCCAATTGACTGATTTCTGGTACATAGACCGCATCGTCATCAACAGCAATCAGGCCGGCAAAGGGTTGGGTGTTCAGTTATACCAGGACCTGTGTCAGGCAGCACAGCATGAGGGCATTGTTCAGTTGGCCTGTGAATACAACCTGCACCCCCCAAACCGCCCCTCGGCACGTTTTCATCAACGGTTTGGGTTTGAGGAAATGGCGCAGCAAACCCATAACGGCAAAATGGTGAGTTTACAGGTGCTGGATCTGAACAGCCGTTGAATTGACAACCCGTGGCTTCCCGGGTTTAATGGATTGACTTTATCCGGGGAATACCAGTGGTTGATGTGACGATGATTGTGGTTGGGTTGGTGGCATTGCTGCACCTGTGGTTTATGGTGCTGGAAATGTTTTTGTGGACCAGTCCACTGGGGTTAAAAGCCTTTGGGCAAAGTCGCGAGCAGGCAGAACAAACCCGGGTGTTGGCGGCCAATCAGGGTTTGTACAATGGCTTTCTGGCCGTCGGGTTGATCTGGGGTTTGTGGCTGGGACCTGCCGGCACCCACCTGCAATTGTTTTTTCTGCTTTGTGTGTTGATTGCCGGTGTATTTGGCGCGGTCACAGCCAATCCAAAAATCTTTTTCATTCAGGCTCTGCCTGCAGCGGTAGGCTTAATGCTGTTGTTGCTTTGAAGCCCTGGGTCTTTTACAATTGAGCATCCAGCCAATCGGCGTGTGCCTGACCAGCAGGGCATAACTGAGCAAGCCAATGACCATGGTCAGCAAGACCGATAAGCTAAATTCCAACCACAGGTTCCAGGCTGTATCGAGCATGGCGTATTGAATAACCATCAGTAATGGCAGGTGAATCAGGTAAATCCAGTATGATGCATCAGCGATGTAGCGAAATGTACGGTTGTGCTGATTGAGGTATCGCTGTCCTGCAATCACGCACCACAAGGTCAGATACCAGGCAGTGATGCTTTCTGACAAGGCCATCAATACATCTCCTTCAGCCGCCGGTACGCGGTGGTTAAAATACCCGTAACTGGCCAGGCCGGCCAGCAGCAGCCACCAGCGATAGCCAGTCAGTTGATCAATCGCCTGCTGATGATGGTACAACAGTGAGCCGATGAGGAAGAACAAGCCGTAGAGGATGAACGGCCAGAATAAAGGCTGCAGACCTTCCGGCGCCGGATGAGGGGCATTGACCAGGTAAAACCCTGGAACAAACAACAACGGCACCAGTACAACCATCACCCAGGGTTTGAACAACAGCGCAGTCTGTTTCAACTGGTATAAACCCAGCTTCCAGAACACCGCGGTGATCAGATAGAAAAAACACAGGTAATACAAAAACCACAGGTGAGCGGTACTGATGGGTTGCTCAGAGGATTGTTCGGAATCCATGGCCATAAAGATGAAATTCAGTACCGGAGAGGGGTTTTCCACGTTTTGGCTGGCCCAGATGATGGCCAGGTACATGGTCCACAACACCAAGGGTAAAAAGATCAACAACGGGGTCAGCACCCTCAGCAGCCGATTCCTCAAAAAACCGGTCAGTCCCCGCTTGTGCAACAGGAACACAGCGAAAAAGCCAGCAATCAAAAAAAACAGTGGCATGCGGAACAAGTGGGTAAACCAGGCAAACACATCAATAGAGGCAGACTTTTCGGTGTCTGATGACAGCCAGAAAAAGTGCAGCATCGGGCTGTAAGCCAGGCTGGCGTGGAACACCACACCCAACAGCATGGCCAGGGCCCGCAGGTTGTCCATGTGGTGCAGTCGGCGAAAATTTTCTGTCTGGTGCATCATCATCTCCTTGATTAAACAAAGTCTTTTTTACGACCCTGAATCACATAAGTCAGGATCAGGCAGGCCACAATCATCAACACTTCTGTGATCACAAAGGTGACGGCGGTCTGATTCCACACCACTGCATCGGTTTGCATGTGTTGCTGGATGCCCTCAAAACTGGCGGTCCAGAACATGAAAATGGACAAGGCCACATTGGTCAGCGAGATCACCACTATGGTCCAGGCATGTGATTCTGAAATCAGCCCCACTGCCAGTACCAGGCAAAACACAGCCAACATTTCAAGCAACAGAATGACCGCATAGACTGCCAGGCCGTCAGGTACCTGCGGTTGACCAAAGATCACCACCATCAGACCGCCGAGCATCAGTAGCCAGAACACCAGAAAAACACCCAGGTTGGCACACACCTTGGCATGGGTGTATTGGCGAAATGAAATGGGCAAGCTCATGATGAATGGCATAACCTGATCGGTGCGTTCATTGGTCACGGTGGTGATGACCATTTGCGCACCGGTGATGATGATGGCGGACAGCAGGATGGTCACACCGGCATAGAACAGTATTGGTGTTTCAGATGACAGCATCACCAGGCTGCTCAGTCCAAGCAGCAGATAAATAAACAATGGCAAGCGATTGAGTTGGATGTCTTTGAAGACCAGGGTTTTGATGATGTGGTTCATGAATTATCTCCTTGTCTTTTGGCTTCAACCTCAGCGACAAATATTTCTTCCAGGCTCAGGTAATCAATGTGTTGAATGGTGGCCCCCTGTTGTTGCCAGTCGGTGACCATCTGATCAGTCAGTCCCCGGACCAACAGGGTTGTGTTGGCCCCCTGTCTGATCAGCTCTTTGATGTTGCCATCAGCTTGTAGCATCAGGTTTTCAGGTGTCCGCATGCGTACCCGACGCCATTCCTCGATGAAGCTTTCCTTGTCATTGGAACTGACCAGCGTGCCCCGGTCGATGAAGGTGATTTGATCAGATATTTGCTCAACATCCTGGGTGTTGTGAGAAGAGAACAGGATGCTGCGCTCCTCGTCCTGTAATACCGCAATCATTTCATTCAGTACCTCCTTGCGGGCCACGGGGTCAAGTCCAGTGGTGGGTTCATCAAGGATCAGAAACTTCGGATGCCTGGCCAGCATCAGCAGCAGGCCGGATTTGACCCGTTGACCATGGGACATGCCTTTGATTTTTTGCTCAGCAATCAGATCAAAAGCTTTCAGCAGGTGATTGGCGTACTTGCTGTCCCATTGCTCCGGGTAAATACGGCCGATCAGGCTCATGTGCCAGTCAAGGGTGGCATTCTTATACAGTCGCATGTCTTCTGAAGCAAAGCCGATATGGCGTTTGGCCGCTTGTTGTTGCTCAGGGATGGGTTGCCCCAACACAGTCACTGTTCCCTCATCGGCAGCAATCAGGCCCATAAGGATCCTGATCAGTGTCGATTTACCCGCGCCGTTCGGGCCAATCAGGCCCATGATGCCGCCGGTGGGCAGCTTGAGGTTAATGTCCTGTAATTGAAAGTGGGGGTAGCGGCGTGACACCTTATCAAATTGAAAAGTGTAATCATTCATGATCGCCTCCGCTGGGATCGTCTGACAAGGTTTTGATGCGTTCAAGCAATGTCTCAATGGTCACTCCGTAACTTTTGGCTTGTTGAATGGCCTTCAGCAGGTGCTGGTCTATTTCATCTTTCATGATTTGATCTCCTAAATCTTTGTGGCCTGCCACAAATGAACCAATACCGTGCCGCGTGATGATCACGCCGGCCCGCTCCAGTTCCTGGTATGCCCTTTTAACCGTGATGACACTGACTTGAGTCGCCACGGCCAATTCCCTGATGGATGGCACTTTCTCGCCAGCGGGCCAATCACCTTGTGCTACCAGGCGTTTGATTTGTTCCATGATTTGTATGTACATGGGTCGGCCGTCTTTCTGAGAGAGTATTAAGTGAGCATCCATAGAGTAACTACTGTATATATTATGTATGCACAGTATATACACAGTGATCGAAGTGTCAAGTGTTTTTATTGTATGTGTTGCAACTGATTCAATCGGGATGATTGACTTCACTGTTCTCCAGGGTTTGCTGGAAAGAGAATGACTGTTGGTGGCCTCAGGCAGAAAATGGGCAACCGATCCGGGCAATTAGATTTTTTACTCTAATGTGATGATCCATATTAGAAAGGCGTTTAAATTAAGAGGGTTTACCATGAGAACATTGATTATTTTGGTTTGCTTGCTGTCTGGCAGCCTGAGTCAGGCACAAGAAACCAATGACACAGGTCTGTTTGCCACCGGACAACCGCTGCCTGCTTTCCAGTCCACCAAGGACCTGACTGATTACCTGAAAAACGAGATGCCAGGTACATTCCGTTATTATGAGCGACTGGACACCACATCCAGAAAAAAGGTTCTGGAGCAGTTACTGGCTGATGCAGACAGTGACCTCACTGAGATTGTGATTCAGGTGTACCGACAGAGGCCTCGTTAAGTTAATCAGACCGTGCATTCTGACCCTGCACAAGGGTCAGCTGTCCTGCCTGCGGCTGGCTGATTCCGCTATCACTTTGGCTTCCGGCTGAGATGACTTATAATGACTGTTTTTAAACAACCGTTTTAAGCTTTGAAGTCAACTTTTTTTCAACTCAACCTGTCACAAGAGTCATCAGGAGTGTGTCTGTGAGCCACCCATTGCATGTGGTTATCCTGGCTGCCGGAGCCGGCACCCGGATGCGATCAGCCAAACTCAAAGTACTCCACGAAGTAGCCGGACTGGCAATGGTGGATCACGTTTTGTCGCTGGCCAAACAACTCAAACCAGCTCAGATCACCGTGGTGTTTGGTCATCAGGGAGATCAGTTGATTCAACATTTACAACATGAACAGGTCAACTGGGCAGAGCAACAACAACAGCTGGGAACCGGTCATGCGGTCCGGCAAGCAACGCCATTCTTTCGGGATGATGAAGATGTGTTGGTACTTTATGGAGATGCGCCATTGGTGATGCCGGAAGATTTGTCCGCCATCACAGCCAGTCAGTTTGTTCTCACGGCTACTTTGGGTGATCCCACAGGATATGGCCGCATCATTCGTGATGGGGCACACATTGAGGCCATTGTTGAACAAAAAGATGCTTCAACAGAGCAGTTGGCCATCAAAGAAATCAATTCTGGCATCATTCAGGCACCGGCGGCGAAACTCGATCAGTGGCTTGCTCGACTGTCCAATAACAACCAACAGGCTGAATACTACCTGACCGATGTGATTGGGTTGGCTGCAGAAGATGGTACACCTTTCGAGGCGGTACAACTGGCCGATGCCAATGCCGTGAAAGGGGCCAATGACATGGCTCAACTGGCAGAGCTGGAAGACCTGATGCAACAACGCATTCGTGAGCAGCTGATGCGACAGGGTGTGCGTTTATTGAAGCCTCATTCGGTAGATGTGCGTGGTCAGCTGGATTGCGGCCAGGATGTGGTGATCGATAAAGGGGTGCTGTTGGAAGGTAAAGTGACCCTCGGAGACAACGTCAGGGTTGGCGCTTATTCAGTGCTGAAAAATTGCCGGTTGGCGGCAGGAACAGTGGTGGAACCGCATACCATGCTTGATGGCGTGACCACCACCGGTGCCTGTTCTATGGGGCCTTTTGCCCGTTTGCGACCTGGTACCCAACTGGCTGCCGGCTGCAAGATTGGAAATTTTGTGGAAACCAAAAAGGCCCGGCTTGGTCAAAACAGCAAAGCCAGTCACCTCAGCTACCTCGGCGACGCTGAAATAGGTGAAGGTGTCAATATGGGTGCCGGCACCATTACTTGTAATTATGATGGCGTAAATAAGTTCACCACCACCATTGGTGATGGTGCGTTTATTGGTTCAGACAGTCAACTGGTGGCACCGGTCACCATTGGCAAAAATGCCACCATTGGGGCTGGTTCAACGATCACCAGAGACACCCCGGATAACCAACTGACCTTATCCAGAAGCCGGCAAAAAACCGTCGACAACTGGCAAAAACCAGGAAAAAGATAACATGTGTGGAATTGTAGCAGTCAGCGCCCATAGAAATGTGGTTGACATCATTGTTCATGGATTACAGACCCTTGAATACCGGGGTTATGATTCAGCCGGCATCGCCATCATCTCCGGAAATGAGATTGCGATACGTAAACAGGCCGGCAAACTGTCTCAGCTCAAACAGGAACTGATTGAACATCCAGTGAGTGGACATGTGGGAATTGGACACACCCGATGGGCCACGCATGGTGAGCCCACATCGGCCAATGCCCACCCACATGATTCGAATAACGCCATTGCGGTGGTGCATAATGGCATCATTGAAAACTACCGCCCATTGCGTGATAAATTGGTGGCTGCCGGTTACGTGTTTAAATCTGAAACGGACACCGAAACCCTGGTGCACCTGATTCATTATTATCAGGCCCAGGGTAAGGATTTTTCGGCGGCCAGTCATCAGGCCATTGGAGAATTGGAAGGTGCCTATGCCGTGGCCATTACCTGTATGTCCGATCCGGACCGCATCATCGCAGCCAGAAAAGGCAGTCCGTTGGTGGTTGGTTTGGGTGATAACGAAAATTATGTGGCGTCTGATGTTCAGGCATTGATCAATGAAACCGATCAGTTTTATTACCTGGAAGAAGGTGATGTGGTAGAAATCACCCAGCACAGCTGTGAGATTTATGACCACGCCGGACAACCTGTTGAACGGCCTCTGAAAACCGTCAACCTGTCATCTGATGCGCTGAGTAAAGATGGTTTTGCTCATTACATGCTTAAAGAGATTCATGAGCAACCCACAGCAGTAGCCAACACCATTGCTGGTCGGTTGTACAATGATCAGGTGTGTAAATATTTCATTGATGAACCCATCGCTGATATCTTGAAAAAAGTAAAAAACATACACATCATCGCCTGTGGTACCTCCTACCATGCCGGATTGGTGGCCCGCTATTGGCTGGAAGCCATCACCCAGATACCCACCCAGGTAGAGATCGCCAGTGAATACCGTTACCGTAAACCCGTGGTGCCCGATGACACCTTGTTTCTGACCATTTCACAATCTGGAGAAACAGCAGATTCGCTGGCCGCCCTGAGGTTTGCCAAAACTGCGGGCTATTTATCCACTTTTGCGGTGTGTAATGTGGCCAATTCTTCTCTGGACAGAGAAACTGATGTGTGTTTCCTGACCCATGCCGGCCCGGAAATCGGGGTGGCGTCGACCAAAGCACTGACCACACAGTTGACAGTTTTGGCGCTGTTGACCCTCAAATTGGCAGAGATCAAAGGGGTCGATCCTGCTGTTCGAACCAATCTGGCCAAACAATTGAGGACCCTGCCAGGAATCATCAACCAATCCTTAATGCTGAATGACCAGATTGAGGTGATTGCCCGGCAAATTGTGCGCCGTGATCATGCGCTGTTTTTGGGTCGTGGGGTGCATTACCCGATTGCCCTGGAAGGTGCTCTGAAATTGAAAGAGATTTCTTACATCCATGCAGAAGGATATCCTGCCGGTGAACTGAAACACGGGCCACTGGCGCTGGTGGATGAGAACATGCCGGTGATCGCGGTTTGTCCCAATGATGAGCTGCTGGAAAAACTGGAATCCAACATTGAAGAGGTCAGGGCCCGGGGCGGTGAGTTGTATGCTTTTGTTGATCACAAGTCAAAACATGGTCTGGCCAACAGGGTGAATCACCTGATCGAACTCGAAGCCAGTGGTTCTTTTACTTCGCCCATCGTTTTTAACGTCCCTTTACAGCTGTTGTCTTATCATGTAGCTGTGTTGCGTGGCACCGATGTGGATCAACCCAGGAACCTGGCCAAGTCGGTCACGGTCGAATAATTATATGGCTAACAGAATGGTAATCAGATGAATCAATCCCGGATACCTCAGGAAGAAATCACTTTACTGCTGGATCAGTGGTCGCACGGTGACCGTGCTGTGGAGAACAAGCTGATTGAATCCCTGTATCCATATATTCACAAACTGGCCCATTTTCAATTGAAATCAAAATCTGCCAGTGCACTGCAAACCACTGAAGTGGTCAACGAAGCATTCATCAAGCTGAATCATCACAAAGCACTGGACTGGAAAAACAAAAGTCAGTTTCTGGCCATAGCAGCCAAGGTCATCCGCAGTGTGATCATCGATCAGTACCGTGCAGAACACAGTCATAAAAGGGGCGGAGAACATCAACACCTCACCCTGGACAGGATTCAGGAATTCATTGAAGAGCCTGATCAGCAAAACGTCAACTGGATTGAACTGGATGACCTGATCACCCAGTTGTCAGCCATTGATGAAGACGCAGCCAGCGTGGTTGAATACAAAATCTTTGGTGGATTGACCATACCTGAAATGGCTGCTGTGATGGAAGTTTCAGAATCTACCATCTCCAGAAACTGGCAATTTGCCAGGACCTGGATTCTCATGCAATTCAAGTAAGCCATCCCCGACAGGCTGCAAATTGAGTCAATGTCTGACACGTCAGGTTTATTCGCGATAACCACAAAAACAGCTGGATTGATCAATCTTTTCATCAGGGCCTGCTGACCGGTTCTGAACGCCTGGCTTAAGTGGGTGCAGGATGGCATGTCCGGCACATCTGTGAATCAGGGACAAGACCGCATGACGCCTATTCTCCCAGCGGCTAAACTCGTCTGAGGGTCGGTCTGAAGATTTGCATTTCGTCACTTTTGATAAAAAATCATTTTTTTTGACAAGGTTTTTCTGTGCATTGCGTTTATCAAAGTAAGACAGCAAAAGTTTCTCCTTCTTCTTCTTTTGTTGTCGAAGGGACTATTAAGGACAGATGTTGCTCAGGGATGAGCCATGGATGCGGGATCAATGTCCGCATTTCAGCGGATGTGTTAAAGGTCAATTAAGGAAGACAGGGAAACAATGCTCAGGGATGAGACAAGGACCCGAATCAGCTGAATTGGCGTACCTCGCCGAATTCACTCTCTGGTAAAGATCAATGGCCGGCACCCTGTTGTTGCACAGGCTTGCTGTGTTGATCAGCCAGCAAAAATACAGTACAGACCAGAATCAGTAAAAAACCTTCACATTTTTGACAAGCTTTGCCAGGTTTTTGCGTTTATAAAGGTATGACAGTCAACAATGGCTCCAGCCAGGGCTGCTGTCATAAGGAATGCAGGGATGGTTAATGATCAGGGATGAATCAGGGAAGACCGTGAGCGCCCGTCACACACCGGGCGCTTCATGAGATAAGGATCACAGGAAGTCATTACCCAGGGATGAGTCAGGGATGGTGTGTACCAACAACTCAGAACGGCGGTTCAGTTCTGAACAACATGGGATTTTTGTGTAACTGCTTAAAAAGGCGTTATCTGTGAGTGAAGTCCCATGTTTAGCCCATCAATTGGGTTATACTGTGCAACGTTTTTCCGCGGGCTGCGTGTGGCCTGGTGATGACATGAAAAAATCCGATCCTTTGAATAAACAGCAGTGGCAACA
>NZ_MVBD01000013.1 GCF_002000055.1 Marinicella sediminis | reverse complement strand
GGCGAATGCAATTTGTTCTTCTGTAAACTTCGATTTCTTCATGACAAAACCTCTTTTCTTTGGTTAATTTTGCCAGATTTTTCTAATTTATAGTGGTACTGTTTTTAGGGGAAAGGTCAGAATCCCACGAGAAAGTGGTTGAATTGCTGTCTCAAAATGATATGGCCTATTTGGCGGTGGCAGTTGAGGTCCATCGAAGCGTAACCAAGAGAATTGATTCTTCTGAGGGCAGGCAAGATCTGAGCCTAGATGAAGCCTTAATGATTGCAGGTTTACATGAGCGTGCGCCAACCGCAACCCATTATGTATTTGAGGTCAAAGAAGTGTTGCAAGGAAATGTGCGAGATTCTGTGATCGTCAGTATTGAGGAGAGGGAGTTATCATTTCCTTGCAGTAGAGATAATGATTTTGATGGTCATGCTGAATCTGATTTTTGGATTGAAAGTGAAGGCAGGGCGATCATGCAAGGGCATCATGAATCTCATGGCATTACCACATGTTTCGAATTGGGAAAATCATATCTGCTGCTCAATGAACGTCTCTTTGGGACCCAGTCTTACGAGTTGATCGAATCAACGGATGATTTGTGGTACCAGCTGATTAAGCAACAATCCAGTCATGATTAAAACCACATTCACAGATCCATGGACTGACATCAACAACTACCCCGACAGTATGCGACAATACATTCACAAGCAATTGGCAATTGAACTGCACCCTGATCATGAGTTGTACGGGAAACCATTGAAGGTGATTGCCAGAAGAGAAGGTCGTGATGATGTTTTGATGGCTGACCTCAGTTCTGATGAGGTTTATCTGGTTCACCTGACTTATGCAACAAGTCAGCAAACAGGCGCTTTTCCGATCTCCAAACGACTCAATGATGTCCAAACATTTCTGAACCAAGCGAATGATGACTGGTCACTTTAAGGAGCTGGCTCAGCTAAGAAACCTCGGCCTGAACAACCAGTGGGTAATGGCGCCCAGTCCGGCAAACAGGATGCTCAAAAACAGCAGCCAGCCAACGTAGGGCAGCATAAACAACAGCACCACGGTGATGGCGCCAGTGGCAGCGGCGATGGCTCGGGTTTTGAAGCTGTTGGGTTCCGGACGATTTACCAACAACAGCACGCCAACCCCAATCGCATAGGTCCCGACCACATAACCGGTTAGCACAGCGATGAACCAGATCGCCAGATTGATGGGTATCAGCTGCATGCCATATCCGGTGATCATCAGGATGATGGTGGAACCGATGATGACTGACATGGCCAGCACACCCAACAGTATAGACCAGAACGGGCGCTGTAGAATGTGGCGTCGCAAGTCAGCCAGTTTGCGTGGCACAATGGCGGCAAACCAGGCGGCGAAGGCGGTGATGATCAGCACGGCAATGAAAAACTTCAGCAAAGCATTGCGCCAGTCCCAAAAGGTCACATCACCCGTGGCTGCTTCCCACTCTGAGACATCTCGTCTGGTGATTCGCTCTTCTTCGATGACGTTCGTCGGCACTTCAGCAGCGCCCATCACTGATTCAAAAATGGTCAGCTGACCCTCAATCTGGGCGCCTTTGCCAAACGCCAGCTCTTCCGCTTTGATGCTCACATCACCGGTAACTTGTCCATTGACATTGACTTCATCACCGGCCAGCAGGGCATAGCCCCATACGTTTCCGGTTAGGTCGACAATACGGCCTGATGCACGCAGGTCACCGTGTACATCGCCAACGTTTACTTTGATGCCGCTGACGGTGAGGTCACCATTCACTGTGCCTGATTGTGTGACCTGGTAGCCTGACAGATAGGCATCCTGACCGACCGCGCCTTCAGACCGGACCATGCGGCCGAAGACATGCAGTGATCCTGAGATGTCCTGGGTGCTGTGCACCGTGTCGCCAAACATAAACAAGTCATCCACACCGGTGGCGTCCTGAATGGCATGGGTGCCAGAGACAAACCGGTCATTGTTAAAGTCAAGGATGGAGCGGTTGTCATTGGCATATGCTGGCCAGGTGACAAAGAACAGGACAACGACCATTGCGTGCAGATTTGACATGATCAGTACCAATTTCAGTGAGAATTATCATCAGTGTACAAAGAATGATGAGTTTTTATGTTGATTTTTGTCAAGATCCAACGGTGCAATGGGGACATCTGTGACGTATATTAAGTGATCTTCCGATATCACATTCACCCCGCTTGAATCGGACGCTCTGAACAAACCAGCTAATGATGATCTGACTTTGGTCAACTAATTTTATTTCACCTGGACAAATGAGCTAGAATAATTGTTTTGCATGGGATGCTTATTCTGATTGATGACTGAATCATTACCTGTACATTTGCCTTCGCTCCAAGTGCCTGTTGCGTCAGATGATGCCAATTCTGAAGCTGGGATCGCACAGTTGTTGAATGACTGGTCGGTTTGGCTCAGACAGATGGATCCGCATGACTTGCCATTGGTGCAACAGGTCACCGATGCTTTACTGGAATTGGGAATGACTGAACAGCAGGCTTTCTGGGCATTGGATGAAGGTTTGAAACTGCCTTTGGAGCAGCACCTTTCATCTGGATTGACGGCTGATTCAGTGCATGATTTGTTGCAGGAGTTGCAGCAATACATTCGTTCAATCACACCACCCAAAAATAAACGACCTTCACTGATCGAACAATTGAAATTGCTGTTTTCATCGCATCTGTCTCCATGGGATTTGTGGCTGGAACACTTCAGTGATCAACAACAGGACATCAAGGCATTGAGCGCCAGGCTGGAACGTGGGTTGGGTACCCTCAATGGCGAGAACCAGGTCATGGCCAGTCATCAGATGATCATCAGGCAGCACATCAGCCAATTACAAAAAGTTTATGATCTGGCTGTTGCGCTGGGCAAGGGTTTTGGTGAATTGTTGACAGCACTGTCCGCAGATACAGCCGCAGTTTGTAGCCAGATTGAACAGGAGTTTTTACCGGTTATTCAAAAGAGAGTGATTGAATTACAACAGCAATTGTTGATGGCCCGACAAGCAGATTTGACCTTTGATATGCTGATCAAACAAAATCAACACCTCAGTCGCGACATCACTGTGGCCATGAACAACAGCCAGCAGATTTTGGAGGTCACTGCGGGGCTGGTGGTGGCGCGTCGTAGAAACCACCATGGCAAACAACAATCAATGAACCAGCATAGCATACAGTTGGCTGACATCAGAAAAGCCCAGTTGCAAGAGGCTCAAGAGCAAATAAAACGCGCCCTGGAGGACATCGAACAGGTCAAAGAGGACGCCAGACAAAGTCATCAATATTTACTCAAGGAACAATCAATAAGCACCGAAAATCAAGTCTAGGGCGTATATGATACATAGGAAACAAATTTGAGTTGCTGAACAGAGGGACCGCCGACTTGGTTGGTGAGCGATGAGCGAATCATAAAGTCGTGCGCTTGATTAAATGTCATGATCGCCGTGGCCGCATTCACTTTTGTCTTTAACACAAGTGAATGAAGTCCCAAGATCATTCAAATGTGACCTGAGGCGCATGACATATTATGTCAATCTGACATATTATGTCATAACAGCATGGGGCTGTAGAGGAGATCATAACAACATGAACACCAGGGATTTAGCCAGTTATTTGTCACACCACAGAACGCCTGAAGGATACACCTTCGAGTGTCAGCACATTGATGGAGAAGTCCAGGTGTTGCAGGTTGAAATGAATGGCTTTGAAGGTTTTCCGGTTTTTGTCACCAGCACGGCACACCAGATATTGTGTGTTATCTATTTGTGGACTGAAGCGGAGATCATTCCGGAGTTGCGTAAAGACATGCTGGACATGATGCTGGACACCAGCATAGCCATTCCATTGTCTTCATATGCCAGGGTCGGTGATCGTTATGTGTTGTTTGGAGCTTTGTCCGTGGCATCTGATTTTGATCGACTGGTTGAAGAGTTGGTGACGTTGAATGAAAACGCTTTGGATGTGCTGTTTGCCATGGATGATTTTCTGCGATGAACAGGTGACACATGACCAGTAAAAAACAACAATTAGAACAACTGATGACAACATTTTGTGATGAAATTCGTATATCTGTTAAAGGCGATGCCATCATCAATCAACCCATTGTCAGTGATGAGCGGCTGGCAGACATCAGGTCGGTGTTGGTTGAGGCCAGTCAATTGACTTCGCCAACTGGTGATGTTGGGCAAGAAATCAGTGACCTGAAAAAGTTGATGGAACGTACCAAACGTTGTCTGAAAACCGTAGAACGGCAGCAGTTGATGACTGAAGCCACTCAAAACATCCAAAAGGTCACGGCGGTGATCAAAGACAATTATGGCAAGGATGCCAATCGGGTGATGTCTGCCAGGCTGGCGTTTGAGCACAGCAAGCAGCTGCCGACCACAGATTTATCATCACTAGACCAGGATCCGCCAGGCGATGAGTGACAAAAAACGCAACCTGCCTGCCAAATGGGAAGCAGAGAAAAAAGCGGTCAGAGCGACTCAGGTGGCTTTTGATGTCGGCGAACAAATACAGTATGTGATCCGCAAGGAGGCGCTGGATAAAAATGTCAATCCATCGGACCGGATCAGACAGATTCTGGGATTGAAGGTGACCCGGAAGCCAAAAAGATTGCGGTTGTCAGTGTCATTGAGTGATGAGGATCTGACTTTTCTGGCTGAACAATATCAGCTGGAGAAATATGACACCATTGAAGTCAAAAGGCGGGCTGCTGAACAGTTGGTGGCCCACGTCAGAAATATTATTGAGCAGGAGTGATCATGGAATTATTTTTAACCAACATCATCAGTTTTCCAGTGGCGGTTTATACCTTGCTGATGATCATTGTGATGTTTTATTGGTTGCTGGCCCTGATTGGTGCAGTTGACATCGAGCTGTTTGATATAGACATTGATTTTGATATGGATGTGGAAACTGAATTGGATGCACCTGGTCTGGGTGGCGTTGCAGGCATCATGTCAAAACTGGGATTAACAGGCGTTCCGGTGACCGTGGTGATTTCCATTTTGGTGGCTTTTTCATGGCTGATTTGTTACCTGTTGACTTCTTTGGTATTGCCATTGATTCCCTGGAATTGGGCCAGCACTGTGTTGGGTATTGTGGCTCTGGTCGGTAGTTTTTTACTGGCTATTCCCGCCACAGCATTATTGGTAAACCCCATGAAAGGCATGTTTGTGAATCATGATGCGGTGCAAAAATCATCCTTGATTGGTCGGGAGTGCCTGGTGAGAACCGGCAAAGTGACCAGCACATTCGGACAGGCTGAACTGGAAGATGGTGGTGCCGGGATGTTGTTTGATGTCCGGGCTGACGAGGCATATGGCATCCAAAAGGGGGATGTGGTTATTTTGGTCTCATACAACATTGAAGATGACAGTTACCAGGTGACCAAAGCAGGACAAGCATAAGTGACTGGCGGGTATGAAAACATGGCCTGGCCAAACAAATTATTAAAAACAGACAACTCAGGTTGTATTAACGAAAACACTCAATTAAGGAGAGCAAACCTATGAACAGTGATATTTTGATTGCCTTTGCCAGTACAGCGGGGCTGGTGGTCCTTGCCCTGTTTGGCATTGGACTGATTTGGATGAAATTCTACCAGAAGGTAGAGCAAGGCCAGGCAATGATCGTCAATACCATGAAAGACGTGCCTGAAGTAACATTCACGGGGCGGACGGTGCTGCCAATCGTTCATAAAAAAGAATTTATGATCATTTCTTTGAAGACCATTGAAATTGACCGGCGAGGGCATGATGGTTTGATCTGTAAGGATAACATCAGAGCAGACATCAAAGTGACCTTCTTTGTGCGGGTCAACAAGACCAAGGAAGACGTGCTGAAAGTGGCTCAGGCCATCGGATGTGAACGGGCTTCCAAGCAGGCCACCATTGATGAGTTGTTCAGTGCCAAGTTTTCCGAAGCATTGAAAACCGTGGGCAAAAAGCTGGAATTTGAGGAGTTGTATGAAGAGCGGGATCGTTTTCGTGATGCCATCATTGAAGTCATCGGTAAAGACCTGAATGGATACGTGCTGGAAGATGCAGCGATTGATTACCTGGAGCAAACCCCAATTACTTCGCTGGATGCCAATAATATTTTGGATGCACAAGGCATCAGAAAAATCACTGAGTTAACAGCCAAGCAACACATTCTGACCAATGAGTTTGAACGTGAAGAAGAGACCAAGATCAAGAAGCGTGATGTGGAAGCCAGAGAACGGATTCTGGAACTGGAGCGCATTGAGGCTGATGCTGAGGCTCGCCAGCAGCGTGAAATTGCATCGGTCAAAGCCCGTGAGATGGCTGAAAAAGAAAAGATTGAGAATGAAGAGCGATTGAAGTCCGAAGCAGCAAGGATTGCTGCTGATCAGGAGATCATGGTGATGGAAGAAAACAAAAACCGTGAGATCGAAGTGGCTGCCAATAACCGCATGCGGGCAGTGGCCATTGAAGAAGAAAAAGTCACCAAAGTCAGACAACTGGAAGTGGTTGGGCGTGAACGCGAAGTGGCTTTGCAGGAGATTAACAAAGAAAAAGACCTGGAAGTTGAGAAGAAGAACATCGCTGATGTGATTCGTGAACGCATTGCCGTTGAGAAAACGGTGGCTGAGCAAGAGGAACAGATCAACGAATTGCGTGTGGTTGAAGAGGCCAGGCGTAATAAGTCAGCTCAGGTCATTGCGGCTGAAGCTCTGGCAGAAGAATCGCTGATTAAACAGGTCAAAGAAGCCGAAGCTCAGGAAACCAGCGCCAAACACCGGGCCAGTGAGCGCATCACCATGGCCGAGGCAGAACGTGAAGCGGCTTCCAAAGAAGCCGACGCCAAAATCAGGTTGGCCGAGGGTGTTCGTGAAGAGGTTGCTGCCACAGGTCTGGCAGAGGCCAAAGTCATTGAGGCCAAAGCCGCAGCCGAACAGAAGCAAGGTGAAGCAGAAGCTGAGGTCATGGCACAGAAGTTCCGAGCTGAAGCAGTTGGTGCTGAGGAAATTGGTATGGCCAATGTGCGGGTCAAAGAAGCCGATGCCAAAGGTGAAGAACAACAAGCCATGGTGGCAGTGAAAATCAAAGTCGCTGAAGCTCAGGCCATCGAAGAACGATATGCCGCAGAAGCCCGTGGTTTGAAAGACAAGTTTGCTGCTTTGGCGACCATGGATGACAAGGTCCGAGAGCACGAAGAATTCCGCATGGGTCTGGACATGTCTCACCTGGAAAACATGAAAGCCATCGAAGGCAACATCGGTATCGCTGAAACCCAGGCCAAAGTGCTGGCAGAAGCCTTGAAAGAAGCCAACATCGACATCGTTGGTGGCAACGGCGACTTCCTGGAGAAATTCATGAGCTCGCTTGCAGTGGGTAAAGCCGTAGATGGTGCGATTGGTAAAAGCGACATCCTGCAGGCGGCGGTCAGCAAAGTGATGAGCCTGGGATCAGGCACTTCCTTTGACAAGGAAACCGTGACCAAACTGATCAAAAAACTGTCCCGGGATGATGCCGGTGACACCGACAACAGCTGATCGCTGCTGTCCTTATCCGGGCCTGAATGGTTCAGGCCCGGCTTGATCAGAAAACAAGTAAACACCAGGGAGACTCATGGCTGAAGACAACCAAACCATCAATCAGGCAGTGGCCAGCGGCGGTTCCTATGAAGTGATCCGCAAACGTCTGGAAGAGCAGAACAAACAACTGGAAAACCAGATCATTCAACTCAACCAGATGCGCGAGGAGGCGTTTGGTAAAACCATACTGGAAGTGGTTGACCGGGTGCGGGTGCGCACGGAAAACAACTGCACCCCCAGGGACATTGTGCGCATCAATGGCCACCTGTTGTTTGGCTACAATGTGTTCATCGGACTGAAAAAAGAGACCAAAGTGTCCGATGTCTTTGCCTTATATAGCTTGCAGGAAGACGATGGCCAGTTTGAGGTCAAAGAGGAGCCCCTCAAAGGCACCTTCCTGGACGATCCCTTGTTTGTTAAACAGTTTCTGGAGCTGTACAGTTACTACAAAAAAGCCGAGCTGATTCAGCTGCGGGTGGTCAACCAGAAGTTGATGGCGGCTTTTCAGATTGGTGAAAAGATCGGTGATATCCGGGTGTTTCGCTGGGGCATAGACAGCCAGGGACAGGTCAGCTACATCGATGATCGAGGTGAACGGGACATCGAATTACCACCGCCTTTTGACTTCGAATGGCACAAAGCCAGCAGGGAACACTTTGTTCAGGGCAGGCATCCACATGTGTCTATTCTGGATGAAGTGTTTGTCGAAACTGTGGGTGGTGATCTGACGATCAAAATCGAAGACAACACCGAGGATGGTGAAGGCATCTACCGGGAGGCCGTGGATGAGCCCAATCAATCATTGGAAGACGCTGATATTTACTATGCCAAAGTGGAAGCCCTGATATTGCTGAAAATCTTGCCATACAAGGAAGAAGTTTGGCGGTATTTTGTGTTCAATACCCGCACCCACGAGGTGCTGAGGGTGGATGAAATCGGCCATGCCTGTGTGCAACTACCGAATGACCACGGCATCATCTTTCCCGGTGGTTATTACCTGCATACCGGAGAATCCAAGGTGTTTGCTGAGGATGTCGAAGGGCTGCGTTTCAAACGCCGCTGGAATTCGCCCAATGGTGAAGATGTCTTGTATGTGTTTTATGAACGGCATGAAGGTCGCTTCGCATTGTACTCATACAATATGATCCGCAAGGAATTACAAAGCCCTATTTTTGGTCATGGGTATTCTTTGTTTGAAGATGGCAGGATGATCATTTTTCGTTCCGAATCCACTGAGCCAACCCGCATCCATCCCATGCAAATCTGGCAAACGCCATACACCAGCGAGGAATACAGTGCGGCTCAACCAGCCGATGAATCGGAGCTGGCTACCATCGGTAATGCCGAGTTGGTACAGGGCATATCAGAGCTGTACAGCATCTCTAAACTGATCAGTGATCAACAACCCAGTGTGGTGGTTTATGAAGAGTTGATCAAAAACATTCAACGGGTACAGGATGGTTATTACTGGTTGGAAAACGAATCATTGGGCGGTTTCTCAACCCGGTTAAAGCAAATTGGTGAGACCTCTGAACTGGTGCTGGATGAGTTTGAAAAGGTCAAATCAATCAATCAGCAGTCGGCCAAAGCACTGAAGCAGGCGGGTGAAGAACTGAAGGGACTGCTTCGCGGGATTCAGATTTCCAACTGGGATACGCCCGAACCATTTGTGGATGGTTTGTTGCAACTTAAGCGGCACAAAGGACATTTGTTGTCATTGAGGGAATACCGTTATATTGACCTGGCCGCGCTGGATCGAATGGGACAGCAGGTTGATGAAGAAATTGTGACTCTGGGTCAAAAAACCACGCAATTCCTGTCTGAACAATCAGCCATGGGTCACTATGAGCAGGTGGTTGAAAGCGTGCATGACAAGATTGGCTTGTTGAAAACCGCCAAAGACCTCAAGCCACTGTTGGAAGAACTGGACGAAATGAGTCTGGGGCTGGATGCCCTGTCCGAAGTGATCAATGGCCTGGACATTGATGACACCTTACAAAAAACCGCCATCCTGGAAGCGGTGTCAAGGATATACAGCCGCATCAACCAAACCAAGGCCCACGCCAAACTGACGCTGAAAGAACTGTCTGCGACCGAGTCGGTGGCTGAATTCGCGGCGCAACTGGCGGTGCTGTCACAAAGCATCACCAGTGGGGTGGCCCTGGCCGAAACCCCTGATGGTTGTGATGAACAACTGGCCCGCCTGATGGTGCAGCTGGAAGAACTGGAAAGCAACTTCAGTGACAACGACGAATTTCTCGATGAAATCCTCAACAAACGTGAAGAACTGCACGAAACCTTTGAGAACAAAAAACAAAGCCTGATCGATCAACGCCAGCGTAAAGCACAAAATGTCCAGTCAGCCGCCAGTCGGGTGTTGCAAAGCATTGAGCGCCGGTCACTGAAATTCACCGAGACCGATCAGCTGAACACCTACTTTTCATCCGATCCGATGATTCACAAAGTGGCTGAACTGGTCATTGAATTGCGCGATCTGGATGACAACGTCAAAGCCGATGATGTCGAATCAAGACTGAAAGCGGTCAAAGAACAGGCCATCCGCTCACTGCGCGATAAAAAAGACATCTTTGAAGACGGTGGCCAGGCGATCAAACTGGGTAAACACCGGTTTTCGGTCAACACCCAACCCCTGGACCTGACCATCATCCCCAAGGATGACCGATTGGTGTTTCACCTGTCGGGCACCGATTATTATGAAGCCGCTGAACACGATGAATTGAACCGTTATCAGGATTACTGGCAACAGGCCATCAGTTCTGAGAATCACCAGGTCTATCGTGCCGAGTACCTGGCTTATGTGCTGTTTCAGGAAGGGCTGCAGGGCAAAAATGGCCACAGCCTGAATGCCATGCAGGACTTGTCAACCGCAGAATTGGAACAACTGGTCAGGGAGTATGCCAGCCCGCGTTATCAGGAGGGCTATGAGAAAGGTGTACATGATCACGATGCCAGCCGCATCCTGCGACAATTACTCGAAGCCCATGCCAAAGCACCGCTGATGATGTATGGGCCCACAGCACGAGCGCTGGCTTCCTGGTACTGGTTGCAACTGACTGATGAAGCACAGAAACAGCATTTCACCGAACAAGCCATGACCGCGGCCAAGATCGCGGCGGCCTTTGGCAGCCGGGACATGTGTGTGGATTTGTATGAGCTGTTCCAGGTTGAGATGCAGACCTATTATGAAACCCAAGGCATGACATTCACCGCAGCTCAATTGCTGTTGGCTGCTGAATTTTTGCTGGAATACCTGATCCACAGTGAGGCCAGTGAACGTCTGCAAATCTCGGTGCAGGCCAAAAAGCTGGTTGATCAACTGAATAACCAGCTGGAGTCTTTGGGCGAGCATAAAAACTTCCGCGCCCGGCTGAAAAAGCTCAAAGGTCAGACCAAAGCCCAATGGCAGTTAACGGCTTATTGGCTCAAGGGTCTGATTGCTCAAAATAATGAGTCAGCCATGTCACGTTGTGTGGATGAAGCCATTGTTTATCTGTTGATCGATGATGCCAAACGCTATGATCCATCAGCGGTGTCTCTGCATTGTGAAGCCGCTGGGTTGCTCGGTGATCATGGCAACATCGATGACCGCACTTTGCGGTTTGAATTTGATGAATTCATGGAGCGGCTGAGTCATTTTGCCGAAGCCGTCAAACCCGAATTTCATGCCTTCAGAACCATCAAGCAACAACTGATGGAACGTCAGCGGGCGGGCATGGCACTGGAATCATTCAAAGCCAGACCTTTGTCTTCCTTTGTGCGTAATAAACTGATCAATGAATCCTACCTGCCGATCATTGGAAATAACCTGGCCAAACAAATGGGCACCCTGGGGGCCAACAAGCGCAGTGACCTGATGGGCTTGCTGTTGCTGATTTCGCCACCGGGTTACGGTAAAACCACCCTGATGGAATACACCGCCAACCGCCTGGGCCTGAACTTCATGAAGATCAACTGTCCTTCACTTGGGCATGATGTGAAGTCGCTGGATCCGGCCAATGCGCCCAATGCCACGGCCCGACAGGAGTTGGATAAACTCAACCTGGCTCTGGAGATGGGCAACAATGTGATGTTGTATCTGGATGACATCCAACACACCCACCCGGAGTTTCTGCAAAAGTTCATCTCTTTGTGTGACGGCACCCGGAAAATCGAAGGGGTGTTCAAGGGCACCAGTAAAACCTATGACCTGAGGGGCAAGAAGTTTTGTGTGATCATGGCCGGTAACCCCTACACCGAATCCGGTGAAGTTTTTAAGATTCCGGACATGTTAGCCAACCGGGCTGATGTGTATAACCTGGGAGACGTACTCAGTGGTCAGGACGATGTATTTGCCATGAGCTACATTGAAAACTCGCTGACTTCTAACCCGGTGCTGGCACCCCTGGCATTGCGTGATCTGAATGACCTGTATTTACTGATGGACATGGCTCATGGTAAGGATGTGGCGCAGGCCGATTTGAGCCATACTTATGCGGCCAGTGAAATCAACGAAATCACCACGGTACTAAAAAGCTTGTTCAGGATTCAGGATGTGATTCTCAAGGTCAATCAGGAATACATCCGTTCTGCAGCCATGGATGACCGTTACCGGGAAGAGCCGCCATTTAAATTACAAGGCAGTTACCGCAACATGAACAAACTGGCGGAGAAGGTGGTGGCCATCATGGACGAAAATGAGCTGGAACAGTTGTTGGATGATCATTACGCCGGCGAGGCTCAGTTATTGACCACTGGTGCCGAAGAAAACCTATTGAAACTCAAAGAGCTGCGAGGGGTATTGACCTCTGAGGAAGCGGAGCGTTGGGAGGACATCAGAAAAGAATTCCGGATCAGAAACGCACTGGCTGGCGATGATGCCGATGGCGCCACTAAGATTGCCAGCCAGATCGCTGGCCTGAAACAATCAATGGGTGATTGGGGGGCAGTCATGCAATCGGGTCTTGATGAACAACGTGCAGCAGAACAACGAAGTCTGTTGGCCATGACTGAACAATTGACGACAGCCATTGGCCAATTAAACCTCCAGGTCAGCGTCACCAATGAGCCCTTGCCAGGCCTTGATGACGCCCTGGCTTCATTGTCCGAAACCATGGAAACATCATTCATTCCGGTGATCATGACAATGAACAAGAAGTTGGGCATCAACTCAGAGGTGTTGGAGAAAGTCACCGAGCTCAGTGAAAAGATACAACGCCTGAGTCAGCGTAAGTCATCCAGAACAGTCACACAAAGCAGTGCCGGTGGTACAACATCAACCCAAAAGACATCCGCCAAAAAAGTCAGCAAAAAGAAAGTGACGAAAAAGAAATCCCCGGGTTCAGATTGATGCAGTTTGAAGGCTCTTCAGAATGACCACCTGAAGCCACTGTAATATGCCCGGCCTTCACCGCTGTAAAAAAAATTGCCATCGGTACCACCGGCATCGGGAATGGGCAAAGTGGTGGTGATGTAGGACCGGTCAGCAAGGTTCTTGGCATCGATGAAAAATTCAAAACCACCTGGGGTGGTGTATGCAATGCTGAGGCCGGTCAACAGGTAACGGTCAGCGCGGAAGCTGTTGGCCAAATCCACATACCATGCAGTCGGTACCCATTCGATGTGAGGAGTGATGGTCCAGCCGGTGGGATGCTGATAGACCAATTGGCTCAGCAGGTAATGCTCTGGTATACCGGGAATGCGGTTGTTGCCGAATGTCGGGTCATCATTCAGCCTGAAACGGTTGTACAGGTATAGGGTTTTCAGACTGAGTTGGTCACTGTTTGCCAACAAGTCTTCTGTGAGTTGCCAATTCAGATAAGCTTCTAAACCCCAATGAACCGAATCATCTGCATTGGTGGTCCGGGTGGCTCCATCGGGAAAACGGAAGCGGATGAATTCATCCTGTAACTGACTGTAATAGACACTCAGATCCCAGTTGAAGCGACCTGAGAAACCCCGGCTGCCCAGTTCAAACGTGTCAGCGGTCTGTGCCTTGACGGGGATGTTGACGCCCGGTTGGTTGCCATTGTTGAGTTCGGCAAAACTGGGTGGTTCAAAACTGCGGCTGAGGTTGGTATACCATTGGATGTTGGCGGTCGGTTGGAACAGCAATCCAAAGCGAGGATTGAATTGATGATAATTGCGGTCAATGCCGATGCTTTCAGGAAATCGTTCATCAATGTTTCTGCTGGCATAGCTGCCCTGAAGCCCCAGCTGTAAGGTCAGTTCTGGTCTGAGCCATGTCGTTGAATACTGGTAAAACAAAGTGTGGGTCTGCGCCTGTTGTTCACGATACAAGCGTTCTGCGCCTGGTAATCCGCCTTCGTTTTCACGTCGCCGCTCATCCTGATTGCCCCATTGGCTGAACAAGCTCAGTTGGTGGTTATTGTGCTGCCAGTCGAAACGAATTCCAGCGTCATCTGAATCCCTGTTGATGTAAGTGAATACCGGATTATCCAGTCGTCTGGCAGAGAAATAAACCATGGCGTTCAATTGGGTTTCATTGTGCCATTGGCGTTCATGTTGCCAGGCCAGGCGGGTCAATGTCAGGTCGCGATGAAAATTGCCATTGATGTTGAAGCCTCTGGATTGTCTGGGATCCTCAAACAACAAGGCTTTGGATAAACTGCTGGGCAAGGCCGCATGGCTGTTCAGATGGAACAGGCTGAACCGGTGTTGGGCATCGGTTTCGGTGTTGTGCAGATACTGCAAATCCAGGCGATTGGAACGTTGTTCATTTTGTTCCCTGAAACCAGTCTGGTTGAAGTGGCTCAGACGCAGACGGAAGGCGTCATCCAAGGATTCACTGAAGATATCGCTCATGCTCAGCATCAGCTGTCTGGTTGAGTAAGCGCCATAACTCAGTTGCAGTTCTGTGGGATCGGTGGGGTTGGGCAGGGTGGTGCCAAAGTTAATCACGCCACCCAGGGTGCTGCCTCCAAGGGCCATGCCGTTGGCACCCCGGAAACTGGTCACAAAATCAGTCAGCAAGGGGTCAATGGCCTGAAAATCAAAAGAGCCATCGGCGGTATTCAGTGGTACTCCGTCTTGCAAAAGCAGTAAGCCCCCGCCCTGAAACTGACGACCCAATCCGGAACCCCTGATGGATAACCGGGCCGATTCTGCGCCATTTCTTTGTTGGACATATACACCCGGAACCTCATCCAGCAAGTCTTTGACGTTGATTGCCCGTTGTTGCAGCCACTCAGAATCTGTGGTCATGTGACTGCTGCCAGACCACCGTCGCACTTCGGCAGCCTTTTGTTGTAATGGTTCAGGGATGAGGTCCTGATCTTCACTCACCACCATGATGGGTTGTTCGTCGGTGGTTTGATCCTCATCGGTGTCTTCAGGTTGGGCATGGCCCACTGTGCTGATCATTGCGATGATCAGCA
The DNA here is from genome assembly GCF_002000055.1 of Marinicella sediminis. Taxonomy (GTDB): domain Bacteria; phylum Pseudomonadota; class Gammaproteobacteria; order Xanthomonadales; family Marinicellaceae; genus Marinicella; species Marinicella sediminis. Next base: position 87,040 of record NZ_MVBD01000013.1, on the reverse strand, counting down.
CGGCAGTGTTATGTGTCATTGTTTACTCTTTGGGGGAGATTTTCAGAATGGTTCCGTTGTCGCTGTCAGTGGCCACGTAAATGTGTCCGTCAGGACCTTGTTCGATGGCGCGTATCCGGGCTTTTTGGTCCAGCAACAGACGTTCTTCACTGATCACCCTGAGGTTGTCATCCAGTTCAATCCGGTTCAGGTGCATCAGTTTTAATGCGCCAGTGAAGACATGACCCTGCCACTCAGGGAAGGCTTTGCCTGAGTAAATCAACATGCCTGAAGTGGCAATTGAAGGGTCCCAGTAATGCACGGGTTGCTCCATACCTGGCATGGCTGTTTTATCGGTAATAGGTGTGCCATTGTAGTTGATGCCATAGGTGATCACCGGCCAGCCATAATTATTACCGGGCTTAATGAGGTTGATTTCGTCACCGCCTTTGGGGCCATGCTCATTGGCCCACAATTCGCCGGTTTCCGGATGCAGGAAAGCACCCTGAACATTGCGGTGTCCGTAACTGTAAATGTCGGGCAGGGCGCCAACTTTATTGATGTATGGGTTGTCTTTGGCTGGCTTGCCATTGGTGTCTATGCGCACAATCTTGCCAAAATGGGTGTCCAGGTCCTGAACCCACTCTTTGGCGTAGTTTCTGTCGCCGGTGGTAACAAACAAATGTCCGGTGCGGTCAAACACCAGCCTCGAACCGAAATGATAGCCACCTCGCGCAGCTTGTCTTTGTTCCCAGATGGTGGTGGCATCAGTGAAAGCATGATCAACCAGCCTGGCTTTGCCCACAGCTGTTTTGGCCTGATCTTCACCGGCATCTTTGGCGAATGAAAAATACACCCATTGGTTCTGGCTGAACGCCGGATCCAATACCACATCAAGCAATCCTCCCTGACCCGCATGCTTGACCGGCAGGTCTAACTTAATGGGATCAGACACTTCACCTTGCAGTCCGACCAGACGCAGGGTGCCGGCTTTTTCAGTGACCAACAAGCGCCCATCCGGTAAAAAGGTCATTCCCCAGGGTTTGTGTAAGCCTTCGGCATATGTGGTGACTTGAATGGTTGTGGTGAGATCACCATGGTGTTTGGCACTGGCTGAGCTGATGAGCCCACATGTCAAAGTGATCAGCAAGAGAATAATAGGCATTGTCTGTTTCCGGCTACAAAATCTTTATTGTAATTTAATCCTGTGGAATTGGCGTGTAAATCCGCTTGATACATGACAATTCGGTCATTGGTTTTGTTAAAAGATCATAAGCTGACAAACTGTTGTGGTGGATAATGCTTCAAAAATTACTGAATTTGTTGATATTCTGAAATAAAAATGATTATATATCGTTCACATTTCATACCCATTTAACACAAAAAGAGGAGTTCTGTCTCAATGCTTAAATTTATCCCCATCACATTCATCCTGACGTTGGTCAGTTTTGCGGTCGCTGCTGACGACGGCAGGGTCAACTATGTTGTCAAGTTTCATGACGACGGTTTGTTGTCCTATCAGGGTGGTATCAATAACCTGGCAGCCACGGCGCCGGCCAAACTGAAAGCCAGTGCCAGCGGTGGTTTTGCTGCACGTTCAGCTCCTGTGCTGGCCTACGGTGACTATTTGAAACAAGTCAAGGCAGAGCGCATGACTGAGATCAATCAGGCTTTGAGCCGATCCACCAAACCGATCTACCATTACAAGGCCCTTTATCATGGTGTCATGCTTTCATTAAGTACAGCTGAAGCCAGCCAATTGCGTGCTTTACCCAATGTCAAAAGCGTGACTGCTGAACCCGTTTATGAACTGGATACAGAGCGAGGTCCCCGTTGGATCAATGCCGATGATGTGTGGTCCGGTACTTCTGTACCTCATACCAATCTGCCTCATAAAGGTGAGGGCATTGTGGTTGGTGTCATTGATACGGGTGTGAATTCAGATCATCCTTCTTTTGCTGCTGTTGGTCCTGTGGATGGTTATGTACATACCAATCCATACGGTGACGGTAACTATGTTGGCCACTGTGTGGGTGGTGACAATGACGGTATTGCCCCTCCGTTTGGTGAAATTACCTGTAACAGCAAACTGATTGGTGCCTGGGGATTTGAGAACGATGGCACGGCTCCTGAAGATGGAGGCGGGCACGGTTCACATACTGCCAGTACCGCAGTTGGTAATGTTTGGGACGGTCCCTTTTTCGATCCAGGTACAGGCCAGAACATTGCTTTGGATCAGATCTCAGGTGTTGCACCGCATGCCAATCTGATTGCATATGATGTTTGTGGTGCTACCAATTGTGCAACTGTTTCTGCCGGTATTGACCGTGCCATTCAGGACGGTGTTGATGTGATCAACTACTCTATTTCTGGTGGTAACAACCCTTGGTTTGATGCCGACCGTATGTTTTTGGATGCTGTTGACGCAGGTATCTTTGTTGCCGCCAGTGCCGGTAATACCAGAGCCAATAACACCAACCCCATCGCTGATGTGAGTCACATCGGCCCATGGGTAACCACTGTCGCGGCCAGTACACATGACCGCGATGGTACCCGGCAATTAACCAATTTCACTGGTGGTGACACCGCGATCACTCCAACATTAGTGGGTCAAAGTAACACCTCTGGATACGGTCCTGCACCGATTGTTTATGCCGGTGACTTTTCTAATGGTGATCCTGATCCGGAACAATGTCTGAATCCGTTCCCTGCAGGCACCTGGACCAATGGTGAGATTGTGGTCTGTGATCGTGGCGCCATTGCCCGGGTACAGAAAGGTGCGAATGTGGCAGCTGGTGGAGCGGCTGGATTTGTATTGGCCAACGTCGATCCTGCGGCGAACACGCTGGTGGCAGACTTTCACGTGATTCCTGCGGTTCAATTGAGAATTGTCAATGGCAACAAAGTGAAAACCTGGTTGAGTACCGGTTCCAATCACATGGCCAGTATCGTCAACAACACCAATGGTGGCAATCCTGCGGTTGGTGACGTCCTTGCTGGATTCAGTCTGCGTGGTCCAAATTTGTCATTTGATGTGACCAAACCCAGCATCACTGCCCCAGGCGTCAGTGTGGTGGCTGCTGTGAATGACGACGTTTCAACCCCTGGTGGGGTTGGCGAAGTGGGTTTCCTCAGTGGTACTTCAATGTCAGGCCCTCACGTGGCCGGTGCCGGAGCCTTGATGAAGGATGTTCACCCAAGCTGGACCGTACCTGAAATTAAATCTGCCATGATGATGACTGCAGACCTGACTGGTCGTAAGGAAGACAATTCCACTGACGTAGATCATGATGACGTTGGAACCGGTCGTGTCGATATGGCTTTGGCGCCATTGGCAGGTATGGTGATGAACGAAACATTTGCCAACTTCCTGGCAGCTGACCCGAATTCAGGTGGTGACCCCAAAACCTTGAATCTGCCAAGTGCGAGAAACTCAACCTGTGGTGCTTCTTGTTCCTGGACCCGTACCCTGACGCCCAAACTGGCTGCTGATACCACTTGGACTGTAACCACTGAAACCGATGATCCTGCCTGGAACATCACGGTCACACCAAGTAACTTCAGTACCCTCAATGCGGATTTGATTTTCGTCAATGATCTGGATGGCGGAACCTTTGTACCAGCCACTGATCAAGTGATCACCATTGAAGCCAATGGCACCATTCCGACCACTGCCGATGGCATGTCGTTTGGTCGGGTGATCATCAGTGATGACAATAACCTGTCGCCAGATTTGGTCATCACGGTATCTGTTAACCAGTCATTGCCGTATGGTGGTACTCCACCTTCTGACTGATCAGAGTGTTTTAATCAGATCAAAGCCCGAATCCATTGATTCGGGCTTTTTTTTTGCCGGTCTTTTGCTGTGCGCGTGGATAAAAACGGTTAAAATTGATGGTTGGCTCATCACACTCACAAAGGATTTAAATTATGAACAACCAATACCGTAAAAACCTACCTGGTACTGATCTTGAGTACTTTGATGCCCAGGCTGCTGTTGAAGCCATTCAGGAAGGTGCCTATGCTGAATTGCCATATACTTCCAAAGTCCTGGCTGAAAACCTGGTGCGACGCTGTCCGCCTGAACAGCTGGAAGACTCATTGCGACAAATCATCGAACGACGCAAGGACCTGGATTTTCCCTGGTTTCCGGCGCGGGTGGTGTGTCATGACATTTTGGGCCAAACCGCTTTTGTAGACCTGGCAGGGTTGCGGGATGCGATTGCTGAAAAAGGAGGTGATCCTTCACAAATCAACCCAGTGGTGCCCACTCAGTTAATTGTTGATCACTCACTGGCTGTGGAACATGCCGGCTTTGAAAAAGACGCCTTTGAAAAGAACCGGGCCATTGAAGACCGCCGTAACAAAGACCGTTTTCGTTTTATCAACTGGTGTAAAAATGCGTTTAAAAACGTCAATGTCGTGCCCCCTGGAAATGGCATCATGCATCAGATCAATCTGGAACGTATGTCACCAGTGGTACAAATACAAGATGGTGTGGCCTTTCCGGATACCCTGGTTGGCACCGACAGTCACACCCCAATGGTAGATGCCCTGGGAGTGATTTCAGTTGGTGTTGGTGGCCTGGAAGCAGAGAGTGTGATGCTGGGACGCGCATCATATATGCGCCTGCCTGACATCATAGGTGTGGAATTGACAGGCAAGGCCGGACCGGGCATCACCAGTACTGACATAGTACTGGCTTTGACAGAATTTTTACGAAACGAAAAAGTGGTGTCCAGTTACCTGGAATTCTATGGCACGGGTGCCGATGCCATGACCCTGGGTGAGCGGGCCACTATTTCTAACATGACACCTGAATTTGGTGCCACTGCAGCCATGTTCTACATTGATCTGCAAACCACTGATTACCTGCGCCTGACCGGTCGCGATGATGAGCAGGTTAAGCTGGTTGAGCAGTATGCCAGACACACCGGGTTATGGGCGGATCAAATGACCTGTGCCAAATATGAGCGGGTGTTGACATTTGATATGTCGCAAGTTGAGCGAAACATCGCCGGCCCATCTAATCCGCATGCCCGGGTGGCAGTAAAGGAACTCGCAGCCAAAGGTATATCAGGCGATTATCACAGTGAAAATGGGCTGATGCCCGATGGGGCCTGTATCATTGCGGCAATCACCAGCTGCACCAACACCTCTAACCCAAGAAACATGATTGCAGCTGGCTTACTGGCACGTAATGCCAATCGCCTGGGCCTGACCCGAAAGCCATGGGTTAAAACCTCGCTGGCTCCTGGCTCTAAGGCGGTGACCCTGTACCTTGAGGAAGCTGAATTGTTGCCTGAATTGGAAGACCTGGGTTTTGGTGTGGTTGGTTATGCATGTACCTCGTGTAATGGCATGTCTGGCGCCCTGAAACCGGAGATCAAACAAGAGCTCATTGAACGTAAGTTGTATGCCACTGCAGTGCTTTCTGGCAACCGTAATTTCGACGGCCGGATCCATCCATATGCCAGTGAAGCGTTCCTGGCATCGCCACCCCTGGTGGTGGCATACGCGATAGCCGGTTCCATCCGTTTTGATATTGAAAAAGACGTTTTGGGCATCGATCAGGATGGGAATGAAGTAAGACTCAAAGACATCTGGCCCAGCGATGAAGAGGTTAACCAGGTCATTGCTGACAGCGTTAAACCGGAGCATTTCACCCAGGTCTATGAGCCAATGTTCAATATCCAGGACATCATCAGCAAACACACCCCCCCTTTGTACGACTGGGACACCAGGTCCACTTACATCCAGCGACCACCTTACTGGGAAGGTGCATTGGCCAAGGAGCGAACCATGCGGGGAATGCGGCCTCTGGCCGTGTTGGGTGATAACATCACCACCGATCACCTGTCACCTTCCAATGCCATCCAGGCATCCAGTGCAGCAGGTGAGTACCTCGCCAAAATGGGTTTGCCCGAAGAAGATTTCAATTCATATGCCACTCACCGGGGTGATCACCTGACGGCTCAGCGAGCCACTTTTGCCAACCCGAAACTGCTCAATGAAATGGTGTTGGATGAACAAGGCAACATCATACAGGGGTCGCTTGCCAGGCTGGAACCGGAAGGTGAGGTGATGCGCATGTGGGAAACCATCGAAGCATATATGGAGCGCAGCCAACCGTTGATCATCATCGCTGGTGCAGATTATGGACAAGGTTCATCGCGAGATTGGGCAGCCAAAGGCGTGCGCCTGGCCGGTGTGGAAGTCATCGTCGCCGAAGGTTTTGAGCGCATCCATCGAACCAATTTGATCGGTATGGGGGTTTTGCCACTGGAATTCACCAATGATGAAACCCGAAAATCATATGCCATTGACGGGAGCGAAACTTTTGATGTACAGGGAGACATTTCACCGGGAGCTATGATGTCTGTGGTGATGACACGGGGCAATGGTGAACAACTGACCATAGCGGTTAAATCACGCCTTGATACGGCAGAAGAAGTGTCCATTTATGAAGCTGGAGGAGTTTTACAGCGATTTGCCAATGATTTTCTCAGTGCCAATGGCTGATCTGATTGACTTGAAACCTCGCTCCTGGCGGGGTATCAGGGCATCATGAATGAACTCAATATAAAAACAACAATAAAAACAGCTATAAGAGGTGGGATGAATGAATAAGTGGATGATCAGTTGTTTGCTGATGTGGATGGCGGTATACAGCCATGCTGACCCGACAGACCGGTGGCTGATTAAAGTCAAATATCAGGACCAGCATCAACTGAAACAATTGGCTGAGGCATTTGACCATTTCCAGCTTGAACACAAGGACCAGGTGGTCAAACTGGAAGTCAGCGGCACCGAACTGAGCTGGTTGAAAAACCAGCAATTTGAAGTGCAAACTGATGTCGCTGGAAGTGCCCGTCTGCAACGTGCACTGACGACCAATCAGCGCCAGCAGAATAGTCCGTCAGGTGGGGGGATTGCTGGCTTTGCTTGTTACCGGACAGTGGAAGAAACATTTGCCACAGCCACTTCGTTGGTCAATGAGCATCCGGATTTGGCCAGTTGGATTGACGTGGGGGATTCGTGGGTGAAGACACAGGATGTGGCCTTGGGCTATGATCTTCAGATATTGCGCATCAGTAACCAGCACATCACCGGTACCAAACCTCCGTTACTGGTCACCAGTGGTGTCCATGCCCGCGAGTATGCCAATGCAGAGTTGGTAACCCGATTTGCTGAATGGTTGCTGGGTGAATACGGTCAGGATGCGGATGCCACCTGGTTGGTGGATCACCATGACATACACCTGTTGTTACAGGCCAATCCAGATGGTCGAAAAATGGCTGAAACCGGGCTTTCCTGGCGTAAAAATGCCAACAATAACTTTTGTCCTAACAGCAACAGCCGGGGCATTGATCTGAACCGAAATTTTTCTTTTCAGTGGGGGTGTTGTGGTGGTTCAACCACCAATGCCTGTGATCAGACATTTCGGGGGCCAGCTGCAGCATCTGAGCCGGAAACCATCGGCATGCAGAACTACATGGATCAGCTGTTCATTGATTACCGGGACGATGACCTGACTGATTTGGCGCCAACAGACACCACAGGTGTGTTTTTGGATATTCACAGTTTTGGTGAAGTGATTCTTTCTTCCTGGGGATTTACAAATACGCCTCCTCCCAATGGTGATGGCATCTTGTCACTGGCCCGTAAAATGGCTTTTCACAATGGTTATCGCCCTCAGTTGGGGAGCCTGGGAACTGTGGATGGCGCCACCAAAGATTATGCATACGGGCGGTTTGGTGTTCCGGGGTACACCTTGGAACTGGGCACGGCATTTTTTGAGGATTGTGGATTTTTTGAACAGTCCATCGTGCCACAAAATCTACCGGCATTGATTTATGCTGCCAAAGCTTCCCGTCAGCCTTACCGCATTGCATTGGGCCCTGATGTGACCAATTTGTCGCCGTTTATGACCCCATTTACCGCTGGTGATTTGGTTCAGTTGCATGCCATCGCTGATGATCAGCGATACCTGACTGGTGGTGGTACAGAACCGTCACAGAACGTCAGTGAAGCGCAGTATTCAGTGGCCACACCGCCCTGGGATAACAGTGCTTCAGTGGTTGCCATGGCGCCCGCAGATGGCGCATTTGACGCTCCTCAGGAACCCATTGAAGGCAGTGTTGACACCCAAGGCTTTGCTGCAGGTCAGCACTTAATCTACGTGCGCGCCAAAGATGCTGATGGTCATTGGGGAGCGGTCAGCGCTGTGTTCCTGGATGTCATTGATCCCTTGACAGCACCCCTGATTAACGGAACGGTGACTGACCGTTCAACCGGAGCACCACTGGCTGGTGTAACGGTTTATTTGAATGACTATCAGGTCATCACCGACCCATTGGGTGAGTACCAGTTGCAATTGCCACCAGGGACGTATGATCTGATGGTTGATATACCAGGGTATTTACCCGTACAAATCAGTGCTGTGGAGGTGGCCAATGGTGATTCCAGCCAGCAGGATTTCAGCTTGATTCCATTGGTCTCAGTGTATGCGTTTGATGGAGAGTCGGGTATACAGGACTGGCAGCCTGGCGGTCAATGGGTGTTGTCAACCGAAGCCGCTCACAGCCCAACGCATGCCTGGACTGACAGTGAAAGTGGCGATTATGACAACAGCACAGATCAATCATTGACTTCAGCTGCCATCGACTTTTCACAAGTCAGCAATGCCAGCTTGTCATTCAGGCATCAGTATGATTTTGAAAGTAATTTTGATTATGGACGGGTGGAAATTTCCATTGATAATCAAAGCTGGACTCAATTGCAGGCTTTCAGTGGAGCCAGTCCTGCGGGTGTTTGGTCTGAAGCCATTTTTGACCTGCAAGATTACTCATCTGCAGCAACTGTTTATATCCGCTTCCGGGTAACCAGTGACAGCAGTGTCACGCGTGATGGCTGGCACATCGATGATGTGAATATATCCGCACCTTTAACTATACTGCCTGATTTAATATTTGCTGATTCTTTTGACAGCCCCTGATAATGACACCAAAACAACAACCATGACAATACATCAACCACAAATACAGGTGCCAGCCACCTACATGCGGGGAGGCACTTCAAAAGGGGTGTTTTTTAACCTCAATGATCTGCCTGAGGCTGCTCAGAAGCCAGGTCCGGTGCGTGACCAATTATTACTCAGGGTGATCGGCAGTCCTGACCCCTATGGCAAACAGACTGATGGAATGGGAGGCGCCACCTCCAGCACTTCCAAAACAGTCATATTGTCAAAAAGTAATCATGCAGATCATGATGTGGATTACCTGTTTGGCCAGGTCGCGATTGACAAGGCCTTTGTTGACTGGAGTGGCAACTGTGGCAACCTGACGGCAGCTGTGGGCGCATTTGCTATTCGCAGTGGTCTGGTAGACGAATCCAGAATACCTGAGGACGGGGTAGCTGTGGTTAGAATCTGGCAGGTTAACATTGAAAAAACCATCGTGGCTCATGTGCCCATCACTGCCGGTGAAGTTCAGGAAACCGGAGATTTTGAGTTGGATGGTGTGACTTTTCCGGCAGCTGAAGTAAAGATTGAATTTGTTGATCCGGTGGGGGATGCAGCAATGTTTCCTACCGGCCAGTTGATTGATCAACTGGAGGTGCCGGGAATAGGTACATTTCAAGCCACCCTGATCAATGCTGGCATTCCAACGATTTTCCTCAATGCTTCAGACCTGGGTTATCAGGGTACAGAGCTGCAAGGTGACATCAATGGTGATGGGGATGCGTTGAGCAGGTTTGAAACCATCCGGGCTCATGGAGCCATCAAAATGGGCCTTATTCATTCAGTGGAAGAGGCTGCAAGCCGTCAGCACACACCCAAGGTGGCAATCGTTGCGCCTGCCAAAGCTTATCAGTCTTCCAGTGGCAAGCCTGTTTCAGAGGTGGATATTGATTTGAATGTCCGGGCCATGTCGATGGGGCTGTTGCACCATGCCATGATGGGTACGGCCGCCGTGGCGATTGCCACTGCCTCAGCCATTCCCGGCACATTGGTCAATCTGGCAGCGGGTGGCGGTAACCGCACAGCCGTGCGTTTTGGGCATCCCTCAGGTACCCTTAAAGTCGGGGCTGAAGTGACGCAGATTAAAGGTCAGTGGACAGCGGCTAAAGTCATCATGAGTCGCAGTGCCCGGATATTGATGGATGGTCGTGTTCATGTACCGGCTGTGGTACTGCAACCTCAGCAGTAAGGGTCTGCCCAGAAATGTGATGCACCAGTCTCTCAGATTTTCAATCTGTCTTACAGGCCGGAGGATCAGAGTTGGTTGAGTGGAATTCTTAAATACCGAATGCCATTGTCATCAGGTTCGCCCAGATCGCCCAAACGCATGTTGGCCTGAATCGAGGGCAGGATGAGCTTAGGCACCGATAATTGCCCATCACGTTGCAGCCGCCTTTCGACAAAGGTTGCCAGACTGGTTTGTGCATTAAGCATGCGATTATTCTCTTTGTGTTCTTTGAGCAGCATTTGATTGCAGGGTGCAGCATCCTCATCGGGATAATCGTGGCATAAAAACACCCTGGTGCGATCGGGTAAGGCATACAGTCGTTGAATGGAGTCATACAAACTTTGAGCACTGCCACCGGGAAAATCAACCCGTGCGGTACCTGATTGTGGGGCAAAGAGGGTGTCACCAACGAACACGGCATCTCTGATGAGGTAACTGGCGCAGGCTGGTGTGTGTCCTGGTGTGAGCATGACCTTGGCGTTCAGTTGACCAATTTGAAAAACATCACCGTCATCAAATAACTGATCAAACTGGGAAGCATCTGCAGGCGTATTTGCGGCGGTATTGAACACCGGAATCCACATGGGCAGCACTTGTTTGATGCCGCTGCCAATGGCAGTCCGACCACCGATTCTAGGTTTGAGGTAATGGGTGGCGGTGATGTGATCAGCATGGATATGGGTTTCCAAAAGCCACAGGTTTGTCAGTTGCTGATCATCAATGTAGCGGATGATTTCATCCGCTGATTCAGTGCTGATCTTGCCGGCATCCTGATCGTAATTCAGGACTGAGTCTATAACCGCGCACACCTGATTCGTGAGGTCAGCCACCACGTAGGAAAAAGTGCCGGTTGCCCGGTCGAAAAATGATTCAATGTGCCAGTCAGTCATTGCTTGGTTGTGGATCAAATTGTTTCAACAGGTCATAATCAATGATGATGTCTTCTTCTTTTATGGTGAAGTCACCGGTAGGCATTTCTTTGATGTATCTTTTGAGGGCAGTGATGCCAACCGGAAAAGCCAGTCGGTCCCAGGGAATGTCCTCTGGAGCAAACAACCTGGCATCGGATGTTTCTGCTCCGGCGCCATACTCATCATGTGCCAGTTCACCTCGAAAATAAACATGAACCTGGTTGCGCTGGATGATGTTATAAACGCCGAATAAAGTCACGTTTTTTAATTCGGCCAATACTTCTTCTTTTACCTCCCGCACAGCTCCTGAACGGGTGGCTTCGCCATTCTCCATGAATCCGGCGGGCACATTCCAAAATCCTTTGCGTGGTTCGATGGTGCGTTTACCCAAAAGAATTTTACCACCATGCTCTACAATACAGGCGTTGACGATTTTGGGATTTTCATACTGAATGTGAAAGCAGCGCTGACAGATGGCCCTGGGTTTGTCGTCACCATGGGGCACCTGGTATTTGACCTCATGGCCACATTGATTACAGAATTTAATAAGCATGTGCTTATTGTAGCATTAACCCCAATACTTCATGGAGTCGACAATGCGCAGATAAGACTCATATCGATCAGATCGAATGCTCCCTTTTTTAACGGCTTGCATGATGGCACAGCTGGGCTCGTGGATGTGTGTGCAATTACTGAATTTACATTGTCCCAACAGCGGTTGAAACTCCCTGAAGCCTGCTGCTATTTCATGGGCAGACATCACCCAAAGGCCATATTCCCAAACCCCGGGAGAATCAATGATGTAGGCATCAAGCGCGGCATCATGGTACATTTGTGTGACACTGGTGGTGTGCGCACCTTTGCCGGTTTTTACCGATAGCTTACCGGTTTTCAGCTCAACACCAGGTAGCATTACCCTGGTAATGGACGATTTGCCGACTCCTGACTGCCCCACAATGACCGTGGTTTTACCCGTCAGTAAGGGTTTGATGGCATCAATTGAAGCCTGGTCATGCTTGGATGTTTTAAACACCTGATAACCCAGTTGTTCATACTGGTTGATCTGGTTGATGAAAATGCGTTCATCCAGGTCATGTTTATTGAAAACCAGCAGGGGCTCTATGTCTTCGGCTTCGGCCGCGACCAGATAACGGTTAAGGATGTCCCTGGTGGGGAAAGGTTCGACGGCCATGACAATCATGATCTGATCGATGTTGGCAGCAATGTGCTGTTTTCTGCCCCGGTTGTCGGCCCGGCAGAAACTGTTCATTCGGGGCAGAATTTGTTCAATGCGGTGATCTGAAGCGGTTGATTCAATCGCCACTTTGTCGCCACAAATGGGTTTGAGTTTTCTGGGAAAAAAAGCATGCATGGGCTCATGATCATCACACGCCAGCAAACTGGCTGTGGTTTTTTGTGTAGATGTGACGCGACAAATTCTTGACATGCCGACATGGTAACTGAATTGAATGATTAATCCAACAAACGGTTTTTAATCAGGTAAAATAGCCAGTCCATTTTTGCGGAACAATCAATGAGCGACAAAAACAATTTAATCTGGATCGATCTGGAAATGACGGGCCTCAATCCAGCCAAAGATCACATCATTGAAATTGCCACCATCGTCACAGACCAGGAATTGAATGTGGTTGCCGAAGGCCCAAGCCTGGCGGTTCATCAGGAAGAAAAGATTCTGTTGGCGATGGATGAATGGAACACAGAACATCATTCACAGTCTGGGTTATGGGACCGGGTTCTGGCTTCAGATATATCAGCCCGGGAAGCCGAACAATTGACCATCGAGTTTTTACAGGAACATGTACCGATACACTCGTCACCCATGTGTGGCAACAGCATCTGTCAGGACCGTCGATTTCTGGCTAAATGGATGCCTAAGCTGGAAAACTATTTTCATTACCGGCAAATTGATGTCAGCTCAATCAAAGAGTTGATAAGGCGATGGAATCCACAGCTTTTGGACGGCTTCAGTAAAACCGGTCAACACCTGGCCTTGGCTGACATTCAGGAATCAATCAAAGAGTTGCGTTACTATCGTCAATTCATGGGTGAAATTGCAGGACAAAAAAAACCACCTGCATAACAGGTGGTTTTAACGTGTTTGGTGTCTGGCCTGTTGATTATGATGGCAAGTGAGTGGCCAGTACGGTCTTCAGTGCCTTTTCAGTCACTGGTTTGACCAGGTATTCTTTCGCCCCCTGTCTCAGTCCCCACACACGATCGGTTTCCAGTTTCTTGGTTGTTACAATGATGATGGGTATGTGTGCAGTGCGTTCGTCTTTGCTGATTTTACGCGTGGCCTGGAAACCATTTAAATCAGGCATCACCACATCCATCAAAATCAAATCGGGTAACTGTTCCCGGGCGATTTGAATTCCCTCTTTGCCATCTTCAGTGAGGATGGTCTCATGACCCAGCTTCTCAACAATTTTTTGCATGCCGTAAAGTTGCGAAGGTGAATCATCAATGATCAATATTCTTGCCATAAGTTTTACTTCGTTTTAACCTTTGATTATCATAATGAATCTTGAGCATAAATGCAAAAAAATGTGGTCCGGACGCACACACTTGCTCATCTGTTCACAACTTCGGGCCTGTTTTAATTCCCGCAACCAAAAATTGTCAACTTTGCAGTGTTCCGCTCAGGCCAGACCGATTTCACGCAATCGTTGATTCAAAAAGTCACGGGCAGTGATGTCTGGGTACTTGGCACCTGTTCCATGACAGGATGGAATACAACTGAGTACGGCATCTGGGTGAGGGTGACAGAAAAATGGCATTGAGTATCGGTCTGATGTGTCATCTGATGGATTCACCACACGGTGGGTGGTGGCTGGTATTACTTCATTGGTGATCCGTGACAACATGTCACCGGAGTCGACGACAATTTGTCCCGGAGTGGATTCTACAGCCAACCATTGACCATCCCGGTCAAGCAGTTCCAGGCCACTGTCTGTGGCTCCAACCAGTAGAGTGATCAGGTTGATGTCTTCATGAGCGGCAGCCCGCACAGAGCCGGGTAACTCAAACTCAGTCATTGGTGGATAATGAATGGCCCTCAGGATGGAGTTGCCATCCCTGGTCAGCTTCTCAAAATAATCCTTGGGTACATCAAGAGCCGTAGCCAGAGAGCGGAACATCACCAATGCCGTTTGGTCCAGCTGCTCATACAACGCATAGGTTTTGCGTTTGAAATCAGCAATTTCTTCTGGCCACAGGTTGGCAGGATATTCTTCGGCCAGGTGATGTCCTGCCGGCACTTCTCGTCCTACATGCCAGAATTCTTTCAAATCCGGATTCTCACTGTTTTTGGCGTGTTCCTGTAAACGAGGAACATAGCCACGTTTACCTCCGTCGTGGATGTTGTATCGTTGTTTGCTGGCCAAAGGCAGCTTGAAAAAAGATTTGAATACCTGATAACAGTCATCCACCAGATTAAAATCAAACTGGTAAGGATTGAGGACAATGAAGCCATAATCGACCAGTCCGGCGTAAAACTGATCAACGAATCGTTGTTTTTCAAGTTCGGTCCCGGCCAGATAGTCTTCGAGGTTGAGTTCCGGGACTTTGCGAATGGTTGGATTGTTCATGGGGATTACTGTTCCAGAATGAGTTGAATGTTGGTGTTGGTTTTCGGGCTGATCACCGATGTCGACTTCAAGTCGTCTGCAGCCGGTGTGGCGCTGCCATTGAGGCTGAGTTTGGCGCTGAATGAAAGCTGTTCAAACGAGCTGAGTTTGCGTTCCGGATTCAAGCTGTTGCGATCAGTCAGGGTAACCAGAATGGGCCAGTTAAAAGGTGTATTGACCGGCACCGCGGCCACTGGCATGGGCGGACCGTTGACTTCACGGGCGTAAATAAACAAACGTGATTGTGGACTCAGTGGCATGTCTTTCACGGCAGCTGATGCATCTACCAGAACATCAAACAGAGGTTGGCTGTTGTTGTTTTCTGGCTGTGGGTCAATGGGTGGCTTATTCTGAGCGGCCCTGGCTTGATTGATTTGCTTGGTGATGGTGTCACGGACATTGGGGCTGCCGACCATTGGCAGCAAGGTGGCCCATAATTCTTCGGCGGCTTCAAATTGCTGTTTTTCAAAGTGGATGATGCCTTGTAACCACATGGCTTTTTGATTCAGTGGTTGCAGGCGCAGGGCTTTGGCGATCAAGGCTTCTGGCTCACCCAGGAAACTGCCGGTTCTGTTGCGAAAGGCGATGGCTTCTGCCAGCTCTGTGTGCACATTGGCGTTGTCAGGCGCCAGGGCAATGGCCTGTTGATAAGCCGCAACTGCTTTGTCAAATTCCTGCATTCGCATCATACTGCGACCATAAAGTAATTGTCCTTCCAGGTCATTGGGGTCTTCTGCCAGTTTGGTTTCCAATTGACGGATGGCGGTTTCCAGATCGGGTGCGGATTCATTGGCTTCATTGATGGAAATCCGTTCTTCAATGGGGATTTCCTGAAACCAGACATAATCGATGATCAGTGTAGCCGGGATGATCAGCAATGCCATCCATAACGTGACTTTGGCGGTGTTGTTGCTTTGTTCGTTGAGCTGGTTCAAGGCGTTCAGGTATGTGTGCTGTTCATCACCACCTTGTTGAATTTTCTTCAGCAACCATCGTTTTTCATCAGCTTGTCCCTGTCGGCCAAACCAGAATGCAAATAACAACAGGGTCAGTGCGCAGACCAGCAGATAAACCATCAATTCATTCATCTTTGGCACCCCTGATTTTGATGAACAGGATCACCCCGCCCAGTAAGAAAACCACCAAAGGAGAAAACCACAGAAATGCCGTACTGGCATTCATTGGAGGGTCGTAGTTCACAAAATCACCATAGCGTTCTATCATGTAATTTTTGATGGATTCTGCATCCTGTCCACTGCGGACAAATTCAGCTACCTGGTCTTTGAGGTCCTTGGCCAGGCCGGCATCAGAATCTGCCAGGTTTTGGTTTTGACACACCAAACAGCGCAACTCCTTGGTCAGTTGCTGATACAGCGCTTCTTGTTCAGGGGTATCGAATTCGTAGACTTCTATGGCTTGAACAGCGGTGCTGAGCAGCAGTAATATGACGAGCTTTTTCATTATGGTCTTAATTGTTCAATGCGGGGCATCAATTGTTCTCTGATGTTTTCTTCAGTCAACACCCCGGTTATTTTGTGCACTATGATGCCCTGAGCATCAATGAGAAACGTTTCAGGCGCGCCGTATACGCCGAGGTTGATGGCGGTGTCGCCTTCATAATCAACCAGTATTTCATGATAGGGGTTGCCCCACTTCCGTAGCCATCGATCGGCATCAACCGCTTCGTCTTTCCAATTCAGTCCCACCACTTTGATGGTGCCGGATTGGGCCAGTGCAGTCACCAAAGGGTGTTCATACTGACAGCTGGGACACCAACTACCAAACACATTCAGTAGCCAGGGCTGACCACGAAAATCCTGTTCAGTCAGCACCTGATTGCTGTACAGCGTTGGGTGCTTAAATGGCGGTACAGGTTTGCCAATCAGGGGCGAAGGCAGGTCTTCAGAATGGGTGCTCAAATTGACATACAACAAGCCAATAAGGGCGGCAAAAATGCTCAATGGCAACAAGGCGATGAGGGCTTTCTTCATGACAGTTTCAGTCGCTCCTGCATGACCTGGTCGACCTGCTGTTGTTCCAATCGCTGACTGCGTTTGCTGAACAAGGCAATCACTGCTCCGGCCATCATCATCAGACCGCCAAACCACATCCAGCGGATAAATGGTTTGATGTAAATGCGCACGGCCCAGTCACCCTGATCATTGACAGCTTCGCCCAATGACACATAAATGTCTTTGGTGAAGCCCGGATAGATGTCTGCCTCGGTCATGGGTTGTTGTTGTTTGGGATAAAAACGTTTTTGAGGATTCAGTTCAACAATGGGCCGTCCGTTTTGGCTGACCTGAATGGAACCTTGCTGAGCCTGGTAGTTTTCAATTTTGACCTGACTCACACCATTAAAGGTGAAATCATAGCCAGCCACTTGTGTGGTTTGACCGGGTTTGAGCAGAATGTCTTTCTCTACGTCTTTATGTTCAGTCATTGACATGCCAAATAAGAACACCGCAACACCCAGATGAGCGACAGACATGCCGACAAACCCGGCATTCATGCGCCCAGGGAATTTCAAAATCTGGCCCACTGATGATGAAGCGATCCAGAAGCCGCCAAAGATACCTGCTGTGGCCCGCAGATTCAATCCATCAAACAAGAAGTATGCGCCAACAGTGAGCGCCGTGGCAATGAAAAAGTGTGGTAGCAGTGCTTTGATCGCTGCGCCCATCTTGTCTTTGTGCCATTTAAGCTGAGCGCCCAGGGGTAACAACACGGCCATGGGGATCATCAACAGGAAAAACATCAGACCAAAATAGGGTGAACCCACAGATATTTTCTTGCCCATGGCTTCAAAAATCATGGGAAACAGGGTGCCCAGCAGAATGGTGAATGTAGACGTAATGAAAATCAGTGAATTGGCCAACAGCATGGTTTCCCGGGATTCCAGGTTTATGGCGTCCCTGGAACGCAATTGATTGACGCGCAGGGCATACAATGTCAGTGCACCTCCGGCGTATATGCCAAGCAATACCAGAATGAAAACCCCTCGAAACGGATCAGCGGCAAAAGAATGCACCGATGTGATGCTGCCTGAACGTACCAGGAATGTTCCCAGTACACAGAGGCTGAAGGCAATGATGGCCAACAGGACCGTCCAGCCCCGGAAAGCGTTTTTACGCTCGCTGACTGCCTGCACATGGATCAATGCGGTACCAGCCAGCCAGGGCAAGAATGAGGCGTTTTCTACCGGGTCCCAAAACCACCAGCCACCCCAGCCCAATTCGTAGTAAGCCCACCAGCTGCCCAAAATAATGCCGACAGTCAAAAATGCCCAGGCCAGGTTGGTCCAGCGACGTGACCAGCGGATCCATTTTTCATCAATTTGCCCTCCGATCAGTGCGGCCACAGCCAGGGCGAAGGCCACAGACAGTCCCACATAACCAAAATACAACAGAGGCGGGTGAATGATCATGCCGAAATCCTGCAACAAAGGATTCAGGTCGCGGCCATCCAACGGTGCCGGATTGGTGATTTCAAATGGGTTGGAAGCAAACAGTACGAAAGCCAAAAAACCTGTGGCGATGATACCCAATACAGACAAGACCCTGGAAACCTGGCTGAGACTCAGTGAACGGCTGTACCTGGCCACGGCGGCAATCCACAACGCCTGTACAGTGACCCACATCAGTACAGAGCCCTCATGAGCCCCCCAGGTTGCGGTTATGCGGTAACGCAAGGGTAATTCGAGGCTGGAATGTTGCCAGACATAGGTCACCGAAAAATCCTGCATAACGAATAAGCTCACCAGGATCACAAAGGTGGTCAGCACCAGGACAAACAACAGATAGGACAATGGTCTGCCCGTTTTCATCAATTGTTCGTTGTTTTTAAAGTAACCCACCATGGGCAAGACCATCAGCACAGCTGAGGTGCACAAGGCGAGCACCAGGAGAAATTGTCCGGTATTGGCCAGCATAATTATTCAATGCCTCCCTGCTCATACTTTGCGTTTTGCGTCTTGGCTTTTTCCAAAGCATCAGCCACCTCTGGTGGCATGTAGTTTTCATCGTGTTTGGCCAGTACTTCCTCGGCGACAAACAAGTCTTTGTTGACCATTTGGCCTATGGTCACCACACCCTGACCTTCCCGGAACAGGTCAGGCAAAATACCTTCAAACTGGACAGTCACATCCTGAGCAAAATCGGTCACTATGAATTCCACTTTGAGGGTGTCTGGAATGCGTTGCATGCTGTTTTCCTTGACCATGCCGCCCAATCTGAAGTTGCGGTTCTCCGGGTATTGGCCGGCACTGACTTCAGTGGGACTTTTAAAGAACATGATGTTTTCTTTGAATGCGGTGAGGAAAATAGCCACCGCTATGGATACCCCGAGGGCAACCATAAGGATCAGCAACAACCTTTTCTTGCGGGTAGGGGTCATGATTGTTTTCTCCGGTTTTTGGCTTTGATTTGTCGTTTGATGTGTTTGGCTCTGTTTCTGACGCTGACATAATCAGCCAACATGGCCACTGCGAACACCCCAATGGATGTCCACACGTAAAAATCGTATTTACCCATGTCAAACCATTCCATCATGATGACACTCCGGGTTTATGGCGGGCTTGCCCGTCAATGGCTTTGCTTACCCATTGTTTGTGTTGTTCGGTTTTTAACAGGTAACTTTGTGCCCGGCTCAACATGGAATACAGGAAATAAAACTTTGTGGCCAGGGCCATCACCAGCAAGGGCCTGAGCATGTCCCAGTCCTGGATGCCGTTAGAACCCCCCATCAGCGAGACAGAAGAACCCTGGTGAATACTGGTCCACCAGTAAACTGAGTAGCGGATGATGGGCAAATTGACCAAACCGATGATGGCCACCAAAGCAGCCAGTCTGGCTGCTTTGCGAGGGTCTTCGTCATAGGCGGCGTAAATACCCATAACCCCAATGTACAGAAACAGCAGGATCAGTTCTGATGTCATGCGTGCATCCCAGTCCCAGTATGTTCCCCACATGGGTTTACCCCAAAGCATACCGGTGAGCAGCGTCACAGCAGTGAACAAGGCTCCAATGGGGGCGCTGGCCATCATCACAGCTTCAGCGACTTTCATACGCCAGACGAAAGTCATGATGCCAGCCACTCCCACAATGGCATAGATGAACATGCTCATCCAGGCGGCCGGTACGTGAACAAATATGATGCGGTATGAATCACCCTGTTGATAATCTTCGGGAGCAAAAAACAAGCCATCGATCAAACCATAGAGGGTTAATCCCAGAGCGAGCACCAACAACGGAGTCAGCCAGTGACTGGTGATGCGGTAAAAACTGGGCGGGGAACCCATTTCGTGATAAAACTTAATGATTCGGTTCATTGATTTATTCCAGGTTAATCTTGATGGCTGCAGCCGCTGCCAGCGGTGCCAGTGTCAGGCACAAAACAGCACAACCGGATAATAGCATTAAATGCCCATAAGCTGAATTGCCGAGGGTGGTTTCCAACACCGCACCGGCACCAAAAATCAGCACTGGGGCCAACAATGGCATCACCAAAACACTCAACAGCATACCGCCGTTTTTGATGTTCATGATCAAAGCAGAGCCAATGGTTCCTAACAGACTGAATATGGGGGTGGCGATCAATAATGAAAGCATCAGAATACCATTGGCCTGTTCAGGTAAGTGCAACAGCATCCCGGTTACCGGAGCAAACAGGATCACTGGTATCCCTGTGGTCAGCCAGTGGGCCAATGCTTTGCTGAGTACGGCCAAAGGCAGGTTCATGCCTGACAATACGTAGACTCCGAGACTGCCATCTTCAAAATCATCCTTGAAAATGTTTTCCAGGGTGATCAGGGTGCTGAGTAAAGCCAGAATCCAGACCACAGCCGGTGCAATTTTGGCCAGGGTTTGAGCACCCGCCCCAAGGCCCAGGGGAAACATGGTGACGATCAGTAACTGAAACACCAGCGGCTGATAAATGTTTGATTTCTTTCGCCAGCTGACCAGCACATCCCGTTTGACCAATGCCTGAAACCTCATGAGCTCACCTCAGCAGCTGATGGTTGCAATGTGATGTGGTGATCCGCCAGGGCATGGATTTTTTTCTGGTCATGAGCGGTTAACAACACCGCGCCACCTTGTTTTAGGTGCCGTTCAATCATTGCGTAAAGCCAGTCACAACCACCATGGTCCAGGTTGACGAATGGTTCGTCGAGTAACCAGAAGGTTTTGTTGAGCATCAGCAGACGACTGAGTGCCAGGCGTTTTTTCTGGCCGGCCGAAAGGTCGTTGGCAAATTGGTATTCATAGCCCGCCAGTCCAGCCTCTTCAAGCAGAAGTTCCAGTTGATGTTGAGTCACTGAAGTGGCGTTGATGGAAGCCACAAACTGCAAATTTTCCAGGCAAGTGAGGTTGGCTTTGTTACCCAGCTTATGTCCCAGGTAATGACTGTTTTGTAACCAGACATGCTGCTCTGCTGATTGAGCAAAACGGGCTTCACCACGGCGCAACAGGCTCAGCCCGGCCAAGGCTTCCAGCAAGGTGGTTTTACCTGAACCATTGGCGCCGGCAATCACGGCCAGCTGCCCGGGCTGCAGAATAAAGGAAACCGGTGCAAACAACAACTCTCCGGAGCGCTGGCACTGGGCATTTTTAATCTGTAAAGAAGCTGAGGTCAATGGTCGGAAGATGGGCTGTTTTGCTGTGTGCTGATTTTAATTTCTCAGCCAGGAAAAGTAAAGAAAAGCCCCCTCATTTGGGCACCAGAAGGGGGATTAATGAACAAAAGTTTGATCCAGAGCAAAGCAATGCCATTGGTGGCCTCAAAGATCGCACTCTGCGTGGGCTGGGTGACCGTTGGTAAGCAAAATGATGCCGTTGGTCTGAAAGGCAACCACAGAAGCCATTGGCAGCCGTTATTGGGACTGTTTTTCATTTATGATTACCTGCGATCATAACAGCAAAAACACACTGAGGGACACACATGAACACCGCAGAGATTCACACATCGGGGGATGATGAACAAAGAAAGCAACTGATGACCAACATCAAAGTGTTGCAAAGGGAACTGGTAAAAACCAGTATGAAGCCCAGCAAAGACGCTTTGCAATATGCTCAGCTACTCAGTGCCATTCATACCGAACGTGCCAAGTTAAAAGCGCTCAATGCCAGGGCACCCGTCAGCGGCTGATCATTGTGTCACATGCGGTCATTCGCCTGATTTAAAATCAACTCAAACACTTGTCTTGCAGGTGCTCAAAAAACCATATGAGGCACCTGCAAGGCAGACACCCACACCCTTTAATTTCAGTTTGATGAAGGACTGAATCGCTTCCACGTCGGAGAGCTGATCATCAGCTCGACCCGTCGACTTGGTTAGGCAGATCATGCAGATATGGCGGTTTGACGAAGTCAAGAAGCCATAATGGAATGATCGATAAGCCGTGAGCGATAGCGAATCAGAGCGTCGGGCGCTTGATCACACGACATGATCACCGAGGCCTCGATCTCTGTTCCAGACGAGACCCTAACTCCTCCATCCATAGAGTCGGCTTTCACTTTTGTCAGGAACAAAAGTGAATGAAGTCCCAAGATCATTCCCTTGATAAAATATATACCCAAAAAAACAAAAATGTTGGCTAAATTTGACTGCTCATGGCATACTGAAACGGATTGATCTGAACCACCCCGGGGCCACATTGAATCAACACAACAAAGCATCATTTTATTTGGGTGACTGGTGCGTCATTCCAGATCAGTGCCGGTTACAAAACAGTCAGGACATCAAGCATTTACAGCCAAAATTGATGGAGGTTTTGCTGTATCTGGCTGACCATCCTTCGCAAGTCATCAGCATGGATGAATTGATCAGTGCCTGTTGGCTGGGCATGCCTATCAGCGATAATCCAATTCATAAAACCATCGCTGAGTTGCGCAAAGCTTTGGGTGATTCAACTGAACAGCCAAAGTACATCAAAACCATCCCCAGAAAAGGTTACATGTTGATTGCCAAAGTGTCACACAAAAACAACTTTGATGGTGACACAGAACCCTTCTGGCAGGAAGGCATTCCCTTTTTGGGTAATCAGCCGATGCTGCAAAAACACGCAGAGATCTTTTTTGCCCGTGAGACGGCACTGGCTGATGTGACCCAGATGATTGCCCGGCTCAACCGGGCAGACCGGGCATTGATCCAGCTCAGCGGCTCTTCAGGATGTGGCAAAACATCATTCATTCAGGCTGGTGTGATACCGAAATTGCTCAACCCATATAAACCATTCAAAATCAGTTTTACCCAGGCGTTGTGTTGGGATTTGGCCATTCACTCAGGCACTGAAACTTTGCGCTCTTCATTGCAACAACAAGCCTTTTTTTCAGACGTCTTTGGTGCTGAGCAATTGCCTCAGGATGACGCTGAAAAGCCACGCACAGTTCAGGCAGATGAGGAGCAGCTGACCGGCAGCGAACAACGGCTCATCGTATTCATTGATCAGATTGAACATTGGATGTTTGATCCGCGTACCGAAGATGGGTCACCATCCCGGATTGATGACTTGATGCAGTTGATTGATACTTTGTACCGCTCAGGGAAATGTCTGCTGGTGTTAAGTGCCCGTGATGAAGCCAGTCAGGAACTGACCCAACGACTGGAACGGGTATGCCATGATGGACAGTTGTTGCCATACAGACTGCCCGAGATGTCCGGCAGTGAGAAAATGCAGTGGTTAAAAAAGACCTTTCAGGCAGCCGGTCTGTTTTTTGCTGTCAATGCAGCCAGACAAACAACCTTGCTGGACCAGATCAGTCAATTGGTGAATCGTTATCACCTCAGCCTGAGTACATTGCAGGTGCTGTTTCAAAGGTTGTGTGAGGGACACAACAGCAGTGAATTGTCATTCAAGGATTACCAGGACATGGGTGGGATTGAGGGCATCATGGGCACCCATCATGAACACGTGTTTAAACAGTTGACACCTGAACAACAGGCACAGGTTTCCAGTCAATTTCCCGCATTGATTGGTTTTGAATCGATTGAGCACCAACGACCGGTATTGAAGTATCCTGACTGGGTGGTGATACAAAGAGAAGTGGATCAGTCGATTTTGACCCGGCTGCTTGATTTGCGGATTTTGAAGAGCAATCTGCGGGGCGCGCAAATTCAACTCAGTTTCAATGAAAAAAACATGGTTTACCTGTGGCCCAGACTGGGCGATTGGATCGAAGCTCATCAAAACCTACTGATCAAACAGGTTGAACTTAAGCTGATGGCCATTCGTTGGGTGAATGCCGGGAAACATCCGGCGGCTTGTTTAAATGTGCCAGATTTTCAGAGGTTGGTGACAACCCCACCTGTCCCAACCAGTGACCAGTCCGATTCTGTGCAAGAGTTCATCGCTCACTCCAAAACCCACATCAGGCGCCATCAAGCCAGTAAACTGTCTGCCATCATGCTGGGTGTTGCCTGTGCCCTGGGGATGGTTTGGTTTTGGTATCAGGAGCAAAAAACTGAACATCAATGGCAACAAACCCAGGCCCAGTTAATGGGGCTCAGCACCGTATTGACAGAACAAATCAGTCCACAGTTAAAGCAGGCAGGAGCCCTGGAACTGATGCAACGAATCAATCAGGAGGTGATCGGGGTCTATGCCAGTCAACAAAACGCATTGACTGCCAAGCAGTGGGCACAATACATGGCCACTTATAACCAACTGGGAACATTGAGTGTTAATCAGCGGGAAGACGAACAGGCCGCTGATTTCTTTACTGCTGGTATCGCATTGGCCGGACAGTCTGCCATCATTGATCATCCTGGTGTATTGAATCAAAAAATGCTCAGCCATTACTGGCTCGGACACCTGGCATTCAATCATCAGGAATTCAGTGTGGCCAACACCCATTGGCAAGCCTATTTGGCGTTGGCCAGACAATTGCGGGATCTCGAGCCTGATCAGGATCAATGGGTTCTGGAACATTCCTATGCATTGAATAACCTGGGCAGTCTTGCTGAAAAGTCAGATCAATTGGACAGTGCTGAACGCTATTTTTCACAATCCATCGCCTTAAAAACGGCATTGCTCAGCCGCAAACCGGATGATCAGTTGTTGATTGCCGATCTGGCTGACAGCTGGTCCTGGCAGGGTAATGTGCTGCGCAAAAAAGGGGCGCTGGGCGAGGCGCTGAAGGCCTATGAGGATTCCAGGGTTTTGACGGCCAGTTTGGTTGATGATGCATCAGCCAGACAAATGAAACTGCACCGGGAGTCCCTGGCACTGCATCGCATGGCCAGCGTGACTTTTGATCTGGGATTCATTGATCAGGCACAAACATTGGCAACTGAAGCCATTGGCAAAAGTCAGCAGCTGAATTTACTGGCGCCTGAACAACATAACCACAAAAAAGAATTGCTTGGCCTGCACTTATTGAATGCCACCATAGACCGCCATGCCGGCGATCCCGATGCGGCTTTGCAGCACATTCAGCAAGCCAGCCAGTTGATTGAATTTTTTAAACTGAATTTACGTATGTCGCCGAGAATCTCAGCAATGAAAATGCGGCTCAAACTGGAACAGGCCTTGCTGTTTTATGACCATGAGCAACCTGAATCTGCATTGCAAGCCATTGAAGAGGGTATGCAATTATGGAATGATCAGGCAGTGGCAGCGCAACGTTCTGCACAATTGGCTTATGTGATGCTGTGTCTGAATCAATTAAAAATACTGGACCAGGTTGAGCAGACTGTCAGACAAGTGGGCAGCCGGATTCAGCTGGATCATGCCTGGGCTCAAATTACGGCCATGCTTGAGGACAACCCGCAAAGTCAGCAATTGATGGCCATTTATCTGGCACTCAGCCATGCACGCAAGGGGGACATCAGTCATCACGAATTTGTTCGCTTGCTGAAGGACTCTGAATACCGGAACCCGGAATTCTATCAACCCCTGATTGAAGAACAACTAATCACATTTCACTAAAAAGAGGCTTATATGAACATTCAACTAACCGTTGCCTATGTGGCATTTGGTGGCAACACCGGACAAGGAGCGTATTTTTATAGTTATTCACCGGACATCATCCAGGTAACTGAAAAAGACACCAAAATGAATTTTGTGCTTTCAGATGCCACCGATGAACGGTTCATCATTAACCAACTGGTGAGCACCGATGCCAACCAGCAATTTGAACCAGCTTTACTGGAACAGGGCAAACGTTCCATCAGGGTGATGAACAAAAACACCCACAGTCAGTTGACCATGGTTTCTGTGTTGGTCCAGGACACCACCACAGGTGCATACATCAGTTGTGACCCACAAGTGTTGAACGTTCCGGATGAGTGACCACTGCGGGCTGATATAATGCGTCCATGAATCAATCATTTAACCACGTGGTGGTGCTCACCGGAGCAGGCATATCTGCAGAAAGCGGGCTGTCTACCTTTCGCGACAACAATGGATTATGGGACAACCACCGCATTGAAGAGGTGGCCACGCCTGAGGCTTTTGATCGGGATCCTCATTTGGTGCATCGGTTTTATAACATGAGACGGGCAGCACTGAAAACAGTTTACCCCAATGCAGCCCATCAAATACTGGCTGACATTGAGACAGATTTTGAATCATTTTTGCTGGTGACTCAAAATGTGGATGATCTTCACGAACGTGCCGGCAGCAAGCAATTGATACACATGCATGGTGAGTTACTGAAACAACGTTGTATACAATGCCATCAGGTCAGTGCCACAGATGAAGACCTCACTGTCGAATCGGTGTGTCAGTCTTGTCAGCGAGCGGGCACACTCAGGCCGCACATTGTGTGGTTTGGTGAAATGCCGTTGTTGATGGATGAGATCATGCAGTCCCTGTTGCGTTGTGATTTGTTTGTTTCCATTGGTACCTCGGGTACCGTTTATCCGGCAGCCGGTTTCGTCGAGCTCGCCAATCAGGCAGGTGCACACACGGTTGAATTGAATCTTGAACCTGGAGATCAGGCCAACGCCTTTCAAACCTCACTTCATGGCCGGGCCAGTGAAGTGGTCAGTCAGTTTTTTGATAACCTTTAAGTACATCCTGCCACTGTGAGCGCAAAGTATTGATGGCGTGTTCGTGTCGGCGCCATTTGTTTGGATCAGGTGGTGTCAGGGTGCTTCTTGACAGCACCATATCAACCTCAGGCTGATGGTTCAGACCGGGTTGGATAAACTGCAATAAAGCCAGGATCGCTTGTTCCGGTGATTGCCTCAAGGCCTCGTAACTGATGTCACAATGACTGTCAGCAGGCAGTTTGGCGAGATCCTGCTGAATGGTTTGATTACTTCTTATCCACTGGAAACAGGCTATTTCAGCCAACTCATGGCCAATCAGATCTTGCCAGCCAGAAGGCAACAGAAAACACCAGGCCGGTAAATGCCAGCCTGGTAAATTGGGATAGGTCACAAACCTGCCGGTTTGCAGGCCCACCTGCCAGGCTTCAATCAGGCTGGCGATGGCAGGTTGCGGCTGACGGTGCATGTAGATGAATCGCGCCTGGGGAAACAGTTGGCGCAAAAATTGAATGTTCAGCGCATTGCGTGGGGTTTTTTCCACCATCAGTGGTTGAGCAGGAGCATCAACAGCAGGGTCCAGATAGCGTTGACCCCGATGGTTTTGTAGTAAAAACAACATCGCCGATCTGATCAGCCGGATGGTTTTCGCATCGGCATGGGATTGATCCAGTGCACCGGATTCCTGATTGGTGTTATTAAACCTGAGGTGAGGGAACAGGTTGAAAATCACATGGGTTTCAAAACCAATGCTCCAGATGTCCTGTTGTTTACACAACTGTTCAAACAACAAGGTACTGCCTGACCGTGGTGCAGATACGATGATGTGTATGTGTTTGAAACACGCCGCCAGTTGCTCATCACTGAGGTGAGCCGTGGCGTGGCTGGCCATCTGCAGCATTTGTTGGGGATTCATTGGGGAAAACAATAACAGGGCACCTGCAATCGGTCGGTTGCCATACAGGCCTGCGGTGTGCACAGTTCGCCGGGATGGGTCTTGTCAGCACAACAACAAGGTTCTCCGGGAATGACAAAATCTACGATCAAGTGCACCCGGTCGACTGGACTGTTGTTGTGTACGGAATGCATGCGCCGATTATTGATCTCCACCACTTCTCCAACTGGAATATGAACGGTCTCATCACCAACGGTGAAATCCACATCTTCGTGGGTGATGATCGGGATATGGATGCGGTGGGAATGAGCCAGAGAAAAGTTTTTGTCCTGATGGGCTTCAATGATTCCACCGGCTTTGAGTTTAATGATGTTGGCCCTGATGAAGTAACCCAGCCCGTATTGACTGATCAATGATTGATTGGCTGCTTGTTGCTCATAATACTGAGCAATGTAACTCAGTATGGGCTGGATAATCGGACCAAATACGTCCAGTGCCGGATGTTTGGTGGGATTCATGTGACGAAAATCGGGGTCATGTACCAGGTTAATGGTTTCAGTGTGTTCGTGAACGTCATAGCGTTGTTGCCGGGTCACATCCAGTGACCAGTGTTTGCTGGTTAAGTGTTCGACCAGTTGTATCACCGGTGACACATCGGCATCACACAAGTGTTTGAAATTACCACCAAAATTCATTGTTTTTTGATTGTCAGCGTGAAGATGAATGATTGATTATAATGAATCCGATGGTCACCAATCAATGAAACTTGTGCATACATGGGTAACTGTCAGTGATCATTGAGGATTCAGTTGCTGGATGCCATTGTATTTATTCCTGATAGAAGAGTAGATGAAGCCATGCGGTTGGATAAAAGACACCGTCAACCCAGTCATTGCGTTCAAATCATCGCTTGGGTTCAATTATTTTTACCGGGGAGTGAATTTTTTTCTGACAATTTCGAATACTGAATATAAGCATCTTAAAAATGCCGGTTCATTGATCGCACACACAATTATGTCCGGCTTGAGCCCAGAGTCACCGGAATTGAATGGAATTGTTTTTAGCCCCCCTTTTTGAAATTTCCAGCCGGTGGCTCGATCTGATTGACCAGGTTGCTGGGATTGGCTTGATGAAGCCAATTTTTATATTGACCAGGTTAACCTGAATCAGTGATGATAAATAACCCGGTAAAAACAGTGCAAAAAGCCAATGATCACCGACATCGCCAAATGGAAAAAAGTCAAACCCATCTTTGAATCATTGTTTGATTACCCGCTACCGGTTGCACTGAAAAAGCTGCATGCCATGACGGACCTTTCCGAAGAGGAGCAATCTGCCGTTCGCCGGCTGTTGTTCGGGGTTCACACGAAAGACACGCTTATGGACACCAATGCTCAGGACTTGTTCAAACAACACCTTCAACAGGGCAATGACCTGTCAGGAGAACAGCTGGGTGAATACCATTTGTTGAAACTCATCTCCCGGGGAGGCATGTCATCAATTTACCTGGCAGAGCGAACGGATGGTTCGATCCAGAAAAAAGTGGCGATCAAAGTGATGGCAGGCTGGCAGGTGTCAGATGCCAGCAAAGAATTGTTTAACCACGAACAAACCATCCTCTCCAGGTTGCGGCATCCCAACATCATCACCATGCACCACGGTGGAGTCAGTGATGATGGATTGTTTTACATGGTGATGGATTATGTGGCCAATGGGGTTCCATTTGATCAGTATGTGAAACAACAAGGGCTGTCTCAGCGGGAAATTATTCTGTTGTGTCTAAAGGTGGCCAGAGCCATCAGTTATGCTCATGGCAATCTGGTGATACACCGTGACCTGAAAGCCAGTAACATCCTGATCGACGACAATCATCATGTGGTGGTGGTTGATTTTGGTATTGCTTCTTCTGAACATCAGCACGAGGATGCTGGCCTGAGGGTTTACACGCCGGAAATTGCTTCACCCGAACAGATCCTTGGGCAGGATATCTCTGTGGTAACCGATGTGTTTTCACTGGCAGCCACCACCCTGACACAATTGTTGCAAACCCCTGCATTGCCCAATATTGACCCGCAGAATTATGATCCTCAGGTTGATCGTGACCACATTGATCAATTGTTGCAAGAAGCTTCAATGTCCCATGAACTGAAACTTATTTTCCGTCAGGCATTGGCGATTGACCCTGCAGACCGCTATGAGTCCATGGATCATTTTGCTGAAGATCTGGACTACTGGCTGCACAACAAACCGATTTCATTGCTCAGTGATTCCAGAACTTATTTGGTCAAAAAGCTGGTCAGCCGCAACCGACTGGTGACAGCCTTTGCCGCGCTGGCACTGCTGGTGTTACTGGTCAGCCTGGTGATGGTCAGCAATTTCGCCCACAACGCATATCAGGCAGCCAACAGGGCTGATGCTTCGCTGGCATTTGTGACCAATATCCTGAATCAGGCTGATCCGTTCATGGCCAGAAACGGCCAGGTGACCATCAAAGAAGTCCTGGATGCAAATCATGACATTCCGTTGGAGCAAGTCAATGGAGACCTTACCCTGAAAGAAGAGCTGCATCGGAAACTGGGTGAAATATACATCAAACTGGGGCTACTGGATGAAGCGTTGGTTCAGTTTGAACAAGCCGTTGCCATGCAGCAATCACTGTACCCCGAAACCGATCAGCTGACCCTCAAAACCCGAAATGTACTGGCCAGTATTTACCTGGCACTGGGCCGGGTAGATGCAGCCATTGTGACTTCAGATGCGGTGTTGTCAGCTCATCAGGCAGCCGGACTGCAAGATGACAATGTGGTGGCTGAGGCGAAGATGAATCTGTTGCAGGCATATGGCAGCTTCGCTGGTCGGAACATTCATGATCAGGCTCGGTTTGAGCAATTGTTGCCAGAGTTGATTGATGCCGCAGATGAACAGTTACTCACCGACATTGATGTCAAAGTCAATGTGATGTCGAGGTTAGCCATTGAAGTTCAGAAAACGCAGGATTATGATCGTGCTGAACGGTATTTCACTGAATCACTGGCATTGCTGGAGGAAACCGAAGGCAAACTGAATTTTGATTATCAGTTGATTTTTCATGATTATGCCATTGCCAAAATTCGCCAGAAACAGCATCAACAAGCAGAAGACATGCTGTTGCAAATCATCGCGGACATCGGAGCCATTGATCCGCTCAATTCACTGCTGGGCAGAACCTGGGAAACCTATTCGTCGTTGCTGCTCAGAACAGATCGTCCGCAACAGGCGATCAAGGCTCTGGATCAGGCCACCCGGATTTTCGAAGAATCTGATAATCACAATGGCTTGTATTATGCGCTGTCTAAACGGGCCATGTATCATTTTGAGTTATTCAATTACCTGCCTGGGCTGATGGATCAATTGAGGTTCATTCCTGATCTGCTGAAGTCTGCCGGCCCCGGCAGTCCCGTTGTCACCGCCAGCCTTGGTCATCTGATGATGATGCTCCATGCCGCTGATGAAAACGATCTGGCCAATCAGGTGATGGTGGCGTTACAGGCTGATGTTGGTCTGATGGAGAGTCAGCAAGCCAACCTGATGGCCTATCTGGCATACGGAGCCATCAGTAACTGGGTGGATGGCGGAATTGATCAGGCGCTCACAACACAGGCCTACCTGCATGAATACAATAAAAAACCGGACGCCTCGCTTTATCAGTTGCTTGATTACCTGGTCAGCGGTGACGAACTACACAGTTTTACTGTGGCACAATACTTCAGTGAAGAAGACATCAAACACAGCTTCATCAACCGGGTCAGGTTACTGCAAAGACTCAATCAGTCTGACAGCAGTGAAACGGTGAATGATCAGCAACTGGATCAGTTGTGTGTTGTGGACCGGGCATTCGTTCGTTTTCGTCAGATTGAAATGAAGCAACTGTTTTTGACAGCTTGTGAACAGGCTTACCAACGAGCTGGTCGCAGCAGTCCGGATGAGTTGCTCAGGACCCAGGGGCAATTGGCCGATGCAGTGGCAGCATTCAACCATCAGTCCCGGCAGGATATCAGGCAGCAAACACGCGCCATTCTGGCGTCCCTGTCAGCAAATGGCAGGCCTCCTGATGCGGTGCATTAAGGGTTGTCATCTGTTTGATTCTGTCCTTCTTCAATCAAGTTGATGAGGTAAGATTTGGCCATGGTCCAGCGTTTGAATACAGTGCTTTTGGGCTGTCCCTTGATGTCAGCGATTTCATCAAAAGTAAATCCCCCAAAAAATTTCAACTCGGTGATGCTGGCCAGTTCTTCATCGATCTGCTCAAGTTGTTCCAGCAAGCGATCAAGTTCAAGTAATTTAAAATCCAGGTCATCCTGCTGAATGAGTTGGGTGACTTTCAATTCGGTGTGGATGCCTTCGTTTTTCTGATTGTGAGCCTGTCTGACCAGGTCGACCAGATAAAACCGCATGCACCGGGCAGACAAGGAATAAAAGTGATTCCGGTTTTTAATGGACAGGCTTTTTGAGTTATTGAGTTTCAGGTAACACTCATGCACCAACTGGGTGGCACTGATGCTTTCATTGGGGTTGAGCTTATTCAGTTGAATACTGGCCAGTTGTTTGACTTTGTCGTACAGCAGATCGAATAAATCATTGAGTACCTTTTGATCTTCCAGGTTGGCCTGATTGATGAACTGGGTCACGTTGTCGAGGTTGATCTGCATTTTGGCGAAAGGTAAATGAATCATTGTAAACAAATTCAGGCAGAATCGCTCAGTTTCTGCCTGTTGTTGTGATGGCTTGCACCCGGAATGTGACGCACACATCATTTTGTTGTGGTCATATTCCCTGGCCCAAGTGTGATTCCCATGTACAATAACGAAAGGTTAAAAAAGCGTGAATGATGTTACACAAAGATTTGAATAAACAAGTGGTTGATGCGTTGCGTTCGTGTGTGTTGTTTTCTGCCATGGATGAGCATCAGTTTGCCAGGGTGCTGAGTATGTCAGAATTGATCCAAAAGCAAGCCGATCAGATGATTTTTCAACAGGGAATGGACTTGACGCACATTTATTATGTTTATGACGGGGCTGTAAAGCTGGGCAGAGGTACCCTCAAAGGTGATGAAAAAATCATTGATGTGGTATTTGCCGGTAATACCTTCGCAGAAGGGGTGTTGTTTGCCGGTGCACCCAAATATCCGGTCACTGCAACGGCACTGAAAGCCTCGGTGATTGTCGGCATACAGGCAAAACCCTTCTTGCAATTACTGAAAAGTTCCGCTGACTTGTGTATCAATATGCTTGGCCACCTTTCGGTCAGGCTGCACTGGATGGTCAATGAACTGGACAAACAAACCCTGCACAACGCTTCATTCAGGGTGATTGATTATTTTTTGTCACAGGTTTCAGCAGACATCACAGCCTCATACCAACTCAAACTGGCGGTGCCCAAAAGGGACATCGCTTCTCGGTTGTCCATCAAGCCTGAAACCTTCTCCCGCGCCTTGAAAGCCCTGGAGAAAAGGTCATTGATTGAGGTTAAAGAGAAAAAAATCATTCTTAACCACGTGGCTCAATTACGTTCACTGCTGGAGACCGAGGCGTTATAGACAAGTCATAAAAAAGCGCTGCCCCCCGGAGGAAGTGCAGCGCTTTCGCTTTGCTGTTTATTGACGGTTGACCTGACCCCTCCCGTCCCTGGGTCATTCAGGTCAAATGTCCGTCTTAATAAACATCTTCAACGGTGTTGTGAACATTGAACTTACCGGTTGGGGTAATCAATCGCTCGTCTTTGATGACGTGTTTCAGTTGACGGGTCTTGTCATCCACCACCACAATGGCTGAGGTTTGATCTTTGCCATTCCAGACTGAAAACCACACTTCATCTCCCTGCATGTTGTATTCTGGCTGTACCACGCGCTTGGCACCTTCGCCAAGATCAGCCCATTCGGCGATCGGTAGCACTTCAAAACCAGCATCCAGGTCTTTGACATTGAACACAGCGACACTTTGTGAAATCGCCGGATCAGGGTTCAAGGGTGAGTCCACCCACAGGTTTTTGGATTTGGGGTGAGATTTAACAAACAGTGATCCACCACCTTGTCCGTGCAATGTTCGGACCACCTGCCATGGGTTTTTACCTTTGGCGTCGGTACTCAGGAAGGTGATTTTATCATTACCCAGGGCACTGGTGATCCAGACGGGGCCGAAGTCAGGGTCGTCCACGTTGGCTCCCCGGCCAGGATGTGGAATTTTGTCAACATCAGTCAGCGAAACCAGTTTACGGTCTTTGGAATCAATCACCGCAATCTTGTCTGATTGGTTGGCCGCTGTCAGGAAGTAGCGTTTGCTGCGGTCCCAGCCGCCGTCATGCAGGAACCGTGCGGCGTTGATGGTGGTAACGGTCAGGTTCTCGATGTCTGAGTAATTTACCAGCAGGATTTTTCCAGTTTCCTTGATGTTGACAATGAATTCAGGATGTTGATGTGAGGCCACAATCGCAGCCACCCGTGGTTCAGGATGGTATTCTTGTGTGTCCACTGTCATGCCCCTGGTGGAAACGATGCGCTTGGGTTCCAGGGTGTCACCATCCATGATGGTGTATTGGGGAGGCCAATATGAACCAGCGATGGCATATTTGTCTTCATAGCCTTTGTATTTAGACGTCTCAACGGACCTCGCTTCCAGGCCCACTTTGATGGTTGCAACAATTTGTGGCGGATTCATGAACAAATCAATCATGTCCACTTTGGCATCGCGACCGATGGTATAGATGTAACGACTTGAAGCTGAGGTTCTGGAAATGTGTACGGCATACCCGGTTTTCAGGATGCTGAAGATTTCTTTGGTATCGCCATCAATGATTGCCACTTCACCAGAATCCCGCAGGGTCACGGAGAAGAAGTTTTCATAATTGCGTTTATGTTGTGGCTTGTCCGGGCGATCTTCAGGAGCGACCAGTACCTTCCAGCTGTTTTTCATCTCAACCATTCCCCATTGTGGCGGAGTGGGTGGTTCATGCTGCAGGAAGCGGGCCAGGGTGTCGATTTCTGCCTCTGTAAAATCTCCGGAAGTACCCCAGTTAGGCATACCAGCTGGCGAACCATAGGTGATCAGGGTTTTCAGGTAATCGGTGCCTTTTTCCCGGGTGATGTCGGTGGTCAATGGTTTACCTGTGGCGCCTTTACGCAACACCCCGTGGCAACCTGCACAGCGTTCAAAATATATTTTGGTGGCAAAGGCAAATTGTTCTTTGGTCATATCAGGACCGTCTGAATCAATCATCTGTACAGTGATTTCGGGATCGATGGCTGACTTGGTGCCTTTGTAACTGGCTTCAGATGAAGAACTGACCGGATGATCGGCAGCGGCACCTGAGGGCACAGCAGCAGCATCATTTCTCAATGCGGCGACTTCTGCCGATGAGACCTGAAAGCCTTCATTGCCCCAGCTGTTCATCACATAAGTCACCACGTTGGCCACTTGTTCATCGTTGAGGTAACTCAGGTTTGGCATGACGGCATTGTAAGTCTTGCCATTGACGGTGATTTCGCCAGACAAACCGCCGATCACGGTTTTGATGGCCCGGTTTTTATCTGCCAGCATATAATCAGATGCGGCCAGCGGAGGGAAGGCACCTGCCAGACCCTGGCCATTGGCCTGATGACAAGCGGTGCAATAGGTTTGATACAGTTTTTCCCCGGCCTGCATCTGGCTGTACAGATCGGTGCTGCCGGCCTGCATTTCGGCTTTGTGTTCTGCCAGGGGGTCTTTGTCAGCTGGCTGATCGGCGGCACAGGCGCTGATACCGGTCATCAGACCGACAATGAGGCCTGCATTCAACAGACTGCGCTTATACATTTTCATGGTTAACTCCTATGATTGATGATCATGTTTGGGGCCGGGTCATACAAGACCCTGAGGCCACTTTGTTCACTATAATTGGCGGCTTGTGGTTTGTAATTGATATAGGTCAATTCGGTTTTTGAGTGGTGAGTCATCATCCATCACCACTCATGAACATAACTGATACGGGCATGCCTTGAGGCCTGCGCCAGGGCCTCGATCAAGGCTTCGTTGTTGTCAAAATTTCTGACCTGTTGCCACAACCAGTATTTCTGGTCGGTCAGATTGAATACCCCAACGGACAGGTGGCCGTTGGGCGTGAGTTGATGGCCGATGGTGAGGTCAAAAGTGACATAGCCTGGGGCGTTGAACAATTCATCATCCGGATCATCTTGCCGATTCTGGGCCTGGCTGAACACACCATAGAGATTTACCAGCCACTTTTTCTTGCTGGACTGCCATTGCAAGAGGCCGGTGGCCTTGGGTGGTGAAAGGTGATTCAATGGCTGATCAGAAACATCGTCCTGGCCCCGGGTCCAGGCCAGTGACCAGTCTGTCCGCCATTGGTCATTGATCTGCCAGTGAAGGTCCAGTTCAGCACCGTAAATGGTGGCATCTTGCACATTGCGGGATTGAAAAATCAGGGCATCGGTGTCCGGGTCACGACCAATCAGGTCCCGACTGATGATCAGGTCACGGTATGTGTTATGGAACACATTGAATTCAACTTGGTGCTGGTTTCCGGCGAATCGAAATCCGGCTTCAAAGCCATTTGAGTGTTCAGATTTGAGTTCAGGATTGGGAATGGCCCGGTAATTGAATAAGGCCAGATTAAAGCCTATGTTGACATCATCGTAAGGTGGAGCCCTGAAGCCACGCACATATTGGGCATACAGATTTATTTCATCACTGAGGTCATACAACACCCCCAGTTTGGGTGAAAAATCGGCTTCACTGATGCTCACAACAGTGGCGTCGCCGGCGCCATTATCAAAAACCGCATCGCGATCCGGAGACAGCTTATAGTGGTCAAACCGCACAGCGGGAACCAGGGTCAAGCGACTGTCGGCAAAACTGATTTCATCATGTATGAAGATTCCCAGTTCTCTGACATCGGTGCGTGGAAAATCCCGCAGGGGAAATTGTTCACCCAACAGATTCTGAGTGGTCAGTCCGGTGAGCAGGTTCGTCTCTTCCGCATTTCTGCTCTCTTCCACAGCAGAAAGGGTGTACTCAACACCATATATCAGCTGGTGTTGTGTGTTGTTGCTGTACCAGGAACGGGTGAAATTCAATTCCAGACCATCGCGGCTGCTGTCAAAGTCAAACCGGCGGTACTGAAACAAAGGTGTTCCCCGCCGGGATGAACGGTTTTCAAAGGTGTCCTGAACGAACCGGGTGTTGGCATGATACAACAGCACATGTCCTTCGTCAGCCCATTGGCCATTGACCAGAAAGTCGATGTTCAGATGGATTTTGTGATCCTTTGACTGATCATCTCCTGACAAGGCAGTGGTGCGACTGAAGCGACCCTGACCAATGAAAGAATTGATCTGCGTGTGCTGATCTTTTTGATTGGCATGCAACCCCAGGCTCAATGTGGTCCCTCCCGATAACTCTGTGTTCCATTTAGCAAACAATGATTGAGCATCCCAGTCGGCGGTGTCTTTGGTCAGATTTGACAATTCATTGATCACGCCCTTGCCATCACGTTGAGTGGCTGACAATAACAGGCCTTGCTGATCACCATCCCATGCCGAACTGAGGGTGATGAATCTGCCATGTCGTTTGCCATCAAAGCCCAGGCGCAGGCGGGTCCAGTTGTCATCTTCATGGCCGGCCAGCAACACATCAGGATCCCAGGTGTTGATGGTCACAACGCCACCCAGAGCATCTGACCCATAAAGCGTTGAGGCGGGGCCTTTGAGGATTTCTATGTTTTGGATCAGGTCAATTTCAGGAAATCCGGCAGTGGCCAATGAGTAAGAACCCAGTTCAAAGGCTTTGGCATTGGGTATGCCATCTATTTCAATGGCCACCCGGTTGCCACCGATCCCGCGAATATTGATGCCTGAGGTGCCGAACCGAGTACCGCCATCTTCCAGGTGGATGTTGGCTTCATACTTGATTGCACCAGCCATGTCCTGAGCCATTGATTCTTCGAGCTGACTGGCCTGGATGACGGAGACGTCTCCGACCACCTCCTGAATGGGTCTGGCTTGTTTATAAGCAACCACTACCAGGTTGTCCAGGTCAGTGGTTTGCTGCGATTGATCGTTGGCCTGACTGATATTCAGCGACAGGCCACAGAGCGCCAACAGGGCGCCAATGGTTGGTTTTGGTTTCATACTTTATGCTCTTTTCTCAAAGGATGTGAGCAGTTTATGAACCGCTGGGCTTGGGGTCATTGATCTGGATCAAGTGGGCTGCTGTGCGTCACCAAAAGCAATGAATATTGATCTGGGTCAAACTATTGGGTCAGTTGCACAAACAGTCTGGGCAATTTTCGGGGTAAGTCCAGGGCATTGTTCAGGTGAATGAAAC
Organism: Marinicella sediminis; assembly: GCF_002000055.1. Classification (GTDB taxonomy): domain Bacteria; phylum Pseudomonadota; class Gammaproteobacteria; order Xanthomonadales; family Marinicellaceae; genus Marinicella; species Marinicella sediminis. Next base: position 49,012 of record NZ_MVBD01000013.1, on the reverse strand, counting down.
CCTGGTTACCAAACAGGTAGGGCAGGTAATCGGCAGCCTGGTAATCAATCGACACACAAAAAGGAGTCAGCCCCTGTTGCCTGGCTTCGGTGATCGCCTGACGGGTATCTTCCAAACCATAGCGACCTTCATAGATATCCAGGTCATTGGGTTTGCCATCGGTCAGGATAAGCAACAATTTCTGGTTGTTGTTTTGGGTGTTTAACTGCCTGGTGGCATACCTGATGGCAGCACCCATGCGGGTATAATAGGCAGGTCTGATTGCCTGTATCTGTTCTTCACAACGTTGATCAAATGGCTGCTCAAACGATTTGATGGGGTAATAGCGGACGTGATTGCGCTTTCTTGAAGTAAAACCGGCAATTGCAAAACGTTCATCAGCTGCCGATAATCCTGCACTCAGCAGGAACAAAGATTCTTTGATGACATCGATGACTTTCTTGTCATTGTTGACATGGGCATCAGTAGACAGCGACAGATCCGTGAGGATTAAGGTGGCCAGATCTCGGTTCACCGGCGCCCGGCGCCGGAATAGATTGGCATCGGTGGCTTGCTGTTGTTGGCTGGAGCGGTGTTCCAACACCGCATGAAAATCAATTTCATCACCATCGGCTTGCTTGTTCTGCCAATAACTGATCGGTTTAAGGGCTTCAAATTGTCGCCTGAGGCGGTTAGCCTGTGGTTTTAATTCTGTCGGCCAATGGTGGGTTTCAGTCAGTCTGAGTGCCATCAGTTGTAAGGCGCAGTGGTCCTTTTGCAGCCGTTGTTTGCGGTGATCCCATTCCGGTAACAAAATGCCTTCTGATAACTGCACATCATCGTAATCACTGCCAGGCAAATCCAGATCCAGTTTGATTGTGTGTCCCGCTTCTCCCTGATTGATGCTGAGGTGATCCAGGTCTTCAGCCACCCGCATCACATCTTCATCCCCGCTGTCATCTTCAGAGCGCTCCAGATTGATGAACTCAGACCAGGAGAACAAGCTTTCCAGTCGGAATGACATAAAGCCGCCTTCTTCCTCCTGGGTATCTGTGTGTTCTGCCTGGTGTCTTTTGTGACTGGCTGTGTGTACCTGATCAGCCGAATGTTGAGGTGTGTGACCGGCTTGATCTTGCCGGCCCTTGGTGGCCAGGGCCTGGTCGGTTGACTGTAGCCACATGATGACCGGTTGGCTCAGTTGTGCGGTTTCCCCCTTTCGTGTATGGTTGCCATGAGGATCTGTCAATACCAGTCTGAGCAGGCGTTCGGTGTGTTGCCACTGATGGGGTAAAGAGCTCAGGGCTGGTCGGTTGTTCAGTTCGGCCTGGCTGAGGGAGGTATAAATGTTTGTCAATCCCGGCCACCGTGCCAGGACCTGCCGGGTCAGGTATTGATTGTGTTCAATGAGGTGTTTGGCATGTGGAGATTGATTCAAGCTGGCCAGAGCAGCCAACCAAAAATACAAGGATTGATTCAATGCCCGGGTGGGATGGCATTCGAGCACTTCCGGCAGGTACAGGTGGTCTCTGCTGAAATGTGCCAGTTCTGCTTTTTTGCCAGTCCCGGCGATTATGTGTAACCAGTTGCGGTGTGCCTGAACCACTTTGGCTGATGTGTGACCCAAGCTCACCCCGGCATCACCACCCAATGCCCGGAAATAAACCGCCAGTTGTGTCTGTACGTCTTCCAGTCTGATGGCTGCCTGAGGATATCGGCGCTGGGTCTTACCAGTGATGAAATGGTGCCACTTTTCGCCAACCCATTCTTCCATGTTATTGCTCGAAACAACTCGGGGGTATTTGTGCCTTACGGCCAAAATCCCGTTGTGATTTATCCAGCGCGCAATCACCATCCAACATGTTAAGTAAGCCAGGCTGATGAAGGTTCAATTGAACCTGAGTACAGGCATCCACACAAGCGGTGCATTGGGTGCAGGTGAACATGTTGCGTTTGATGGTTCGTGGTTTGAGTCGCATCGGACAGGCATGTTCGCAGGATTTGTCACAACTGGCACAGGCTTTTGCCCGGCTGCCATTGAAACCCACCACCAGGGCCCGTTTGTTAGCCATCCATGCCAATGATTGGAAAACCCCAACAGCACAGGCATAACGGCAAAACAAATGTCGGGCGAAAGTAAATTCGATCATGAAAACACCACTGACCACACTGAGAAACAGCATTTGATGGCGGGTCAGTTGTCCATTGATCAGGTTGTGATAAACCTCATCAGGTGGCAACAAATAGGTGATGGCAATCAATGCCCAGGCAAATGCAAACAACATGATGGCCATGAATGTTGGCAACCACCAAAATGGATGCTGACGGTAATGTGTGCCATCCATCTGCTGTTGCGGTATTGTTTTACGGTCCCACAGGCTGAGCTTGCCGGTGGCTCTTTTCATCAGTTGATTGATGCTTTCCACGGCCAGAAAATGAGGGCACAGCCAGCCACAATAAAGCCGTCCCCAGCGCCAGGCAATGAATAAAAACACCACCACTGTCAATAACAAAGGCAGAAGGGCAACCCACAGCAGTCGCCAGATCAGTTGAACTGTTGAGGCATTTTGTAAGGCCGTCAGGTTGAGTTTCCAGTCCTGACCAAAGAGAATGAAATGGCCCAGGTTAAGGTCCAGTCTGAACCAGTCCAGCAGTGGTGTGATGATGAACAGAAGTAAAAACCCCAATTGCCAAAAACGTCTTTGACTGACGCATGCTTTTGGGTTGTGCCGTATCATCGGCCTGTCCGGAATCTGCGGCCTAACAAGGGAGCGTAATACACCTGACCAGCGTTGCTTTTGATCAATCCCATTAAACCTGGGATGAGAAAAACCGGTACCACCACAATGAAGTACAGCTCAAAAGTAATCAGCGCAAAAGTACTTTTATATTGCGCCACAGTGATGATCAGCAGATGAGCAAACACAAACAGTGTTGTTGACAGGGAGCCGGCAATGAATGATTGATTGATGGCCACATAGGTTTTGTGATCGTCACTGTGTCGATGCCGCAGCCAGTAAACCAGTAACAGCATCCATATGAGCACAGGAAACAACAGGTTTAATAACATCAGCCCATATGAAATAACTCCAATTGGGTGAACTTGGTTATACTCGGAGTGATTCATGGGCAGGTTTTTCAGGGTTCACCATCGACGGGAAATTTGGCTGCCACCACCTGCATCAATGCTGCAACGGTCTCGGCATCATCTGTCAGTGGTTCAACCAGGGCTGCCCGACAGGCACCTGCTCTGGATAATCCCTGGGTGATCAATTGGGCGGTGTAGATCAATAACCGGGTTGATACTGAATCTTCCAGGTCATGGTCTTTGAGTTTCCGCAGGTGATGGGCCAGATTGACCAAATCTGTGGCCAGGCACATATCACAGCCACTTTCATGGCTCACCACTTTGACTTCGGCAGCTGGTTCAGGATAATCAAAGCGCAGTGCCACAAAGCGTTGTCTGGTGGAGGGTTTCATGCCTTTGAGCAGGTTTTGATAGCCCGGGTTGTATGAGACCACCAGCATAAAACCAGGTGCTGCACTGAGCAGTTCGCCGGTACGGTCAATGGGCAACATCCGTCGGTTATCGGTCAGTGGGTGGATCACCACGGTGGTGTCCTTGCGGGCTTCCACCACTTCATCAAGGTAGCATATGGCGCCTTCTCTTACAGCCCGTGTCAGTGGGCCATCCTGCCAGTAAGTGCCATCTTTACCGATCAGGTGTCGGCCGATCAGGTCAGCCGCACTCAAGTCATCATGACAGGCTATGGTGTACAACGGTCGTCCCAGTTGCGCTGCCATGTGCTCGATGAAACGGGTTTTACCACAGCCGGTGGGGCCTTTCAGCAACACCGGCAAGTGCTGTTCAAAGGCATGGGTAAACAGTTGAACTTCCTGTCCCTGGGGTTGGTAGAACAGGTTGTTTTGTTGTTCAATGGGATGAATGTTTTCCATGGTTTTCTCCGATTACCATCAGCGCAACCCTAGGCTGCGCTGATGTGAGTTGGTTTAATCGACGGCTGGTGCTTTCATTTCAGTCGCCACAGCAGGCAATTCTTCACCTTTCACGAAGAAACTGACCAGGTAGACGATCAGGCCAATCAGGAAGACCACGCCTGCCACTTCCCGCATCCAATAGAAAAACTCCATTTTTTCCTGCACCACCATGAAGGGCAGTGGCGCATCACTCATGCGTTGCAGGTAGACTTGTAAGATGCCCGCTGCGGTGAGGAACAAGGTGATGAACACCATGGAGACGGTCATCATCCAAAATGACCACATCTCAACCACCTGGGCCTTGTTGGAATTGGCTACCCGGCCTCGCATTTTGGGCATGGCGTAGGAGATGATGCACAACACCACCATCACATAAGCGCCGTAAAAAGCCATGTGGCCGTGAGCAGCGGTGATCTGGGTGCCATGGGTGTAGTAGTTGACCGGAGCTAAAGTATGAAGAAAACCCCAGACACCTGCACCCAAAAACGCCATCACACCGGTGCCCAATGCCCACAAAGTGGCTGCTTTATTGGGGTGGTCTCGCCGACGTTTGTTGACCATGTTGAAGGCAAACAAAGTCATCATGAAGAACGGAATGGGTTCCAGTGCAGAAAACACCGATCCAAACCACAACCAATAATGAGGTGTGCCAATCCAGAAATAATGGTGACCGGTACCAATGATGCCAGTGATCAGCGCCATGGCGATGATCAGGTACAGCCATTTTTCAATCACTTCCCGGTCGACACCTGTGGTTTTAATCAAGACAAAGGCCAGTAAAGAACCCAAAATCAGTTCCCACACGCCTTCAACCCACAAGTGAACAACCCACCACCAATAGTATTTGTCCAATACCAGGTTTTCAGGATTCACAAATGAAAACAGCCACAAGACCACCAAGCCAAGTAAACCAGTGAGTAGCACCATGTTGATCACGGTTTTGCGCCCGGACAGGACCGTGACAGCGATGTTGTAAAGAAAGCCAGTGCAGACCACTGCAATGCCAATTTTGCCAATGGTTGGTTGTTCAAGGAATTCCCGACCCATGGTCGGCAGGAATGAGTTGCCTGTGAGTTCTGCCAACCGGGCATATGGGATCAGCAAATAACTCAGGATGATGAGGGCGCCGGCACCGAGGAAAATCCAAAATAACCATTTGGCCAGTTTGACTGAGTGAATTTCACGCTGAGATTCCTCGGGCACCAGGTAATAAGATGCCCCCATGAAGCCGAACAACAACCAGACGATGAGTAAATTGGTGTGTACCATGCGGGCCACATTGAAAGGAATGGTTGGGAACAGGAAGTCGCCAATGACGTACTGTAAGCCCAGAATCACGCCAAACAGGATCTGCCCGACAAACAGGCCAATGGCGGCGATGAAATAGAGTTTTGCAACGGCTTGAGATTGGTATTTCATGTCATGTCTCCTTTAACCTTGAATGTTCGGTGGCCAATCCTGGGTATCGATGCCATCGGTGTATTTGAGGAATTCCGCAATCGCATCCAGCTCTTCTTCAGTGAAGTTGAATTGTGGCATGCTGCGGCGACCCGGGATGCCGCCTGGTGGACGACTTTTGATGAAGGCCTTGATTGCTTCGGTGCTGTTGCCATAACGGGAATAAACATTCCCCAGTTCAGGCGCAAAGTACGCGCCTTCACCCAACAGGGTATGGCAACCGATGCAATTATTTTCCTCCCACAAACGCTTGCCATGTGACACCTGTTCAGTGATGGCCCCACTGTTGTCTGTTTTTGGCAGCTTTCTGTGTGTGTCCATAGTCAAGCCCAGAAACAGTAAGACGAAGAACAGCGAGCCTCCGTAGTAGATGTTCCTGGCCATGCTTTTGGTGAATGCTTCTTTCATAATGACCTCGTTAATTGGATGTTGATCCAGCGACACTGGCCGGTCCGGCCGTGTTGTTCAGGATGAGTCCATGATAGTGAGCCTGGTGGTCATCCGCCTTGATGTAAGTCAACCGGTTTCAGGTTTTTAACGGTGGTTCTGAACAGCTCATAAAAAGGGCTGTGATGGAATTCACCACAGCCCGGCAGGGTACAAACCGATCGGTTCGTTTAAAAGTTCGCGCTGAGCATGATCCAGTATTTGTGGGTATCGGCTTTGATGTCTTCTGCATCGTATTGGGCGGCTTTGAGCAAAGCAGTGACATTGCTGGTGAGTTTTTTTGCCACCGCAAAATCCAGCTCCTGACCGAAATCACCAGACCCGCTGTCGGCCGAAAAATCATGATAAATGACTTGCCACTTGAAGCCTTCGATGTCGCCTTTGGCGCCGATAAATGTATCTTTCAGTCCGGCATTGGGAGTGGTCAGAAACTGATCGGCCCAGCCATTGAACGCATGCAGGGTGGCTAGGGGGGTACGGAACGCGGTACCGTCGCGCGTATCATCACCTTCCAACACCTCATAACCCCCAAAGAAGGTCAGGTGTTCCAGGACCAGGCCCACATCCAGCCGCAGGTAATTGGCGTCATAGTTGACCGGATTGTTGTGGGCATCAGACTGCGAGGCAAATTCAGCCCCAAAGATCATTTTATGTTCCCCAACCTGCCAATGGGTTTTAAACGCCGCACCCAGGGTGGCCGTGGAAAATGCGGCGGTATCTTGGTTGTCGATGTTGTAATAGTAAGCCGTCAGTTGATGCCGGTCCTGCCAGGTATTGGACCAGTTGGCCAGAAAGGTCTGGTTGTCATGATCTCCTGCGGCCACATCATCACCAAATATTCGATTCACATTTTCGATGTAAGAAGTGAACAACTGACTGCCTGCCAGTTCAGATGACAGTGAAATGGCGTCATAAGTTTGTTCATTCTGCCGCCAGCCCACGCCACCAACAAAGCGTTGATTGTCCAGCAGAATCCGCTGGCGGCCCAATTTAATGCTGTGGTTTTCATTGAATGCATAATTGAACCAGGCCTGGTTGATTTCTGTGCCGGTTGGGTCCGCCACCACCGGATAATGTCCATTGTTTGGTGTGTTACCGGCACCGGCGTTGTAATTGTCACCAAATACTTCCATCACATTGTCTGCCTCAATAAAAAAGCTGAAGCCCTGATATGGGGCGGTCAGGTAATTCAAACGTGATCTGAGGGTGGAGGCATTGGCATCACGGCTGAAGCCATCCTGGTCAACCAGTTCAAAGCGGTACCTGAAGGATAAACTGGCATCGCCTTCTGTGAGGGCGGCAGACAACGAGTCAGCTCCCATAGCGGGCAATGTCAGGGCACACAAGCACATGAGGGATGGCACATGTGGTTTGGTATTTTTCATCTCAGCTCTCCAATGGAAGGTATGTTGGTCATGATAATCAGTTGAAAGTTAAAGACATTGATCTACATCAATTGGCTGTGGTCACTGGTCAGGAGGCTGGACCGCCATGGTGACCATTGATCTGGTGAAAAATGTCAATGACAAAGAACGCATCTGTCGATAAGATGGCGTTTTTTAATGTGGAATTAAGATGAGATATTTATGTGTTGTTTGGGGCTTGCTGTTCAGTGCTGTCTTATGGTCAGCAGATTTTGCCGTTGAGTTGGACGCCGAAGCCCTGGAAGGTGCGTGGTTGATCACCAGTATGGCCGGGATGGAAGATGACGAAGGTGACCTGTGGGAATTTGAAAAAGGTTTGTTTTATCAAAACCTGGGCGGTCGTCGCATCGCCCCTGATAAATACACGGTCATGGGTAAAAAAGTCGACCTGGACGGTTACCACTTCACAGTCATCGAGTTTGACGGCAAATACATGAAAGCGGATATGGCCGGTTTTGTCTATGAACTGACCAAACAATAGCAGCTCAGCCGAAATGATCAGTTACATTTAGTTACAAAATGGTAATGGCTGAATGAACTGGCTATACTGAGTGTTTTTTAACTGTTGATCAGTGATGCGTGTTTGGTTGATCAGTTTGTTGTTGATGCCCCTGTTTCAGGTGGGTGCCGGTGAAGCAGATGTGACCCGGCAGCTCAGTCGTTCCTGGGATTTCGGCATTGGCATCGGCTATGGTGAACAAAGTAACCCTTTCATTGCCGCAGATGATGTGCCAGGACTCGTGACCCTTGATCTGGCCATTTATGGTGACAGGTTTTTCTTTGACAATGGTGAGTTGGGTTACACGCTGATGGATCGACCAGATTTCGGGGTCAACCTGCTGGCCACCTACAGCAGCGAACGCATCTATTATTCCTACTTCAATGAATTGGGCCTGTTCAGGAACTCAGGTCTGGGTTTTCGTCCTGGTTCAGATGAAGTGGTGGTGGTTCCAGCTGAGCAATTACCGGCTGCCGGAGTCAGTACCGGTCCTCCAGGACAATTCGGTATTTTGGAATTGCCGGATCGGAGTTTTGCCCTCAATTTGGGGGTGGAGTTATTGTGGAACTGGTCATGGGGCCAGTTACAATGGCAGGTGCTACAGGATGTGTCCGGGGCCCATCAGGGTCTGGAAACCGATCTGACCTTCAGCAAAAGCTGGCATTCAGGTCGCTGGGCGTTTAAACCCAGTGTTGGCATCAGCTGGCAGTCTGCCAAACTGGTCGACTACTACTATGGAGTGAACAACCGCGACCAGTTGTTTGAACTGGTCTATGCAGGTGAGGCCACCACCCATGTTACCGTGGGGATGTTGGTCAGTTACCGGATCAACAACCGCCTCAGTTATGTCACCCGCTTCAGTCACACCCAACTGGGTTCAGCGGTGCGCAACAGCCCGTTGATTGATGCCGATCATACCCAGGCTTATTTTTCCGGTCTGTTTTACCGCTTTTAATGATGCTGACATGTCCCCGAACAAATTGGAAACTCATTTGCTGTCTGCTGATCAGTGGGGTGTTGTGGCAGCCACTCTTGTGGGCTCAACAACCGGATACAGCAGACCAGGGAGTTAAGCTGATCATCAAGCCACACATTTGTGTCGCCCCCCGGGGTGAATCCAGCTGCATTTCCTGGATCGATGTGTTCTGGGAAAGCGATCAAGCCACTGATTTGTGTCTGTACGTCAGTGAACAGGATCAGTCTCTGAAGTGTTGGCAACAACAACTGGCCGGTTCCCACCGTCACCATGTGACCCTGATCAATAACCTGGATTTTTGGCTGGCCTCCATTCAGAACAACACCCTGTTGGCCAGATCTACCGTAAAATTTGCCGCCTTGCAACCACACCGCAAACACAACCGCCGTCGCAATGCATTGCCCTGGAGTTTTCAAAACCCATGACGGCCATTCCTCATCTGTTGATAGTGGAAGATGACCAGCGCCTGGCTGGGTTGGTTAAAACGTATTTCGAGCGAGCCGGTTTCCTCACCAACTGGGTAGAGCTTGGCCAGCAAGCCATTGATTTTTGTCGTGACCAGCAGACTGATTTGATCATCCTTGATTTGATGTTACCTGACATGGATGGCATCACTGTGTTGCGTCAGATTCGTCAGCAATACCGTGGTAAAATTCTGATGTTAACAGCCTCTGGCAGTGATGTTGATCAGGTGATGGGACTGGAATCCGGGGCTGATGACTATGTGATCAAACCGGCAGAACCCAGGGTGTTGCTGGCCCGGGTGAATTCCTTACTCAAACGACGGGCCATTGATCAACTACAAGATGACCAAATGCTGGTGTTCGGCAACATGACGATCAACAACCATGCCAAAACCGTGGAGCTGTCAGGTCATCCGATTAACCTCACCACCCATGAGTTTGAACTGTTGTTTTTACTCGCCCGGAATGCCGGCAAGGTACTGACCCGGGATCAAATCTATGCCAGCTTGCGAGGGCTGGATTATGATGGAGCCGACCGGGCAGTGGACATCAAAATTTCCCGCTTGCGGAAAAAACTGGGTGATGATGCCACCGAGCCGCAACGCATCAAAACCATCTGGGGTAAGGGTTATCTGTTTGTGCCCACTGCCTGGTCCGGCTGATGACCCGAAACCAACAAGCCAATCAGTTCTCCAACCGCCTGTTCACCCGGTTTTATGTGGTGCTGGTGTTGTTGTTGTTGTTTTTGGGTTCTGGGCTGCAATATGTGCTGAACCGCATGGATGAGGCGCAGCTGATCCGTGACATCAAACTGGTACATCAACCGTTATTTGCCAGTATTTCTCAGGTGTTGTCAGTGCATGAGCCCGCACAATGGGACCAGCTGTTGAATGACATTCAGCAGCGTACCGAAACCGGCTTGTGGTTGATGTCATTGGCCGATTTTACCGCCGACAGGGATACCCTCGAACAACTCAGTAATGGTGACATGCTGGCTTTGTTTGATGTGGATGATCAACTGACCCTTTATCAGCGGTTGGATGGCAGTGAACAGGTGCTGGGCATCACGCCGCAAACCAGGCTCAGTCAGGAGCAAAGGTTGTGGGTTTTGCCGGTGTTTTATTCACTGTTGGCATTGGGCTTGTATGTGCTGATCAGGCCTTTTGCCAGGCAATTGCTACAACTCAAACAGGCCGCTGCAGACCTGGGGCAGGGTGATTTTACTGCCCGGGTTGAGGTACCAGCCAGTACCACGCTGGCACCCATCGCCGATGCCTTCAATACCATGATCCGGGAAATCGAACAATTGATGCTGACTCAGCGTGATCTGGTGAACGCGGTGTCCCATGAGCTCAGAACCCCACTGGCGCGCCTGAAGTTTGCCTTTGAGGCGCTGGAAACTCAGACCGGCACCGAGCCACTGACTGATACGGTGGCAGCCATGCGCACGGATGTCAGGGAACTGGAAACCCTGATTGATGAGATGTTGCGCTATGCTGAAGTGAATCAAACCGATGCCTTTGAGAAACAGCCGCTGAACATCCGTGACTGGTTGACTGAGCTGACCAGCCAACACGCCACAGATCAGCTTGAGGTGCGGTTGGGTTTGGATGCCTCCATCAGCGCCGGTCAGGTGATTTTGTGTGATGAAATTCAGCTCAGCAGGGCGCTGTCCAATGTGTTGCGCAATGCCCTCAGCTTTGCCAGGGAACAGTGTCAGCTCAGCGCACTCATACAGGATGGTCAACTGTTGGTGGATGTGGCAGATGATGGTCTGGGCCTGGATGCCTTGCATGCCCAACGGCTGTTTGAACCGTTTTACACCGTCAAAAACCAGCACCGCAAAGCCGGCTACGGCCTGGGCTTGTCCATCGCCAGGAAGATTGCCCACAAACACCACGGTGAGCTGAGCGTGGTCAAGGGCACCATGTCAGGTGCCTGCTTCCGCTTCACACTGCCGCTGGTCTGACTGATACATTTGGTTACATTTTCAAACAAAGCCTAAACAGCAATCGGACTGCTGCCTGTCTATACTGGTTAATACACACACTTTTAATCGGTTATCACAGGAGCTTCATGATGATCAAATCCCCCCACAAGCTGGTGGTTATCCTGGCCTTATTCAATGTCTTGATGGTCTGTGCAGAAACCACTGAGCACATCATTTCCGTTCAGGGCGTCGGTGAAGTGGCCCTGGAGAACACCGAAGGCCGGATCCAAACCAGTGTCACCACACTGGATCCGGATGCCGACGCTGCACTGAACCGCAACTCAATGCTGGTGGCCAACATCATCAGTGAACTCAATGGTGTGGGCATCGACACCGCCGACATCAGCACCAGTCGCTTTGACTTCCATCCCCAATATGACTGGAATGATGGTCAGCAGATTTTTCAGGGTTACAGCGTGACCAATGGTTTAAATATAGTGGTCAGAGAAGTTTCAACAATAGGTGCCATACTGAATCTATTGGTGGACTCAGGTGCCACCCGCATCAATTCAGTGGGTTTTGGCGCTTCATCACTGACTGAGGTCCGCACCCAGGCCCTGCAACGGGCCAGCGAAGATGCCAGAAGCAAAGCCAGCATCCTGGCCGCTGCCAATGGTGTGAACCTGGGTTCGGTGATTCAGGTCAAACTGGTGTCTGCCAATGCCCTGCATGAAGCGGCTGTTGGTGATGTCTCACTGTCCAGTGGCCCAGCACCCATTGTGCCGGGAACCAACACCTATCGGGAAACCGTCCTCATCACTTATCAATTGAGCGAGTAAACGTCCACAACCCAAAAAAGAAAAACGTCACCTCTCTCTTCTTTAGGGCAATCTTACATTGCCCTTTTTTTTATCAGCATTCAATGATGTTAACAGCCAGCCCACCCCGGGAAGTCTCTTTGTAGTGTTCCTTCATGTCATCCCCGGTTTCTTTCATGGTTTTGATGACCTTGTCCAAAGACACGGTGTGGGTGCCGTCGTTGCGGTCGGCCATGCGTACGGCATTGATGGATTTGATGGAACCCATGGCATTGCGTTCAATGCAAGGGATTTGCACCAGTCCGCCAATCGGATCACAGGTCAAACCCAGGTTGTGTTCCATGGCAATTTCTGCGGCATTTTCAATCTCATCAGGGGTCAGCTCAAAAGCTGCTGCCAGACCCGCCGCTGCCATCGAGGAAGCCACGCCAACTTCACCCTGACAGCCGACTTCGGCACCGGAGATGGAGGCTTTGGTTTTGTATAGAATACCCACTGCAGCAGCGGTCATCAGGAAATTTCTGATGCCTTGCTGGTTGCTGCCGGGAACAAATTCTTTGTAGTAATGCAAGACCGCAGGAATGATGCCGGCAGCGCCATTGGTGGGGGCGGTTACCACCCGTCCACCGGCGGCGTTTTCTTCACTGACGGCCAGGGCATACATATTCACCCAATCAAGGATGGTCAGTGGATCTGCCAGGTCTTTTTCAGAGCGCTTGTCCAGGTCTTTGAATATCTTTGGCGCCCGTCTGGCGACTTTCAAACCACCGGGTAAAACCCCATCAGATTGAATGCCCCGTTGTACGCAAGAAGCCATGGCTTCCCAGATCTCATCAAGCTGCTCATCAATTTCACCACGTGTGCGCCAGCTGGATTCATTGGCATACATGATCTCAGCAATGGTCATTTGGTGTTCATGGCACAATTCGATCAACTCATCCCCGGAAGTGAAGTGGTAAGGAAGTTTGGAGTCGTCTTCCATGATGTGTTGTTTGGCCATATGGGTGTGGGCCAGGATAAAGCCACCACCGACTGAATAATAGGCTTTACGCAGCAGTTCATTGCCATCGGCGTCCAGCGCGGTGAATTGCATGCCGTTGGAGTGCAGGGGCAGTTTTTTGCGTTTGTGCCAAACCAGGTGTTTTTTGTTATTGAACACCAGGGTCAGTTCTTCATTGGCCTTGATCAGCTGGGTTTGTTCAACGGCATCAAGCATGCCAGGGATCTGATCAGGGTCGACGGTGTCCGGTTCCTCGCCCAACAGCCCCAGTATGATGGCTTTATCGGTGCCATGCCCCCGACCGGTGTGACTGAGCGAGCCATACAGTTCGGTAACCACACTGTGGGTGCGGTCCTGCAGGTTGTGAGACATGACCTGAGCGATGAACATGTTGGCCGCCCGCATGGGTCCTACGGTGTGTGAACTGGATGGTCCAATGCCGATTTTAAAGAGGTCAAAAACGCTGACTGCCATGATAAACTACACGCATGAAAAAACTGAAATTATACAGCAGAATCGAATGCCCGTTGTGTGAGTATGCCGAAGAGTTATTGCAAGCTGGTGAGGTCCCATACGAAGTGGTAGATATCGATGATGATGAAGCATTGATCCAACAATACCACGTCAGAATACCGGTTTTGTCGAATGGTGAAACCGAGCTTAATTGGCCGTTTGATGCACAGTCAGCAAAGGAGCTGCTCAATGGCTAAAGCCAAAACCCAGTTTGTCTGTAACCAGTGCGGCAACACCAGCAGCAAGTGGTCAGGTCAGTGTGGGGCCTGTAAAGAGTGGAACTGCATCGATGAAATCAAAATCCAGGCCACCACCAACACCAGTGGTAAGGTCAACCGATACGCCAATTATTCCGGTGACAATGCGATCCAAAAGCTGGGTAAAATCAGCACCAAGCAACAACAGCGCACATCCTCCAACATCAAAGAATTGGACCGGGTGCTGGGTGGCGGCATTGTCCCTGGCTCGGTGATCTTGCTGGGTGGTGACCCAGGCATTGGTAAATCCACCCTGATGCTCCAGGTTTCGGCACAAATTGGTGAAGTCATTACTCCATTGTATGTCACCGGTGAGGAGTCCCTGTCACAAATCGCCATGCGCGCCAATCGCCTGGGTCTGCAGGCCGATGACTTGGATTGTATGGCCGAAACCTCAGTGGAAGCCATCATTGCCACCACCTTGCAGAAAAAGCCTGATCTGGTGGTGATCGATTCGATTCAAACTTTATTCAGTGAACAATTAACGGCCATCCCGGGTTCAGTCTCGCAAGTCAAAGAGGCTGCAGCGCAATTGGTCAGGATGGCCAAACAAAGTAAAATCACCGTTATTCTGGTCGGTCACGTGACCAAAGATGGTGCCATTGCCGGGCCGCGGATGCTCGAACACATGGTGGATACGGTGTTGTATTTCGAATCGGACGGCAACAGCCGTTATCGGGTCTTGCGTGCATTGAAAAACCGCTTTGGTGCAGTCAATGAAATCGGCGTGTTTGCGATGACTGAAACCGGGGTGAAAGAAGTCGAGAATCCTTCAGCGATCTTCCTCAGCGAGCGACAGGCCGATAAAGCCGGTTCTGTGGTGATGTGTACCCGCGAAGGGACCCGGCCATTACTGGTCGAAATTCAGGCCCTGGTCGATCAAAGCCCGCTGGGTAACCCCAGACGATTGTCTGTCGGCCTGGAACACAACCGCCTGGCGATGTTGCTGGCGGTGCTGCACCGCATGTGTCAGCTGGCCATTCATGACCACGACGTGTTCCTCAATGCCGTGGGTGGCATGAAAATCACCGAAACAGCCGCTGATCTGGCGATCATCATGGCCATCATCTCCAGCTTCAAGAACCGCTATTTACCAGCCGGCACCATCGTCTTTGGAGAGGTGGGCCTGACCGGTGAAGTCCGCCCGGTGCATAATGGCGAAGACCGCCTCAAAGAAGCCGCCAACCACGGCTTCAAAACCGCCATCATCCCCAAGGGCAACGCCGGCAAATGGGTACAAAACCTCAACATCAAAATCATCACCGTCGAGCAGGTCAGTGAAGTGGTGGATTTGGTGTGATTGTGGGATTTAGGTAAAAGACGCTGATGTGAAGTTTTTCAAGCGTAAACCCATTGAATATTGGGAAAAGCATGAGTCAAAACTCAGAAAAAACACCATGTTAAATCTGTGGTTTGCTCTGATATTGATACCTGTTTACGTGATTTTGTGGCATTTTCAAATCATAATGTTTTTGGTCACGCTGACAATCACTGGACATATATTCCTGGAAATTATTTTTGGCTTTCTGGCATTGAAAGAAATTCAGGTGCGAAAGAAAAGGCTGTATGATGAAAAAGAGAAATGACTGGCCATCAGCGATTGATCCATTCTTTTCATTCTGACATGGGCACATGATGTTGTTTATCCACACACTGTCCAATAGAATTACAAGAAAAATACAGGACAAGGAATTACAAGGACAGGCATTAGCTAATCCCTGAAATGGGGTCTTTTGAAAGCCGACTCATGGTGAATAAGAATTGCCATTTGAATTCTGTTTGAGCTCTGGGGTATTTTCTGGAAAGCGCAGTTGGCATGTCAACGGAACCGAAACCCTTGGCCAGGTCCTGTTGGTGTTGTATCCGATTGGTTTTGATGAGTTTTTGATAAACTGGGATCAACTTAATTGGCAAAGGTACTGTTCTGTCTGACAGGGATTTACTGTCCCAAATAATGATTCGGTTGTATGCAAAATCGATGTCCTTGACACGCAATTTGTGTACTTCAGACAGGCGCAGCCCACAGCCATAAATGGTTTGTAGTATCCACAAGTAGATACCATCATTCATTTGGTCGAATATTTGGTTCACTTCATCGGTATTCAACACCACAGGTATCCGAACACGTTGTTTGGCTCTGAGGGCATTGATTTGCTCACCTTCTAAAGAAATTTCCAGCACCCGATGATATAAAAACAAAAGGGCATTGAACGCTTGATTTTGCGTGCTTGCAGCCACGTTCCTCTGCGAAGCCAAATGGCTTAAAAACGCTTCAATTTCTATTTTACCCATGTTTTCAGGGTGTTTTTTGTTGTGATATAAAATGTACCTCTTGACCCATGAAACGTAGTTGATTTCTGTTTTTCTGCTGTACTGCAAAACCCTTAATTTGGCGGCCACACGATCCAATAACTTCATTTTTTGCACATTTAACCAGTAATAGACATAAATTAACGCATTCATGCACATCTATCTGTCCAATTACTGATAATGGAGCAGTCAATAAATTACTTCAAAGTCAGAAATCAATGACTTACAATCAGTCTATTGAATAAAGTGTGCACGAATTTACGCCAATATCTTGATAGATGGCACTGATGCACCATTAATAAATTGTTAGGGCTACAGATGGCAGGTTCTCGAAAAATTCGCGCGGCAATGAAGAAACTGTTTGAACCGTTCCTTGCAAATGAAGGGTTCACTGGGAAGTACCCACATTTTCAGAGAAAGGAAATGGGTGATATTCAGCTTCTTTCAGTGATCTACGATAAATGGGGAGGTGGCTTTGTTTTGGAGTTTGCGCACCATCCTGCTGGCACACTTCACACCTCATGGGGCACAGTTGTACCAGAAGAGGAAATTGATATTGCTTACACATCACCAAGCATCAGAGCTCGACTAGTTCGGACTGAGCGAGGTCAAGGATGTTATGAAGACTTTTTTCGCTATGAAAAGATTTCAGATAATAGGGAGGAATGCGAAGCCTTGGTAAACCGTGTAGTTATGCTATTTCCCCAAGTTAATGAGTGGTTGAGAAAAGGCTATGTTGGTCCAAACATATCATCGTTCTCGCCCTAACAAGGCGCTGCTGTCGGACAAATTTTCCGCTGCGCTCCAAATTTGCCGCAGAGCGCGGCGTTATGCTTCATGGAGATTAAATGGCAATCTGGCAAGTACCAATTGAATTTATTCCTTATAGCTGGGCTGAGGAAAATAGTTTCAATACAGAACTTTTGTATGATGAGGATGGATATGATTGCACACCTGCGTGGGAAAACTGCCAGCCCTCTAAGGAATATAGGCGTATATTTAGCTCAATACTTCCTCAAGCAGATTCATGGGATGAGGAGTTGGAACTTTGGGGTGAAAGCCCAGTTCATGATATTAGAGTATGGCGGGAAAACGGACTGATTGAGTGTATGGGATTTAGATTGGATCTAAGAGAAGATATAAGAGATTTAGTTAAACAGTTTATCGAAGCGGCTAATGAGCTCAATTGCTATCTATTTATCCCTGGCTTAAAAGTTATCTGTAAGCCAGATTTCGTTGCGCTAATTCAATATATACGGCAGTCGAATGCAGCGAAATTTGTAAGTGATCCTCATGGCTATCTTAGTGAAATTAACAAAAAGCATAACAAATAAAGCCAGCTTCGCCCCTGCGGGGCTGGACCTCCGTTTCGGCGCTTCGCGCCTACACTACGGCCGCTGCTTTAGGCGTTATATTAAAGAATTGTGAATCGTATTCTGATAATCCATATAATAGCAAATAAATACCATGTTGAAGAAATGGATTCATGGTTATACGGCCCCTGTGATCAAGTTTTTAAAATTGCTCAAGATTTTAATGATAAAGAATGGAATTGTTTCATTTAGTCGACTCAAATCGATAAACCGGATATGTGGAGAGTTTTTCTTGCCCATAGCTTTGTTGATGGTGGATATTTCGGTAAAGCCCAAGAGTTTATTATTGAGCAAGCGCTAAACTGCAAAAGAGTAACAGAAGCAGATTTAATTATTCAGTATATGGATAATTTTGATTGGAGTAGTGTCCATTCTTATTACAGGAGTCGCATGTTGAATAAGGCCAAAGATCTTATGAAAGTATATCCATCTAGATACAGAGACATAGTGAATGCAATCGAACAGTAGACTGTATAACAAGGAATTAAAGGGTCAGACCCCCTTAATTGTCACTGTCTACTGAATCTGGTGTCGTTCTATTCAAAACCATCGCTAAAAATAAAGTCGTGATTGACGCGGTAGGCGACGATCACAGCACTGACATTGTCTGAACTTTGAAAAGGCGGCCAGGCATTGATGGCTAAATCATGTTTGTTGTCATTGTCAAAATCGCTGCTGGTTTGGGCATAGCCAAATCTGCGATTCGCTCTGCGACCTCCGGGCACAGATAAATTACTTTCAGAAATGCTGTATTCATCATTGAATTGGAGTCCACCTGATGAACCATGAACCACATAAACCGCACCAGCATTAGTGGCATCGTCAAAGTCCTCGGAAGGTGCACCAATGGATAAATCATAGTGATTATCGTTATTCAGCCTGCCTGATGCCAGTGAAAATCCAAACAAGTCGCCAGCTTCAGATAATCCCAGAAAGCCTGGCTCATCTTGGGAAATGAACAAACTACCAGTTGAAACGAGCCCTTCATCAGCTTCGCCGTAAATGATTTGTACAGCACCAGCATCTTCTTCAGATCCTATGTCCTCATAAGGTATACCAATGGCTAAATCATCGACACCATCAAAATTGAAATCCGCAACCTCCAAACTGTAACCAAACTGATCGTCAACTTCAGCTACGCCACCGATTCCGGATGTGTTTTGGTTCCACAACTGATTACCGGTTGCACCTAAACCATCACTGCCACCATAAATAACGTTGACACTACCAGCATTATCTAGTCCATCTACCACATCACCTGGTACGCCTATGGCCAAATCATATTTGCCATCGTCATCGAAATCACCGACTGCCAAAGACCAGCCAAATTGATCACCTGATGAGACGGTGCCATCGATAAACAAAGATGCTTGAGTCCATAATTGATCATCACCTGGATCAAGGATGCCATCATTGCCACCCATAGAAATACAAAGAAATACAAGGACAGGCATTAGTTAAAGAAACCAGCTTGAGTGATCAATCTGGTTTTTTCATGGAACAGTACCGATTCGACAGGGTAAAGGGGCGATTATAAGTCCGGAAATCTGGTATGTGATGATATAGGCTGAAATGGCCTGATTTAAAATGAGCAGGACGGTGGCAGATAGAATCTGCTGACAAGCTATAGTGGATGGTTGGCTATTCCAGGACTGGTTTCAGCCTATGAGCAGCTGCAAATTTTTTGCCTACTTTCTTACAGAACTGTTTGAGCTGATCAACAGTGCCGACTGCTGAAAACCCGACTGACTTAAACCCCTTAAGTTCTTCGAGCCAGGTGCCTGGCTCGAGGTTCAGTCTGTCAAGGATTGGAGGCAGGTTTTCAGGAATGTATCCGCGTTTGGTTTCTAAAACTGCTCTGCCAGAATAGTCAACCAAGTCCAGGTATCCAGATAGCGAGAATGGTAGGCCATTCTCAACGTTTCCAAAACTGATCAATCTGGTGTTTTGATCTTTGATTCTTTCCTGTATTGATGTGTAGTCTGATTGCTCGGGAGTTTTACACATCGCGGCACGAATGGGATTTAAATCAACGTAAGCCATACAGGTAAGTAAAGCACGTTCATCAAGCAATGCCTGGCTCTTGAAGCGCGATTCCCAGAAATGTCCTGTGCAACCATCTTCGATATTGGCCCGCCTGGCAATGTATTCATTCAAGCACTTCATGAACCAACTGATGGATCTCAGTCGCTTTCGATAGATATCTGCTTTTTGAATCACGAAATCGAGTTGTGGTTTGCTTAAATGTTCACCTCGAATGTACGACTCACAAGGGCCTGGTAAATCGAATAAACCTGCCCAGGTCATGAGCACTCTTTTGTCTGACCAATCAGCATTGTTGTTGATCTTGAGGACGATGTGAAAATGATTGCTCATCACTGCATAGGCGCAAATGTCTATACTGAACAATTTAGCCAGGAACTTCATGCGTTCAACAACCCATTGACGCCGGTGCTCAAACGTTCTGCCTGAGGCATGATCATTGCCACAAAGGAAGGCTCTGCGGACGCATCTGGAAACAATGTGGTAATAGGGTGTCTCAGAGACACAAATCTGGTATTTCCTTGCCAATCCCATGGTTTTCTCCATTCAAAACCATGATTTTCACAAAATCAGTTGTAACCAGCTGTGGCAAATGTATGAATTGTCTGTATGATATTTCTTATGAAGTGCCTGTCCTTAATATTTTATATTTTTCATTATGAAGTGCCTGTCCTTAATATTTTTCAATATTTTACTTAATATTTTAATATTGATATTGCATCAGCAGGGCATTATGGAATGCAAGTAGCATGTCGATTCCTAACCTTCGATATCGGAAAATTATTGAAATATGAGCGATGAGAATTTTCGGCAAATGATTGAAGCCGGGAACTTGCAGGGATTGAAAGGTGCTCTGGCCTCCTGTCCTGAATTAGCCAATCAGAGCGTCGTATGGTCTCTCAACCAGAAAAATGAATCCGATCCACTGCATTATGTCTGTGACTGCGTATTCAATAATTGGCTGGACGACGCCCGGGCAGCCGAGATTGTAGCGTTGCTCATCGAGAACGGCGCGCTTATCGAAGGGACGGAAGGAAGAGAGAGTCCGTTAATAGCGGCCACCTCACTAGGTACTGAGACAGTAGCAAAGTTGCTAATTGATTCTGGAGCCAACCTGGAAGCGACTGCGGTCTTTGGAGCGCGTCCATTGCATTGGGCGGCATTAATGGGCCTGACGTCGACAGTTGAACTGTTGATTCAATGCGGAGCCGAACTTGAAGTAAAGTGTATGGAGTTTGGAGCGACACCTCTCTATTGGGCAGTATTTGGTTTTGGGCCGCATGGCCCAAATAAAAAAACAGATACTGTTGGATCAGCGAAAGTGTTGCTCGACGCCGGCGCAAGCGTGGACACCACTAACAATCAGGGAATATCTGCAATTAAGTGCTCGCAGCAGGCTGACTCGAATGAGATGTACGAGCTCTTGATCCGGTACGCCAATGAGTCATGAATGTTCCGCATAACAAGTACATGCAGCCGGGTCAAAATGTTCGCTTCGCCCTCATTTTGACCACTGATGCGAGGTGTGATCAAGTGATTTTGGCCACGGTTTTAGATTCACGCCAGAACTGTCGTTCTGATTCGCTGGGTGTCAGATCATCATTGCATTGGTTGCATTGGAGGTTCGAAATCCACGATATAACAGTGCGTTATGGTGAAAATTTAATCCAAATTTGGAGGAGGGGTTTGTCAGTAAAAGCAGGTAGGTGCCAGCAGTTAACAAGTCAATTCCCGCTGGCCTGATAAAGCTGTCACCTTTTTTCTGCAAATAATGTCATCAACGTCACCAACCGAGTTTTTTTAAACGCAGAGAATGAATAACTTGATATTTGAATATTATGTTCCTGTGGCTACCGTGTTAATCCTTGGGGGATTGATTCTGGCCGCCTTAGGCATGCTTGTATATGCTGATAAACATAAGGTAAAGCATTCGGTCGCTCTGGCGTCTGTTTATATCTCAGTGGTGGCACTGGGCATGTCCGAAGACATCAAACATTTAAGTATATTGGGACTTATTCACGCCCTTACGGCATTTTGTATCGTTTATTGTGCCATCAGGTTCTTTAAGTCCAAGGTTGCCTGCTTGTTACTCATTCCATGTCTTTTTACGTGCATAGTCATCATATTCAATTCACTCAACCAGAAGATGGGGTTAGAATTATTTGGACGGTGGATTGGATAGCTGGGATAATTGGCCACAACCAGATACTGGTGATGACGCCACCTGCTGATGTCCTGGCTCATCATGAACATGAATGGTCTGTTTTTTTTATGACCCAACAATATGTTTTTATTCACTGAAATCGTCAAAAAAAGCGATTGATTGACAAGGGAAAACAATGAAATTTCTAACTTCTGTGTTACTCATAATTCTGCTGACCGCTACCAACGCACTGGCAGAACCACCCAGGAAAGTGCTCATCGTGGTATCGAATATGGTGGATATGGGAGATCCGGAAAAACATGATGCCAGAAATAATTTATGGGAATATGCTCCGCCTTATCATGTTTTTGTGAGCCATGGCTTTGAAGTTGACTTTGTATCACCTCAAGGCGGAGAAGTTGAATTTATGATGGACCCTTTAGGCATCAGTAGTTACACCATCAAATACGAAGGTTTCTTAGAAAAAGCCAACAGTTCATTCATCCCTTCTCAAATTGACCCTGATGACTATTGGGGGGTATTCATTGGTGGTGGATACGGGGTCATGTTTGATGTTGCAGATGATCAATCCATCCAATCCATTATCAGTCGTGTGTATGAGTCAGGTGGTGTTGTCGGTGTGGGTGGTCATGGTGCTGCAGGTATTGCAAATGTGACGTTATCCAATGGGGAGTTTATGGTAAAAGGGAAAAAAATAGCTGGATTTCCCAACGCCACTGAACAATCCAAGCCATGGGCAAAACAAGGCACGCTGTTGCCTTTTCTGATTGAAACACAATTGAATAAAAATGGGGCGATGGCCCAGAATAAGGAAACACTGAAAGATAAAACTGCAGTGATCGCGGATCAACGTATTGTCTCAACAATGTTTTTGCCTTCAGCAGCTCTGGTTGCCAAAGAAATGATCATTCTCAAGCAACAGTAGTGCGACATCACAAACGCTTCAAGCAAAAACAATCAGTGGGCTGTTTTCACTGCATTCATTGTATGTGCTGACTCTGTTTGTTGGTTTGAGCAGTCGTGATCATTGGGCATCAGTGCATAAAAACCAAGTGGAATACTAGGCGGTGTTTATTGGCTTGAGTAAACACCAAACCAGGTCAGTCTGCGGATGCATCGCAGCATTAATTACAGCGTTTGGGCGCTGAGGAGTAGCAAATGATATTTACCATCGTCGCACTGTTAATTGCTGGGGGCCACTCAGCAATTCCTGCCACTCAATCGCCATACACGGGAGAGGAAGCGAACCTGATAAAATCTCTGAATCCTGTTGAGATCAATGGATTAATGCAAGGCAAGGGTATGGGCTTTGCGAAAGTGGCAGAGCTCAATCATTATCCTGGCCCACGACATGTGCTTGATATGGCCGATCAATTGCAACTTTCCAGTCAGCAAATTGCCCAAACAAATCGCATATTCGACAACATGCGCGAGCATGCAGTTGTTCTCGGTGAACAGCTTGTCAGTTATGAGACAAAACTGGATTCACTTTTTGCTTCTGGTCAAGTGGCTGCGGCAGAACTTGATTCTTTGCTGCTGTTAATTGGAAAAACAAGGGCGCAATTGCGGGGTGCTCATCTGCACGCGCATCTGGAAATGAAAAAGGTTCTGAATCATCATCAAATAATGATGTATGACACGCTCAGGGGCTACTCAAACGGAAGCCACCAAGATGGGCATGCTCATTGAGTCAGTACATAGGAGCTGCTACATAACAGCAGCAACTGTTCATTGGCCTGCTGCGCATGAAGTCGCTGAGCAGGCGTGTTTTGATGCTGATTTTTTTATTTGATGTCTGTTTCATGAAGAGGTGATCGATGAGTGTTCAAAAAACTATTGGTTTTATAATTTCGGGCTTTATGGCTGTGTCATTGAGCTCTGTATGTCTGGCAAATGAAAATTCACACAGTCCATTGGAGCGATCAAATCTTAAAAAGGCCATCTACTGCATGGAAGTGCTGGAAAGCAGGAACGATTTGCAACCATCACAAAGGATTGAGATTTTGCGTAACGAGTGTTATTCCGAGCATTTTGTTGAACATTCGCCGCACATAAGCGGTGGACGTGAAGGGTTGTTCAAGCTGTTTCTGGGACGATACAAAGCGTATCCAAAGCTTTCGATGTCGATAAAGCGAAGCGCATCTGAAGGAGATCTGGTTTGGTTACACCTTCATGTAAAGCGCACCCCGGATTCTCGTGGTGCTGCGCTGATGCATATTTTCCGAATGAAAGACGGGCTGATTGTGGAGCATTGGGGGGTGGGTCAGCCAGTTCCTGAAGATCCCAAAAACAAAACCCCGATGTTCTGATTGATTTTCTGAAGCGGGGTTTATGAAGTGGCCATCAATCTGATGGTTTTTTCATTGCTCTTATCGTGGCTCATCGCGGTGGGGCCAGCGCACAATCAACAGCTGAGCCTGAATCGACAACGAGGTAAGCAGTACACAGGTGGCGAATGCTGTCGTCATTCTCACTTTCACAAAACATCAGCCACTTGTAACCATCCGCATTGTCAGGCGGTTTGTTGGTGTTCAAGATTAATGAGATGACAATGCTCCCCCCAAAGACAGCATGATGACGTTAACCGTTTTCTTGGTTTCAGTGGTGGATTTCCATGGTTTGGGTTATTGGCTGATTTACCGGATGGGACAAGCCACGCCACGCCATTGATGCGCTCAGTGAGCGCAGCCACTTTTTTGACATGCCTGGTCAGAAAACGAAAGCCCTCAACGCTGGGGTGGCGCTGGCCAGCGTAGAGGTGCCAATGGGGCAGTTATTTGGTGCTTTGTATGATGATTTATATGATGATTTATATGATGATTTCTATGATGATTTATATGATGCTGAATTGCTCTTGAGTAAAAAGGCCGGTTACAACAAAGCCAACAGGCATGAATGTTGTTGACTTCGGAGCAGCTTCAGCGTTTCCAGGCATAACTGAATTTTGCAAACACACTTTTGTCGGTTTTGACAAAATTGTCGAGGTCATCGAATTCGGTGCCGGCATCTGAATAGCCCAGAAACAACAGGGTTCTGGGGTTCACCTTATAAGAATAAATCAATTGCGTGGCCATGTTCTCGCTGTTCAGGTTGAAATCTTCTGGTTCATTGTACAAGGACAGGTCGCGGTTGATGTCGGTGTGAATCAGGGCCAGTCGCAAGCGTTGGCGGATGTTGAATTGGTAGGACAAGCGGATGTCAGTCTGGTTGGCTGTGAAAATGTTACCAGCATCCACCGACAGGTTACGGTAATTGTGATTGATGCGGATATTGAAATGCTTACCCCAGTCGGCATTCACATAGATCCCACCACGGGTGGAATCTGCCAACCGGTTGTTGCTGAAATCAACCGCATGGCCGAGGTTGATGAATACCCCAAAGCCCAGGCCAGATATGGGCCGCATGTCAAAATCAAAGAACCGAAAATTTTCGCGGTATAACTGATCTTCCCAGAACCGGTCGCGGACACCCAAACCCACGCGATAGAATGATTGTAAAGGACCATTGATACCAAAACTGCCTTCAAATTCTTTCTCCAGAACAGTGCCTTGCTGATCATGGGTGATGTCCCAGTCAGAGTAGACATCCATGCGATTCCACCAGTTGTCTTCTTCACCAATCCAGGCGTAACCGCCACCAATAACGGAGCGCCTGGTACCTACCTGGCCGATGAAGCCGGAATCAGCGCGAAAACCATCGTCTTTATTTTGGTGAAAGGCATTGAAACGCCAGTTGCGGCCATTGTGCCGGTATTGTGCGAGGTATGACTGGCCATCAAAACTGCCGGTTTGTTGGTCAAATTCTTCAGCGATGTCATCGGGGTACTCAGTGGAAGAGTCGGCCAATTGGATGCGGATTTCATCGGTACTGGTGGGTTTGAAGTTCAGATCAGCAGACAGCAGGGTGTTGCTGTATCTCACGCCATCACGGCGGGTGATGGTGGCACCAAAAGTTGAAGCATATTGGCCGAAATCCTTGCGATAACGACCCACCAGGTTGTCTGAATCCTGTTCTAAGGTGGTGAAATCTGATCCCAGCGTGCCGGGGATCAGTAGATTGGTCAGGGTGTCTTTGGCATAAAAGAAGCCATAGGCATGATCGCCTTTTTTGCCCACCAGTCGCAGACCGTAATCAGGGTCTGCGATGTTGCGGGTATAAACCAGATTCATGTTGGAATCGAAGTAATCGGCATTTTCCAGGAAAAATGAACGCCGCTCCGGGAAAAACAGAGCAAAGTTTTGATTGACGTTCAATTGTGCTGAATCTGATTCCACTTGTGAAAAATCTGGGTTGATGGTGGCGTTCAGGGTGAGGTTGGAATTGATCCCCCAGTTGATGTCAATGCCGGCATCCACTTGGGTATCTGACGGTCCAAACCCGGCATCTTCAGCATCACGGCTTTTGGCAGCAAGTCCAGTGAGGGTGGGGGTGATTTCCAGATCCATGCCACGATCGGCATTGGTGAACCCCCTGACTTTTTCAGTCTGGCACAAGAAGCAATCATTGTCGCGGGCCACCACGACGTTGCGGTACTGGCGCCGGTCATCTCTGGGGTGCGTTCTTTGCACATACAGTCCCCATGTTTTTTCGCCCACGGTATCTGGCATTTGAATTTCGTTGTATGGAATTTCCATTTCCACCACATAACCAAATTCGGTGATCTGGCCGGCTGAATTCCAGATGGCATCCCAGGAATCATCTTCGCTGTTGCTGGTGATGATGAGGTCCATCTGTGCCCCCAATGGGTTGGAGAAAAACTCCAGGGCCCGTCGTTCATCGTTGTAAGTGTCGAGAATGACCCCAACAAAATCATCGTTGTACGAGGCGTCACGGTCACGAAGGAAAGCGCGGATTTTTTCCGGTTCAGGATCTTCTGCCCTGAAACCAATGACCAGGGTGTTGCCGGTATCGATCAGGAAGGCTTCGGTCTTCACTTGAGCCGGTAGGTTTTCACCGGGTGAATTTTCGTACAACAGGGGAATCATCAAGGCGTTCTGCCAGGCGGTTTCGTCCATCACACCATCGATGTTGAATGTTGCTGTGGTCAATGGTACGTGTTTTTCTGGTGATTGCGCGCTGACAGTTACTGCCACCAATAGCAGGCCTAAAAATCTGAGCATGTTACCCCTACGAAGTTCGTCCTAATTGAAAATGGATTGTAATTGAGGGGTATAAACGCATCCAATCCCCCAAAGGTAACGGATTTTTTTCAGTATTTGTGAATGGCTGTCAGAAGCCGGTTCTCAGGTCCCGGATTCAGGGACAATCGTCCTGGCAATAAAGCTCGTGTAACAGGTGGATGATGCGGACTGCTTTGCTGTCGGTCAGTGAATAAAAGATGGTTTGTGCTTCTCTTCTTATTTTAACCAGGTTGGCATCCCTCAATTGCGCCAGGTGTTGTGAGAGGGCTGACTGAGACAATTGTGGCAGGGTCTCGTTCAGTTCTGAAACCGACATCTCTTGTTCATGCAACAGACACAGGATCAGTAACCTTTTCTGATTCGAAATCAGTTTAAGCAATTCTGAGGCAGAGCCAGAATGGGTGATCATGTCGTCCATTGATGGTGTCATGTGAGGTGGTCAGTAATGAAAAACCATGCTATTGTGCCTGAAATCTGTTTTTGACACAACCATTTGAATATTAGAATAAACTAATATATAATGCCAACAATTAATTAGACATTGAGCCAATGAATCAAAAAACCACAGACTTTGTACTGGATCATCCCCGCCTGATTTTTCTGGTGGTGTTGCTGCTAACCTTGGCCACAGCGGCCCTGATTCCACTGATACAAATAGACACCGATCCTGAGAACATGTTACCTGAGTCTCAGTCTGAAAGGGTATTCCATAATACCGTGAAACAACGCTTCAATTTGCATGACATGATTGTGGTTGGTGCGGTTAATGGTTCAGCTCAGGGGATTTATAACCCTGAATCTCTGCAGGCACTGTTGTCGGTTGCCAATCAGATTGAACAGATTAAGGGCGTGATTGACTATGATCTGATGGCATTGTCACATGTCGATAACATTGTGCAGGAAGGACCTGGAACGATCCGGTTTGAATGGTTGATGAAAAAACCACCGCAAGATCAGGAAAGCGCCGATTTGTTGGCCTCTTATGTGGATCGTCTGCCGTTGCTGAATAACACCCTGGTTTCTGCTGATCACAAAGCCACCAGTATTTATGTGCCCATTGCCGATAAAAATGAGTCGCACCGGATTTCTCAGGATATTCAACGCATCATTGACAGTGTCAAATCGCCGGATGATTATCACATCACCGGATTGCCGGTGGCAGAAGACACCTTTGGCTATCAGATGTTTGTGCAGATGGGGATTTCGGCGCCCCTGGCCGGGCTGATGATTTTTTTGCTGATGTGGTACTTCTTTAAAAACCTGAAATTCATTGCAGCGCCAATGATCGTTGCCATGTCAACCGTCATCGTGGTCATGGGGGCCATGATAGGTATGGGCTATACCGTGCACATCATGAGTTCTATGATTGCCATTTTCCTGATGCCAATCGCGGTGGTGGATTCGATTCACATCATGTCAGAATTTGTAGAAAAGTATCAGCCCGGCGCCAATCGCAGATCGGTGATCAAAGAAGTCATCGCTGATTTATTCAAACCCATGCTGTTCACCAGTATCACCTCATCAGTGGGTTTTTTCTCGTTGATGCTGACCCCGATTCCGCCGGTACAGGTGTTCGGTGCTTTTGTGGGTTTTGGCATCATTCTGGCATTTGTGCTGACCATCGTCTTTATCCCGGCATACCTGATTGTACTTAAAGAATCATCTTTGAGCTCACTACAGGACATACATCACAGTCGTTCCAGGTTGTCCGGCGCCATCAAAAAACTGGGCCAGTTCAGTGTCGCCAATTCATGGGCGGTGACGGCTTTCTTTGTGGTGGTCATGGCCATCAGTGTGTGGGGCATTATGAAGATTCAGATCAATGACAATCCGGTCCGCTGGTTTAAACAGGACCATCCAATCCGGGTGGCCGATCAGGTTTTGAATGAACATTTTGCCGGCACCTATGATGCCTATCTGGTGCTCAGCAGCAATCAGCAGGATGTTCAAACTGATTTTGAACAACAACTGACCGCTGTTCAGAGTGACAGGCTCAGTCAATGGTCTGCCGGTGCGGACCCATCATTGGGCTTCAAAGAACAGCTGGATGACTGGATGAACCGGGCAGAGGATGAATTGTTTGATGCCACCAGTGATGAGCAGATCAGTCAGCTGGAAGATTTGATCGGGCAGCTGGAAGTGGCCCAGCAACAGCTGGCTTATTTCAAATCGCCGAGCGGATTACAGCAATTGA
Source organism: Marinicella sediminis (assembly GCF_002000055.1). Lineage (GTDB taxonomy): Bacteria > Pseudomonadota > Gammaproteobacteria > Xanthomonadales > Marinicellaceae > Marinicella > Marinicella sediminis. The sequence continues at coordinate 20,026 of NZ_MVBD01000013.1, read as the reverse complement.
TAGATTTACAACAGGCATTGGCTGACTCAGGCTTGGTGGGTAAATCCAATTCCCTGGCTGATGTGGTCAGAACCGTTAACCGGGAATTGCAGGGTGGGGATGCTGAGCAGTTCCGCCTGCCAGCCACCCAGGCGGGTGTGGCACAAACCTTGTTGCAGTATCAGTCATCACACCGGCCGCATGATCTGTGGCATTTTGTGACTCAGGATTACAGTGAAACAGTGATTTGGGTACAACTGACCAGCGGTGATAACCAGGACATGACAGCAGTGGTTGACTATCTGGATGAACACATCGCCAATGAACCGGTACTGGCTGAGCTGGACATCAACTGGGCCGGTAAAACATTCCTCAATAAAGTCTGGCAGGAAGAAATGGTGGCCGGAATGGGCATGAGTCTGCTCAGCGCTTTTGTGGTGGTTTTTGTGATGATGGTGTTGTTGTTCAGAAGCCTGCTGTTTGGTTTGTTGGCCATGTTGCCATTGACCCTGACCATCTCATTTATTTATGGTCTGATCGGTTGGTTGGGTAAGGATTATGACATGCCCATTGCCGTGCTGTCGGCACTGACCTTGGGTTTGTCAGTTGATTTTGCGATTCATTTTATTCAGCGGGCCAGAGACTTGTTTGCCGAACATCAGGACTTTGCTGTTACCATGAAACTGATGTTTGCCGAGCCGGCTGCGGCGATCAGTAAAAATGCGGTGGTCATTGCCATTGGCTTTACACCGCTGTTATTTGCGCCATTGGTGCCATACATCACCGTGGGTTTCTTTTTGGCCACCATCATGGCGGTCTCAGCGCTGGTCACCCTGATGATGTTGCCGGCCATGCTGAAAATTTTAAACAAGTGGACTTTGAGGTGAAACGATGAAAACAATATTGATGATTTTGATGTTTGTGTCTGCCATGTCGAATGCCGCATCCGGTACTGATGTGGCGATGATCATAGAACGGGCCAATCTGGCTTCATTTTATGCAGGAGACGATGGTCGCAGTGATGCGCGGATGATCATTGTGGATGCCAAGGATAACAAACAAATGCGCCAGTTTGTGATTTTGCGTAAAGATTTGGAAGATGGCGGTGATCAGCGGTTTCTGGTGGTTTTCAGCCGTCCTTCTGATGTCAAAAATACGGTCTTTCTGGTGCACAAGAAAGTGGCTGAAGAAGATGACCGTTGGTTGTATCTGCCGGCATTGGACCTGGAGAAAAGGATTTCAGCCAGTGACAACCGCACCAGTTTTGTGGGTTCGGATTTCTTCTATGAAGATGTTTCTGGTCGAAACACTGGCTATGATGAGCATCAACTGGTCAAAGAAGATGAACAGTACTTTTACCTGACCAGCACTCCTAAAGACCCAGACAGCGTCGAGTTTGCTGAATACAGCATGCACATTGATAAGGCCACGTTTTTACCGATGTTGATCGAATACCGCGATCAGCAGGGTGATGTTTACCGCCGGGTAGAGGTGGTAGAAGTGGCAGATGTGCAGGGACATGCCACAGTGATGAAGTCCAAAGTGTCCAATCTGAAGACCGGTGGCTATACTTTGCTTGAATTCAGGAGACCTGCTTATGACCTGGGCATGGAAGATGATGTGTTCACCATTCGTTCGCTGCGAAACCCGCCTAAAAACTGGCTGAATGCCCAATGATCAGGACCGGTTTATGGTTGATGCTGTGGTTGGCCCAACCTGTCTGGGGGCAGTCATCAACAGCTGAAGATGATTGGGATGATGACTGGGGCGATGACTGGGGGGAGGCCTCTCCGGTTTCGCATTCCGGATTTCTGGAGTGGGCACAAGCCCATCGGATATCCACTGATGACATATTCTCTGATCAACGGGTACTGAGTGAGGGTCGTTGGCATCACGCCTTTGATTATGAGCATGAGGACTTTGATTTTAATTGGAGCCATGATGTCTACCTGGATGATGTGTTGGGTGGTTTGCAGTTGGATCTACGGGAATTGAATTTTCAATTTTCTTTGTTTGGTCAGACCGATGTGGTATTGGGCAGACAAATCACCACCTGGGGAACCGGTGACCTGTTGTTCATCAACGATCAGTTTCCCAAGGACTGGCAATCATTTTTTGCCGGGCGGGATGACAATTACCTCAAAGCCCCGGCAGATGCCATACGCATCACCAGCTACTTTGAGGCGCTGAACATCGACTGGGTGCTGACCCCCACTGCTGAACCCGACCGATTCATCAATGGAGAACGTTTTTCTCTGTTTTTTCCACTGGCCGGTTCTCAGGTGGGTGGTCGTGAAGTGATCAATCCGGTGAACCCCAGACAGCCTGAGTATGCGGTGCGTTTGTTTAAAAACATCCAGGGTCATCAGTTGGCCCTGTATGGTTACCATGGCATTGAGAAGTCCCCCAATGGCATCAATGCCGCCGGTGAGCCTTTTTTTCCTCGTAAAAATGTCTGGGGTGCCAGCTGGCAATCCACTGTGGGCGCTGGTCTGGTTAACCTTGAATTGGGCAGGCATGTGGCCCTGGATGACTCTACAGGCAACCAGCCATTGATTGCCAATGGTCAATGGCGGCTGTTGCTCGGCTATGAGCGGGAATTGGTTAAAAACCTCAACTGGGGCATGCAATATTACCTGGAAAAAACCACAGATTATCAACAATTAATGGACCATTCCCTGGCCCCTGAATTTGAACCAGCAGAAAACCGGCACGTCATGACCAGTCGGTTCACTTATCGGGCCATGCAGGAGAAGCTCACCTGGTCCCTGTTTGTGTTCTATTCGCCCACTGATGATGACAGTTATTGGCGACCATCTGTGAATTACCGACACAATGATCAGTGGCAAATGACCCTGGGGGGCAGTGTGTTTACCGGTCAGCAAGCCAATACTTTTTTTGGCCAGTTTGAAGACGCCAGCCAGGCCTATGTTCGTCTCAGGTTTCAATACTGAACAGTTTGGGGGATTTATTGTTATCAAAAAAAGATAAGGGGAGTCATTGATTCAATCGATGACCCCTGTGCTCCCCAACTGCCTGAAGCTTTACTGGAACAGGCGGCTGTAACCATCAGAAGCGATGATTTGTTCTTACCTTATTAGCGTCTGAGGCTGGCACAGTTATAAGCCAGTTTGTACAGCCTGGAACGCCATTATCCGGAAATTACCAGCAACCTCAACCAATTCAGATCAGATCGCTGAAAGCAGAGGAGGGGCTCAGAATAACCCGATTCAACAATTCAGGCTGTGGAGCTGGCACACAACGATTGATTGTCTCAGAACAGGCTGTCAAAAAAAAACCAACCGGTTCAGGTTGGTCTTTTGTCCTTGCTTAACTCATCACAGGTCTCAGGGTCATGTCACTGGTGTTCTGATCCATGTCATCATGCCAGGTATCCACCATCGACGGGTAAACTCACTCCAGTGATGTATTTGGCTGCTTCGGAAGCCAGGAACAGATAGGCTGGTGCGATTTCTTCAGGTTGTGCCACCCGACCCAGGGGAATTTGTGGCAGGATCATTTTCAGCATGGCTTCATTCTGAGTCAGGGCTGACGCAAATTTGGTGTCGGTCAGGCCTGGCAGAATGGCGTTCACGCGGATACCAAATGGTGCGCATTCTTTGGCAAAGCTTTCGGTCATGGAAATGATGGCGGCTTTGGATGCCGAATACAACGATTGATTGTAGCCTGTGGTACGGCCGTTGACCGAAGAGGTATTAAGGATCACGCCACTGCCTTGTTTACGCATCTGCTGACCGGCCAGTTGACTCATGTGAAAATACCCTTCAATGTTGACTTCAATGGTTTTCATAATGGCTTCAAAGCCCATATCCAGCACATTGCCAAAATAGGGGTTGGCTGCGGCGTTGTTAATCATCACGTCAAGTTGGCCAAATTGCTCAACAGTCCGGGCAATCAGTTGCTCGCGGGATTCACGGTCGCCATTGTGGCAGGTGATGGCGGCGGCTTTACCGCCTTGTTCATTGATGGCGTTGGCCACAGCATCCACCCCTTCCTGGGATCTGGAGCTGACGATGACCTGGGCGCCTTCGGCGGCAAACTGGTGGGCGATGGCCTCGCCGATTCCTCGGCTGGCTCCGGTAATCAGAACAACTTGGTCTTTGAATTGGCTCATGTTTTCTCTCGGTAAATGGGTTAAGGCTCAGGCAATCTGGCCGAGTGCCTGTTGCAGGATCAGATCTCTGACCTGACCCAATGGCTTAAAGGCCGGATTATCGGTCTGGCCTTGTTCATATCGATAGTAAATTTGCTGCAGGATGACGGCAAGTCTGAACAGGCCGTAAACATAATAATAGTGGTAATCATCAATCTGCAGACCGCTGTGTTCGGCATAAGCCTGAACCAGCTCATCTCTGGTCAGCATGCCATCCAGGTAGGTAGGCATCATGCTGATGGCTTTGAGGTGCTCATTATCACCGGCTTCAAACCAGTAAGCCAATGAACAACCCAGGTCCATCAAAGGATCTCCGATGGTGGTCATTTCCCAATCCAGGACGCCGATGATCCGGGTGTTGTCCTGCGGGTCAAAAACCACATTGTCAAACTTGTAATCATTGTGAATCAGGGTGTAGGTCCGCTTGTCTGCCGGCTGATGCTTTTGTAGCCAACTGATCACTGGTGGAGCCAGGTCTTGTTCCGGTGCCACCCGCAGGTAGCGGTGAATCCAACCTGAAATCTGTCGTTCTATGTAGCCCGGACCCTTGTTAAACCGCTGGAGTTGCCCGGTGGGCGCCTGGTGCAGACGACTTTGTACATTCACCAATTCCTGGCACAGCAAGCTGAGGTCAGTGCCCTGGTATATGTCAGGCAGTTGTTGGCGAATGATGATGCCATTGATTGGTTTCATCAGGTAAAAATCCCGGTCAAAAACCGCTTCGTCCTGACACATCAACACCACTTCAGGGCACAAGGGAAAAGCCGGGTGAAGTTGGGACAGCAGATCATACTCCCTTTTCATGTCATGGGCGCCTTTGGCTTTGGTGCCGGGAGGTGAAGTGCGCATGATCCATTCCTGCTTCTCATCTTTCACAGAATAGGTGAGGTTGGAGGCCCCGCCAGTGAAAGCGGTGAATGTAAAAGGACCGGTGGATTGCAGCTGTGTGGACAGGTATTGGCTGATGTTTTGTTGTTGTTCCGGGGTCATTACTTTACCTGTATCAGTTGATAGACGCTGAGCAACAGGTTGGCCACATACTGATCAGCATTGATGTTTTTTTGTTGGTATTTCCAGGATTTCAGATACCATTCCTGTAACATGACTTTGAGCATGGCGGAAACAAAATCCGGGTTGGTGCATTGGCTCAGACCTTGTTGATTGGCATCCACAATGCGCTGGTGGATGGCGTTTTCCATGAACCGTTCAGATGCAATGATGGTTTCCATCAGGTCCTTGTCCAAACTTTTGCATTCCATGAACACGAAGTAAAACCATTTTTTTAAGCGTTCACTGAGGAAAACGTGTCTGGCCAACAGCTCGTTCAACTCGAAAACCGGGTCCTGATGGCGGTATTGACGAATCTTTAGACAAGTTTCAGCCATTTGAATCATGGCTGCATGAATCATTTCCGCGATCTGATTTTTATTGGAAAAATATTTATACAAACCGCCCATGCTGATACCAGATTCCTGGCTGAGGTCGCGTAAGGTCATGGCTTGAAAGCCCTTGGTTTGTGATAATTTAAAAACGCATTCAATAATGGTTTGAAATTTTTTGGTGGCGATCTTGCGGTTTTTCAGATTCAGCTTTTCATGATAAAGATCAAACAGGCAGGACCATTCGTCTTCCACCAGGGCTTCAAACTCTTGCAGGAAGGTTTCGTAACTCAGATTCATTGATGTTTTTTCAGCAGACTTTTTGCCAGTGATAATTTGTGTACTTCATCCGGGCCATCATAGATTCTAGCCGCGCGCTCTTCCCGGTAAAAGAAGGCCACGATGCTGTCATCAGTCATCCCCAGAGCTCCCATGGACTGCAGTGCATTGTCCACCACCAATTGTAACATGCCAGCACATTCGAATTTAATCATTGAAATGTGGTGTTTGGCGGCTTCAAAACCGGCACTGTCAATGATGTCAGCCGTTTCCAGAACCAATGCCCTTGAGGCGTTTAAGGCGGCATAGGACTCTGCCACTTTGGCTTGCATCAGTGGCTGATCTGCCAGGGTGCTGGTGGGGGTGATTTGCCGTGAGTTGATGTGTTTGCACATCAGTTCAAAACAACGGTTGGCGATGCCAATCCAGCGCATGCAGTGCTGAATGCGGCCGGGCCCGAGTCTCTGCTGTGCCATTTTAAATCCTGCACCACGCTGTCCAATCAAGTGGCTGGCTGGCACCCGGCAGTTGGTGAATTCAACTTCGCTGTGCGAGTAGTATCCGCTGCCAGCATGGCCCATGACCGGAATGTTTCGCAGGTTCTGGTAGCCTGGGTTGTCCAGCGGGACGATGATCATGCTGGCTCTTTGGTGTTTTGGCGCTTGTGGATCTGTAACTGCCATGACAATGGTGAAAGCGGCTCCATCTGCTGCAGTCGTAAACCATTTACGACCATTGATCACCCAATGGTCATCGATCAGTTCAGCTGTGCTGTCCAGTAGCGTGGGGTTGGAGCCTGCGGTGTGTGGTTCAGTCATGGCAAAACAACTGCGGATCTCACCACTTGCCAAAGGCAACAGAAATGCTTGTTTGATGAAGTCATTGGCATACATGTGTAACAACTCAGCATTGCCAGCATCTGGTGCCTGACAGCCAAAACAATAATGTCCCAGTGGGGATTGACCAGTGACTTCAGAAATCAGTCCCAATTGTTTAATGGACAGTGACATGCCACCCACATCGGCAGGCAGGTTAGGTCCCCACAACCCCTGTGCTTTGACATGTGTCCTGATTTGGTTCATGGCATTGAATAACCGGGACCATTGCTGTTGGAGTAACAACGGTTCCAGTGGCATCACCTGCTGATGCATGATGGAATGGATGCGTTCAATGATTGACTCGAAGTCTGTGTGGGTCATGTGGTTACTCTGGTGAAATTATTTTGATCGATTATAACAAAAAAACGAGCGAATGTTCGCTTTTTTCTGTTATCATGACCCCATGAATAAACGAGTGATTGTCATCACTGGCGCTGCCAGTGGATTGGGGTTGGCACTGGCGCAAAAAGCCGCTGAACGCGGATTTGATGTGGCAGTGGCTGATGTGCAACAGGAGGCTGGTGAACTGGCAGCCCGGGAACTGGTAAGTCGTGGTGTTGATGCCCGGTTTTTTCACTGCGATGTGTCGCAGACAGATGCCTTATTGACTTTAAAAAACCAGGTGATTGAACACTTCGGACAGGTCGATGTGCTGGTCAATAACGCTGGTGTGGGGTCGCAAGGTATGTTGACCGACACCACCGAGGAAGAATGGCAGCGACAGTGGCAAATCAATGTCATGGGTGTGGTCAGGGGCTGTCAGGCTTTCATTCCTCAATTGAAGAAACAGTCCGGATCTGCCGTGGTCAATGTGGCTTCATTTGCAGCCCTTGCCCTGGCACCAGGCATGGCATCGTATAACGTGGCCAAAGCCGGCGTATTGGCGCTCAGCGAAACCCTCAGAGGTGAGCTGGCAGCTGATGGGGTCCATGTGGCAGTGGCTTGTCCGGCGTTTTTTAAAACCAATCTGGTGGATTCCATGCAGGAGTCTGATGATCAGATTAAGCAACAAATCAACCGCTGGATGGAACGTTCGAAATACACAGCAGAAGATGTGGCAACCATGATTCTCGACGCGGTTAAACAAAAACAATTCATGGTCTTGTGTGACCAGCAAACCCGCTGGCAATACCGGATTGCCCGTTGGTTTCCGAATTACTTTTACAAGCAAAAACTCAAAATGATGAAGAGGATGTTCCGATGAATGACAAACAACAGTCCTGGATGATTTATGGGGCCACAGGTTACTCAGGCAAATTGATTGTCGAGCGCGCAGTCAAAGCTGGCTTGGCCCCAGTTCTGGCCGGCCGAAGTGAACAAAAAGTCAAAGCCCTTGCTGAACAACATGGCCTGGATTACCGGGTTTTTGACATCCATGCGCTGGCCAAATCTGATGCTTTGATCAGCAACATTGCGCTGGTATTGAATTGTGCCGGACCATTTTCACAAACCGCGGAAGTGATGATGCAGGCCTGTCTCAAACAACAGGCACATTACCTGGACATCACTGGGGAAATTGCCGTTTTTGAAATGGCCGCCAGTCTGAACCAGGCAGCCAAAGAACGTGGCGTGGTATTGTGTCCGGGGGTTGGTTTTGATGTGATACCTACCGATTGTGTGGCCGCGCGGTTGAAAGCCATGATGCCGGATGCCACTCACCTGGCATTGGGTTTTGATTCGCGTTCTGGGTTTTCACCTGGCACTGCCAAAACCTCAGTGGAGGCGTTGCCGCAGGGCGGAAAGGTCAGAAAAGGTGGACAGATTGTCACGGTACCGCTGGCTGCAAAAACCCGTAAAATCGATTTTGGTGCGGGTGAAAAACTGGCCATGACCATTCCCTGGGGTGATGTGTCTACGGCTTATCACAACACCGGCATACCCAACATCGAAGTGTACATTCCTGCCTCACCAGGGATGGTTAAGCAATTGAAAAGAATGAATTGGTTCAAACCCCTTCTGGGGCTTGGTCTGGTGCAAAATTTCCTCAAAAAGCGGGTCGATAAAAAAGTCAGAGGACCCGATCAGGCCACCCGGGAAAAACTCACCACCCACGTTTGGGGAGAGGTCACCAACGCCGCCGGTGAGCGACAGACTTATCGCATCCAGGTGGCTAACGGGTATGAGGTGACGGCCGACGGTTCTCTGTTGGTCGCTCAGGCGCTCATGGGCAAGCATGCCGGTGCCTCTGGATATCACACACCAAGTACCTTAATGGGTGCCGGTTTGGTTGAACAGCTACCAGGAACTGTCCTTAGCCCATAAAGCGACGGTGAACCATTGTTGTTGATGATGATTGCCGGTTATCAGGATAAAAATTGTTTGGACAATTCGTCCAGGAATGTCCTTTGTTTTTCGTCCAGAAAAGGGGCGATCATTTGCAGGATATGAAAGATGCCGTGTGACAATTTCTTTTGCTCATCGAAGTTGTCATCAAAAATGGCCACCGAGTAGTTCAGCCAGAATGTTGAGGTCAGGGCAATTTGGTCTGCCAGGTTAGCGGTGGTGCGCTGGTCGGCACTGAGGGTGCCTTCCTGACGCAATTGTTCAAGAATCAACAGGGCTTTTTCAGACTTCAGTGCGAGGATGTGTCTGAAATGTCTTTTCAGAAATTCGATGCGATTCATCAGCTGAATCAGGTTCCGGTAAAGGAACCGGTATTCAACAATCACATCAAATACCATGTTCAGGTACAGCCACATGTCCTTCATGGAGGCGTGGTTAAAGTCCGGAGCGTCCAACACTTCCTTGATTTGCTTCTCGTATTGCAGAAAAATTTGCCAAATGATGTCGTCCTTGCTCTTGTAGTGGTAATACAGGTTGCCGGGGCTGATGTCCATTTCATCGGCAATGTGGTTGGTGGTTACATTTGGTTCGCCCTCTTCATTGAACAGTCTGAGGGCAGTGGTCAGTATGCGTTCTTTGGTTTTCACTCAGTCGCTCAGCTTGGCTACTAAGTCAACGTATTGCTGTTGGGCGGCTTCTGCTGAGGTGCCTTTGAGTTGTTCCCAGGCCTCGTATTTGGCAGCGCCGACAAAATCAAAAAAGCCAGGTTTATCACCCTGAACATCACCGGTAGAACCTTGTTTATACAGTGCATAGAGTTTCAGTAAAGTCGCGTCGTCTGGGCGATTGGTTAATTTTTTTACGTCTTTCTGAGCATTCTCAAATGCATCATTTAATTCAGTCATGGTATGATTATCAAAAATTGAATAACCATCATTTGACACGATTTTAAATCTACGGTCAATCAAATAACGGGAGAAAATTAATGGCATATTTCATCACGGGTGCAACAGGCTTTGTTGGTCGTCACTTGCTGGAAAAACTATTTGCGAGAACCGGGCACATATATCTGTTGGTACGCTCAGGTTCCAAAACCAAGCTGAAGAAAATGCTTGAGGACATGGATGCCCCGATGAAGCGCATTGACCTGGTGACAGGTGACCTGACCAAAAACAGTCTGGGGGTGACCAAGAAAAACCGTGAACTGATGACCGGTAAAATCAAACACTTTTATCACCTGGCTGCTATTTATGACATGAGTGCCGGATTGGATGAACAGATGGCTGCCAATGTCGATGGTACTTCTCATGCCATTCATCTGGCGGAAGCCATCAAAGCCAAATGTTTTCACCACGTGTCTTCCATCGCCGCGGCGGGTATGTATCCCGGCGTCTTCAGGGAGGACATGTTTGAAGAAGCCGAAGGTCTGGATCATCCTTATTTTAAAACCAAGCACGAATCTGAAGCTGTGGTCAGACACACCTGCCAGATTCCATTCCGGATTTACCGCCCGGGTATGGTTTTGGGTCACTCCAAAACCGGGCAGATTGACAAAATTGATGGCCCATACTATTTCTTTAAACTGATTCAGAAACTGCGCAATACGTTCCCCAAATGGATGCCAATGATGGGTATTGAAGGCGGACGTCTGAACATGGTGCCGGTCGATTATGTGGTGGATGTGCTGGATCACATTTCCCATAAAAAGGGTCTGGACGGTGGTTGTTTCCACATCACTGACCCAAATCCAAGACGCATTGGTTCGGTTTTGAATGTCTTTGCAGATGCGGCTCATGCCCCACAAATGAATATGCGGGTTGATGCCCGGATTTTTAATTTCATTCCTGGCGCGGTCAAGCAAGGCTTGATGATGTTGTCTCCGGTGAAACGCATCAGGGCTCAAATTTTCAATGACCTGGGCATTCCTCCTGGGGTGCTGAAGTTCATTAATTACCCCACACGGTTTGATGACCGTGAGACCCAAAAGGCACTGAAAGGCTCTGGTATAAAACTGCCGAAGCTGAAAAAATATGCCTGGCGTTTATGGGATTACTGGGAACGCAACCTGGATCCTGACTTATTCATTGACCGCTCATTGTCCGGTCGCGTGAAGGACAAACGGGTTATGGTTACCGGAGCCTCGTCGGGCATCGGCCTGGCTGTGGCGGAGATGTTGGCTGATGCAGGCGCTCACCTGATTGTGGTTGCCAGGGGTGAAGAAAAACTCAATGAAACAGCCAAAGCCCTGAAGAAACGCGGCGCCAAAGTCAGTGCCTACACCGCCGACCTGTCTGATGAAAAATCAGCCAAAACCCTGGTAGATGTGGTGCTCAAAGACCTGGGCGGCGTGGATTATCTGATCAACAATGCAGGCCGTTCGATTCGTCGTTCCATTGCTTTGTCCTATGACCGTTTTCATGACTTTCAGCGGACCATGGATCTGAATTATTTTGGTTCTTTGAGGCTGATCATGGGTTTCCTGCCAGGAATGGCTGAGCGGCGGCATGGACAGGTGATCAATATTTCATCAATTGGGGTGCTGACCAATGCGCCAAGGTTCTCAGCTTATGTGGCATCCAAGGCAGCCCTGGACGCCTTTTCCAGATGTGCCGCATCGGAATACAATGATCACAACGTGGCATTCACCACCATCAACATGCCTCTGGTCCGTACACCAATGATTGCCCCCACTAAAATGTATAACAATGTGCCAACCATTTCACCCGAAGAAGCGGCCTTGTTCATCAAAGACGCCATCATTCGCCGACCGCAACGCATCGCCACCCGATTGGGTATCTTTGCGCAAGTGATGCATGCTGTTGCTCCCAAGTCCATGGAAGTAATGATGAACACCGCTTTCAATATGTTTCCGGATTCATCGGCGGCACGTGGAGAGTCGAGCAGTACCCCCAGAGAAGTCTCGCCTGAGCAAATGGCATTTGCCAGCCTGATGCGTGGTGTGCATTGGTAAGCAGACACTGAAACATTGGAACCACGTGGGTGTTACCCGTGGTTCCGCAACCTTGTCCGGTCAGCCGGATTGCCGGGTATCCCCTGGTATCAGGCTTGTGGATCAATTTATTTACAGAAAATTTATGAATCAGCCGTTACAATACGGCAAAATTAATCTGGAGCATGCATGTTTGAAATAGTCAGCAGTGGTGGCGTGGTGATGATTTTCCTGTTGATTCTGATGGCGTTGGCCATGATGATCGTTGGAGAGCGTTTTTGGTCATTGCGCGACAAGGAAATCATTCCCGGTCAATTACCAGAACAAGTCATCGAATGGTCGAGGAAAAAGAACCTGGATCACAAACACATTGATCAACTGGCGGAAAATTCACCTTTGGGCTATCTGATGGCTGCCGCATTGCGCAAAAGGGATGACCCCAGAGAAGAAATCATTGAATCAGTTGAGGATGCCGGCAGGCACATTTCACATCAACTGGAAAAACCCCTTAACTGGCTGAGTGCCATTGGTGAGGTTTCACCATTGTTGGGTTTGTTAGGAACGGTGATTGGGATGATGAAGGTATTTGCTAACATCATGGAATTCGGAGTTGGTAACGCCAATCAGCTGGCAGGTGGTATTTCACAGGCGCTGACCACCACGGCAGCGGGTCTGATTGTGGCCATTCCGGCGGTGCTGTTCTACCGGCATTTTAAAAATAAAATTGCCGATCAGACCATCGTAATGGAACAACAAGTGATGCAACTGATTGATGCGATCAGTAAAAAATAAGCGCCATGAAGATATCCAACCCAGAAAATGATCAACGCAAGCTCAATCTGACGCCATTGATTGATGTGGTGTTCTTGTTGTTGATTTTCTTTATGGTCAGTACAACCTTTGAAAAACAAGCCAAACTGAAAATAGAACTGCCCGAAGCCAGCCAGCAACCAACCACCACCACGGCAGAGGAACTGATTATTTCCATCAGTGAGAAAGGGGTGTTTTTTGTCAACAACAACGAGTTGGTGAACGCCCAGACCAAAACCCTGCGTAACGCCTTACAAAAAATAACCGGTGATGAGCGGGACATGCCAGTGATCATTCGGGCTGATGCCAATGTGGCTCATAAACATGTGGTTATGGCCATGGATGTGCTGGGCGGCATGGGATTTGAAAAAGTTGCTATGGCAACCACTCAAACCAAAGATTCACAGTGACTGCTGAGCACAATCAGTTGACCTACCTGGGTTTGCTGCGCCACGTCAAACCGTATCGCCTGGTGTTTGTCATTGCGATTCTGGGTGCTGTGATTGATGCGGCCATGAAAGGCTTGTTCACCTGGATGCTGTCACCCATTTTGGAAAATGGATTTGCTGAGCAGGACACGGTATGGGTGAAGTACATACCGTTGTTTGTGATTGGTGTTTTTCTGATCAGAAGTGTGGGAAACTTTGCTGCATCATACGGCTTCACCTGGGTGGGACGCAAAGTCATCAATGATCTGCGCAGAAAAGTCTTTAATCAATACCTGGTGTTGCCCCAACGTTTCTATGACGCCCATTCATCTGGTGGTCTGATATCAAGAATCATTTATGACATTGAGCAAATGGCCAATGGTGTATCAAAGAACTTTGTCATCATCATCCGCGAAATGTTGGGGATTGTGTTTTATCTTGGGGTGATGTTTTACTACTCCTGGGAACTGGCGCTGGTGGCGTTTGTGGTGTTTCCGGTTATTGCGCTGATCATCAGATTGATCAACAAAAGATTTCGTCGCATTGGTCACGGTATACAGCAATCCATTGCGGAAACCACCCAGACCGTTGAGGAAGTGGTCAAAGGGCATAAAATTGTTAAAATATTCAAAGGGCAGGATAAGGAGCAGCGAAAATTCGCGCTGAACATTCGCAAAAACAGGCAGTTGCAGGTGAAAATAGTCGCCACGCAGGAGGTGATGTCTTCCATCAACCTGATGCTGGTGGCCATTGCGCTTTCAGTGATCATGTATATTGCGGCCAGTTCAGGTATGGGACCTTATGATTTCATGTCATTCATGACCGCCATGTTGCTGTTAATGCCAACCATCAAAAACCTCTCCAATGTGTTTTCTACCATTCAAACCACCATGGCAGCAGCTGACAGTGTGATGTCGGTGCTGCAACAGGAGCCGGAAAAAGACACGGGGTCCGATCGCCTGGATGCCGACCAGATTGAATTGTCATTTCAGCATGTGGATTTTTCCTACAGTGAGGAGGTGCAGGCCCTCAGAGACATCAGCTTGTCGATCAGTAAAGGCCAAAGCGTGGCTTTTGTGGGTGCTTCAGGAGGAGGTAAAACCACTTTGGTGAATCTGGTTCCCAGATTTTACGATGTCACTGGTGGTGAAATCAGACTCAATGGCCGGAACATTCAGGATTTTACATTGGACAGCCTCCGGGAGCACATTTCTATGGTCAGTCAGGAGGTGGTGTTGTTCAATGACACGGTACGAAACAACATTGCTTATGGTCAACAGACTGATTGTGATGATGAGGCCATCATCAAAGCTGCTGAGCAAGCCAATGCATTGGCATTCATTGAAGCGTTGCCCCAGGGATTTGACACCGAACTGGGTGACAACGGAACCCGGTTGTCAGGTGGTCAGCGGCAGCGCATTGCGATTGCCAGGGCCATTTTGAAAGATGCGCCGCTATTGATTCTTGATGAGGCCACCTCAGCCCTGGACACTGAGTCTGAAAAACACATCCAGGAAGCGTTGCAACGGTTGATGAAAAACCGCACCACGCTGGTTATTGCACACCGGTTATCCACCATTGAACACGTCGATCAGGTGGTGGTACTCAACCATGGGCAGGTTGCTCAGGTGGGAACCCATGCTGAATTGCTGGCAGTGCCAGGTATTTACGCACAACTTCAGCAAAGCCAGATGCTGGTCAGACAAGGAGTTGCCGACCGTCATGAATGAAGCCAAAATCCGTCAACGCTGGTACGGTGGTGGTCACGTGGGCTGGTTTGCCAGACTGGTCAGTAAGTTATTTGCTTCGCTGGTGGCCTTCAGGCGTACTTTGTTTGGCTGGAAAATACTCAAGACCCATCAACTGAAAGTCCCGGTTGTGGTGGTGGGAAACATCACTGCAGGTGGTGGTGGTAAAACCCCTTTTGTGATTTGGCTGGCGCTTCATTTACAATCTCAGGGCTTCAAGCCCGGCATTGTTTCGCGTGGATACGGTGGTAAACGCAAAGTCGAGCCGATGTTTGTCACGCCCAACGCCAACCCAGTGGCTTCAGGTGATGAAGCCTTATTGATGGCGCAAAAAACCAAACTGCCAGTGGTTGTTGGGAAAAACCGGGTTAAGGCAGCACAAACCCTAATTAAGCAATATCACTGTAATGTGATCATCAGTGACGATGGTCTGCAGCATTATGCATTGGGCAGGGATGTTGAGTTTGTGATGCTGGATGCCAACTGGAAAACCGGCAATGGACAAATGATACCCGCCGGCCCCTTGCGGGAACCCATTGAGCGGTTGCAGCTGGTCGACCTGGTGATCCATAAAGGAGCGGTTGAAGAGGGGTGTTTCTATGACTATAAAATTGATGGCATTTATCAGCTAAACCACCCTGGTGTGGTCAGACCACTGGCGGAATTTCGCAGTCAGAAAATCCTTGCCATGGCAGGCATTGCCAACCCCGAAAGTTTTTTCAGGCTGTTGTCATCGGCTGGTTTTGCCATTGTTAAAAAACCATTGCCAGACCATCATGAGATTCAAGCCTCTGATTTTCCTGAGGCCAGTGAAATGCCGGTTATCATCACAGAAAAAGACGCGGTTAAATGTCAGGATCTGGACTTGCCGCATGTATGGGTGGTTAAGCTGGGCGTGGATGTTCCAACACCGACCCTGGAAGCCTTGAACAAAGCGCTTGAGGAAAAATTATCATGAGTGATTTTCAATTCGTGGTGTGTGTACCGGCCCGCTATGCCTCGTCTCGGTTACCAGGCAAGCCCCTGATCAAGTTGAAAGGCAAAGAACTGATTTTGTGGGCTGTTGAGTCTGCCCAATCGCTGGGCGCCAGTCAGGTGGTTGTGGCCACAGATGATGCGCGTATTGAGTCTTTGGTGGCAGGTGCTGGTCATCAGGTGGTAATGACCAGTGCGACACATCAGTCAGGTACCGATCGCATTGCAGAATGTGCACATTTGATGGGCTGGTCCGATGACACCTGGGTGCTCAATTACCAGGGTGATGAACCGCAGATACCTGTGGATAATGTCAGGCAGGTTATTGACATGGTTCAACAACACCCAGAGGCCAGCATCGGAACGTTGTATCAGGAGATCACCCGCATTGAACAAGTGATGGACCCCAATTGTGTGAAGTTGGTGACCGACCATACGGGAAGGGCGCTGTATTTCAGCCGGGCACCGATTCCATATTCGCAGGCCACGTTTGGTGAACCACCATCCATGCCGCCTGAAACCAGCTACAAACACCACATTGGTCTGTACATGTATAAGGTTTCATTTCTGAAAAAATTTGCCGCATTGCCTCCCAGTGAAATGGAGCTGCTGGAATCGTTGGAACAATTGCGTGCGCTGGCCCATGGTGAGGTGATTGTTGCAGCCAGGGCTACTCAAGTTATGCCCAGAGGCATTGATACGGCTGAGGATGTGGCGGCTTTCGAGCGACAAGCAGACTGAATACCTGTTCCAGCACTGTTTGGCTGCTTACTGGTTGCCGTGTTGACGCTGTGGTGCTTTTTGACTTAATGGTTGTATATTGGGGCGGTCTTCAATAAAATTTCCTGCTTGTTTTGTCAGATCAGCTAATTATGTTAACCACCCAACAAATCAGAGCGAAATTTCTGTCTTATTTTGCCGAACAACAACATCAGACAGTGAAAAGCAGTTCGCTGATTCCTGGAAATGATCCCACACTGTTGTTTGTCAATGCCGGCATGGTGCAATTCAAAGATGTGTTTTTAGGTGCCGAAAAGCGGGCTTATACAAGAGCCGCATCATCGCAGCGATGCGTCCGTGCAGGTGGCAAACACAACGACCTTGATCAGGTTGGATACACCGCACGGCACCACACTTTTTTTGAAATGTTGGGTAATTTCAGTTTTGGTGATTACTTTAAGCGCGAAGCCATTCAGTTTGCCTGGGATTTTTTAATCAAGGAATTGGGTTTGCCGAAAGAAAAATTATGGGTCACAGTCTTTGAAGAAGATGATGAAGCTGAACAAATATGGCGGGATGAGATTGGCTTTCCGGCAGAAAAAATTTCCCGGATTGGCGCCAAGGATAACTTCTGGCAAATGGGTGACACAGGCCCTTGCGGACCGTGCACAGAGATTTTTTATGATCATGGTGAGGACATCGCTGGAGGGCCTCCCGGGACACCTGAAGAAGATGGTGATCGGTTCATTGAAATCTGGAACCTGGTATTCATGCAGTATGACAAACAGGCTGATGGGTCATTGCTTCCCTTACCCAGCCCTTGTGTGGATACGGGTATGGGACTTGAGCGGATTGCTTCCATCATGCAAGGTAAGCACAATAACTATGACATCGACCTGTTCCAGCACCTGATCAAAAAAGCAGCCAGTCTGACTGGGACCAAAGATCTGCAGGACCCTTCATTGAAAGTGATTGCAGACCACATCAGAACCTGTGCATTTTTGATCGCAGATGGGGTGTTGCCCTCCAATGAAGGGCGGGGCTATGTGTTGCGAAGGATCATTCGCAGGGCTGCCAGGCATGGACATAAACTGGGTGCGCAAGGGGTTTTCTTTGCTGACATGTTGGGTGCATTGGTGGATGTCATGGGTGAGGATTACCCGGAACTGGTTGCACATCAATCAACCATAGCCAAAGCGCTGAAGCAGGAAGAACTTAAATTTGCTGAAACCCTTGAAGTGGGTATGCAGGAATATCAGAAAGCCACCGGAAAACTACCCAAAGGTGAGCAAATTCCAGGTGAGTTGGCTTTTAAATTATATGACACCTTTGGTTTTCCTTTGGATTTGACCCAAGATGTTGCCCGTGAAGATGGCCGGGTGGTTGATGTGGCTGCTTTTGATGCCAGTATGGCTGCTCAGAAAGACCGATCAAGATCCAATAAACAGTTTGCTCAAGCCAACCAAATATCTGCTGATGTGGTGCAATCACTCGAGCCCACCAGGTTCCTTGGCTATGACCGGTGTGCCACAGAAGCAAGGGTTGTCATGATATTACTTGATGGGCAACCGGTAGCACATATGGAAGCAGGGCAAACGGGTCACCTGATTCTCGATCAGACGCCTTTTTATGCTGAATCAGGCGGTCAAGTGGGTGATCAGGGAGTGATCAGCCGGGGTGGTTTTAAAGCCCGGGTGACAGACACTCAAAAAGCGGCAGGACAATTTCATTTACATGCCGTAACCATTGAACAGGGCGCGGTCAATGTCAAGCAAACCGTAGACGCTGAAATTGATCGGGTGTATCGGCAAAAGGTTATCCTCAACCATTCAGCCACTCATTTGTTACACAAAGTTCTGCGTGATGAATTGGGTGAGCATGTGCAACAAAAAGGTTCATTGGTTAATGCAGAAAAATTGCGTTTTGACTTTTCACACAATCAACCCATAGGCCAACAGACATTGGCTGCTATAGAGGCTCAGGTAAATGCTGTGATCAGGGCCAATCACCAGGCAAAAGACCAGCTGATGAGCTATGACCAGGCCATTGCGTCAGGTGCCATGGCCTTATTTGGGGAAAAGTATGGTGACGAAGTACGGGTCATGGATTTTGGCGGTTATTCAATTGAGCTGTGTGGTGGCACGCATGTGCATGCGACAGGTGACATTGGGTTGTTCAAAATCACCCAGGAAACTTCTGTGGCTTCTGGAATCAGAAGGATCGAGGCAGTGACCGGGGAGGCTGCATATCAGTTGATCAGCCAACAGGAAGCCTTACTGCAACGTTTGAGCGTGCTGATGAATACCCCGGTTGATCAAATTGAAAGCAATACCTTGGCGTTGATAGAGCAAAATAAGGCTGCACAAAAACAACTGGAAGAGTACAATAAGGCACAAGCCAGTGCCTCTGTGGGCGATGTCTTTAATGATGTGAAAGAAGTGGATGGCATTCATTATTTAACACGCGTTTTTGACGACACAGATGTTACTGTACTGCGTGACTCCATAGATGGGTTCAAAAGTAAATACGAATCTGGCGTGGTGGTTTTTGGCAACATTGTCGAAGAAAAAGCACAGGTTTTGGTTGGTGTGACCAAAAAATTGACCAAAACTGTGAAGGCTGGTGATGTGATCAAAGACATATTGTCTCAAGTTAATGGCAGGGGCGGCGGTAGGCCGGATTTTGCACAGGGCGGAGGCAGCGCCACCATGACCCAGCTTGAGCAAGTGATCAGTCAGGTTTTAACTGATCTGGAGCGTAATATATCAAATTAAGACTTCTCATTTTGCAGGAAATATAGTCTAATTTGTCAACACAATGACTCACATAATTCAAACTAAATGAGTCAATCATTGGAACAGGTTTTCCCCGAAGCCTGCGCTAACAAAAAGGAGAAAGTTAAATGTTAATTTTGACGAGAAGGGTCGGTGAAACATTGATGATTGGTGACGATGTCACGGTAACCGTATTGGGTATCAAAGGCAATCAGGTGAGGATTGGAATCAATGCTCCCAAAGAAATCGCTGTGCATCGTGAGGAAATTTACGAACGCATCAAAAACGAACAAAGTGTGGATGTGGACGCTGCTCCGGCAGATGATTCTGCAGCAGCAGATGTAGATGACAACGTTGGTAATCAATAAATCGCCGAAAAGCAGTTGCATTCTGCAGATATTAAATTAAAATATCCGCCCCTTGAACATGAAGTTCTGTCAGCATAATTACCCACAAGTAATCAGCCAAGCAGAAGCTTGATTCAAAGAACAGCCAGCCAGCACCTTGTGCCGCTGACTGAATAGGTTTGTAGAAAGACAAACCCTAAAAAAACTTTCAACCATGAATATGGAGAGTTGGCCGAGTGGCTGACTCAGGTGTCAGGAACACCTGAGCCCCGCGAAGCGGACCCTTTAGGGTGAAGGGCAGG
>NZ_MVBD01000012.1 GCF_002000055.1 Marinicella sediminis | reverse complement strand
CTGGGTGACCACATAGGTGCCCACCAGGATGCAGGTTCCGGTGGGTGCCACACTGGCACAGCTGGTGCTGTTGGGGGTGATCAGGGTGTCGGTGACGGTGACGTTATTCAAAGTCACATTACCGGTGTTGGTCACGGTGACGGTGTAGGTCAGGGTGTCATTGAGGCTGATGGTACCTGAGCCATCTTCATCGGCATTATTAAACAACACTTTGGCGGTGCTCAATAGTGGATTGGCTGCGGTCACCATGGTTATGGTTGAGTCATCACCAGTGACTGGGTTGTTATCCGGGTCATCTGCAATGGCGGTTGCTGTATTGGTGATGCCAGTACCGTTGTCAATGTCAGTCTGGGTCACGGTGTAGGTATAACTGGTACAGGTTGCTACATCAGTCGGATTTAGTGTGGTCGGGGTGCAGGTCAGTGTACCTCCGCCCATGGGGTCGGTAACCACCAAATTATCCAATATGACATTGCCGGTGTTCTGCACAGTGACTGAGAAGGTGATCACATCACCGGCATCGGCGACGCCAAGACCACCATTGTCAGTGGTCAGTACGGCGGTTTTAGTTACCGTCAGTTCAGGTGATGGCACCACGACAACAATGGAATCTGTATCCGGGCCGGTTTGATCAGAATCACCTGTAGCAGTGTTGGTTATTGACCCTGTGCTGACATCACCGGCAGTGACTTGATATGTTCCCACCAACACACAGGTGCCACCGGGTGCTACTGTGGCACAGCTGGTGCTGTTGGGGGTGATCATCGGATCAGACACGGTTACGTTGTTGAGTGTTACCTCTCCTGTGTTGGATACAGTAATGGTGTAAGTCAGCGTATCAAACAAAGAAACTGAACTTGAAGCGTCTTCATCGGCGTTACTGGTCAGCACTTTTACAGTGGAAAGATCGGCTACTTGAACAGCTGCTGTGGCTACCTGGTTTTCGTTGTTGCCACTGATTTCTGACACGCCGGTAAGGGTAGCAGTGTTGGTGAATCCAGCAGTTACATTATTAACTGTACAGCTCCATTCCCAGGTTTCTCCAACTTCCAGTTCTCCCGTATTCGGGTTGTCTCCAGCAGGTCCGATGAGGGTGTCACATTGTGGATCAGTAAGCGTCACATTAAGCAGGTCCTCAATACCGGTGTTGGTGGCAGTGATGGTGAATGTGGCAGCTGTACCGCTTTCCACTATGGGGGTGACAGCGATTTTATCCAGCAGGGTGTAAGTAGGTGCGATGCCGAGTTCAACGATGTCACAACTGCATTTTGAATTTGTTCCCGGGAACGCATCATTCAAGCCGTTGCAAGTGGTGTTTGTGTTATTGTCCCAGCTGGTACAGACACTCACATCTACACTGCCATCCAGATTACTGTCATTACAAGAAAAGCGGGTGGTTGGCAGTGAACTAAATACCTGGGTGTTGGACTCAATGTCACCGCAGGAGTCAAGGTCAGTCCCGCCATTCCACCAGGGACCGTTGTCAATATCAAGAATCGAATCATTGTTGATGTCTCCATAAATTGGATTGTCTGTTTGCATCCCAGCAAGGAAGGTGTGTAGACAGGAATTGCCATCACGAGCACTCCCGCCGTCTGTGGCCAGAAAAAGACCGATGTCATAGCGGTCAGGTGAGCCATCAGCAGAGACCAGGGCATTAAACTGAACTTCAGTTTCACCAATCACTCCAGTATTACAGTCTTCTACAAGGTTTTGAACCGTTAGGGCTTCAATACGCACATCATTTGCGGTACAACCTGCTCCAGAGCGGTAGTCCCGAACACAAAAATCACCTGTTTCAGATGTCTGAGACATCGCAGTCGAACTGGCTAAGAACCAAAACATGCCAGTTACTAACAAAATCATCTTATTCACACTCAATCCCCAATGTTCAGATAATAAAATATTGGCAACAATTTAGCATATCTATGTCAAAAAATGATAACAAGTTACCAGAAATGCAATAACAATTGCATTATGGATCACTTTGTTACCAGGCATCAATCATACTGTTCTGTTGTGTACATTATTGTGACATTATTTGACATGTCTTGTTTGTGAATTGAATCATGATTTGTTCGATGGTAATGACCTATTACATGAGACAAAAAAACCGATGCTTGTTAGAATATTCAACTTTATAGAGAGATTTGCGTTATGTCAGATAAAATATCCATTGTTAAGTTTATCCCCTTGTTATTCATCCTATTGTTATTCCTGATTGGATCCAGATTTTGGGTCAGTGTGCCAGCCGGTCATGTGGCTGTGGCCACATTATTTGGTGAAGTACAGCAGGATACCTACAAGGAGGGCTTGAATATTCCAGTCAATCCATTGTTGAAGTTCCATGAGTTTGATGTGCGCGAAAAAACCCATAAGGAAACGGCACATGTGCCTTCTCAGGATCAATTACAAACCAAAATTGATGTCTCGGTTCAATATCGCCTGAACGGTGATATGGCCAGTAAAATTTTACAGGATACTGGTAACATTGACAGCATGATCACGGTCCAATTGGTGCCAAAATTAAGATCCTTGCTCAGAGAACAAGGTAAATCAATCAAGCGGGCAGAAGATTTTTTTCTGGAAGAAACCCAGGAACGATTACAGGCTGACCTGACCTCAGGGCTTTCAGAGTACCTGGAACCCAAAGGGATCAATGTGTCAGCAGTGCTCATTCGTGACATTTCATTGCCACCGTTCATTACCAAAGCCATTGAAGCCAAGAAAGAGCGCGAACAGGAAGTGGAAAAGCAAAAAGCTGAGTTAGAGCGATACAAAACCGAACAGCAACAGTTGATTGCAGCTGCTGAAGCGCAGCGACAAGCGGCAGAAGAAGAGGCCAAAAAGCGACGTTTGTTGGCTGATGCACAGGCCTATGAAATTCGAAAAATCAACACCGCCATCGGATCCAATCCGAATTATGTGAAGTTACAGGCGCTTGAAGCGCTGAAAAGCATTTCCAAGGATCCAGCTTCAAAAATTTATTTTATGGATGGTGACTCACCCAATCCTTTACCACTGATGCATTTGTCAGATAAAGATCAGTGATTTTACCCCAACGGGTCTGAATGATCAGGCCTGTTTTACTTCCGGACATTATGCAAACTAACGAGTTAACCCAACTGCAATCAGGCTACCTCAAAATTACCCGCATCACCTGGGCCATTGTGGTCATGTTGATTGCGGTTGGGCCGACCATCCTTATCAGTGCCATCATTGATTTTGGCTGGTTGTACCGAATACTCACATATGTGTTGACCTGGCTGCTGTTTTTCATCCTGATGTGGTGGTATACCAAACACTGGTTCAGGGTCTATGGTTATGCCTTACAGCCAACAGGCCTGCGGATTCATCGGGGACTGTTCTGGCAACAGCAACACCTGGTGCCCCGAAACCGGGTTCAACACATAGACATCACCACCGGTCCTCTGGAACGACGTTTTGGACTGAGTCAATTGGTGGTTCACACAGCAGGTACCCGAAATGCGTCAGTGACACTGCCGGGCCTGAAACACGATGATGCGGTGGCATTGCGCAAGGCCCTGATCAATACGGCACAGATGGACGACACGGTATGAGTCAACAGGAACTGCAAACGGCGGGTCACCGACTGCACAACAGTTCCCCTCTGTTTCTGTTCATCGAGGCCATTAAAAAAATGGTGTTTCCATTGTTGCTGGGAATCATTGGCACCAGCGGTGACAAGCAGGATTGGATCATCATTGGTGTTGCGGCTTTGGCGTCGGTGATGACCATTGTGCAATTCTGGTTCTATCATTACTGGCTGGAGGAGGACCGCCTGGTGGTCAAAGAAGGGATTCTGTTCAAATCTCTGCGCCAGGTTCCTTATGAACGTATTCAAAATCTGAATGTTGAAAAAAATGTTCTTCACCGGCTTTTTGGGGTGGCCACTTTACAGGTCGAATCGGCTTCCGGGGCAAAGCCTGAAGCGGTGATCAGGGTCATCAGTCAGGATCAGGTGGCCCATATTCAAAATATCATCAAACAGCGTGCGAAACCAGCATTGGTCGAAAGTGATGTGGTGGAAGTTGCATCAGAAGCCGTTGAACATCCGGCACTTTATCAAATGAGCCACAAAGATGTGGCCACATATGGATTCATTTCTCACAAAGCTTTGGTGCCGATCGGTATTGTGGGTTCGGTGCTGTCACAGAATGATTATTACCGTGATCGTTTTGTTGGCATGATCAGTGGATTTGCCGGTGATTTACATGTCGAACAGTGGGCTGTTTCCGAATGGCTGGTCTATTCGTCGGCTTTTGCTTTACTGATGCTGGTGACCATCTGGCTGTCATCCATAGCCATGGCATTTCTTAAATTGCATGGGTTTACCCTGAGTCACCCGGATAATAACCTGCATGCTGACATGGGGTTGCTGACCCGATTAACTGCCAATATACCCGTCAGGCGAATCCAATTGATTAAACTGAAGCATTCACCCTTACATCGGTTATTCAAAAAAGTAAGCATCAAAATGGAAACGGCGGGTGGGGTTACAGAACAAAGTGGTATCACCATGTCCTGGTTGGCTCCATTGGTCAGTGAACCAGACGGTTTTGAGCTGATCAAACAGATACAGCCTGAAGTCGATTTACTGCGCACTGATTGGCAGCCGCTGGAATCCCGGGCATGGAAGCGGGTATTCAAAAAAGGATTGTTTTTCATTCTCTTGATCATGGCTCCATTGATTTATTTCTTTGAAGGATGGGGGTTGTTGATGTTGTTGCTGATACCACCGGCCTACGCATATGCACAAGCCTATATCAGACATGCAGCATACGCAGTTACGGATGAGCTGATAGCCTGTCGTCAGGGTGTGTTTTTCCGCAGACTCAGTGTGGTGAGGATTGGAAAAATCCAGAACGTTTCATACTTGCAAACTCCGTTTGATCGCCGCAATGGTATGGCCAGGCTGACCGTGGATACCGCCGGGTCAAACCCTGTGACTCAAGACATCAATGTGCATTATTTAAATCAGGATAAAGTCAGTCACCTGGTTCAACAACTGACGGAACAAGTCAGTCAGGTGAAATTTATCTGGTAGCTGTTGTCAAAGCAAGATTGCTGAAAGGCCCTGAAGGTTTTTTGGTGGTGCGACATTGAGCGGCAATATGCCGGGGATGCCACCCGGCGTCGGGTGGGATCATCACCGTGTTCATCACCACAATGACTGTCGATCATCAGGCCAGGGAGAGCTGATGATCAGCTCGACCCGCCGAATCGGTTAGGCAGGTCATGCA
Source organism: Marinicella sediminis (assembly GCF_002000055.1). Taxonomy (GTDB): domain Bacteria; phylum Pseudomonadota; class Gammaproteobacteria; order Xanthomonadales; family Marinicellaceae; genus Marinicella; species Marinicella sediminis. The sequence goes on along the minus strand of NZ_MVBD01000012.1, from coordinate 113,386 downwards.
GATATGGCGGCTTGACGAAGTCAAGAAGCCATAATGGGATGATCGATAAGCCGTGAGCGATAGCGAATCAGAGCGTCGAGCGCATGATCACCCGACATGATCACCGAGGCCCCGGTCTCTGTTCCAGACGAGACCCTAACTCCTCCAACCGTAGAGTCGGCATTCACTTTTGTCAGAAACAAAAGTGAATGAAGTCCCAGGATCATTCCCTGCATTCATCAGAACCAACAGTCAGGTTGTTATCCTCAGGTCTGGTCTCAGAATGGTAATTCCAGGTTATCACTGACAGAGAGTAACTGGGTGCGAAATTCTGCTTTGATTTTTTCCAGGGTTTCTTCATCATCGGCGTCAAACCTGATCACCAAACAAGGTGTGGTATTCGAACACCGGACCAATCCCCAGCCTTTGGCGAAATCTGCACGGATGCCGTCGATTGTGGTGATTTTGGCATCTGGAAATTCAGCACGACTGATGAATTCATCCATGAACATATAGTGCTCGCCTTCTTTCATGTGAACCTTCAGCTCTGGTGTGTTAACACTGTTAGGCAGTTCAGCAAACACTTCTTCCGGAGTTTGTTCTTCCTGGTCCAGTATTTCCAGCAATCTGGCTGCCGCATAAAGTCCATCATCAAAGCCAAACCAACGTTCATTGAAAAAGAAATGACCACTCATTTCACCAGCCAGCGCAGCATTGGTTTCCTTGAGTTTGGCCTTCATGAAAGAATGGCCGGTCTTCCACATGATAGGCATGCCGCCATATTTAACGATGGATTTGGGTAAATGGCCGGTACATTTCACATCAAAAATGATGCTCGATCCTGGTTGTCGGCTCAGCACATCTTTGGCAAACAGCATCAACAGCCGATCCGGGTTGATGATTTCACCGGATTTGGTAACCACGCCAAGGCGGTCACCATCACCATCAAAGGCAATTCCTATATCAGCATCAACGGATTTGAGGGTGGCCATCAGGTCCTGCAGGTTTTCCGGAACGCTGGGATCAGGGTGGTGATTGGGGAAATTGCCATCCACTTCGCAATGCAATGGGATCACTTCACAGCCAATTTCTTCCAGTAACTCAGGAGCCAGTTCGCCTGGGATACCATTGCCACAGTCCACCACCACAGTGGGCTCGTTTTCCAATTGAATTTCTGAACTGATGTAATCAATGTAATCGTCGGCGATGTCCAGTTCCTGAACACTGCCCTCTCCTGAGATCAGGTTGCCTGATGCAATCATGTCATACAGATTGCTGATCAGCTTGCCTGCCAGTGTTTCACCATCCAGCATGATTTTCAAGCCATTGTAATTGGCCGGATTGTGGCTGCCTGTCAACATCACGCCTGAACCGGTTTCCAGATGATGAGTTGAAAAATACAGAACACCAGTGGGCACGGCACCAATATTGATCACGTCACAACCAGTGCTTTGCAAGCCGTTGATGAGTGATTTCAACAAGGTTGGTCCTGACAGTCGACCGTCCCTGGCCACCACGATGCTCTGCCGGCCGCGATTGATGTTTTCTGTGCCAATGGCCTGGCCGATCTGATATACCGCATCAGATGTCAGTGTTTCATCTACGATGCCACGGATGTCATATGCCTTGAAGATCGATTTGTCTGGCAGTTTCAGTTTTACTTTGCCAGTCACATCTTCCTGACCCAGTTGCTTGGGTTTTCCGGAATCGCCCCCCAGGTCCTTGCCTTTGCCGATTTTGCTGGCGGGCACATAAACGGCTTCCTGAACCTGACTGGCTTTGATGACTTCCAGTTCTTCCAGCCGTTTTTGACGTTTCAAAAAGGTGGCCGCTGCCAATAACAGGGAGGACAACAAAGCAATGATGCTACCGGTCAGTGACAGGCTGAATAAGCCACTGAAAGATTTCTGCACCGTATAATTGACATAGAAGTGTGAATCAGGGATTTTGATTTGCGCATCCAGGCGGTCCAGGTTTTGATCAACCAAGCCCCACCTTTGCAAAGTCACAGAACTGCGTGAGCCAGCTTTTTGGATGAGCGACATTTCACTTTTGCTGAATTGCATGCGTTGTTCTTTGATGATCATATCTACCGGATAAGAGACCACCACATACGACGTCTCTGGTTTCTGGATGTAGACGTAATTCAGGTATTGGTTTTTTTGTCCATACAGGTGAATTTCTGGCAATTGTTCGGTTTGTGATTCGCTGGTCTTTTTCAACATGTCCAGAGTGGCAAAGTTGATACCGGGAAAAACCGGGTCAGGCTCAATTGTGTCCACGGGTTCAACCACCCGGGTCACCCTCAATGCCTGAGGTATTTGAGTTTTGATGATGTTTTCGATGTCGTCTGAATTGGGGTTTTCAACGATGATGCTGGCAGCCAGTTGCCGGGTTTTTTGCATGCTGTCTTGAATGCTTTCTACCAGGGCCTGACTCTGATTTTCGAGTTTACTGAGGGTGCGAGATGATTCCCAGTTGTTTTTGAATATGTATGCAAAGAATAAGCTGCAGGCAAAAGCCACCAGAAAGGCAGAGGTCCACTGCATTTCATCTTCAAATTTGACCAGCTTCCTGGCTTTTTGGGGTGCGCCGGTGCCGTCTTCAGCGGATTCATCAACAGCTTTATTGAGTTTAGCGCGCAGCTTTGTTAGCAATTCTTTGAGGTCCATCAATTTACTCCTGTGTGTCCAAATCCACCGGCGCCCCGGTCGCTGTCATCAAATGATTCGACCTGATTAAAGGCCACCTGAACAACCGGCACGAATACCAGTTGGGCGATGCGCAATCCGCGTTCTATGGTAAAAGGTTGAGCTGAGCGGTTCCAGCATGACACAAACAGCTGTCCCTGATAATCTGAGTCAATCAGCCCAACCAGGTTACCCAGCACCAGTCCGTGTTTATGCCCCAAGCCTGATCTTGGCAATATGATGGCAGCCAGATCAGTGGTTTTGATGTGAATGGCAAGCCCGGTAGGAATCAGTTCAGTCTGGCCGGGATGAACCACCAGGTCACTGTCCACACAAGCCCGCAGGTCAAGCCCGGCTGAACCTGGCGTACCATATTGAGGCAGATCATACTCGTCAACAAAGTCTTGGTTGAGAATTTTCAAATCGATGGGCTGCATGCCAATTCTGGAAACTGTTAAAGTGATTGATTTTAAACCAGAACCAATAAAATCGCCAATGTTATGCTTTCCTACAGTGAAGTAAGAACTTGGCCACTGTGAAAGCAGCTCAATCTTCCTAGGATGAACATATTTTGTCAGTATAACCATGAAAAACAAATCCATTCGCCAAGAGATGCCCAGGGAAAAGTTATTACGCAAAGGTGCTCAATATCTGACCGATGCAGAATTATTGGCAATTTTCTTGCGCACTGGTTTGCCGGGTAAAGGGGTGGTTGAGTTGGCAGAGGACATGCTGACATATTTTGGTGGTGTACAACCCATCATGGAAGCCACGCCTGCACAATTTATGGCCATCAAAGGGTTGGGGCAAGCCAAATACGTACAGCTCAAAGCCACTTCTGAGTTGACCAGAAGGGCTTTGAATGAAAGATTTGATCAGGCGGTTACATTTGATGACCCTGAGAAGGTACATGACTATTTGTTGATCAATTTTAAACCTGCCAGGCATGAACGATTTGCGGTTGTGTTTCTCAACAGTAAAAACCAATTGTTGCGCTTTGACTTTCTCTTTGAGGGCAGCATCAATAGTGCTCAGGTTTATCCGCGAACGGTGGCCCAGAGTTGTCTGCAATTCAATGCAGCGGCGGTGATATTTGCTCACAACCACCCATCGGGGGATTTAAAACCCAGTGAGGCAGACATTCAGTTGACCAGGCGCCTCAAAGAAGTGTTGGCATTGATTGATGTAAGGGTTCTGGACCATTTCATTATTGGTCACAACCAAACCTTTTCCATGGCGGCACATCAAATGATATGAATTGGTGCATATTTTTGCTATGCTATGTGACCATTAAAATGAATCTTTCGTCAACGCACAGTGTTTGGAAATCGATTAAATCCAGTAGCCAGGGCAGAATCTTACATTGAAAAAGGCAATTATAAAAAAGCCCTGAAGATTCTGGCCAAAACATTCAAAAAATACCCCAACAGTCTGGATTTGGCCCGTCTGCGTTTTGAGTACGGGAAGTATATTCCTTTTGATGATTACCACCACCAGGCGGCCATTGATTATTTTAATCTGCAAATGCAGTTTGACGTGTCAGGTGAAAAAATACACAGTGATTTTGTCAAGTACATGACCACCACCCAGGGACGCATTCAGTTGGATGACGAGACCCTTGTTCGCTTGTCAGTGGTGTTTGCGGCCAATGGTTTTGAGAATAACGCGATCTACATCATCAACAACATGATTCGTAAGGAATGCCAGTTGCCTCAGTTTATTGATGCCCTGGTCGCCATCATCAATTATTTTGAAGAAAAAGGCGCAGACAAAAAAATTGAGAACTACAAAAACTACCTGAAATGGCATTATCCGGATCATGAAATGACCCATTACATCCTTTCAAGAAGCAGTTAAGACCTCAGCGGTATGACCTTTTTGGGATCGGGTTTTTGCTGGAGAAATTGCTGAGCACTTTGTATGATGCTGTTGGCATCAAGTCCGGCTTCTTTCAATAACTCTTCACGGGTGCCATGGTCCTGAAAACGGTCGGGTAAACCGAGGTTCATCACTGGGATCTGAAAGCCCATTTCCTGTAATATTTCATTGACAAAGCTTCCGGCGCCACCCTGAATCACATTGTCTTCAATGGTGATGATGTGGCTGTGGCGGATCGCCATCTGTTCAATCATCTGCCGGTCTATGGGTTTGATAAAGCGCATGTTAACCAAAGTGGCATCGAGTTTTTCAGCGGCAGTGGCGGCCTGATCGAGCAGTGCGCCAAATGACAAAATGGCCAGGTCATGATTGCCCTTTCTGATTCGTTCTGCCTGACCTACAGGTAAGCCGCTCATTTTGGGCATGATGGCTTCGCCAGGTCCTTTACCGCGTGGGTAGCGTACCGCAGCAGGTCCTTCATGACGATAGCCGGTATAAAGCATTTGACGGCATTCATTTTCGTTGGCCGGAGCCATGATCATCATGTTGGGTACACAACGCAGGAAACTCAAGTCGAGGTTGCCTGCATGGGTTGCACCATCCGGTCCAACCACTCCACCCCGATCAATGGCAAACAGCACGTCAAGATTTTGAATGGCCACATCATGTATCAACTGGTCGTATGCCCTTTGCAGGAATGTAGAGTAAATGGCCACCACCGGTTTGATGTTTTCACAGGCCATGCCGGCTGCCAGGGTTACCGCGTGTTGTTCGGCAATTCCGACATCAAAATAGCGTTTGGGAAACAGTTTGGAAAATTCCACCAGCCCTGATCCTTCACGCATGGCCGGGGTGATGCCCACCAGCTGATTGTCCATCCTGGCCATGTCACATATCCATTGGCCAAAGACTTCGGTGTAACTGGGTTTGGATGGTTTGGATTTGGGTGGCAGGCCATCTTCAGGATTGAATTGACCCACTGCATGGTATTTGATCGGATCAGCCTCAGCAGGTTTGTAACCTTTGCCTTTCTTGGTGATGATGTGCAGCAGTTTAGGGCCTTTGATTTCTTTGGCCACTTCAAGCTTCTCTACCAACAGCTCAACATTGTGTCCATCAATGGGGCCGAGGTGATGAAAGCCGAGTTCTTCAAACAAAGTGTTGGGTACAAACATCCCTTTGGTGTGTTCTTCCCAGCGGGACATGAACTTCCATAACCATGATCCTCGTCGCATGATGCGTTTGGATTTTTCCCGCATGCGGTTGTATGTGCGCCCACTGACTATTTTGATCAACATTCTGGCCAGGGCGCCGACATTGGGCGAAATGGACATTTCATTTTCATTCAATACCACCAGCATGTTGGTGTCCAGTTCACCACCGTGGTTCAGTGCTTCGTAAGCCATGCCCGCTGTCATTGCGCCATCTCCAATGATGGCCACTACGTCACGTTCTGTGCCACAGATTTGGCTGCCCAGAGACATACCCAAAGCGGCGCCGATTGAGGTGGAAGAGTGTCCCACGCCGAACGTGTCGTACTCACTTTCTGTGCGTTTAGGAAATGGGGCCAGTCCATTTTTTTGCTTTACAGTTGCCAATTGTTGTTTTCGGCCAGTAAGGATTTTGTGCGGATAAGCCTGGTGGCCAACATCCCAGACCAAACGATCATGTGGGGTGTTAAATACATAATGCAGAGCGACTGTTAATTCGATGGTACCCAGTCCAGAGCCAAAATGTCCGCCGCATTGAGAAATTTGATCAATCAAATATTGGCGCAGTTCATCAGACACTTGTGGTAAATCAGATTTGGCCAGTTTGCGTAAATCTGCCGGCAGGTCGATGTGATCCAGTAATGGGTATTGCTTGCTCATGTTAATCTCTTATGCTTTGCCCTGGTTGGCCACTGCTTCCATTCTGGCAGCCAGCTCTTGCTGATCACCCAGGTAGTAACTTTTAATTGGCTGCAGTGTGTCATCCAATTCATAAACCAATGGCACACCGGTCGGTATGTTAAGTTTGAGAATTGCTTCAGCCGAAACATCATCCAGATACTGCACCAGTGAGCGCAATGAATTGCCATGTGCAGCGATGATGATTTTTTTCTTCGCTTTCAATTGGGGCACAATGTGTTCATGCCAGTATGGCAAGACCCGCTCAACAGTGTCTTTCAGGCATTCACCCAAGGGAATTTGTTCCCTGGTCAAACCGGCATATCTGCGGTCGTTGGCGATGTTGCGTTCATCGTCCCACTCCAGATGAGGTGGGGGCGTGTCATAACTTCTGCGCCAAATATGTACCTGCTCATCACCATATTTGGCGGCTGTTTCAGCTTTATTCAAGCCTTGCAGAGCGCCATAATGCCTTTCATTTAATCGCCACGAACGTTCAACTGGTAACCAAAGCTGATCCATGACATCCAGGGTGATGTTCAGTGTTTTGATGGCCCTTTTCAATACTGATGTAAAAGCCAGGTCAAATTCAAAGCCGGCTTCTTGTAACAGCTTGCCCGCTGAAGTGGCCTGTTGCTGGCCGGTATGGGTCAGGTCAACATCTTTCCAGCCAGTGAATTTATTGGCCAGATTCCATTCGCTTTCGCCATGTCTTAAAAGTACCAGTTTTATCATTGATTGTCGTCTCAGATGAAAAGCAGAATTATAACATGGATGCCTCTGAAAACAGGTCAAAGTTGATGGTGTATGACCTTATTAACGGCACAATCAGGGAGGGTGGGCAACGCCATCATCTGATGGTTTTGTCAACAAATTCCTACAATGGGTGAAGAAAATCGCCATCGAATTCTGTATCGCATCAGTTGATAATTCATGCAGCAGTCAATCAGGGGAATTACCATGAATGAAGTGGAACTGAAAAAAATCATGAAAGAAATTGAAGACATCATTAATCAATTGGCAGCGTGTGACCATTGTCATCTGGGGGTCGACCTGGAAAGTAAGCGTTTGTTGAGCGAATTATTCAGGCAAAAACTGGAACAGGCCTGCCGACTCAAAAGAGCCAGTTGATTACCGGCAGTGACACCGCGAGAAAAATCAGCGTCATCAGACTGCCTACTTTGAGGTAATCCTTCACCCCGTATCCGCCCGGACCCATGACCAATGCCGAAACCTGGTGGGTGGGCAGTAAAAATGCATTGGATGTTGAGATCGCCACTATCAGTGCATAAACCAGCGGGTTTCCACCGGTTTCGATGGCGATGTTGATGGCCAGTGGAACCAGTAAAACTGTGGCCCCTACATTTGACATCACCAAAGAAAACAAGGTGGCTAATCCGGCCATGGCCAGTTGATAAACAATCTGATGAACATCCCCCAAAGCGTGGATGGTGTACTGGGCGATCCAGGCTGCCGTGCCGGTGTGTTCCATGGCATAGCCCAGGGGGATCAGGCAAGCCAGCAAAAACACTGTCTTCCAGCTCACTGCCCGATATGCTTCATCCATATTCAGAACGCCGAATATGATCATACCAATGGCACCGGTCAACAGTGACAAGGACAGTTTCAGATCAGTCAAGATAACCAATGAAATGCTCAGGGCGAAAAACAACAACGCAAAGGGAATTTTTTGCGGTCTTTGGGGTTCGGCCGGCACATCACTGACCAGAGCCACATTTCTGGATCTTCCCAGCCCCATCTGATCTGTCCACCTGCCATGGATGATGAACGTGTCACCCAGTTGCAATTCCAATTCATACATTTCTTCACCGGTATAAATTCGGTTGTTTCGCGAAACGGCAAGGATGGTGATGGCGAATTCTTTGCGAAAATGGAACTCAGATAACTTCACTCCAAGGTATCTTGAACCGGGCACAACCACTGCTTCGGAAGTGCCTGAAATGGCGGGGTTAAAGTCAAGTTTGAATTGCTTCAGCCTGGGCAATACAGTGAGGTTGAACTCCTCTGCAAAGTCATTGATCTGTTGCTGACTGCCCATCACCCCCAGAATTGCTCCGTTCCAGATGAACTTGCTGCGTGGTGGTGACAGCATTGATTCTCCTTCGGTGCTCAGTGCCACAATGTGAGGTATGTGACTGTCAAACTCCAGCTCCTGTATCATTTTGCCCACCAGTGGACTGTCGCGATTGACAATCATTTCGGTGATGCTTTTTTCAATGCCGTAGTTGTCCCTGAAGTAGCTGTCTGATTTGTGGTTGTTGATGTGTGAGATTTCTTTGGCTTTGGGCAGCAGAAAACGGCCCAGTACCAAAAAATACACAATCCCGCTGAGCAACAAGGCCAAACCTATTGGTGTGGTGGCAAACAATGAAAAAGTGGGCATGGTATCAGCGCCGGGAGGCAATGAACGATTGGATGTTTCAATCAGGTCGTTCAGTAAGATCAGGGGGGATGATCCGACCATGGTCACCGTACCGCCAAGAATGGCGCAAAAACCCATGGGCATCAATAATCGGGATATGGGGATTTCGGCCACGCTGGATATTTTGCTCATCACTGGCAAAAACAAAGCCGTTGCACCAACATTTTGCATAAAGCCAGAGATGGAACCCACCGTTAATGAAACCACTGGCATCACTGTTTTTTCAGTTTTTCCACCTATCTTCAGGATGAAGTTTGCCACTGCGCTCATTACTCCGGTGCGATCCAGGCCGGCCCCCAGAATCATCACTGCAATGATCGATATCACGGCATTGGAGGCAAAGCCATCAAACAAGTGGGTGTCTGGCACCAGACCGGAAAGTCCCAGCATAACCAGGATCAATAAAGCTGCCACATCGATTCTGATGACTTCTGTTATGAACATCAGGATGGTGTAAGCCAAAATGGCCAGAACCATCAACATCTCATTGGTTAATGGCAGCATCTCCATCAGTTTTTATGAAAAATCAGATCGTAAGTACCGTGATTGAGTTTGTGGCCCCGGCGTTCAAACTTCGTCACCGGCCGCCATTCAGGCCGGGGCGAAAAACCCTGTTTGTCATCAGCGTTGCGCAGCCAAAGATTTTCTGCCAGCAAGTCATTGACTTCAATGGCATATGGCTCCCAGTCAGACGCATAATGGAACCGTCCCCCAGCCTCTAGCTTGGGTTTAATTAAGTCCAGAAATGGTTGATTAACCATTCGTCTTTTGTGGTGTCTTTTTTTATGCCATGGGTCGGGGAAATAGACATGGATGGCCGCCAGTGACAGATCCTTGATGTACAGTTTGAGCATGTCAATGGCATCATTTCTGATGATCCTGACATTTTGCAGCCCATGCTCTTCAATGCCCATCAGTAAATGACCCACCCCTGGTAAATGAACTTCAATACCAAGAAAATTAATGTCCGGATATTTTTTAGCGGCATGAATGATGGATTCACCATTGCCAAAACCAATGTCCAGCCAGACCGGATGGTCATTGCCATAGAGGGCCTGAAAATCAATGGGTTCTTTGGGTTCAATGGCATAGACCGACATCCATTGTTCAACGGCTTTTTTCTGACCGATGGTCATTTTCCCTTTTCTCAGAACGAAACTACGGATTTGCCGTTCATTTGACTCAAATTTCATGCTCAGCACTGGCTTTAATTCAGCTCATTTTACCGAATATCAATGACCGATGACCACCCCTTTCTTGGCCGATCAGAAGATCACCCATAACCCACTTGCAAGTGGGAAGAAGCCGGTGACTGTATTTGTGCCCTGGAATGGGGCTTTCAGCATCGAATCAACTGTAATCCACTGTCATCCAGTTGACAGTGGTGATCGTAAAGCATGTGCGATTTCGGATCATACAAGTGGGCATGTGGCAATGGGTTTTTGTCATAAAAACACGTGTTGTTATGACTGATTCTTTGTATCAGTTTGTATTGCTCCAGGGTTTCCAGCTGTTCTTCGTTGCGGTGGTTATCCGGTTGAATCAGACTCATTACCTGAATCAGGCTTTGGTGACTTGGATGTTGTAATGACATTCTCAGGTAGAGCAACAGTTCATCAAAATGTTCTGGTGGCAGTCCATGGTTAAGTAAATCACCGGTTACCTGATAATGGTGCAGGCAAAACTGTTGTTGAAAACTGGCCTCAATGAGCAGGTGCTGAGCTTGTTGCTTATCGATGGGCAGTTGCCAGCCATTGTTGGTTAGCCTGGCTTGATCAGGGTGGTGACGCCTGAGCAATTTGCTCATCAGCATGTGAGCCATTGGGCCAATCCAGCTACGCAACACCAGACCATTGCGCTTTTTGTGAAGCAATAATCCGGGCTCATTGAGGCTGAGGTGGTTTTCTGAATAGCTGAGGTACCATTGATGATGCATGTTTTGTGTAGATGTAATGGAAAACAATTTAAGTATAATGATAATCATTCTCATTGCAAGGAATTCTATTGGACAATTTACGACTTGCCTTGCTTGACAAAAGCAATGGACTCAACGAAGATATGCAATCTATTGCGCAATATATTGCATAAAACATGAGCCGTTCACCTCAGCAACCACCTCAAAGGTCTTTTGTTGGTAAATATGCCGATGATCTGGGACAGTTAATCAGTCAGCAGATCAAGCCGGTATACAAGGCGATGGGTATTCAGGTGCCGGTAAAATCCTGTTCTCTGGTGCATGTCCTGGGGTATTTGCATCAGGCTTCATTGGTGGATCTGGCCAAATGTCTGAATCAGTCACATCAGCTGATTAAGCAAAAAATTCCCAGGTTGTTGGAGTTGAAGATAATCACCCATTCAAAAGATCCACATGACAAACGCAGAACGCTTTATCAATTGACCGATCTTGGCCGGCAACAGGCCGGTATTTTGAAACAAAACCCCATGGAACAGATTTATCAGCAATTGTCTGAAGAAGTCGGTGCTGATATCCAGTCCGTTCTGATGGCGGCCATTGAACAACTGCAGCAAAAAGATTTATACACCCGATATAACGAACATAACGAGTATTGACTGACATGATGAAAGAAACCATAAAGGCCCCCAGAGGGACCATACTGAATGCCAAATCCTGGCTCACCGAAGCGCCCTTGCGCATGCTGATGAATAACCTTGATCCAGAAGTGGCAGAACGCCCTGAAGACCTGGTGGTCTATGGTGGAATTGGTAAAGCAGCCAGAAATCCGGCTTGTTATGCGGCCATTGTATCGGCACTGAAAAGCCTGAATGATGATGAAACCCTTCTGGTACAGTCTGGTAAACCGGTGGGCGTGTTTCGCACCCATGCCGATGCCCCCCGGGTCTTGATCGCCAATTCTAACCTTGTGCCGCATTGGGCTAATTGGGATCATTTTAATGAATTGGACCGCAAAGGATTGATGATGTACGGACAGATGACAGCCGGATCATGGATTTACATTGGCTCACAGGGCATCGTTCAGGGAACGTATGAAACCTTTGTTGAGGCTGGTCGGCAACATTTCGGCGGGGATACCGCGGGAAAATGGATACTGACTGGTGGTTTGGGCGGCATGGGTGGTGCCCAGCCCCTGGCAGCGACCATGGCCGGTTACAGCATGATCGCCGTAGAATGTGATGAAACCAGAATAGATTTCAGATTGAAAACCGGTTACCTGGATCAGAAGGCCCACAGCATTGAAGAAGCCCTGGCCATGTTGCATACAGCCCACGAAGCAGGCAAGCCCGTTTCAGTAGGCTTATTGGGCAATGCTGCAGATATATTTGCTGATATGTACGGGCAAGGGATCCGGCCTGACTTGGTGACAGATCAGACATCAGCTCACGATCCTGTAAATGGTTATCTGCCACAAGGCTGGGGTGTTGATCAATGGCGCGATCTGGCCAAGTCAGATCCGCAGCGTGTGGCCACTGCGGCGCGAAAATCGATGGCCGTTCAGGTCCGGGCCATGCTGAATTTTCACGCCTTGGGAATACCCACAGTCGACTATGGGAATAACATCAGACAGGAAGCATTCAATGTTGGCGTGGAGCGGGCATTTGATTTCCCTGGTTTTGTGCCGGCATATGTCAGGCCGTTATTTTGCCGGGGAGTTGGGCCATTTCGCTGGGCTGCGTTATCGGGTGATCCTGAAGACATTTACAAAACCGATGCCAAGGTCAAAGCTTTGATTCCGGATGATCCGCACTTACACAATTGGCTGGACATGGCCCGTGAACGTATTCAGTTTCAGGGATTGCCTGCCAGAATTTGTTGGGTGGGACTGGGTCAACGTCACCGTTTGGGACTGGCATTCAATGAGATGGTCAGGAATGGTGAACTTAAAGCGCCTGTTGTGATTGGTCGTGATCACCTGGATTCGGGATCAGTGGCATCGCCAAACCGGGAAACAGAAAGCATGGCTGATGGCTCGGATGCGGTGTCAGACTGGCCCTTGCTGAACGCCTTGCTGAATACCGCCAGCGGAGCCACCTGGGTATCCCTGCATCACGGCGGCGGTGTTGGTATGGGTTATTCTCAGCATTCAGGGGTGGTGATCTGTTGTGATGGCACCGCTGAAGCTGACCAGCGCATTGAAAGGGTGCTGTGGAATGACCCGGCCACCGGGGTGATGCGACATGCCGATGCCGGTTATGAATTGGCGCAACAATGTGCCCGTGACCATGGCTTGAATCTGCCAATGGTGGCTGGCTGTCTGGGAGAGTCGTCATGAGTTTTGTCATCACCAGTCAGGGTTTTACCTTGTGTGATCTGCGAGCGATTTGGGAATCTGCCATGCACATCAGTGTGGATGATCACATGATGCAAGGGGTGATTCATTCCAGAAAGACCATTGAGGATGTGGCCTCCTCCGATGAGACAGTTTATGGAGTCAATACTGGATTTGGCTTGTTGGCCAATGTGAAAATCGCCAAAGAAGAACTGGATACCTTGCAACGCAACCTGGTTATTTCTCATGCCACCGGAGTTGGTGAGCCGATTGATGAGCGCACCACGAGACTGATCATGACGCTCAAAGCCGTCAGCTTAGCGCAGGGATTTTCAGGCATACATCCCAATACCCTGCAGTTGTTGCTGGACATGATCAACCTGGAAATTTATCCATTGATTCCGTGTAAAGGTTCAGTGGGTGCATCAGGTGACCTGGCGCCATTGGCCCATTTGACCGCGGCCATGATTGGCTTGGGCGAGGTGCGCTATCAAGGGCAAACCATTGGTGCAGATCAGGCTTTGCAGCAAGCTGGTTTGAAGCCCATAAAACTGGGTCCCAAAGAAGGCCTGGCGTTGCTCAATGGCACACAGGTGTCGACCGGACTGGCCTTGAAAGGACTGTTCCTGGCTGAGAACTGTTTCACCGCTGCAATCATCGCGGGTGCGTTGTCCATCGATGCGGCCAAAGGGTCTTTGGCGCCTTTTGATGAGCGCATTCATCAGGCCAGAGGGCAGGAAGGACAGATTCAAGTGGCCCGAGCCATCAGGGCATTGCTCAAAGACAGTGAAATTGTGGTTTCTCATGAGGATTGTGACCGGGTACAAGACCCCTATTGTCTGCGCTGTCAGCCGCAGGTGATGGGAGCAGTGTTGGATACGTACCGGCATGTGGCTGGAAAACTGCTGATTGAGGCCAATGCAGCCACGGATAATCCGTTGGTATTTGCAACCGAAGGTGATGTGCTTTCAGGTGGAAACTTTCACGCAGAGCCAGTGGCATTGGTGGCTGATTTTCTGGGCATTGCGGTGACTGACATGGTGAACATGTCGGAACGCCGACTGGCGATGCTCATCGATCCGGCGCTGAGTCGTTTGCCCGCTTTTCTGGTGCCTGATTCAGGCGTCAACTCAGGATTCATGATTGCCCATGTGACAGCCGCAGCTTTGGCTTCAGAAAACAAAACCCTGGCTCACCCAGCCAGTGTTGATACCATCCCAACTTCTGCCAATCAGGAAGATCATGTCAGTATGGCTACCTTTGCAGCCAGAAAACTGTCTGACCTGTCTGAAAATGCTGCGGCAGTGATTGGTATTGAATTGATGGCGGCTTGTCAAAGCATCGATTTTCATGAAGGGCTCAAAACCTCAAAAGCATTGTACGCGGTGTATGAAAAGATCCGTGAATCAGTGCCCTTTCTGGACAAAGACCGGCTGTTGTCACCTGACATCAATCACATGCAGCAATTGGTACTCAGTGGCGAATTGAATGATTACCTGGTTGAGTTATGTCCGTCTTTGAGCTGAGACAACAGTCATCACCGCTGGTGGTCAGTGTGCCACATGATGGCGCACTGATTCCTGATGACATCAGGGCGGTGATGAATCCGGCAGTGACTCAGTCGACTGATCGAGATTTGCATATTGGTCGGATTTTTGACTTTGAAGGCATTTCCTGTTCAAGGATCAAAGCCAACTACGCACGTCATGTGATCGACCTTAATCGCCCGGCCAGTGGTCAGCCACTTTACCAGAATCAGCCCGAAACTGAATTATGTCCAACCAGTGATTTTGATTTCAATCCGTTGTATCAACCTGGTCAGCAACCTGGTGCAGAGGAAATTGAACGCCGAACCGAATTGTATTGGCGTCCATATCATGTTCAGTTAAAGGCATTGGTTGATCTGGCGGTGGCGGATTTTGGTTGTTGTTTGTTGATAGATGCGCACAGCATCAATGCCCGGGTGCCAAGGTTTTTTTCCGGCAGGTTGCCAGACATTAATGTGGGAACAAATGACGGCAAGAGTTGTGCCGGTCAATTGAGCCAGTTGCTGGGTCAGCGACTGGCTCATCAGGGCGTGTTTTCATACGTGGTAAATGGCCGGTTCAAGGGGGGGTACATCACCCGTCATTACGGCCAGCCTGAATCCAATGTCCATGCCATACAACTGGAGCACAGTAAATCCGCGTATCTGGATGAGCAACAAAATTTGTCAACTGGTGCGCTCCAGTTAAGGGATTTCTGGGAATCGGCCTTGAGGGAGTTGTTGAACGAGCTTAAAAGCGTTAGCGCCATCACATAAATCAACTGTGTGGTTTCATGATGCCAGCATTTGCTTTATTCTGTGAATGATTAGCTGTATTGAGAGAAGAGATGAAGTTATTACTGTGGTTGGTGGTTTGTGGTTTTTCGGTTCTGCACATTAAGTCTGCACTTGCAGAGGACGGCGTTCTGGTGGTGGAGTATGGTGAGACTTTTGAATCCGGAAGTGATATTCACATGAGGTATTATCTGGTTAACCCTGAGGGTAATCACAGGTTGTTGTTCAGTGATGAGTTCATGGCTCAGAATCCGGTGCATTTATGGTCGGGTAAACGGGTCCGGGTACAATTCAAAGACCAACCCGGTGAATCAGGTCGCTGGACCCAGTCAATTGAGCTGCTTGAAGGTGCTCAACGTGGTGGCATAACCGGTGCTCAACCATGGGTTTCCATATTATGTAAGTTCAACGATGTGCCCGCTGAGCCTGAAAACTTCTCATTCTTCCAGAACATGTATGCCAATTTACCCGCCGG
This sequence comes from Marinicella sediminis, assembly GCF_002000055.1. Taxonomy (GTDB): domain Bacteria; phylum Pseudomonadota; class Gammaproteobacteria; order Xanthomonadales; family Marinicellaceae; genus Marinicella; species Marinicella sediminis. The sequence goes on along the minus strand of NZ_MVBD01000012.1, from coordinate 97,465 downwards.
TCTTGATCATTACTGGCGCGAGGTGTCATATGAAAACATCAATGTCGTGGGTTCGCTGGCAGTGGATTGGGTTGACTTGCCGGGGACGCACACTTTTTATGTGCCCACACCGGGCTCAGGCACTGATGCCAATCTGAATTCGCTGTTTGACGATTGTACCGATGCCGCCGACCCGTTTGTTGATTTTTCGTCGGGCTTTGTCGGGATCAATATGATGTTCAATGAATTGCTGGATTGTTGTGCCTGGGGTGGCGGTCTTGGAGCAACGCTGGATGGGCTGTTCCGGTCATGGCGGGTCACTTGGAACCCACCCTGGTCATTTGCCAATGAAGGGGTGATTGCCCATGAGATGGGTCATGGTTTTGGTTTGCCGCATGCCAATAACTCAGATGGCGATGGAAATCCATATGACAGCCCCTGGGATGTGATGAGCTCTGCCACAGGCAGGGCGGTCGATGACCCGGTATATGGTCGTCTGGGTAAGCACATTAACATGCAGTACAAGTATCGGCTGGGTTGGGTCAATGATGGAGATGGCTTCATCGCTGATGCCCTGACCGACACGGTCATTGTCATCGATCAAACAGCGTTGGCTGCCACGATCAATCATCGTTTTGCCAGATTGCCATTGGCAGATGGCAGTCATTACATGGTTGAAGTCAGAAAACAGGTGGGTAATTACGAAAGCAATCTGGCAGGTGAGGCAGTCATTATTCATCACGTGGTTTCTGGTCGCAGTGAACCACCCTGGGTGATCGATCAGGATGTTCCTCCGGCAGACTTTTCTGATAATGAAGGGGTGATGTGGAAAGTGGGAGAAACATTCAATGATCCAATTGATGGATACACTGTTGAAGTGCTCTCTGAAACCACAGATGGCTTTGAAGTCAGGATCACCGGAAGTGACCTGATATTTGCAGATGGCTTCAACTGAGCAGGTCTCATTTCATCATGAGTAGATGAATTGAAAAGCAGTCGTGACCTTGCTGGCGACTGCTTTTTGTGTGTTCTACAAAGGAAGTGTCCGGCAATTGGTTTATGAGGTTACAGCCGAGGGCTATTTTTTGCTATAATTCGCGCCTGATTTTATGGTCCGGTGGTCTGGATTCAGACCAGGGCCTGACTAACTGGAGCGGACATGACAAAACATACACTTATCTACACCATCACCGATGAAGCACCGGCCCTGGCCACCCATGCTTTTTTACCTGTGGTTAACCACTTTGCCGCCAATGCCGGTGTCGAAGTGGAAACCAAAGACATTTCACTGGCCAGTCGCATTCTGGCTCAATTTGCCGATCAACTGCCGGTTGATCAGCAGGTCGGTGATGCCCTGAGTGAACTGGGGGCCTTGGCCAAAACCCCGGAAGCCAATATCATCAAACTGCCTAATATTTCAGCGTCCATTCCTCAGCTGAATGCTGCCATCAAAGAATTACAGGATCATGGTTACGCGATTCCAGACTACCCTGAAGAGCCGCAGAATGACGCTGAGCAGGACATTCAGGATAAATATGCCACCGTTTTGGGCAGTGCCGTGAACCCTGTGTTGAGGGAGGGTAATTCTGACCGCCGTGTTGCGGCTGCGGTGAAGCGCTATGCACAGAAAAACCCACACCGTTTGGGTGACTTTGCCAAAGACTCGAAAACCCGTGTGGCCCACATGGATGGTGATGATTTTTATGGCAGTGAGCAATCCTATGTGATGCCCCAGGCCGATGAAGTTCGCATCGAGCACGTGGATGCCGATGGTCAGATAACTGTGATGAAGTCAGGCATTGCCTTGCAGGCAGCTGAAGTCATGGATTCATCGTGCATGAGTAAAACCGCATTGCGGGCCTTTTTTGAACGCTCTGTGAAACAAGCCAAAAAAGATGACCTGTTGTGGTCATTGCACCTGAAAGCCACCATGATGAAAGTATCTGACCCGATCATGTTCGGCCATGCCGTGGAAGTTTATTATGCGGATGTGTTTGCCAGGCACGCTGAACTGTTTGCAGAATTGGGTGTTGAAGTTGATAACGGTATTGGGAATGTATATAACAAAATAGCTGATTTGCCTGCTGCCAAAAAGGCTAAAATTGAAGCAGACATCGCAGCATGCTATGCACAACAACCGGCACTGGCCATGGTTGATTCTGATAAAGGAATCACCAATTTACACGTGCCGAATAATGTCATTATTGATGCTTCCATGCCAGCTGCCATTAAGTCTTCAGGTCAGATGTGGAATGCAGACGGCCGCTTGCAGGATACCCTGGCGGTCATTCCGGATCGGAGTTATGCGGGCATTTATCAGGAAATCATTGCATACTGTCAAGAGCATGGTGCTTTTGATGTCACCACCATGGGTAATGTCTGTAATGTGGGGTTGATGGCGCAAAAAGCCGAAGAATATGGCTCGCATGACAAAACCTTTGAGGTGGCTGCTGCTGGCATGATGCGGGTGGTTAATTCGAGCGGTGAAATATTGATGCAACACGATGTGAGTGCTGGCGACATTTGGAGGGCCTGCCAAACCAAAGATCTGCCTATCAGAGATTGGGTGAAACTGGCTGTGACCAGGGCCCGCAATACCGGTTCTGCTGCGATATTCTGGTTGGATGAAGAGCGGGCTCATGACCGTAATTTGATTGAGAAAGTCAATACATATTTGCAGGACCACGACACAGAAGGTCTGGAAATTAAAATCATGAACCCACGCAAAGCCATGCGATATACCTGTGAGCGGGTCAGTGCGGGCTTGGACACCATATCAGTAACAGGCAACGTATTGCGTGATTACCTGACAGATTTATTTCCGATTCTGGAATTGGGTACCAGTGCCAAGATGTTATCTATTGTGCCACTGCTGGCTGGTGGCGGGTTGTTTGAGACAGGCGCCGGTGGGTCGGCTCCCAAGCATGTTCAGCAGTTTGTCGAGGAGGGGCATTTGCGCTGGGATTCGCTGGGTGAGTTTCTTGCTTTGGCGGTGTCACTGGAAGACCTGGCTGAAAAAACCAACAACGCGCAGGCCAGGGTGATGGCCAAAGCCCTTGATCAGGCCAATGAGTTATACCTCAGTGAAAACCGTTCGCCTTCAAGAAAGGTCAATGAACTGGATAACCGTGGCTCTCAGTTTTATCTGACCAAATACTGGGCTCAGGCATTGGCTGCTCAGGATGATGATGCAGGGCTGAAAGCCAAATTCTCCACAGTGGCAGCGGCGCTTGAGGCACAGCAGGACATCATCTTGCAGGAATTGCTTGATGCACAGGGGGCGGCTGTCAATATCGGTGGTTACTACATGCCCGACAATGCCCTGGCATCTTCAGCGATGCGTCCCAGTCAAACTTTCAATGACATCATTGCGGGTCTGGCCTGATGGTTTAATGCAGTCAGTTGGTGGGGTCGGGTTTTGCCTGGCAAACGCGATCCCGGCCAGCTTGCTTGGCCTGATACATGGTTAAATCAGCACTGATGATGCAGTTTTTGATGTCATCACCCGGATGGCAGTGACTGATGCCGGCAGAAAAGGTCAGCTGATGATTGGTTGGCAGGATTGTCTGACCTGCTTGTTTCACTGATTGTTGCAGCGCCTTCAGGATTTGTTCCACCTCACTTGCTGGCAAATCAACGAATACCAGCAAGAATTCTTCTCCACCAAAACGACCAGCCTGATGCGGTGAAGTGATGTGTGTTTTGCAGATTGCGCCTACCTGGCTGAGTACCTGGTCGCCGACATCATGGCCCAACTGGTCATTGATGCTTTTGAAATGGTCCAAATCCAGCATACACAAAGTCAATCGTTGCTGAGCTTCCAGTTGTTGTTGGCAGTCAGCGGCCAGTTTCAGGATGTGATTGCGGTTGGGTAAACCGGTTAACTGATCGATGTTGGCCAATTGTGTCAATGCCTGTTGTTGCTTTTTGGTGAGGTAAATCAAAATGCTCAGCAAGATCAGTATCACCACTGCGGCACCCACGGAAATGCTCAGCGTTTGATTGCGCTGCTGTTGACTGAGGATTTCCAGCTTTTGTGTGGCGTTTTGTTCTGCCAGTTTAAGGTTTTCCTGTTCTTTGCTTTGCAATTCATGCCGGGTTCTCAGTTCGTGCAGCTCACGGGTACTCTGTTCTGCCAATAACTGTTGTTTACGACTGACTGTTTTGATCAGTTGTTCAAACGCCTGTCGGTATAAACCTTCTTTGGCCAATAACTGCGCTTCAAGTTCGGCCAGTGCAATGGCCTGAATGGGCATGCGTTGTTCATCCAGGTGAACCCTGGCGCTGAGCAACGCATCTTTGGCCAAGCGCACGTCATTCATGTTGAGATTCAGCTGCGCCAATGACTTGTGGACATCAAACAGCATGTATCGGTTCTGACTTCTGGTGAATAGGTCGGCTGCCTCATTCAGCATGCTGCGGGCCTGGTCTTGTTTATCAGTCAATTGGTAGACCGGGGCCAATTCTTTGAGCGCATATGCCACGCCCTGATCATCGTCAATGGCCCTGGAAATGTGCAGTGATTCTTCAAGTTGACTGATGCCAGTTGAGTCGTTACCCAGGTGTTTGTTGGCACGGCCTAATCCATACAGGGCAATGGATAATTCCAACAGGTTGCTGGTGGAACGGTGATGCGCTACAGCTTCTTCGAAAAAAGGAATGGCCAGGGCGTATTCCTTGCGGTATTCATACACCAGTGCAATGCTGCCGGCAATCGCACTCTGGGTGATCACCGCGTCGTATTGAGGTGCCAGTTCATAAGCGCGCATGAAGTGATTCAGTGCCGAAGTGTATTGCCGTAAGGTATTTTCCACATAACCAAGACCAATCAATGCATCAATCAGCAGCCCTGCATCCTGATTGTTTTCAGCCCAGGAAAGGGCTTGGGCGGCCATGGGTCTGGCTTCAGCGGCTTGTCCTGAGAGTTCCATGGCTTGTGACTTAACCAACAACAGCCGATGATAAAGCCAGCCGGGTTCTTGCGCACTGAGTCTGGCCAATCCTTGATCTGCGGCTTCCAGGGCTTTGCCTGGATAAACCAGGTTGAGATAGACACTGCTGAGCAAGAAGTGGTACTGAGCCTGATAGGTTAAATCCGTGGTTGACAGCGGGTGATTGATGAGTTCGTCCAGTACCTTTTGTGGTTCCGAGCTGATTCTGAGGTTCCAGGCTTCAAATTCCTCGGCAAACGCCTGTCCGGAAGCGGGGGCGGCCCAGCAGCTTGTCAGCAAGAGAATCAGAGGCAACAACAGTCGTCGGATTAAAGTCATGCATCACACATCAACACAAATGAACCATTTATTGTAGCTCAAGTGCTCCGGGGAGGCCAGATGATCGCTTTGATTCGCGGTGGTGGGATGTGGTTGTGGGCCAGAATCCCACCCGGATACCTCAGGACACAAACAGGGGATTAATCAAGGGTGTTTGGTGTTGTTTCATCGGCACCATATGGGGAATTGACATTCTATATAAATCAATAAGTTACAGCGCATTATTAATGTAAAATATTCGTTAAGTTATTGATTCTATTCACATTTTTAGATTTCTGTCTTGACTTGTCATGCAATTAGTCATAAAGTGCAATATTGTGGAGTAAAGTAGTATTTTAGTGGGTAATTGTAGTGTTTTACGGTGAAGTCGCATTAAATTTGGACGTTAAGGGCCGACTGGCGATACCTTCGATGTATCGTCAGCCGATCAGTGACGCCTGCGAAAACCGTTTGGTTTTGACCTACAATGCTTATGAGAATGATTCGCTGTGGCTGTATCCTGAACATGAGTGGGAGAAGGTGCGGGATTCAGTGATGTCATTGAGTACATTTGACCCCATGCATCGGGCCTTGCAAAGGCGTCTGGTTGGTAGTGCTTTTCACGTAACGCCAGACAAGGGGTCGAGGATTTTGTTACCCATCACCCTGCGTCAGGTTGCCTCGATGGAGAAGCGGGTGGTGATGCTGGGTTTGGGTGGTAAGTTTGAAATCTGGAATGAAGATGCTTTGCAAAAGACCAGGCATCAGGTTCCTGCCATGAACGGAGAAGTCTCCGATGCCATGAAGTCATTGGTGTTGTGATGGACAGTCAGCAGCATCAATCAGTTCTACTCAATCAGGCAGTGGAGGCCCTCTCTGTGAAGCCTGATGGCCGATACCTGGATGGTACCTTTGGGCGGGGAGGTCACAGTCGTCTGATTCTCTCTGTTTTATCACCGACTGGCCGGCTGGTGGCGATTGATTGCGACCCCGAAGCCATTGCGGTGGCCAATGAATTGGCGCAGGCGGATGGCCGATTGCTTGTCTTGGCTGGAGGCTTTGAGGAGCAGATTGAACGTTTGGTGGCAACCGGTGAGCGGTTTGATGGTTTGTTGTTTGACTTCGGCGTGTCCTCGCCACAGATTGACCAGGCCAAACGGGGGTTCAGTTTCCAGCAGGACGGCCCGTTAGATATGCGCATGAACAATGGCGGTGGCATGACCGCTGCAGAATGGCTGAACACTGCAGAAGTGGATGACATGAAGCGGGTGTTCTGGCGTTATGGAGAAGAAAAAAACGCCACCAGGATTGCCCGTAAGATTGCTGAACGAAGGGTTGAGCAACCTTTGGAAACCACATTTGATTTGGTGGAAGTGGTCAGTGCAGTGAATCGGCGTGACAAGAAACATCCTGCCACCCGGGTTTTTCAGGCCATCAGAATTCACATCAATGATGAGTTGGGGCAGATTGAACGCATGCTGCCTAAGGCGCTTGATCTGCTGGAGACAGGCGGCAGGATGGTGGTGATCAGCTTCCATTCGCTCGAAGATCGGCTGGTGAAGCGGTTTTTCAGGTCCATGTCGCAACCCCCTAAAGTGGATCGCAGAATGCCGGTGATTCCCGCAGATGCGCCCAAGCCAAAACTGAAGTTGTTGGGTAAACCTGTCAAAGCGGCAGACCATGATGACAACATCAGGGCACGCAGTGCCATCATGCGGGTGGCGGAAAAAAGATGAGTGTACAGCATGGTACAACGGCGTTGTTGGTGCTGCTGCTGGTGTGGTTGTTGGTGGATTACGTCTATTTTCAGAATGAAACCCGCAAGTTGTTTGCCGCCACCCAAAAAATAGAGAAACAAAAACTGGACATCAATGCAGAATGGGCGCGATTACAAATTGAACGCTCCACACTGGTTGCCAACAACCGGATTGAGCAGGTGGCCAGAGAGCAACTGGACATGAAGTTGCCAGAAGAAGAACAGATTATGGTCATAACACGATGAGAAAATCTCAGCACAAACCAGTCAACATCAGTTTGCGAATAGCCATTGTCATGGCTTTTTTGCTGTGTTGTTTTGTGGTTGTGGTGGTGCGCGCCTTTTCTATTCAGGTTCGCGGTGCAGAGTTCTATCAGAGTCAGGGTGAAAAGCGCCATGTCAGAGAAGTTGAAATCCCGGTTTCCAGGGGGTCTATTTATGACCGCAATGGTGAGCCATTGGCCCTCAGTACGGCGATGGTTTCTGTGGGCATTGTGCCTGGTCAATTGCTGGATCAGTTCAGTAAGGTGGAGCAGCTGGCAGAAGTCTTGGATCTGGATGCCGATGAGCTCAAACAAATCATCACCTCGAGAAAAGATAAAAAGTTTCTGTACATCAAGCGTCGAATCACACCCATGCTGGCAGAATCTGTGCAGGCGTTGAACATGGAAGGAGTGGTGTTTCGCACTGAATTCAAGCGTTACTATCCGGCCGGAGAAATTTTGGCCAATGTGGTGGGCTTTACTGATGTTGACGACGTTGGTCAGGAAGGACTTGAGCGAACATATGACAATTGGTTAACCGGTACATCAGGTAAGAAAACGGTGGTCAAGGACTTGCTTGGTCAAGTGGTCGCTGACATTGATGTTGATGAGTTGGAAGCTGCCAAGCCCGGTAAAGACCTGCATCTAAGTATAGATCGCAGGTTGCAGTATGCGGCTTATGTTGAGTTGAAAAAAGCCGTGTATCAACACCAGGCCACGTCGGGTTCTGCGGTGGTGCTGGATGTGAAGACCGGAGAAATCCTGGCAATGGTTAATCAGCCATCGTTTAATCCCAATGGCAACAAAGAAACCAATGACGGCCTGCGAAACCGCTCTGTCACAGATATCTATGAGCCGGGATCAGTGATGAAGCCGTTTGCAGTGGTGGCTGCGCTGGAAAGTGCCGAATATACGCCACAATCAGTGGTGAATACATCTCCGGGTGAATATGAAGTGGATGGTTTCGTGATTCATGACTTCAGAGATTATGGCGAATTAAGCTTGGTTGATATCCTGGTGAAGTCAAGTAACATTGGGGTGGCTAAATTGGTGCTTGGTCTGGGTAAAGAGCATTTGTGGGATGTATACCATCGTTTTGGATTCGGACAATCATCTGGCAGTGGTTTTATGGGCGAGTCTACCGGTTACCTGCCACACCACAGCCGCTGGCGTACTGCTGACCATGCTGCTTTATCGCGTGGATATAACCTGTCAGTCACCACCTTGCAGTTGGCGGCGGCCTATGGCACATTTGCCAATCAGGGGCGTTACCGCTCGCCCACCTTCATCAAGGGCAATGTCAATGAGGACAAAGCCATCATTGACCCCATGATTGCCAGTCAGTTGACCGACATGTTGTCGCATGTGGTAAATGATACGGAAGGCCATAAAGCGTTTATCCCTAATTACAGTGTGGCTGGTAAAACAGGGACAGCCAGAATTGCTGAAAATGGTGGTTATTCAGACAACTACATTTCTTCATTCGTGGGTTTTTCACCGGTTAATTCACCGCGGTTGGTAGTGGCTGTAAGTGTCAACAATCCCCGTGGTGAAGACTATTATGGAGGCCTGGTCGCTGCACCGGTGTTCAGTGAAATCATGAAAACCGGTTTGCGGTTATTGAATGTGCCGGCCGATCAATTGAACAGAACCCTGGTGGATACCAGTGTGCAGGATGCAGGAGTCAATGATGGTTGAGTGTCATTTGAATCAGGTACTTGGCTGGTTGAAGCTGCCGGCAAGTGATGAAAACCTGCAGGTCAGTGGTTTGTCTATGGACACCAGAACCATTCAGGCTGGAGATGTGTTCATCGCCATGTCAGGATTCAATGTGCATGGGATGGATTATGCCTATCAGGCTGAGCGGGCTGGTGCTGTGGCAGTGATCACAGAGCCGGTGAAATCAGGCAGGGCGAAAAAAGCAGGTCGGCAAAAGCCACTGACTATACCGGTCTTTGAGTGTGCGGATCTGGGTGCTCGGTTAGGCCATCTGGCCAGCAATTTTTTTGGTCGGCCAAGTGAAAAGATGAGCGTGACTGCGATCACCGGCACCAATGGTAAGACGTCAACAGCATGGCTGTTGATGCATGCTCTGGAACAACTGGGTATCAAAGCCGGCTATATGGGCACTCTGGGGGTGGGTGATGTCAATGAACTGTCTGCATTAGCCAACACCACGCCATCAGCCATTGATGTGCAACGGTACCTGGCGTTGATGGTTGAGCAAGGCATCAGTCATGTGTGTATTGAAGTTTCGTCACATGCCCTGGATCAACACCGGTTTGTTGGCACCCAAATTGAACATGCGGTGTTCACCAACCTCAGTCGGGATCATCTGGATTATCACCGCACCATGAAAGCATATGCTGCGGCAAAGTTAAGGCTGTTTACTGATTTTGGTGCCCGTTATTTGGTGATGAATGCCGATGATGAATGGGGTGCCCGATGGATGGATTCGCTGGATGCCGAAAAAGTCATCAGCTATGGTATGCATAAGCCAGCAGATTGGCAGGCCGGTGAAATCAGTCTCAATGCAGAAGGCATTGCATTCCGCTTGAGTCTTGCAGCGCAGAATCATCAAGTGAAAACACAGTTGTTGGGTGATTTCAATGTGGAAAATATGTTGGCAGTTATGGCTGTGCTGCAGAGCAAAGGGTTTGCCATGGAGCAGATCCTTGAAGTGGTGACTGAATTGTCACCCGTCCCTGGCAGAATGAATCGCATTGACATCAAAGCCAATGAGTCAACACTGGTTATCGATTATGCCCATACTCCAGATGCCCTGGAGCAAGTGTTAAAAGCATTGAGGAAGCACGTTGACAATGAGTTGTGGTGTGTTTTTGGCTGTGGTGGAAATCGTGACAAAGGTAAACGACCAATGATGGGCGCGATTGCTGAGCAATATGCCGATCATGTGATATTGACTGATGACAATCCGCGTTTTGAGTCTTCGGCTCAAATTCTGGCTGACATTGAGTTTGGCATGCAAACCAAGCCTCATGTGATCGCCAACCGACAACAGGCAATCGCATATGTCATTGATAAAAGCCAGCCAGGAGACATGGTGTTGGTGGCTGGCAAAGGGCATGAGTCATCCCAGGAAATAGCGGGTGAATTGCATCACTTTAATGACATGGAAGTGGTGAAGAAGCTGATAGGGGTGGCTGCATGATACAAATGAATGTGCATCAGATTTCAGCCATTGTCGGTGGTAGCATGGTCGGCAAAGAAGCCCGTATTCGCGGCGTGGTTATGGATTCGAGAGCCGATTGTGCTGGTCGTTTATTTGTGGCCTTGCCCGGAGAGCGTGTGGATGGCCATGACTGGTGTCAGCAAGCGGTGGCCAAGGGTGCGGCGGCCGTCCTGGTGGCTCGCCCGGTTGAAGTTGATGTGCCGCAGGTCATTTGCGAGGACACCTTGGTTGCTTTGCAGGCACTGGCCTTTGCATGGATCCGACAGGTTCCCGCAAAAGTGATTGGAATCACCGGTTCCAATGGCAAAACAACAGTCAAAAACATGCTGTACAGTGTTCTGGCTCAACGGCATCAGTGCAGTGCCACTGCAGGCAACTACAACAACGAAATCGGAGTCCCTTTGAGTTTGCTGGAAGTCAGTAACACCGATGAATTTGCTGTGATTGAAATGGGTGCAGCAAAGTTGGGAGACATTCGATTGCTGGCAGAGATGGCCAACCCTGACATGACAGTCATTACCAATGTCAGTCAGGCACATCTCGGACGTTTTGGCAGTGAGCAAAACATCGCATCCGGCAAAGGTGAAATTTTTCAGGCTTTAAGCAGCACAGGCGTGGCCATCATCAATGTTGACAGTTCATACGCAGACATGTGGCGCCAATCTACACAGGCAAGGGTTGTGACTTTTGGAGAGTCCGAAACTGCTGACTATCGGTTGCTGGAATCAGCTGGTGGGTTTGACATCAGGTATGGTGATTCACTGCGAACGCCAGTTGAGTTACCGGTATTGGGTAAACATAATTTCATCAATGCCTGTACGGTGTTTGCCATGGCCAGAGAATTGGGTTTGTCAGAGCCGGAGATCATCAGTGGATTGCAGCAATTTATCCCGGAGAAGGGGCGGTTAAACCGCTTTAAGCTGACAGAAAAGTTGACGGTGATAGATGACAGTTACAACGCCAATCCTGCGTCACTCAAAGCCGCTATTGATGTGCTCAGTGCGCAAAAAGGTCCCACAACCCTGGTGGTTGGAGACATGGCCGAGTTGGGTGAATCAGCTGGCGAATGGCACCGTCAGGTGGGCTTATATGCCGGACAACAATGCATCAGTCAGGTGCTGGCAGTCGGCCAATATGCGCCTCAGGTTTGTCAGGGTTATGGTCAGCTTTGTCATCCATTCAACGCAGTCAGTGATTTGCTTGAACATTTGTCCACAAAACACCTCGCTGAAGGCACGGTCCTGGTGAAAGGATCCAGAAGCATGCACCTCGAACAGGTGGTAGAGTATTTGACGTCAGGAGCAAAGCAATGATTTATTGGTTGGCCTCACAATTCAGTGAGCAGTTTTCCGGACTGAACTTGTTCAGTTACCTGACGTTTCGGGCCATCATGGCTGCACTGACGGCCTTGTTGTTGTCTTTGGTGTTGGGTCCATGGTTCATCAAAACATTGCAAATCAAGCAAATTGGTCAGCAAGTCAGATCTCTGGGTCCTGAGTCACACCTGAGCAAACAAGGCACCCCGACGATGGGCGGTGCCATGATACTGGCGATCATTATCATGAGTACGTTGTTGTGGGCAGATCTGAATAACCAGTATGTCTGGCTGTGCCTGTTTGTGTTGTTTGGTTTTGGGGTGATTGGCTGGGTTGATGATTACAAAAAAATTCATTTAAAGAGCTCTGCCGGTTTGGCGGCTAAATGGAAATACACCTTCCAGTCGTTGGTGGCAATCATTGCGGTGCTTTACCTTTATTTCTATGGTCATGAGAGTATTTCGACACAGTTGGTCATTCCTGCCATCAGTAATTACAACTGGGCATTGGGTGTTTTGGCCATTCCATTGGGTTATTTCGTGATCGTGGGTTCCAGTAATGCCGTTAATTTAACCGATGGCTTGGATGGTCTGGCCATCATGCCAACGGTTTTGGTGGGTACTGCTCTGGGTGTGTTTGCATATGTTTCAGGTAATGCTGTGATTTCAGATTATTTGTTGCTGCCATTCATTCCTGGTACCGGCGAAATGGTGATTTTTTGTGCGGCAATTGCGGGATCTGGCCTTGGGTTTTTGTGGTTTAACACTTATCCGGCTCAGGTCTTTATGGGCGATGTTGGTGCATTGGCGTTGGGTGCTGCATTGGGATTGGTGGCGTTCATTACCAGACAGGAATTTGTGTTTTTCATCATGGGAGGTGTTTTTGTCATGGAGACAGTGTCAGTTATTTTGCAGGTTGCATCATACAAAATGACTGGTAAACGAATATTCAGAATGGCTCCTATTCATCATCATTTTGAATTGAAAGGTTGGGCTGAGCCCAAAGTCATCGTTCGGTTCTGGATCATTTCCATCATCTTGGTGTTGATTGGTCTGGCCACATTAAAGATCAGATAAAAATGGGTAAAAAGTCAGCCAAAACAATCAAAGTCAGCTGGTACGCCGTGGGGGTGGACGGCTGGCTGATGGCTGCCTTTTGTGCATTGCTGGCAATCGGTGCAGTGATGGTTGCTTCATCTTCAATAGCGGTGGCTGAAAACACCGTGAATGACTCCTTTTATTACTTTAAAAGACATGTGCTGTTCATTGTGTTGGGCGGATTGGTTGCTGTAGCCATTATGAACATCTCAACAGACTGGATCAACCGGCTGTCCAGGCCGGCATTGATCTTGGGTATATTGTCCTTGGTGCTGGTGTTGATCCCCGGGATCGGTGTTGAAGTCAACGGAGCCAAACGGTGGATTAATCTGGGTATCTCCAGATTCCAGGTGGTCGAGGCAGTGAAGCTGGCATTGATTGTGTCACTGGCCACTTATGTGGTCAAGCACAAGAAAAGTATTCAGCACTCTATGCTGGGGGTTTTGAAGCCTTTACTGATGGTTGTGGTGATAGCTGTTTTATTGTTGATCCAACCAGATTTTGGATCGGCGGCACTGTTGATGATCATTACCCTGGTCATGATTTACATCGCTGGCGCCAGGTATCGTGATTTGACTGTCATCAGTTTATTGGCTGGTTCAGCCATGGCAGTGATTGCCTGGGCAGAACCCTATCGGGTCAAGCGATTGGTTAACTTTGTTGACCCCTGGCAGGATCCTTACAATGCCGGATTTCAGTTGGTTCAGGCATTGATTGCCATTGGACGGGGTGAAATTTCCGGGGTGGGCATAGGATCCAGTGTGCAGAAGTTGTTTTACCTCCCGGAGGCTCACACAGATTTTATTTTTGCCGTATATGCCGAAGAAATGGGCTTTTTGGGTGTGCTGCTGATGATTGGCTTGTTTGTGGTGCTCATCTACCGGATTTTTAAAGTGGCCAGGAATGCCTTTGATAATGGCAATGATTTTGCAGGCTTTATGTGTACCGGAATAGCTGTTTGGCTGGCCTTGCAGGCTTTCCTGAGTATGGGTGTGAATCTGGGGCTGTTGCCGACCAAAGGACTGACGTTGCCTTTTATTTCATCCGGTGGTAGTGCCATCATGATAAATATTGTGGCCATTGGATTGGTCTTCAGAACATCATTTGAGAATCGTAAATTGAATTACCGCAGTGGTCATCAGGAGGTGCAGGCATGAAAGTAGCAATAATGGCTGGTGGCACAGGTGGTCACATTTTTCCAGGCATCGCAGTGGCCAAAGCCTTGCAGAAAAAAGGCCATGAGGTTTACTGGCTTGGTGCTCAGGGCGGCATGGAAGAGCGCATTGTCAGACAGTATGGAATAAGGTTGACCCTATTGCCGATCAAACCACTCAGGGGAAAAGGGGTGAGAGGCATGTTGATGATGCCATTCAGGTTGTTGAAAGGCATTTTTCAGGCGCGTAAATTTTTTAAACAAAATAACATAGATGCAGCAGTGAGTATGGGTGGCTATGTGGCTGCTCCGGGTGGTTTTGCCACTGCGTTGTGTGCCACCAAGCTGATTGTCCATGAGCAGAACAGTGTGTTTGGCATGACCAATCGCAACCTGGCTAAACGGGCAGATCTGGTGATGACTGGGTTCGACCTGAATGGTGATCACCAGTCCAGATGGGTTGGAAATCCAGTAAGGGACAGCATAGCCCATATTGTTAAGCAGCACAATCGGGTTTCTCCAGTGAACGTTTTGGTTTTGGGTGGTTCATTGGGAGCACAGGCATTGAACACCAGGCTGCCAGAAGTTTTGAGTGAGTGGATTACCTCAGGAGCCATCAAAGTTAAGCATCAGTGTGGCAGAAACAAGTTTCGCATGACCGAAGCAGCTTATGGTGATTTGGCGCCTGATGTCGATATTCAGGAGTTCATTCAGAATATGGCAGCGGTGTATCAATGGGCGGATATTTGTATCTGCCGCGCCGGTGCATTGACCATTGCAGAAATCAGTGCCGTAGGCATACCCAGCATTTTTGTCCCCTATCCGCATGCTGTTGATGATCATCAAACCCACAACGCCCTGTCATTGGTGAATAAAGAAATGGCCATGATCTGGCAGGAAAGTCAGCCTGAAGAGGTGTTGATTAATCAGTTCAGACAATTGATGGACCTGGATTGCAGACTGAAAATGCACGAAGCACTGATGTCAGCCCGCAAATCAAGTGTGGCAGAAAAAATGGCTGACCTGATTGAGCAGGTGGTGGCATGACATACCTTAATCCAGAACATAAATTTGCCAGCCGCATGCGCCGCATACATCTGATTGGCGTGGGTGGATCGGGCATGTCAGGTATTGCTGAAGTGTTGCACAATCTGGATTTTGCCGTCAGTGGTTCTGATATGCATGCCAGCAAAGTAACCGCCAGATTGATCCGGATGGGTATTCGTGTCCACATCGGTCATGATGAAGCTTTGATTGGAGAGGCAGATGTGGTGGTTTATTCATCGGCCATACGACCGGAAAACCCCGAATTACAAGCAGCCAGAGCTAACCAGCTGCCGGTATTGACCCGGGCTGAAATGCTGGCTGAACTGATGCGGTTCAAAGTGGGAATAGCAGTGGCTGGAACACATGGTAAAACCACAACCACCAGTTTGGTGGCAAGTGTTCTTGCTGAGGCGGGATTGGATCCGACGTTTGTTATTGGCGGCCTGTTGAATGCATCAGGCACCAATGCCGGCTTGGGTACCAGCGAATACCTGGTGGCCGAGGCCGATGAATCGGATGGATCATTTCAATTGTTACAGCCGGTGGTGGCGGTGGTTACCAACATTGATGAAGACCACATGGAGACCTTTGACAATGACCTTGATCAGCTGAAGCAATCATTTGCAACATTTTTGCACCGGGTGCCTTTTTATGGAGTAACGGTGTTGTGTGTGGATGATGATCATGTCTATCAACTGTCGCAAAATATTTCACGTCACCAAATCACTTATGGTATCAGTGAACGGGCTCAGATCAGGGCGGTGAATGTGACTCAGCAGCAGCAACACATGTTTTTTGATGTGGAAATGGAAGGTGCAATCATGTTGCAGGATGTGCAGCTTAATCTGCCTGGTGAACACAATGTGCTTAATGCACTGGCTGCCATTGCCATTGGTATCGAACTGGATGTCAAAGCCGATGACATGAAGCAGGCATTGCTGAATTTCAATGGTGTTGGCAGACGATTCAATATCTATCCTGACCACTCACTGGGCGGACAGCAAGTGACCCTGATAGATGATTATGCTCATCACCCAACAGAATTGCATGCGGCCATCAGGGCGTGTCGCGAAGGTTGGCCTGCTCATCGCCTGGTACTCGTGTTCCAGCCACACCGGTATTCCAGAACCAGAGATTTGTTTGACGATTTTGCTGATGTGTTGAATCAGGCTGATGTGCTGGTGGTTAATGAAGTTTATCCGGCAGGTGAAGCCATCATATCAGGAGCCACTGCCAATGACCTTTGTCGCAGTGTGCGAAACCGGGGCAAACTTGATCCGGTGTTTGTGCATGATTTGCAGGGTATTCCTGATGCGCTCAGTCACGTGGTTCAAAATGATGATGTGGTGTTGATGGTGGGTGCTGGCAGTATTGGCGCACTGATTCAGGAAATGACGGGTGGGGGGCGTGACGATGAATAAACGAGTGGCCTTGCTGATGGGCGGTAACGGAGCAGAAAGGAAAGTGTCTCTGAACTCAGGGGCGGCTGTAAAAGCGGCGTTGAGTGCTCTGGGACATCAGGTCACTGAGGTTAATGACACAACGGCATTGAAGCAGTTGGATAAACAGCAGGTTGACGTGGTCTTTAACATTCTTCATGGTGCAGATGGTGAAGATGGTCAGCTGGCTGCCTGGTTGAATATGGAAGGTTATCTCTCAACCAGTTGTGACTACATGGGTGCGTGCCTGAGTTGGCACAAAGACAAAGCCAAAATCCTGGTTGCTCAGGCAGGCATTAAAACCCCGGAAAGCCAGTTGCTGGAACATGAAGATGAGTTGATCGTAACCCAGGCTGCCAGTTGGATTGTTAAACCAGCTTGTGAAGGGTCCAGTGTTGGCTTGTACAAAGCCGATGATGAACAACAGCTCAGATTGGCGGTCAGGTCCGGCCTTGAGCAAACCAAACAAATTCTGGTGGAAACTTTTGTCCGTGGAATGGAGTGTACTGTAGGCATCGTGAATGGCCAGGTATTGCCTGTGGTTGAAATTGAGCCAGCAGAAGGTTTGTATGATTACCAGGCCAAGTACCACAGCCAGTCGACCCGTTATCATTGCCCGGCAAGGTTGTCAGAAGAAATTCAAAAAGGCCTGAAGGCTGATGCCAGCAAGGCGTTTGACGTATTGCAGATCAGTCGTTGGGGGCGGGTTGATTTCATCGTCGATGATGAAGGCAACCGGTGGTTCTTGGAAGTCAATACCACGCCAGGCATGACCACCACCAGCCTGCTGCCTAAAGCAGCGAGTCAACATGGATGGTCATTTAATCAACTGGTGGCAGAAATACTGCAGACCAGTGGGGTCATGACCGATGAATAAGACGCTCCAGTTAACCATCATCATCAGCTTGCTGGTTTTACTGCTGGTGGTGGCCATGATGAGTGGCCTGATACAGTCAGATCGCTGGCGGGTTACACAGCTTGAGGTGGCTGCTGAATACAAGCGAATCACCCCGGAACAACTGCGCTTAATGGTTGCGAAAACACCGGAACGGTCTTTTTTCAGACTCAATGCTGAACAAGTCAAGAGTAACATCGAATCGATGCCATGGGTGCGTTATGCCCATGTGGTTAAACAATGGCCTGACACCTTGAGGATAACCCTCAAGGAACACCAGGCAGTGGCCATCTGGAATGACAATGAATTGCTGAATCAATCCGGCCAGGTTTTTAAAGTGGATGCAGTCAGTCAACTCAAAGCGTTGCCCAAATTATTTGGCAATGACGAAGATTCAAAAGCCACGTTGGAGAGTTTCAATCGCTTTAACCAGTTGTTGCAGCCGGTGGGTTTTGAAATCAGCCAGGCTAGGGTTAATGAGCGTGGTGCCTGGGAATTGATTTTGCGGAATGGATTACAAGTCATCCTCGGTTCAGAGAAACATGAAGCAAGAATACTTCGGCTCGCAGAAACATGGGAAGAATTACTGGCTGCATCAGATCGATTGCCGGAGTTAGTGGATCTGCGTTACAGCAATGGATATGTGGTTCGCTGGCGTGAAAATAATGAACTGACAGAACAGTTGCTGTCATTTGCACACAACGAAATGGGATAACGATGGCGAAACGTCAAGAAACAAAATTACAAGTCGGGCTGGACATAGGCACATCCAAGGTGGTCGCCATTGTGGGTGAATTGCATCAGGATGGATCCATTGAAGTGGTAGGCATTGGCTCCTCACCTTCCCGTGGTTTGAAAAGGGGTGTGGTGGTAGATATTGAGTCAACTGTTCAATCCATCAAGCGGGCCATCGAGGAAGCAGAGCTGATGGCCGGTTGTGAGATACAGTCTGTGTATGTGGGAATTGCCGGTAGTCACATCCGATCAATCAATTCTGACGGGATTGTGGCCATCAAAGACAAAGAAGTCAGTCGCACAGATGTAGAGAAAGTTTTGGATGCAGCCAAAGCGGTGCCGATCCCAAACGATCAAAAAGTACTGCATGTGTTGCCACAGGAATATGTGATAGATGGTCAGGATGGAATCAGACACCCCATTGGCATGTCCGGAGTGAGGCTGGAGGCCAGGGTGCATTTAATTACAGGCTCAGAAAGTGCCGCGCAAAACATCAGTAAATGTGTGGCCAGGTGTGGCTTATCCGTTGACCAGATGATTGTTGAACAATTGGCTTCATCTACGGCGGTGCTGACCGAAGATGAAAAAGAGTTAGGCGTATGTATGGTTGACATTGGTGCAGGCACCACTGACATTGCGGTTTTTACCCAGGGAGCCATCAGACATGTGTCTGCGATCCCCATCGCCGGAGATCAGGTCACCAATGACATTGCGGTGTCGATGCGCACCCCAACTCAGCATGCTGAAGACATTAAATTGAAATATGCCTGTGCTTTGCGCCAGCTGGCCTCTCCTGAAGAGACCATTTCAGTGCCTTCAGTGGGTGATCGGCAACCACGCCGTCTGGCCAGACAGACATTGGCCGAAGTGGTCGAGCCAAGATATGAAGAATTGTTCAGTCTGGTTCAGGCAGACCTGCAACGCAGCGGATACATTGATCTGATTGCAGCAGGTATTGTGCTGACTGGTGGAGCGGCCCGAATGGAAGGGGCAGTGGAATTGGCTGAAGAAGTCTTCCACGTGCCAGTCAGATTAGGCGTTCCGGTCGATGTGGCCGGGCTGAAAGAAGTGGTCAGTAACCCCGTTCACGCAACGGGAGTGGGGTTATTGCAATATGGCGGCAACACTGATTATGTGGCCGACAATGTGATGGAATCAGAGGGTTGGTTCCAGAAGTTTAAAAAGTGGTTTTTGGGTGACTATTAATGACCACTGAAATCAAAATAATGAATTAGTAACCGGAGGTATAACATGTTTGAATTAATGGAAACAGAAAACACAGGCGCAGTCATTAAAGTGATTGGTGTCGGTGGAGGAGGTGGCAACACCGTCCAGCAAATGGTCGATGCAGATATCGATGGCGTGGAGTTTATCTGTGCCAACACCGATATGCAGGCATTGGATAAAACCCATTGCAAAAATGTGGTCAGAATTGGCCAGAATGTCACTAAGGGTTTGGGCGCAGGTGCGAACCCTGAAGTTGGCAGGCAGGCGGCACTGGAAGATTCTGAGCGCCTGAAGGAATGTTTGGCAAACACAGACATGGTGTTTATCACAGCAGGCATGGGTGGTGGTACTGGTACAGGTGCCACACCAGTGATTGCACAGATAGCCAAGGAAATGGGTATCTTGACAGTTGCTGTGGTCACCAAGCCATTTCCTTTCGAAGGGAAACGACGTATGGATGTAGCCAATAAGGGCATTCAGGATTTGGAACAGCATGTGGATTCACTGATCACCATTCCCAATGCCAAATTATTAACTCATTTTGGTCGAGACGTGACTTTGCTGAATGCGTTTAAAGCTGCCAATGACGTGTTGCAGGGTGCTGTTCAGGGTATTGCTGAACTGATCACCTGTCCCGGACTGGTGAATGTCGATTTTGCTGATGTAAAAACCGTGATGTCGGAAATGGGTATGGCGATGATGGGTTCGGGTGCTGGAAAAGGCGATGACCGGGCAGCAGCTGCCACTGAATTGGCCATGAATTCACCATTGTTGGAGGACATTGACATGCACGGTGCCAATGGTGTGCTGGTTAACATCACAGCTGGTATGGACATGACCATCGGTGAGTATGAAGAGATTGGAGATCTGATCAAAGAATACGCATCTGATGAAGCCACCGTGGTGGTTGGTACTTCGATTGACATGGACATGAAAGATGAAATCAGGGTCACAGTAGTTGCCACAGGTTTGAACAAGTCTGTTAAGCAAAAACAGTTCAAGTCAGTGGAGATCGTCAGGAATGCCACCAATAATCAGATTGAACAGCCCATCCGGGCCAGCCGCGATGATCAGGGCCATGGTGAAGACAGCCGGCCGGTATCAGGTCATGCTGTGGTTGATCAATTGAGAGACAACAAACCTGCTGAGGACAATGACGATTATCTGGATATCCCAACCTTTTTAAGGAATCAATTGGATTGATTGGTTTATTCAGTGATTGAATAACCCCGTTCAATTGCTGAAAATGAACGTCAGCCCAGGTCGGCCACACACCTCCGGTGGCCGGCCGCCTTTGCTTATTGGTAAAGGCGAGGGTGGGTTCAGCACCTGAAATTTTGTGGTAAAAAAGTCACAATAGTTGTATTAATACCACATTTATTCCTTATAACGCCAAATTTGTGTGATACAATTCACCGAATTCTGCATTAAGTATCAGTATGATTCGCTTATGATTGCACAACAGACATTAAAAAACACCGTTCGGGCCACAGGCGTTGGCATCCATTCCGGACAAAAAGTATTCATTACATTAAGACCAGCTCCCGTGGATACGGGCATTGTTTTTCGTCGTGTTGATTACAAGCGACCAGTTTCAATCAAAGCTGCGGCCACCCAGGTGGGTGAAACCAGTATGTCAACCACATTGATTAAAAATGGCATTAAAGTGGGCACCGTTGAACATCTGATGGCGGCTTTTGCCGGCATGAACATTGATAACTGCTATGTGGATCTGAGTGCTTCAGAAGTACCGGTTATGGATGGCTCTGCAGGACCATTTGTGTTTCTGATCCAGTCTGCTGGTATTGAGCAGCAGGAAGCACCAAGAAAATTCATTAAAATCAAAAAACCAGTCAGAATTGAAGTTGAAGATAAATTTGCCACCCTGGCCCCCTATGCCGGCAGTAAATTTTCTTTTGACATTGAATTTGACCACCCGGCATTTGAAGACCACTGTAATCATGCCGACATCGATTTAAACACCCAGTCTTTCATCAAAGAAATTTCAAGGGCCAGGACGTTTGGTTTCATGCGGGATATTGAAATGCTGCGCAGTCACAATCTGGGATTGGGCGGTTCAATGGACAACGCCATTGTGCTGGACGATTATCGTGTGTTGAACCATGATGGTTTGCGATACGAAGCAGAGTTTGTCAGACATAAACTATTGGACGCCATTGGTGACATTTATCAATTGGGACATCCAATCATTGGTGAGTATCACGGATACAAGTCTGGTCATTTCCTCAATAATGAACTGGCGCGAGCCTTGTTGGCCGATGAGTCTGCTTTTGAAGTGGTTACCTTTACTTCAAATAAACACAAAGCAGAATCCATGTTGCCTCAAGGGCTGCTTGCCTGAATGAATCTGTCCATCAATTCTGATGGGTTCTATATAAAGATTGCTGATCAATCTTCCAACTGAGATTGGGCAAAATCCACATCAAGCGTTTGGAGTGCATCCAGAGGCTGTACCTGTGCAGCTTGCTGATAATAGTCTGTCGCCCGCTCCATCCCTTTGTCACCCTTGAGCAGTAGCCAGGCATTGCCAGCTTCAATCAGGTTGATGGCGTTGGGTTCCAGCTCCAAAGCCTGATCGATGTGTTTGGCTGCAGTTTTGGCATTGGCTCCATAGGTCAGGCCACCGAGTGTTGCACCCACCTTGTCAATGATTTCGGCATGGTACATCGCCATAGCCAAATGGGCTTCGGCATGATCAGGTTGTTCGGCCAGTACATCGGTGAGCAATTGTTTAACCTTACCGCCCAGGCCTTTGGTCAAGGCTTTGGTGATCGAAATGGATTGTGAATACCGGCCCATGGCCAGGGCAGTGGTGAAGCGGTTGTTCACATCTTCACTGTCACTGCTTTCACCCAGTTGATAGGCTTCTTCCAGCAACTCCACACATTCATCTTCATCTTCACAGACATAGTCGGTATAAGCAACCACTGAGCGCATCACCACAGGCAAGCCAATGTCACCCAATGTGCCTGCGAGTTCAGCTGCCCCGGCGAAAGCGCCGTTGTGAAACATCAGCCAGGCTTCAAGCAATTGACCTTCTGGCAAAGGAGCCAGATCAGCAGCATGCAATTGTGACCAGATTTCAGTCAGCTGTTCTTTTGAGTAGGTTTTGGCAAAGGCCGGATCAATGGGATCCCAATGGGTGGTTTTCATGATTAATTTCTTTTTTTTAAATTATTTCAGTGATTAGTGTGTTTACTCTATGTTGCTTGATTACTATACCCACATCATCAATAAAACACAACTTAATGAGGTGTCACAAATGAATACAAAACAAGTTAAAGATTCAGTAAGAAATGCAGTTTTGGCAGGATTGGGTGTGGTTTCAATCGCTCAGAAAGAAGCGGCCAAAGTTTATGGCAATGTTTCTAAAGAAGCCAACAAATTTTATGGCACTTTGCTGAAAGAAGGTCAATCGCTGGAAAAGAAATCCAAAAAATCTGTCAATGAGTTGACCAGCAAAGCCGAAGGTAAATTCAACAACATCAAACAATTGGCCACCAGCAAGTTTTCGAAAATTGAAAATGTTTTTGAAAACAAAGTTGAAACTGCTTTGACCAAACTGGACATTCCAACTGCAGAAGACCTGAATGGTTTGACCAAACGGGTTGATACATTGATCAAAGAAATCAAGAAGATTGAAAAGAAAGCTGCTTGATCGGCATCGCTTTTTAATCACGAGCTTGTACCTCGTCCCCCAGCAGCAGCCAAGGAAGGTTGCTGTTTTTTTTTGCCTGAATAAATCTTGATTATCAGTCAGGCAAACACATATCATATACTTGTATATCTGACTATAAAAACTCATGACACTCAGCCTGACTCAACAAGCAGCCGATCGCATCCTTCATTTCATGTCTCTTGATCAACAAGCCGTTGGTTTTCGGGTCGCTGTCAAAAAAATGGGTTGTTCCGGATGGGGTTATGATGTGTCACTGGTCAATGAAGTGCAGCAGAACGAAGTGACCATCACAGACAAGGGCGTTACCCTGGTGATACCCAAAGATGCCCTGGACAAAGTAGAAGGGACTGTTATTGATTATGAAAGACAAGGCATCAATCAAATTTTTGTTTATAAGAACCCCAATGCCACGGGATCCTGTGGTTGTGGAGAAAGCTTCACCACCAATTGACTCATTGACAGCGACTGATGCGCTGTGCAATCCTCGGTCTGCCTACCTGGCTGACCACCAGTGCTTTGCCGTGTTCTGCACCCCGTTCATCGCAGAATCGTATGCTGAGATTTGTGCCCGGTGAAAATCCGCTGCGGGTAAATCTAATGGCACTGCGAAAACGTGAAGACATTGCCATGATGCCTGAAGACAACGGTTCACCAGCCAAAAGCAAAACATCCTGGTCATTGTGTTGACGGTCCTGGTTCAGATCGGCGAAAACCAAATAGCCCTGATGCCATTGGCCTGTCGCCTCACAATGTTGAAAACTGGTCGAGGGACAGATCACTATGTGCTCAGCCCGGATGATACTTTGACTGCGGGCAAAATTAACCGCAGCTGAGAATTGATTGATCGATTGAGTCAATAATTGATTGTTTCTGAATTCCCGGAAAGAAGGGTAACCCCAACTGAGTAACAGTGTGCTTATCAAGAGTGTCACTATCAAATCAATGACGGTGAACCCGCCTGGTAAATACTGTGTGCTTTTCATGATTGATTTTCATCTTCGGTTAAATGGCCTTCAGTATCAGCTCGAGAGAGAATCATCTTCAAACGTTGTTTTATGACCAGCCCATCAAATTTCTCTGACCAGGTCATCGATTGATGACAGGGAAAATCAGACAAGGTCACTTGAATCGGTATGGGCAGGAACCTATAATCGACTTTTATTTTATTGGGAATAACAATGGCAAGAGGAATCAACAAAGTCATCCTGGTCGGCAACCTGGGTAATGACCCGGAAGTGCGCTACACACCAGCCGGTGCAGCAGTGACCACCATTTCTGTGGCGACCACTGAAAGCTGGAAAGACAAAGAAGGCAATCGTCAGGAAAAAACCGAATGGCACCGGGTGGTGTTCTTTAGCCGATTGGCCGAAATTGCCGGTGAGTACCTGAAAAAAGGCAGCCAGGTTTACATTGAAGGTAAACTGCGTACCAATAAATGGCAGGATCAGAGTGGTCAGGACAGATATACCACAGAAATTCTTGCCAATGAAATGCAAATGCTGGGAGGCCGAGGTGATTCAGGTGGCGGTGGATTCGGTGGTGGTCAGTCCATGCCATCAGCACCGAGACCCAACAACAATCAGAAACAACAAAACAATGATCCGGTTTCTGGTTTTGATGATTTTGATGATGAAATTCCATTCTGATAAACATTTCGGAATCAACAATAATGACAAAAAAGACCCCGTGATGGGGTCTTTTTTTGTTTGGGTGTCATGAATTTTGTCCGGATGGCGTAAGAAGCATCATACGAGCAATGGAAACTGATATGAAAACAATAAAAGTAATCGGTCTGATGATTGGCATGTTGGCCTTCGGGTCATCATTTTCAGCGACCCTGTACGTGGGCACAGGGGCCCAGTGTAATGGATCAAATCATTTCAGCAGTCTGACACTTGCCCTTGCTGAAGCAGCTTTAAATGGTGTGGGCACCAATGACGAGATCAGGTTAACCAACACCGTGACTTATACCGGTAATGGAGATGGTGTCAATACATTGACTGGCTGGAATCCTTCGATTTCTGGTGAGCTGACCGTGGTGGGAGGCTTTGCTGACTGTGACTCACCAGGCAGCAGCGGCATCACTTCAATCGGAGGGGGCGCAGGTGCGGTCTTTGATATCAGTGGGAATTCAGTGGTCAGGCTAAGGAATTTACAGGTATTCAATTCGCAAAGCAGGGGGCTTATCGTCAGAGAAAGTTCGGTGGTGTTTCTGGAGTCGGTTGATGTGTCTGGCAACGCAGCCGGCCTCCGGGCGCTGGATGGTTCAATTGTGTCTGTTGATGCTGGCAGCATCATTCAGAACAATGGTGATTTATCGGCCATACCCAAAGGCGGCGGTATTTGGTGTTTTGGAGCCAATACCGAGGTCTATGTGTTTGGCGCTGTGGAGAGAAATCAAGCCGTATCAGGAGGCAATCTGTACGTTGAGGATGGCTGTTTTGTTCAGCTGGAGGGTGGCAGTCGCATCAGGGGCGGTAACAGTTCATTTCAGTACAGTGCCAATGACGGTGGTGGTGTCATGGTGCATGACGGAGGTGAATTGTTTGCCAATGGCGGTGCCAGCCGCGTTCAAATCACCGATCACTGGGCATTCAATGGTTCGGGATTGTATGTTCACGGTACTGGCCGGGCCACTTTGTTAAATACCTACATTGCCAACAACAGAGCAGATATCAGAGGTGCCGGATTGTACGCGGTTGATGGTGGAACCGGGTCCAACCAGGTGGTGATGGATCGTGCCCAGGCTTGTCCTTTTTTGATCAGTTGTTCTGAGTTCCAACAAAATACATTTGCGGAAAATGTGGTGTATGTGTCTAACTCAAAAATACTCATACAAAGAACCTTATTTGATCGAAATGAATATACTTTCAATTCAACCGATTTCAATGGCCTGGTGTCAGTCAGTCCGGGTTCCGTATTGCAAATGAGTCATGTCAATATGATCAACAATGAAGCTCATTTCTTATGGGAGAATTTTGGCACATCTGAATTGTCACACATCACGGCAGTTGATAACTACAAAGACATGGTTGGGGGTGGAACTGAAAACGCTTATGTCTGGTTCAGCACAACCGGCAATCTGCGCTTTGAAAACTCCATTTTTCAGGATACCCTGGGGGGGCAGAACGCGCCAACCACTACACCGGATGTTTCCGGTAAGTGTAACTTGATTGACAATTCAACCGATTGGCCAGTGGGTGCTTTTGTGATTGGTTCAGCTGATTTCATTAATTCAGCGGGCGGAGATTCACGTCAATTGTCCAGCTCGGCCGGTGTTGACATGTGCCTGGAAGATACATTTGCCTGGAGTACGCACAGGGACATTGAGTATCAGGATTCTCCGGTCAATGAAAACACCAATCCCCAAGGTATGCCTGGAGAAGCCGGTGGTTTGTATGATGCCGGGTTTGACGAGGTGTATGACAACATTGGCACTGATGAGTTTTTGTTGACGGTGCAAAAAACAGGCTCAGGAGAAGGGTTTGTGATCAGTGATCCGCTGGGTATTTCTTGTGGCACCGATTGCACTGAGGTGATTTTTAATGGCACTTTGGTGGAGTTGTCGGCAACCGCTTTTTCAGGCAGTGATTTCATAGGCTGGAGCAACTGCCCATTACCCAATGGGACCACCTGCTTTATTACGGTTACAGCAAGTACCACCGTTGGTGCAGTTTTTCAGCCGGATGATTTGATATTCAGCAGTGGGTTTGAATGAATCGCTGCAGGGATGGCTTCGTCCATGTTGTCAGTGCTGGTTTATGGTATTGAGTTGTTGGTTGATAGCCGGGTAGTCCAAATTATGATCGGTGATGATTTGTCTTACCGATTGTGACAATGCGGAGGATTGGGTGGGGTCATCGTTTTTGATCAACCTGGCCCATTCCAGCATGGCGCTGAGGTGTTTTTCATCGGTGGGTCCATACAGGGTCTTTAATTGGGTCAGCCACAATTGAAAATACCGGTTCCCTTCAGTGGCTTGGTTTAAATGCCAAAGCGACATGGCATTCAATTTAAGCATGTTGGCCCGTTCGTTCTCATTGCCTTCAGTCCATTGGTTGATGTTTTGGGTGAATAATGCGCTGGCTTCCTGGTATTCACCAGCCATGTAGAGCACCCTGGCCAACACATTCCTGGATTGCAGGATAAAGCCGGCCCGGTCTGCATAATGGGCTTTGACGGTTTGCAGGTTGGCCCTGCTTTGTTTGATGGCCTCATCATGTCGTTCCAGTTTTGCCAGGGTCAGGGCCATTGATTGTTGGGTGAACAATGGCGAACGGTGAGAAATGCCCAGGTTATCCAGTTCAATCTGATAAATGGTTTCCAGGATGGTAATGGCTTCTGCAGATCGGCCTATGGCATTTAAAATGGTGGCCAGGTTGTATTGTGCAGCCAGGGCTTCCGGATGTGAGGGTGAAAAAATGCCGATCAACATTTCGGTGGCTATGGTGAATGAGTCTACAGCCTGGTCGAAGTCCTGCTCCAGATAGTAAACCATGCCTGCATTGCTGTGTGCCTGGGCCAGCCCTTCACTGACTTCACCGTACCTTTGGCGATAGAGTTGCTTGCTCTTTTCAGCTGAATCCAGGGCTTCTTTCAGCTGGCCTTCAAGGCGTTGAAACACCGAAAGTGAATTGTAAGCCAATCCCAGATCGGGATGTTGATCACCCAAGATTTTCTGAAATGTTGAAATATTTTGTTCGGTTAATTCTCTGGCTTTGCTGTATTGTCCGACACGGTCATGGTATTGAACCAGATCAGAATTGATTTTCAGGATAAAGACGTCTGTTTCTGGCAACTGTAAATCGGCTTTGAGTTTTTCAAGGATGGCAATGGATTGTTCAGACTGTCCATTGAGGTAGTGAATTTCGGCCAGTAATGCCTGATTATGTGCCTCATCTTTGGGATTCAGCGGTATGTGACTGAGCAGTTCAAACTCCAGCATGGCTTGCTCATGTTCACCAGCCTGGGCCAGTATGTTGCTGCGAACCCGTTTGATCGCAGCCTTGTGGCTGGGGTCAGAAAACCCCATTTCATGAATGTCTGCAAGCTGCTCATTGACGGCTTTGATCTGGCCAGATACGAAGTTGTATTGGACCAATAAAGCCAATGATGATTCATTGCCGGGGTCCAGTTCCAGTGCGGTGTTGAGCAGGTTGATGGCTTCCGGGTAATAGCCCAGGTTGCCATGGGCATTGGCCATGGCCTGATAGAGTTCCAGCCGGGTTTCACGATCCATGTTCTGATCATCGGTGATTTTTGCCGCTGCCTGTTTCAATAAGTCACGGGTTGACAGGTCAACGCCCTGGCTGGTATTCGGGTTGGTTACACTGAAGGCGTTGAGCATAAACTCTTTGACTGCATCGGCTTTTTGTGCCTCTCTTCTGATGGCTTGATTTTGCCAACTCAGGCCTGACACAGCCGTAATGACTGTCAACAACAGCAACACCAGGGTGGTGAACAAGGCCCGACGTCTGACGGCAAATCGATTCAAGCGGTACCACCAGGAATCTGCAGTTGCGGTGACTGGTTTGCTGGCCAGCCAATTGGCCAGGTCATCATCAAAAGCAAACATGTTCTGGTATCGCCGGGTCCTGTCGTGGCTGAGGGCCTTGCGCAAAATCTGACGCAAATCACGGTCATTCAGCGCCTGGTTAAGCAAATCATTGACATGTGCTTCATCATGCAGGCAATTGTTGAGTAAGCGATTGGCTGGAAATGGTTGCTGGCCTGTCAGTAAATAGACGGCCACTGCAGCCAGAGAAAACACATCAGAAGTGACATCAATTTGTCCTGCATTGATTTGTTCTGGCGATGCATAATGTGGGGTCAGTGCCATTAATGTCTGGCTGGGGTCATGCTGTTTACCAGGGGTCAGCAGCTTGGCGATGCCGAAGTCCAGAATTTTCAGTTGTTCCTGAGGCGTGATGAGCAGGTTTGATGGTTTAATGTCCCGGTGAATGATCAGGTGGTTGTGAGCAAACATCAGGCCTTCAGCAGCCTGACGGATCAGCGCGATTATTTGCCGGACAGTCAGCTTGTTTTGGCTGACATGTGCATCCAGTGGCAAAGCATTTTCGAGCAGTTCCATCACCAGGTAAGATTGACCGTCAGTGGTGGTTTCGCCATGATGAAAATCGACAATGTTGGGGTGATTCAATGAGGCCAGAATCTTTTGCTCAGCGAGAAAGCGGGTTTGTAGCTCAGTATTTTGTTCCGACAATGAAAAAACTTTGATGGCAACTGATTTTTGTGAGTCACTGTCAATTCGATTGGCTTTGAAAACTGTGGACATCCCCCCATGACCCACCACTTCCAGCAATTGATAACCACCCAATGTGTCACCACTGACAAATGCACAGTCAGGAGATTCAGGGATTAATTGACTGACCTGTTGGCTGAAATATATGCTGTCCTGCTGGTGATTGTTGATCAGTGATTTCACCAGTTCAAGGACTTCATCATCGAGGTGTTCGTAGGTATTCAGTTGTTGCAGCGCGACCTCGGATTCTTTACCGGCAAGCAGTTCGAAAATGTCGTTGGCCTGTTTGAGTTTATTCAGATCCATGATGATGCTCAATGATGGTGAGTATCAACGCCTTTGCCTGGTTCCATTTGCGGATGACCTGACGTTCAGAGAGCTGGTTGATTTCACTGAGTTCTTTGAAGGTGAAGCCAAAAAACAGTTTTTGCTGAAACAGTTCAGCCAATTCCTGATCCACAGCAAAAAGGTGATCTATCAGTTGATCAAGTTCAAGGTCATCAATTGACACATCATCCTGTCCCATGAGGTGTTGTAAGGTGATGTGTTCTATGTGCGCTTTGCGCTTGTCTCGGTTTTTGCTGCGAATTTGGTCGATGATGAAGCGGCGCATTACTTTAGACAGGTAATTCAGCAAGTGTTTACGGTCTTCAGGAGGGATGTGTTGTTGGCCGACCAATTTAAGGTAGCATTCATTGGCCACCACCGTCGGGCTGATGGTTTGGTGATTGTGAAACTGTTTCAGGTGGTAGGCCGCAATGCGTTTGATTTCATCATAAAGCAGGCTGTAGACCTGATTGAGGGCCTCTGGGTCATCATTGGTTCTGGTCAGTAATGTGGTTATGTCACCTGCTTGCATGGAATCATTCTAGCTGAAGGCTCAGCCTTATGGAAGCAGGACCCATGCTCAGCTGCTCAGAGGGGGCTTGAATCTGTGCTTTCCGGAACCAATGGATACAGGCGGGGTCTGATATCAGGAGACTTACGGGATTGATACATGAAACGCAGATCATTGAACCAGGCAATGCTTTTATGGCCTCTGTTTTCACAACTGTCAAAGACAGCAGTCAAGCATCGGTCTGCACATCCCATTGGTATGGGCACCTGGATCACTTTTGATCATCGCCTTGCTGATATTGATCAGGCAGGGTTTGTGAGGTTGCTTAATGCGTTTTTTGCAGGTGGCGGGCAGATGATTGATTCATCTCCCATGTATGGATATGCACAACAGCTGTTGGGTCAACTGCTGCCGTTAACTCATGGTGCAAAATCCCTGTTCTCAGCCACCAAAGTCTGGACCATGGGTCAACAAATGGGTGAGCTTCAGATGCGTGAATCCATGCGCTTGTGGGGGTTGAGCAAAATCAATCTGATGTATGTACATAATTTATTGGATTGGCAAGTTCATTTGCCTACTTTAAAACAGTGGCAGCAGCAAGGTTTGATTGATCACATTGGTGTGACCACTTCGCATGGACGGCGTCACCGGGAGTTGATTCGGGTCATGCAACAACAGCCCATCGATTATGTGCAGTTCAGTTACAACATCCATGATCGTGAGGCTGAGCAGTACTTGCTGCCAGTGGCCAGAGAGCAAGGCATCAAAGTTGTCATCAACCGGCCATTTCAGACCGGTGGCTTGTTTACCCGGGTGGCGGGCAAGCCCTTGCCCCGGTGGGCGGCAGAGATCGGTTGTCAGCATTGGGCCCAGTTTTTTCTCAAATTCATCGTTTCTCATCCGGCGGTACATTGTGCCATCCCGGCCACCAGCCAGGTGAGTCATATGCAACAAAATATGAAGGCCGGTTTGGGGCCTATGCCAGATGATGCCATGCGTCAGGAGATGGTGTCTTATTGGCGGAAAATGATTGCATAAATATGCCTGAAAATCGATGCTTTGTTTATTTCTTTTACACAAGGCCGGTGATAAAATAACTGCTCTTTAAAACAAACGTTTGAATTATGGCAAATATACCCGCACCCGTAAAAGACATTCAGTTCATTGCAGACGAAGTACTTGACCTCGCTGCACATTACCAGAAACTGGGTGTTCACCAGGACATTGATGTTGAAACTTTCATGACCATTGTTGATGAAGCATCCAAGTTTTTACATGAACATGCCGGACCTTTGAACCGCAATGCCGATGAGCAGGGTTGTCGCCATGAGGGGCAATCGGTTCAAACCCCGGATGGTTTTGTTGAACTGTATAAAGCCTACTGTGAATCCGGTTGGGCTGCCTTGGATGGTGATGAAGCCTACGGTGGTCAGGGGCTGAGTTATTGGCTGCAATTGATCCTCGGTGAGCTCAACACTTATTACTGTCCGGGTTGGTCAAACTATCCTGGTCTGACCCATGGTGCCAGAGAGCTGATTGAGCATTTTGCCACAGATGAATTGAAGGCTAAATTTCTGCCAGGGCTGACTTCAGGCGAATGGGCTGGAACCATGTGTCTGACAGAGCCCCACTGTGGTACCGACCTGGGTCTGGTCAATACCGCTGCCAAACCCAATGATGATGGTACTTATAACGTTACAGGTACAAAAATTTTCATCACCTCTGGTGAACATGATCTGACAGATAACATTGTCCATTTGGTGTTGGCCAGATTGCCAGACGCACCGAAAGGTACCAAAGGCATTTCTTTGTTCCTGATTCCGAAGATGTTGCTGAATGAACAAAACGAGCCTGCTGAGCGTAACACCCTGGGTGCAGCAAGTATTGAACACAAGATGGGGCTGAATGGCTCAGCCACTTGCGTGATGAATTTCGATGAAGCCAAAGGGTACTTGATCGGCAACGCCAATGAAGGTCTGAAAATCATGTTTACCATGATGAATGGTGCCCGTCTAAACACCGGTATCCAAGGTCTTTCGGCCACCCAGGCTTCCTATGAAAATGCCCTGGTATACGCCAAAGAACGTTTGCAGATGCGTTCTGCAACCGGCCCGAAATTACCGGAAAAACCCGCTGATCCGATCATTGTCCACCCTGATGTCAGGCGCATGTTGCTGACACAGAAAGCATTTGCTGAGGGAAACCGGGCACTGGCATATTTTGCTGGCCAGCAGATTGAAATCATCAAACACAGTCAGGATCAGAATGAAGTGGCGCGGGCCGATCGTCTGCTGGCCTTTTTGACCCCGATCATTAAAGCCTTTTTGACCGAGGTGGCGATGGAGGCCACCAATTATGGTGTGCAGATTTTTGGCGGACACGGCTACATCCGTGAGCATGGTCAGGAACAGTGGCATCGGGATGCCAAAATCTTCACTTTGTATGAAGGGACCACTGGAATTCAGGCACTGGATCTAACTGGCCGTAAAATGTTGATGATGCAAAAAGGTCAGATTGGCGAAATGGCAGACATCATCCAGAACTTCATCAATGAAACCCCCACACCGCACAATGACGCCCTGCAGTCATACCTGGATATGTGGCAGGAAACCACCTCATTTATCACTCAGCAGGCGATGAAAAACCCAGATGAAGTGGGTGCTGCATCGGTTGACTATTTGATGATGTCCGGCTATGTAATCCTTGCATATTTCTGGGCTCAACTGCATAATTCAGCAGAGAACAACAAAGGTCAGCTGGGTGCGGATTTTTATAATGGCAAGAAGAAAACCGCTGCGTTTTACTTCGCTAAAATTCTGCCCAGATGTCATGCACTGAAAGCCACCATCATGACAGGTGCTGATCCTTTGATGGATATGGCAGAGTCAGAATTTTAATCAACATATTGAGTTATTACAAAAAACAACTGAAACAACTTCTGATATGGGTGCTTTTGGCACTGTTGGTCTGGCTGTGGATACAGTTTTTACTGTTTCCACAGCATCAGCAGTCTGACATTCAGGCTGTCACAGCACCCCCTTCCATGTTATCCACCACTCAGCTCAGGCCACAGCCATCCACTTATCACCTGTTTGGTTCTTCAACCACCACCGAAATACCCCTCAGTATGTTGCAATCAGAGACTTCTCTGGATCTCATCGTGACTGGAATCATGGCCACGGCAGATCCCGCAGCAGGCAGGGCATACATCAGAAACCGACAAGGTGATGAGCAGCAATTCCAGGTGGGTGATGAGGTGTATGGATTGGCCACCTTGGATGCCGTACACGCAGACCATCTGGTGCTCAAAAGGGGTAACAACAGCAGGGAGAAACTGTCGCTCAGTAAAGGGCGGCAGATGAACACCAGAACCACCAGTAAGGGGTCTGACCAGTCTGCAGCCACCGCTGCAGCTTCCAACCGCATTGCCAACCACATCAACAAATCCTCTGACTGGCAGGAAATGTTGAATGAGCAAAAGTTTGATGCCACGAAAATTGCCCGCATGGCCAGTAAGGTCAATGTGGTGCGCGATGGTCAGGGACAGATTGCCGGGTTGCGGGTGTCGCAATTGTCGGGTAACTCAGACCTGATCAAACAGGGGTTGCGGGCCAATGATCAGATTGTGGCGGTCAATGGTATTAAAATCTCATCGCAGAATGTGCTGCAATTACAACAAGAACTGTCTGGTAAAGACCGTGCCAGTGTGACGGTGATGCGAAATGGCCGTCAGCTGAATCTGAACCTGAATTTAAAAGAGTTTCAACAATGAAAAAACCAATCCAGTTAGCAGCTATGCTGATGAGTTTGCTGTGCTGTCAAAACAGCTGGGCAGAAGATCACATGCACACATTGAATCTACAGGATACTGAAATCCGCTTGTTGGTAGAAACAGTGAGTGACATCACCGGCAAAAACTTTGTTATTGACCCTGAAGTCAATGGCAAAATCACCGTGATTTCTGGACAGCCGATACCTGAGGATAAGGTATATGACATGTTTTTATCCATCCTCAGTGTGAATGGCTTTACCACAGAAACCCAGGGTGACACGATCAAAATCATTCCCATTGACAAGTCCAACCCGCTTTCAGGTCTGACCAGTGACCACCCTGATCAGTTGATGACCAAGATTTTCCGCATCAAGCACCTGCCAGTGGAAGATGTCATGCAAATGCTGAAATCAATGAACAGCAAAGCCAAGCTGATCAGTAATCAGGAATCCAATCTGCTGATTGTTTCAGACAAGGCTGCCAATGTGGATCGCATGGAACAATTGATCATGAACGTTGACCGTAAATCGGATGCCTCGATTGAATTGATTCCACTGCAATATGCCAGTGCAGCAGATGTGGCTGACACCCTCAGTCAGTTGTTGGAATCCTCCAATTCACTGGGCCCTCAATCGAAAATTGTGCCGGATACCCGAACCAACGCAGTGATTGTCAATGCCAACCCTTCACTGAAAGCCAAAATCCTCAACATCATTGCTCAGCTTGATGTGCCGCTGGATACCAACACACAGGCACAAGTGGTTTTTCTGAAGTATGCCTCTGCCGAAAAATTGGTGCCGATTCTGGAAACCCTGGCTAAACGTCGTCAGGCTGGCGAGAATGAATCTTCAGATGTCAGTATCCAGGCTCACAAAGAAACCAACAGCCTGGTGATCAATGCACCGCCAGCGATTTACCGCAATGTTGAACAAGCCATTGCCCAATTGGACATCAGAAGACAGCAGGTGTTGATTGAAGCCATCATTGCTGAAGTTTCCATTGATAATTCCAAAGAACTGGGCGTGGACTGGTTTGCCCCCATTGGTGGTGACAGTGATGATGGCATCGTCGGAGGTTCGTTCACAGGCAACACTTTACCTAATCTGGGCGCCGATGATCCTTTGGACGTGTTTGGCAGCTTGCTTTCGGGTGGTTTGAATCTGGGTTATTTAAATTTTGGCACCGGTAACAACGGTGAACAGATCTTTAAGTTTGGTGGTTTGCTCAAAGCCATTGGTATCGACGGCAACAACAATATTTTGTCTACACCATCGGTGGTGACCCTGAATCATCAGGAAGCATCACTGTCAGTGGGGCAGGAAGTGCCTTTTGTGACCGGACAGTTTTCCGCCACCGGAAATTCAGATGCCAGTGGTTCACCCAATCCGTTTACCACCATTCAACGTGAAGATGTTGGTCTGTCTCTGACGGTCACACCACACATCAATGAAGGGGGGCAAATTGTGGTAGACATCGCTCAGGAAATATCCAGCATTGATGCCACCGCCGTCAGCGCGGTTGATCTGGTGACCAAAAAACGCACCCTGAGTACATCTGTGATGATACCTGATGATTCAATTCTGGTGCTGGGTGGATTGATCGATGATTCGGTACAGGAAAGCATCAAAAAAGTACCGGTGTTGGGAGATATTCCGTTGATCAAAAATATTTTCCGAACCAAGAAACGAACCCGGGTCAAACGCAACCTGATGATCTTTATCCATCCGCAGATTCTGAAAGACAACTTGCAACAGGAAACCATCAGTAAAGAACGCTATAACGACATCCGCCAACAGCAGTTGGAAAAAGTCAGTCCGGAATCATTCCGCAGAGGAGAGCCTTTGTTGCCGGAGATTGACGACCAGTAAATCATGGCCATCAAACTTCCTTCATACAGTTTTGCCAAAAAACGTGGTGCAACAATACTTAAGCAGGACAATGAGCACCTGACACTGGCGGTGTCCAGGGCTGCAGCTCCTACCGCAATTGCTGAATTGCAGCGATTGAGTAAACACCCGGTCAGCCTCAGCTTTTTTGAGCCAGCTGAATATCAGCAAATCATTCAAAAGATTTACCACCATCAGCAGTCCATGACCGATGATGTGGTGGCAGACATGGATAACAGTGAATCTGAATTATCAGCTGTGGCTGAGGTGCTCGCTGAACCAGAGGACTTGCTGGAGAGTAATGATGATGCGCCCATTATCCGGCTGATCAATGCTTTATTGGCCGATGCGGTCAAAGTCAATGCGTCAGACATTCACATCGAGCCAGGCGAAAGTCAACTGTCCATCCGTTACCGGGTGGATGGAGAATTGCAGGAGGTGTTGACGCCAGACCGCTCATTGGCAGGTTTGATCGCTTCCAGAATTAAAATCATGTCCAAACTGGACATCGCTGAAAAAAGGCTGCCTCAGGATGGCCGGATTTCATTACGCATTGCCGCCCATCCGGTCGATGTCAGGGTCTCGACCATACCCGGTGCATTTGGTGAACGCATTGTCATGCGTTTACTGGATAAACAGGCGGGTCAACTGAGCCTGCAACAGTTGGGGATGTCCCCGGCACACTTATCCATGATGCGTGATTTAGTGAAATTGCCCCATGGCATCATTCTGGTCACTGGTCCTACCGGGTCTGGTAAAACCACCTCGCTGTATGCTGCCATTGAGGCCATCAATGAACGTTCACGCAACATCATGACCATTGAGGACCCGATCGAATATCACCTCAATGGCATCAGTCAAACCCAGGTCAACAGCAAAGTAGACATGTCTTTTGCCAGGGGGCTCAGAGCGATTCTCAGACAAGATCCGGATGTCATCATGATAGGTGAAATCAGGGACCTGGAAACCGCTGAAATTGCCATCCAGGCCAGTTTGACCGGGCATCTGGTGTTTTCCACCCTGCACACCAATACTGCAGTGGGAGCCATTACCAGGCTGATTGACATGGGCGTGCCAGCATTTTTGCTGGCCTCTTCAGTGAAAGCAGTGATTGCTCAGCGGTTGGTGAAAAAGCTCAATCCCAAAACCAGGCAAGTCCAACCAGTAGATGATCAATTAAGAAGCTTATTGAGTTTGCCAACAGACGTATCAGAGATTTATCAGGCTGATGACAGCCTGCCCATTAATCAAGCTTATTCAGGACGTATTGGGGTATATGAAATCATCACCATGAATCAGCAACTGAAAACCATGATCCATCAGAATAAATCTGAAGCAGAAATGACGCAGGTCGCCCATCAGACTCATCCGGGGATCATTGATGATGCCCGCGAAAAACTGCTGGCCGGGCTGACCTCAGTTGATGAAATCATGCGGGTGATACACAGCGATTGATGGCACATGGAAGCATTTGAATACACATCACTGGACCAGGCTGGCAAACAAAAGAAAGGCATCATCCAGGCTGAAAATGAAAAGCAGGCCAGACAGCTGTTGCGTGACCGCTTGCTCACACCGGTGCACATATCGTTGGTGGGAGAATCTGTCCCCTCAACAGAAATCCCTGGAGTCAGGCAGCAGCGATTGTCGTTGAAAAAAGCAGAACTGCCGCTGTTCATCAGGCAGTTGGCTACACTGATACAGGCAGGACTGCCACTGGATGAGGCTTTACAAACCCTGATAGAGCAAAGTGAACATCGCAATACCGAGCGCATCCTCACCACCATTCATGCCAAAGTCATGGAAGGGCAGTCACTGGCTGCTGCAATGCGAATTTTTCCGCGGGCTTTTGATGAATTGGTGGCCACCAGCGTTGAAGCCGGGGAGCAATCAGGTCATTTGCAAGCCGTGTTGTTGCAACTGGCAGATTACCTGGAGACCAGGGATGACATGGAAAAGCAATCCACTTCAGCACTGATCTACCCTTTGATTTTGGTGATGACCGCCGTAGCCGTAGTGGCCGGATTGATGGTATACATCGTGCCTAAAGTGATTCAGGTCTTTGAGAGTACCCAGGTCCAGTTGCCAGTCATGACCCGGGTGTTGATCAATGTCAGCGATTTTTTGGCTGTTTATGGCTGGTATCTCTTGCTGGGGATTGGTGTGTTGTTGGTGGCTTTTCTGGCCCTTCAAAAACACCCGCCGTTTCAGCTGGGTTGGCATCGTCTGGTGCTGAAACTACCCCTCATCGGAAGATTGGTCAGGACTGCACAGGCTGCCCGGTTTACCCGAACCCTGGGTATACTCACTCAAAGTGCGGTACCGATAGTACAGGCCTTGTCCTTGTCCAGGCAAGTGGTCAGTAACCAGGTCATGAAACAGGCCTGTGAGCAGACTGCCTCAGCTGTTCGGGAAGGCAGTGGGCTGGCACGGGCCATGCAAAACACCGGAGCCTTTCCACCACTGAGTATTAAGTTGGTTCATTCCGGTGAGCAAAGCGGACAGCTCAGTCAGATGCTGGAACGTACCGCGAAGGTGCAGGAAAAGGATGTCGAGAATAAGTTAAAAACACTGATTGGTGCATTGCAGCCCTTGGCCATACTGTTTGTGGGTATGATGGTGTTGTTCATCGTGCTGGCCATGCTGCTGCCAATTTTCCAGATCAATTCCATCATTAACTGATATGCTCATCGAGTTCAACAGAGTCAGCAAATCCTATGGCAAACACAGCAAAGCGTTGTCTGATGTCAGTTTCACTGTGGATGCCGGTGAAATGTTGTTCCTGACCGGGCATTCCGGAGCAGGCAAAACGTCCATTTTGAAACTGATCATGAAGATTGAAAACATCAGTTACGGTCAGGCGAAAGTCAATGGATTTGAGCTCAGGCAATTAAAAGAACAACAATTACCCGCTTACCGGCAAAGCCTGGGAATGATTTTTCAAGATCACCGGTTACTGGAAAACCGCACCATTTTGGAGAATGTGGCTTTGTCTCTGCTGATCAGGGGGTATGGTCGCAGTGACAGTGAAAAACAAGCCAGGGTGGTGCTCAAGCAAGTTGGGTTGGAAGACAAACTGGATCACTTCCCAGATCAATTATCCAGTGGACAACAACAAAGGGTGGGGATTGCCAGAGCCATTGTCAGCAAGCCGGATATCCTGCTGGCAGATGAACCCACAGGTAACCTTGATCCGGACTTGTCTCTGGAATTGATGGAAATTTTCATGAAAATCAATGAGTCAGGGACCACGGTGTTGATTGCTTCACATGATTTGATTTTAATCAAGCGCCTGAGGAAAAGGGTTTTGGTGCTTGATTCCGGGCAACTGATTGATGATTATCGACCTGCATGAATCAATTGATCAAACACAAACCCAGTGGGGTGCTGAAGTGGTTACGGGGTCATCAACGGGCCATGCTGGAAGGTGTGCTCATGCCCTTGCAGACACCGCTGTCCAGCCTCTTTACGGTGATTACCCTGGCCATTTGCTTTTACCTGCCGTTGGTGATGTGGACGTTGTGGCAAAACTTCACTGAAGTAGAAGACCGTTGGCGAGGTCAGGGAAGCGTGGCGGTGTTTCTGCAGAAAGGCCTTGATGCCAATGAATTGACTGCTTTGCAACATGATCTGAATGAGCGAAAACTGATCACTGAAGTGGTCATGGTGGATAACCAAACCATCAAAGACAACCTGAATGATGACCCTCAGTTAAATCAAATTATTGACATCATTGATGAATATGAACTTCCTGATCAATTACTGCTGCAGCCACACCCCAATGCCACCAGTGATCAGTTGCAGGCTCTGGTGCAGGCCTTACAGCTCAGACCTGACATTGATTATGTGAGTTTTGATGCCGACTGGTTCAATCAATTGAAAACCCTGACGCAGGCTTTTTACTATCTGATGCAGGCAAGTATCGCTGTTTTTTTGATTATTGTGCTGGTCTTTCTCAGCCATACCATAGGCAGTGAAGTGTCTGCCCACAAAAAAGAAATCAGTTTGCTGAAGATGCTGGGAGCCACACCTGGACAAATCCGCCGTCGGTTTTTATATGGTGGACTTTATTATGGATTGCTGGCCGCTGTGGTGGCACTGTTGATGTTACAGTTGACGGTGTGGTGGATGGAAGTTCCGATCGCTGAATTGTCCCGTTCATTTGGGCAGACGATTGTGTTACGCACCCCGCATCTGGATGAGTCTATGGTGTTTGCTTTACTGGCCATTCTGATCTCCTGGATGGGAGCCCGATTCAGTGCGTCAAATCACATCAGAACACTGTGACGCAGACTGCTGTTCTAATTGAGAACTGACCGACAAAAATAAACATGTGTTGTAAGAAACGGCTGTGTTTGGTGTACAATGACCTCATGAGTGAATCCCAAAAAGTTCTGATAGCTGACTCGTCTAAACTGGCCCGTAAACTGACTGAAAAACTGGTCAAAAAAATCCGGCCTTACACCGATGTGATTGCTGTTGAGACTGTTGAGCAAGCCATTGAGAAATTGCAAGCCGGACGGGTTGATCTGATCATCTCTGCATTGCGACTGAGTGACGACGACGGTACCAAGATTTGCCAGTATGTCAGGGAAAATTTACACTATTTGCCAGTGATCATTGTCTCTGGCGATGTTGATTCGCGGGTTCAGGAGCGGATCATGAGCAGCGATGTTACTGACTACATCGACAAAGCAGCCGGTCAGAAAGGCCTGGAGATATTTCTCCGTGGGCTGTTGAGACCTGATGATCAGATCAATGGTAAAATTCTTTACATCGAGGATTCAGCAGTGGTTGCACATGCCACCAAAAAACTGTTGCAAAACCACCACCTGGACATCACCCATACCCTCAGTGTGACAGATGCCAAAGCAATCATTCCGAATCGGAAATCGGCCTATGATCAGTTTGAATTGGTGTTGACGGACTATTACCTGAAAAATAACGAGACAGCCCTGGAAATCCTGGATTATGTGCGATCTGATCTGGGGCTGGATAAAATTGAAATGCCTTTTGTGATCATGACCGGTGATGAAAATACAGAAAATCAAAAACAGATTCTTCACCTTGGGGCCAATGACCTGATCGGCAAGCCGGTTAACCAGGAAGCATTGGTGAAAAAAATAAAATTCCAGATCAGGTTCACACAATTCCACAGGGAAAAGACCGGCACTGAATGACTGCCCAACTCCATCCCAGCTGGCTGTCTCACCTGCA
Source organism: Marinicella sediminis (assembly GCF_002000055.1). Classification (GTDB taxonomy): domain Bacteria; phylum Pseudomonadota; class Gammaproteobacteria; order Xanthomonadales; family Marinicellaceae; genus Marinicella; species Marinicella sediminis. Next base: position 56,441 of record NZ_MVBD01000012.1, on the reverse strand, counting down.
AGCCGAATTTGATGCAACTTACATGCACACACTGCGACAATTTCTGTTGTCAGAAAAGCAGTTGGGCAAAATCATTTATCCACCTGGCCCGCTGATTTTCAACGCCTTAAACAGCACGCCACTTGATCAGGTCAAGGTGGTTATTCTGGGTCAGGACCCTTATCATGGTCCCGGACAGGCTCATGGTTTGAGTTTTTCGGTTCCTCCTGAAGTCAAGACGCCCCCGTCACTGGTCAATATATTCAAGGAGCTTAATCAGGATCTGGGTGTTGAAAATGGCTCACCTGATCTGACCAGTTGGGCAGCACAGGGCGTGTTGTTGCTGAACAGTGTGCTCACCGTTGAACAGGCCCGCCCGGCGAGTCATCAGCAACAAGGTTGGGAACGCTTCACGGATCAAGTCATTGAATTGATCAGTATGCAAAGAGATCATGTGGTGTTTATGCTGTGGGGCGCCTACGCCCAACGCAAAGGTCAGGCGATTGATGAAAGCAAACATCTGTTGCTGAAAGCGCCACACCCATCGCCTCTGTCAGCGCACCGTGGGTTTCTGGGGTGTCAACATTTCTCAAAATGCAATGAATTTTTAGAACTCCATCACAAAAAGCCTGTGGATTGGCGAACCTGAGCACCATTCCTTAAATTTTTAATGTGTCAGTAAGAATCATTCGATATAATCATTGGTCAATTGAAGTTGGATGAAGGCGATGCGTATAGGTTTGTTAGCAGTAGTATTGAGTGGTTTGTTCCCGATGATGTTGCATGCAGGGTTGCCCCCCTGGCTTGATCGCCTTGAAGACAGCAACAAATCAGCCGAAATCAATAAGCGATGGCATGCCGATGGTGGTCAAGTCAATCTGCAGTTTTTTTATGGCATGCTTGATGATCTGGACATTCAGGTCAACGGTGTCGATACACGGCAAGCAGGTCATTGGTCTGAAAGTCAATACATCATGGACATCAAACCATTCAGTGGCATAGATCTGAAGGTTCCTTATGGTGTTCTGGTCGGAGCTGATCAGGGTAGTTATGTACTCGATGGAGAATTTTCATTACACCGCAGCGGACAGACTGTGTATTTCAATGGTTTGACCCTCAGGGCATCAGAACAGGCCAAGACCAGCTCTGATTTACTGGGGTTTGAGATGGTTAATGACCAGGGTCAGGTGTTGTTTGAATTTCATCACATCCACACCATTCTGGATAAAGCCAATGAATTGTTGGTGATGAAGAACATTGATGTGTCTATGACAGCTGAATTAGCTAACCTTTTGGGGGAGCCAAGATTAGCCGGAACTGTGGTGGCTCAGGCTCATATTGAATCCAACTTGGTGATACCTGCTGAAGGTTTTACAGACATCAACTCAGTTGAAGGATCTTCCTGTGCACAACGGCCTAAGTGGCCTGGCCCAGGTACCAATGACCCCCAAGCTGATGTGGCTTTGATTGCCATGTCCGCCAGACAGTACAGGCATTTAAACAATGGTTCGATTGTGGTCACTCCATCTGCGACTTTGAAAAATGTGGGTGGTCTGGATGACGCCGATGTGGCGTGGTACACGAAATTTTCCGGCACTTTTCCTCCGTATAACAATGCCCAGCATCCATTTTTAATCTGGAATATGTACCGTGAAATTGACGGTCGATTTGAGCAGATTGGTGTTTCTGGTGTTAAACATGCCTTTTTGACGATCAACAGCAACTGTACCATCAATTGTCAGGATGGCCATATTTTGTGGCCCGGGTGTGAAGATGTGTATGGAATGGGCAACAACGACTCGCCGCGTTCACTGGGCCCCAGAACATTCAGTAACCCGAATTTCAGTAACACCGAAATCAATGCCAAAGCCGGAACCTGGCAAGAAGATTGTTCATTTTTCGATCAGGATTGTAATGGCAGTCAGGAAACCAACTCTGATGGATCTGCTGAGAATCGCATGGTAGTCCAGGAATCCGACCTGGGTGTAGCCGGGGCGAAGTATTACGTGTCTGCCTGGTATATCATTCGTGATGACATCAATATTTTTAATACCATGGGCTACAAGGAATACCTGATCACACCAGCGGGTGACAATTGGTTGTTCAGTGAAACAGGCGGATTTCAGAACGGACCAGCCAGTGACCAGTATGTGGCACCCAATACCATTGACTTAATCAATAACGAAGCGTCCACCAGAATTGAAAATAAAAGCAAAGGCAGCCTTACGGTGGCTGTCAAAATAGATGACCTGGGTGGTGGGCAGTATCGCTATAACTACATGGTGGAAAACCATGATTATGATCCACAGATTGAAGCTGTTCGCATAGCTATGCACGATTCTTTACCAGTCAATAACCTCGAGTTTTCAGATGTGGATGAAAACACCGGAAATGATTGGACGGTCAATCATGTGGGCGGGGAGATGGTGTTAGAAGCCCCGTCGGATAACACACTTAACTGGGGAACGTTGTACAGTTTTTCATTCACTACCGCCGCTCCTCCTGTCGAAGGTCAGTTAAGCTTGACACCAATGGAGGGAATCAAAGCGGGTTCATTACAGGTTAATTCACTAGTTCCTTTCTTTGATGATGACCTGATATTTGCAAACGGATTGGAATGAATGAACCCTGGCTGAACAGTCAGGCAATTGTTTTATGCACAAAACGTGTATTTCTGCTAGAATACGCGTTTTTTTATTCAATAGATTAATGGCGAAAGAAGACGTAATTGAATTACAAGGTAAAGTCATCGACACATTACCAAATACCATGTTTCGGGTAGAGCTGGAAAACGGTCACATTGTGACCGCACACATTTCAGGTCGTATGCGTAAACATTACATCAGAATCCTCACAGGTGACACGGTGACAGTTGAGCTGACTCCTTACGACCTGAGCAAAGGCCGCATTACCTTCCGCAGCAAATAATCCAACCGTCAGTGTGCGGTTGGACTTTCTTCAATTGAAGACAACAGCAATGTACTGGGGATAACCTCAAAATTAAGGGCATCGTTGATGACATTGATTTTGACCAATCCGCCCCGTTTCAACTTCCCAAACAAAATTTCATCCACCAATGGTTTTTTGATGTATTGATCAATGGCACGTTGCATGGGTCTGGCCCCCATCTCGGGATTGTGTCCCTTGTCAACCAACCAAATCCTCGCCTGGGCATTGAGGCTGAATGTGATGCCTGGGTCTACCAGCTGTTGTTCCAGCTCGATGATGATTTTGTCGACAATTTTCTCGATGTGTTGCCGCTCCAGTGACTTGAATGGAACGATGGCATCAACTCGGTTTCTGAATTCAGGTGAAAAGAACCGGTTTAATTCAATCATGGCATCAGAGCTGCGGTCCTGGTCTACAAAACCAAAACTGTTTTGACTCAGGGTGGTGGCTCCAATGTTGGTGGTCATCACCAACAGCACATTTCTGAAGTCGGTTTCGCGGCCATTTGAATCAGTCAGTTTGCCGTTGTCCATCACTTGCAAGAGGATGTTCATGACATCCGGATGTGCTTTCTCTATTTCGTCAAGTAACACGATGCTGTGTGGAGTCTGGTGAACCTTATCGGTCAGTAACCCGCCTTGTTCATGTCCAACATAGCCTGGAGGCGCGCCAATCATTTTAGCCACTGTATGAGGCTCCATGTATTCTGACATGTCAAAGCGAATTAACTTAAGGCCCAGATGATGGGACAGTTGTTTGACAACTTCGGTTTTACCCACACCCGTAGGACCTGCGAAAATCAGGTTGGCCACCGTGCGGTTATCCCGGTTCAGTCCGGCACGAGCCATTTTGATGGCCGATGCCAGGATATCAATGGCTTCATCCTGACCGAATATGACATGCTGCAAGTTGCGTTCAATGGATTGCAGGCGCTGACCATCCTCCTGATTCAATTCATCAACCGGTATTTTGGCAATGGAAGCCACCACCCGCTTGATGTCGATGTCAGAAATCACCTGATCCTGCAGGTTGTTGATTTTCTGCCAGGAGCCTGCTTCATCGATGGCATCGATGGCCTTGTCTGGTAAGAACTTATCACTGATGTGCTTTGCCGACAGTTTAACGGAAGCTTCAATGGCTTTGTCGTCATAACTCACGCCATGATAGTGTTCAAAATGTGGTTGCAGACCTTTGATGATGTCCACAGCCTCATCGTGTGTGGGCTCAGAAATGGTGATTTTCTGAAAACGCCTGGACAGTGCGCGGTCCCGATCAAAGACATTCCTCACTTCATCCTGGGTGGTGGCTCCTATGCATCTGAGCGCGCCTTTACTTAAGGCCGGTTTCAGCAGGTTTGAAGCATCAAGCGAACCACCTGATACGGCACCTGCGCCAATGATTGTATGAATCTCATCGATGAACATGATGGCATGTTCAATGTTTTTGATGTATTTGATGACCGCTTTGAGTCTTTTTTCAAAATCCCCACGGTATTTGGTTCCGGCCAATAAGGCTCCCAGGTCCAGAGCAAAAACATGAGCATCCTTCATCACATCTGGAACATCCTGATTGACTATGTTATAGGCCAGGCCTTCAGCAATGGCGGTTTTTCCTACGCCAGGTTCACCAACCAATAACGGGTTGTTTTTTGAACGCCTCATGAGAATTTGAATCATGCGGTTGACTTCTGGTTTACGGCCTATCAAAGGATCGATCAAGCCTTTTTGGGCCTTGGCATTTAAATCAACCAGGTATTCTTTGCCAGATTCTTTCTGTTCAGTTTCTGCGAGGGCTTCACCGCCTTGTTCAGTATGCTCTTCATCATTACCACTGGCATCCAGGTCGCCTCCATGGGCAATGGTTCTGACCACATCAAACCGACTGATGCCTTGTTTGTTCAACAGGTAAACCACATGTGAATCCATTTCATCAAACATGGCCACCAGGACACGGTCGCCGGTTACCTGTTTTAATTCAGCCGATTGGGCCGAGTATATCGCCCGTTGGATAACCCGTCGGAAGGCCAGGGTGGGTTGGGTTTCTAAATCAGAGTCTGCGGGGAGAATTTTGACATGTTGATTGATCAACACTTCAAGCTCTTGTTGCAGTAATTGTTTGTCTGCACCTACGGCGTCAAGCACGATGGCGGCATGCTGATTCTCCAGCAAAGCCAACATCAGGTGCTCCATGGTCAGCAATTCGTGGCGATTCTTTCTGGCCAGCTTGTATATTTTATTGATACTTTGATCTAAATGGGCGTCTAACATCAGACCACCTCCGTGACACACAATAAGGGGTGTTCATTGTCTCTGGCATATTCATTGACCAGGGCTGTTTTGGTTTCTGCGACTTCATGGGTAAATATGCCGCATAAACCTTGTCCCCGGGTGTGTACATGCAACATGATTTGTGTGGCTTTTTGTTCATCCATGTCAAAAAATTTCTGCAACACTTCAATCACAAAATCCATTGGGGTGTAGTCATCATTCAGCAGCATGACTTTATACATTTTGGGCTCCTGAAACTGAGTTTCTTGCTGTTCCAGAATATCTGCGCCGAACTGATTTTTTTGGTCTTTGTCTGTCATTTTCTTTTCGGTTAAATCTCACCCTCTATATTGGCTTACCTGAGTTTTTTTCAAGGTGTGCCAAGAGTTCTTATATTATCTTATCGCAACTGAGGTCAGCTTGACCAGTGTTGCTTTATGGTAGATGACATCAGTGGGCCAGTCTTGCCAAACCCATTGTTGCAATAAGCCATGATGAGTGCAGTGATCAGTTAACCGGGCAAAAAGTGTCAATTGAAAGGGTGGAATAAGTGGTGTCACCAAAAATTGTTGACCGATCGGTCAGTCTGTTTTATCATGAATGCATACTCAGCCACGATCTGTATCATGAAAATCACGAAAGCCAAGACGCCTCAAAAACCCAAAAAGTACCTGTGGATACTGTCAACCTTGTTGCCCTTATTGGGGCTCAGCGGAGTGGGAACCTATCAGTTCACCGGCCAGTCCTGGACATTGGTGATTCCTTTGCTGTTCATCTATTTGGTGATACCTGGGCTGGATTTGCTGTTCTCCACGGATGAGAGCAACCCTGATGAGCGCCAAATAACATCCCTGGAACACAATGCATTTTACAATTGGGTGTTGTACCTGATGCTGCCACTGCATTTGCTCGTTTTCATGACTTTGATATATTTCATGGTGACTCAACCCCTTGACGTTTGGCAACAGGCATTGTTGTTGTTGACATTGGGTGTGTTTGGTGGCTTGGCTGTCAATCTGGGTCATGAACTTGGACACAAGAAAGACCGCTTATCGAAAATGCTGGCCAAACTGTCATTGGCCACCGGAGCTTATGGTCATTTCAACATTGAACACAATGCTGGTCATCACCGGCAAGTGGCCACACCTGAGGACTCGGCCAGCGCTCGTCTTGGGGAAAGCATCTATCGGTTTGCATTGCGTGAATACCCTGGAGGTATCAAGCGTGCCTGGTCTATTGAGACGCAAAGGTTGGGGCGACAAGGCAAACGCTGGTATGCCTTTGATAATCAAATCCTGCAGGCTTATGCCATGACGGTTATGATATATGCCGGCATGACTGTGTGGCTTGGCTGGTCTGCACTGATGATCATGATGTTGCATGCCCCAATTGTCTGGTGGCAATTAACCAGTGCCAATTACATAGAACATTATGGTTTATTGCGGCAAAAACGTGACAATGGCCAATATCAAAGGTGTGAACCCAGGCACTCCTGGAATTCAAATCACCTCATTTCGAACCTCGTGTTGTTTCATTTACAGCGCCATTCAGACCATCATGCCAATCCTGCAAGGCATTATCAGAGTTTGCGGCATTTTGCTGAAGCGCCACAGTTGCCAACCGGTTATATGGGGATGTTTTTACTCGCCTATGTACCGCCATTATGGTTCCGGGTGATGGATGAGAAATTACTGAAGATGCATGATGGAGACCGCTCATTGATCAATTGTATGCATTGAGTGTCGGTCAAAACTGGCTTAAATGTCACAATACTGTGATTAAAGCGGGTTTATCGGCATGGCATGCTATATAATCCGCTCTCTTTTTCATTAAGCGCCTGTCGCTGCTCCCACAGTTATGTCTCAACCATCCAAACCGGTATCCTTTTCTGCCCTGGGTCTGTCTCAGCCAGTGCTCAAGTCCATCAAAGAAAATGGCTACGAGCAACCCTCACCCATCCAGCAGGCGTGCATCACGCCGATTATGGAGGGGCGTGATGTATTGGGCCAGGCACAAACCGGAACCGGTAAAACAGCGGCTTTTGCTTTGCCCATTGTGTCGCAACTGGATGTCAGTGCCAATCATGTTCAGGTTTTGGTCCTGACCCCCACCAGGGAGTTGGCCATTCAGGTGGCAGAAGCTTTTCAGTCCTATGCCAGACACATCAAAGGGTTTCATGTTTTACCCATTTATGGTGGACAGAGCTATACCATTCAGCTCAAACAATTAAAACGGGGTGTGCAAGTAGTGGTGGGTACGCCGGGACGTGTCATGGATCACATGCGCCGTAAAACCCTGAAGCTGGACCAATTGAAAACCCTGGTGTTGGATGAAGCCGATGAAATGCTGCGTATGGGATTTATTGATGATGTGGACTGGATTCTCAGCCACACTCCTGCTGAACGGCAGATTGCTTTGTTTTCTGCAACCATGCCCAAAGCCGTCAAACAGGTTGCAGTGAATCACCTCAACCGCCCGGTTGATGTCAAAATCCAAAGCACCACAACAACAGCGAAAAACATCAGGCAACGGTACTGGATGATCAGCGGGATGAAAAAACTGGAAGCGTTATCAAGGGTGCTTGAAGTAGAGGACTTTGATGGTGTCCTGATTTTTGTCAGAACCAAAATGGCCACCGAAGAACTGGCTGAAAAATTGCAAGCCAGGGGATTTTCGGCAGAAGCCCTGAATGGTGACATGGTACAAAAACAACGCGAGCGTTTGGTGGCAAAACTGAAGTCTGGTGCCATTGATATATTGATAGGTACTGACGTGGTGGCCCGTGGGTTGGATGTTGACCGCATCAGTCACGTAATCAATTATGACATCCCTTACGATACCGAATCCTATGTTCATCGCATTGGACGCACCGGCCGGGCCGGCCGTTCCGGTGAAGCCATTCTGTTTGTTTCCAGGCGTGAACAGCGGATGCTGAAAATGATTGAAAAAGCCACCAATCAACCCATTGAACCGATGAAAATGCCAACGGTGGATGACATCAATGTCAATCGTCAACAGCGCTTCAAGCACCAGATTTCAGAAGTGCTGGCAGGTAAGGATCTTGGGTTTTATCGGGATTTTGTGGCTGAATACGTGACTGAAACAGATCATCCGCCAGAAGATGTTGCAGCCGCATTGGCATACATGGTACACGGTGATCAGGGCTTGTTGATCAGGGAGACTAAAGCAGAGACACATGAGCGAAACAAAGGCCGTCAGACCACAGATTCAACAGCATCCTCATCAACACACAGCCGGGTTAAAAACCACACCGGCGAAATTGACCCGAATCCGGTTCCATTACTCGATCATCCGGAAATTGAGATGGAGCGCTTTCAATTGTCCGTGGGCCGGGAGTTGGGGGTTAAACCGTCCAATATCGTGGGCATGATCTGTAATGAAGCAGAACTTGATCGTGCCTATGTCGGTCAGATCGATATTTATGATCACATCACCACAGTTGACTTACCTGCTGACATGCCAAAAGAGTTGATGACCATACTCAGCAAGGCCCGATTGTGTGGTAAGCGCAGTGGGTTGAAAAAGCTGACAACCACTGCGGAACAACCGGTTGTCACCAGAAAAAAACGCAAAAAAGATCCCAGTAAAGGTCGAAAAAAGAGGCCTGTAAACAACAAAAGAAAAGGCAGGAAAAAAGCCAGAAAAGACTGATCATCTGCACACAAAATCCACGTGTGGTGGCATACTATTTGATCTCAGTCATCCTTGGAGCAAACCGTGGAAAAAATTAAAGTAGGTATCAGTGCGTGTTTACTGGGACAACCCGTCAGATTCAATGGTTCGCATAAGAATTCTGTATTCTGTAGTCAGGTGCTGTCTGAGTGGTTTGAGTTTGTTCCAGTGTGCCCAGAGGTGGAGATTGGCATGGGTATTCCCCGGGAGCCAATCAGGCTGGTCAATGAGAATAATCAGATCAGGGTCAAAAATGTCACGGACCACAGCCGTGATTACACGGATCAACTGAAACAATTGGCTGACCATCGGGCGCCTGAGCTGAATGACCTGTGTGGCTATATTTTCATGCAGAAGTCGCCCAGTTGTGGTGTCTTCCGGGTCAAAGTATACAACCCCAATGGTATGCCTGAAACGGAACCGGGAATGGGTGCATTTGCTCAACAACTCAAATCGCATTACCCATTGTTACCCATGGAAGAGGCCGGACGCATCAATGACATTCGCTTGCGGGAAAACTTCATTATCCGGGTGTTTGCCAATCACGATTGGAAAACCCATGTGCTCAATGAACCAGCGCCCCACAAACTGGTCGCTTTCCACACCCGGTACAAGTTTTTATTACAGGCCCACAGTGAAGCACATTACCGGAAACTGGGTCAGTTGGTGGCCGATGCCGGGGTTAAACCCATTGATGAAATCCTTGGGCAGTACTTTGAATTGTTTTCGGAATGTTTGAGTCATGTGGCCAAGGTCAATAACCACGTGAATGTGTTGTTGCACATGTTGGGCTTTTTGAAATCAAAAATACCAGGTGAAGTGAAAATGTCAATCATCAAGCTGATTGATCGTTACAAAGAACAAAAAATCCATCTGATCGTGCCCATCACCATGCTCAAACATTACGTGGATTTGTATCAGATTGAATACCTGATGAATCAGAAATACCTTTCTCCCTATCCCTACGAACTGGGCTTGCGCAATAACCTTTGAACATTTACTGACTTTAATCCATCACGCACGTGACTGGATGACGTGATTAAATATGGCGGTTGAAAGCGATGTTCGGTCAGGGAGATTCAATGAACGCTTTTTTGAGTTTATTGATGACCGGTGATTTGCCAAACCAGATATTAAAATATTTATTGGCCAGTATGGGGTTGGTCGTGCTGGCCAGGAGCTGATTGTTTTTGAATAGATTCAGTTCTTTGTCCTGCCAGTGTACCAGATCAAAGTATTCACCGGACTTGATGTCCGTATAGCCTTGGTTAAATTGTTGCAATGGTTGGGTTAAATCGCGTTGCTGTTCTTTATTTTCAAGATTAATCAAAAAATATTCTTCGGCACTTTCCCTGAAAAAATCACCGGATACGTTCTTGTGATAATGAAAGCGGAGGATTTTCTGGTTGGCTTCCAGCAAAGAAACCGAGGCTGAACAATCAGGTGCGTACCAGCCTATTTCAGCTACCTTGATCACCACGCCATAGCGCAGGGTGAAGTCTTCACATAATTGAAAATCTGCGGTGTTGTGGCTGATCGTTGATGGCAGATTATCCGTTGCCCAGGCCGTCTGGCAAAGCAGCAGTGAAGCGAGTGCAGTAAATTTTTTACTAATCATACGGAACATCTTACATCATATCTTTGACTTTTTTGACCCATCTGCCAAGAATCGGCAAATGTTCATACAGGGCTTCCGAGGCATCCCAAAAATCCTGGTGAAAAACCACTTTGCCTGCTTCATTGAAACGCAATTGGGTCATGCCGATGGAATGTGAGTTTATGGATTTCCCGCGCACACTGAGTTTCATCTTCATAGACCATCTGATGAAATAATCTTGATCGCTTCTGATAACATCCAGGATGTCAACAGTGGTGCTGTCAACATGTGCGGCTGATTCAGACATGTACGACACCAAATCATCAATGTTGTATATGATCTTGAGGGTATCATTAAAATACAGTTCATTGGCATACACTGATCTGATGTTGGATTCAGTCGCGCCAGACTTGAAATCCGAAAAAATAATTCCGAAGGTGCTTTCCACGTCATGTTCAGTGGTGGCTGGCGTTTGTTCCAGGTAACTGAAGTATTCATCGGCAGTGCGGTTGTGCTTTAACTCAGGTGAGCTGCTACAGGCATACAATGAACCTGCCAGTATCAGAATAATCAGTAAAATCTTCATTGATTGATGTGTCTGTAAAAAAGTAAAGTTTAAGGGTCAATGCGTGTAATTGGTGTGAACCACGTATCCGTAGTCAAACTGGGTTCATGGGTTCACAGATTTTTCACTGAATGGTTTCTAACATGGGGGTTATTAATCAACGCTGCATGCATGAAAAACATCCTTACAAAATGGTTCGATAACACCCAAAGTGAAGTTGAAGATTTAACTGATTCCGATGCCATTGACTGGACCCGGATTGTGCCATTCATTGCCATCCATCTGGCTTGTCTGCTGGTATTGGTGGTCGGATTTTCCTGGGTTGCACTTTGGGTTTGCCTAGCCACATATTTGCTGAGAATGTTTGCAATCACCGCATTTTACCACCGTTATTTTTCACACAAATCATTCAAAACATCCCGCATCCTGCAATTTATATTTGCTGTTATTGGTGCCACAGCCACTCAAAGAGGTCCTATATGGTGGGCTGCCCACCACCGGCATCACCACATTCATTCGGATTCAGAACAAGACACCCATTCACCTAAGCACGGTTTCTGGCACAGTCATCTGAAATGGTTTTTGATGAAAAAGAATTTTCCCATAAAGTCTGAATATGTCAGGGATCTTGAGCGATTTCCGGAACTCCGTTTCATTGATCGTTTTGACATCCTCTTTCCAGTGCTCATGGCCTGTGGACTCTACTTGTTGGGAGGTTACCTGGCCAATCATTATCCACAGCTCAATACGTCAGCAGGGCAGATGGTGATTTGGGGTTATTTTATTTCCACTGTGATGCTTTCACACGTCACTTATTGCATCAATTCACTGGCTCATGTTTTTGGCTTCAGGTCTTACCAGACAAAAGACGACAGTCGAAACAATTTCATTCTGGCAGTCTTTACCCTGGGAGAAGGTTGGCACAATAATCATCATTGTTGTCCAGGATCGGTCAAACAAGGGTTCAGGTGGTGGCAGATCGATTTGAGTTTTTATGTTTTGTTTGTGATGAATAAACTGGGATTGATTTGGGACCTCAAGTACCCCAACAAAACCCTGCTGGAAAAACGATTGATCAGGAGTGATTCATGAGGGTTGCCATCATAGGTGGGGGTGTCTCAGGTCTGATGGCAGCAGATTACCTCAATGGTTTGGTTGACTATACTTTGTATGAAGCAGCTGATTATCTGGGCGGGCATGCAGATACCCAAACCGTTCATATTGATGGTCAAGCCATTGAAGTTGATACCGGGTTCATTGTTTTCAATGAAGATGTATACCGGCATTTTAATGACATGTTACAGCGACATGAAGTGCCTTCAATCAAATCGGATATGAGTTTTGCTGTGTCCAATAAAGTCACCGGACTGGAATACAATGCAACCAATCTTTCCAGTTTGTTTTGTCAGAGAAAAAACCTGTTCAATCCCGGTTTTTATCGCATGATATGGGATATCCGACGGTTTTATGCCAAGGCTGAATCACTGATCCAAAGCGGTACAGAAATTGGTTTGTATGATTACCTTGAACAGAACAATTACAGCGACTATTTTATTGAGGAACACATCATCCCCATGGTCAGCGCACTGTGGTCAGGAGATTTTGATACAGTCAGGGACTATCCGTTGGTTCACATGCTGCAGTTCATGAAAAACCATCAGATGTTGCAGCTGAACAAACGGCCTGAATGGCGCACCATCAAGGGTGGCTCCCGGGCCTATGTCAAGGCGCTGAGTGAACAACTCACAGGTGAAGTGAGGCTGAATACCCCGGTGATTGGAGTCAGCCGGAACCACGGTGGTGTGGTGGTTGAGACAGATCAGCAGGCTGAAGCATTTGACCGGGTGATCTTTGCCACCCATTCAGATGTGACCCTGAACATACTGAAAGATCCGGATGCAGTGGAACAAGCAGCCTTGGCAGCCATTCCCTATGTCGAGAATCATATGGATTTGCACACCGACGAACGATTATTGCCTGCCAACCGCAAGGCCTGGGCCAGCTGGAGCGTTAATAAGCACGTGATCAGCAAGCCAGTTTGTACCGTCAATTATTACATGAACCTGTTGCAATCACTGCCTTGTGAGACTCCGGTCATCGTCAGTCTCAACCAAAATGAATACATCAACAACAGTCAGATACTGGTTTCCAGAAAATACCAGCACCCAGTGTATAACCGTGACACCCTGTCCGCACAACAACAAATTGAGTCCATCCAGGGTAAACACAACACGTTCTTTTGTGGCGCGTATCTGGGTTGGGGGTTTCACGAAGATGGTGCGCGCAGTGGTGTCAAGGCGGCCAAAGCATTGCAAGATCAGCTATGAGTGAGGATGTTCAGCAGAACGGTTCGGCCAACCTGTTGCCTCAGGGGTTTGCTGACGGAACGGTGATACACCACCGGATGCATCCAAAGAGGCACCGTTTCAAATATCACATGAATTGGTGCATTATGGATGTGGATGATCTGTCTTTCTGGACCAATTCTTCACGGCAATGGCGTCACAATCGTTGGGGCGTCTTTGCCATCAAGGACCAGGATTACATCGATGATCAGCCCTTGCCAATTGGTCATAAAGTCAGGGAATACATCAAACAACAAACCGGTCAGCCATTTAATGGGCGCATTCAGTTATTCACCCATCCAAGATTTCTGGGTTTCGGCTTCAACTCTGTTAATTTTTATTTCTGTCAACTGGCGGGGCAGATGAGATACATCATCTCAGAGATAAACAACACACCCTGGGGGGAAAAGCACCTGTATTTTCATGATTGTCAGCAAGCTGAAATAACCGGTCAAAACTGGACTTTTGCATTCAGCAAGGCATTCCACATTTCACCCTTCATGAGTATGGACATTGATTATCAATGGCAATTTGAAGTCACCGCCGAGGCCATTGTTGTGCGGATGTCACTTCATCAAAAGGGTGTGAAACTGATGCAGGTACTTTTAGACACTAAAATCACACCTGCTGTGGAGAATAGCATCAAAAGACACGTTCTGAAAAGACCTTTTCAGCCGTGGAAAATGGCAGCCGGGATTTATTGGCAGGCATTGAAGTTATGGCTGAAACGAATTCCATTTATTGCTCACCCCGAGCGACATTAACACATGCCTTGAAAGCATGTCAGCGGAGAACCTTATGAGCCACGCGGAGACCATGAGTAAAAACAATTCCAACAAAGGCTTGATCAGGCCCTTCCTCAAAAAGCAGGTCATCAGACAGTTAGCGCTATTAACCGATGCCTGTCTGACCCTGAAATTGTCAGAGCAAACCCTGACACTGGGTGATGCAGATGCAGATTTGCGAGCCACCATTGAAGTTTACAATGAGGATTTTTTTTCTCACGTGGCTTTTCAGGGAAGTGTGGGAGCAGCTGAGTCCTATATGGCCGGAGACTGGGAAACGGATGACCTGACAGCCTTGATACAACTGTTCGTGCGAAACAGGGATTTACTGGACAACATGGAAGGTGGCAGCGCCAGAATCAAGAATGCCATGTTAAAAGTGGGGCATTTCTTTAATAAAAACACCCTCAGTGGCAGTCGCAAGAACATCGCCGGGCATTATGACCTGGGCAATGATCTTTTTGAATTGTTTCTGGACTCACGAATGATGTATTCTTCGGCAATATACGCCAGTCATGATGATGACCTGGAAACCGCCAGTGAACGAAAGTTGAGGGTGATTTGCGAAAAGTTACAATTGACCCGCGATGACCATGTGATAGAAATCGGTACAGGTTGGGGTGGTTTTGCCATATATGCCGCTCAGCACCATGGTTGCCGGGTGACCACTACCACAATTTCAGATGAACAACACGCCTATGCGGCAGCCAAAATCAAAGAACTTCAGCTGGAAAATCAAATCACATTGCTGAAGAAAGATTATCGCGAGCTGACCGGCACATTCGACAAACTGGTGTCCATTGAGATGATTGAAGCCGTTGGGCATCACTTTCTGCAGACTTACCTTGAAAAGTGTAACGCTTTGTTGAAGCCAGATGGGCTGGCCTTGATACAGGCCATCACCATTGAAGACTGTCGCTATCAACAAGCCTTGAAGTCGGTGGATTTCATCAAAAAGTACATATTTCCGGGTAGTTTTATACCTTCGGTTGGTGCGATCTTGTCGGCCAATGCCAGCAGTACTGACATGAAGCTGGTTAATCTTGAAGATTTTGGTGATTCTTATGCCTTGACTTTGCGTGACTGGCAAACCAGGTTCAATGACAACATTGAGCAGGTTGAAGCCTGCGGATATGACCGCACTTTCCAACGCATGTGGCGATTTTACCTGAGTTATTGTGAAGGTGGCTTTTGGGAGCGTGCCATCAGTGACGTACATTTGTTATTTGCCCGCCCGGGTAATCGTCGTGATTCGATACAGGCGTTTCAGTGATGGTTGTGGCGCAAATCATATTATTAAACCTGTTGTGGTTTGCCAGTGTATTGGGTGCCGCCAATGCGCTGCTTCTGCCGGCCATACTCAGTCTGTTTTTATTACTCGCGGTGGTCTTTGTCTATCAGGGTTTTGATCGAAAAGACTGTAAGGTCATCCTCATCAGCCTGCTGTGCGGATTGCTGATTGATGGTTTTTTGAACAGCACAGGCTGGTTGGTTTATGCAGCGCAAATGCATGACCTCAGGTATTTGCCGCCCTTTTGGATCATGATGCTGTGGTTGGGTTTTGCTGCCACCATCAGGACGGGTATGAACTGGATGCTAAAAAGCCCCGCCTTGGGAGCTGTCTTTATGCTCATTGGTGCGCCTTTGAGTTACTATTCTGCTTCCAGACTGGGCGCCGTAGAATTGTTGCAACCCTGGCCTGTCATGATCACCATTGGCCTGACCTGGCTGGTATATTTCCTGATCCTCACCCAAATCCACAACCAGCCGGAGGGTCGTGATGTCTTGGTTTGAACAACCCCTGTTGCTGGCCACATTGATGTGTTTGGCTTTGCAGCTGATTGCCTGGTTTCGGCAATATCAAACCCATAATGCCGATGTGGTAGACATTGCCTGGACCCTGGGAATCGTCATGTGTGCATTGCTCTACCTGTGGCTGACACCCGTAGACACACTGACACTGGTGGCGGTGTTGTTGTTTCCTGTGATCTGGTATGGCCGTCTGCTGCTGCATCTGATCATGCGCTATGATGTGGATCATGAAGACAGTCGATATCAATACCTAAGGGCACACTGGTCTGCACACACACAGCAAAAATTCCTGGGTTTTTTTCTGTTTCAGGCCGGCTTGTCGGTGTTGTTTTCTTTGCCCGCTTACTGGGTGATAACCGCTGCTGATCTGTCATTGGGGGCTTTGTTACTGGCATTGGTGTGGGGGGGATTGTCCTTCATTGGAGTCACACTTGCCGATCATCAATTGTACCGATTTAAGAAAACCCATGATTCCAGTGAAGTATGCAACGTTGGGCTGTGGCGCTACTCCCGTCACCCGAATTACTTTTTTGAGTGGATACACTGGTTGGTGTATCCCATTTTATTGTGGAACACCGACTATTTTATCTGGTCGTGGTTCATTGTTGGCATGATGCTGCTGTTCCTGCTGAAGCTCACAGGCATTCCTTTTTCTGAGCAGCAGGCACTGCTGAAACGAGGTGATGCATACCGGGCATACATGAAAAAAACCAGCCAATTTATTATATGGAGAACAAAAGATGATTAAAGCCATGATCCAATGGGTCGAGAAAGGATACTTGCCGGATGCCGTGGTACGTGCTGGCATCAGAAAGCTGGTCAGGCAGCGGTTGAAGGAAGAGTGCGCCGATGATGTTGAAAAACAAGATCTGAAATACCACCAATTCCTGCAGGAAATCAAATCATCAGCTTTGGCCATAGAAACGGATAAAGCCAATGAACAGCACTATGAGGTTGACGCTGATTTTTATCAGTATGCCCTGGGTGCCCGGCGTAAATACTCCTCTTGTTTTTACCAGGGCAATGAATCATTGGACGAAGCCGAAGAAAACATGTTGGCACTTTATGTTGAACGCGGTGAATTTGTTGACGGGCAGGATATTTTGGAACTGGGCTGTGGCTGGGGATCCATCACCTTGTATTTGGCTGAGCAATTTCCCGGTTCCCGCATCACCGGAGTATCCAATTCGAACTCGCAACGGCGTTATATCATGGGGCAGGCCAAAGAACGTGGGTTAGACAATGTGCACATCCTCACCTGTGACATCAATGAACTGCTCCTCAATGAGCAGTACGATCGGGTCATCAGTATTGAAATGTTTGAACATGTGCGTAATTACGAGAATCTGTTTAATAACATTGCTGACTGGCTAAAGGACGATGGTAAAATGTTTGTACATGTGTTTTGTCATCGATATCTGATGTATCCATTTTTAGCAGAAGGTGATGATAATTGGATGGGGCGATACTTTTTCAGCGGAGGTCAAATGCCTGCCGCAGACACCTTTTATCATTTTCAACAGCGTTTGAAAATTGAACGCAGGTGGCTCAATTCTGGTCAGCACTATGAAAAAACATCCAATCATTGGTTGGAGAACATGGACCGCCATAAAGCCAATATCATGCCGGTCTTTGAACGGGTTTATGGAGCTGAGGCCAGATTATGGTTTCAACGCTGGCGAATCTTTTTCATGTCCTGTGCTGAGCTGTTCGGATATGATCAGGGTCAGCAATGGTTGGTTGCTCATTATCTGTTCAGTAAACAATGATTAAATCTGGCAAAATCAAAGCCGGTAAAGGCAGTATGATCAGCCGGCTGAATAAAGTGTTTATTATTCAGCTGGTTTTTATCAGCATCGCCACAGTGGGCGGGGTCATTGGGGCGGCTAAAGTGGTAGAAGATGTGTTGATCAAAGAGGCTTTGATCGGCGAAGCGGAGTTTTACTGGTCGCACAAAGCCAAAGATGCGGCTTTTCCTTTGCCAAAAACCATGAATCTGACCGGCTACATGGTTACCGATGGAGATTATTCACAGGTGCCTGAGGTATTGCGTTCAGTGGAAAAGCCCTACCAAAGGATTGATTTGAATAACAAAAGACCAATCGTTTATGAAACCCGAAAAGACAATCACCAGTTGTTTTTGATTTTTGAAGAAGCTCAGGTTTCAAAACTGGCACTGTATTTCGGCATCACACCACTGATCATCGTATTGTTGATTGTTTATTTACCGGCATTTGTGTCTTACGTGTTCTCAAAACGGGCGTTTTCACCTGTGTTGCAGTTGGTCAACCGGCTGGAACATGCCAAAATCTCTAAATCCGGTCTGGACGATATGAAATTCGACGACATCAAGCAGATTGGAAATGTGGATGTGAATACCCTGATTGATTCCTTTGAGGCCTTTTCCAAACGAATTTCACAAATGATCAACCGCGAACGTAACTTTTCCCGCTACGCATCACATGAATTGCGTACGCCACTGACGGTGTTGCGTGGTTCCATGTCTTTGCTGAAGCGCCAGGATCTGGATGAGAAAAGTGCACAATTGGTTAATCGGATGCAACCAATGATCGAAGAGATGCAGGCTTTGATCGAGGCTTTGCTGATGATGTCACGTGATGAGGTGATTGATATATCGGATGAACCGGTACTGATCAATGATCTGTTAAAATCGACCGTGGAAGACACCATCGCGTTGTTTTGTCCAAGAGAAATTGGGCTTAACTGGAAACCGGAACACTTGATACAGGGGCATTTGCCTGAACAATTATTTTCCATTGTGGTCAGCAATCTGGTCAGAAATGCGGTGATTTACTCAGCAGATCCGGCAGAAATCACTGTGCGTATCAATGGTCGCAACATCATCATTGAGGATAACGGCCGGGGAATGTCCAGAGAACAGTTGGATCGCATCATGGAACCATTCTACCGTGCCGATGAACATGGCAGTGAAAAAGGCTTTGGATTGGGCTTATCCATCGTAGACATGGTTTGTAAACAGTGTGGCTGGGAAATTCGTTTTGAAAGCGTGCTAAAACAGGGCACCCGTGCCATACTTACTTTAGAAGACATCGACATATTGGCGTCAGCCAGGAAGGAACAATTATGAACAGCATCAGTGTACTCATCGTAGAAGATCATCACGCCTTGGCACAGACCATTGCAGATCACCTGGAAATGGCAGATTTTACCGTTGATTTTGC
Source organism: Marinicella sediminis (assembly GCF_002000055.1). GTDB lineage: Bacteria > Pseudomonadota > Gammaproteobacteria > Xanthomonadales > Marinicellaceae > Marinicella > Marinicella sediminis. The sequence goes on along the minus strand of NZ_MVBD01000012.1, from coordinate 37,246 downwards.
GGCAGATGGCATCACCGGTCTGCATTTGGCGGTAACCAATACCTATGACGCCATCATTCTGGATGTCATGCTGCCGGGTATCGATGGATTTGAAATATGTGAAAAAATTCGGAAGGAAGCCAAGTCTGATGTACCCATCATCATGCTGACAGCCCGTGATCAGATCGCCGATAAACTCAAAGGATTTGACAATGGTGCAGATGATTACCTGGCCAAACCCTTCAATCCGGATGAGTTGGTGGCTCGCTTACAGTCGATGGTCAGGCGGCATCGGGGTGAGTTTGATTCCAAAGCATTGAAAGTCGGTGATTTGGTGTTTGATTTGGGTACCATGGAAGTTGTTCGCGGTAATCAAAAGCTGAAAGTATCACCCACTGGGTTGCAAATACTCAAAGTGTTGATGAAAAAGTCTCCGGAAATTGTTACCAAGGATCAACTTGCACAACAATTGTGGGGAGATCTGATTCCTGACTCAGATGTCTTGCGAAGCCATTTGTATATCCTGCGTAAAACCATCGATAAACCCTTCGATAACCAATTGTTGCATACCATTCCTGGTGTCGGCCTGAAAATAGCTGAAACTGAATGAGACTCAGCTCGATGTTGAATTGATGAAGCTCATTGGGTGGGGCAATTCCTGCTGTTCATCCAGTTGTCTTAAAGCCTGAAACAACTTTTTTCTGGTGGCCGTGTCATTGGGTTTTTTTCGTAAGTTGCGCAGGCATTGTCTGAATGTACTGATCAGGTCATGATCATGATGCAAAAAAAGCTGATCAACCATTGCTGACTCGTCCTCGTTAACCCGATCAATCCATGCGTTGATGACTTCATCGCGGATTTGGTAATGGCCATCCAGGTCATTGAGTTGGTTCAGTTTCTCCTGGATTGCCACATGATCCAGTTTGATCAGTAGCTTGCCCATGAATTGATAATGACGCTTTTTGGCAATGTGACTGGTGATTTTGTGGGCCGTTTGTATGGCGTCCTGAAAAGCTTCTGGCAAATCCAGTTTTTGCTGTTTGCTTTTTGGCATTTCGGTGATCATTCTGGCCAGCTCACGAAACTCAGCGGCCATTCTTTTTTTCTGGGTTTTGCTGACTTCTTCCGAATCGCTGTGGAAGTCGGTGATGTCTGCTGGTGGATTTTTTTTGGCCATGAGAATTGGGCTGTGTCATTGGATGTGGATGAATCTTACCAAATCAGGCTTTGGTAAGACCAGTCAATTCCATCATATGGCTACAGAAGTGCAAAAAAATTCAGCCTCAATCACCTGACATCAATACCCATTATGGATCAAATCAAGTAAACTGTCTGCTGAATTTCAGATTACCCCAAAGCTCCGGAAAATACGCATATGTCAACACAAAAACTGGTTGAAAAAATCCTCGAACAACTGGCCGCACAAGGTGCAACTGAGGCGGAAGTCATTTATTCAGAAGGCTCTGGCGTTTCCGTCACCGGTCGAGCCTCAGATGTGGAGACCATTGAAAACAATCAGGATAAGTCTTTGGTGATCACGGTCTATAAAAATCATGCGAAAGGTACCGCTTCAACAGCGGTGGTCAATCAGGACAACATCAACCTGACCATGGAAAAGGCGCTGGCAATTGCCGGAATGACAGAACCGGATGAAGCTGCAGGATTGGCCGATCCTGAATTACTTGCCAAAGAATTCAGGGCGCTTGAAACCTGGTATGACAACCACAAGCCCATTGATGATTTGATGGAAATGGTGCTCAAAGCAGAAGCAGCAGCTGTTGATTATGCCAACCAGCAAGGTCGCCAAATCACCATCGATGACGCCTCAGTGCAAATGGGTGAAGGTTATTCAGTATATGCCAACTCCAATGGATTTTATGGAGAAAAAAGGGGCAGTAATGTGTCTGCCAGTGTGGTCGCCATCGCTGAACATGAGGGTCAGATGGAGCGTGAATATTGGTGGGATGCCAAACGACGTATTCAGGACCTTGAGGCGGTTGAGCAGATTGGCATCAAAGCAGCTCAAAGGACCCTGCAAAGGGCCGGTTCCAGGAAAATTAAATCCTGTAAGGCGCCGGTGTTATTCGACCCTTCATGTGCCAAGACTTTGATCGGTCACATGACTTCAGCAATCAGTGGCAGTTCGCTGTATCAGGAAGCGAGTTTTTTGAAAAACGATTTGCACAACCAGTTATTTCCAGAATGGTTTAGCTTGTATGAAGACCCCTTTATCACAGGTGGATTTGCCAGTCGGAATTTTGACAGTAATGGGGTGCAAACTCATCAGCGCCACATCATCGAACAGGGCTTGTTGAATGGTTTTTTGTTATCGGTTTATTCAGCCAGAAGATTGGGGCTGACCACTACTGGGAATGCCGGTGGAGCGCATAACCTGGAAGTGCAAAGCCAGCAACCGTTGGCGAAGGACCTGATTAAAACCATGGATCGTGGCTTGCTGGTCACCTCAATGATGGGCCAGGGGGTCAATCCGGTGACTGGTGATTATTCCCGTGGTGCATCGGGGTTTTGGGTAGAGCACGGTGAAATTCAGTTTCCGGTATCTGAGTTGACCATAGCCGGCAACCTGAAACAGATGTTCAGAGATCTGCAGGCGGTGGGCGATGATGTGGACCGTCGCAGCAAAACCGCGACTGGTTCCTGGTTAATTGGCGAAATGACCATCGCCGGCGATTGATGAAGCCATCAGCTGCACAGGCATTTACATTCAAGGACTGGCAGTTTAACGTTGCCAGTGGTGAACTGTGCTTGCATTATCAGGATGCCCAATTTGGGCCCTTTACTGAACGGCTGATTTTTCCACAAGTAACACAGCAACGGGTTGACGCCCTGGGTCAACAACTGCAAAAGGCGATTGATTGCCTGCACTGGATGGCTGGGGTCAGTTACTACAAAACGTCATTGGCCAGGCGAATCAACTTCACTGGAGTCCGGCCTGACCTGGCACAGGCTCGTTGGCTGGAACAAACCTGGCAGGCGGGGCTGGCTGAACTGGCTCATACCAACCAATTGGGTTGGCTGGGTGATATTCGCTTCAACGGCGAGTTCGCCGAACCGCTTGCCCGCTCTTTGGAGTTGGCACCGCGTTCATTGGTGGCCATCGGTGGTGGAAAAGATTCCCTGGTGAGTATTGAACACCTGAAAACAGTCGGTGAATCGTTTCAATTGTTTGTTGTTGGTCAATCTGCTTTTATTGAAGAAGTGGCCGCAACCACAGGTCAACCCCTGTACCGGGTTGAACGGTATCTGGACCCCAGACTTGGTGAAGCCAATGATCAAGGCGCGTACAATGGTCATGTTCCGGTTACCGCGATCAATGGCTGTGTCGCGGTGGTGGCGGCCTTGCTCGGAGATTTTGATGCGGTTGTGTTCTCCAATGAGCGATCTGCAGATGAGGGCAACCTTCGGGCTGAGAATGGCCAGTGGGTGAATCATCAGTATTCCAAATCATTTGCCTATGAAATCAGCTGGCAAAACATTGTGCAGACATCCCTGGCGTCTGATCTGCGGTGTTTCTCATTGCTCAGACCATTTTCCGAGCTGGCAATTGTGAAACAATTTGCCCGATATCCCCGGTATTTTCCAGTGTTCTCCAGCTGTAATCGAAATTTCCACCTGGCCGGTTCTCAGAACCAAGGACATCACTGGTGTGGCTCCTGTCCCAAATGTGCCTTTGTGTTTCTCGCCCTGGCTCCATTCATCAGTCAACAAGAGTTATTGGGTATTTTTCAACGCAATTTGCTCGAAGATGAAGCGCTGAATGAATTGTATGCTGCATTATTGGATTTGGCAGGTATCAAACCATTTGAATGTGTGGGTGAGGCCAGGGAATGCCGGGTTGCCATGCATTTACTGGCCAGCCATCCGGACTGGCAAGCTCATCCCCGTGTGCGCGACTGGCTCATACAAATTGGAAACGTCCCAGAACATTGGCAGCAGGCTTTGATGCAAGTCAGTGAGCGTCATCAGATTCCAGCCAGGCGCGGATTTCGTGAGGTCCTGAAACATGCTGTTGACTGAACTCAAACAACAACGGGTTGCCGTTTGGGGTTATGGGGTGGAAGGTCGAGCCACAGCTGCATACTTGCATCAGCGATTGCCGGGTTGGTCGTTTGTGGTGCTCTGTCAGCCACACGAAACCGATCAGCATCACCAGGAATATGTCACCGATGAGGTGACAAACAATGTGCTCAACCAATTTGATGTGGTGATTAAGTCTCCAGGTATATCGCCTTACACAACACCGGCCAGCAAAGCCAGTTGCCGGTTATTGAGCAGTTCAGCGCTGTGGTTTGCCAATGAGCGTCACGGTCAGGTGGTGGCCATTACCGGAACCAAAGGAAAAAGCACCGTGTCTGCCATGGTAACTCACGTGCTAACCAGCCTGGGGCACCGGGTTGTCCTGGCGGGAAATTTTGGTCGTCCACTGATCAGCTGTCTCGATGATGATGCATTTGTGATTCTTGAAACTTCCAGTTACCAGTCACAGGATGGCAGTATACAGGCTGATCTGGCGGTGTTGCTGAACCTGTATAGTGAACACTTGAACTGGCACCTTGATGAAGCCACTTATCACCGCGATAAATGGCGTTTGCTTGAACAGGCTGATGAGGTGGTGCTCAATGCGCGTGATCTCAATAGTCTGGCCTGGCTCAAGCAAAGTCCCCTTACGGCTGCTGTCAGCTGGTTCAATGACCAGCACGGTTTTTATGAGCTTGATGGCAACCTGATGTATCAGGACAAAGCATTGATGAGCCCTTTCGGATGGGCATTGAAAGGCCGGCATAACATGGTCAATGCCGCTGCGGCCTGTCAGATACTGAGTCGTTTGGGGATGGACATCATGCCGGTACTCAACGCCATCAAACAGTTTCAACCACTGCCTCATCGGTTGCAAACCGTCTGGCAGGCAGCAGGCGTCAGCTACATTGATGACAGCATCGCTTCGACGCCCAAGGCGACCATTGCTGCATTGAGCACCACCAATCCTGAGCGAACAGTCTTGTTGGTGGGTGGTTTTGACCGTGGTTTAAGTTGGGATGAATTTGTGCATGAGGTTTCTCCCAGGCCACCCAAGGCCATCATTTGCAGTGGCGAAAATGGTGAAAAAATTGCCCGTGTGATCTTGAATCATGGCATAAAAACACAATGTATATATAAACCAAATCTGCAGGATGCGGTCAAATTGGCCAGGCAGATGGTGCGTTCAGGTGATGTGGTGTTGCTGTCACCCGGGGCGCCCAGTTTTGATGCTTTTGATGATTACCAACACCGTGGAAGGATGTTCTTACAATGGGTAAAATAACGCTGCTGATTTCTGTGTTTTGGCTATCGGCTCTGACGGCAGAAGAAACCAAAATACCTGATGCACTGATCAGCCAGGTTGAAGCCGGACATGCAGAAAGTGCATTTTTTATTGGCACGGCTTTTGCCGATGGTGCCATGGGCATTGAACGTAACCTCGACAAAGCCAAAGAGTGGTTTTTGAAGTCAGCAGAGATGGGCTATGTTCATGGGATGTATGAAGTGGGCAAACTGTTGTTCAGTGAGTCGCTGTATGATGAAGCACGAAACTGGTTTCAGCAAGCAGCTGAGCAGGGTCATGGTGCCTCGTATTACCGCCTTTCCTTGTACCCTATTTACGAATTAGACAACGAGGTATTCGATTGTCAAAAAGCTTACGGTTTACTCAGGGAGGCCCAGTTAAGAGATGTCAAAGCGGCATTCAATGACCATGCCTGGATGCTGTCTACCTTGCCAGACAAGTCATGCCGAAACGGGCAGATTGCCTGGAAAACTTTTGCTGAGCTACAGACCCTCTATGGTTCATCTGAACCCATTCCCTGGGCCTATCTGGATACCAAAGCTGCGGTGTTTGCAGAAATTGCAGAATACAACGAAGCCATTGAAGTGCAATCATGGATTGTTGAAGATTTTTGTCAGGTGGATTTTGATGCCGAAGAAAACCAGTTCAGCGAATCGTTGAGTCAACTCACCAAACAATACACTCAGCAGGATGATGAACTGTGTTTGGGGGCCATCCGACGGTTGCAATCTTATGTAAATCGCCAACCTTGGCGTGAAAAACCTCAATTTTGAAGACCATGACTGAAACACAAGACGACACCCTGAATACCAGGGAACACTATGAACGGGAAGCTGCTCAAATCAGTTTTCTTGAATTGCAAAAACATTTTGCCAAAGGCATACTGATAGAGGTGAGTTCTGATTTGAATCTGATTGATGTGGCCATGGCCATGCACCGGGATGATGTTTCGGTCATAGAGCAATGGATGAACAATCAACAGTTGGTCCGGGCGCACGATGAACATGCCAGTAAGTGGCATGCTGAACAAACCAGATTAATGGCCGTGACCGTTGCTCCTTGGGTATTGGTCCAGGAGCCCAACCGGAGTTAACCATGGATACGATGATTTATATATTGGCTGCTGGTGTCATCGGCTTGTTGTTAGGCATGACCATCATGTACGTGCTCCAGCGTCAGGGTCAGGATAACAATCAAACGAAGGCAGTGGAAAAGCAATTGGAAAATTACCAACAGGAAGTGGAACAGCATTTTGCCAAAACAGCTGACCTGATCGATAACCTCACACATTCCTATCAGGAAGTATTTCAGCATTTGTCCGATTCTGCAGAACAGCTGATGACCGAGGAGCAAATCAAGAATCAGTTGATTAACCGGAAATCAAGAGAAGTGACCATCAAGTATCTGAAGAGCCAGGATGAGGCACCCCAAAACCCTGCTGAAGAGTGATCTTGCAACAGGGCCTTTGCGGGAGTGAACTTACTTCAGTTTGATTTCCTGGCGGTTCTTTTCTACGGTTTTAAGACCGATGCCTTTGACTTCTGTCAGTTGTTCTTTGGTTTTGAAAGGGCCGTTTTTCTCCCGGTAAGCCACAATCGCAGTGGCTTTTGATAAACCAATGCCTTTCAGCTCAGCCGCAATGGTTGCTGCATCAGCCTGATTGACATTGACTGCAGCCCAGGCACTTTGTGCCATCAGGGTGGTAAGTAAGATCAGTTTTTTGAAATGATTCATGGTGTTTCTCCTTTTAGTTTTATTGAATACAGCTGAGGCCCTCATGAGCGTCAACCTGTTTCCAGTCTAGGTGTTTGCCTGGTTTGGGAAAATCAGGGTTTTCTGAGAAGTGGTTCAATGAAATGCCCATTGCGGGTAAAGAATTTTTTTTGGTAGTAGGAAATTCTGCATAAATACCCCTATAATCAGATTGATTTATGCAGATATCCACTATGTACCGTTGTTCTATACTGATTTTCCTGTTGTTCAGCAGCCTTGTGCTGAACGCCGGTTCGGGCACCATTGAATTCACTCCTCACGGGACGCAACCCGGACTGGCTTATTCGATGGGTGGCTCCAATAATTGTTCCGGATGCCACAAGGGTGGTAGCGTCACCGATGACCCCATCAATATGCCTTACAGTACCTGGGTGGGCTCGATGAAAGCCAATGCCACCAGGGATCCTTTGTTTTGGGCTGCCCTGGATGTGGCCAACAACGACCTGCCAGGGGTGGGGGATTTTTGTTTGAAATGTCACAGCCCTTTGGGTTGGTACAATGGCCGGGTTGCCAAGCCTGTTACACCAGGAGATCCACCGGTTGATGGTGTCAATGGTTGTGAGCTGGCTGCAGATTACACGGATGTGCACAGTCAACATAATGATTTTGATGGAGTGACCTGTGAGTTTTGTCACCGGATGGATCAGACTGGTCCCGGTGGAGAAGCTCAGATCATTCAAAATGGCAGTGTCTGGATAGATGATGAGGCCTGTCCCACCGATTCCATTCCCTGTCGTAAAGGACCTTATTCAGCTGAGGATTACAATGACGGCGGTTCCACCCCGTTTCATGGATGGGAATATTCCAGTTTCATTCAATCTGCAGAATTCTGTGGTTCCTGCCACAATGTCTCGTCACCGGATTATGAACAAAATGGTGTGGTCCAGCCCTTTAAAACACTGGTGTTAAGTGATGGCACTGCAACCAGTCTGGCCATGCCGGTGGAGCGAACCTATTCAGAATGGCAAAATTCTTACTTTGCCGATTTAATATACCGGGACGGTATGGGCGACATAAGCAGTGACCTGCCGGCCCTGGTGACTGGTGCGAATTGTCAAACCTGTCACATGCCGCAATCTGAAAGCATCGAAGCGCGTGCTTGTGTGTTTGATAACCTCAATGGTATGGGTGAAGGCCGCAGAATGGGTAATTTGCCTACCCATCAGTTTGCCGGTGGTAACAGCTGGATTCCGCAAGTGCTCAAAGGCTTGTATGGCGCTGATCTTGAAGCCAGCGATACTGGCCGGCTGACCGCTTTTGACCTGACCACGTCCTATGCGCTGGACATGTTGCAAAATCAAAGCGCACTACTGGATGCCTCGGTGAATTCCGTGACCTCAGAGGAGCTGTCACTGGCAATCACAGTGACCAACCTGACCGGGCACAAATTGCCCACAGGTTACCCGGAGGGCAGGCGGATGTGGTTACAGGTTGTGGTGCGGGACGCAAGTAATGCAATCATTTGGGAAAGCGGGGCTTATGATGAAATGACCGGGGTGCTCACTGAGGATGCCCAGGTCAAGGTTTATGAGTCATTGCAGGGTATCTGGAATCCAGCCGCCAATGGCGGTGATGGGGCCTGTGAAATCACCGATGGTGATGGTGACAAGATGTTTCATTTTGCCCTCAACGATTGTGTGGCCAAGGATAACCGCATTCCACCGTTGGGTTTCAGGTCGGCAACTGATCCTGAGATGATGCCAGTGGGTATTACTTATCCGGCGCGCCCGGGTCATCCGGGAGAAGTGGTGAATTATGATGTCACCAACTATTTGGTCCCGGTGAGTGGCCAAACCGGTCCCTTCAGTGTAGAGGCTACCCTCAAATATCAGATTGCGAGTAAAGAATACATTGATTTTTTGGATAAAGAAGCCACCAATTATGCTTTTCCAACCGAAAATCAGATGTGCGACCGAACCTGGACAGAAGGCCCTGCTGACCAATCAAGGGGGGCTTTCATGAAATCCCTTTGGCAAAATTACGGTCGCTCAGCGCCGGTTGACATGGTGATGGATTTTATCGGTGGCATCAACCCATGACTCAATAAAACATATCATCATTAACGAAGGAGGACACTATGGAAGAAGGGCTGTTAAAAAACACCGGGAAACCAATTAAACACTGGGTCGACGTGGTTAAAAAAAGTGGCCATGAAAAACACCAGGCCATCATCGCTTTTTTGAAAACTGAACATGGCTTCACTTATGGCTTTGCGAATTTTGTGGCGCACAAAGCCAGGCAATCAGATGCTGCATCCACGGATGATGAAACATTGTTGCAGGAACAATACCGTGGCAAAGAAGCTTTGTGGCCGGTCTATGAATTGTTATCCGAAAAGGTTGCCTCACTGGGTGATGACATCACTGTAACACCCAAAAAAGCAGCGGTCAGCTTCATCAGAAAACACCAGTTTGTGCTGATCAAGCCAGCCACCAAAAAACGCATTGATCTGGGCTTGAAATTGAAGGGTGTTCCGACCACTGAGCGATTGGAAGTTTCAGGCCCATTCGGCACCATGTGTACACATCGTGTGCAAATCACCGATTTGGCAGACGTAGATGAACAATTACTGGCCTGGATTAAACAAGCTTATGAAGCTTCGGTATAAGGATTAATCTGAGAATTGGTGGACACGACTGGGATTGAACCAGTGACCCCTTCGATGTCAACGAAGTGCTCTCCCGCTGAGCTACGCGTCCACTACATTGGATGATGTATCAAAAAACAAAGCCCGGTGATGGGCTTTGTTCTTCAAAGTGCGCGTATTCTATCAAAAGACCGCTTGCATTGGCAACATCAAGATTCCAAATATAAGGTTTCTTTTTCCCTGATGATTTCAATGGTGAACGATTCATCAGATTTGAACCCTGACATGATTTTCACCACGTCTTTAGGGGTTTTTACGTCCTGGTCATTGATGGCCATGATCACATCGCCATCTTTCAATCCCAGTTTGTTGTTGCCATCAACTTCCAGCACCAGTACACCTTCGCTGGTGCCAAAGTATTTGCCCAGTGATTTGGTGATCGTGGAAAAGTGGTGGTTTTTACCCAGCCATTGGTTCATCTTGCTGCCTGAGAAAAAATAGGCGTCCGCATCACCGGTGGTGACCACACGGATGTCATGATCTCCCAGGCCCTGAACCATTTTATCCAGGTGCTCAACATCCACATGTAAGCCTTTAAACATGCCATCCAGGTCACCGCTGCTGAACTTAAAGTCATTGCCAGATGAAGAAAGCCATTTGTGATCGCCTTCCAGGGTCATCAGGATATCAGGTGAATCAATCACCTGAGCGGTTACACCCATGATCAATTCATTGCCTTTGCGCAATACCTGTACATCACTGACGCTGCCTTCCTGGTGTTCTCTGGCGATGAACTCGGTCAGGCCCAGTCCGTCTTTGGCTGTGCTTTGACCGTCAATACTGGTGATCAGGTCGCCTTTCAGTAAGCCGGCCTGATCTGCCCCGCTGCCAGGGACAACCGAAACGATTTCCCAGCCATTGTCTTTGACGTTGGCCATGAAACCCAGACGCGGTTTGCTGCTGTCTACCTGGGTGAACTTACGGTCCAGTTTGATGACTTTGCGATGAACTTCAGCATCGCCTGCTTCAATGCCATGTTCAGCCATTAATTCATCAATCAGTACGTTGATGTCCTGACCATCTGTCATGTCGAAGGATTCTTCGATCACCTCAACCTGACCATTGTGGTCTTTTTTGATGATGACTTTGGCTTGACCATCGAGCAGATCAACCGTCACATCATTGTTCTTTTGAACCCAGACCATATCCTTATTGCCTTCATGGAATATACTGGTCACCTCTTTATGTCGTTCCTGGCCCTGGTGCTCAATGCCATGTTCGGCCAGTATGTCATCAATCAGGGCATCAACATCGGTGTGTTCATCAGCGGCGAATGACTCTTCAATGGTTTTGGTTTGGCCATTGACATTGCGTATGATGACGATTTTACCTTCGCCATTGTCAACATTGACATTGACGTTGACCTGTTCATCGGTGGTTGCAGCCAGGCCCATAGAGCTAAAGCCCATTAAGCCGGTCAGTAATGCTGTTTTTAGTTTCATGTTTTCACCTATTTGTTAAATCACTTGTTGGTTGGCTGAGGGCTTCATCTTTTTGTGTAAAGCCACCAGATCATCGAGTATTTCGAGCTTGGCATGCAGCAAGTCGAGTTTTTGGCTGTTGTCATTGGTTTGCGCGATGTTTTCATCCAATTGGTCCAGCCAGTTTTCCATAGAAATCATTTTTTCCAGTAATTGTGAACCTGGCGCAGAGTGGTTGATGACTTCATTGCGGACCACGTATTCAATCATGGATATTTTTTCGGTGAGCAGTTGTAACTGTTGTAACTGCGCGTGTTCATTGCGGGGAATCAGCCACAACATCAGACCAACCAGCACCGCCGCTGCCAACACCGGCAGACGGTAGCTGCGTGATTGATTGCGTTGGTGGACCTGGTCCATGATGTTGTCAAAAGCCTCCCTTGGAGGAATTTCCTGAGGCTGGTTGTTCAGCCATTTGTTGAGGTCTTTATGATCGGCTTTGTTCATGCTGATGCTCCTGATTTTGTAACCAACGGCCCAGCAATTGTTTGCTGCGGGCCAGTTGAGATTTGGAAAAACTGACTGACATTTGGTAAACATCGGCAATTTCCTGATGAGTCAACCCTTCCACTTCATAGAGCCACAAAATGGATCTTGAAATGGGAGGCAACTGGCTGAGCAGGTAATTGGCATCGTGCTGGTGGTCGTAGTGCATGGCTTCATGACTGGCTCCAGCATCCTGTGATTCGATCGTCATTTGCTGATGATTTTTTTTGATCAGATCGAGACATTGATTGATCACGATTCTGCGTAACCAGAATCCAAAGGCAACATCCCCTGACCATTGAGCCATTTTCTGGAACGCCGTGATGAATGCATTTTGCATCACGTCCTGAGCGTCATGCCGGTTTTGCAGCATTTTGAATGCCAGATTAAACACCGGTGTGGAAAAGGCATCATACACCTGACGACAGGCGCGCTGTTTGGATTTCAGCACCTGCTGTTTGGTCAGGTCGTCGATGGTCTGGTTAAAGTAAGTCAAAATCAAATTTTTCCATTTAACATACCCAATAGACTGAGTTTAGGACCAAAGGGTCGCAGGATCACAGATATTCTTTGATTTTTTTCAGAAATGTGGTGTGTGAAAAAGCCTGGGCCCGTGCTTCACAGGCGCTGCGCATGGCCATGGCGTGCTTGCCGGACAAACGCTGGACAGCGGCCATGATTTGTTCGTCCAGGTTTTCATTACTCACCAGGTATCCGGTTTCGCCTTCGAGCATGGTTTCCAGTAAGCCCCCATGGTCAGCGGCGATGACTGGCTTGCCTGCGGACATGGATTCCACCGGAGTCATGCCAAAATCTTCATCCAAAGGTACGTATATGGTGGCCAGGCACTGTCCAAGCAGTTTCAGCAACTGTGTTTCACTGAGCCAGCCGGTGAAGTGGATGTTGGGGGCATTACCTGCCAGTTGCTTCAGGGGTTCAGTTTCTGCCCCGCCGGAAGCCACCACCAGTTGTTTATCCGGCATGCGTAAAAAAGCGCGGATGATGGCGTCGATCCGTTTCAAAGAGTCATGTCGTGCCAGCGAGAGGTAGAAATCACCCTGGCTGAGCCATTTGAAATGGTTGGTGTCGCAGGGTGGATAGACCACTTGCGCCTGAAGTTGCAAGGCGCCTTGAATGCGTTGCCGGACATATTCAGAATTGGTCAGCAGCACATCCATTTGCCTGACGGCTTGTTCATATTGTGGTTGAAACCAATTGATCAGTCGTTTAAAAGCCCAGCGTTTTATGGGATTCATGGCTTGTTCAAAGGTTGTCCGCTTGTCATATATAAAGCGGGGTGGGGTGTGGCAATAGAACACATTACGGGCATGTCTGTGGTGTGTTATGGCCAATGGGCTGGCCACACCGCTGTAAATGATTTTGGGGTGCTGGTGGCTGGGCTGGTGGCTGCGGAATGCCCTGGCCAGAGACCAGGTTTTGATCCCATGAATATCACTGAGTGCGTCCAGGTCAGTGATCCTGCCAGGTAATTGAGTGAGGTCAAAGGTGTGTTCGCCGATGTGTGCGGTGAGCAGATCAGCGGGTAAGCCTTCACAAAGGGTCATGACCAGGCGTTCGCCACCCCCTTTGATTTGAAACAGGTCATGGATGATTTGAATTTGATGAGGCATCAGTGAACACTTAAAAAATGAAAAATATCACCACTATCACAGGCACATGGTTTATAACGTGTGTCCTATTTTAAATCATTAACATGACGTGAAGGCATTAATTGTCATACCTGCTTTTAATGAAGCAGAAAATCTTCGTGAATTACTCCCTGTACTCAGGGAAACGGTGCATTGTGACGTGTTGGTTATCGACGACCTCAGCCAGGATGATACCGCAGTTGTGGTGGCAGAACATGGTATCAGGTGTTTGTCACTGAGTAATCAATTGGGTGCCTGGGGAGCCACGCAGACCGGTATCCGCTATGCTCAGCTTCATGGGTATGACACGGTGATAACCATGGATGCCGACGGGCAGCATCTGCCTTTGGAAGTTGAGGCGTTGTTTAAGACATTCAGCTCGGCAGCAGCAGATGTGGTGATTGGTACGTTTCCTTCCAGGCTGAGCCGTTTGAAAAAAATGGCCTGGTGGTTTTTTAAATCATTGACGCACATCAAAATTGAAGACCTGACATCCGGATTCAGGTTGTATAACCACAAAGCCATTGAAGTGCTCTCTGCGAGGCCCGCCAGTATGCTTGATTACCAGGATGTTGGGGTTTTGTTGTTGTTGTTGAAATCCGGGCTCAATATTGTTGAAGTTCCTGTTAAAATGAACCAGCGAAATGACGGTAAATCCCGAGTTTTCAGTTCCTGGCTGGTGGTGTTGAAATACATGGTTCACACCACCACCTTGTGCATAGCCAACATCGGAGCCAAACAAGCCAAATGACCAACATCACGATCCTTATCATCGGTGCTTTCCTGTCGCTGACCATTTTGTACCTGGTCAGAAAAGGCAAAATGCATGGCCCGTACGCCACCTGGTGGCTTACGGTTGCCACGGTTGCCATAATTCTATCGATTTTTCCTCAGCTGATGGATTGGATGGCTGCCCGTCTTGGAGTGACGTATGCTCCCAGTCTCATCATGGTGCTGGCCATCAGTATGATTCTGTTGAGGATGCTGACCATGGATATGGCACTGACCCGCAAAGAACAAAAAATCAGACGATTGACTCAGAAACTGGCCATGCTTGAGGACAAAATCAACCGTCGGGACTGAGTGACGTTCTGATGAAAATACTTCACCTTGGCAAATATTATCCGCCTTTCCATGGCGGTATGGAATCTTACCTCAAAGACCTGGCCGAAGCGCAAGTCAGGCAAGGACATGAAGTCATAGTGATGGTGCACAACCACCAGTGGGGTTGGTTAAAATCCAAGACCGAATACAGTGAGATGAACGGGGTAAAGGTCATCAGACTGGCATGTTCAAGACCCGTGTTACACACCCCTTTGATGCTGGGACTAAACCAGCAGATCCGCCGGATTCTCAAAGACGAATCAATTGATGTGCTTCATCTACACACCCCGAACCCAAGTTTGTTGACCTTGGCATGGCACCGCCGGGCCCGTCAGGTACCTTGGGTCATCAGCTGGCATTCTGACATGGTGACAGAGCATTCTGGGGTGATGATGAAATGTTTATACCGGATACTCAAACCATTGGAAAACCGATTGATCAGACAGGCGTCACTGTTGTTGGTCAGCAGTGACAACTATGCCAACCATTCTCCACAGCTGAAGATCAATCATGAAAAAGTCAAAGTGATCCCTTTAGGCATCAATGTGGCTTCATTAAAGAACCAAACAAAATGTTCTGCATTGGTTGATTCTTACTGGCCAGCTGATAAGTTGCGTATCTTTCACCTTGGCCGGCTGACGCGATATAAAAATCAACAATTGCTGATCAAAGCCATGCGACATTATCCGTCGGGCCATCTGTTGTTGGCGGGTTCAGGGGCATTGGCCGATGTGCTGAAGAACCTGGTCTCAGCCAATGGCTTGGAGCAGCGGGTTACCCTGACAGGTGGAGTCAGTCAGGATGAGCTTGATCAACTGTTTGCCCAGTGTGATGTCTTTTGTCTGGCATCTCATGACCGGGCAGAATCTTTTGGGGTGGTGTTACTTGAGGCCATGTACCACAATAAAATCATCCTGGTGGCTGACACCCCTGGATCAGGTATGTGTTGGCTGGCCAACCAGTACAACAAAGGATTCACTTTCAAAAGCAATGATGAAGATGATCTGCTGGCGAAACTGGAGGGCATTCATCGGGACCTGAGTGCCATACAGGCCCTGCCCCCTCACTTTGATTATCACATCGATGACATTGCATCACGCATTGAAGACAACTATCATTCCATTACTCTAACTGGAGAACAACATGAAAACTAAACAAGCACACTGGCTGTTGTTAATGGCCGCCCTGTTTCTGGTGGCCTGTCAGACAGAACAGCCTGAGCAGACTGGTAGCCAGCAAAGCCCTGGTGAGTCAGAGCAACAAGTGGATTACCAAAAAGATCCGGTGAAGCCCGAACCGGTCAAACCCCATGCTGACTTGTTGAATAAGTATGCGACGTTCAGGTTGACTGCAGATATTTCGCACCTGTCTGAACAGCAGCGGCAGTTGCTGCCGAAATTGATTGCGGCTGCTCAAATCATGGATCAGTTATTCTGGCTGCAAAGTTTTGGTGCCAAACAATCCTTTTTGGACGGCATCAAGGACCAGCGTCTGAGGACATTTGCAGACATCAATTACGGCCCCTGGGATCGTCTTGACGGTGATCAACCCTTCATGCCAGGTTATGGCGATAAATCCCTGGGTGCCAATTTTTATCCCCATGATCTGGATAAAGCTGACTTTGAAGCCAATGGCACACAGGCAATGAAAGACCTCTACACCTATGTGGTGCGAAATGAACAGGGTGAGTTAGCGGCTGAAGCGTTTCATGTCAGGCATGCCAAAGCACTTAAACAAGCTGCTGACTTGCTGTTGGAAGCTGCTGAACTGGCTGAAGATGTAGGGTTTAAAAAATACCTGCAGTTGCGGGCCAATGCCCTGCAAAATGATCAATTCAGGGCATCTGACCTGGCCTGGATGGACATGAAAAACAACGCCATTGATGTGGTGATAGGGCCAATTGAAACCTATGAAGACCAGTTGTTTGGTTATAAGGCAGCCTATGAAGCTTATGTATTGATCAAAGACCTGGCTTGGAGTGAGCGGTTGGCCAAGTTTGCCGCATTCCTGCCGCAATTGCAGGCAGAGCTGCCTGTGGCAGATGCCTATAAAACGGAAACCCCGGGCACTGACTCTGATCTCAATGCTTACGATGCGATATTTTATGCCGGTCACTCGAATGCGGGAAGCAAAACAATAGCCATCAACCTGCCCAATGATGAAACCGTACAACTTGAAAAAGGCACCCGCAGATTACAGTTGAAAAATGTCATGCAGGCAAAATTTGAAAAAATCCTGGTTCCCATTGCCAGGGAGCTGGTGGCTCCGGAACAACAAAAGCACATCACGTTCAATGCTTTTTTTGCCAACACCATGTTTCATGAAGTGGCTCATGGCCTGGGCATCAAAAACACCATCAACGACCAAGGCACTGTCAGAACGGCGTTGAAAGAGTATGCTTCAGCCATTGAAGAAGGTAAGGCAGATATTCTTGGGCTTTACATGGTGGAAAAACTACATGCCATGGGAGAGCTGGAAGAAGGTGAGCTGATGGATTATTACACCACATTTATGGCAGGCATTTTTCGGTCTGTGCGGTTTGGGTCCAGCTCAGCTCATGGCGTGGCTAATTTGTTGCGATTCAATTACTTTGCAGAGCAAGGGGCTTTCAGTTTCAATGAAACCACCGGCCAATACACAGTTGATGCGGAAAAAATGTCGCAAGCCATTGCTTCACTGTCACAAAAAATACTCACTCACCAGGGAGATGGAGACTATGCGGCTGTGGCTGATTGGTTTACCAGTGATGGGGTGATTTCACCAGCCCTGGCCGCCTCTCTGGAAAAGGTTAATCAGGCGGGCATTCCGGTTGATGTGGTTTTTGAACAGGGTATGAAATACTTGAAATTCTGAATCACTGTCCCGATCCGGTATTACGCCGGGTCGGGTTGATCTGCCACACCACGCAATTGACTGAGCATTTTAAACAGCAGAAATAAGTAGCACGGGGTTAATTGCAACACCACCCTGTTCAGCGCCGTCAAATCACGGGCCCATTGACTGGCGGTGGTGAAGAAAAACAAAAACAAAAAGCACAGCAATGCCAGTAACATAAACACGTGCGAGACCTGACTGGCCCGGTTCTGATTTTGGGTGAAAAATGTAACCAGTAAAAAGGGCAGGCCCAGCCAAATGAATGACCAGTTATTCTGCCAGAAGAAGCCGGTGAGCAACGCGGCATAAATGTCACTGAACTCTAACGGTGTATTCAATAGGTTAAAGACCACCAGTTGTTGACTGTTGATGATCAACTGCCCCAGCGGGGTCGACAAATGAATACCATCAGTTATCATCATCACGATGATGGCCACTGTGGCAACAACCGCCAAATGACTCCGGAATCTGCTGCGATAAGCCTTCACCAGCAGATGGGCCAAAACAAACAGCCCCAACCATACCCAACCTTCCAGCTTAAGCATGGGTAATAACAACAGGTAACCAATGATGGTCAGTCCTGTTCCCTGGTGTCCTTCGTCCTGGTAATCCATCAATGTGAGCATGATCAGTAAGACATACATGGCCATCCAAATGTCCGCATAGCCGAAAATCATCAGGTGGTTGTTAATCAGTGGAATGGAATACATGACCATCACGAACACCAGCTGCAAGTAACCGGGGGTATTGAACTTTGCCAGGCGACTGATCATCAGCAATGTGGTCAGGGCATATGCCACCAAAGCCAAAACATGCACCACTGGATTGCTGTCAGTGAAAATCAGCTTGGGCAGGAAATAGAGCAGCGAAATACCATCGGGATAGTGGGCTGAGACATTAAACACTGCTTGTGGATTGCCGATCCATTCCTGCCACTGACTGATCTCAACATTCAATCCCTGAGCCAGCCACTGTTTGGCCTTACCTTCCCAAATCATCCATGAATCCCAGGCAATGTTGGGCAGCAACCGGCCGTTCCAGTAAATCAGACAGGTGCCAGCGGTTACCAACACGAGCAGTGACAGGCTTAGCCTGGTAGGAGCGATGGACTGAAACCGCAACATCTTGCCGTGGTATTGAGCCAGTATCAGCACCAGCAGACAGGCCGACACAAGACTGCCGGTGAGTATTAATATCCAGCTGTGAGCAAGTGGGAAAAACTGCAGTATGTTAAATAACACCACATGCAAAAAAATACCCTGAAAGAAAGACTGAGCAAAAAACTCGGTTTTTTTATGAATCAATACATGTTGGCCGCTGACCCAATTGAACATAACCCTCATTCCGGATCCCAGCAGCATAAAATAAGCGGCATACAGTAAGCCGTAAATTACCGTCATCGTGTCATCACCATACAATAGTCCGCTTCCATGGTTACTACTTTAACCGGTGGCGTGCCAATGCGGTCAAAGGATTGATTGCTGAGTTGATCAGAGGTCATGTAAGTCCATTGATGGGCCATGGCCGGATGACACAGTTTTCCTGATCCTGCAAAAAACACGTAGATGGCTTTGGCAGACGTCTGACTCAAATCTCTGAGTGTGTTATGAACCGCCACATCATACTCGGACAAATGGTAAAACAACCTGAGGTAGATGAATTGATTGGGGCCGAAAATCACCAGTTTGTGTTGTTTGGGATCAAATGCCGGCAGGCTTTCGAGTTTGCTGGTGATCGACCTGGCGGTGTCCATGGCCTGGCGGTCCAGGGCGTTGAGGTAGGAGCTGTTTTCCGGGAATGCTTCCTGTAATTGATTTTGTTGACGATGGAAGTTATACCAATATGGTATGGAAACCAACAGCCAGCCGATCAGCAAGGTACCGATCAGCTGCTGGCCATTTACGCCCAGCAAAACATAGAGCACCACGCTGATCAATAACCATGTGCCGACTTTCAAGATCAGCTTTTTCAAATGGGTGTTGTCGGGGCTGGTGTAACCGTTGATGGAGTTAAATTTCACCGGGGAGTAATCCAGCCATTCACTGAAGTCCACAGCGGGTTGACCTGAAGGATGGCCATTGCTCAGATACATCGAGCTGAATGTAACCTCATCAAGCGGATCTTTGTGAATGCCCATTTCCGGGTTGTGTTCAATCAGTAAATGCAGGTTTTTAATATCTTTGGCTTTGCGGGTATTGAAGTCAATGCGGTTGACCGATGTCCTGGTCAGGTTCAGTGGCACTTTGTGGCGTTGTTTATTCAACGTCCAGTTCAGGCTGATGACTTTGTTCAGGCTGATGTTCAGGTCATTAATGACCAGTGTGTTGTAGCGTTGAAATTTATTTTTCAGGTATTTTTTTTTCAAGCCGATTTCAAGCCGGTTACCTGCCACAGCATGAAATTGGTTGTCGAGGAAATACAGGTAGCTGGGTTCTACCTCAAAACTTTTAACCAGGTCGATGGGAGGTAAGTCACGGGGGATTTTTTGTTCTGTAGGAAACCACAGGCAGAGTAACAGAGCCAGCATTGACAGCAGCCAATACAAAACCAACCTGTAATTCACAGTGACCCTCTCCATTTTTTATCGTTATCAGTGATCCGCATTGTAATCGATTTTGCCAATGAAAAAAAACCATCCGGCCAATTCTTCCATCGTCTCAGTCACCCGGGAGGATCATTTTCGGGTCAATAAGCAATTGCATGATTCAACAATTGCAGAATAAAAACTGTGATATGCTTCATTAAATTGTGACTTACCGTTGAATTCGGCAGCTCATAAAGGCTAAAATCTTTTGACATTCCGGCCTAATTAAATGTATTTAGTCATTGAAAACACAAAAAAATCTTTCCAGTTTCCAGACAACCACGTGTTGTTGGTAGGGAATGATTTTGATTGTGATGTACAAATCAATCACCCCAAAATTTGGGGGCGGCATTTTTCTATCACGGAGAAAAGTTATGGTTGTGTGCTGGAAGTATTTGACCAATCGGTCCGGGTCAATGGTTTTGAAGTCAAAGAACGATGCCTGCTTGACACGGGTGATCTGATCAGTGTGGATGAGTTGAATTTCCGCTTGTTGGATGATCAGTACATACCCAGGGATTCTGCCTTGAACCACACCAATGTCACCGTCCAGGAAAACAAAAATGTGTCATCAGTATATGGCATACGCAGTTTCACAGCTGGCAGTATGGGCCAATTCATTATCGATGATTTCCACCACCAGGATGGCTGGCATGTTTTCAGGCAGAAGCATGAATTACACTTTGTGGATAACAAACACACAGCCAGGCTCAACGGAATGCCCATCGCTCAGGCTAAACTGTCCAATGGTGACATCATTGCCAATGGAGATTACAAATACCGGATCGAATTGCCTGGGACATCAGGTTTTTCAAAATTCAGCCCTTCACATCCCCGCAACGTACTGCTCAGTGAGTCAATGACTCAAAGTAAAGACGAGTCGGGTGATGGTGACAATGGCCGGCAAGGTTTTCTGCGTAATAACCTGTGGTGGCTGACCATTTTGGTGGGTCTGATCATCTTGTTGATAGTGATCCTGAGCAGCTCAGGAAGTAATGCCTGACCAGGATTTCAAGAACAAATAATCCGCCAGGCTGAACGACTGGTCATGCGGTCGTTGAAAACTCTGTAAATTAAGGTTGACCGGTCGCTATTATTTCAGTAAAATCCCCGCTCTTTTTAAGAACAACCGAATTGGAGTAGTTTCATGCACGCAGTTGTAGCTACAGGTGGCAAGCAGTACAGAATCAAAGAAGGCGACGTGATCAAAGTTGAGTCGCTCAAAGTAGAAGCCGGTGATAAAATTGAATTGGATCAGGTTTTGATGCTTTCTGACGGAGAAAACATTGAAATCGGCAAACCAGTGCTGGAAGGTAAAACCGTTTCTGCAGAAGTGTTGTCCAATGGCCGCCACAAGAAAGTCAGAATCATCAAATTTAAACGACGTAAGCACCACATGAAACAAATGGGTCACCGTCAGAATTTCACTGAGTTGAAAATCACTAAAATTGGATAAGAGGTAAAACGTCATGGCACATAAGAAAGCAGCAGGTAGTACTAACAACGGTCGCGATTCGAATCCTAAGTATTTGGGTGTCAAAATGTACGGTGGCCAGGCTGCCATTGCAGGCAACATCCTGGTTCGTCAGCGTGGCACCAAATTTCATGCCGGTGACAATGTTGGCATGGGTAAAGATCACACATTGTTCGCCCTCAAAGATGGTGTGGTTAAATTTGTCAAGAAAGGCAAGAAATACCGTCAGTACGTAACCATCGAAGCACAAAGCTAAGCTGTTACCAGCTAAGTATTCCTAAAAGCTCACTTTTATAGTGGGCTTTTTTTATACACATCCATTATCATTTGAATCATGAAATTTGTAGATGAAGTCAAGATCACAGTAAAGGCAGGTAACGGTGGCAGTGGTTCGGCCAGTTTTCGCCGGGAAAAGTATGTTGCCTATGGTGGGCCGGATGGTGGTGATGGTGGTTTTGGCGGTCACGTTATCCTGCAAGGTGATCAAGGCCTCAATACGTTGGTTGATTTCAGGCACAAGCGTCGTTTTGATGCTCAGAACGGCGAATCCGGTAAAGGCCGGCAAATGTACGGCAAAGGTGGTGATGACCTGATCATTAAAGTGCCCACAGGCACTGAAGTATACGATCTGGAAACTGATCTTAAATTGGGAGACATCACCACACATGGACAACAATTGGTGATCGCAGAAGGTGGAAAGGGCGGTTTGGGCAACATGCATTTTAAAAGTTCGGTCAACCGCGCGCCAAGACAGTTTACTCAGGGTGAGCAAGGCCAGCTCAGAGAAATTAAACTGGAATTGAAAGTGTTGGCAGATGTCGGCTTGCTGGGTTTTCCTAATGCCGGCAAATCAACATTTGTCAATGCCATTTCTAAAGCCCGTCCTAAGATAGCAGATTATCCATTCACCACGTTGTATCCGGCGTTGGGTGTGGTGCCGATTGATGCGGAGACCAGTTTTGTGGTGGCTGACATTCCTGGCATCATCGAAGGAGCTGCCGAAGGTGCTGGTTTGGGTATTCAGTTTCTGAAACATCTGCAACGCACAGGTTTGTTATTGCACATGATCGAGCTGCCAGCTTATGAAGGCATGAGCAGTCCGGTTGAGCAATTTCATCAATTGTCAGAAGAACTGGTAAAATTCAGTGATCAGCTGCAGGAAAAAACGCGTTGGCTGGTGTTTACCAAGGCGGATGTGACGACCCCCGATGAAGCACGTGCCCTGGCTAAAGATTATGCGGCTGAAATGGGCTGGGACGGACCGGTCTACCTGATATCTTCAATCAACAAAAGCGGCTTGCAGGCACTCATCAAAGACATTGCTAATTACCTCAGCTCTGAGCCTGAGGATTGGCATTGAGGACTGTTATTTTTGAATTGTTCGGCTTCGGCAAATAGCCATTGTCTGATGATTTGTAATTTCTGATCACCTTCAGTCTCGCTGGGATAAACCAGGTAATATGACATTTTACCTTTGATGGAGATGTCAAATGGGGCCACCAATAAACCCCGGTTGATGTCGTCCTGAACCAGAGGGGTTCTGCCCAGCGCAAAACCTTGATTGTTTTCCACTGATTCCAACATGGTTACCATGTGACTGAAGCGGGTTCCCCGAAGTTGAGGCTTGGCCTGAATGCCCGCGGCATCAAACCAATCGTGCCAGTCTTCGGTGGTAAAATCTTCATGGCAGAGGTTGGCATGGATCAGTTTGTCTGGTGTCAACTGGCCTTCATAGGCTTCATACAATTGTTTTGAACACACTGGAAAAACCTCTTCTTCCAGTAATAACTCGGCCGTCAGACCAGGGTAACTGGGGTCGGATGCATACCGAATGGCGATGTCACAATCATCTTTTTTGAAATCGGTCAGCCATTCAAAAGCAGAAATCCTGACGTCTAATTCTTTGTACTGTTGTTGGAAGCGCCATATTCGTTTGGACAGCCATTTGGTGGCAAAAGAAGGCAGTACTGAAATGTTCAGGGTGCCGGACGTGTCTCTGTTTTTCAGCTGTCGGGTGGCTTTTTCAATGCTTTCCAGGGCGTTGCGGATGGAGATCAAATACAGCCGGCCTTCAAAAGTGAGCTTCAATGACCGGTTAAAGCGTTCAAATAATTGTACCCCAGTGATGGACTCCAGGTTTTTGATTTGATGGCTGATGGCGGCCTGGGTTACATGAAGTTCTGCAGCCGCTTTGGTGAAGCTCAATAGCCTGGCTGAAGCCTCAAATGCTTTGATTGCCCGGAGTGGTGGGATGTTACGGTATTTGGTGGCCATTTGTTGTCCTGAGGTATTTCGCATAAGTTTAATTTATCCGAACGACAAAAACAATTAGCTTGTCAAATCTTCTTTGCTCAGTAAAATAGGCAGCCATTGATTGATTCAAACACTTGTTTTACTTAATTTTGAATAAATCTGAATAATTTGAACTTTTTGTTTTGTCCCTTATCTAAGGGGTTATAAGAAGCATGTTATTCACATAATATTCATCTTTCTTAAGTAAAATGGTAATTAGGAATTTTTCATTGTTCCCCTGAAATCGCAAGATTTCAAGTATGTGATCTTCACATACAAAAACAGCTGAGGTTTTCCTCCCTCTTCCTCAGCGTTATACTTAAGGCGTCAGTTTTTGACGCCTTTTTTTTATCCCGAATTTCTTCAGTAACTGGCTTCAGGACAACAGGGTTAATGTTACCCTGGTTTTTTTTGCGTTGTGATGTCCCTCAAATCAGCATATAATCATTCAGGCAGTTAATTGAGTGTGTGGAACTGACCGGTTGATCTCATGAGAATCTGAGGGCCTCCGGTTGCTGATTATGATTAATCTGAAAAAATTGATGTTATTGATTGCAGTTGTGCTGGTGTTTGCCGGATATGACTTCCTGTTTCTGGAGCGTTTTGAAAACGTCCGGGTTTTTAACATCATTGCCGAATTCTTTTTTGCCGCCATGGCGGCCATCCTGTTTCTGTCCATTGATGATTTAAAGGGCAGAAGATTCTATCATTACATCAATGTTGGATTCTTTCTGGCTTTCGTCGCGATGTTGATTGATGGTCTGGACCAACTCCATTTTCATGGTGAATTGTATACAGCACTCGGAGAGAAATTGACCCAGATGGTGGCTTTTACCCTGATCATCATAGGGGTGAAAAACTGGATTGTGGAATTCAGCTCAATGAATTCCAGGTTGGAAGAGTTGGTGATTACCGACGATTTAACCGGCCTGTATAACCGCAGAGGACTGATAAAAATTTTTGCTGAGTTGGAAGAAAAAGCCCGAAAAGAACACCTGAGTTTGTCTTTTGTGATTGCCGATCTGGATGATTTCAAGGAATACAATGACACCATGGGACATCTGGCTGGTGATGAGTTGCTGCACTCGCTTGGACAAAAATTCAAAGAATTAACCAACGCCAGTCAGATCATCGGTCGTTGGGGTGGGGAAGAATTTGCTGTGGGGTTATTGGGCAGTGACATGGTTGGCGCCAAAGCATTTGCAGAACGCATTCGCAAGCAGGTATTGTCAATTAACTTGCCCAGGAGTCATGACGGATCCCCATTGACCGTGAGTCTTGGAGTCGCACAATTGCTGCCCGGTGAAGATTTGATGAATGCGGTCAAAAGAGCTGATCGGTCATTGTACCGGGCTAAAAGCAACGGTAAAAATCAGGTTTTTGCTTTACCGGAACCAATCCAGGCGGTTGGTTAAGCCTTTCAGGAATGTTTCAATTCTGCTGACAAAGCTTTAGAATGATTGGCTTTATCTGAAGCGGGAGCATGAATTGACGCACTTTATTGAGGTGGCAGACGGGGTTTTGAGCCCTGAATTCTGTCAACACTGTATACAGAAATTTGAACAAAGCAAATCTCAAAGGCCTGGGGTAACCGGCCATGGCGTTGACCCCATTAAAAAGAACAGTACTGACATCACCATCAGTGGTGAACAGGATTGGCAAAATGAGATGGAGACTTTGCAAAAGGCGGTGCTCAATGGGCTCATCGCCTATATCAGGAAATATCCTTTTTTATTGGCTGGTGCCATTTCGCTGCAGGTGCAGACACCAGATGGTCCTGAGCAATTATCTTATGTGGACATTCCAGGCTTAAATAATGATTCCATTGCTTCTTTGATACAGGCTGTGTATCGCCTGGGATCGGTGAATATTCAGAAGTACCGAAAAAATGAAGGTGGTTATTTTTATTATCATTCTGAAGTATATCCACATCCCAGGGACCCTGCCAATGACGCTCTGCACCGAACCTTGTTGTGGATGTTCTATCTGAATGATGTTGAGGAAGGGGGCGAGACAGAGTTTTATTTTCAAAACCTGAAAACCAAGCCAAAACAAGGCTCCATGGTCATTGCGCCAGCTGGCTTTACCCACACCCACCGGGGAAACATGCCGGTATCCAATGACAAGTACATCTTTACCTCGTGGTTGTTGTTTAACCGTGCAGAACAGCTGTATGGGCAAAACCCGGGTTAAGCAGGCTGATCAACCGAGATTAAGCAAAAAATGATTTGCAGTTTGCTGGCAGATGGGTATAATTTCCAATCTTTTTAAACCAGCGGTAAATTATGAAAGTTTTATCATCTTTGAAATCAGCCAAGACTCGTTCGAGAGACTGCAAAGTGGTTCGCCGCCGTGGTAAAGTATTTGTGATTTGTAAATCAAATCCAAAATTGAAAGCACGTCAAAGATAAACCGCTTGTAGACTGAATATTAAAAATACCCTCAATTGAGGGTATTTTTTTGTCTGTCATTTGGGCGTGTGAAAGGAATCAAGGCTCAATCAACATCAGACAAACCACTCTGCGTGACTCCGCCAATATGACATTGAATGTCCTGGCCGCTGCCTGGTTGTCAAGCACTTCCAGGCCAATGTGGTTTTTGACCAGTGGTTCAAGGATATCGGGTTCAGGGAAAACTATTGATTCGCCGGTGGCCAGAATGATCAGTTCAGGGTCGTGGTCACATAAATTCAAAAATGTATCATGTTGCAGTTCAGATACGGTGTGAACGGTGGCCTGCGTCACTGGGTTGTGTGACGGTATGATGATCGATTGGCGGTGGATCACCTGTCCTATGGTGCAGCTGCCGGCATCGGCAGCCACGATCAGGTTGGGGTGGTTGGTGCGGTTTTCTGATAAATCCATGTGGGTTGTTATTTAGGTAGTTCAAACACAGGTTTTTTTGGGTTGGCGCGGAACACAGTCAGGGTCTGACCGATGGACTGAACCAGATGTGCCTTGGTTGTTTTAAGGAGTTGTTCGGTATAGGTTTTCCGGGTATCCCGATCGGTACGCATTTTGATCTTCACCAATTCATGTTGATTCAGACAGATATCCAGTTCGTTAAGGATGTTCTCAGTGATGCCTTTGTCAGCTATGGTGACCACTGGTTTGGTGTCGTGGGCCACGCCACGCAGGAATTTGAGGGCGTTTTTACTCAACGGACCCTTGCTTGCTTTTTTTACAGCTTTGTCAGACATTCAATGTTACACTTTTGATTTAAAGTGGTATTTTATCAGTAAACCTTTCAACACGACACCATTATGGGCAGAAGTAAGAGTTCAAACCAATGGCTCAAAGAGCATTTTGACGATGAATTTGTCAAGAAATCACAAGACGCAGGCTATCGGGCCAGGTCAGCATACAAATTGGCAGAGATTGCTGAAAAATTTGCTTTGTTTGCCGATTTGGAGGCGGTGGTGGATCTTGGTGCTGCGCCGGGTGGCTGGTGTCAGGTGGTGCAAAAAATGTCACCTGAAACCCGTTTCATCGTGGGTTTGGATCTGTTGCCAATAGAACCCATTGAAGGGGTGCATTTTATCCAGGGGGATTTCACCAGTGACGAGGTTTACGAACAGCTGCTGGAATTGTTGAACGATCGTAAAATAGACCTTGTTTTATCTGATATGGCCCCCAATTTAAGTGGCATGAGTGCCATGGATCAGCCGCGCTGTATGTTGCTGGCTGAAATGGCTCTGGAGTTTTGTCAACAATCATTGAAACCAGGTGGGTCTCATGTTGTCAAACTTTTTCAGGGTGAAGGTTTTGATCAACACGTGCAAAACATTCGTCAATTATTTAAAAAAGTAGTGATCTACAAGCCCAAGTCATCGCGCCCACGATCGAGAGAAGTTTTTGCGGTGGCCACTGGATTCAAATAACAACAGAGGCTTATTTTGAACAACATAGCAAAGAACATCTTATTGTGGATTGTGGTACTGATGGTGCTGATGAGTGTCTTCGGCAGCATGGTACAGCCACCGCAGCAAAGTGGACAAATCGTCTATTCAGAATTCATTAACATGGTACAAAGCGGTCAGATTGAAGAAGTCATTATTGATCCTGAGACTTCTGTACACCGCAAAATCACCGCCATGACCAAAGGCGGTGAAAAACTCACTGTCCAGGCTGGCAATGATCCTCATTTGGAGGATGACCTGTTGCTGAATAACGTCAAGTATGCGGTCAAAGAACCACAAACTGATGGTTGGGGTTGGCGCATATTTGAAACCGTTTTCCCAATCCTGCTGTTCATTGGTCTGTTCTTCCTTATCATGCGTCAAATGCAAGGTGGTGGCGGTAAAGGTGGTGCCATGAGCTTTGGACGTTCGAAAGCCAAATTGCTCACAGAAGATCAAAACAAAGTCACTTTTGATGATATGGCTGGTGCCGAAGAAGCCAAAGAAGAAGTGGGTGAGGTGGTTGATTTTCTCAGGGATCCAAGCAAGTTCCAGAAACTGGGCGGTCACATTCCACGCGGTATTTTGATGGTGGGCTCTCCGGGTACCGGTAAAACCTTGCTGGCCAAAGCCATTGCCGGCGAAGCCAAAGTGCCATTTTTCACCATCTCCGGATCTGATTTCGTGGAAATGTTTGTTGGTGTTGGAGCTTCCAGGGTTCGAGACATGTTTGAGCAAGCCAAGAAAAACGCCCCATGCATCATTTTCATTGATGAAATTGATGCGGTAGGTCGTCAGCGAGGCGCTGGCATGGGTGGTGGCCATGATGAGCGGGAACAAACCCTTAATCAACTGTTGGTTGAGATGGATGGTTTTGAAGGCAACGAAGGGGTGATTGTGATTGCCGCAACCAACCGTCCGGATGTATTGGATTCAGCCTTGTTACGGCCAGGCCGGTTCGACCGTCAGGTGGTGGTGCCTTTGCCTGATATCCTTGGCCGTGAAGCGATTTTAAAAGTTCACATGAAGAAGGTCCCGCTGGCTGACGATGTCAAGCCCCGGGTGATCGCCCGTGGTACACCTGGATTCTCTGGTGCAGATTTGGCCAATGTGGTCAATGAAGCGGCCTTGTTTGCGGCTCGTGAAAACGCCACAGAAGTTAAAATGATTCATTTTGACAAAGCCCGCGACAAGATCATGATGGGCGCTGAACGTAAATCAATGGTCATGGATGAGCATGATAAAAAAGTCACCGCTTACCATGAAGCGGGTCATGCCATCGTGGGCTACCTGTCGCCAGAACACAACCCGATTTATAAAGTGACCATCATTCCCCGCGGGCGTGCCCTGGGTGTGACCATGTCATTACCTGAAAAAGATGAAGTTTCAATCAGTAAACGCAAACTGGAATCACAGATTGCCATGGCCTATGGTGGTCGCATTGCTGAAGAGCTGTTGGGTGGTAAAGATGCCATTTCAACCGGCGCATCAAGTGACATTCAACATGCCACAGACATCGCCAGGAACATGGTAACCAAATGGGGATTTGGAGAAGGACTGGGCCCCTTGTTGTACTCTGAAGATGAAGGAGAAGTCTTCCTGGGTCGTCAGGTGACACAACACAAAAACGTCTCTGACGCCACCGCCAAACTGATTGATGAAGCGATCAAGAAAATCATCGATGACAATTACCAGAAGGCATATCAAATCCTGAATGACAACATGGATAAATTACACATCATGTCGGAAGCACTGATGAAGTATGAAACCATCAATGCCGATCAGGTGAAAGAAATCATGGAAGGCAAAGAAATCACACCGCCAGAAGACTGGGTGGATGAAGACAATGACAAACCTGCCAGTCCATCAAACAAATCCGATGA
The DNA here is from genome assembly GCF_002000055.1 of Marinicella sediminis. Classification (GTDB taxonomy): domain Bacteria; phylum Pseudomonadota; class Gammaproteobacteria; order Xanthomonadales; family Marinicellaceae; genus Marinicella; species Marinicella sediminis. Next base: position 7,778 of record NZ_MVBD01000012.1, on the reverse strand, counting down.
CTCAGGTGAGTCAGTGATTGGTGGTGAAGCCACAGAAAGTTAACAGCCAATGAGAAAGGACTATCTGATTATGGGGGTACTTAATGTGACCCCCGATTCATTTTCGGATGGTGGACAGTTCATCAGTACCGATGATGCCATCAGCCAGGCAGATGTCATGGTGGCAGAAAATGTTGATTGGATTGATGTTGGTGGTGAGTCCACCAGACCAGGCGCTGCCGCGGTCAGCACAGATGAAGAAATCAGCCGTGTGGTGCCGGTGATCAGGGCCATCAGAGCCAAATACCCCAAACAAAAAATTTCCATTGACAGCAGCAAACCAGAAGTTATGGAGGCCGCAATTCTGGCTGGTGCAACCATGATCAATGATGTCAATGCCCTGCAAGCTGAAGGTTCGGTTGAAGTGGCAGTCAAACACGATGTTAAAGTCTGTTTGATGCATAAAAAAGGTACCCCGCAAACCATGCAGGATAATCCTGAATATGAAGATGTGGTGCAGGAAGTGCTGGATTTCTTTGCTCAGCGGGTGGAAGCCTGTTTGGCTTATGGTATGGATGCTGACCGCATCATTCTGGATCCGGGCATTGGTTTTGGTAAATCACTTGAGCACAATTTACAGCTGTTGAGCAACACCGCCACGTTCAAGCAAATGGGCTTTCCGATACTCATTGGGGTATCAAGAAAGTCCATGTTTGGTGAGCTGCTGGGGCGAGCAGTGAAAGACCGGCTGGCCGGCTCACTGGCTGTGGCACAATTCACATATCTTCAGGGAGCTGATTATTTCAGGGTACATGATGTGGCGGCCACCAGAGACACCCTGAAAACCTCACAGGCTTTGATAGGAAAAACCAATGAGTAAACATTATTTTGGAACTGATGGCATCCGCGGCAAAGTTGGTGGCGCATTAATGACTGCTGAATTTGCTTTGCGTCTGGGTTATGCCGCCGGTAAAGTGCTTGGTGATGCCATGCCCAATAAGACCATTGTCATTGGCAAAGACACCCGGGTGTCAGGTTACATGCTGGAATCTGCGCTTGAAGCAGGACTGTCATCTGCCGGAGTGAATATCATACTGTTCGGCCCCATGCCAACCCCGGCTGTCTCCTGGTTGACCAAAACCCTGCATGCCAGTGCCGGTATTGTCATCAGTGCATCACACAACCCTTATTATGACAATGGGATCAAATTTTTTAACCACACCGGGCAAAAGCTCAGCGATGAGCAAGAACTGGCGATTGAAGCATTGCTGGATCAACCGATGGAGATGGTTGAGTCAGCACAGCTGGGTAAGGCCAGGCGCTTAGAGGATGTGGCGGGCCGCTACATTGAATTCTGCAAACGGGCTGCCAATCGTTTGCTGCTGGCCGGTAAGAAAATAGTCCTGGATTGCGCCAATGGTGCGAGTTATCACATTGCACCTCAGGTGTTTCAGGAGCTGGGTGCAGACATCACGGTGATTGGCAATAAACCCGATGGGTTTAACATCAACAAAGATTGTGGTTCAACTGAAGTGTCGGTGCTCAGCGAAATGGTGGTAGAAACCAAAGCTGACCTGGGGATCGCCCTGGATGGTGATGGTGACCGGGTGGTGATGGTGGATCACACCGGCAACGAAGTGAACGGTGATCAATTGATTTTTATGGTTGCCAGGCACCTGCATGGACAAAATAAATTGAATGGTGGCGTGGTGGGTACCCTGATGTCAAATCAGGGGATGGAGGCTGGTCTCAAGCAATTGGGAATCCCGTTCATCCGTGCTGATGTGGGTGATCGTTATGTGCATCAGGAGTTGGTGAAAAACAATTGGATATTGGGGGGTGAATCATCTGGTCACATCCTCAACCTCAGCCTGGCAGATACCGGCGATGGCATTGTCAGTGCCCTGATGGTGCTTGAAGTAATGATGGAATCAGGCAAGTCGCTTAAAGACCTGGCCGCAGAAATGGATATGTACCCACAGGTGATGATCAATGTGCCTCACGACCAGCCCAAACAACTGGCTCAGGACCCGGCATTGATCAAGGCAGCACTGCAGATTGATGCATCCCTCGGTGATGATGGCCGGGTGTTGATCCGTCCCTCTGGAACCGAGCCTAAACTTCGGGTGATGGTCGAGGCGCGGGACATTGATGTGGCACAAAAAGAAGCCGAACAATTGGTAAAAATGGTAGAAAACACATGAAACAATGGATGATGATCTGGGCATTGCTCGGCTGTACACCAGCTTTTGCCTTTGAATTTCCGCAAGTAACAGATCACTGGCTCAGAGAGGCTCCGCCGAATGCCAGGATGTTGGCAGCATACGCGAAAGTCACCAACACCAGTACTGAAACCCTCACACTGACAGGTGCCTTTGCACCGGATTTTGGGATGGTTGAAATTCACAAAACCATAGAGGTAGATGGTGTGTTGAGAATGCGAGAACAACCGGCATTGGCGTTACCTGCTGATGGCGAAATCAGTATGCAGCCGGGTGGTTTACACATCATGCTGATGATGCCGGAACGCTCTTTCAAAGTAGGTGATGAAGCGCGTATTTGCCTGATTTATGCCGATAAAGATGGCAATGAGCATGTTCAGCACCTCGATTTTCCTGTACTGAAAAAATGAAAAAATCCGATTTTGACTTTGAGCTTCCAGAAGCATTGGTTGCTCAACAGCCATTGCCCAATCGAAGTGAAAGTCGTTTATTGAAACTGGATAAAAACTCCGGGAACACCAGCGATTTGAATTTTACTGATGTTCTTGAAGAATTGGAGGCCGGTGATTTGCTGGTGTTCAACAACACCAAAGTCATCCCTGCCAGAATGCTGGCGAAGAAGCCCACCGGTGGTAAAATTGAAGTGTTCATTGAACGGGTGCTCAATCCTCATCAGGCCAAAGCCCTGTTGAAGTCTAACAAGCCGGTAAAACTGGGTACCCTGATCGAACTGGGCTGTCAGCCTCAATTGATGGTCAGCGGTAAACAAGGCATGTTTTACCTGGTAGAAACCTGTACTGAACAGACTCTGAGTGAACTGATGCAGGCCCATGGACACATGCCATTACCACCATACATCACCCGTGATGCCAATGAAGCCGATGATGAGCGATATCAAACGGTTTATGCAGATGATCAGCAGGCAGGAGCAGTGGCTGCACCTACAGCTGGATTGCATTTTGATGAAGCATTGCTGCAAGCCATCAAAGACAAAGGCGTCAACACTGCCTTTGTAACCCTGCATGTTGGAGCTGGTACATTTCAACCAGTGAAGACCGACGACATTGAAGCCCATCAGATGCATAAGGAGTGGTTGAGTGTGAATCAAGCGGTCAGCGAACTGGTGAACCAAACCAAAACTGCAGGACACCGGGTGATTGCCGTGGGAACAACAGCTGTGCGTTGTCTGGAAACCGCCAGCGGTGAAGACGGTCGGACAGCCCCATTTGTTGGTGACACGCAGATTTTTATCTATCCTGGATACCAATTCAAAGTTCTTGATGGCTTGATCACCAATTTTCATTTACCCGAATCCACCCTGGTGATGCTGGTTTCAGCACTGGCCGGGCGTGAACACATCCTGGCGGCTTATCAGCATGCCATTGATGAACAATACCGTTTCTTCAGTTATGGCGATGCCATGCTGATCATCTGATCATGGATCTTGGCACCATCTTGTTGTGTGTGGTGCTGTTGTCATTGCTGGCCATTGCGGTGGTGTTGTTTGTCAGGTCTTCGGATGAGCAGAAGTTCAATTGGTTCACCGCAGCCCATCGTCCGGGTATTGAATACGCTGCTGAATACAGCCGCAAAGAAAAACTGATCAAGCTGGGTTTGCATGTTTTGTGGCTGGCACCGTTATTCGCGCTGCTTAATTACCAGGTACTGCCGGCATTGAATGAGCCATCGGGATGGGCTTGTCAGGATTGGTTTGGTCGGTCGGCTATGCTGTGGGTATTGGAGCTTCTGATCAGCACTCCGCTGTTGATCATGACCGTGGCAAGTATTCCGGTGGCATTGCACTGGAAAAGGGTGATGCGCGTCAAACAACATCCTTTACCAGGGCAAAAAGTATTCAAACCCACTGCTGTCATTCGCGGCCACAAAGCCAGGGCGCGGGCCAGATTGGTGTTGATCGTACTGCCATTGTGTTGGCTGATACTGCTGTTCATGACGGTTCGCCTGAGCCATCAGCTCGGCGAACACCTGAGTCCTGAACGTGTTAATGACTTTTGTCAGCCAACATCACCACAATCCTGACAATTTGATGTTACCTGCGAACTTTGGCCGAATGCGCTGCGCTGCGGAACAGGGTATTGGTCAGCATCAGTTGTAAGCCATCCAGAAATGCCCTGATGGTGGGTTCCTGGGTGAACGCGATGACCATGCCTTTGCCTTTGGGCTGGTGTATCAAGAATGGCTTGTAAGCCAATTGCTGACGATTTTCTTCCCACAGATAGCCGCTGGCTAGTAAGTCATCTGGTCCTTTGAACCAAGCAACATTACGACCTTTATTTAACTGTATTGGGGTATAAATCTGTCTGCCAGCAACCAAAGCGATGACTTCTGGTTTGACCCCAGCAGTGAGCCAGTGATCCTGATCTACAGCTACCCGGGTGAGAACACCAGCAACAGCATCAGGGCGGGCCTGATCATCTGCTATGGCTTTGTGCAAATCGGTGGCCTCTTTGAGTAGTTGGCCTGGAGCCGTTGCTTTTTTGTCACCTTTGGCTTTCTTGCCTTTTTCGGTTTCCTGAAATGCCAGTTCTGGTTTGACCGACAGCCAGCCAGTTTGTTCTGCAGCCGCATATGCGGTGGCCTGACCGAGGGTCAGTAACACGCCACCATCAGAGATCCAGTCATTGATGTTGCTCAAGCCAGATTTGCTGAAGATCGTCTGGTAATTGCCACCTGGTAAAATCAAAACGTCATAGGGACTCAAATCTGCCACATTCAGGTGTTTGCTGCGAATGGCTGTGACCGGATAGCCCAATTGGCGCTCAATCACAAAGCGTGTGTTTCCAGCACTCAGACTACTGGTTGGTTCATCCCAGGCCATGGCAATGTTGATTTTGGGAATGGTCACCACATTCATTGAACCAAAATTAGGACCTTTAATGACCCAGCTGGTGCTCACTCCATCAACCTGGGCGCCGGTTTGTTCTGCCAGTTGCCTGATGGTTTCTGCCACATCGACTGAGTTGTTTTTGACTTCAATAATCAGGGTGCCGGCAGGATAATTTTTCCCATTGTTGTGGGTGAAAGGTAAATCGGTGGATTTGATGACCAATCCCTGACGAAGTCCTTTGGTGAGAAAACGACCAGCTGCCATGTCCTTCCAGGGTACCAGGTACGCCATACTCGCGCTGCCCTCTGAGATGCTCCCGGTCAGTGGCACTGATCCATCCCATGGTTGCAGTGTCTGGGATTTGACCGAATCACACCGTTCAACATCCAGATTAAACATCAAGGGCAACGACCAGGCGGTTAAATCAAATATCTGATCCCGCAGGTTTTTGCGGCGACGGTCTTCTTGTTTTTCAATGAACGCCGGGTCCATGTCAACCTGTTGGCGCAGCATGGTCTCAGCCATGCGTCCTCTGGGTTGAGCTGAATCAATCACGAAGCTGCCGGCGGGAAGGGGGGTGCCACAAGCCCGCGAGGCTGAGGTGGTTTGTTGTACTTCAATGCCGTGTGTGCTGAGTAAGGTAGCCAGTTTATGAGCTCCGGCGCGATCCGTTTGTTTTGGAATCAAGTGAAAGCGTTGCCGGCTTTTTTCACCGGACCTGATGGCGCTGACCTGGTATTGGTAAAAATCAGACAGCAGTTGTTTTCTCAATTGTGCAGTGGCCTCTATGGTGGAGACAGAAGCCACAAAGTGTTGTTGCACTGATTCTGCGTAGGTGTATTGCTCGCCAGTACGCCTTTTGAAAATTTCTCCTCTGGCTGAAGCCACTTCGTAGGTAGATGCGGAGGCACCGTAAAAAGTGGGCCAACTGTCCCCGTATCCGGGGTAAAAGGCATCAAATACTTCGCGGGTGAAATAGTCATGGCCCATGGCGTCAAAATGCTTGGCGTGGTTTTTGCCTATCAGGTTCATGTTGTTGATTTGATCTGCGGTCATCAATGGGTTAAACGGTTCAGCTGCCGGCGCGAAGTAATACGAGCTGTCACCGCCCATTTCGTGAACGTCTATGACCACTTGTGGCAGGTGTTGGTTGAGTGTTTTGATGCGGCCCTGGGTTTCCGGCTGAGTCATGGCCAGCCAATCCCGGTTCATATCAAACAGATAGTGATTGGTGCGACCACTGGGCCAGGGTTCATTGTGTTCAGCGCTGAAGCGATCCGGGCTGGGTTCCAGGCCGACCGTGCTGTAATATCGGGAAGTAAAGCGATCGCGGCCATCCGGGTTTTGCAAAGGGTCAATGAATACCAGGGTGTTGTCCAGAATCTGTTGGGTCATGGGCTCATGCCCGGAGGCCAGCAGGTGGTATGCGGTTAACATGGCCGCATCGGTGCTGCTGATTTCATTGCCATGAACGCCATACCCCAGCCACACAGAGGCAGGCAGGGAATCGATCAGTTTACGTGCCGCATCGTTGTCTGTCTGCCGTGGATCTGATAGCTGTTGAATCTGGTTGGTCAGTTCAGGCAGTTTCGTCAGATGTGCAGCAGATCCAATCACCACGTAGATCAATGGACGGCCTTCCCAGGTTTGTGCATAAGTGAAGACTTTCATTTGTTCAGGCGCTGCCTTGGCCAGTGCCTGCATGTAGGTCATCATTTGGGCATGGGTTGATACCCGTTCGCCTGGCTGATGTCCCAGAACATCATGTATGGTAGGGATGTTTTTTTGATAAGAAAAATCCGGCCACCCCATTTCCCTGGCCTGAATGGCAGAACCAGTGATTGATAGCAGGAATAATGCGGTCAGACGGTAAAATGAGTTGATCATCAGTGGGCACCCTTAAAAAATTAAAACAGTATAACTGATCAAAAGTCTGAAGCATGTGCTGAAAGACAGATAGATGGTTGGCCAATGGTTTTATGGTCATTGAGAATGAAGCAAAATGCCCCCATGTTTTTAAATATGATGGATCGATATGTACGCCGTAATAATGAGGATGAAGGGGTTAACTGGAGTTTGTTTATCCTGTTGCTGGGATTTACCCTGTTGTTGAGGCTGGTCATATTTTTTGGTGTTGTCAGCCTACATTGCCTGCCCTTCTCAACTTATTTTTTTCAGGAGTATCAGTCAGGACTGTCTGTTCTTGAAGCGGTGGTGTTGATCTATTTATTGCTCAGTGCATGGGCTTTGATTGAATTCATCAAGCCAGTGATGGTCACCCGCATTGCGCGAGGGCAAACGTATTCCACCAGACTGATACACGGGCTGTTGCTGGTCTTTGCTTTATTGTGTTTGTTCAGCACTCTGAGGGCGTTGTCTGCTGCAGAAGATGTGGTTCATTACCGGGAATTGAGCAAAACTGATGGCAGCAGCTTGCAACGGCATGAAAGCAAATCCCGTTTCAAAACAATCTATTGTTCAGTTTATGACAAGGATTACCTTGATTTGTCGGACTGATTGTTGACATTTGGATGATGTGGTTTGACAGCAGTGCAGGGCATTCATCTCAGTGTTGCCACTCAAGTTGCTGGATGGATCACCCAGCTGATCGCTAACCACTCCCGACATTTTATGGGGATGAGGTGGTTTATGGGCGGGTCAAAAGAGGTCTCATCGGCATTCTGACCATGTGCGTGGTTGGTTCGCTGAGCGAACCGCCGCTCACTCCT
>NZ_MVBD01000011.1 GCF_002000055.1 Marinicella sediminis | reverse complement strand
AAAAAAGCCGAAGGCAAATGCGGTGAAGGCAAATGCGGCGGCGATGACAAAAAAGCCGAAGGCAAATGCGGTGAAGGCAAATGCGGCGGCGATGACAAAAAAGCCGAAGGCAAATGCGGCGAAGGTAAATGCGGCGGCCAATAACCGGATAAACTGAAATGAAGTTAAATAACATTTCAGGTGCCGGGATCGGCTTGAGACGGGGACTGGTGTCCCCGTTTCTCTCTCATGGGGACTTATCACCTGTTCGGTTTATGGAAGTAGCTCCGGAAAACTGGATGACTGTTGGTGGAAAAGCCGGCCGTATTTTCAGGCAGTTTGCTGAGCGATTTCCCATGGTGCTCCATGGATTGTCATTGTCCATTGGTGGTCCGGATGAGTTGAACATTGCTTTTGTTAAGGCAGTGAAAAAATTCAAAGACGAAATCAAGGCACCGATCTATTCTGAACATTTATCCTACTGTACAGATGGAGGTCAATTATACGACCTGATGCCCATCCCGTTCACCGAAGCAGCCGTCAACCATGTGGCTGACCGGATACAACAGGTGCAAGACATTCTGGGTGAACGCATGGCCATGGAAAATGTCTCGTATTACCTGCAACAACCTGGTGCAGAAATGAGTGAGATAGATTTCATTAACGAAGTCATCAAACGGGCAGACTGCCTGCTACACCTTGATGTCAATAATGTCTATGTGAACAGCATAAATCACCGGTATGATCCCCTTCAGTTTCTGGACCAATTACCAGTTGACCGGATCGCTTATATCCACATCGCTGGTCACTACAATGAGGCCGAGGACCTGATAGTCGACACCCATGGTGCCAACGTCATTGAACCGGTTTGGAACATACTTAAACACACCTACCGACAGCATGGCGTCTTCCCTACTTTGCTGGAACGGGACTTTAATTACCCGCCAGTGGCTGAATTAATCACCGAAGTCAGCAGAATTGAAGCCCTTCAACAACAATACGGTCAACAGGACCATGAACAGCAAGCCATCGTTTAAAGACCAACAGGTCGCATTTGCTGCGCACATCCGGAGTCCGGAAACAGTGGCCAAACCGGATGGAATCGAAGACCGTCGCATGGCGATTTACCGAGATTTGTTCATCAACAGCATTTCTGGATTACTCAGTGGCTCATTCCCCGTGATCAGAAGTTTATATGATGAGGCTGGGTGGATCAGATTGGTGCGCCAGTTTTTTCGCAAGGAACACAATAAGACCCCTCACTTTCCAGAAATCCCCAGAGAATTTGTGGATTTCCTCCAACATCAGCCAAGCGATCCTTTGAGGCCTTTTTTGTATGAGTTGGCTCACTATGAGTGGCTGGAATTGCATCTGGAGAAGCACCCCCTTGAAATCACCCGACGCGATGGACTAACCGAAGAATCGCTGCTTACTGCTCAACCGGTGATTTCACCATTGGTTCGCTTGCGCGCCTACCAATACCCGGTACACAAAATCAAACAGGACTTTCAGCCTGTAGAGGCGCTGGAACAGCCGGTGTTTCTCACTGTATGGAGAGATTTGAAAGAAGATGTCCATTTTGCTGAACTCAACCCTTTTTCAGCCTTATTGCTGGAACATTTAATCAACAATCAATCCATGTCTGGTCGTGAAATACTTGAAACACTGGCCTGCCAACATCAACATCCTGACAGCCAACAATTTGTTGGATTTGGCGCTCAGACAATGTTGCAATGGTATCAACAACACATCCTGACAGACATCACCCCAACCTAAAAGGAGGAATCCAATCATGTCATTTAACACTGCTCAAAACCTGTGGACCGCTCTCACCAGTCGCCTGAACTCAGTCGGCCAATGGGTTCCCCCATTTCTGATCCGGGCCATCTTGTTCTGGGAATTTTACGAAGCCGGAACACAAAAGCTCAATGGTGAAAACTGGTTTGCTGGAATTCAGGACAATTTTCCATGGCCTTTTCACATCATCCCTGCCGATGTGTCCTGGTTCATGGCTGCCTGGGGAGAATTTCTGTTTGCGATTTTATTGCTGCTGGGTCTGTTGACTCGATTTGCTGCGGTTTCCCTATTGGTCATCACCGCAGTGGCGACCGCTGCGGTTCACTGGCCGGAGAGCTACACTTCACTCAGCCAGTTGTGGGAAGGCTATGCCATTTCCAATAAAGGAGCCGGAAACTTCAAATTACCATTGTTGTTTGTGATTTTGCTGATGCCGCTGGTGTTTTCAGGACCAGGTAAATTCAGCCTGGATCATCTGCTGACCAAACTCACCAAAGGTGACACCACACACCCAATCACCAGTGACTTTATTGCGAAAGGTTTGGGACTGGTGGTATTGGGTCTGACACTGTTCTTCGTGATGCCAGCCGTTGGCTTGATACTGATGGGCCTGGGCGTGGCATTGGCTGTGGCAGACAGGTTTATCACACCTCAGGGTTAAACATTCATCAACGCAGTCAGAAAAGCCGTCATCTGACGGCTTTTTTATGCCAGAAATGACAACTTTCAATGCATTGTTAATTCAGTCACACAAAAGTCATGGAATTTAAGTAAAATGCGCTTCCTGTATATAAAAAGAGAGAAAATGAATGAAATCAATGATGATGTTGATGCTGTTATTGTTCTTGATGCCGGTACAGGCAGGAACACCAATCAGCGAATATGAAAACCTGCTGATCACCGAAGTGGTCGTGACCCCCACAGACGCTGAGATGATTGAAATTCACAACAAAGGTGGTGTCACATTGGATCTGACCGATGTATACCTGACCGATGCCACTTTTTCAAATGGCAATGTCTACTATTATCAAGTGGTATCCGGTGCCGGCGGTGGCGGTGATTTCAATGATTTTTTTGCCCGATTCCCCAACGGTGCCAGCATTGCACCTGGTGCATACCAAACCATTTCCATCAACGGTTCAGACAATTTTTTCAGCACTTATGGCGTCAACCCAACCTATGAATTGTTTGAAGATGGCGCGGGTGCTGATACCGTGGATGATATGGTGGAAGCCACCCCAGGTTCAATCGATGATGACCCAGGTGGAACAGTAGCAGGCGTCAGTGCCCTCAGCGGGGGCGAAGTCGCTGTGCTTTTTTACTGGGACGGAAACAGTGATCTGGTACAAGACATTGATTATGTGGTTTGGGGAGACAAGCGTGAAGCCGTTGACAAAACCGGTATCAGTATTGATGGGCCGGATGCCGATGCCATTACTTCTGTTTACCTGGATGATACCGTCATTGCCTCACAGGCAGTGATCAATGCCTCATCCCATGCCGGCGGCAACAGCTGGCAACGCGGCAACCTCAATGAAGGTAATGAAACCGGTTCCAACGGCAATGGTGTGAATGGTGATGACGAAACTTCTGAAGACCTCAATAACACTTTTTTTGAAGGCCTGCCAACTCCCAATGCAGCTGCCGGTGCGCCTCCGGCGCCTAATCTGATCATCAACGAAGTTGACGCAGTGAGCAGCGGTGGTGAGTTTGTGGAAATTTATGGCAGTGCCAACACCAGCGCCGATAACCTGTCACTGGTGTTTTATGATGGAGACACCGATCAGGTGTATCAGGTAATAGACCTGACTGGGTCCAGCACCGACAGCAATGGTTTTTTATTGGTGGGGAATACCGGCTTATCACCTGACGTCACCATCGCTGATGACAGCCTGCAGGACGGTGCCGATGCGGTGGCCCTGTACAACATCGATGCCAGTGCTTTCATTGTTGGCGATCCGGTGACTGTGAATGACATCATGGATGCCCTGGTATATGACTCCGGGCAAGCTGATGACGCTGGCTTACTGACCCTGATAAATCCCGGTCAGAGTCAAATTGATGAAGGTTCCAATGGCAATGCGGCCAATGAGTCCATGGCACGCTGTCCCAATGCTTCGGGAGGTTCTTTGAATACCTCTACTTATCAGGCCGTTGATCCCACACCTGGCGTATTAAACAGCCTGTGTCCATTGGGTGACTATTACGCCACTGCCGATGACACCAATGCCACTACGTTGCGTAATACGCTGCATGAAATCATTGATGATCACATTGTATTTCCATACAGCGCCGGCACCACCGATACCTGGGATGTGCTGTCTTTCGCTGATGAAGACCCCAATGACAGCAACCTGGTATGGATGATTTATAAAAATAACTCTTATACCTGGAAGGGTGGTGGCCAACAGGCTTACAACCGCGAACACACCTGGCCACAGTCTTATGGCTTCAGCTCGGGTTCTTTGGGTGATGACAATGCCGCCCGAACCGATGCCCACCATCTGATGTTATCTGATGTTACTTACAATGGTAACCGGGGCAACCTGTACTTTGATGACTGCAATGCCGGCTGTACAGAACTGACCACTGATGTTAATAATGGCGTGGGTGGCGGTTCCGGCACTTATCCCGGTAATTCTAATTGGTTTGATGGGGATTCTTTTGAAGTATGGAATTTCCGCAAGGGTGACATTGCCCGGGCCATGTTTTATATGGACCTGCGTTATGCTGGTGACGTGTCCGGAGAAGTCGATTTGCAACTGACTGACAACCCTGGAGACATTCAAACCGGACAGCCATTCATGGGACTGCTCTCGGTACTGATCGACTGGCACAACGGTGACCCAGTGGACAGCATTGAGCAAATACGAAATGAACGGGTTTACAGTTATCAGGGAAACCGCAACCCATTCATCGATCATCCCGAATGGGTGGAGTGTATCTTTGTTCAGGGTGGCGCCTGTACCACTGTCGGAGACGATCTGATCTTTGCCAGTGACTTTGATTGATCTGAGTTCACAATCAGCGGTTAAAACCCCTGCCAAGTCAGGGGTTTTTTTATGGCTTGTTTTTTAATACAAACAAGCACTGATGATAAATGACTAAGGAATTGACCCCAAAACCTGCTTCCACTACAATCTTTTGGATATTAAAAATACCAAGAGAGGAGCATGAAAAAATTAGCCATCTGGATATTCCTGACATGTCAGTTACTGACAATCAACCCAGCCAACGCAGCAGGTAAACTGCTTGTCAAAGCCGGGCAACCCCTGCCGCCATCTGTCGATGCAGAATTGCTGGTGGATTATGGTTCATTCCAATTGTTTGCCATCGACCCGGCCGACCGCAATCAAATAGCCAACAACCACAACTTTCAACTGGCTGACGAAATGAACAGCCTGTTATTCGATAGTTACCGCATCGATACCCAGGACGGCAACCACAAAGGGTTGTTCAATCAATACAGCGCTGCTGGTGATGGGTTACACCTCATTCAGTTTGTTGGTCCAATCAAACAAAACTGGCTTGACCTGGTTAAAAGCAATGGCGGGCAATTGATCCATTATGTTGCCAACAACGGCTACCTGGTATGGGCCAATGATGAAACCAGACAACAACTCGATCAAATGGCTGGTGCCAGAACGATGCTGCAATTCAGTGCGCCATACGTGCCGGCTTTAAAAACAGGTCAAACCATTGCTCAGCGCCTGCACAACAACCCGGCTTCAGATGAGGTTGTGGATGTGGCCGTTCAATTGGCCAACAGCCCAATGAATCAAAACAGCAAAGCATTGATTGAGTCTTTGGCCGTTCAATTGAATACACCATGGTCAGCGGTGATGAATTTTCACAGCATCCGAATCTCAGTTAAAGTCAGTGACATTGAACAAATCACTCAACTGGCAGATACCTACTGGGTGGGCGAATATTTTGAAAGAACCCTGGATGACGAAGTTCAAAACGTGATCCTGTCCGGTGATTTAACTCCTGACAACTCAGGTCCGGCCATGACTGGATACGCGACTTTCTTAGCCGGTCTCGGTTTTCCAGCATCAGCCAATTCCTACCCGGTGGTAGATGTCACCGATGATGGTATCGGCAACGGACAAACCAACACCCTGGATCAAACATTCCATGAAATTGGCAACATCAACAACCCATCAAGGATAATGTACAACGTAAACTGTACAGCTGGTAACAATTCCGCTGAAGGGGTTGGTGGTCATGGTCACCTGAACACCAACATCGTGGGTGGTTTTGAAGCCCGCACGGGTTTCCCCTACATCGACCCCAATGGATACATCCGTACCCAGGGAGTCAACCCATACACCCGGCTGGCCGGGCACCGCATTTTCGGTCCGGGTTTCAGCCTGACGCAATGTGGTGGCACCGACCAGGGTCTGATCCAGTCTGTACAAGACAATGGGGCCGATATCATGAGTAACTCATGGGGATGTTCAGGTTGTGCCAGTAGTTACGATGACTCCTCCCAGGCATTTGATGTGGGCACGCGTGATGCGGACCTGAGTCAGCCTGGCAATCAACAAATGATCATGCTGTTTGCGGCTGGCAACTCCGGCTCTACAGGGGGTACAGTTGGCACACCAGGTAACGGCAAAAACATGATCACAGTGGGAGCGTCTGAAAACCAACGCCCCAGCGATGAAGACGGCAACTGGATCGACGGATGTAACACCGGGCCGTCAGGTGCTGATAACGCCATGGATGTGATTGGCTTTTCGAGCCGTGGTCCTGCTCCAGGTGGACGGACCAAGCCTGAAGTCATCGCCCCAGGTACCCATATCCACGGCACTGCATCAACGAGCAGTAACTACAATGGAACAGGCGTCTGTGACCAGTTCCGTCCTGGTGGTCAGACGGTCATTGCGGCTTCCTCAGGCACCTCTCATTCAACGCCGGCGGTGGCTGGTGTGACCTCTCTGGCGTATTATTGGTTGCAAAACCCTCCGGCCAGCCTGGTGACTGATGTGACCGATCCAAGCCCGGCGATGATGAAGGCTTACCTCATCGCCCACCCAACATACCTCACCGGGGTATCGGCCAATGACACCTTACCCAGTAACTCACAGGGTTACGGCATGCCCAACATGGGACTGATGTTTGATGACACCAGCAAATATGCCATTGACCAGAGCACCATTTTGGATAACACTGGAGAGACTTTTCAATGGATCGGCTCTGCGGCAGATCCTGCTAAACCCGTCAGAATCGTGATGACTTACACCGACCAGGCTGGTGCCGTGGGTACCTCACCTCAGGTCAACAACCTGGACCTGACGGTGGAAACCGGCGGCTCTACGTACCTGGGGAATGAGTTCAACGGTCAGTTTTCAATCACCGGAGGCAGTGCAGATACAGCCAACAACTATGAAGCTGTTTTCCTGCCTGCAGGTACAGCGACCGATTTAACCATCACCATCACAGCGGCCAACATCGCCGGCGATGGCATCCCAAATTCCGGCGATGGCACTGATCAGGATTTTGCGCTGGTGTGTTACAACTGCGCGCAGGATCCAACATACACCTTGAGTGTGGTTGATCCGGCGGTCAACGTTTGTTCACCGGATGATGCCACCTTTGCTGTGAATGTGGGCTCAATCCTTGGCTACAACACCCCAGTCACGCTGACCACTCTTGGCTTGCCAGCCGGAGCGACTGACGGCTATTCAGTGAACCCGGTCACTCCGGGTAATGGTTCTGTGTTAACCCTCAGCAACCTGGGCGCTGTGGCTCCTGGAGATTATCAAATGTCCATCAATGGTGCTTCTGCAGGGGACAACAAAACCACAAACATCAGCATGTCATTATACGACGGGGTCCCCGCACAGGCAGGTCTGAGTGCACCGGCCAATGGAGCCACGGACGTACCAGGTAACGGCATCAGTTTTGACTGGGTGGATGCTGTGGGCGCACAAGAATACCTGTTTGAATTGTCAGACATGAGTGATTTCAGCAACATCATTGAGTCGCAAACAGTCACAAGTTCTGCTTATACATCTGCGCTTTCCCTCAATCCCAATGCCGACTATTACTGGCGTGTACAGTCTTCCAACACCTGTGGCAGCGGCTCGGTCAGTAATGAATTTTCATTCACCACAGCCAATGAGATTTGCGTTACACCCAATGCCAGTATTCCTGATAACAATTCAGCTGGTGTAGACGTCGATCTGAGTCTTGCAGATACCGATCTGGTCACCAACCTGATCGTCAAACTGGAAGTGCAGCATACTTGGGTAGGTGACCTGATTGCCACCCTGACTCATGTCAATTCAGGCACCACAGTAACCTTGATGGATCGACCAGGCAGCCCAGCTTCAACCAATGGGTGTTCAGCCAATGACATCGACGTAACCTTTGATGACTTCAATGGCACAGAGCCTGTAGAAGGGGTTTGTGGCACATCACCCGCCATCGGTGGCGTGTTGATACCTGAAGAGCCACTGTACGGCTTTGATGGAGTGGTAGCAGATGGTATATGGCGATTAAACATCAGTGATAATGTCGGCCAGGATACAGGCAACATCACCAGCGTTTGCTTGATTCCATCAACTGCCAATGATTTGATATTTGCTCATGGCTATGACAACTGAAGCTGATTTTCAATGACATGAAAGGGCAGGTACTGACCTGCCCTTTTTTATGCGCTGACCGTCAGTAAACGGTATTCATCGTGGGCACTGTGATCAGTCATGGCAGATAAGTGATCCTGCAACAAGCGGCAACGGTGATAACGCTCCCACAAGGCCTCATCATCCGTCAGTCCGGCCACACTGTGTTGGTAAGCCTTGATGATTTTTTGATCAATTCTATTGAGCAACAACGCTTCATAATTGAAGCCACTCTTTCGCCCCGCCACCAATGCAGCAAAGGCTTGGGCGCCCGGTTTCATCAACCGGCCATATAAATCCAGTAAGCCGGTAATGATGCGGTGACCCTGTAACTCCAGTGTCTGAACTTCGTGATGATTGAAGACGTGTCTGAAACCAACCTGCTTGAAGGTGTTCACAATGGCATGAGCCACACTGTCATCTTCCAGCAGAGCACGATTGTGTGAGCCCTGATAGACCTCCGGTAAGTGCCGGATGAATTGAGCCGCTGCATGATCCACCAGATGATGAATGAGGTTTATCCTCAGCTTGAGGAAAAACTCATGATTGTGGTTGATGGTGTCCCGCTGTCCAGCAGTCAGGGCCATATCCAACACTGCATTGAAGCTGTTTCGCTGGCCATTGAATGACAGGATGTTAACCGCTTCCGGATCACCACCACTGACCACAAATTGTTCTCCGAGCACCTTAACCAGGTGCTCCAGAGGCAAAATGCCCTTTTCTACCGCGTCCTCAAGGTCAGCCAAACAATAGGCAATGTCATCGGCGGCTTCCATCACATAGGCGAAAGGATGACGATGGCCAGCCACAGTGTTCAGCTGTTCGAGCATTTCCTCAACAAACGCCTGTTCTGAGAGGTAATACCCTGGTTTCTTTTGCACATAAGACAGTGGATGATTGGCCAGAGGTCGTGGCTCATAAGCAGGACGGGTATATTTCAGTATGCAGGCGGTCTGGGCATAGGTCAGGTTCATTTGCTGTAATGAAAAGGTCAGCCGGATCGCCTGAGCGTTGCCTTCAAAATGCCTGAGGTCACGGATCAACTGATGTTTCAAATCAGGGTTATCTTCACCGAGGTTGGCAAACAATTCATCCAAATGATCAGCAAACCATTCATTGATGGCGGTTTCGCCAAAATGACCAAATGGCGGGTTGCCTATGTCATGCATCAGACAGGCCATCTCTACCAGTGACTCCACCGCTGGTTGCAATTCATCCAAACCCAGTTGATGAGTTTGATTGCCCAACTTCTTGAACAGGGTTTTGACGATGTAACGACCATTTTGCTGGACTTCCAGCGAATGGGTCAGCCGCGAACGCACCGCCGCATTGCGTTCCAGTGGAAACACCTGGGTTTTTTGTTGCAACCGCCGTACCGATGCCGAATTGATGATCCGTCCACGATCCGATTCCAATGCATATTCAATGCGCTTGGGGTCAACCACGGTTTTCTGCTGACGGTCATAGGGTCGCTGAACGATCAGCTTGTTTTTAAAGTTGATGGGTGGTTTTGTCATGTGGCTCTGTGGCTTACTTGCCTTGTATTGAGTGTATTGGCATTCAATGTATTGTATTCATTCTTTCACGATTAATCATCGGTTAGACTATACTAAATGCTCACTTCATTGACAGGACTCTTTTGTGGCACTACTCATCATTATGCTGATGGCTTTGCATACGGATGCAGACAACTCATTGATCACATACCAACATCCCAATAATACCGCCATTGAATCACACGTGATGAAATTGTTGGAAAACGGCAAAATCGTTGTGAATAACCGGGCATTCAGCGAGTCTGAGCTAAGCATCAGATCAATTAAAAACATTGTGTATCCTGGTGACATGAGGCATGAACTGATTGTCGTCATGGCAGCCGGGTGCGGGGTTAAGTTCTCAGCTGAAGAATCGGCTGATGATGCGTTTACACTGTCATCTGTTGAAATCACCCTTGATCACTCAGGTGAAATCATTGATACCGGATATGAGTTATCACAGCCTCCTTGCAGCGAACTCCGACAAAACATGAGTAACCAACACATCACAACTGATCTGGAAGTTGTGTTTCATAATGAATTCATACCTTCACAGGCACCCATTGAACAAATCAGCAACCACATCAACCGACTGGCCAGAGGTGGTCAATTGATTTATGGAGGATTTCCATTGTCTGCCGATCACTTCGAACTGTTGTCAATCACATTCAATGAAATAATGGTCAAAGAATATCACGGCATCCGAATTCACCTGACCTTATTGTGCGATGTCAATAAGACCGATCCAGCCATCATTGCATCACCATTTAAAGTGATGTTTTTTCTGTATCCGAATGGTGAGATCTCAGAACTGTATGGTTATTTCAAAGGTGAGTTTGAAACCAGCTGCAGCCAATGAAACAGTGAGTGAAGCACCAGCAAAAAAAAGGGCCGCCCTTGGGCAGCCCTTTGATCTTACCTTGAACAGCCGTTTAACTGGCTTCTTTTCTCGCTTTGGCTGCCGCAATCACCTCTTCAGAGATGTTGTTTGGACACGCGCTGTAGTGCGAGAATTCCATTGAGAACTGACCACGACCAGATGTCATCGTACGCAATGAACCAATGTAGCCAAACATTTCTGACAACGGCACATCCGCTTTGATGCGAACAGCTGTGGCAGTTGGGTCCTGAGATTTAATCATGCCACGTCTTCTGTTCAGATCACCAATCACATCACCCACGTGATCGTCTGGTGTGAACACGTCAACTTTCATGATAGGCTCCATCAATTGTGGCGAACATTTCTTCACAGATTGACGATAAGCACCCTTGGCAGCTGCTTCAAACGCCATGGTGGATGAATCCACTGCATGGTACTGACCATCTTGCAAGGTGAATTTCAGGTCTTGCAGCGGGTACCCGGCCAATGGACCTTCTTCCAGCATGCTTTGGAAACCTTTCTCAATCGCCGCCCAGTATTCCTTAGGTACGTTACCACCGGTTACCGTCGATTCGAACTCATAACCTGAACCCACTTCACCTGGCTCAATGGTGTAATCAATCTTACCAAACTGACCGGAACCACCCGATTGTTTCTTATGGGTATATGAGTCAGTGATGGGCGCAGTGATGGACTCACGGTATGCAACCTGAGGCTGACCAACTTCCAATTCAACACCAAAAGTACGATGCAGGATGTCCACTTTGATGTCAAGATGCAATTCACCCATGCCTTTCAGAATGGTTTCACCTGAATCTTCATCTGTTTCCACCTGGAAAGATGGGTCTTCTGCAATCATTTTACCCAGCGCGTTGCCCATTTTTTCAGAAGCACCTTTGTCTTTAGGAGCCACAGCAATCGAGATCACAGGATCAGGGAAAATCATAGGCTCCAGGGTACAAGGATGTTTCACATCACACAGCGTGTGACCGGTTTGTACATTTTTCATACCAACCACAGCCAGGATATCACCAGCCTGCGCTGAATCCAGCTCATTGCGGTCATCAGCATGCATTTCCACCATACGACCGATTCGCTCGGTTTTACCAGTGGCGGCATTCAACACGGTATCACCTTTGTTGATTTTACCTGAGTAAACCCGGATAAAGGTCAAAGCACCAAAACGGTCATCCATGATTTTAAACGCCAGGGCGCGGAATGGCTCATCAATAGAAACAATGGCTTTCTCTCCTGTTGGCTCACCCGTTTCTTCATCTGTTAAATCCTGAGGATCAACTTCAACAGGGCTTGGCAGGTAATCCACAACCGCATCCAGAATCAATTGCATGCCTTTGTTTTTGAAAGCCGAACCACAGTAAGTCGGGAAAAATGCCAAGTCACGGGTACCTTTACGGATACATCGCTTGATGTCTTCCATTGACACTTCTTCGCCTTCCATGTAAGCCATCATCAGGTCATCATCCTGCTCTACGGCAGTTTCGATCAGTTGCTCGTGGTATTTTTCCACTTTATCAACCATGTCAGCAGGCACGTCCTGGATTTCATAATTCTCAGGTTGACCAGTGTCATCCCATACCCAGGCTTTCTTGCTCAATACATCTACCACACCAACGAAATCATCTTCGATACCAATGGGCAGTGTCATGACCAGAGGATTTGCGCCCAGGACTTTTTCTACCTGACCAACAACCCGGTAAAAATCAGCACCCATGCGGTCCAATTTATTGACAAAGATCAAACGGGCTACACCGGATTCGTTGGCATAACGCCAGTTGGTTTCTGATTGCGGCTCTACACCACCAGATCCACAAAACACACCCACACCACCATCAAGTACCTTCAGGGAACGGTATACTTCAACAGTGAAGTCTACGTGGCCCGGGGTATCAATGATGTTGAAACGGTGATCCTTCCAGAAACATGTAGTCGCCGCAGATTGAATGGTGATACCACGTTCTGCTTCCTGATCCATAAAGTCCATGGTTGACTCACCATCGTGAACCTCACCCAACTTGTGGATTTTACCGGTTAACTTAAGAATCCGCTCAGTGGTGGTGGTCTTACCCGCATCCACGTGAGCAAAGATACCAATATTTCTGTATTTTGCTAAATCTGTCATGACATTAATCTTGCGTTTTTATCACAGGGATAAAGTTAATAAACTGGTCTGTTATACGTTAAAGAGACCTTTGGCTAAGTGGCTGAAACCAATCAACATTCACTGCTTGAAATGATTCAACTCTTTAGACAAAAGTCTCTCTAAAACCTGACTAAACCTTAAAGTGCGCGCATCTTACTATAAAAGTGCCCCAGAGTTAAGGAATTCGTGAGATATTGGGCTATTTTTTTGCTTTTCAACCGAAAAAAGCCTGTCAGGCAAAAAACGCACCTGACAGGCATGAAATCACCCTTGCGGGCATTGTGATGTCAGAGGTAAACCACCAATCCCACCATCACCGCAGTAAGTACCAGTGACAAATGGATCACACCTTTGACACTGGCCATTGGACCCATTTTGCCAAACAATGCGTTGAGTTCTATCACCACTGCCAACGCCAGTGCTGCCAATAAGCCGTTAGACCAGCCACTGGTCACTGGAATCATTCCGGCCGCCACCGCGGCACCATGCTTGGATGCCAGCATACAAAACAACATGGGTGCTGAAAATAAAGTATTGGTTCGCGAAGCCAAACCTGCCTTGGCGGCACATGAGGCCACATCACCTGAGGTCAGGCCAAGAACCACTTTTTGGTTGGGCCAGATGACCAGCCACACATTGAGCATCATGAAGGTACCCAGCAACGCACCCAACAAGATCCAGCCGTTGACGGAGGCTCCAAGTACACCCAACAACACAACACCGGTGATAAAAGTCATCATGGCACCCCAACGAAACCACCACAGTGCCCGAGTGGCCAACTTGGCTTTCACATCAGGCAATGCTTCCTGAGCGGCTTCTTTGAAATATTCACCTTGAACGAAATTGAAATAATACAGCAATCCAATCCATGTGATGCCAAACAAACCGTGCCCCCAACGGGCCAACAGATCCACCCAAACGTTATCCATGCTACCTCCTCTTGTTATTAAAAAAATGTTAAAGCATTGTAGTTGAGAATGCCATGACGGGTCAATTAAAATATTGATATACAACACTTTTTACCCACTCACTCTGATTATCCCTAACACTCAGGTAGGCACAAAAACGTCCTGACATCATCTGCTGTTGTCAGAAAATGACGACATAAGCACTGTCATTTTCACACAACACAATGGTCAATCCGCTATTCAATCATCTCCAACAAAATCATAATATGTGCATCACAGTATATCTGTATTCTATTATTATTAACAAAGGGAGAAAAGACATGAAACGCAATCATTTAGAACAAACCCAGCAACGTTCAATCATCCGCCATCATTTAAGACTGGCACTCAGTCTGACATTATTGTCAGGTGCAGGCTTGGCAGACGAAGCCCACCTGCATGATGCCGCCACCCGCATATCCAATGACATGGCGGTTTTTGAAGACACTCGCTTACTGGCAAAAGAACGTGGAGTCAACATCAAAGATGTACGCCAGGCATTGGCGTTCCAGGATCAGTTCGCCAGCTATTTCGCCGAGCTTTTGGAGAAATATCCCAATCAAATCGCCCGCGTCTGGCTGGAACCTGCACCCTATCAGGATGCCCACATTCAGTTTGTAGGCAAAGCACCTGCCATTCAAGCACCTGCCAATGTAAACTTGTTTGGAGGTGGCAGCTACAGCATGCAGGAACAACAAGAACGCGCTGCACTTTTGTCAAAACTCTTGCGAGCCAATAACCACAGCAACTTCCTCACTTACTTTGATCAGCAAAGCGGACAGATCAAACTGGAAATGAAAACCAGCAGGGCTGCAAAAGCCATGTCATTGACGGATTTGTCTGATACTTTGTCGGCTGGCTTCAATGGCCTGGATATGGACGACAACAGATTGGCAAAAAGTCTTTCGATCAATGACATTGACTATGAGGTCATCATTGGAGAAGGTGAGATTTATGATTTTGACTATGCACGTGGTGGTGAATGGCTGACTGATGATGGTGGTAAAGAATGCACCAGTGGCTGGGCTGTTTCCGGCCCCAACGGAAACGGCATCATCACGGCAGCACACTGTACGGGGCTAAATGGTTTGGACCACCACTACACCACTTCAGACCCGACCATGACATTTCGTTCTCAGGAACGTGGCAACGGTGATGTGGAATATCACACCACCAGTCACTCTGAGGTCGCAGAATATTATGCCCGCGAAGATGAAGTCAGAGATGTCACTGGTATCAAATGGACCATCCTGATGTTACCAGGCCAATCAGTATGTGAATACGGCCGTTCGGACAATGTTCGCAGCTGTAATCATGATGTGATTGCCACCGGGGTCACCACCACCTTCACCGATGGGGTAACCGTCAGCAATCTGGTACGGGTTTCCGGTGATGACTCCATTGGTGGAGACAGCGGCGGTCCTTGGTCGTGGGGTACGGTGGCCTGGGGCGTGCACAGTGGCTCCAACGGCAGCACGTCTGTGTTTACCCCGGTACAACGGGCACAGTCAGAGTTGAATGTCACCATCCTGACTCAATAAAGCTGTATCCACAACCCACCGCAAAGCCTGGCATCTGCCAGGCTTTGTTGCATTAACATTTCTATCGGAACAAACAAAAACCATTACCTGAAGCCAATATGCTGCCATGTTGGCTTTAACTCTCTGGTGATTGCTCACGCTGCAAAGTATTTGCTGATGACTGACTCTGCTTGACGCATTGAATCAAGAGTTCAGAACATGTCTGTATCGAACTCCATGACTTAAGAACCACGAATGACAGGCTGTCATTTGTTAAAATAGATGACTTAGCGTCCTGAATATGGGTTACCCCTTGACAATACGCATGCGTATGGTGACAATTAAAAACATCCTTTTTATCGACTGAATACTTATGATTTTCAAAGACTCCAAAGTCGCTGTGATTGACGGCTTAAGAACACCGTTCATGAAAGCCCCAACTGGCAAAGCCCAGGACCTCAAAGCCTATGATCTGGCCAGAGAGGCCATCAATAACATCAAACACCGTTATCCTTTTTTACAGGATGAATGTGACCTGGTGACCATGGGTACTGTGATACAGAACGCATCAACGTCCAACATCGCCCGAGAATCTATGATTGGAGCTGGACTGAATCTGAACACTCCTGCTTACTCAGTAACCATGGCCTGTATTTCCGCCAATGTCGCCATCACCAACAGCGCCATTGCGATTCAGTCAGGTTCAGCTAAAATAGCCCTGGCTGGCGGCGTGGAATCATCATCAGATGCCCCGGTCCGAATCACACACAAACTAAAGAAAACCCTCCTCCAGGCACAAAAAGCCAAAGGCATCAAAGGTTTCTGGCAAGTCTTTAAAGACTTCAAATTCAATTCACTGGCTCCTGAAGCACCTGCCATTGCTGAGTTTTCCACAGGACTGACCATGGGCGCGGACGCCGATCAGCTGGCCGCCAAATTTGGTATCAGCCGAAAACAACAAGACGAATTTGCCTTGCGTTCTCATCAAAACGCAGCAGCAGCCTGGGAAGCCGGTGAATTTGATCAGGAAGTCTGTCCTCTACCCATTCCTCCCACATTTGATGTGGTTAAACAAGATGACACCTTCTATGCCAATTCATCACTGGAAAAACTGAGCACCCTGAGGCCGGCTTTTGTTCGGCCACATGGCACCATCACTGCTGGGAATGCCTCACCCATTACCGATGGCGCGGCAGTGAGTTTGCTGATGGATCTGGATGAAGCCAAATCCCGAAAATTGAAACCTCAGGTGGTGATCGAAGGTTTTGCTTTTTCTGGCCAGAACCCTCAAGGTGAATTATTGCTCGGACCTGCATACACCATGCCTCAATTACTGAACGAAGCCGGATTGACAATCGCAGACATTGATGTTTTTGAAATACATGAAGCATTTGCCGGACAGGTACTGGCCAACCTGGCGGCCCTGGAAGACGAAACCTTCTGTAAAGACAACCTGGGCCTGAATGGTGCTTTTGGCACCATTCCGATGGACAAGGTCAATACACAAGGTGGCTCTTTGTCGCTGGGACACCCGTTTGGAGCCACCGGCTCACGGCTGTTGACCAGCGCCACAAGAAGACTGGTACAGGAAAAAGGTAAATACGCGCTGATCAGCGCTTGTGCAGCAGGCGGACTGGGTTCATCAATCTTACTGAAGAGAATAGGATAATCATCATGGCAAACTTTACGCTCACCAAAGACAACAACATCGCCACCATCTGGATGGACCAAAAAGGATCCGAAGTAAACACCCTGTCGGTTAAGATGCTCGATCACTTCAGCCAACTGCTGGATGACATAGAAAGTGACAGCGAAATCAAAGCTGCCGTACTGATTTCCAGGAAAGACAATTGCTTCATTGCCGGTGCTGACATCAAAGACCTCATGGCCATTGAAGACTCCAAGGAAGTGGAAAACCTATCACGGGAAGGCAACAAAATACTGTTGCGGCTGTCCAGGTTAAAAAAACCTGTGATCGCAGCCATCAATGGTGCTTGTCTGGGCGGTGGCCTGGAAGTGGCCATGGCTTGTCACTATCGGATTGCCACCACCGACAAAAAAACAGTGCTGGGCTTACCAGAAATGAAAATCGGCTTACTGCCAGGTGGCGGCGGCACTCAACGACTGGTCAGATTAACCAATCTGCGCTATGCCCTGGATGCTTTACTGACCGGCAAAAACATCTACCCTTTCAGCGCCAAAAAATCAGGCTTGGTTGACTCACTGGTGCACAAAGAAGGATTGCATCAGGCTGCGCTGCAAGTGGCAGCCAGACCAATCAAGCGCAAGAACAAGAAATTGAGCCTGATAGACAAAGCCCTGAACACCTCAGCGGGTCGAAACTATGTATTGAAAAAAGCCCGCGAGACTGTGATGCGTAAAACCCGTGGCAATTACCCGGCTCCTTTGAAAATTCTGGACTGTGTGGAAACCGGCCTGGAACACGGTCTGGAAGCAGGCCTGGAAGCCGAAGCAATTGGTTTTGGCGAATTGCACGCCACTCAGGCATCAAAGAGCCTGATCAATCTGTTCATGGCCATGCAGGAAAACAAAAAACTCAAAAACAACACCAAAACCGAAAATGTTGACAGCCTGGCCATGATTGGTGCGGGCTTTATGGGTGCTGGCATCACTGAAGTATCCATCAAAAATGGATATGACGTGGTGCTCAAGGACATTTCTCACGAAGGTCTGGCCGCCGCTTTAAAAACCATCTGGTCTGATTTCAGCAAGCTGGTCAAGAAAAAAGCCATGGGCGCCGTGGAACGTGACCGACTGATGTCACGGGTGAAAACCACCATCAATGATGAGGATCTGAATGCCTCAGATCTGATCATTGAAGCTGTGTTTGAAGACATCGAGTTAAAACAACGGATATTAGCCGACGTGGAAAAACGATGCAAAAAAAGCACCATTTTTGCCACCAACACTTCCTCACTGCCTCTGGAACACATCACTGCCAATGCCGCCCACCCTCAAAATGTCGTGGGCATGCATTACTTCTCTCCAGTACCCAAAATGCCTTTGCTGGAATTGATTGTCACTGACAAAACCTCCAAAAAAGCCAGACAGATGGCGACCAACGTCGGAATTAAACAAGGCAAAACTGTGGTCGTTGTTAAAGATGGACCAGGATTCTTTACCACCCGTGTTCTCTCAGCTCTGACCCACGAAGCCATCAAGGTACTTCATGACGGGGCTGAAATTGAACAGGTGGACAATGCCATGAAAGACTGGGGATTCCCTGTTGGTCCGTTGGCACTGATGGATGAAGTAGGCATCGATGTAGGTGCGCACATTGCCAGGGGCGCGCTGGGCGACATGTTCACTGAACGCGGTATCGAACAGGATGACACAGTACAAAAACTGGCTGATGCCAAATTGTATGGGCGCAAAGCAGGTAAAGGCTTCTACACCTATCCGAAAAAAGGCCGGAAATCCGTTAACAAAGACATTTATCGTTTTTTTGGTGGCGAGGAACGCAAACCCATGGCCAAACAGACCATTCAGCACAGAATTGGCCTGTCCTTCGTGAATGAGTGTGTTCGTTGTCTGGAGGAAGGCATCTTGTTTACCGCCAGCGATGGTGATTTGGCTGCCATACTGGGCCTTGGCTTCCCGCCGTTTACTGGCGGCCCATTCAGCTACATTGACCATCAGGGAGCTGATGAGATTCTCAAAATCCTGCAGTCTTTGAATGAGCAGCACGGTAAACGTTTTGAGCCTGCTGACTTATTGGTCAAACACGCCAAGGATAATACCCCGTTTGTTGGCTGACTGAATGCCCAACAAAAAACGACCACAAGCCCATCAGGACCTGCCTGGTGGGTTTTTTTGTTACACAATAACAGTCGTTCTCAGGCGCTGAGCTGATTATCCGGGCCGCCTCCAGGTTTTTTGGACACGTCATCTGCATGGTCTTTGTAGTTAGCCACAACCACGGCATTTTTGCCATTGCTCTTGGCTTTGTACAGCGCTTTATCTGCCCGGTTAAGGGTGTCATTCAATAATGATTCCTGCCGTACCCACTGTGCCACACCCAAAGAAACCGTCAGGTTGATTTTTAAATTCTGATTGATGATGAAGGTGTGTTCAGCAACTATTTTAACGATCTTGTTGGCCACCTGATGAGCTTCAAATAAACCAGTGATTGGCAACAACACCACAAATTCTTCACCACCCCAACGGTAAACGCTGTCTGATCGTCTGATGAAGCTGTTGATCAGAGCACTGAGTTGCTTGAGCACTTCATCTCCGGCCACGTGACCGTAGCGGTCGTTGATTTCTTTAAAATCATCAATATCCAGCATAATCACTGAAAAATCACTGCCCGAAGTCAAACAGAAATCCAATTCACGATTCGAATTGATGGCAAATGCCCGTCTGTTAAATAGTCCGGTTAAATCATCTGTGAGGTTTTCATGAATCATGACCTTCTTGACTTTCTTGTGGTAGCGCCCCCACTTGGTCACCCCATAAGCTCCCATGCTGTAACCAATGATCAACATCATCCCAGATACGTACCAGACCAGATTTGAAGGAATCTGGTAAGCAAAAGAAATCGCCACCAATGACAAGGCAAGATAGCAAATAAAGAAACTCATGGCCATGGCACGGCCATTCAGCTTTTTGGCATTCAAGTCATTGACGATGAAAAAGTAATACGTCAGGGTGGCCAAAAAGGCATACACTCCAACCAACACCCAATCAGGTTGTTGCTGTCGACTAAAGAAAAAATCAAAACCAAACACCACCAAGATACCCAAGGCGACAAAAAGCCCAAGATAAACGCCAATTCGCATGGCCATTGAAGACTGCTTCTTAGCTGTAACTGTTTGGTTCATACACGACACACTGTACTTATTGAAATCATTATAGCCGTAAAAAATGATGATTTTCTGTGATTGACCTCTCATTAGACCCAGCACACAGGCGCCTGGCTGGCATCAGGACAAAAAAAAAGGCCGGATAAACCGGCCTTCTCTTTGCAATGGTGTTGTATCTGTCGCAGTATTAACGTTTCGAGAACTGGACTGAACGACGGGCCTTTCGCAGACCGACTTTCTTTCTTTCCACTTTACGTGCATCACGGGTGAGGAAAGAGTGCTCTTTCAGCTGAGGCTTCAGCGACTCATCTGATTCCAGCAATGCCCTGGACAGACCCAGGCGGATTGCACCAGCCTGACCGGTGGTACCACCACCAACCACTGTGGCTTTGATGTCATACTGTTCCAGCATGCCAAGTTTTTCCAAAGGCTGTCTGACCACCATTCTGGCGGTTTCACGTCCAAAGTAATCACTGATTTCTTTGTCGTTAATGATGATTTTGCCTGAACCAGGAGTCAAAAAGACGCGCGCAGATGATGATTTTCGTCTGCCAGTTCCATAATATTGTTGAGTTGCCATGATAGTCTTATACCTCTAATACTTTAGGTTCTTGTGCTTCGTGCGGGTGATTAGGACCAGCATACACTTTCAGTTTACGGTACATTTGACGGCCCAGTGAGTTTTTCGGCAACATGCCTTTAACTGCTTTCTCCAGAACCCGTTCAGGGTGTTTGGCCAACAAATCTTTCAGGTTAATTGATTTCAGGTTACCCACGTATCCTGTGTGGTGATGATACATTTTATCATTCAATTTATTACCGGTTACCGCTACTTTTTCAGCGTTAACAACCACAATGTAATCACCGGTATCTACGTGAGGGGTGAATTCAGGTTTGTGCTTACCACGAAGCCTTAAAGCAATTTCAGAGGCCATGCGACCCAAAGTTTTACCTTCGGCATCAATCAAAAACCATTCGCGATTGATTTCTTCTGCTTTTGCGCTAAATGTTTTCATATTAATCTACGTTTTTTTAATTATTGGGCTTGTCCGGAGATTGTGCCCTCAGACCACGCCATTTACAAAGAGCGGGAATGGTACTTAATTCGGCGTTTGGATGCAAGTATTTTGTTGATTAATTTATGTACCTGGCGCTGCTTTGCCCACGATTCATTTCAACATAAAGCAGCATCACTCCAGAGCGTACGTATTCAGTGATTTCATAAAAATCCAACTCCTCTGCTTCCAGGCCCTCCAGGTCATGGTCAATCCGGGCGATCTTATCCATATCCTGGATGAATTCCTG
This sequence comes from Marinicella sediminis, assembly GCF_002000055.1. Classification (GTDB taxonomy): domain Bacteria; phylum Pseudomonadota; class Gammaproteobacteria; order Xanthomonadales; family Marinicellaceae; genus Marinicella; species Marinicella sediminis. The sequence goes on along the minus strand of NZ_MVBD01000011.1, from coordinate 104,027 downwards.
ACCGTCAGCACTCAACTCAGCGGTCACCAATCCAGCTGTTCCCAAGCCGGACAGAAAAGTGGCCACCCACTCACTGAGGATTTCCACCCTTTGTATCAAAGTGCTGTCATCCTGAGGTAACAATAACTCAAATGAATAATCATCTTTGGCCAATTGCTCTTTGGCATAATCAAACACCGCGGACATGACGTGCTGCAAATTAGAATCACTGGCATTTTCAATGCAGTAGTCATCACTGATGTGTTTCAGCCAATGTTCAAATGGCAAAGCTTTGTTGGCACACAGAGCAGCGCTGGCCTGGGCATGTAATTCTGACGGCGATGCCAGCACACCGATTCCTTTCAAATGTTCGGCAAATGGCTGATAGGGAATCATTTTCTCGTTTAATCCTTATTTTGTGATGTATTTTATGATATTTTTCATTAACTTGTGATATTTTTCTCACAAGCTTGTTGACCTTTTCGGGTGAACAATCTATATTGATTCATTGAACATGGCTTATTGTGCCAATTTTAATCTCAACATGCGGCGACCACAATGGAAGATTTAAAACAATTAGAACTCACCGTCAATCAATTGATTGAGTTCCTGGACAAAATCAAAGCTGAAAACCATGCGTTGAAAAGCAAAATGGAAGAGTTGTCGCAGGAAAAATCTTTATTGATGCAAAAAAATGACCAGGCCAAAAACCGCCTGGAGTCTATGATATCCCGATTGAAGACATTAGAGCAAACCGCATGAGTCAAGCAAAAATCAAAGTCCGCATCCTTAACCGGGAATACCAGTTTGCCTGCGAGGATGATGAGCGTTCATCTTTGTTATCTGCTGCAGACTACCTGGATAAAACCATGCAAAGCATCAAGGACAACAACAGCACCATGGCGGCTGATAAAATTGCCCTGATGGCTGCGTTGAACATTTCACACGAACTGATTAAGTCTCAATCCACCAACCAATTTTACGACACCGAAGTATTAACCACCGTCAAAAAACTCAACGATAAACTTGAACAAGCCCTGACCAACGATTAAAATAACTTCAATGGTGTTGACTGCCGTGTTCGAGGTATATAAGCATATGCCTTGGCCCTAATTATATTTAACAGGAATCTTTTTTTTAATGTCAGTGTGCATGCTCATCAATAGATGTGAGAAGCCTGAGACAGTGATGGAATTTTCCGCCTTGTACCTTTGGTACCAAGGACGCCAGTATATCACGGCACAGGTGGTCAACATCACCATCATTCCGACAACACTTCGTTGCCATTACCATGCTAAAAACTGAACTCAGGGCAGATTTACGACAACGTCGTGCTGCCATACGTGATGACGAAAGGAGCGGCCTCAACCGCCGCCTGATCAGACACATCAGCGCATCTTCACTTTGGCAGGAAGCCAGACATGTGGGCCTGTACCTGGCCTTTAACCGAGAAGCAGACATCACTGCCCTGCTCGAGCAATCAGACGACAAAAACCTCTACCTGCCAGCCATTTCGGGCAAGCTGATGCAATTTCAGCCAGTGACCAGTCAAATGCAGATGGAAACCCTGTCTTACGGCCTGCAGCAACCTGTTTTTATCCCGGGTGCATCACAACCGGACATTGATCTGTATCTGATGCCTTTGCTTGGTTTTGATGGCAATGGCAACCGACTGGGCATGGGCGGAGGATACTATGACCGTTATTTTGCCGAACATCATGCGGGTATACGTGCCGGCATTGCATATGCCTGCCAACAGGTTCAGCAATTGCCCACTGACCCCTGGGATGTTACACTTCAGCACATCTTCACCGAACAGGGACACCATGAATTCTGAACAACTGAAAAAACAAGTCGCCGAGGCTGCATTGGCCTACATCAATGATTACGACATGGTGATTGGTATCGGCACCGGCTCCACAGTTAATCAACTGATTGACTTGCTGCCTCAAGTCAAAAACCGCATTGAAGCGGTGGTTTCCAGCTCTGAAGCCTCAACCGAAAGACTCGAAGCCCTTGGCTTCAACGTCAAAGCACTGAACCAGACCGGCGACTTATCCCTGTACATTGACGGCGCAGATGAATGTGACGCCCACAACCGCCTCATCAAAGGTGGTGGTGGTGCCTTGACCCGTGAAAAAATCATCGCCGCGGCAAGCAAACAATTCGTTTGTATCATTGATGAAAGTAAGTGTGTCGATTTGCTCGGCGCCTTTCCTTTGCCCATAGAAGTGCTGCCCATGGCCCGCAGCTTTGTGGCCAGACAAATGGTCAAACTCGGCGGTCAACCGATTTACCGGGAAGGCTTTGTCACTGATGAAGGCAATCAGATCATTGACATCCACAACCTGAAAATCCTTGATCCGGTGGAACTGGAGCTGAAAATCAACCAAATTCCCGGGGTGGTCACCAATGGACTATTCGCCGGCCGCAAAGCCGACGTGACCCTGATCGCGCAAAACGACGGCACCGTCAGAACGCAGTGATCAACTGACATTAAAAAGATGTTTGCAATGGTTGGGCTTGGTACCTCAGCCCTACCTGCGTGGTGCTGTTTTGACACATGTGAAAACGGGTATTGAAGTCCACGCTTCGTGGTACCTTTTTAAGCGTCGGCTTCAGCCGAGGTCAATGAATGAACTTGTGCTCATCAGGACTCAAAAATAAACAATCCCAACAATTCATCGTCATCCAGGGCAAAGCGCAGTTCCTTGAAAATGCGGTCGGTCTTGATTTGGGTGGGGTTGAGTTCACGGGTGAACTGCATGTCCCGGTCCAGCCGGTATGACACCACCACCGACAGGTATGCCGGATCACCGGTGGTCTCAAATTGTTCAATCCGAAACGCCGAAACAGCCTCATTTTCGATCTGCTCAATCACCGCTTTGCTGTTTTCATACATCTGTTCAAGTTTCATGTTCACTTCCACTCCTGGTGCTGTTGTCTTTTATTGATATTGAGACGCCACAGACATTATCAAAGGCCAACAGCCAAAAAACTGAACCACAACACAACGTCAGGCGACATGCTGTTATGATGAATTTCTCAAAATACTCAGATGTTCACAGCCTGATTCAGATTTTGCGTTATGATGCGTTCTTTCTTAATGAGACAAGGAGCAATCATGAACAAAGCAATGATCCTCGGACTGACCGTCAGCCTGTATGCCAGCAACGCCCTGGCCGGCGCCTGTGATGCCGGCAGCCCTGAAGAAATGGCTGTCTTGTACGGTGTGGACACCACTGCGGTGACTGAAGAGGTGACTTACGAACGCAAAACCACCTCTGAGTGCATGTGGACCTTCCAGGATGCCCAAGGCCACGAAATCAGCATCACCTACCGCACCTTTGATAAAACCGAAAAAATCACCAATCCTGATTTTTTCAAAAACAACCAAAAATACCTGGTGGACAATGGTAACAAGGTCGGCAAAATCGAACTGAGCTACCATTTCGAGCCTTTTGAGAACACCGAGCACGGCATCCTTTCCAATGAATTTGGCAGCAAGTACACCCGCACCCTGCAATACATCTGGATCGAAGGCGAACAACGTCGCCTGGGCGTTACCTACAACACTTCAGTCAATGACGAAGGCCACGTGGCCACACCCACTGAAGCGGGCATCCGCAAAGCCGTGGCCATTTTTACTGATTGAATCCACAAAGAGCGAATCCCTGGCGTAATTCCAGGGATCATGCATTGCGTTTGACAACGTGGACTGAAGAACACGCTTCAGAATAAACGTTGGAGCGTCGGCTTCAGCCGACGTCACTACAGATCAACCACCAAAGATAAAATCAATCGCTGCCTGACCGGCACCAACTGTTCCCTGATACAACTCTGAATACTTGCACCTGTGACAGGTGATGACCCGGTATTTCTCGTTTTGGACATCAAACAAAGCACTGATGCCACCGCCTGAGGCCCTGATCTGCCGCTCTTCATATTCCCTGTGACCACAGGCCCGACACTGATAATCAGCAGTCGGCTCCCTGAGTTTAAGCTCAGCCTTCAAATCGCCCAGTAAACCCAGGTATTCATCAGAATTGACTTTGGAAAGGCGGATGTGCTCCACCAGGGCATCATAAGACAGGCCCTTGATGTCTTCTTTTTGAATAATGGTTTGCATTGATAACTCCTTGTTTTTATTTCATCAATAAACCCAGCTTAGCATTGATCATTGCCTGCTGACATGTGCCAGAATATTCATTACCTCAGAAATCACCTTCACCAATCAAGCGTCGGTTTCAACCGACGGTTTTGTCTGTTTGCCATTGGCCTTATCTACTCAACATTGTCAATACTGTGAATCAGTCAGAGCTGATGTCACGAGTTGAGGATAACGTGGACTGAAGTCCACGCTCCAGAACAACTGTTGGAGCGTTGGCTTCAGCCGACGTTGTAATATATGTTGGCCCAGAGTCCTGACCAAAGAGCATGTTATCAGGGTAAAGGGTATAATTTGGAAATGGCCTTATGCAGTTTAAATGAACCGGGTTGATCCACCGACTTGGTCAATTCATCTGCATATGATTGAATCACAGCAGTTAACTTTGTTGCTGAGATGGCTGATCCTGAATAGTGAACCTGGGAATTCAACCTATTGGCTAAACGCCAAACCTGATGAATAAAAGATTCCAGATTCTCAATGGGCATGGAAGCCAGCAAATAACCCAACTGCACTTCATCAATCACAGGGTCTTCATTCTTGAAGTAAAACAACTCCTGTCCATCAGAGAAGGTGTAAACATTAATTAAGGTATCCGTTTGACATTTTTCAACCTGGTCTGAACGCAACATGTAAAACACATCTCCCTCAGAAAAGCCGGTTCTTTTGAAACCCAATTCATACAGAATTTTTGCCAGTTGTGAAAACCGCACATTCAATGGACTCAATGAAACAAAAATTTCTTCATATTCTTTCAGATTCATAAGATCAGTGCCTGTTCTTCATGCCTGGGTTCAGCTACCGGCCTGGCGCATCAACCATTGTTTGATCAATGGCATGAGGTTTATACCATCCTTACACGTACTCCGCAGCCACCTCAACAAGATGCATGCCATGTAACATCATGAAGGTGTTTTTTACATGATTTCAAGTTTCGACCCAAACTCTTCTCCATCGTCATCAATAAAGCTCATTTTAAGTATGGTTTTTCCAATGTCAAACCAGATGGCTGAAGGAATGAGTTGATCAGCATCACCTGTGCACTCTATGCTGTTCACCTGACAACCCAGTACATCATGCTGCTCACCAAGATCAATAACGAGGTCATCTTCCAGATCTTCTGCAATGACTGCTTGTTCCCACTCTTCCCAAAAGCCAATGAAGGCATCCAGGAAAAATCTTTGCCACAGTTTTTTTTCTTTCAACTTAAGTAAAACCAGAATCAACTCTGCAGGGTCATCAGAGGAATAGATTCCGTAAAAAGCTTCCACCGTCAGACCCGATAAAACATGACAATTGAAGGCAGAGTCATTAACCAGTCTATCACCTTCCATTGTAAACCCCCTTCAAATAATAATTGAACTCAGAATGCTCACTTGCGGATTCCATCTGCACTCATCATTGCTCAATGATATCATCAGGCCTTCAGATTATCCACACTGGCTTATTTCCAACTGGCCACACAAGTATTGAAATCACCTCACCAACGCTCTGTGCATTCTGACAGTACGAATTTGGCTGCGCAAAGATTGATGTCATGAGTTAATGCAAAAGTAGACTTAATAACACGCTCCAGATTAAACCTTGGAGCGTCGGCTTCAGCCGACGTTGAAGTGTTTGCAGGTCATGCCCCCCCAATGACCATCGTCAGTATGGTGGGTCAAACCAATCTGATGATACAAGCTGATGAAAACGTGGACTGAAGCCCCGCTCCATAGCCGCTCTGTTCAATATGGCAGTAAACGATGAATACGGGTTCAGCTACCGGCCTGGCGCATCAACCATTGTTTGATCAATGGCATTTGATTGATGGCATTCATGCCAGTACCACGAAGCCAGCCTGCGACCGGTTGCTGACTGGTGAACAGGTGATGTAAGACGTTCATCATTTCTGAGGTCTTAAATACTTCGGCCTGCCGCTCTCGCTGGTATTTACGCAAAGCGCGGGCCAGGGATTCAGGATCCCTGAGGCCATATGTACTGATCCTCCTGATCAGACACTGTCCGTCCTCGATACCCAGGTTGACACCCTGCCCAGCCAAAGGGTGAATGGTGTGGGCTGCATCACCAACCAGCACCACCCGACCTTGATGATAATGACGGGCATACATTTGACGCAATGGAAAGGCTGCCCGTTCACTGATCAGACTCAGTTCACCCAGGTTTCGGTTAATGTGGATCTGCAGGGCACGTTCAAATCGGGCCACATCACAATTCAGCCAGTGGCCCACCTGATCATTGGGTAATGACCAGACCACAGAAAATAAACCAGACTCATTCATCGGCAGAATACCAACCGGCCCGGATGCATTGAATGATTGCAGCGCGGTGCTGGCTGGTGCGTCACTCAATTGAATCAGACAGACCAGACCTTTTTGTTCATAGTCTTTGGTTTTCAGTGGTATGTTCAGTGATTCACGAACCGTGGATTGCGCGCCTTCAGCTACCACCAACAGTCCAGCAGACAGCTGTTCCCGGTCCGCTAAGCTGACCCGCACTTTGCGTTCACTTTGTGACCATTCAGAGATCGAGGTTTGTTGAAAAACCTTGATGTCCGGGCAGGTGCTAACAGCCTGCCATGCTGCTGCCACCAGGTGATCGTTTTCGATGATCGCGCCCAGAACACCCTCCCCACTTTGCTCAAAAGCCAGTTCACCGGTTGAACGGTTATCCCAGACTTGCATGTGTTTATAGTAACCCAGCCGTTCAGCCATCAAGCCAGTCATCACGCCCAAATCATCCAACACTTTTAAGTTGTGCCGTGAAATCGCAGATACCCGAAGTTGACGTGGTGATTCAGCGGAAAATACAGGTGCTGAATTGCGGTCCAGTAAGGCCACTGAAAAGCCTGCTTTGGCCAATCCAAGTGCAGTGATGGCACCGACCATTCCGGCACCGCTGATGATGACATCAGTATGGTTCATATCAGTAATTCAAACCTCCGGCCAATTCATACAGCCTTTTTTTCAGCGTTGGGCTGCTGTCGATCGCCAACAACCCCAATGAACGTAACCCGGCGATCACCGGCTCATCAATTTTAAACCAGGTCATCAGATCATCGGTATAGTTCAACACCTGTTGCTGATCAGGCAATGAAGCCACCTGGTATTCAGCCAGTAATTTTTCCGCACCTAAATCACCGCCATGAGCATGGGCTTCTGTGAGGAGTTGGGTCAACCTCCTGACTCCACGAACCGCCAGATTCAGTCCCTGGGCTGATACCGGACTGACGGCATGAGCCGCATTACCCATCAACACCACGCGGTTGGCATATTGCCGCTCTACCCTGACTTGGTGCAACGGATAACTGTGGCGCTGTCCAATCTGCATAAAACGCCCAAGGCGCTGACCGAAAGCGGCCTGTGCAGCATTTATGAACCTGCCTTCGTCCATGGCCAGTAAGCGGCCTGCCTGTTCATGTGTATTGGACCACACCAACCCCATTCGATCACCAAAAGGCAACAAGGCGAATGGACCTGTACGGGTCAGCCTTTCATAAGCGCGATTGCGGTGCGGCTGTTCGGTTTTCAGGTTACAGATAATGGCAGTCTTTTCATAAGCTTTGGTGTGAGTTGGCAGATTCAGTTGTTGCCGGATTGATGATTGTGCACCATCCGCTGCTATCAGCAACCTGGCCTGCAATTTTTGGCTGAGTTGTTGATGCTTGAACTGTACTGTCACATGCTCATCACTGACTTCGAATGCGGTCAATTCAGCAGGCGCTATGAGGTGTACGCCAGTCGTCTTTTTGACTTGTTGCCACAACACTCCTCCCAACACTTGTGCTTCCACAACATGCCCGAGGGCTTCAACGGAGAATTCATTTTTATCGAACAACACGGTACCAAAGTGGCCCTGGTTGGACACATGAACCTGATCAATAACTGCAGCAGATTGACTGATCGACTGCCAGATGCCCAGATCCTGCCAAAATTGCCTGGATGCCGGGTTGACCACCAGGGTACGGCTGTCAAAACTGTTGTGATGCATGGTCTCTTTGGGCAAACTGGCTTCAAGCATTGCCACCTTGATACCGCTGCGAGCCAACCTGAGAGCAGTGGCCAGCCCAACCATGCCACCACCGACAATGATCACATCGCAGCGATGGTCCTGATCAATGGAGTTATTGTTTGGCGTCATCACTCCTCATGGCACCGATTTTGGCAAAGTACTCTTTGGGTACATTGGTGACATATTCATTGGAAAAACAAGATGAATCAAACCGGTCAATTTTAGGATTACCTTCCATGCAGGCAGCCTCAAGATCCTCAAGGGTCTGATAGATCAATCCGTCAGCACCCAATAATTCACCAATTTCTTCTTCGGTGCGGTTGTGGGCGATGAGCTCTTCAGCCACTGGCATGTCTATGCCATAAACATTGGGATACCGTACTGGTGGTGCTGCTGAGGCAAAAAACACTTTTTTGGCACCGGCTTCACGGGCCATCTGGATGATTTGTCTGGACGTTGTGCCCCGCACAATCGAGTCATCAATGAGCAATACGTTTTTATTGCGAAATTCTAATTCCACCGCGTTGAGTTTGCGTCGTACAGATTTGATGCGCTGTTCCTGACCTGGCATGATGAATGTCCGGCCAATATAACGGTTTTTTATGAAGCCTTCACGAAATTTAACCCCCAGACTGTATGCCATGGGAATGGCACTGGTGCGGGATGATTCAGGAATCGGAATCACCACATCGATGTCTTCATCAGCCCAACGCTCCTTGATCCTTTCTGCCAGTTTTTCACCCATCCGCAAGCGGGCTTTATAAACCGATACATCATCGATCATCGAGTCAGGTCTGGCGAAATAAACGTATTCAAACACACACGGAGACAATTGCGGGTTCTCAGCGCATTGACGGCGGTGCAACTGACGATCATTGGTAATGATGATCGCTTCACCTGGAGCGACATCATCCAGCAATTCAAAATGATGCAAATCAAGGGCAATGCTTTCAGAGGCCACCATGTACTCATCGCCCTCAGCTGACTTGCGCACCCCATAGACCAAGGGCCGGATACCATTGGGGTCACGGAAAGCGACAATGCCATAGCCGGGGATGATCAACACATTGGCATAAGCGCCTTGACAGCGTTTATGCACCCTGGACACTGCGTGAAAGACCGCTTCAGGGGTGATCATCAGGCCAGAAGCATTCTGCAGTTCATGGGCAAATACATTCAGCAGTACCTCAGAATCTGAGTGGGTATTGATGTGTCGTCGATCTTCGGCAAACAGTTCTTTCTTCAATTGCTCTGCGTTGTGCAAATTGCCATTGTGAGCCAAAGCGATGCCAAAAGGAGAGTTCACATAAAATGGCTGAGACTCTTCATAATTACTGGAGCCGGCAGTGGGGTATCGCACATGGCCAATACCGGCATTGCCCTTAAGTATCTGAGCACTTTCTGATTTAAACACGTCACTGACCAATCCATTGTTTTTGACCAGTTCCAACCGGCCATCCTGACAAGTGGCGATACCAGCGGCATCCTGACCACGGTGTTGCAAGATGGTCAGACATTCATAAATGGTTGAGGCAACATGATTGTTGCCAATGATTCCAACAATTCCACACATTATTGCTTGGGTTCCTGTTCTTGGGTATTGGACTGTTCATCGGGGACCGGGGTTTCCGCTCCCTGATGGTCGGGCGATGTCAGAGTCTCTTTGAGTTTTTCTGCATCAATAAAAGAAAAATAACCGGCCAGATCTTCGGGCATTTTAGACTTCACCCAGTCGGCCATTTTAGAAAACTGAGGCTGTAATCTGGACTCGTTCCACCAGGGATCCTGGGTAAATGGCGTGGCCTGTAAAAACAACACCATCGCAGTGACTGCAATGATGCCACGTCCCAATCCAAAAAACATGCCAAAGAACCGGTCTGTAGACCCCAAACCGGTTTTGCTGATCATTTGTCCGACCAGATAGTTAATGATGCCACCAACAATCAAAGCAGCCAGGAACAAACCGATAAAAGCGATCAGGTGCCTGGCTGATGGCAACTCTATGACGTTACTTAACCAGCCAGCGCCATCATCCACAAACGTCCAGGCCAACCAGAATGCTCCCACCCAGATCAGCAATGACAACACTTCACGAATCAATCCCCTGAACAAACTCACCACCACTGAGACAATCAGGATGGCAATGATGGTCAGGTCAAACCAGTTCATCAGTTGACCAGCGTGCCCAGTTCATGACTTTTCACCAAACCATCCAGCTTTAACCGGGTTTTGATTTGTTGCTGCAGGTCTTCAGCATCCTGGCGTTCCATCAGCGGCCCCACCCTCAGGCGATACAACTGCACCCCTTTGCTGTTGGTGACCACATCAACGAACCCGGCAAATCCTGCGGCAGACACTTTATTGCGCAATTCAATGGCGTTGTCACGGGAGGAAAAACTTCCCAATTGAACCACCCAACCCAATTGCCCCTGTTCGGCCATAGCGGATACTTCATCTGCCCCCAGAGTAATCACTTTGGGGGTGCCAATGTTCAACTTAAGTCTGTTCACCGCTGACACATAGTCTTCGGCGCGGGACTTATTCTGGTACATTTCCTGTGACCAGACCCGGTACAATTTCAGTCCTGCATTGAATTCCACTATGGCTTTGATGTTATTCTGCAGCAGGCTACTGCGTACCCGTTCGGCATTGGCTTGTTGTGAAAAGCTGCCCAACTTGACGCGATAAACTTCGGTCAATGATTTATCCAATACGGCAGCACCCCGGTCCGAAGTCGGTTGTTGTATTGGTTTTTGCGGCGTGGTTTCAACGGGTTTTGCAACCTCAGTTTGCGCTACCACTGGCTCAGGGGCGGGCTTTTTAACAGGCGGTTCTTCAATCACCTGATCATTGCCCTTGGCTGGTGGTTGTTCGGCAACCGTTGCAGATGAATCGACGGTATTGGCCACGGTAGTTTCAATGTTTCCCTGTGCTTCAACAGGCTCATTGGTTTCTTTTGGGATCAGTATCGCCTGCTGCTGCTCAACGGCCAGTTCGGCTTCTGCTGGCGGCAATTCGACTTTTTGAGCAACCGGCTTATCAATGTCAAATTTTTTAACCTCCAGGCCATTGTCTGGTTCCTGGGGGATGTTGATGCTGATGTTTTTGTTATGCTTTTCTTCAATGTTGCCGTCGAACAACATCGGCACGAAAATCACCGCCAGTGCAATGATCACTGAAGCTCCGATCATGCGCTGTTTTAATTCCTGATCCATGATTCACCTTTATTGATTTTGAAGGGTACTCAATAATGAGACCAGCTCATCGAATGAAAGTTGCTGTTGACCAAATTCACGGTCTTGCAAGGCCTTCACTGCATACTCGTTGTTGGCCAGCTCATTCTCACCAATGATTATAGCGAACCTGGCACCAGATTTATCGGCTTTTTTGAATTGTGATTTGAATGATGCTTTACCCATGTTGACCATCATGTTCAGTCCTGGAATCCTGGCCCGGATGTCTTCTGCCAGTTTGATGGCCACTGCAGACGGGATGCTTTTATCCCTGATCAGGTACACATCAGTTTGTTGCTCGGGATGCCACAGCTCATGATCAATGATCAACTCCACCAGGCGGTCAACGCCCATGGCAAAACCGGTGGCAGGAGTGGCTTTACCGCCCTGCATTTCCACCAGTCGGTCATATCGGCCACCGGCACATATGGTTCCCTGAGCACCCAGGTCATCAGTGATCCACTCAAACACATTGTGGGTATAGTAATCCAGCCCACGGACCAGCTTGGGATTAATCTGATAATCCAGACCGCAGGCATCAAGGATCTCACACAATTCAGCGAAATGCGCCCTGGCATCCACACTGAGGTGATCCTGAATCATAGGCGCTTGCTCAATCACCGGCTTTAATGCCGGATTTTTAGAGTCCAGAATCCGCAGAGGGTTACTGTACAAGCGGCTTCTGGCCTCCTCATCCAACAACTCCAGGTGGGCTTCAAAATGTTTGATTAACACCTCACGATACGCATCCCGACAAGCTGGTGTACCCAGCGAATTGAGCTCCAGCCGAACGTTCTTTATGCCCAATTGGTCCCACATGTGCCTGGTTAACAACAAAAGCTCCGCATCAACATCGGGTCCTTCAAAACCAAAAACTTCTACACCCACCTGAGAAAACTGCCGGTTGCGGCCTTTCTGGGGTTTTTCATATCGAAACATCGGGCAGTTGTACCACAGCTTTTGTGGGTCATTGAATAACAAGCCATTCTGCAAGGCCAGCCTGACCGTAGACGCGGTCCCTTCCGGACGCATGGATACCGATACACCTTTGCGGTTTTCAAAAGTGAACATCTCTTTTTCAACCACGTCAGTTACTTCACCAATGGCTGAATGGAACAAGGCAGTTTCTTCAAGTATCGGAAAGCGAATTTCCTGATAGCCATATTCACTGAGGATGCGGGTCACAGTGGCTTCCAGTTTTTGCCAGACCCATACCTGATCGGGAGTTACATCGTACATCCCACGCAATCGATTGATTTTTTTACTCAAAACTTAATCCGTTCCTGAACAGTGAGGTATGATCCGGGAAATTCATTCACTTCCCGGATGTGAAGTGAATATGGCCACAACGATCATATCGTTTAATTTTACGCTCGACCTGTCAAAGTCATGCTGACGCGGGTCAGTTCATTACTGTCACATCAGATCGGCGGATAGACTGCAGAACAGGCCAGCTTATGCGGGCTGATCCAGCAGTTCACTGGTTGCTGCGTTTCAGCGTATGATTTTGATTGAACACACCATCAACCATCAACCATCAACCAGGGTTTTGTGGCCAGTCGAAGTCAGCAATGTCACGACGCATAAATGGCTGTAAATCTATATTGGCATCATTGATCATTAACCGGGTATTCCTGGCATTACCGATCCGCACATGAACCGGTTGGGCTGAGTGAAACTGACGCACACCCGGCTCAAGCAAATCATGAACAACATTCTCTCCATCGGTTGTTTTGATGGAAACCCAGGCCTCCTCGAGAATTTCTAACTCGATGGAAAAACCAGCCATTTGTTGTAATTCTGTGTCATCAACATTGAGCTGTTCATCAACGGCACTGTCATCATCACTGATCGAGGCTTCATCCGTGACTGATGGCTGTACAGATTCTGAACCAGACTCGTTGGTTTCGACTTCCGCCGGCAGTTGCTGAACCTGCATATTGACTTGCGGTAACAACGACGAATAGGTCATTTTGGGTTTCTTGTCAGTGGTTGCATCATCACTGCTGGCATCACTGTCCACCAGCTGCAGATCACTCACATCAATGGCCCCGGCAGGTACCGACCATTTATCCCAGACAAAATAGAAGCTCAACGCCAACATGCCTAACAAAGCCGTGCCTACGGCGTATTTGCCAAGGTGATTAGAACGACTTCTGACCCGTGCCAAAGGACTGCTGGCCATACCATCTGCTGATTTGAAAGATTGCACAGTCAGTAAATGGGCGGGCACCTGACTGAGGATGTGCTGCGGATCAATGCCCAATTCTTTGCAGTAATTGGTCACATGTCCACGAATGAATGTGGGCGCCCCCAGTTTTTCAAATGCGCCTGACTCAATGTAACGGATAAAATCACTGCTGACTTTGATGTGGTCAGCCACCGTTTGTATGCTTTGTTTCTTGTCTTCGCGATATTGCCTGAGCTGGTCAATGGCAATATGACTTTCAAGGTTGGTTTGAGTGTTCATGTTGTGTTTGTGTTTTTTATGATTTTTTTAATTTTCTCAGCTGCACCAGGTATTCATTGGCCAACCGGTCATTCCCCATTTTTTTCTCAACTTCGTATGCCACCTTAAGCACTTTTTCATCCAGCTCAGTCAAGGACTCTAATCGCTGAATAAAGGCCCGGGCCCGCATACTTTCACCCTTCCCCGCGGAAACAATAACCATATTATAAATAGATATGATCATGTTCGGATTCGCTTCCAATGCCTTTCTGAAATGATACTCGGCTTCAGCCTGCTGATCAGCTTTCATCAGACAAACACCAATATTTTCATGAACCGTCTCAGGAGTCCGGTAGAAAGGATTGGCCAGTGTTTTTTTATAGTACCCTACGGCTTCCAGATACTGGCCATTCTGGCACAGATAGGTTCCGTAATTATTGAGTATGTTCGGGTCATTCGGCGCGTATTTGACCGACAACTCATAGTGTCTTTCAGCATCTTTCTGGGCATTCATACTGGTGTAAACCAGCGCAATGGCAGAATGCGCAATCGCCAACTTAGGATTGTGCGCCAAAGCCCTCTTTAATTTTTCCAGAGCGGTGCGGTAATCTTCTCTTTCCAGGTAGGCCACACCCATTTTAACGTTCAGCATGGCTGGGCTGTTTTCCGGTTCCTGCTGGCTGTCTGATTCCTGATATCGCCGGGGTTGACTGGTTTGTGCACATCCTGCCAACACACACAACACACACATCAGCCATATCCATCTGTATCGCTTCATACCACCTCCAATTGTAATTTCTTGATTTGAGAGGAGCGACGGGTGCGATCCATGAATTCTCCGGCCAACTGACCACAGGCGGCAGCGATGTCATCACCACGGGTTTTTCTCACTGTGGCAATGAAGCCTTGTTGCATGCAAATTTGCTTGAACCGTTCAATGGACTCTGGCTTCGACTGTTTGAAGGCTGTGCCTGGAAATGGATTGAATGGTATGAGGTTGATCTTACTGGGCACATCTGACAACAGGCGACACAAGGCACGCGCATGCTCCGGCTGATCATTCATGCCATCAATCAAAGTATATTCAATGGTGATGCGGGTTTTCTTTTTGCCTTCCAGAAAGTCTTTACAAGCACCCAACAATTCAGCGATGTTGTATTTCTTATTCAGTGGAACCAATTGATTGCGCAATTCATCGTAAGGCGCATGCAATGAAATGGCCAGAGCCACATCAGCATCTTCATTAAGCTGCCTGATGTACGGGACCAGGCCTGCTGTACTGACCGTGACCCGACGGTTGGCAAATCCAAACCCAAAGTCATCTCGCATGATGTTCAATGCCGGCAGTACATTTTTGTAGTTTGCCAGCGGCTCACCCATGCCCATCATCACCACGTTGGTGATTTTACGGTTTTTATGGTGGTGCCCCAGTTGTTTGGCAGCAACCCACACCTGGGCAATGATCTCGGCAGTGGTCAAATGCCGGTTAAACCCCTGTGCCCCGGTGGCACAGAAGGTACAATTGAGGGTACACCCTACTTGCGATGAAACGCACAGAGTGCCGCGGTTTTTTTCAGGTATATAGACTGTTTCAACGGCATTTTGCTCATCAACTTTAAGCAGCCATTTGATGGTGCCATCAGTTGATTTCTGTTCACTGAGTAATTCAGGCATCATCAAACTGTACTTGGCTTTGAGCTGTTCTCTGAGTTTGATGCTGAAGTTACTGAAGGCATCAAAGTCCAATTGATGCTCGCCATAAATCCACTTCATTGCCTGCCCTGCACGGAATTTTTGCTCACCCATTCCGGTGAACAAATCTTCCAGACCAGTGCGGTCTAGGTTCAGTAAATTTATGGCGTCATTTTTCAATTTATTTCGTGTCTGATTAATTCAATTCAATTGAAGAAAAGAAGTAAGCAATCTCAACAGCAGCTGTTTCAGGCGCATCTGAACCATGGACAGCGTTGGCATCAATGCTTTCTGCAAAATCAGCCCTGATGGTACCGGCCGCCGCTTCTTTCGGATTGGTGGCACCCATGATGTCGCGATTTTTACTGATGGCATTGTCACCTTCCAGCACCTGGATCATCACCGGGCCTGAAGTCATGAACGCAACCAATTCACCAAAAAAAGGTCTTTCTTTATGCACAGCATAAAAACCTTCAGCCTCTGCCTGACTCAGGTGTTTCATTTTAGCAGCAACGATTTTCAGTCCTGCATCTTCAAATCTTTGGTAAATCTGGCCAATGACGTTTTTCGCAACAGCATCAGGTTTAATGATTGACAAAGTTCTTTCTTTAGACATTTTTTACTCCAAATGGGTACATAAATCAAGATTTTCTTTTAATATCTGAGATTTACGTGCATATTTAAACAATCTTCTTAACATGTGATCAAGCCTGATTTCAAACGGTTGATGAACAACCCCGGCTTTACCACAAAAAAACCCGCGCATTGTAACAACTTTATGGTTTATAAGGAACCGCAATTAACGTTTTTTACCCGCTTACAGCGCCCTGATCACAGCACTTCTGACAGTCAGTCAGCATCGCCCAGCACAAGATTCTGAGCACGTTGCGGACTCAGAAACATTCTGGGCTGAAAAAAATTAAAACAACCGTTTGAATTGCCATGCCCTGACATCTCCTATAAAATGCCTGCATCAAAACAAATCAGTCGTAATTTATGACCACGCTATCTACCAAGGAACGCATCCTCAACAGCACGGAAAAACTGATCGCCGAAAACGGCTTTGCAGAGCTGTCTATTCGTAAAATCAGTCAGCAGGCTCACACCAATCTGGCCGCCATTAATTATCATTTTGGCAATAAGCAGCAGCTGATTAACCAGGTGTTGGAACGACGACTGAACAACCTTTTTCAAGTCAGGGAAAAAATGCTGCACGACCTCAATCAGGGTGACAGCCAGCAAACCTGCAACCTTGAACAAATACTACACGCTTTCATAGCCCCGGCGCTGTACATGATCAATGATCGCCACCAGGGCGGAAAGGTTTTCATGAAAGTGTTGGCCCGGGCTTATGCCGAGCAAAGCGAATCTTTGCACGAGTTGCTGGCCACCCGCTACACCCCGATCATCAAAGAATTCGCCGAAGCGATTCACCTGGCTTGCCCGCATTTACCCAGACAAACCATCTTCTGGCGCTTTCACTTCATCATTGGAGCTTTGACTTACACCATGGGTGATTTTGGCGCCTCAAGTTTATCCAAACAAATGCCGGAAGCCGAATACTTCAATCAATCAGTAGAGGAGCTGATCCAGTTTGCCGTGGCTTCACTGACCAAGCCTTCGGCTCAATGACCGTATATTTACTGACTTTATTTCTTCTCGGCCTGGTACATGCATTCTACCTGTTGCCGTTCTGGTTACTGTCTGTACTGTGGTTTCTGACCCCATTTGTTTACTATAAGCTGCAGTTCATCACCAACACCCAGGGCATCATCACCCTGTTTCTGTTATTGAACATCATCATCATAGGCAACATCCGCTACATCCGCATGTTGTTCATCACCTTGCCCATACTGCGTATTTTCAATGCCAAAGACCGCATCAACTGGCAACGCTTCCAACAAATTGATGACGGCTGGTTGGTCACTGATTTTGAAAAATCAATTTACAATGGCAACCCCAACTTTAAATTCAAGCCAGCTGAACAAAATCCGGTATCCAGCGCGGCGAAAAAATTTGCTGATCAGATTCTCAAACACAAACACGACAACGTGGTCTCGTTCAGACAATCCATCAAAGCGAGTCAATATACTGGTTTGACCGTAGACCGGAATTATGGTGGCGAGGGATTTAATCGCCAGGAAATGTCTTATGTCCTCAACCGCATTGCGCAACTGGATCCGCTGCTGGCATCTTTGATTGGCATAGTCAACACCGAGTCGGTGATCAGCATCATTCATAAAAATGGCACCAAAGAACAAAAACGCGTTTACCTGCCAGCCTTTTCTGCGGGTGAAAAACAACCCTTTTTAAACACCACCTTTTTGTATGAATTGCTGGAAAGCGGCAAATCTTCCATTGAAGGAAGGGTTGACATAGAAAGTCATCAGGACGGATCAGTTCACGGGATCCGACTGAGTTTTACCGACATCATCATGTTGGGTACCGCCGAATCTTCGGTCTTCTATCTCGCTGTCAACCTCACAGACTTTGCCAACGAACTGAGCGAGCGAACCCGCCTGGGAACCGTTTTGTGCATCCTGGATGCAGATCAGGATCGCATCGAAATCAAACAGGGCAATGTGGCTTATAAAGGCTTGTTTCATTACTACAGTTGTTCGGCAAAAGACATTTTTATTCCACTCAGCCAAATTGTCGGTGGCTTCAAAAACCTGGACATGGGAATCCGGCAAATGTATGAAAAGCAAGCATCAGCTGCCAGTATCTGGCCAGCCGCTGTTTCCCGGCCGGTGCATGACAGCACCGCCTTCATTTCCTGGTTCTTTGCACACATCAAAAAACAAAACTCCAGAGCACTGCTGAACTACAAACTGGTCCGAAAACAACTCAACCGACAATTCAGCCACCGGCAAAGGCTGATCAATATCCAACAGATGGCACTGATCAACGGTGATGCCCAATTGATGAGCTATACCAACATCCTGTTTAAAAACTCCATTTTTGACATCAGTCTGCATCAACTGACCTGGTTACGCACCATCCTGGGCTCAAACGCCCACCAGATCAAAAGCGAGAACAACCTCAATCAATATTTCCGGGTCAAACACCTGAGTATGGAACTGGATGGCAACAGTCATGAAATCAACCAGTTACCATTGATGAAAAAAGTCGCATTGTCAGCCCATCCCTGGTATGCCAAAGAAGTGGCGGTACTGAGCAAACCTGGTGTCGATATCAAAGCCATGGACTACTTGCTGTTCAAACACCTGGCGTTCATCATGCATAACTGTGCTCGGGTCTGGGTGTACGCTTTTCGCACATCCTGGATGGGCCGTTTTATCTGGCGCAAATCCAAGCACAAAAACCTGGTCAGAAGGATGAGCAGCAGCTTTGCATTCATAGCTGACCTGGCGCTGATAAAATGGTCTCTCAAAGAGGAAAACAACACCGAGTTCACAGGCTATCTGGCACAATGTAATCAACAATTGTTGATCCAAATGGCGGTGTTGCGACAATACCTCGACGGAGACAACGACGACAACACCAAATTCATCCTGAAACAATCCATGCGCGACAGCTTTTACCTGAGTCAGAAAAACCTCAACCAGACCGTTAACAGTGCTTTCGGGAGGCTTTCTGCCCTGTTGTTGAAAATCATGATCTTCCCTTTTGGCAAACCGTTCCATCAGGCCAGTTTTGCCACCAAGCACAATGAAACCGTGGTGGACATGGCAGAAGTCAGAGAATTGGCCGAAAACAATCAGATTCTGGCGCGTATTTCCAAAGCTTCAGCACAATTGAATGAAGTCAATAACATCGAACATGCGGTCACCAATGCCACCGGTTTTGCCGTGACCACCAAGAACTATCAGGTTCTGATTGATCGCACCCTGGCCGCCGGTATCATCAGTGTCGAACAGGCTGAACAAATCAGAACCGCTTACGATTCCATCCACGAACTTGAATTAATTAACCATTTCGGAAACCACAATGAAAACTAAAAACATCAAAAAAGTGGCCATACTGGGCGCCGGGGTGATGGGGGCTCAAATCGCTGCCCATTTCGCCAACGCCGGTATTCCGGCCATCCTCTTTGACCTGGCAGCCAAAGAAGGGCCTAAAAACGGTATTGTCAACAACGCCCTGGCTACCCTGAAAAAACTCAAACCGGCTCCATTAGGCAGCAAAGACGTGTTGTCACTGGTTGAAGCAGCCAATTATGAAGATGACCTGGACAAGCTGAAACAGGCAGACCTGATCATTGAAGCAGTGGCTGAGCGCATGGACATCAAAAAATCTGTGTATGACATGGTGGAAGACTACATCCGCGAAGATGCCATTTTCACCACCAACACTTCAGGCTTGAGCATCAACGAGCTGGCCACTGTGCTGCCAGCATCGCTGCAGTCAAAATTCTGTGGGGTACATTTCTTTAACCCACCACGTTACATGCACCTGGTGGAAATCATTCCCACCGACAACACCAATCAACAGGTCATCGATGACCTGGAAGCGGTGCTGACCACTGTGGTTGGTAAAGGTGTCATCATTGCCAAAGACACCCCCAACTTCATCGCCAACCGCATTGGGGTATTTTCAATCGTCTCAACCATGCATCATGGCGCTCAATTCGGCCTGCCGTTTGAGACCATTGACGCCCTGACCGGGGTTTTGATCGGCAGACCTAAGTCCGCCACCTTCCGAACCGCTGATGTGGTAGGCCTGGACACCCTGGCACACACCATCAACACCATGAAAAATGGCTTACCTGATGACCCGTGGCATGCCCATTTTGATCAACCTGCATGGATGCAGGCACTGATTGAGAAAGGCGCATTGGGGCAAAAATCCGGTGCCGGTGTATACATGAAAAAAGGCCGCGACATTCTGGTGTTAGACACCGAAAAAGGTGAATACCGGCCACAAAATGCTGAACTGGATCCTCAGGTCATTGAAATCATGAAGAAAGGCCAACCTCAGGACCGCCTGGTGGCACTGCATGCACTCAAAGATTCTCCACAGGCACAATTCCTGTGGTCCATTTTCCGCGATTTGTTCCATTATTGCGCCACCCAACTGGAGCACATTGCCGACACCGCCCGCGACATTGATTTTGCCATTCGCTGGGGCTTTGGTTATGGCCAGGGACCTTTTGAAACCTGGCAGGCTTCAGGCTGGAACCGCATTGTCGCCATGATCGTAGATGACATAGATGCCGGTAAAACCATGGCCTCATCAGCTCTGCCTGCATGGGTGATGAAAGTGGACGGCGCACATGGTCCTGAAGGTTCATACTCGGCGGCCGACGACAGTTTCAAACCACGTTCTGCGGCTCCGGTTTATCAACGACAGCTGTTTCCGGACCGTCTGATTTCAGAGCAAGCAGACTATGGTGAAACCCTGTTTGAAGATGATGACATCCGTATTTGGCATCAGGGTGATGAGATTGCCATTGCCAGTTTCAAAACCAAGAAACACATCATCGCCGAAGGCGTACTTAAAGGTCTGCGCAAAGCCGTGGCCATTGCAGAGAAAGACTTCAAAGGGCTGATTGTTTGGCAAACCGAAGAACCCTTTACGCTGGGCGCCAACCTGGCTCCAGCCGCCATGGCAATTGCTGATGGCCAGGTAGATGCGGTCACCCAATCGGTGGACTTCTTCCAACAAACCTCACAAACCCTGCGTTTCAGCGCGGTACCAACTGTGCTGGCAACCCGTGGCATGGCCCTGGGCGGTGGTTGTGAATTTTCCATGAGCGCCACCTCTGTGGTTGCCGCCTTTGAGACTTATATTGGTCTGGTGGAGGCCGGTGTTGGATTGCTGCCTGCCGGAGGTGGTTTGAAAGAAATCGCCCGCCGCACCGCCAAAGAAACATTTGGCAAGGATCTGTATCCAATGCTTGAACATTACTTCAAGAAAGTGGCCATGGCCGCAGTGGCCGGCAGTGCCCTTGAAGCCAAGGAAATCGGTTTCCTTAAAGCTGACACCGAAGTGGTTTTCAACCCGCATGAAATCCTTTATGTGGCCAAAGCCAAAGTCAACTACCTGCATGACAAAGGATATGTCCCACCAGCCAATGAACAAAACATTCCAGTGGCTGGCGAACCTGGTATCGCCAACATGGAAATGATCCTCGCCAACATGCTCGAAGGCCACATGATTTCTGAGCATGATTACGAAATCGCCAAACGCATCGCCATCGTGATGTGTGGTGGTTATGTGGATGCCGGCTCGCTGGTCAATGAGCAATACCTGCTCGACCTGGAGCGAAAATACTTCATGGAACTGATCCAAATGCCCAAGACCCTGGCCCGCATTGAGCACACCCTGAAAACCGGCAAACCTTTGAGAAACTGATAGGAGTTAACTTATGAAACCAGTATATATTGTAGAAGCTGTCAGAACCCCTATTGGTAAAGCGCCAAGAGGCATGTTCAACAAAACCCGTCCCGATGACCTGCTGGCCCGTTGTTTGTCAGAAATCATCGGCCGCAACCCGTCCTTTGATCCACAAACCATTGGTGATGTGGTGATCGGCTGTGCCATGCCGGAAGCCGAACAAGGCATGAACGTGGCGAGAATTGCTGCCCTGCTCGCCGGTTTACCGGAAAGTGTACCAGCAATGACCATCAACCGCTTTTGTTCATCAGGCATCCAGGCCGTGGCCATCGCGGCCCAGCAAATCGCCACCGGACAAATGGAAGCAGCCATCGCTGGTGGCACTGAAAGCATGAGTATGGTGCCGATGATGGGTCATAAAATCGCCATGAATCCAGCCGTCTTTGAAGACGACCAGGTGGCCATTGCTTACGGCATGGGCATCACCGCAGAAAAAGTCGCCGAACAGTGGAATGTCTCCCGAGAAGATCAGGACAGGTTTGCCGTTGAATCACATAACAGGGCAATCAATGCCATTCAAAATGGTCATTTCGATGATGAGATCATTCCTGTAGAAATCACCAGCAAACAACCTGACTTGAGCAACGCCGGACACACCGTCCACACCCGTGTGGCAGACAGGGATGAAGGTCCACGGCCTGGTTCTTCAGAAGAAGTGCTGAATAAATTGCGCCCGGTGTTCCGCATGGGTGGTTCAGTGACCGCAGGTAACTCATCACAAATGTCAGATGGCGCCGGAGCGCTGTTACTGGTCAACGAAGAAGTGTTGAAACGTGACAACCTGACACCAATCGCTGTGTTCCATGGCTTCTCGGTCGCTGGTGTACCACCTGAAATCATGGGCATCGGCCCGATCAAGGCCATCCCCAAAGTGCTGAGTCTGACTGGCATCAAGCAGGATGATCTGGACTGGATTGAGCTGAACGAAGCTTTTGCTGCACAATCTCTGGCAGTGATTGGCGAATTAGGCCTGAACCCGGAAAAGGTCAACCCCAATGGCGGCGCGATCGCCCTGGGTCACCCGCTGGGTGCCACCGGCGCCTGTCGTGCTGCCACCGCCATCCACGGCCTGCGCCGCACTGGTGGCAAATACGGCATGGTCACCATGTGTATTGGCACCGGCATGGGTGCCGCCGGCATCATCGAAGCGCTGTAACCCAGCCCTTCAGAGCTGTAAAAATAGGCCGCTTGATGCGGCCTTTTTTCATTCTGGCTTTGCGTTAAACGGCATGTTTCAATTTGTGTCAGCCACTGAACACCTCTTTGCAAAACGCCCCGCTTTCAGTAGCTGCACCATTTTCATAAAAACCAATAATCTCCTGGATTTGTTCAATCAATTCTGCAGTGAAGGGTTGGGTTCTGGTGATGTTTGAAAACTGTTCACATAGTTCAACATCTTCTCCGTCTGGACTGGCATTCACATCACATGCCTGACTGATCAATGCTGTCAGCTTGTTTTCTCCATTGACCACCACACCCCCACTGTCGGTTTTGCAAATCACTCCATCCTTGGTGGAAAAGTACAAATCTGCTGCTTGAAAGTTTTGATATCCGCAAGATGTCCGCAATTCCTGACTGGGTTCGTCAATCTTTTCCAATGTCATTTTCCGTGGGATGTTTTTAGGATATGCTGCTGTCAATAAGGTATGGCCATCATCAAGTGATTCAGTCATGTTTGACTGAAATTGTAAATACCCATCGGATTCAACTGTTGCAACCTGCACCAACTTCAAATCGTATTCATTTCCAAAAGTACACTCTCGCAATGGATGGGTGTGTTTGGAATCAGGCTTCCAGGAAACTACAGTCAACCCATCCAATATGGGTTTAACCGTATGTTTGTACCTGACAAGATACTGATTATTCAACAGACAATGCTCAGCGGTGACCATCCACTGAGAATTCAACAAACCACCTGAACACAACACCGCACCTCGCTCATTCACAATGGACACCATCCAGGGCGGTACAGAAACCATTAATTCTGAATTGACCGCTAAGAAAGGCTCACCATCGATGACACGATCCAGTAATTCCAGATTCTTTAGTTTCACCACTTCCTCAAATAAGGGTTGCCCTGTTGAAAAATCGTCACCATTGATGAAAATTTGAAGCGTCGAAAGGCATAAAATAAATATTTTTAACATACCATTCTCCTCAAGGTACCGGATGAATGGTACCATCGTGAGATGCATTGGTTCCGCTGTGGTCATCAATTCTGTGATAATCAATTTCCAGCAACGGAGACCTCACCAGGTATATTAAACGAACTGTTAACTCAAAATCTATCTGATTCAGTCGCCTGATACCGCGAAATATGTCTTCATTATGAACATACCTTAACTGCGTCCTTTGTGTGCCCATGTCCAGATAAATGACATGATCATCGTGTTGACATAGGCCTAATACCATTTCCCTGTTTTGTCTGAATTCATTGTTTTCATAAGCCGGTACAAAAAATTCAGTTTTGAATGTGTTGTCCTCGCTTGAGAGCACCTGGCACTTAAAAACCTGATTCGTCCGACCAAACTTCTGAATGTATTTCATGATGTTGCCGTGAGTGTGGAACATTAACGATCTCCTGTTATGGTTTTGAATCATTATTAAGTGATCGCCAAGTTACAATTATCTCACTAAAAGTAAGATAATTTAATCATCATGGAATCGGATGGATGGTCCCATCATGAGACGTCAAAGGCCTTTTTTCATCTTCATCAATGCAATGATAATTGAATGCAAGGATTAAGTCTGAAAAAACATGATTAGCACATAACGTAACAATATATTGTTTTCCCCTCACTATTCGAATCCCTGAATATTCATTATGATGATAATCAAAATATATCTTGTTGCGGTTTCCTTTAAGCACTACCTCCAATACAAGATTATCCTCGTGCACTTTTTGAGTTGCGTCTTTTACTTTTCGAATTTTAAAAACATCATTATGGTCAACTCCTTCAATGTTGTCTGCTCTTATGCTTGCAAAACTTTTCCTAGTGATATCACTGTTTAATTTTGGAAATTTCAATTCGACACAACCCAAGCAGTTACAGTCATTTGACTCACAGGAACAAATAAACTGTTCAATTTCTTCGTTCAATAAACACACAACACATCTCCTATAAAAATTTAAATTTAACCCAGGCCGGGTCGTTGGCGATCAGCTGGATTTCACCGGTTTTCGCTGACCTTTGGTACATGTTTTTGACATCCTGATAAGCCTTGTTGTCACCGATTGGCCACAAGGTGGCGTACACTTCACGGGCACCTCCGGCCAGAAAGGCATATCCCACACTGATCAAACCTTCATCAACGATGGCTTCACCCAAGCCTGTTTCACACGCGCTGAGCACTACCCGGTCAGCTTTGATATCAGCGGCAATGATTTCACTGACCGACAACAAATCATAGTTACGTTGCTCGGAGGCCAAAGCCAGGCCGGTGAGTTCAGGTATTTGTTCACTGAACAATCCATGGGTAGCCAGGTGAGCAATTTTATGGGGTTGTGAAAGCGCCAGCAAAACATCAGCTTTATTGGCTTTTTCAGCCAACAGCCGGGTGATTTCAGCCGCACCATACATTTGAACCAGATGATCAGCCTCACGGGCAGATCTTGGCAATGATGCGATATCCCGGCCGGTCAGATCGTTGCGGTAGGCCGGATGGCTGACAAGCAGCAACTGCTGTTGGTGTATTTGAACTGGAGGCTTTCGCCGCATCAACAGCGATGGGGTCAGGGACATATCCAAATGAGCCAGTCTGTCATCAAATCTAAGGGCATTAATGGGGAAGCCCTGCCAATACCCATGTGGTGAAAAGATTAACTCATGATATGACTCGACTTCCAGGTCACCCAACAGGTGGTGACTGAGGTCAATGATGATACTTTTAATTTCTGCAGGCATCCTTACCGCGCCATACCTTGGCACTTTGAAATACGCCCTGATGCGTTTGACTTGTTCACTGAACTGACTGCCCTCAGGCAATAGCCTGTGGTGTATACCCTTGGCATCAATAAACCACACCACAGATTGCTTACCCAGCTGACGTACAGCCAACACCAGCTGACCTGGCTCAATGCGTTGTTGCAAGTCAGAAAACCACTGAAATTCCTGGTATTCATCTTCGGTTTGTTCAAATTGGTCAGATAACAACTGCTCAATGGATCTCTTTCTGTTATTGATCTGTCTGTTAAGTTCCAGCATTTGAGGCCCGCTGTTCAAACCCCTTTGCTGAAATGACTCTATGGTCAGGTGTAATTGTTGCAATTCATCAATCAGTTCAGCCAGGGATGATGTTACAGAATGAGTGGATTGTTCATGACTTCTTCGGGACATTTCTCTTAAACTTCGAGCTTTCAGTTGCTCAGACCAGTACAGTGACTGTATCAGTCCTGTCTCAGGTGCAGAATGTTGATTCAGCAGTGAACGAATCAACAGTTCACTGATCTCATTCAGATTGGTATTGAACCTTGAACGCAACAGTGGAGATCCCACCAGACTTCTGGATTTCAGTCCATCTTTTAACAGCCCAATCAACTGATCTTGTATGGTAGGGGTAAGCCCACTTTTGAGCAGTTCGAGTTCAATCCTCAGCCGCCTGATGTCAAACAAACTGGAATGATCCAGTTGATCCTTCGCCAGTTGCTCTGCCATTACTAACACTTCATTGGCCAAAATAGGTTTGTTCTGTATTTTATAAATACTGGCTTGTATCAATTGCCAACGCGATCTGAGTGGCAGTAAATCTAATTCTGTAATGATGGTGTCGGCAGTGTTCATCAATTCGGCCAACTCCCTCCAATAAACAGGCACCTGGTTATCCTGATCTGGTTCAGCAAGCTGTTCAAGCATCATTTGAGACAAAGACAGTGCATTCAGTGCTGCCAGATATTGATTCTGTTGACTCAGATTGAGCCTAAAAGCCTGCAGCAACAGTTGATGCGCCTGCCTGAAGTTACCCAAATGATGGTGAACCTCACCCATTTGATGCAACAACATGGTTTGATCCTGAATGTCCATCAAATCGACTTTAAGCACTTCCAGATCACTGCGCAACACATCCAATCTGGTAATATCCGTGGTTTTGTTTGCCTGCCAAATTTGTTTTAATTTAAATTCAAAAAATGGGGCGAGTGTGGACAGCGAGAAACTCAGTTTTTTATAGGCAGCAGCCAATTCCAGGTGGTTCAATGCCTGTCGGTAAGCACCCATACTGTTATAAACCGTACCCAACAAGCGGTTGGCCCTGATCGCACCGGCTTTTCCCGATTGTTGTTCATGAAACTGTAACACCTGCTCCCAATCAAGCAATAATGATTGCCATCGACCCTGAGTTTGTTTGAGCCAGGCTTGCATTTCCAGTGCATCATGATGGATATGCTGATTGTTCAGCTGATCTGCCAAATCCATTGCTGACTGGAATCGGTACTTAGCCTGAATAAAGTCACCCTCCATCAAATATACTCCACCCATGTTGATGTGATGACGGGCTGCCATGCTTGTGAATCCAAGTTCCTGATAGATGCTACCGGCCAGCTGATAATGAGATTTGGCCTCATCCATCAAACCACGACGATGAAAAGACAACCCCAGGTTGTTAAAATTTGAGGCCATGGCTTTTTGATCAATTGTTGGTTCCAGTAACTGATTGGCTCGCTGGTAAGCGACGATTGAGGCTTCGTAATCAGCCAGCAAATAGTAAATCCTTCCTGTGTAGGCATGTGCGTATGATTGCTGATAAGGACTGATATATAGATGAGCTGCAAGCATCTCCTGAAATGTCTTCAGCGCATATTGGTAGAGATCCAGCTCATAGGCCACGATTGCTTTCATATATAAACCACGGGCCAAAAACTGATGATCGCTGAATTTATGCTGTTGCAACACCGCTTCAACTTGGGCAAGTGCCATTGCTTTGTTACCTTCGCCGTAAACCTTGATTGCTTGATTCAAGTCGTACCAGGCCTTAACCTGGTGAACTGGAATTGACACGCGTTCGAACCAAACTTGTCCGTTGGGAGCGCCTGGGTGGCGGTGGGTAATCAACAGACGATGAACTCCTGATCCTGCTTGGAGCAACAAAAACTCACTGTTTTCTTCATGGCCAGGCTGCGTTAATAACAGCTCATGAGGCGAAATCCCAACCTGTAAGACAACATCGGTATTTTGATGTAAAAACAACAAGTTGTGCTCATTTTTAGAGGCAGCTACTCGCAGTTCTAGCCGTTGTTTCTTCTGAATGTCGTAACGCACATCGACCTGCAACTCACTGGCAAACAATTGAGCATTGTACAACCCAAAAACCAGACAGATGATCCATGTGAGATGGCTGATCTGGTGTGTTTTCATTGACCCTTATTCAACCAGTAAGTAGTTCATTGAAAAAACCACATTCTTGTTCTGGTCTACTTGCTCAATACTCAACACCTGTCCTACAGCTACCGACTCACGACTCAATACCAGCCAAGTTTGATCATGAACCAGAATGACTCGAACACCTGAGTGCATAACCCCATCCAGTTTCACTTGCAGAGCCTCCTTTGATGAACTCTGGACATCAACTGGTATCATCAGCACCAGATCCTGATCGTCTTTGCCCAAGTGAATTTCAGCCTGTAACTCACTGTTTCCCCGCATCACCTCAACGGGAACGTACAAGGCATTAACCATTCGCTGTTCCAGATTATTAACTAATCCCTGATGAAGAAAAAAACCTAGCAAGAAGGCAAGGACCATCAACGGAGGTGTCCAATACCAGGCTTTTTCTCTCAAACTGTTTGCTATTACAGCGGGATCAGTAAGTACTTGGTTTGAGTGCAAGCGTTTCAGGCCCTCCTGCATCAACAGGTCAAGTTCCAGCACTTCCAGTTCATCGGGGTGATCGGCCAGCCACAGCTCATAAGCGGCCAACTCACTGTCACTGAGTTTGCCTTGCAGGTAGCGTTCGGCCGTGTCTGGGGCTGGCTGGTAACTGGTCATACCGTTCTCCATCGCCCATGCTGTCGCCATGCCCTGAGCAACTGACTGATCAGGTTGTGGGCACCGGAAATCATCCGGTTCAACACATTGGGTTTGGTCGTTTTGTTGTTTGTGGATTGTTCATTGAGTGTATTGGCACCACCAGAACTCCCACCAGAACGCTGAATCAGTTCTTTCAGCCGCTGCCGGGCCCGGTAAATTACCCGATCGAAATGCGCCGGACTGAGATCCAGTTGTTCACAAATTTCGGCTTTACTGTGATGGGCAAAGTAAAACAGGTTCAGGATGTCGCGATCGCGCTCAGTAGGTAAATCACCTATCACCTGCTTAACCTGTTGCAAGCCATCTTCCCAGGCCAGCTGATCGAGGATGTCGGTTTGTTCATCGGCCAGCCAGTCCAGTTGATCCTGGGACAGGGATGAACTGTATTTCTGATTTTTGCGTAAATATTCATGGCCGATGTTAATCGCACAGGTACGTAAATAAGCCCGGATGGTGTTTAACTGTTTGACTTCGTTGGTTTTCAATTTGGTGATCACCAGCATAAAAGCATCCTGCACGATGTCCATGTGCAAGTCGGTGTTGCGGAATTTCTGGCGAACAATGAACAACAACCAACGGTAATGATCAGCAACAAACTGATTCTCTGCGACCACATCTCCGGCCATGATTTGTTCACACACCCTGGTGATCATATCACCCGGCTTCTGGGTTGAATCTGACTGAACAGCCATAATTATGTAACACCCTTTTCAAAAGCAATGTCCCTTAATATACACATTTATTTAACATTTTCACAATTACAAAGTGAGATAATCGATAAAAACAAACCACAACATAACGACATAAACAAAAATGTAGCAGTGTGTGTAACCGAGGAGGCATCATGAGCAGCGACCAGGACAACCAGATCAACAATCACATCACCAACGTGGCACCGGACCTGCCTGACATCCGCGACTGGATGTATCAGCCGGCACTGGTCAACCTGGAAAGTCGTTGGGATCCGCCACGTAATCTGCATATTCTTGACCAGAAAAATGAAGGTGCCTGTACGGGGTTTGCGCTGGCAGCGGTGATCAATTATCTGAATCAGCAACGCGGCGATGATGACAAAAAAGTTTCCATGCGTATGTTGTATGAAATGGCCAAACGTCATGATGAGTGGGAAGGTGAAGGCTATTCAGGATCATCTTGTCGTGGGGCCATCAAAGGCTGGTACAACATGGGTGTCGCTGAAGAGGGCCTGTGGTCATTTCAAACCAATAAGCCGGGACGTTTCAGTCTGGAAGCGGCCAAAAATGCACGCAACAACACCGTTGGTGCTTACTACCGGCTCAATCACCGGGTGTCCGATTTTCATGCCGCGATCAATGAAGCCGGGGTGATTTATTGTTCGGCACGGGTGCACCAGGGCTGGGCCCGTGATAACGTCATCGATGGACTGATCAGTGACCATGAAGAACATGCCGGCAGCCATGCTTTCGCCATTGTAGGCTATGATGAGAAAGGCTTCTGGATTCAAAACTCCTGGGGCAAACAATGGGGCAAGGATGGCCTGGCCATCTGGACCTATGAAGACTGGCAGAAGAACATCCAGGATGCCTGGGTACTCAGGCTGGCTCTGGAAACCCCGCAAATCTGGCACCTGGACCCCAAAAACCAGGCCTCCTATGCGGCCAAAGCCATGAGCAGTAAAAAACCCAACCGGGCAGAAATTGCCGGTCATTTTGTCCATATTGACGATGGCAAATTCGATGACGCCGGCAAGTATTGGTCCAACCTGGATGACGTTAAAATCACCACAGATCTGTTAACCACTTCAACAGATTACCAACATATTTTATTGTATGCCCATGGCGGCCTGAACAGTCCCGATGCCTCTGCCAGGCGCATCAAGGGCATGAAGGAAGTGTTCAAGGACAACGGCATCTACCCCTATCACTTCATGTATGACACTGGCCTGAAGGAAGAGCTCAAGGACCTGATCTTCCGCAAAAAAGATCCGGTGGAAGACCGGGCCGGTGGCATCACTGACGCCACAGATTGGCTGATAGAAAAGCTCACCCGCATTCCCGGACGGGCTTTCTGGCGGGAAATGAAAGCTGGCGCCCGATTACCATTCAATAAAAACGGCGCTGGCACCAAAGTGTTGGAGCTACTGCTCAAAGCCATCCATGCCAACAACCACAACCGCGACGCAGAGCAGATGGTCAAACTGCACATGGTTGGTCACAGCACCGGTGCCATCTTATTGGGCTGGTTACTGAATCGCATGAAGCAACTACCCACGGCTCAGCGCATGCGGTTGAGTACAGCGGCCCTACTGGCACCGGCGGCCAGTGCTGATTTTTATGAAGATCATTACCACCCTGCCCTGCAGTCTGCAGCCAAAACCCATGGCATTGATCAACTGCATCTGTTCAACCTGAGCCAACGTCTGGAAAAAGATGACACGGTAGGACCCTATCGGAAATCACTGTTGTATCTGGTGTCAAGGGCTTTTGAAGAACGCAAAAAAACCGCCATCCTGGGGATGGAAAAATATGCCGGCCAAATCCCTGAACACAACAAACTGACCCGCATCATTTCTGAAGGTATGAATGGCGATGAAGCCACCAGTTGGAGTGAGACCCATGGAGGGTTCGACAACGATGTGCGGACCATGAATACATTGCTACGCAACATCCTGAGTGCCGAACCGAATCGTTTGTTCACGGCAGATGATCTGGATTATTGACTGTCATTGTTGAATAAGCCATTCCCTCTGTCACAAAACAGGCGTATGATGAAGACCATGGTTACCCGTCAACAGTCTACGCTTTCATCTGATCTGCAAGGCATCAATCAATTAACCGCTGATGGCATCACCGGTGTGGTTGACCTGGTGGAGTCCATGCACCAGAGAATCACTAGCCTCGGCGGCACCCTCAATACCGGCGACCTGAATCGCACCAGCGGCATCACTGGCTTTGTTTACCGACGCATCCGGCAAACCACCCACCTGATTACCGGCGGTCTGGGACTGGCGCTCAGAGCAGTACCACCGTGGCAATCAGCCGTGGATAACAGCCCAACACGTCAGCAATGGCTATCCATTCTCAATGGCGTGATGGGTGATCACCTACAGGCCACTGGCAATCCCCTCGCCTTGCCCATGAGCCTGCAATACCAAAAGCAAACCCTCACCGCACAACAAGCCGCCCTGGCCAGCTCCAGTGAGTCAGGTCACCCCCTGTTATTACTTCATGGTTTGTGCATGAACGATTGGTTGTGGCGCCGGCATGGCCATGATCATGGCCAGGCGCTGCATCAGGATGCACAACTGACGCCCATTTATGTGCGCTACAACAGTGGGTTGGCGGTTTATCAAAACGGACAACAACTGGCCGCGCTGTTAAAACAATTCCATGCTGATTTACCGGCTGACAAACAATTGCAGGTATTGTGTCACTCCATGGGTGGTCTGGTCATGCGCAGTGCCATGCATGTGGCTGAACAAGCGGGTGATGACTGGCCTGAAAGATTGGGCAAAGTGGTGTTTCTGGGTACGCCGCACCAGGGTGCGGTGCTGGAAAAAACCGGCAACCTGATTGATTACCTGTTGACCATCAATCCTTATACGGCACCATTTGCCAAACTGGGCCATGTCCGCAGTCATGGCATCAAAAACCTGCGCCATGGAACCATCACCGCCGATCATCAGACCATTCAGTTACCGCCAGGCGTTGACGGCTACGCCCTGGCTGCCAGCACCCCGGTTGAAGGTCACCAATGGCACCAGAAATGGATTGGCGATGGCCTGGTCAGTGTCGATTCGGCCCTTGGCGGGCACCGACATCCGGAACGGGAAGTGCTGTTCAGGGCCAGTCATAAATACACCTTCGAACAAGTCAGCCACATGGGTCTGCTCTCTGACCAACGGGTTTACCAGACACTGAGAAAAATATTTTCAAATGAACCACTTCACCAGTGCTGACCACCCATCCGATTAGGAATGACCTTGGGACTTGATTCACTTTTGTTCCTGACAAAAGTGAAAGCCGACTCTACCGATGGAGGAGTTAGGGTCTCGTCTGGAACAGAGACCGAGGCCTCGGCGATCATGTCGTGTGATCAAGCGCTCGACGCTCTGATTCGCTATCGCTCACGGCTTATCGATCATTCCATTATGGCTTCTTGACTTCGTCAAACCGCCATATCTGCAAGATCTGCCTAACCAAGTCGGCGGGTCGAGCTGATCATCAGCTCTCCATTGATCGCGTCAGCTGTTGGTGAACTCCGGATACGCTTCCATTCCGCATTCAGATAAATCCACACCCTCGTACTCCTGTTCAGCAGTCACCCGGATACCGATGGTTTTCTTCAGCAAAAACCACACCACTGAACTGCTGACAAACACCCAGCCAAAGATGGTCAGGGCTCCAATGATCTGGCCACTGAGTTTCACCTCTCCATTGGTCAGGGGCACCAGCAACAAACCAAGTAAGCCAGCGGCGCCGTGCACTGAAATGGCACCCACCGGATCATCCAGACGTAATTTATCCAGCAACACCACAGAAAACACCACCAGTACGCCGCCCATAGCACCAAACAAAGTGGCCAGGGCCGGGGTTGGTGTGGTGGCCTCGGCCGTGATGGTCACCAGGCCTGCCAGGGCACCATTGAGGGTCATGGTCAGGTCAGCCTTGCCAAACAACAGGCGGGCTGTCAGTAAAGCGGCAATTAAACCACCAGCCGCCGCCGCATTGGTGTTGACGAACACCACCGCCACTTTGTTGGCACTTTCCACCGATGCGGTGGCCAATACCGAACCGCCATTGAAACCAAACCAGCCCATCCACAGGATAAACATGCCCAATGTGGCCAACGGCAGATTGGCTCCGGGAATTGCCCTGGGGCGTCCGTTGGCATCATATTTGCCGGCCCTGGGACCCAGAAACAAAACGCCGCTGAGTGCCGCCGCTGCTCCAGCCATATGAACAATACCGGAACCGGCAAAATCGGAAAAACCCAGATCAGCCAAAGCATACAACCCAAACACAGATCCCTCGCCCCAGGTCCAATAACCTTCCATGGGATAAATAAAGCCGGTCATGACCACTGCAAAAGCCAGAAAAGCCATCAGTTTCATGCGTTCAGCCACTGCACCAGAAACGATGGACATCGCAGTGGCAACAAACACCACCTGGAAAAAGAAATCCGCCGATGGCGCATAGGTTTTGTCATCATTCACACCATCCCCGGTGATGCCACTGAGCAAAGACTGCCCCAGTTCCGGGTACATAATGGCATAACCGATGAGCAGATAAAGCGTACAGGAAACGGCAAACAAGGCAACGTTTTTGGTGAGGATTTCGGTGGTGTTTTTACTGCGCACCAGTCCGGCTTCAAGCATCGAAAAGCCAGCAGCCATCCACATCACAAAGGCACCGGAAACCAGGAAGTAAAAGGTATCCAGGGCGTAGCTGAGTTCAAAAATCTGTGTTTCCATCGGGCTCTACCATGATTTGTGTTCAATCCATGGTAAAACCCTCACCTCGGCTTGTATATCCGTTGAATTGCGTATGTTTGACTTCAGCCCCGTTCTGCGGCAGGCCGCAGGTGGGTGCGGAAAAAGTCAATGGTTCGCTGCCAGGCCAGTTTGGCGGTCTCCGGGTTGTAACGAGGGGTAGAATCGTTGTGGAAACCATGTTGGCTGTTGGTGTAGAAGTGAACCTGGTATGATTTGTTATGGGCTTTCAGGGCCTTTTCAAAATCGGGCCAGCCCGCGTTGACCCGCTCATCCTGATCACCATACTGAATCAATAAAGGTGCTTGTATGTTGGCCGTGTCTTCAGCCGATGGTTGCCTGCCATAAAACGGCACGGCAGCTTTGAGCCCGGGTATTCTGGACGCCATCATGCCTGCCACCCAACCACCAAAGCAAAAGCCCACCACGCCGATGCAACCATTACAATTGGGGTGATCACTAAGGTAATCATAGGCAGCGATGAACTCCTTGAGCATCACTTCACGATCTCGTTGACGTTGCATCGCACGGCCTTCATCGTCATTGCCGGGATAACCACCCAGCGGACTCAGGGCATCCGGTGCCAGAGCGATGAAGCCATCAACACTGGCCCGCCTCCCGACATCGGCAATGTATGGATTCAAGCCACGGTTTTCGTGCACCACAATCACCCCAGGCCATTGTTTATGCTCAGCCGTAGGCCGACTCAACTGGGCTTTGATGGTGGTTTTGGTTGCCTTAGATTCATAGTCAACCATGGACACCTTTACCCGTGGATCAGACACAGGGACCTGAATGGCGTTGGCGTAATTGGGCGCCAACAACGCCAGAATACCGGAGGCTGACAACCCTGCCAGGGTGTATTTACCTACTTTTTGTAAAAACTGTCGGCGACTGATGTGACTGTGTACGTATTGGTCAAACAATTCAAAGACCTGTGGATCCAATTGATCCAAAACCTGGTTTTTTTTCATCTGGCTGATTCCCGCTGTTTTTATTGGAAGAGACAAACACCCTAACCGCCCCGACATCAAAAGTCTGTGAAGAACAGCAACTGAGCCAGGCGTTGCTTTTTGAGTAACTGCTGACTATCATTAAATCTTCTCAAAGCAAATCACACCCATGACAGCGATCACATTTATTGCCGGCGGTTCCAAAGGTTTGGGCCTGGCCATGCTCCAACGATTTCAAAAAGCCGGCCATCAGGTCATAGAATTTTCCAGAAGCGGGGATGGTAAAACACACCTCAACTGTGACATGTCACAACCTGATGAAGCCCGACAGGTTTTTAAATCTGCATTCAACAACGCCGCCAAAGACCCCGAGTTGAGGTCTGTAAACCTGATCATCAATGCCGCCACCCTCACACCATTTGGTGAATTGGCTCAATATGCAACCGCTGAGATGGAACAACACCTGACCATCAATATCCATTCAACCATGACACTGCTGCATGAATTCATGACGGCTTTTCAGGATAGAGCGATCGGTAAAGGGCTCGCCTATATGTCATCAGGGGCCGCCAGAAGAGCGATACCAGGCCTGGGCATTTATTCAGCCAGCAAAGCGTTTTTTGAACGATTCATTGACACCCTTGCAACTGAACAGCAGTCACAATCAAACCCGGTCAAATGCCTGATCATCAATCCCGGAGTGATGAACACCGACATGCAGGCAGAAATTCGTCAACAGCATGTGGATGATTTTCCCATGTTGCCTTGGTGGCAGGAGCTGCACGATAAAGGACAACTGGCTGATCCGGTTGACGTTGCTGAAGTGTGTTACCAATTGATCAGTGAATCAGGTGAAAACGGCGGTTATTACACCGCACAGGAGTACCTGAATAAACCCTGATCACTGAACCATGATGCGGTCAAGGTAGGCATCCAACTCAATCATCAACTGATCATCGGGTCTGGTTTGCTGTCTGATCTCAGCTTTCCTGGAAGCCAGTTGTTCAGCCTTTTGATGGCGCAAACCAAGTTCCCAGTCTGACAGATGGAATTCATCTGCAAGCTGGTCAGCAACCAACAGAAACACCGTCATTTCATCAACATCATCCTGGTTCACCCATGCAGCAAATTGCTCCATGACATCCCTCACTTCAGCTTCACGCTCCAATTGCCAACCTGACAGTACAAAGGCTGCACGGGCATAGAGTTGAGCCTGGCGGTTGGACTGACCAGAATCAATCATTGGTTTAGATCTGGTGAATGCTGAAATGTTATCGCGGGTAAAATAACTGTTGTAAGCCAGTAAAGCCTGAAGCTCCTGTTGTTCTTCCACGGTCAGCTGTTCAGCCGCCAGGGTATTCAGTATAGCTGTGCTGCGCTCATGTTGTTGCTGTGCACTGTAAATTTTGGCAAGCTGTAATTCTGCGGTCACCAACATCACCTGATCATTGAATTGTTGCTGGGTATCAATCGCCCGTTGCAGGTATTTCTCTGCCAGGTCATCATGACCCAACGGCCTCAACAACAAATAGAATGCACTGAAGCCCTGTTGGAAAACGTTGGTGTCATGTTGATTGATGACAAAGCGCAAAGCCAATTCTGCTTGTTTCATGGCCTGCTTGTACTGGCCTTTTTGAGCATGGATTTCTGCCAATTCACCATATGAGTAAGCCGCGTATTTACCATCGGCCAATTGCAGCGCCAATTCCAGAGAATGTTGCAGAGACTGCATTCTTTGGGCCGGTTGGCTGAGTTGCTGATGGGCATAAGCCAGGTTGCTGTGAGCCCGCAATTCATGTGATTGACTGCCCTGGGCTCTGGCCTCAGTCAACACCTCGTGCAACAACTCAACTGAGCGATCAAACGCCAGCAACACCTGATGATACCGTGCCCGTTCAATGGCCACATCCAGTAATCCCTCGTTGTCTTTCAACACCGCATAAAGTCGTTGTGCCTCATCCAGGTGATGTTTCAGGGTATCCCTGTCATCCCGGTAGATATACATCCTTGCCAACAGATAGTTGGTATCAGCCAACAATGGGTGAATCGGTTGACCCTGGTGCAATTTCAATCCCTGTTTGAGCAACTGGATCGACTGCTCATAATGGCCGGATTGATGAGCCTGCACGGCATGTAAATAGCGAACCATCAATTGGTCCACCGGATGACCGCTGTTGGCCGCAGGTACCGGTGGTAAAACCACTTCAGCTCCGGATTGAATGGCATTTAATTGTGTATTGAATTGTTGATCGGTTAATTGCGGTGCCGGGTCTGTCTGCGTGAAAAACCAAAGCATTGTCAGGATAACCAACAACAAACCAACCAACATGAAAGGAATTCTTGAACGGGGTTGTTTTTGTGGAACCTTCCATTGATAACCTTTGCCGTAGACATTGACCAGCACCTGCTGTTTCACACCCAGCTTTCTGATTTCACTCCTGATTTCCTGAATCACTTTAAACAATGAATCATCACTGACCACAAGTCCTTGCCAGAGGTGTTTCATCAATTGTTCCTTATTCAGGATCCGGCCATTTGATTGCAACATCATGATCAGGGCGGCATGTCCTCTGGCAGATAAATTCAGGCCATGGCCGTTGGCATAAACCCGATCATTGCGTATTGTAAGGGTATGTTGGAAAAGCGGGTATTTCATTGATTTGAAAACAATGTGCTGATTTTACTCATGGGCTAAAGACAGATTATAACGCATGTTCGACAAATTGAGACATGCATCACAGCTGTGATGAATTCCGCTTTTTTTCAGACTCTTTTCAGGCTCTTTCAGACTTCAGAATGTAAAAAAGAACCTTTTATGATCAAGGGGTTATCCATGTATGTATTGAAAAGGGTTTTTATCACACTGTTGTTACTGTACAGTCAGCAATCATTGGCATTTATCACAGTCGGTCTGGATCCGGATTGTGATTACGACAATATATTTCCGGCATATCAGGATGGCGATCCGGAAATCAGGGTCACCAACCAACAATTACACGCCAATAATTTTGTGATGGACACCATTAAAGTGTTCAAAGGTGGCTATGACAGTTGCCAGGATGCAGTCAATGATGTGCCTGGTGAGGAAAACACCCGATGGAGCGGACTCAATGCCATCAACAACACCGTCATTGAACTGGATGCCAACCTGCCTTTTTTGGTGACCGTGGTCATGGAACGGTTTGATATTTTTGATGGCGAAAACACCACAGCTGCTGGAGCCGGCGGAATCAAGGTCAGCGGCTCAAGCCGGTTAATCCTTCGCGACTCCAGGGTTTATGACAACCTGGGACAGGAAGGTGGTGGCATCCATGTCTCTGGCGTGAATGCATCTTTGGTGCTGGAAAATACCCTGGTAGAAGACAACACGGCCAACGGTTATGGCGGAGGGTTGTTCTGCACCCTGGGCGCCTCCATCTCGATGGATGCCGACAGCGCCAGTCGCACCAACTCAGCCAGTTTCAATGGTGGTGGAATCTATGCCGATCAATTGTGTGAAGTCATCAGTTACAGTGGGCGGTATTCTCTTGAAGACGGCTCCAAAGGCTTGGTGCAAAACAGAGCAGCCAAAGGCGGCGGTATATACCTGCAAACCGGCGCCCGTTTTGAAAGTCATGGCAGTCAGGAATTTCCGGCGAGGATTTATGTAAACTATGCCACCCAGCACGATGAAGCCGGTGGCGGCGGACTCTATCTGACCGGCGCAGGTACCCGAGCGGTATTAACCAATACCTACATTGACAGCAATGCATCTTTATTCCATGGAGGTGCCATGGTGGTGACCAATCAAGCCGTCCTGGAAATGGGTCAAAGCCCTCTCGGGTGCAGTTTCAACGACCTGGGACATTGTTCACGCATCCATGGCAATGGCACCGATGGTGCAGTTGCCTCAGGAGGTGCCGGCCACCTGGTCAACGGCGGGGAGGCTCACATATCGCAAACCCTGATATCCAGGAATCGTTCTGCACTGACCGCAGGCTTGGAGGTTCTGGAACAAGCCTACCTGAAACTCGAAGGTAATGTGATCACCCATCACAGTGACAACTCAGGTAATCAGGCCAGTACATTGATGGCGGTCAGGGGTGATCCCGGTTTTCAGTCTCGTATTGACTTTGCCTATAACACCGTGGCTGACAACAACACAGACCGGATTTTTGTGGTCAATGGCTTACTCCAGGGACAGTCTCTGAACGTATTTAACTCCATTATCTGGGACCAGGGTGATGTGTTCACCGTCAGTGGCAATGACAACGCGATTCAAATTGATTGTTCTGTGGTTCATGAAAACCAAAGCCTGCAAGGCAATGTGGGTGTCATCCTGACCAACGACCCACTGTTCACCAACACGGTCAATGAAAATTACCGTTTAACCCTTGCCTCAGATGCCATCGATTTGTGTGATCAGTTTTTTTACCAGGCTGAACACGAAGACATGGACGGCTTTGACCGGGGCATTGATGAAAGCAACATCAACGATTTCCTTGGGCCCTATGAGGCAGGTGCCTATGAATACAGTGCAGACATCATCTTTAACAGTAATTTTGACTGATTGACTGTTGCTGCCCGGTTACCATCGAACAGGTTAACCGGGCATGTAACTCTACATTGGCTGAATTGACGGGTCATGCTTTCAGCGGATAATGCAGATACCTGTTTGAGGTGTCGGTGCGGTGTTCATCAGGCTTGATTCCGGGACTGTAAATAGGCCAATAAATTTGCAGGCCGGTAGCCAGACAAATCACTGACAATTTTTCCCGGCTCACTGTTCATCCGCGTGAAGACACTGTCATCAATGAACAGTCCGGAGTCCTTGTATTCAGGGTCCTGGCTGGTGTATATGTTGCGACGACCCGAACGGCTGGTCAGCCGGTCTTTGAGCTGATAAGCCCATTGATATGAATCCACCAACTCATCATAAGCAAAGGCTTTGTAATGTTTCAGATAGCCATGGTTCAAGGCAACCTGCGGGAATAAGTGACACAATTCCTGCAACATCCAGTGCAGTGTTACATTGGCCAGACCATCGCGCACATAACCGCCACCGACATTGGCATGACTGCCAGCAAACCAGTGTTGTTTCAGGGTTTGCTCCTCACGACTCCGGTGACGCCAGATGGCCGGCAAAAAGTCATGGCGGCATTCATCAATGGCCAGCGCCTGGCGGGCGTGATCGACGCAAGATGCCGGGGCGTTATGCAGGTAAAACTGTCGGTCCTGACGATGCCAGAATCGGCTACCCAGGGCCAGCACGCTGTCCCACACCCCTAAAAAGTCAATTTGCAGTTGATGCCAACTGGCAAAAGGGTGATCTATGATATGCCGACTGCGTTCTCTGTTGAGTTGATCAATGGCTGACTTGATTATATGTTTGACATCCTCAACAGACTGCCGGCCTTTTGAGCGCATGTAATGGCGATAGATTTTGGGCAAGTAAAATGCATCTGCTTTGACCGGAACACCACCCATCCAGCCAATCAGCTGAGTCAATGCGCGAGCCGTGGCGGCACCCCTGGAAAAACCCAGAATAAAGACTTGATCACCGCTGTTATAGTTATGTACCAGAAAGGTCAGTGCTGCTTCTACTTGCCCCTCAAATCCAGCACCCCAGGCACCACCGAGGTATTTGTCAAATCGGCGCAACAGTCGGTTTGACATACCAGGGTAGCGGGACATAGAGCCCACACCGGTGCGGTAATAGACCACCTGTTGAATGCCTGCATCATCCACTGGCTCAATCGCACGGGCAGCTTTCAACACATTGGTGGGCTTGACCACCCGCATGCCATCATCACGCTGACCCTTTCGATAAGTATTGTTCCAGGTACCATCCAGACACAAAAATATGCGTTTCATCATTGCCCTCAATTATTCATAAATAGCCATTTAATCATCATGGTGTCGCATATTCTGCGAATCAAAGCAGCACTTTCTCTGATTAATCAGTCACTGTGAGAAAAAACGGCATGAATCAGAAAAAACAACCCAATCAAGTAGATCTGCTGGCCCTTTTATCGATACAGTTGATGGTGGTGAATCCTGAAGATTCAATTTTGCCAGGTTCAAAGCCTTCCGGGATTTACCACAGCACAGTGTTAATGAGATCACAATTTCAATGCCCCAGATGATGATATCCTAACCAGCTACAAAGGAGACAACTATGAAACACCACATATTAACCGCCTGTCTGATCCTGAGTTGCTTCATATCAACGGCTTCAGACCACCATCAATTGATGGTCAATAACTTGTTTGGTGATGATGGTATCACCCACACAGCCAGTCAGTCCGGTTCCTGGTTTGCCACCAGCACCTGGCAGGAAGGCAGCATACCAGATGCCAATGCACAGGTGTTGATTCCCAGCGGCACAACTGTGGTGTATGACCAGGTCAGTGCAGTGAGCCTGCAGGCGGTCCGGGTTGAGGGACAATTGACCTTCGCTGTTCATCAATCCAGTCAAATGATCGTTGATACCCTGTTGGTACAACCCAGTGGCCGTTTGGTCATGGGCACAGAAAATCGCCCGGTAGCGCCAGGAGTCACCATTGATTTGTTGTTTCGTGACACCGGCGACCTGGATGTGACAAGCGACCCAAGCCTAATGAGCCGCGGCTTATTGGCCAGTGGACCCGTGATCATGCATGGTTTACCCAAAACACCGCACAGCAAAGTGGCTGTTGACCCAATGGCCGGTGACCAGCAACTGACCCTCGCAACTGCACCACTGAACTGGCAGGTCGGCGATACCCTGGTACTCGCAGGCACCAAATACTCTGGCTGGAAATGGGACAACAGCATCCAGGCAGTCAGATACCATGGCACCCAGGATGAAGTGGTCACCATTGCAGCCATCAATGGGGCTGTCATTGGCCTCAATGAGACCCTTCAGTACGACCACTTCACCCCAAGAGCTGATCTGAAAACATCGGTAGCAAACATGAGCAGAAGCATCACCCTGGCCACTGAATTTCCTGACACCACACCCACACATCGCCGGGGGCATGTGATGTTTATGCAACAAGCGCATGTCGATGTGCGTTACGTTTCATTCTGGCAATTGGGCCGCACCGACAAATCGATGCCAAGCCTGGAAGCGGCTGATTTTGGCACCATCACCCCAACCAGCAATGTACGTGGCCGTTATGCCTTTCACTTGCACCGCAAAGGTGCTTTTCATGATCAAGCACCAGTGATTGCCATTGGCAACGCAGTATTTGGATCGCCAGGTTGGGGGTATGTACATCACGACAGCCATGCCATTTTTCACAACAATGTGTCATTCGATACTTTTGGTGCCGGATTCGTCGCAGAAACCGGTAATGAAATCGGTGCCTGGACAGCCAATTTGGCCATCAAAGCTGAAGGAAACAGTGCATTTAACCCAAAAAATGGCAATGACCGGGATGCTTTTGACATGGGCCGCACCGGTGATGGCTTTTGGTTTCAGGGCCGTCTGGTACGCAGCGTTAACAACATTGCCGCCAGTGTCAATCACGGCTTTGTCTACCTGCACCGGGGCAGTGGTATGCTGCCTTTTCCCGGCGCAGAATTCATGTTGCCTGAGGCACTGCCACGGGGCGTGCTCACCGCACCGGATGACGCACCTGTCATGTCTTTTCTGGGGAATGAAAGTTTCGCTTCAACAGTTGGCCTTTATGTGGTGAAAGCCAACCCCAACCAGCAACACGATGTCCACAGCCACTTCAAAGATTTCACCGCCTGGGAAGTCCGTGCTGGCTCTGCCATGGAATACACTGCACATTACCTGTTGGAAAACTTTGATGTCATAGGCAACACCCCGGAACCATTTCGCAATCCGGCATTTGGCATTGAGTTTGGTACCAACACCAGTGATATGGTGATCAATGGTGCGCAAATTGCCGACATGAATGTCGGAGTGATTCTGAGTAAAAACTACACCGACCCGGTTCCGCCTGAGACCAACCAATATGTGCTGATTGATGTGCAATTTAATAACGTCAGCCAACATTTGGAAGAATATGATCCTTCAATTGATCAGTTGCTCAGCCAGGCAGACCTGATCCCCGAACAGTTCAATATTGACATCAATGGTGGGATCTATGAATACCTCTCACCAGCCACTGGTGCGGGCTCAGGGTTGCCCTGGGTGGGACAAAAGACCGACCAAATCGGCAACAGCCCGATCCCTGCTGGCACCGATGATCTGGGTGTGCCGGTCTTTGACATGATCAACACCCTGGAAGAGGATGGCTATTACCGGACTGCCGGTGGAACACCCTATGCGATCGTTGAAGAATACTTCACAGAACGAGCCACTGGCACGATCCACAAAATGGGTTTAAAGACATTACTTGGACCAGATGT
Source organism: Marinicella sediminis (assembly GCF_002000055.1). Lineage (GTDB taxonomy): Bacteria > Pseudomonadota > Gammaproteobacteria > Xanthomonadales > Marinicellaceae > Marinicella > Marinicella sediminis. The sequence continues at coordinate 60,347 of NZ_MVBD01000011.1, read as the reverse complement.
GGACGCTTTACTTGGCAATGAATTTCACGCCTGGCGTGATGCTTTTCAAGCCGGTATGATAGACCTCAGCTCGCAATCACCAGTAGCCATGGATGATCAGTACTGGGTCAGCACTGCTCGTCCAGCAGTACTCAATTTAATAGCCAATGACACCGACCCTGAAAGTGACCCATTGAGCATTGATGGCATTGTTCAGCCTGAACATGGCCTGGTCACTGACAACCTGGATGGAACCGTGACATACCTTACAGACTTTGGCTTCTCCGGCACCGACTCATTCCGGTATTGGGCCACCGATGATCAAGGTAATTACACCCCGGCGAGGGTCACCATCAATGTGGTTAATGATGTGATCTACCGAAATGACTTTGCTGAATAGTAACTGCCAGAATGTTATGACCATTGCCTGTTAACAGGTCTTTAAATCAGCTGTCAGATTAAGCATGAACTGAAAACACACAACTGATACAATAAAGTTTAACACAAACGCTGATCACACCATGTTTGACACCCACCAGGTAAGTAACCAGCCCAAACCATTAACTGACTACAATTTAATGCTCAGCGATCCTCAACTGGTGCACTGGGTTCAACATTTTAACGGACACTGGGGCGCCAGTGATATTCAGGAGTTGGCCAGCACGCTCGGTCAGCCGGCCTGGATTGAGCGGGGACACACAGCCAATGAGCACATCCCTCAGCTGTTCACCCATGATGCGGCAGGATACCGCAGGGACGAAGTCAGGTATCATCCGGCTTACCATGCGTTAATGGATTTAGCCATCAGTCATAACATCCATGCCCTCCCCTGGCAGACCCAACAAGCAGGAGCACATGTGGTCAGGATGGCCAAGAATTATTGTCATAACCAGAATGAAGCAGGCTCTGCCTGTCCCCTGACAATGACATTTGCCTGTCATCCCAGCCTGCAGGCTTCACCGGCCATTGCTCAACACTGGCTGCCCGGTGTCACAGCGAGTCAGTATGACCCTTCCAACCAGCCCATGCAGGACAAAAAGGGTTTGACCATCGGTATGGCAATGACTGAAAAACAAGGTGGCACTGATGTTCGGGCCAACACCAGCAGGGCCATTTATGATGGTTCTGATGACTGGGGTGAACGTTACCTGATGAGTGGCCACAAATGGTTTTGTTCGGCGCCCATGAGTGACGCTTTTCTGACCCTGGCTCAGACTGAGCAGGGCCTGAGTTGCTTTTTGATGCCACGCTGGACCCTGAACGGCGATAAAAATCCAATTCACATTCAACGCCTGAAAAACAAATTAGGCAACCGTTCAAATGCCTCATCTGAAATTGAATTTCATCAGGCTCAGGGCTGGTTGCTGGGTAAGCCCGATCAAGGTGTTCGGACCATCATTCAAATGGTGGCATTGACCCGCTATGACTGCATGATTGGCTCCACTGCTTTGATGCGTCAGGCTTTGAGTCAAGTAATCAACCACATCAGTCAACGCACAGTCATGGGCAAAAAATTGATTGATCAGCCATTGATGCAAAATGTGGTGGTTGATATGGCATTGGATTGGGTAGGCGCTTTGGCGTTGACCAGTCGCCTGGCACATGCCCTGGATCAAAATCACGACCCCGCTGAGCAGGCCTTCGTTCGATTAATGACTGCCGTGGGCAAATACTGGATTTGTAAACAGGCCATGATGCTCACCGCGGAGGCCTGCGAATGTATGGGTGGTGCCGGCTACATTGAAGAACACATCAATGCACGCCTGTACCGTGAAGCACCGGTCAATTCCATTTGGGAAGGCAGTGGTAATGTACAATGCCTTGATGTACTTCGCGCTTTGCAAAAGCAACCAGACAGCTGGACAGCCGTCAGCCAGATGTTGCAGCAGGCCTGTGGAACTCAGGACATCTACGACCAACAGGTAATGCAATTCATAGAACACCAGCACCCTGCTCAGGTAGATACCTATCGGGCCAGGTCATGGGTCTCAGAACTGGCCATGTTCATGCAGGCTGGATTGTTGCTTCAGCATGACCAGCCGGATTGGGCTGAAGCCTACTGCATAGGTCGTCTGTCAAAACCACGCTTTGGTGCCTACGGCCAACTGCCAAAACTCATCGACACCGCCACACTGATCAACAGAATTCTGCTGAAATAAAACCATTTCCACAGGATTTTGACTGTTCATTGTTTACCGTGTTGACGATAATAAACTGTCAACGTGTATTTCAACCACCAACCTTCAAGGATCACCAACATGTACATTTTTTTCCGGGCATTCCTCACCGCAATGCTGTTAACCATATCCACAACCCAAAACGCTTCTGACCACCCAGCTCCTGCTCTCACTGACGTTCAGTTCACTGATCAGTGGCCAGCTGATGGGCACCTGATCCTGGGTGTCTTTCAGGAACAGTCACCCACATGGCCAAACACTGAGGGATCCACAGAGATCAGACTGGCCCTTTCACATGCGCTTAAAGCCAACGATTTCACCGGCGAATGGCTGAAAACTCAGGTCATAACTGCTCCGGCAGCATCCGGGCTGAAACAAATTCTGCTGGTTGGCATGGGCCATCCTGATGACCCCAGAAAACCCATAGACTGGCAAAACCTGGGAGGCCATGCCATACAAACTGCCGTCAATCACTTTTCAGCTGCTGCACCGATGTCATTTGATGTTGCAAACGTACCTTCACCTGAACAAGTCGTCGCTCATTTGGCCCTTGGTGCTAAATTAGGCGGCTACTATTTTGATCGCTATTACACCGACGACAGCCGCTTAAAGCACATTGAACAACTGACCGTCGTTACTGATGATCCCCAGGCGACACATGCCTATTATGCTCAACAACTCAATCCGGTCGCCGATGCCATTATTCTGACGCGCAACATGTCCAACGAACCGGCCAATGTCATTTATCCGGAAAGTTTTGTGGACCAGTGGCGCCAACATTTCAAAGGCCTGAAAAACATCAAAATCAGAGTCTATGATGAAAAAGACATGCAAAAACAAGGCATGGGGGCCCTTTATGGCGTCGGTAAAGGCAGCGCCCGTCCACCCAGAATGATGGTGGTTGAATACATGGCCGGCGGCCAGGATGAAGCCCCTGTGGTGGTGGTTGGTAAAGGCATCACTTTTGATACCGGGGGCATCAGCCTGAAAAACCCACCCAATATGTGGAACATGAAATTTGACATGTCTGGTGCGGCCAGCAGCATGGGTACTTTGTATGCCCTCGCAGCCCGTGGAGCCAAAGTCAATGCCGTGGCCATCGCTGCACTGGCAGAAAATATGCCAGGTCCCAACGCCCAGCGACCTGGAGATGTGGTGCACTCATTGTCAGGTAAAACCATTCAGATTCGTTCAACCGATGCCGAAGGGCGCCTGGTATTGGCCGATGGCATGTATTATGCCGACAGCACTTATGATCCGGCTTTGCTGGTCGACCTGGCCACCCTGACCGGTTCAGTCGGTCGGGCCCTGGGTAAGGATTATGCCGGTTTGTTCACCCGTCATGATGACCTGGTTCAGCCTTTCATCAATGCAGGCCTGGATAGCGGGGATGAAGTCTGGCAATTGCCATTGAATGACAATCATTTCAAAGCCATTGAAAATCAGGTGGCCGATGTCATGAATTCCGGGCCTGATGCACCAGGAGCCAGTGCTGGCGCTGCTTTCATCGGTGCCTTTGTTCGTGACACCACCCCCTGGGTGCACCTGGACATCGCTGGAGTCGCCTGGGGCGACAAAGCCTCTCCGACCCATTCGTCACCGGGTGCCACTGCCTATGGGATCCGTTTATTGAATGAATACATCATCACACATTTCGAGAACAGTTCCGAATAATTTGCAGAAATCAATGACACATCATTCCCGGGGGGCTGTTTTCATCAGGTGACAAAAAACAGCACCCCGGGACCTGAACAGTTTCCCGGGTCAATCACTTGGCCAATCAGGCTTATTGATGCGCGCTCAGCAGCGGGTTTTCTTATTGAACCCTCATCAACCATGGAAATTGTGTAAGGCAAACGATATACTTTTTGTGTGTGTAAAAAATGAAGTGTGAAACATGGCCAGGGAATTTAATTACCAGCGACCAGTACAATCGCTGTACCCCAAACAAAAACTACCCCATTGTGGTGCATCAGCAATTCTGATCCCTCAACACCGGTTACTTCTCGGCCGGATACCCCTTTGACAAAACACACTTCCCATGCCCTACCCCAATCGGTCCTGAATGAAATGACCCATCAACTGCATCAGTCTGCCTGGCTTCGCGGTTTGTTTGTGTTTGTGGCCTGGCTGACAGTCTGGCAACTTGGGCGCCTGGTCGAATACACCGATCATGCCAGCGTCTGGTTTCCAGCAGCTGGTTTTTCTTTTTCCTGTTTATTGATACTGGGTAAACGGGCTTTCCTTCCCATCATGTGTGCCGCCATTGTCATTACCATCTGGAATGGCAGCCACTATCAATTACCACTGACCATGGAAGAACTGGCCTGGGCCGGTCTGTTGTTTGGTCTGGCACACATCCTGCCTTACTGGGGGGGAGCATGGCTGGTCAGGCAGGTGGCCCGGGAGCATAGCCACAGCGTGCCCAAGCTGATTGTCACGTTTTTACTGGTGGCTGGATTTTGTACCTTGATCGCTACCTTGCTGGTGCTCACATCATTGGTGTTCACCGAGCAAATGCCATATGAAGACATCAGCAAAACCCTATTGCCATTCTGGATTGGTGACCTGGCCGGGGTGGTGGTACTCTCGCCCTTGTTCAGTGGCATCCTGATTCATTTTTATCCTGATCCCCTGACTGATCTCAAGGAATTCACCGGGCGGGAAACCGGTTCATACAAAAGGCTGACCAACAAATTGATCCTCAATGCGGTGTTGATTCTTGTCACCATGTTACTGGCTTACCTGAGTGACTCATATGAAAGCACATTTGCCATTTTCTTTCTGGCCATCACCCACATGTGGATTGCCACCACAGAAAGCCCTCGATTCAATGTCTTCAGCCTGGCCATCAGCAGCCTGTTGATTGTCCTGCTGGTCCACGTTTTTGATTTGATGGATCATGTCATGGTCTATCAGTTTGCCCTCAATGTGATAGCCGCGAATGCTTTGTTCGGTATAGCCATACCGCAACTCAAAGCACACAATGCAGCTTTGGAGCAATTGGTTTTTACCGATGCCCTGACACAAGTTTCATCCCGGCATTACATGGAACAACGCGCTGAATTGGAAATCTCACGTTGTCATGAACAAAATCTGAACCTGTCTCTGGTGGTGTTTGATTTGGATAACTTCAAAGCAATCAATGACCAGTATGGACACGCTGCAGGTGATCAGGCTTTACAACAGATCTGCGCCACTGCCAAAGCAGTTTTGCGCAGACATGATGTGATCGCTCGTTTTGGTGGCGATGAATTTGTCTTGTTGTTACCAGGCACTGATCAACAACAATCCAATCAGTTGATCGAGCGCATCCAGACCGCCACAGCAAACATCACCATCGGCCTATCTCAATTGTCATGCAGTTATGGCATCGCTGAATTACAACCGGAAGATGAGTTTACCGGCTTGTTTAATCGGGCTGACCGCGCGCTATATCAGGCCAAGTCACAAGGTGGCAACCGCATCAGTCTCGCCAATTAGGCCTCCCTAGCAGCACCGCACCTTCATATGAGCAGCATCTGACCAATCAAATCAACATACTCAGTGTCATTAACACAACATCATGCTGTTTTCCTGACGCCATGGTGGCTGGCAATGCAGTCATTTTTGCTTCTGTATTCGTAAAAAAAACCCTCCGCAAACCACAGTATAGCTGACCGTAAGGTTTTGGTAAGAAAGCTCAAGTCACCCGTAAGGACTTTTTTTCAGAGATGCACACAATAGGAAGTGCGACATCGATTTGTACATGAATCAACAGCAAAACGATGACCAAGCCTTGAATCCTGAGGCCGATAAAGAACACCCGGGACAAGACAGAACAATAAAAATTCAATATTCAAGAGGAGTAAACATCATGTCAGATTATCCAACTTTTTCCGAAGAAGCTGTACAACATGCCATTCAGGCAGCCAAAGACCATTATGACAGTGGGGCACTGAAAAGCCGTGCCAGCAACGTTGCCAGTGATGACGGCCACCTGGCATTGTTGGCTGAATGCATTTCCGTTTCTGTTAAAAACGGGAAAGCCTGTCTTAACCTGCCACTGGGTATCGGCAGTGTCTGTATCCCGGTTCCCATTAAATACGATGGCCAGGTGGTTCAGGCATGTCTGCATATTTGTACCACCTTTGGCTTTCCGACTGGCGTCAGAGTCACCATCAGCGTAGCGGGTGTAACCATTGTGAGCAAATCTTTCGGTAAGTGTTGATCACGACTGTTAAACCAGGACATATTTTATATACTACACACACCCTGGTTTAACATGTAAAGGGGGAAGAAGGCAGGTCAGTACACGCTGACCTGCCTTTTTTTATGGCTGAGCATATTGCAACCGAGGGTTGATTCAATACCGGTATTCAAGGAATCATGGACAGCGCGTCTGGCATTGGTTAAAGTAATCCTTTTCATCAAACAGAACACCCATGACAGAGACCAACCGCGTACAACTGGAAATCGTCAATCAAGTCGCCTATGTCAAGCTGGCCAGGCCGGAAAAACACAATGCACTGGATATGACTATGTTTCAGGCGGTGGTCAAAACCATCAAACAATTGCGCAAAGACCGCCATATCCGGGCCGTCATTGTGTCAGGAGAAGGGCCTGATTTTTGTACCGGGCTGGATGTCAAGTCGATGCTGAAATCAACCAGTGGTCCCTTGAAGCTGTTGTTTAAAGTCAACCCGAGAAACGCCAACATGGCACAACAAGTGTCTATTGGCTGGCAAAGCATCCCGGTGCCGGTCATTGCCGTGATTCATGGCAGGTGCTGGGGAGGTGGTTTACACATCGCTTTGGGTGCAGATGTACGCATGGCCACCCCGGATGCTTCGTTGTCCATCATGGAAGGCCGATGGGGCCTGATACCTGATATGGGCGGCCTGGAAACCCTGCGCCGGCATTGCCGGCTGGATGTGGCCAAACAATTGACGTTCACTTCAGAATTGCTGGATGGGGAACAAGCCCGGAAAGCTGGGCTGATCACCCATGTCAGTGATGATCCGATGTCACATGCCGAACAACTGGCAGCAACCATATGCCAGCAATCACCCGATGCAGTGGCCGGTGTTAAAAAACTCTATAACAAAAGCTGGACCGGCAGCAAAGGCGCTTTGTTATTCCGCGAAACCTGGTATCAACTGCGGGTTATTTTTGGCAAAAACAGTCGCATCAAAGCCCACAACCAAACCCACAAAGCCGATCAGCAAAAACCATTTTTGCCACGCAAAAAATGGTGATCATTCTTCAAAACCATCGCTGAAAATAATCATCTGGTTGATCCAGTCACGAATCAGGGCCTGATCAAAAACATTCAATGGGTCGGCGTCCCTGGGCATCCGGTCACCAGATAACTGATTGCTGCAGTTGATTTTAAAAAACAGGTAACTCATTGAAGGCAGGTTCGGCTCAATTCGGTTCAAACCCGGAATTTGAAAGCTGGGAATACTTACCAACTGCTCATAACCGAGCTCCAGATTCATGTCAGCAATTGGATTGGGACCACCATGACAGACCACACAATTGTCATCGAAGATGGGCTGAATCTCAAGACTGAAATCGACCTGCGGTGTTTCCGGAATGGCCGCCAGGTCATCACACCCACTGATGCCTGCCAATAAAGGCACTGGCAGCAACAACAAAATCATCAGTACCCGCATCACACCAGATTCATGAAACCCAGGTCACTGGTGTTGAATCGGCCAATGTTGGGAAATATGTCACTCACCTGCCCGCCGCCCACACCGAACCATTGAGCCAATGTGGCAGCATATTCATCCACTGCAATGGTAGGGATACAGCGGCCGTGATCACTCACGGTATCGGTACTGCCCTGCTCAATCAGCGGCATGGCGCCATAAAAATCGCCACCCTGCACATCACCACCAACCACAAAATGACTGGCTCCCCAGCCATGATCAGAACCCTGACCATTGGATACCCAGGTGCGGGAAAAATCAGATGCCGTGAACAACGTCACATCATTTTGCATACCCAGTTCAACCATGGCTGCATAAAAGGCACTGACAGCGCCGTCAAGGTTTTGCATCCCGATGGCGTGATCATTGAGGTGATTGTCATGATTATCAAAGCCACCCAACTTCACAAAAAACACTTGCCGGTTCATGCCCAGTGTACTTTGGATGTTGATCATATTGGCCACCATTTCCAGCTGTGATGACAGGGTGTTATACCCCTGCTGATCAGGAAACGGGGTGGCTACCGGAGTGGCACCTTCCAGTCCGGCGGAAATGATTTGATCAAGGTTGATGGCACGGTTAAATATATCGGCATAACCCTGTTGAAATAAATTGGCTTGTGGCTCATTGAGCAGACTTTGCAAAGCGGCCAGCCGCTCAGGGCCAGCACCCCAGGTTATGTCATTCAGACGCACGCTCCCCTGATTGGTCAGGTGATACTGATTAATCAGCTCACCCACTTGCAGGATGTTGTTACCAGCCAGTGAAATATTCATCGACAGATCATTCCCGCCATTGACTGTGCTGTGCAACAGGTCCGCGATGCGGCCGGTCCAGCCGGAAATGGAAGGCTGATCAGCCACTGAAGTTTGCCACTGACTTTGTTGATCAGAATGGGAAAACAGATTCGGGGGCACCGGTACCGAGCCATTATTGTATTCAAGCTGAGTGATAGGAAATGCCAGTGATCCCACATTGGTCACTACAGCAGCCTGGTTTTGACTGAATAAATTGTGAATACCTGTCAACTCAGGATGTAATCCCCAACTGCGGCCTCCATCATTGGCTGGACTGATGGGCAATAAGGATCCGGCATCCAGTGCCAGATCGCCACGCACCTGGCTGTACGCATTGTGTTCGCTGGTACCCAAAGGCACCACGGTGTTTGCACTGTCGTTACCGCCATCCAGAAACACACACACCAGGGCTTTATACCCGGTTCCCCGAATACTGCTGTTGTGCGCCGATGCGGCTTGAGCCAACTGTAAAAAACCGCCGGCAGAGCATAGGCCCCCGGCTGCCAGTGCACTGGTTAAAGAGCTGGATAAAAATTTTCTTCTGTTCATGGTATTTTCCTGTGTTTGATGGAGGCCATTCAGCGTTGCACCACATATTCAGGTGACAAGACCAACACATGGATCAATGAAGTCATTCTGGTGATGTCATCTGCTCCGCTGGTGTTAATCCACAAATTGGCCGCTATGTTGCGGGTAGCAGGTGACATCTGACCTGCAAACAACAGCAAGTCCAGGTGGTCAAGTAAGGCATTGTCATCATTGCTCAATAACAATTCTCGCTGCAGCTGCAGTAATGGCATACTCTCATTCCAATGGTCATACAGATGGTGCCCCCTGTTGACGGCCTCATTCATTTCATTGGCTACCGTGGTCACTGTGGTTTCGCTGGTGATTTGAAATTCCGGGGATACCAGGCCCTGGTCACGAACCGGCCCTGGCAATTGAAAATGAGGGGAAAAGAAATTAAACACCGATGGTGAACCCAACGGACGCTGCAAATAACTGAACTCAGGGTTCCAGTTTCCATAGCGGCCATTGCGGCTGCGCGCTTCAAAAGCCCGCAACAAACCCAGATACCGTATCAGGGGCTCTTTGAGCTTACCGTAGGTACTGACATGGATAAAGGCTGGATTACGGGCTTCATCATCCAGCAAAATGGTACGCATCACGGCATTCAGGTCTCCCCTGACACCACTGCCATTGTCAGCAAAAACGGTGGCCACCCGCTGTACATAAGCCGGTGACGGATTGCTGGTAACAAAACGTTGAATCAATTGTTTACTGATGAATGGCGGCACATTGGGATGATTAAAGATATTGTCCAGTGCAGCAGTCAGATCCTGCCGGGCCGTTTGACCGGCTGGCAACACCTGACCATTGAGCAAGGTCTTTTCACCGGTGTCATGGTAGGCTTCAATGGGCTCCATTGGTGCATAAGCCTCCACACCTGGTTCCGAGGGGTTACACCATTGCCAGTTGTTTTCTGCGCAACCGGAAAAATTCCAGCCTGTGAATACCCGGGCAAAATGCTCTATAACGGTTTGGTCATATGTGGGTATCGGGTTGTCATCCACATCCAGCATTTCTGTACCATCCATGTTCAACTGATGCAAACCAATGGAAAACAGTTGCAATACTTCACGGGCATAATTTTCATCAGGTTGGGTGCCCAGTACCGGATCAGCCTTGGCATTTCTGAACATGCCAAGATAAAACCCCATCATGGTATTCAGGGTCACATCTTCAAGTAAATCACGGTAATTACCAAAAGCGTTTACTGCCAGCAGGTCATAATATCGGGCCAACCCCATCACTTCATTATTCAGACTGGCTGCGTCCGATACAACAAACAATTCAGACAGGGCAAATGCCATGCGTTGTCTGAGTTGGTCGGTACCTTCAGCAGAATTTAAAAACCAGGCCTCCATTCTGGAGTTCTGATAAAGCGGTAAATCCGGATTGGCCTGGATGTCTTCCATGCAGGGTCTTTGTAAAGTCGCTGGTATGGCCATCTGTTCTGCCAGCCAGGCATCAATACCCATGGCCTGCAAACGCCTCACTTCAGACAGTTTAGGGCCAAAGGTGGCCTGATATAAAAACCGGCTGGCTGATTCCTGATCCAATAAAGCGCCAGCTTGTTCGGGGGGAAACAGGTCTTCGATACCTGATTTATATACCACATCTGACGCACAGTAAGCCCGACTGTCCGTAGAGTAAAACGTAAACAACAGGCCCATCATCACCCATTGCTGAGACAGCTTAAATTTCATAATTACCCTCTGTTTGTGCCTAATTAAAAAGCCAATATACAGAGGTGTATCGAAAAAATTGTGACTCCATTCACATGTGGTTTTTTAACCGGACAAACGGTCAGATTGAGTCACTCAACGGTCAGTTTTAATGGGAGAGAAACACGCCCCCCACAACAGGCTGATAGCGACCTGAAGTGGGGTTTGTGCTTTTTAGGGGTTTGGTATTAAGCGACGAAAGTTAATCATCGGCAAGCTCAACAAACCGGTTAAGGCCAAAGAAAATGACCAATACCATGGCTGATCGGTATGCCCGAACCCATGGGCGAACAACAACACAATCAGCAACAGTAAAGCAGCCTGTTTCATCCAGAGATATAAGGTCTGCTGATTGAACCGATGGATCCTATACATGCCCGCCCACAACAACAGCGATCCTCCGGCCAGTACCAGCCAGAAAATGCCAACTGCAGACCAGTCCAATAACACCGTGCCGAAAGCGGACGCCACCAAAGCCAGCGGTGTGAGCCAGACAAAGCCGCGCCAGCTGGTGTACCAACGATTGCGAACATTGCGTTTTTCAAACCACATGTTGACTCCGGTGACTGTGATTACAGTCATGGCCAGACCCAGCACAAGATACAACCACTGAGTGATTGGTCCACCAAAAGTACCAAAGTGCAGACGATAACTGGAATACGCCACTTGCCGGCCGGCCGAGCCATCAGCCAAGTGCTGATAATCAATGAATGATCCATCGCTGTGATAGCGGTAAATTTCTGAATAGATCAACCGGTCCGGCGGATAGGCCGCCACTTCTATGTATTGTTGATCAGTACCTGGATTTTGTACCACCAGATAAAGCGGCTGGGCATCTGGTGCTCTGTTGTTTAGATCCCGATGGATTTTATTAATTTGTGGCACCACAGCCGGCTGATCGACTGACGGATCATGTCCAAATACTTCACTGATGATTTGCTCAGCCTGATAGTCCTCCTCAAAATAATCAACCAAAGTCATGCTGATACCGAACAAACCGATGTAACCTCCGGTCAGGCTGATCACAAAGAAGAAGGGCAAACTCCATACACTCAAGCGATTATGAACATCGGTTTGTTCCAATTGGCGGTTACTGCCCAACCTGAGTTTAAAGGCATCCTTGAATAAATTAGGATGTGACAACAAGCCAGAAACCATCAGCCCACACATCATGGCACCCAGCATACCAACAATGATCATGCCCCAGGTTCCCGGTAAGTGCAGGTAATAATGCAAATCTGTCAGCATGTCTGTCCACGGGATATCAACCGGCGCTGTCAATGCACCATCTTTGTCCACCCACCACTCATCAAGGGCATCAGCAACATGAGCCCTGGGCAAATCCTTACTGGGATAGACAAAATAGAGCGCCTCAACAGGCCTGTTGACCTTGGTCTGAAATGCAGCCAGTGCCCGGCTGATGGCCTGATCACTGATGCTCAAATAGGGCTCGGAACTGGACTGCTCCCAGCGCTCAAAGTCACTCTTGAATACCAACAGAGATCCACTCAGGCACACCAGATACAGCACCGCCGCCAACACCAGGCCAATCCAGGCATGACTGCGCAATGTCTGTTTAACCAGGTTTCTTGAAGGGGTCAATTGTTTTAATAATTTCATAACAACAACATACTCAAAGGAATCACCATCAATGAAAAGACTGCTGGCCTGATTAACCGCCGTTCTGCAGCAAACCAGACTGCCAGGCACCCCCACAGCAACGGCACCAATATGAAGGTCAGCACCCACTGGTTTGCCAGCTCACTGACCAATAGCCTGGAAAACCACACAGCCAAACAAACCGCAGTGATCAATGCGATCGGCGCAGCAAGCAGAAAAACCAAGCATTTATGGCGCCGGGAATAGTCAGCTTTGACCTCAGTCGTTTGCTTTTCGCGATACGTTTTGTATTTGATTGTGGCCCGGCTGGCAATCAACAACCATGCCACCCAGCTGATATGAAACAAGACATACAGGACACTGAACTCCGGGCCTGATACCATTGACCATAGGCGATGAGACAACGCCAGCAACAACAGCGACAGCAACACATACATGACCCTGAACAATTGACGCCCCCCGGTGCTGCTCTGTTGTGCCTTAAACCAGCACCAGATCATCAGCAACAATCCGCCAATGGACCATATTTCAACCTGCCAGCTAGTCATCAGAACTGATATTTAACACTGGCAGTGATGGTGCGTTTTTGCCCGTAAAAACAATCACCTCTGGCCAGACAACTGGTGGTCACCGTTTTATCTGTCAGGTTATCCACATTAAAGCTGAAATCATAGGGTCCTGATTCATAGCCCAACATAAAATCCAGTAAAGTGTAATCCCGGGTTAACAGTGGCTCATTCAACACTGACCCATCCTCTGCGACAACACGGGCACTGCCATCAGAAGTTTCACCCACATAGCGAATCCCGGCGCCGATTTTAAAACCTGGCCAGAAATGTTCAGGACGCCAAGTCAACCAACTGGAGAACATGTGATCCGGCGTCGCAGCCAGTCTGGCACCCAATTCACCCAGCGTGTTACTTTGGGTGATTTCAGAATCGGTATAAGCATAACTGGCGTACACATCAATGGTCTGCCACTCAAATTGTCCCTCAAGCTCCAACCCGGTGATTTCAGCTGCTCCGACCTGTATACTGCCTGCGGGATTGATCACAGCCGGATCATTCAGGTCAGCAGCAGATAAAGGCGTGGTGCGATTTTGCTCGGTGATCTGATAAACACTGGCGGTCAGCAAATGCTCTGTACCAGCTGGCTGATACTTCAATCCCAGCTCAAACTGCTCACCTGATTTGGGCTCATAAGACTGACCATAGGCGTCCTCGCCCACAATGGGTTCAAATGATTCAGAATAACTGAGGTATGGAGACCAGTTATTGGCAAACTGATACATCAGACCAAACTTACCAGTGGTGGCTTCAGACAACTGGCTTGTGGTCACGGCCGTTTTGTTTTTAACCCGGTCATGACGCAAGGCGGCGGAGATAATCCAATTATCACCCAGATAGATTTGATCCTGCAGATAGACGCCGGTTTGTAAGATGTGATTGGCAGGGGTATCAATCACCTCATCCATTGATGGAAAGTTGCTGATCATTCCGTAAACCGGATCATACAGATCGAGCAAGCCGCCCTGTCCAAACAGAAACAGGCTGTCATTATCTGTTTTGGCGTTCTGGTAATCAATTCCCAAAACCACTTTATGCAGGCTGTTTCCCCACATGTGATTGCCATGTAAACGCAGATCTGTGGTCAGGGTTCTGGCCTGGTTATCACTGATGTATATCGAACGCAACAAACTGCGGTCATCAGCCTGAAATACCGGAGGCCAGCCATACATGGTGCGATAATCCACAGTTGAGTCTGAGTAACGGCTTCCGGCCTGCACTGACCAGCCATTGGAGAAATCATGCTGCAACAAAGCCGTTAATGCCTGCTGTTCAGAATCATAACCATCAAATGCAGGTTCACTGACAAACCGATTGACCGGAATTGGTCCGTTAGGGGCCGGTAACCGGGTGCCTTCATGTGGAAAAAACTGGGTGCTGGAACCGGTTTCACTGTTTTGCCAATGGCCAATCACAGTCAATTCGGTCATATCTGACAGATGAATGGTCACTGACGGATTGAACAACAGTGAATCATCGTCAACAAAATCCGTCTGGCTGCCTGAGTCCCTCAACAGCGCCACCGCTCTGTACAACACACTGGCTTGCTGATTGACAGCCCCGGTTACATCAATTGCCAATTGACGACGGTCAAATGAACCCAGTTGTCCCCAAAGCTGACCACTGAATTCTGTTTGTGGCTTTTTTGAGACCATATTGATGATGCCACCGAGACTGCCCTGACCATATAACACCGAACTGGGACCTTTGAGAATTTCTACCTGTTGCAGGGTATAGGGATTGGGTCGGGTATTGTTGTAGAAGTTAAAATTGGTTCGCAAGCCATCCAAATACTGTACCGGAGAGACTGATCTGATCTGTGACCAGTCCCCCCGACTGTCAACGCCGTAAGGTCCGTTATAAACCCCAGCCACATAGCCCAATGCGTCCTGCACCGTTTCAGCCCCCAGATCTGCAATGCGCTGAGCAGTCAGAACAGACACTGAGCTGGCAGTATCGACAATCGGCGTATCGGTTTTTGCTCCGGTAGCCGATACATAGGAAATCAGTCCGGATGAAGAAGCAGTGACCTGAATATCTTCAAGTTGCTCACTGTCTTCATCCGGGCTTGCAGGATCATCATCAACATCAGCCAGAACCAAACCATGGAACAGCATGAGTAGAAAAATAGATTTGAATGAATTCATTTAACACGCGCCAATATTTAAAAAAGCGTATGTTAATGCAATTGATAATGATTCGCAATTGTATTTGTAAATTATTTATCCTGCCCTTCAGATTAGACCTGCCATCAACCCCAAAGCCACCACCCCCAATAACACTGAGACCATCAGGTGAACCGCCTTGAGGGTGACTTTTTGTAACAATCTTCGCCCCAGCCAGGCACCCAAAAATGCCGACAAGCAAGCCGCCACAACCAGCGACCATTCAATCTGTTGATAGCTGGCTGACAGGTGCTTTCCGTAAACCAACAACCTGGAAACGTCAACCACCACCGCCACCATCACACCGGTGGCGACAAACTGTTCTTTGGTCAGCCCTGCCTTAATCAGGAACATGCTGCGAAATGCCCCCTGATGACCGGATAAACCACCAAAAAAGCCACTGATCATCCCACCCAATGGCAAGTATCTGCGGTGCAGTGCCAGGGCCGCAAACCACCTGGAAAATTCCAACAATACAAAAATCAATATCAAGCCACCGACAATGAGTCGCAGTGCAGTGGTCTGCAAGCTGTACCCCAGCAAGTTGTATGACAGGCTCGCTTCACCGGCAGCCAGCCAGCCGAGCACCCAGGCACCCAGCAAGGCGGCCACCATGGCCGGACCACCAAAACGCCAGAACACCGACCATTCGGTATGACGGCCCAACAGTGCCACTTTGAACAGGTTATTCGCCAGATGGACTATGGCAGTGACACCGATGGCCACTTCCAGAGGAAAAAACAAGGCCACCACCGGCATCAGTAATGTGCCCAGGCCAAAACCTGAGAACAAAGTCAACCCTGAAGCCAGCAAAGCCACCAGTGAAACAATGAATATATCCATGACTTGAGTGATGCGAAGGAATTAATTTTATTGTAAACATTTTCAAAAAGAGGCGTATGACAAAAACAGTTTTATTTAATCTCTCCTTCATTTGTCAGGCGACAACAGCGGGGCTATAATAAATAAGTGGTGTGGGCAAATTTAATTGATGATTTATAATCAAGGCATGTCCATGTAAATCGACTGATTTAACGGGATATGAGATGAAAAAGTGGATATTGATACTGGTTATAATGGCCAATGGCGTGGCTCAGGCGGCCATCATGGAGATCATCGACAGTTCAGGTGATGGCAATGGCAACACCGTTGATGGAGTCGGACTGAATGTAGATGACAATGGAAATGTCTACATCACTGGCGTCAACACCGATAATTTATTTCGCATCAGTGCATCGACATCCTGCACCACTGCTGACTGTGAAATCATAGAAATTCTGGATGCCAGCGGAGACGGTGTCATTGCGCATGACCGTACCAGTGCAGTAGCCACCGATGCTGACGGAAATGTTTACGTTGCAGGACAGTTCAGTGACAATGTCTGGCGTATTTTGAATCCAATTAACTGCAGCACCAGCGGCACCGCTTGTAACATTGAAGAGATCATTGGACCGTCAGGTGATGGCAGCAACCCGTTGGATACACCTGTGGCATTAGCAGTGGACCATTCTGGTCATGTCTATGTGGCAGGCGCTGTATCTCACAATGTTTTTCGCATCGCAGCATCAACCACTTGTGGAACCGGAGGTCCAGCCTGTACCGTCACCGAAATCATTGATGAATCAGGTGACAACAACGGGAACATCATCAGCCAGCCTGTCGGTTTGGCAATCGACAGTCAAAACAATGTGTTTGTGACCACACAAAATTCAGACAATGTGTTCAAAATAGCCAATCCGGGCAGCTGTTCAACCAACGGCACACCATGTACGATCACCGAAATCATTGACGAATCAAGCTTAACAGCCAGTGCTTTTGGCCGTGGGCTGGTGGTTGACAGTCAGGATAATGTATATTTAACCTCACTGGGTTTTTTTGAGAATGCCGCGGTATTCAAAATCAACACCCCAGGAACCTGTAGCACCGCTGGTACTGCTTGCACCATCACTGAAATTTTCAATACGCCAACACCACAACAAGCAGGCAACATGGCCGTTGACAGTGCCGACAACATCTATTTTGCCGGTGGCAATGGTGACAATGCATTTCGAATTGATAACCCGGTTAATTGCAGCACCAGTTCCACACCATGTATCATCACTGAAATCATCGATGCCAATGGTGATGGCGTTGCCATATTAGATGGACCGGGAAATGTCGCCATTGGCAACGATGTGGACGTCTATGTATCGGGTGGTGGTAGTGACAATGCCTTCAGAGTGAGCGGCGCAGCTGAATCCACCGACTTGATATTCAGGAATGGTTTTGATTTTTAATGTATCAGAATCAATGCGGTAATTGATACCGGCTTTTCTAAAATTCTGCTGCCAGGTCAAATCGCCTGGCGAATGCCCGGTGTCGTTGCCGGGCTGACGCTACCAGGGAATTAAACCGGGGATGGTTGTGCAGGGCTTTCATGGCCGGATCTGATTGCCAGTAATTGGCCGCAAAAAAACCCTGCTTCAAGGTGAGCTCGAGTAAATCCAAAGCATCATCTTGTGCACCGGCCAAAGCCATTAACTGTACCTGCTTATAGGTGACTTCACCATCACTCAGGCCTTGTTTATTGCGTAATTGAATGGTTTCTTCTACCTTACGGATGGCGGCCTGGTTATCCCCTTGAATGATGGCCAGCAAGGCCCTGGAAAAATCCCCGAAAACACCCTTAGGCTGATCTTCCAGTACCCGCAGTAAAACCTCATGGGCGCCGCTGGCATCACCACTGAGCATCAGATTCAATGCCCGGTAATAATCATGATACTGGTTACCTGGTGAAGCCAGTAAAGCCAGGTGCTTTTCAAACTCATTCAAGTACAGAAAGGTGTTTGGTGCCTGATAGATGGGACGTGAACTATAAAAATAAGGATCACGTATCAGCATTGTCTGGTTCAATGCAGCGGCTTTATTGAGGAACCCTGCGTAGCGCAAATTGGAGACTTTCAAATACATCAGGCGATTTTTATGTTCAGGTAAATGGCGATTCAATTCATATGCTTGTTCCACTTTATTGTGTTCCAGCAAAATGGCATTGCGGGCTATTTTGGCTGATTCAAAACGCCCGGGGGCCAATGACTCAACTTGTTCAGCTGCTTTCAAAGCCAGGTCATAATGCACGTTTGATCCGCCACAAATCCAGATTTGTTTGAAGTGATTACCCATCAGCAGATGCCAGGCATAAGCAAACTGGTCATCCTGTTCAATGGCTGCACTGAGCAATTCCATGGCCCGACTGATCTGTTCACAATCATTGCTGCGCCCCAAATGGTGAGCCGTTATCAATAACCGATATACCCCTGGATCAGGAATGAGTCCCGTATCTTCGGTCAACAATTGCGCTTTGGGCTGAATCAGTTTAACAATCTCCCGGACGGTGTTTTTCCTTTGGTTATACAAAGCCTGAACAGCCAACCGATCCTGCGGCCACGGGAAATCAAAAGCCCCCAAATCATAAGGCTCCATCACACCACCGTTAAAATGATGTAAGGTCAGGTGCAAACGCAGTTGTTCAGGGGCTGGTTCCGTGACGAAGCCCTCCAGGATATAGTTGGCATGGGTGGCTTTTTGAATGGTCAACATGTCATTGAATTGAGCCGAGATGCCCGACAAACTGTCTGGGCCGATCACCCGATTGACATCAGTGGCACTCAACTGGACCATCAATTGATCAACCAGTACATGTGACAAATGCACCAACCGATCATCAGCCTGCTCCCTGACCCAGGGTAATATCACCAATGAAACTTCTTGTTGAGCAACCGCTTGAATTGCAGAGAATTCGTCTTGATTGTCTTTCAAAACAAACCACATCACCCCCACTGCCAACAACATAAAAACAGACAACAATAACCACAGTGGTCTGAAGTGAGTTGCAGTGCGTTTATTGGGCGAAGCTGACACTTGCTTCACTGCCACATTGAACTGATAGCCCCTGGCGCGAACGGTTTTGATCATCGAATCTGCGCCCTGTGTCTGGTCTAAGATTTTTCTCAATTCATAAACAGCCCGGGAGATGGCATTGCTGGTGACCACACGGCCTTGCCAGATTTGCTCAATCATGTCTTCCTGAGTGACCACCTTGCCAGCCTGTCGGACCAGTAACCATAGCAAGTTGAACAATTTGGGTTCCAACGTCACAGGCTGGCCATCAGCCAGCAACACAAATCGTTCAACATCCAGCTCGAACTGATCAAAACAATAGACAGTGGTGTGTTCAGGACTGCTTTTCATGGGTGGGATTGACTGATCGCTGACGACCCGTTCATGGTAGCTCAGGGCAGAGGTCATTGCAATGGCAACAAGCTCCTGTTGATGTTCAATAGCTCAGAACATCAGCTGTTCCGACACCCAATCAGCCGATCATCATACAACCATCACCTCTTCATCACATTAAGCATTACCCGTGTCTTTAAGATGAAAACCATGTCTGATCGAACGCGCCAATGAATTTTTCTGCTGCCAGAAGCCGGTTTTGGATGCTCCTGTTGGGTTGCTTTTCAGCCTCGTCGGTCAACACCCAGAACGGTTTAACACTGATTTCCGAAACTGATAAGAAGTTGATTGGCATTCATCACCTGTCTCCCACAGAAAAGCCGGTTCAGCTTTCTCTGCAACTGACTCACACCATCGTCATCCGGCAGGACACCATAGACGCTGCTGTGCTGACAGATGCACAAACAGAACATTGATGTACAGAATGACTGCTATGAAAGCCAGCTGTCAGGAGCCTGGCTGAAAAATAATAACCTTTTCATAAGCCGTTCATGATTCAACATCAGGCAGAACCTAAGCTGAGGTTTTCAATTGCTGAGAACCCTTATGGATACCCGGAAGCTGTTTTTTTTCATGAGTTTTGTGCTGGTGACAACTCCTTTGTCTGCTGCCCAGATCGTCATTAACACCACTGATTTAACCAACCTGCCAGCTGACGATGGTCTGTGCACCCTGGTTGAAGCCATCGACGCCGCCAACACCAACCTGGCATCAGGGCAACTGGCTGGCGAGTGTGCCGCCGGCGAGGCCCATCCGGTGGTTGATGAGATTACCTTTGATAACGCCATACTGCCGGCTTACTTTGCCACCTTTGAAACCTACACACTGTCAGAATCAATCCATCTGAAGGGACCCGCCAAAGAGCTGGTCACTTTTGCCGGCATTGCACAGAGCAGAATCCTGGAAATCAGTAATCTGCAAGCCGATGCCGAATTCATCATCAGCGATGTGACCTTTGCTGACACCAGCATCCGCTTGCCAGCCAGTGATTATGGAGCAGCGATCTGGGCTTATCACATCAGTGGGGCTTCATTGACCATTGAACGGGTGGATTTTTTACGCAACAACTCTGAACGCGGTGGTGGCGCCATAGGGCTGTACGCCGGTAGCAACAACACCACAACCATTCGTGACAGTTACTTTTCCGGTAATTTCGTTCAGGGCATAGATCAAACCGTGGCCGGTGGTGGCGCTGTATTCATTGGTGGCCAACAAAACGTCATCATTGAGAACAGTACTTTTGCCAACAACACCGCCACTAACCTGGCAGGCAATAACCCCTTGGATGATGCCGCCGGTGGTGCCATCCTGGTCAGAGCCAATGGCGCGGCTTTTGTATCAACTGTGGAAATCACACAAAGTACTTTTTCAGAAAACATTGCTGATGGCGTTGGTGGAGCACTGGCCATGGGTGGTCCGGGCTACCCCTTGGAAAGCGCTGAAGTCACATTGCGACACAACACATGGGTCGCCAATCAAGCAGACTTTAACAATGATCAGACCGGCAATGATTCCGGTGGAGGAGCGATCTATTCCTCTTCATCTGCCGGGGTTAACCTGAAGAATAATCTGATTGCCGGCAACAGTGATCAGTCACAAAGTGCGGCTCCGGAACTGACCGGTGGTTTTATCACTTTTGGCAACAACCTGATTGGCAACAATCAACAGATCAGTACCACTTTTCCCGCTGGACAACCAAACATCAATGATGACTTCGTCGGTGAACCTCCGGTGATTATTCTGCCGTTGGTTTCACCTTTGGCTGACAATGGAGGCCCAACACCAACCCGTCAGCTACTGATCAATTCTGTGGCCGTAGATCAAGGCAAGTGCAATGCACTGACCAGCGACCAAAGGGGGCAGTACAACGACCAAAGCGGCTTACGCAGCGTGGATCAACCAGGCATCAGTGACTTTTTTGATGGCTGCGATATTGGTGCCGTTGAATTGGGATCAATCGCCAGTGACCCCTTACCAGTGGCCACTGCCGACAGTTATATCTTGCTGGAAGGAGCCACTCTGACCCTCACTGCCGCCAATGGTGTACTGTCTAATGATGTTGATGATGATCCCTTGGTGGTGATATCGGCAGGCCAGTTCAGCACCAGCACCGGAGATGCCCAGGGGCAATTGACACTCAGGCCTGATGGGGCTTTGCAATTTCAGGCTGATGATGCAGATGGCTATGGGGTGACCACTTTTGATTACACCATCACTGATCTGTTCAATCGCAGCACCATCACTTCCGAATTCATCGTCGAGCCAGTCAATGATGCCCCCTTCTACTCGGTTTCGAGTGAGACAGTGGCTGGTATTCAAGGTCAGTTCATAACAGTAAACAATTGGGCGACTGACCTGAGTGCCGGACCAACCAACGAAGCCGGTCAGCAACTGGTGTTTGCCGTTGATGTCAGCGCCGCACCGGTGGGGTTTTTCAGTGGTTTTCCTGCCATCGATCCCGGTACGGGAGACCTGACATTTGAGCTCGCAGCAGACGCCAGCGGACAGGCCCTGGTAGATATCAGCCTGCGGGATGATGGCGGAGTCGTCAACGGTGGTCAGGACACCTACACACGTGCCATCACTTTTGTGGTTTCTGATGTGATTTTTGCCAACAGTTTTGAGTAATCAGAGGAGTCTCTCATGCGTTTTTTTACCTTGAAAATATGGTCTGCCACGGGCTTTTTATTGTTTGCTGGTCTGGCCCAAAGCCAACTCATCAGCTGGTTATCCGAAGCCACAGGTCAGGCTGGCGACATCGCCAACAACACATCTTACGGCGCCCAAATATCAACCAATGGACGCTACGTGACCTTCGGTTCACATGCCAGCAACCTGATCAATGGTGATGACAATGGCCTGTCCGATGTGTTCATCAGAGACCTGCAACTGGGCAACACAACACTGGTGACCAGTCGCTCAGATGGCAGCCAATTGAGCAGCTTCGTGTCAGCGTATTCCAAACCCACTTCTGACGGACGCTACGTGGCATTTGTCAGTGATGATGAAACCCTGCCTAACAACCAGGGTTCTGTCTATGACCACATATACCTCAAAGACCTGGTGACCGGCACCCTGACCAACCTCAGTGAATATGGCAATGGCCTTTATTTTGATACCTATAACGGGGTTCACCTGAGTGACGATGGTCAATTCATTACTTTTGCTTCCAGCGACGCCATTGATCCGCTGCAAACCAGTTTTCGTTATCAGGTATACCGAAAAAACCTGACCAACAATACCTATGAGTTGCTCAGCATTTCTGCCGATGGGCTGGCTGTTGCTGACGATTACACCGCTGTGGCCGGGGTCTCAGATAATGGCAGGTATGTCCTGATGGCTTCAGAAGCCACCAACCTCACCAATGATGTGATCCTAAACTCCAGAGACAACCTGTTTCTGCGGGACACCCAGAACAACACCACCACACTGATCAACATCACACCCACCGGGCAATCATCGGCTTTCGATGATTTTTCCATTCCCGCAGCAGTCAGCAACACCGGTGTGGTGGTGTTCATTACCAGCCAGGGTGATTTGGTGGCCAATGACAACAACGGCCGTGATGATGTTTTTGTGTACGACAATGGCATCATCAACCGGATCAGCCTGGACCTCAATGGTCATGAGTTAACGGATGGTTTTCCATCTGGCGTCGACATCAGTGGTGATGGCAGCCGCATCGTGTTTTCTCACAATGCCAGTAACCTGGTCAGCAATGATGCAAATGACTTCTATGATTTGTTCAGCTATGATCCGACCACAGAAACCCTGAGCCTGATCACGGTCAATGAACAAAACGTTTCTGCCAATGGTTACAGTGCTGGAAGCGATTTGTCTCTGAACGGCAACCGGCTGACCCTGATTTCAGCAGCCAGCGACTTCAACCAACAACAGGTGTTGCCCGGTGAAACCGAAATTTTTGTTCATCAATTCAGCACAGCACAGTTCACTAAAGTTTCCACACCATTGTTTGATCCCCACACCATCATTGATGACATCTCAGTTGCCTTCAGCAGCAGTGACCAGATGTGGGTGGTGTTCAACACCAAAGCAGCCAACATGACACCTGACCCGGTTGATCCGGCCTTCAGCCACTTGTATCTGCTCAACCGCCACAGCAACGACATTCAGCTGCTGGTCGAAAATGCCGGCGTCAATGGCATCTCACCTTCAGGACGTTTTGTGGTTTTTTCATCGAATTACTTTCACCCCGGAGGTACTTTGGATCTGGGTTCATCTCACATTTATTTATATGACCGTCAAGATGACAGCATTCTGGCAATTGATGAAGGGGTGCTCGCACAAGTCAACGATGCAGGGCTGGTGGTGTTTCAAACCATCAAAAGCATCGCAGCCAATGACCTCAACACCACGTATGACATCTACCTGTTTGATCCCGTAACACAAAACATCAGCCTGGTATCTGAGGACCTCAATGGTTTAGCAGCCACTGGCGTACAACCGTCAATCGGCGGAACCGGCGCAAACACTTTTGTGGTCTTTGATTCTGAAAGTGATGAGCTGGTCCCTGCTGACACCAATGGTTTTGGAGATGTGTTCATCAAACAACTACCCAGCGGCCCAATCACCCGGGTCAGTCAAACCGCCGCCGGTACAGAGGGCAATGACCAGTCCAATTCAGCTGATATCTCTGCCGATGGCTCTCAAATAACCTTCATCACAAGGGCGTCCAACTTGACCACCGATGACTACAGTCAGGCGGGTGATTCCCAGGTGCTGATGTATGACCGGATCAACACCACATTGAGCCTGGCGTCAAAAAACGAATCGGGTTTGCCGCTGTACAGTGACAATGCCAGTATCTATTACTCAAGCGTTTCTGACAGTGGCCGTTATGTGGCTTATAAATTCACAGAGAGCACCTTTGATGGCATCGACTTTGCCGGCGATGATGATCGCCGTGATGACCTGGTTTTGTATGACAGTCAGACCGATACTGGCCGGATCATTTCACTGAGCAATCAGGGTCAGCATGTTGACAGCATTGTGGGGATACGCATGCAAGTCATGGAAAACACCACCGTCACCCCTGCACGGATTGGTGTGCTGTTTACTGCCAGACAAACCCCGGAGTGGACTGCGGTGGCCAATCATCCCGGGCATGAAGAGTTGTTTTTATATCAACAGGGTGGCCCGGACCTGAATCTGCAGGTGGTGGTTGAAGGCTTTGGCCAGGTTGCAGGCACATCAGGCATCAACTGTGACATGAGTTGCACTTATGATTTTCCCCTGGGTACTGAACTGACCCTGGTGGCCACACCGGATCAGGGCATGCATTTTGTTGGTTGGTCAGTGGATTTTGGAAATTGCGTTGATCAAACCAATCCCTGCGCGCTGATGATGGAACGTGACAAAGTACTCACAGCGCATTTTACAGACCCCAGCGAAGTCATCTTTATCAATGGCTTTGATGATTGATCCACGCGGAATCAAGATGGAATTCAGATCTTGAAAACCACCGACTGAATGGGTTTGTTGGCGGCCTGCTTCATCAGAACATGATGATTAAGCCAGGCCAACAAGCCAAACAACAAACCCAGCAATACCGGCACCCAGGTTGAACCCTGAATGCCGGCATTGAGCACGGTGTTTTCGGGGTCTGCCGGGTCGACATAAACGGTCACTGGTTCACCTGGCTGATAAGGTGATTGTTTGATCCATTCACGGGCCTCAGCACGGTCATTGAATCCATCTGCTGTGGTCATTCCTTTGCCCAGCGAATATCGTTTAGCCTGGTACGAGCGACCTTTCACCTGATATCGGTAGGTCACTTCAACAATGTATTCCAGGCTGCGGTGCCGGGCATTGGTAGCCTGTCGCAATCGTCCCACCACATTGGGAGTCACCACTTTACCTTCCACCGTTGGCCAGTCATTACTGGCCATGGCCGTGGTCAGCATCCAGATACCCACGGCGAACAGCAATAACCCCAGTACCGCCAAAACCCAACTCACTGTCTTCATCTTAATGCCCTCTTGTTTTCATTGAATCATGACTAAAGATTGTAGCTGTGGAAAGCCAATCAATCCTGAAAGAGTCCTGAAATAATCCTGAATTCGTGAATCAGTCGGCCCTTTTTTGATTTCCGAATCAGGTAATCGGTGTTATCATCGTTTGCCCACTGATCAGATGTGTTTGACTGAAACCTGAAACAATGACCTACGCTTTTGCTGAATTTATATATGATCCGGAGCAGCAATCCCTGTTACATCATGGTCAGGAACTCAGCCTGACCAAAAAGAATCATGATTTATTGCGGTATTTACTCACTCACCCCAATCAGTTAATCAGCCGGGATGAGTTGATTGACGAAGTCTGGATGGGTCGTGTGGTCACCAACAACACCATTGATCAATGTGTTCTTAAACTCCGCAAAACCCTGAATGCCTGTCAGCCTGATGAATACATTGAAACCGTTTATGGGCAGGGATTTCGGTTTTTGCCAACTGTTAGCAGCCCTGAGGATGCCCCTGTCCGTGAAACAGGCAGTCACATCAGTTTGAAGGTATTTGGTGTTATGCTGGTGTTCATTGCCATCTGGTTGCTGTGGCACCAGGGGACAGAACCACCAGGCTCAATTACCACCCCACAGGTGCATGTCGTCAGTCAAAGCGCCCGCCCCAAGTCTGCTCAGCCGGCTAACTGGATGCTCGCAGGTGGAAAAAACCTGCTCGGCCACCTGCTGAACAACGTCGATGGCTTGCAAGCTCAACAAGGTCGCATCAATGAGGGCCATGCTGAACGCGCTTACATCAGTTTTGATTTGTGGCAGGAATCATCCGCGCTCACCCAGCTGGTGGTGCATTTACACCAACCTGATCAACAACAACCCCCTTATCAGGCCAGTGTACAAATCAAGTGGCAGGAAGACATTCAGGCCAGTGAGCAACTTGAAGCCAATCAACTGATCACACTGTTTGATCACATCAGTCAATGGGTCCGGCAACAGGTTAGACCTGAAGCCATCAGCCAATCCGCGGATGAGCAGGTCTACACCCGCAATGAGTTCGCCATGCACAGTTACTTCAAAGCCATGGCGGCACAAGTCTCTGGTGACAGCGATCAGGCGATGACCTACCTCGAAGCAGCCGTTGAGCAGGACCCCAATTTCAAAATGGCCTGGTATGAACTGGCCATTGCATTGCGTAAGCAAGCCGATCCACGCAAAGCCATTGGTATCCTGGAGGCCATCCAGACCAATGATCAGAACCTGGCTTTTCGGGTGGAATTGGTCAAAGGACATTGTCTGGATTCTGTAGGCGAATTGGCGGCGGCAGAAAAGGTTTACCTGGAAGCCCTGAAATGGGCTGAAGAAAGCAGGAATCCGGCCAGAATGGCCTCAGTTTACATCAGTCAGGGTATCCTCTACCGCAAGACCAAACAATTTGAAAATGCCGAACAGGCTTTACAAATGGCCGGTCAGGTCACTGATCCCAGTTCCCAGCCTCATTTATATGGCACCATCATGAGCACCCATGCCAAGTTGGCCAGAGAAATGAATCAGCCCCTGGTGGCCATTGAAAAAGCACAGCTGGCCATCAAAGCTTTTCAGCAATCGGGCGACCTGAGGTATCAAATGCAAGCCAAAACCGTTCTGGCCAGCATCCTCAGACAACGCAATGAGTTCAGACAGGCCGAACAACTGGTCAAGGAATCACTGTTCCATGCAGAGCAGCTCAAACACCGCCGGGGGATCAGCGATAACCGCACCAAGCTGGCACGCATCTATCAACAAACCGGCCGTTTTCAACTGGCCCATCAACAATGGCAGGAAGTGCTGCGACTGAATGCAGAACTTGAACTGTATGGCAACAATGCCGATGCTTACCTATGGCTGCTGCAACTCCACCTGGCAGAGAACAACCTTGAACAGGCTGATATAGACCTGAAAATGCTCAGGCAATTGTATCTTGAGCACCCCCATAAAGAGATTGGTGATGCGCTCAATGAAGCCTCGTTGATCATGGCCATAGAGCAATCGGATGTGCCCAGAGCACAAACCTTCGTGCGTGAATTGACCTTACAAGACCATCCCTTATTGGCCATGTACCAGGGAGACCTGGCCATGCTTGAGGGCAAACTGGCAGCCAGTGAACTGCATTATCTGGAAGCAATGGTTCTCGTGCACGGCAGTGGCCGCTTTGATCAAATGGTGCAAGTCATGAACCGTTTGAACCAATTGTATTTGTCATTCAATCAGCCAAAACTGGTGGACCAACTGCAACGTACGGCCATGTTTAAGCCATTTATCTATCCATTCCAGAAATACCGGGCACAAGCGGCAGCTGCCGCCGGAAAGCACATCGAAGCAGTGGGGTTGATGAATGAACTGAAGCTCAAAGCCGGCGATTATTGGCAATATGAAGACCAACTGTTGCTGGAACAACTGAAACAACAGTCCACAGACCATTCCACAACAGAAAACCAACAGGGTTATAATGATCGGATGAGGCACAACACAAAGGTCAGAACATGATGAAAAGAGCAGTGATATTGGTGATGGATTCATTGGGCATCGGTGCCAGTGATGACGCTCAACTGTATGGCGATGAGGCTGCCAACACCCTGGGGCACATCGCCGAACAATGTGCGCGTGGCCAAGCCGATGTGAGTGGTGTCAGGCATGGTCCGTTGAAGATTCCGCACCTGGAGCGCTGGGGATTGGGTGCTGCCCTGAAACAAAGCAGCGGTATGAACCTGGCTGGTGGAACTGATCATCCCACCGTGCAAGGCGCTTTTGGCCATGCCATCGAACAAAGCCTGGATAAAGACACCCCCAGTGGGCACTGGGAAATGACAGGTGTACCAGTACCGTTCAAATGGGGTACGTTCCCCAAAAGCAGTCCCTGTTTTCCAGATCAGTTGATTGAGCGCTTCATCGAATTAGCCGGCTTGCCGGGCATTTTGGGAAACTGTCATGCTTCAGGCACTGAAATCATCAAACAGATGGGTGAAGAACACATCCGCAGCGGTAAGCCCATCTGCTATACCTCGGCTGACTCGGTGTTTCAGATTGCGGCGCATGAAATACATTTTGGCCTGGATCGGTTGCTGGAAATTTCAGCCATCGCCAAACAGTTGGTTGATGAGTTGAACATCACTCGGGTTATTGCCCGTCCATTTGTGGGCGACAATGCCAACAATTTCCAGCGCACGGCAAACCGCAAAGACCTGACCACACCACCGATAGAATCCACCTTACTTGATGTCATGAAGGCAGCCGGTCATGAAGTGATATCAGTGGGTAAAATTGCAGACATTTTCGCTGGCCGGGGCATCACCCAATCCATCAAAGCCGGAGACAACATGGGTTTATTTGATGCCATGCTTGAAGCCTTCAGACAAGCGCCTGATCACAGCCTCGTGTTCGTCAATTTTGTTGATTTTGACAGTTTATTTGGTCACCGTCGCGATGTGCCCGGATATGCCTGCGCCTTGGAAGCATTTGATGCACGATTACCTGAACTCGAAGCCCTGATGCAACAGGGCGACCTGGCACTGATTACGGCCGATCATGGATGCGACCCCACCCAACCCGGATCAGATCATACCAGGGAGCATGTACCGGTGTTGTTCTACGGACCTGAAGTCAGCGGGCAAAACATCGGCCCCCGCAAATCAATGGCTGACATGGGTCAGAGCCTGGCCAAGCATTTTGGCTTGGCGGCCTTACCCCACGGTGTGGCAATCAACTTCCGATAAATCAACCCAACCAGGAAGGGTTCAATAATTGCCTGAAGAAATAAGGCAACACCCTGGGTTCTATCAGAATGGTCATCAATACCCCGAACAAACCACCATATAAATGCGCGCTGTGATTGATGTTGTCATTGGCTGCATGATGAGCCTTGATGCTGTAATAGACATAAGCCACGGCAAATAATATGGCTGGTACCGGAATCGCTCCAAATAAATAAATCAACTCCCAGGGAGCGAACAGTATATAAGCAAACAACACCGCTGACACCGCCCCTGAAGCACCCAGACTGTAGTAGTTGCGGTCATCCCTGTGTTGAAAATACGATGGCAACATGGCCACCACAATCGCCCCCAGATAAAACAGCACATAACCAGCTCCACCGAGGTATTGCCGATAAAAGGCTTCAATGATAGAACCAAAGAAATAAAAGGTAAACATGTTGAATAACAGGTGCATACCATCGGCATGAATAAAGCCGTGGGTGACAAATCGCTCAACCTGCCCTTCTTTGATGGCTGGCGACCAGAAGATCAGTCGTTCCATCAGCAAACGGTTTTGCCAGGCCAGATAGGACACCAGACAAGTCGCGGCAATGATGATGATGGTTTGGTTCAGTGCGATCATGTCAGGCTCAATAAAAAAAATCAGTTTACTGGTTTGTACCGGGCTTGACAAGCACTAAGCACTACAGACAGACACTGGCAGCTGATGGAATTCACTGTCCATTGATTAGCACTGGATTTGCTGTTCTGCGATGATGATTTGCCATCCTTGCTCATGATTGCAAATGAATCATCCTTTTTGTGTGCTTTTTGGTGCCACTGGCATTTTATCAGCAGATGGATTATTTTATTAACAACAACACCTGGGGGAACTCAATATGCCGTACAGCAAAACCCATTACTTCATGTTACTGATTCTGATCATCACGGTGGTCGCTTTCTGGCCCAGTTATTTCGGCCGCCTGAACGACGCGCCGCTGGCCCATCATTTACACGGCGCCACTTCGACCCTCTGGATCCTACTGATTGCCTGGCAAAGCTGGCTGATTCACAACGGCAGAAGGGCTGCCCATCGAAAAGCCGGATTATTGATTTTCGTCATGGTGCCCTTGATGACTGCGGCTTTCGCACTGGTTACCTGGGCGGGGGCTCAAAAAGCAGTGGCAGACCATCCATTTTATGTGTTGTTTGGTCAGGCTTTGCTGACTGCTGATGTTTGGCTGATGTGCAGTACTGCGTTACAGGTTTATCTGGCGATGCGTTGGCGGCGCCTGGTTCATATCCACAGTGCCCTGATCATCGGTACCTTGATTGGCCTGTTACCACCCATCTTGTCACGTTTATTTGCCAATTATCTACCGGGCATGATGATTGAAGGGCCGGATACACTTTATCGCTTTGAGTATGCCATACAATTAAGCATGCTGCTTTCGGTATTGCTGGGCATAGGTCTCGCTGTGTTGTACCGCAAAAGCAGGTGGCCCTGGCTGATGGCTGCAGGTATCGCTGCGATCAGTTACGGCCTTTATGCCACCGTGGGTCAAACCAACTGGTGGGCTGCTGTGGTCATGCATCTATCGCAATTGCATCCAGGCACCATCTACCTGTCGGGTTTACTACTGGGTATTTTGGCTGTGGTGTTTGGCTGGCGTCACGGTTTGACAGCCCATTCGCCTCAGGGCTGATCATCAAAATCATCCGCAAAAATCAGGTCACCGATTAACGCGGTGGCCAGGGCGTTGATGTATTCTTCAATGGCACTGTAGCCAGATGGCATGATGGTTGTGTGATCGCTGCCATTGAGGTGGTTCAAACCATTGGCCAGTTCCCAGAGATCCGGCATGCCATCATCATCACTGTCCAATGGTGGTGTTGTGGCTGTCAGACCTGCCATTAAATTTGCGGGCCGGTAATTACGCCAATGACCTGACCGTTGTAGCAATTCCAGAATTGATTGTCTGGCCACCACATCATGTGGATAAGCGCCAATCGCAGGTAGCAGCCGATCCTCCAGCGAATTGTGATCATGAACCTGAGGTGCTACATAATCACTGTCGGCAGTAAAATCAAATGTTCCGGATTGATTGAATTGATCGCTGTTGATCCCACAGCAAGCAAAGGTATAGCTGTTACCAAAAGACGCATCATCCCATGGGTTTTGCACCACGCCCACGTATTCTCCCGGGTCATCTACCCGGTTATCCTGCAGCCAATAGGTGGTTGGAATGGGTGGGTTGGGGTTTTCAGGGTCAAACCAAAACGGTGATAAACTGATGCTGGGGCCTGCCACATACTGGTTGCCAATGATGTTGAACTCACCTTCAGCCACATTGTGATGAACAAAGCCCTCACGACCATTGTAAGTGATGTTGTTGATCACTTCAGCTGGCCCCACGGATAATGCCGGGGTGCGGTTTCTGGAATGGGTGAAGACATTGTTGAGGATTGAAATATGACCGCCAGGGCGGTCACCAGGCTGACAGTTGCCTGAATCCAGGCAAGGCCGGTGATTGATCACGCCTTTGTTGTGGGTCCAACCATTAACGGTGTCATATATCGGGAAAGACAAGTGAGAATACTGAATGGTGATGTATGAAGCTCCTCCCCAAAAATCAATGGTTTCATCGGCACCATGGGAGGCATCGATGTGGTCCAGCATGATGTGATTGGCGGTGGAAAACTGAATGGCATCGTGTTGGTTAGCGGGCCATACAGCATCCGGATCTGGTGGCCTGATGCGCAGGTGTCGGATGATGATATTGCCAGTGTCATTACCATAGGTGGTATACATGTGACCGACCAGTGTGATGCCGGCGCCCGGTGCTGTTTGTCCTGCGATGGTCAGGTCGCCATGTGGGATGTGCAGGTCTCCTGTAATGAGTCCGGACACGGCAAAGACCACAATCCGTGGGCCTGGTTGAGAAACCGCCCATTGCAATGACCCGGTACCACTGGCATTGAGGTTGGTGACAATGCGGACATCACCACCCCGTCCTCCGGTGACCATGGCGGCGAAACCTTCTGCCTCGGGAAAGGCTTTTAACTGAGCCATTAACAGCTCACTGAACACCGTCAGGAACAATACGCTCAATAGTTTGTGGCTTTTCTTCATGATGTTCTGCCTTAAATTCAGCAACCAAGGTAAATCGCTTACATCAGATCATACCTGATAAACATATTCTGCGCGATCAATCACACATTGAATACCCGGCGCAATTTCAGTCAGGCAGCTAACAGTCAGACTTGTTAAGCTGGCATTTTTCAATCAGGACAAAACAATGACTGCTGGAGAATTGTTTGGCAAATTGCATTATTACTCTGCCCTTACAGCGTTGATTCTGGGTACCTGGGTGTTGTTCAAAGCCAAGGGCAGTCGGTTACACCGCAAAGTAGGTCTGGCCTATGTGATTGCCATGACAGTGATGCTCACCAGTTCATTTCTGACTTACCGCTTGTATGGTTATTTTGGCCTGTTTCATTGGTTATCTGTGATCTCAACCCTGACATTGATGGCAGGCATGTGGCCTTTGTGGGCCCCTAAGCCAATCAGCAACGCGCGATTGATCCATCTACAATTCATGTACTGGTCTGTTATTGGTTTATACATGGGCCTGGTCGCAGAACTCTTTACCCGCATCCCAGATACCCCATTCATTGTTATGGTTGTGGTTTCCAGCGGGCTGGTTTATTTGGCTGGCATCATTGGCATGCTGCTGCATTACCGTACATGGTATGATCGCTTTGCTGACAAAAATCACAGGCAATCAACATGAGCCACATCCACCCCAGATACCAGCAAAGCATAGACCGGGTGATCCATCACATCTATGAATCCCTGGCCGCGACAGAACCTGCAGGCTTAACCCTGGATGAACTCAGTGCCGTTTCTGGTTTTTCTAAATTTCACTTTCATCGTCTGTTTGCAGCCTGTGTCGGCATGAACATCAATACCTTTGTACAACGGTTGCGATTGAAAAAAGCCAGCTACCAACTGGTCTTTTTTCCGCAAATGCCCATCATCGACATAGCCCTTGATGCCGGTTTTGAAAGTCATGAAGCCTTCTCTCGGGCATTCAAGAGAACGTACCAGATCACCCCCAGTCAGTTCAGAAAACAACCCGACTGGTCTGCCTGGTCTGAACAACACAATTATTACCTCAACAAGCCTTATCCCATGGAAGTCAACATCTGTCAGTTTCCTGAAACCCTGGTGGCCGCCCTGCCGCACCACGGTGATCACCGCCTCATCAACCAAACCGTAGCCCGCTTTATTGAATGGCGAAAACAGACCAATGAATCACCAGTCAACAACAGTCAAACATATGGCCTGGCATACAGTGACCCGGCCTCCTCGGAACCCTTTCGTTTTGATGTGTGTTCAACTGTCCAAAGACCAGTCAGTAACAACAGTTTTGGGGTGGTGACTCAGGTCATCCCGGCAGGCCGCTGTGCCAGGGTTACCCACCAGGGATCACATGACCTGATGGATGAAAAAATCAGATACCTGTACAATCAATGGGTGATAGAACAGGAACAACAGCTGCGTGATTTTCCATGCTTTTTTCACTACCGCAACTTGTTTCCTCAGGTGGCAGAGAGTGAATTGGTCACTGACATCTACCTACCCTTGTTGTGACTGATATCAAAGTGCCGGTACTTCCCAGTATGGACTTGCTCCAAAACTGGCTTGCAGGAAATTAATCAATTTTTTCACCCGCAGTGAGAGGTGTCTGTTTTGCGGGTACACCGCATAGGTATCCAGTATGTTATCGAACTGATACGTGCATAACAATGGAATCAGTTGACCGGTTTTGATGGCTTTGTAACACACAAAATCAGGAATCATCACCAAACCCTTGCCATCAATGGCCGCATCCCGCATAAAATCTCCGTTGTTACAAGTCAGTGCATTGGGCAACCTGACTTTGACTTTTTTATTCTCATCATTCATGAACGTCCAGATATCAGGAGAGCTGACGTACTTGAGCTTGTGATGCCCTTCACTCAAATCTTCAGGTTGCTGTGGTGTGCCATAGACCTTCAGATAGTCAGGACTGGCGCACAACACCAAACGGGTGTGGGTTATTTTTTTCGCCATCAATGTAGAATCGGCCAATCGGGCTATTCGGATCGCCAAATCAAATCCTTCATTCACCAAATCAACCTGACGATCATTAAAATCAATGTGAAACTCAACATTTGGATGAATTTCATTGAATTGCCTGAGAGGTCTGGACAAATGATTCAGGCCAAACGACAACGGTGCGGCCAGGTGAATTGGGCCAGCCAGTGCCCGATTGGTTTGCTGCACCCTGGCTTCGGCATCACTCACCTCTTCAATGATGCGCAAACTGTCCTGATAATATTGTTGGCCGGCATCAGTCAGGTGTTGGGTACGGGTGGTTCTGTTCATCAACTGGATACCCAAACGACTTTCCAGACGATTCAGGCGCTGACTGACGGCAGATTTAACTGTATTCAGTTGTTCTGCTGCTTTGGTTATGCTGCCAGCTTCCACCACACGGACAAAAGCCTGCATGTCCTCCAATGTACTCATTTGTTGATCTCCTGAAGTTCTGGTTTACTCAAGATACATGCCTGTAAGCGCCTATACATGCACCAATTGTTCACTTTTATTGAACATTAAATTCTATTCTACACTGTTTATCTTTTCAAATGAAACAATACAATGACATCATCATTTAACAACAACTCAGGAGAGACCTCATGCAACTCATTCAAACATTCAGCCCCTTGTTGGGCCGGGTATTCATCAGTCTGATTTTCATCGTTGCCGGCATTGGCAAAATCACTGCTTACAGTGGCACAGCCGGATACATGGACTCTGTGGGCATTCCCGGTATTCTGCTACCACTGGTCATTCTGACCGAAATTGGCGGAGGAGTCGCCGTTTTGCTGGGCTTTAAAACCCGCTTGGTGGCTTTCCTTCTGGCGGGTTTTTGCGTGCTTTCAGCGCTGATTTTTCACCTGGATTTCAATGATCAAATGCAATCATTGATGTTCATGAAAAACATCGCCATAGCAGGCGGCTTTTTGTTTTTGGTAGCCAATGGTCCGGGGTACTACGCCCTGGACAATCGATTCACCGCCCGGTAAACAGGCATCAACCCAACCCACATTGGAACTAACTATGTATAAAAATATACTCATCATCCACTCAAGTGGACGCCAAACAGAATCCATCACCCGCCGGCTGACCGGCGAGGTGTTGGCCAGAATCAAGCAGCAGCATCCCGCTGTTAAAGTCACCGAGAGGGATCTGGTACATGGGCTGCCATTTGTCAATGAAAAATGGATCGGCGCCAATTTCACTGCCGCTGATGAACGCACACATCAACAGTCAGAGGCTTTGCAGGAGTCAGATCAGCTGGTCGCTGAGATACAACGCGCTGACTGGGTAATCATTGGCTCCCCGATTTATAATTTCAGTGTACCTGCGGTACTCAAGGCCTGGATTGACCAGGTGGCCAGGGCACAATTGACTTTCCGTTACACCGCTGCAGGTCCCGAAGGTTTGTTGAAACATAAAAAAGCCATTCTGGTGATGGCCTCAGGTGGCGTGCCTATTGGTTCAGACATGGATTTTGGCACTCCATATTTACAACAGGTCATGGGTTTTCTCGGTATAGACGATGTGACTGTTCTGGATGCCAATCATCATGAAGCAGAACAACTTGAACAACTGATGGATCATTTGACCGCAGCAAATGAAACCCATCATCAGGAGACTCACAATGGCTGAATTCAATCAAATCAAACGGGCCATCAAAGGCACCCCAACTGCAGATGGTGACGGCGTAAGGCTGACACGACTGATCGGCACTCATTTGCTTCCTGAACTGGATCCGTTTCTGCTACTGGATCATTTTGGTTCAGATCAGGCCAGTGACTACATTGGCGGTTTTCCACCCCACCCTCACCGTGGCTTTGAAACCGTCACCTACATGTTGCAAGGAAAAATGCGCCATCAGGACAGCGTCGGCAACGATGGAGTGATCGAAGACGGCGGCATTCAATGGATGACTGCAGGCAGTGGCATCATCCACTCAGAAATGCCGGAACAAACCGCGGGTATGCTTTCGGGTTTTCAATTGTGGGTAAATCTGCCGGCTGATGCCAAAATGACAGCACCCAAATACCAGGAAAACACAGCTGCTGAAATTCCACTGGAAGA
Organism: Marinicella sediminis; assembly: GCF_002000055.1. Classification (GTDB taxonomy): domain Bacteria; phylum Pseudomonadota; class Gammaproteobacteria; order Xanthomonadales; family Marinicellaceae; genus Marinicella; species Marinicella sediminis. Next base: position 23,869 of record NZ_MVBD01000011.1, on the reverse strand, counting down.
GCGTGATCATGCCACCCGTGTCAAAGTCATTGCCGGTATAACCAATCGCGGCACCCAGGGCATCATTGACAATGATTTTGTCAACCCTAACTACTGGGACGTAAGCCTGCCCCAAGGGTCCACCTTCACCGATCGGCTGGATCCGAAACACAATGCTTTTGTTTATCTTTATGAAGGTCAGCTCATAGTTGGCAACAGCCAATCCATTGATGCTGGTGTTTTGACGGTGCTCACTGCTGGTGATACTTTGCTGCTGGAAGCCACCAAAGACAGTCAGTTTATCGTGGTTTCAGGCCTGCCCCTGAACGAACCCGTACAGAGAGCTGGGCCATTTGTGATGAATACACGCCAACAATTGCAACAGGCTTTTCAGGATTATCAGTCAGGTCAATTCATTCAACAGGAGGTGTGACATGGGATTACTCATTCAAGGCGTCTGGCATGACCAATGGTACAACACCGGGGATCACGATGGTGAATTCAAAAGATCAGCATCACAGTTTCGTCATTTTGTGACTGCAGATGGTAGTCCGGGACCGACGGGCGACGGCGGTTTCAAGGCCGAAGCCGGCCGTTACCACTTATACGTATCGCTGGCTTGCCCCTGGGCACATCGCACGCTGATTTACAGAAAACTCAAAGGCCTGGAAAAGATAATTGGAGTGTCGGTGGTGGATTATGTCATGAAAGAACATGGCTGGACTTTTCAGGCAACTGATCCAGCCGATGACTTCGTTGGTGATCAACAACTCAATCATCAATTCATGCACCAAGTTTACACCCAGGCAGACCCAGCTTATTCTGGCCGGGTTACCGTACCGGTACTTTGGGATCGCAAGCACAACACCATTGTCAGTAATGAATCAGCCGACATCATCAGAATGTTCAATTCGGCATTTGATGACTTGGGTGCTGAAAACCTGGATTTTTACCCATTGCACCTGCAGGATGACATCGATGCCATCAATGAGCGGGTTTATCAGGACATCAACAATGGTGTCTACAAAGCAGGTTTTGCCACCACCCAACACGCTTACGAAGGCAATGTGAGGAAATTGTTTGCTGCCCTTGAATGGGTTGAAGAACTGTTGAATTCACGGCGTTACCTCACCGGTGATGAGCTGACTGAGGCAGATTGGCGTTTATTCACCACCCTGGTTCGTTTTGATGCGGTTTATGTCGGACACTTCAAATGCAACCTCAAACGCATCGCAGATTTCCCTAACCTCAGTGGCTACCTCAGGGAGTTGTATCAGATGCCTGGTATCGCTGAAACGGTTAACCTCAGACACATCAAAAAGCATTACTACATGAGTCATGAGACCATCAATCCCACTGCCGTGGTACCGGCCGGGCCGGACATCGATTGGCTTGAACCGCATGACCGCAACTGATGATGTGGATCACTGGTGGCTGATCATTGTTCAGGGCGATAAAAAATCAGAATAAAAGCCGCTCACACCGTACCGAAGATGCAGTTTTTCCAGGGTCCTGGATTGATTGATGGTGTAAACAAACAGCCGGTGTTTTTTGCGCAGTTTTTGCAATGTCCGGCTTTTGGCCTGCCGGGAGCGCATACTGACGGCCATCAGTTCCATATCCTGACTCAACTCAACCACCGATTGCTTTGAGCCTTTGTATTGATACAGAATCCAGATCAAGTCAACGAACCCCAACTCCCTGAGCTGCTGATATTCCTGAGGTTGGTAAAACTGTGGAATTAATTGCGCTTTAATCTGAGGGTGGTCAGTGATCAATTTACGGATGCCTTTGAGGTTGTGATGCTTGATGTCGGTGATGATCCGCACGTCAGCATGAACCGCTAACCAGACAGCCAGTGTGGCAGCGGTACAAACCTGCCAATGAGGGTGCGCTGCCAGCTGTTGTTCGAATGCCTGCAGGCTCAAGGGTTCTGCGGGCTTGTTGCCAAATAGTTTTTTATGGGTACTTTCCCAGTCATGCAAGCACACCAATTGCTCATCGGCCGTCCACGAAAAGTCCATTTCAATCAGCCTGAATCCACGTTCATAACTTTGATTCAATGCATCAATTGAGTTGGTATAAGCCGTATCCAGGTAACCGCCCCCAGCGTGGGCGATCATCAAGGGTTTGGCGCTGATCTGCATGGTCATGAGCCCAATCAATATGAACACTGTCGAGCGATGCATAATATATCCTTCAGCTGACTCCAGTTCATGGTGTTCGGGTATACCGCAATGCCAGCACCAGTAGTTTGGCCGACAGTTTCTCTTTGAAGCTGTTTGGTTGATGCAATGCCATCCATTCAAGATGACCCTGTTCCTGGGCGGATGGTCTGACCCACAACGCTTTGCTGAGGGTGGTGAGGATGGCATATTTATTGCGGGTATGGGTTTTCAGCCATTTAAGGGCTGCAATGATGGTTTTTTCCTGAGTGGTAAAATCCTCGCCAAACGGATAAGCCGGGAAATAACCCTGAGATTGGGCATGGGCCAACCTTTGAGCCACCATTTCCGGGGTGTTATGCCGGTATGCTTGCGGTACTTCCCAGTCAGCTGACAGTTTTTGCTGGGCCACTGCCTGTGATCGCAGACCCTCCTGAAAACGGCTGTCGGCAATACAGATCATGCGTTGTATACAGGTCTCATCGGTTTGTCCCCGAAGATCAGCGATGCCATATTCAGTGACCACAATGTCTCTGAGGTGACGGGGGATGGTACAGTATGTGTATTTCCATACTATGTTTGATTCAACGGTCTTTTTCCCGGCATGCACGCTGCGCAACATCAACACAGAACGGCTGTCTTCCAGCGCGTGGGCCATGGCCACGAAATTGTATTGTCCCCCAACACCACTGACCACCTGATGATCATCCAAAGTATCAGAGGCAGCGGCACCGAGGACATCCACCTTCATACAGGTATTGACGAATCGTGCTTTGATGCGTTGTACCCGATCCAGTGCTTCACCGCCATAAAGCTCATTGATTTGACTGACCGGTGTCATTTGAAATAATGGTTTCTGCTTTTCATCCAATCCATGTAGCCATTGGTAAAACCGCTTCGAACCCATGAAAAAGGCGGCATGCAGCACCGCCCCATGTAACAAATGGGTACCCAGACAATGGGTTTCAATTGCTGCCAGGTTTTCCTCATTGTGCAAATCAGCCGAATACGTTTGGCCTGATGCATCGGTGATCACTCCCGGGGCAAAGTGCAGGTCTGGTTTCAAAATGCCTAAATACTGCAAACGTTCAAAAGTGCGCCGTGTGATGACTTCATCAATCACCTGATGATCAAGCAGTTGTTGCAGGCAACCCGGCCCTATGCGGGTGGCAAAACGATCTTCATTGATCAGTTGTTGCAATTGAGCATCTGGATATACCTGCCTTTTGAGGATGCCTGATTCAAACAATTGTGCAAACCCCTCTACAAACATCTCGCTGGCGGCATACAGACCGCGTCTGAAAGTACCGGTATCGCCGCAAGTTTCAATCAATTGATGATGCCGGTCAATGATCCCGGAATGGCTCAGCAGATCCTGGTATGTTGTGTTGTTCTGATGGCGCATCTGGGTACTGTAGACCAGTGCATCGGCCAGTGAACCAATGCCAATTTGTAAAGTACCACCATCTTCTATCAAGGTGCTGGTCAGCAAACCGATGCTGTAATCAGTGACATTGATTGGTTGGGCCGGAGTGGCAAATGGCGCAAAATAGTGTTCCGGATGATCACAAATCCAATCAAAAAACTCAGCCCCTACTTCCGCCTGACCACCCATGAAAGGCAACTCTTCATTAACCATGGCCAGTACCAGGGGCTTGGGCTGACCTTTGCGTTCAGCAATGCGCAGAATATCAAGGGTCAGGTCTGGATTACAGCTGAGGCTGTAACGCACGCCTTGCTCATCTCGTTGAACTGCGATCATTTGCAGGATCACATTAACTTGCCGGTCAACCATGTCTCTGGCTACATGGGTGTAATTACTGCTGACGTAGTTTTGTTGGGCAGCCCGGCTGCGCAAAGACTTACCCGATTGCATATAAAACTCACGCACCGTGATGTTATCAGGGACGGTACTGTGCTTCACATCACTCAGGTATCCCAGCTCAGGATAGTTACCAAAAAAACGTCGGCCAAAATTATTCAGGAACCTTCGTTCCAGCAACGAATTACCATGTGGCACTTCCAGTGATAAGGCGGTAAATATCTCTAGATTCACTGAATTGTTTGCTTTGGCATGCTCATACAAAGCATTGATCAATTGATTGGGCTTGCCGATGCCAAGTGGGGTACCCACAATCCAGTTTTGACCTATCTGGCTGGTGATGAAATCAATGGCTTGTGAACATTGTGTGCTGTGAACGGTCATGCTTGTTTTTACCCTCATGTGACAAACATTGTAACCAATAAAACACCACACCAGCGGCGCTTTTTGATTTGAGTCGACAATTTTTGATGCAAATCAGGTTTTTCGCAGTCTCCTGTTCAGCCTGCCCTCAGCAAGTTCCACGCCACCAGTCATCGGAAAGCTGAAGATCAGCTCGACCCGCCGACTTGGTTAGGCAGATCATGCAGATATGGCGGTTTGACGAAGTCAAGAAGCCATAATGGAATGATCGATAAGCCGTGAGCGATAGCGAATCAGAGAGTCGAACGCTTGATCACGCGATATGATCGCCGAGGCCGCTTTCATTTTTGTCAGTAACAAAAGTGAATGAAGTTCCAAGATCATTCCCTAATGATGACATGGCTGTGACAGATTCAACCTGCTTGTGCAGTGGCTTCAGTCACAACCATGGCCTTTGAGTTGAGTCAGGCGGGTGACGTTCAATTCATTGCCCGGAAAACCAGGCAGCACACTGTCCCAGGCCACCACTGCATTGTTGTCATCCAACAATGTGAAGCGCAGTTCTCCCCACTCAAAAGTCAGCACATCATCGCTGTTGAAATCGGTGGGGAAACTGCTGCCTGAAGAACTGGAAGCCAACATGGTGGCGGTGTTACCTGAGACCGGGCCATTGGCCAGAATCCAGTATTGCTGCCCTTCAAAGTAGGTATACCAGGTCATCAGCATATTCAATCCGTCGCCTGCAGGGATCACTTCTGCCATGAATCCATGACCATCCTGATCCGGGTTATACCAGGACCCACTGTGACAATGATTGATGCCATTGGCTCCCTGATCACTGTTGGCGATGCCTGTTAAACGCTCAATGCGCATGGCGCCGTTGTTATATTCAGGCAGCACCGATGACCAGCCCAGGGTGCCCTGACGGTCTGAATCCAGCACCAGGTTAACTTTGCCCCACAGTTGCTGATTGACTTCCTCTGGATCAAAATCAGCGAGTGGAAATCCGGTGTTGTCATTGATGCCCATGTCAATGTCTACCCGGTTGTTTTTCACCGCTCCAACCCCAATCAACCAAATCGGATCACCATCAAGATAAGCATACCATGCAGCCAGCACAGCCGTTTGCCCATCAATATCCAATACCTCCAGTTGCAACCCATGTCCAGATTGCTCACTGTTATACCAAACTCCGCTGACCTGATCATCAATCACATAGTCAGGAGATCCATCCAGTGCGGCCAACGGTACTTTCCACACACCACGACCATAGGTGAAGGCAAACAATTGCGGATCACCCCCCTGAGCAGGCGTTCTGATGACCAGATCTTCTACAATGACCTGACTGAATCCGGTGTTTTCAACCGCCCAGTTTGCCCCACCATCAGTGGTCACAAACACCCCCAGATCCGTGCCTATATAAAGCCGTTGAGGGTCATTCGGATCGACCACCAGTTTGTGCACGGGTACATCAGGCAACTGCCCATCGCCCGAGCCATCAATGGGCACCCAGAACTGACCTCCATTGGTGGTTTTCCAAACGTGTTTTCCTCCGAACGTTGAATACGTGGCATAAGCCACATCCTGATTGCCAGGCTCAAAGGCCAACGATGAGACCCAGCCTAACCTTGGTGTGCTGAACGTGACCCTAAAGAAACCATTTTCATCCAGCGCCTGGTTGACCACAGCTATGATTTTACTGTTTCCGTACAACACCCGGTTGGAATTACCGGGGGCGATGGCCAATGCAGAAATCAGGTCATCGAAAGTATCACCTGCATCATAGCTCGCTGGTAACCAACTGGTACCCTGGTCATCACTACGCCACAATTTTTGTCCACCCAGAAATAGCCGACTGGGTTGATTCGGATCCAGTTCAAAAGGCGTGATGAATATGCGATTTGGGTTGGCACTTGATGGATGGTATGGCGTTGGGGTGGGTGAACTGGAAGCCAGATCCCATAAATGAGTGAATGTGTTACCTCCGTTGGTGGTACGCAGTATGTTGGCATTCTGCGATGACACCAAATAATTCAGGTCATCTGTGGGGTTGATGGCCAGATCACCACCGTCACCGCCATTGATGATGGACCAACCATTAGGCCCCAACAATTCGCTGCCATATTGGGTGCCATTATCCTGGGCTCCGGCAAGCACAGAAGTGGCGTCAGAAAACACTGCTCCGGCATAAAATTGCGTCACTCCATAATTGTTATTGATGCTGCGCCAGCGGATACCTGTGGTGTGTGGCGTACAAGGGGCATTCACACCATAAGTCACTGGAAGCGAATCATCTTCAGTAAGAAACACACCACCATCATTGATGGCCAACAGGGTTTTATTGTTCACCCCATCATAATCAGGATGAAAAATCAGACCATGCTGATCGGCATGAACATACGCTGGCTCATAAGCCGGATCATCAAAATAGAGCGCATCCCAGTGTGATGCCATCCCAAAATTAGCACCGCCATCATCAGACCGGTATATTTCCATGCCACCAACCCAAACCACATCGGGATCTGTGGGGCTTACCGCGATCGCCTGGTTATACCAGCCAGCACTGTAATACCAATTGTTGCCATTACCACAGCTGCTATTCAACGCGCCATCGGCATAGGAAAACAACTGGGTATTCAACAACGCGGCATCGGTGTTGCGTAACCTGGCCTGCCAGCTTTGACCGCCATCTGTGGAACGAAATATGGCATGTAGCCCATTGTGCAAATCCGGTTCCCCGTCACCACTCAAATCAGGCCCGCCATCAATGTTGGAAGAAGCGGCATACATGATGTCCTGATTGGCCTGGTGGATGGCCAGCGAAGTACGACCCATACCTGACTCAGTGAGGGTAACCTGCCAGTTGTCAGTGGCCTGAGCCCGGGTATTCAGGTATATCCTTGCGTCACATGGCCCATCACAGGCATCAGGCAACAGCCCAGGCAGAAAGTAACGGTCATCTGTTGAACGCGATGCACAGCTGACCAACAGCCAGTCATCGGGCTTATCAGTGCGCATGCTCAGATCACTACAACCCTCATACAAAGAAGCGCCGGCGGCGGACTGAGGGTTCAGAGATTGATTGAAATTGATGCCTCCATCGGTGGAACGCCAGACACCGGTATTGGTGGCCACATAGATGATTTTGGAGTCATTGGGACTGATCACTATATCACTGACGTATAAAAAAGAATCATTGACTGTGGCCTCCAACTGGAACCAGGTTTGCCCTCCGTCGGTGGTTTTGAACATTCCTGCCCCGGTCATGCTTGAGTAAGGCCTGAGCGTCAGCCGGTATAGTTCGCCAGTACCGGCATAGAGTGTGTTGGGATCACTGGGGTCAATCGCCAATGCGCCCACATTGATGTTGGCCATTTGGTCTGCCAGTGCTGTCCAGCTGTCTCCTGCATCAACGGTTTTCCAGATACCTCCGGAAACACCTGCCGTATACATCACGTCACTATTTTCCGGATGAAATACCAACGCCCTGGTCCGACCACCAATGTTACCTGGTCCTAACCACTGCCACTCTGTTGCGGCTTTCTCCGCAGCCGATTGCTCTGTGTTGGTCAGCTGTCTGCCCACACGGGTACTGAACACTGCTTGTTGGCTGGTGACCTGCCGTGCATCACGGTATGGATCCATCGGCAACTGGTCAACATCAGCCGGCATGCGTTTTTGTAAAAAATATTGCTGCCGCTCGAAAGCAGCCGATGGGGTTTTCATGGATGGACGGGGCACTTCTATGCTTCCAATCCCTGAACCAGCACGCTGTTGATAAAATCCCATCATGGCCATTAACACCAACAGAGTCATCGCTCCAATAGTCAATTGAACAGGTTTCATCGCAATCTCCAGGTTATGAGCCACACGTGTATGTCATGCAGCAGTGATCACACCCCCATGAGTTTAAGCCAAATTCATGCTCTGTTCAAAAAAAATCAACTGCCTCCCGTTCGCCAATGGAACCGGTGAGCCGGCTTCAGTGACTCTTGAACCAGTCGAGTGCTTGTTGCCTGGCCGCTTTGTAATCAATCACAGGCAGTGGGTATCCACATTGCTGCCGTTGCCCATTATCTGGATTGTGTATGCTTTTGCCCTGTAGTTCACTCAATTCGGGTACAAATTCACGAATATACCGACCGTCAGGATCAAATTTTTCCGACTGTGTTGTGGGGTTAAAGATCCGGAAGTAAGGCGCCGCATCACAGCCTGTGGCTGAAGACCATTGCCATCCACCATTGTTGGAAGCCAGATCACCGTCCAGTAAGTTCGCCATAAAATGGGCTTCGCCTGAATGCCAGTCAACCAGGCAGAGTTTGCTGAGAAAAGAAGCTGTCAGCATGCGAACCCGGTTATGCATCCAACCCGTTTTTGTCAATTGCCGCATACCTGCATCAATGATCGGAAAACCAGTTTTTCCCGCTTTCCAGGCTGCCAGCAATTCACCATCACCCGGCCACGACTGAGGCGCTTCTTGCTTGAAAGTTTGGTGTTTGGCTAACCTGGGATATTCATACATCAAGTCATTGTAAAAGTCCCGCCAGATCAACTCTGATACCCAGGTACCGTGAAAAGCCTGCTCGCCTTCTTTTTTCAATGCATGTGCCAGACACAAGCGGGCATTGATCACCCCGATGGCCAGATAGGGCGATAGCCTGCTGGTTCCATCGATGGCCGGATAATCCCGTTCCTGTTGATAGTCATGATCAGCCAAAAAGTCTTTTAACTGAGCATGTACACTTTGCTCACCAATCACCCAGCCTGGCAAGTTGAAGTCGACATCGATGGGTGGTTCTGCTGCGGCAAGCTCCTGGCCCTGATACGCTGGTACCGGCAGCGGTTGAGCATGTCGTTCCTTGAGTTGTTCAATGAACTTGTTTTTGTACGGTGTAAAGACGTGATACATTCCGCCATCCTGCTTGCGAACTGTACCTGGTGGCAGGAGGTATTCACTGTGAAAAGTATGAACACCTATGCCCGCTTCTGATAACACAGTGTTCACTTTCTGGTCTCTATCGATTTCATTCACCCAATACGCTTCATTGTAATACAGCTCCGTCACTTGATGTTCAGCACAACACGCCTGTATGACAGCAGGCACATCAGCAAACACTGACGCCTGACGAACACTCAAAACAACCCCCAGTTTTGCCAGTCTCTGACACAAATTATTCACATGAGCTTTGATAAACTCAAATTTTTGGGGGGCTTCTCCATGAAGCGCATGTTGTTCGGGTGTCAGTACAAAAACAGCCCGTGTTGGCCGGCCTGTTTTAAGGGCCGCTGAGAGGGCTGGATTATCTGCCAGACGCAGGTCATTCCTGAACCACACAAGATTCATGAGAAACTCCTTTAATTATGAATGAAAATCATTACGATTATGCTTGAAAATAATCTGACTGATAATATATCAACCGTCAATCGAATTTAAGTGAAAACACATGACTAAAGTGGCCGCATCGTTTATTAAAAACTTCTTCAGAATGGAATCAGCCGCAGGTATTTTGCTGTTCATGTCCGCAGTACTGGCTCTGATCATCGCCAATACGCCGCTTTCTGCATACTACAACCTGTTGCTGGACACTCCAGTGGCCATTCAGATTGGAGCACTCAATATATCAAAACCGTTGTTACTGTGGATCAATGATGGTTTGATGGCGGTGTTTTTCTTTCTCGTCGGCCTGGAACTGAAACGCGAGTTGGTGGAAGGTGAATTGTCAGATAAAAAGAACATTGTCCTGCCCGGAATCGGTGCCATTGGCGGGATGTTTGTTCCGGCTTTTATCTTCTTCTGGTTTAACAAAGACGATCCAATGGCTCTTCAAGGCTGGGCCATACCTGCGGCAACAGACATCGCGTTTGCCCTGGGTGTATTGAAATTGTTGGGACCCAGGGTGCCGACAAGCCTGAAAATATTCCTCACTTCTTTGGCCATCTTCGATGACATCGGAGCCATCCTGGTGATTGCATTTTTCTACACATCACAAATATCTTTGACTGCCTTGATTGTGGTTGCTTTGTGTGTTCCACTGTTGTGGTTGATCAACCGCAAGGGCGTTGAAGCCACCAGTACCTACATTCTGATTGGTGTTATCATGTGGGTGGCCATGTTGAAATCGGGCGTCCACGCCACACTCACCGGGGTGATTCTGGCCATGTTCATTCCCATCAAATCCAAAATCAATCCGGGATCCTCGCCACTCAAAGAGTTGGAACACAACCTCCACTCCGCAGTGGCATACATCATACTACCCATCTTTGCCTTCGCTAACTCAGGGCTTGACCTCAAAGGCATTGGCTTGGAACAGGTCATGCATCCGGTTCCTCTGGGCATTGCACTGGGTCTGATTGTCGGGAAACAAGTAGGCATTTTTGGCTTGTGCTGGCTGGCCATCAAACTGAAATGGGCTGCCATGCCTGATCGTGCCAACTGGGTATCAATTTACGGAATCTCTGCCTTGTGCGGTATTGGCTTTACCATGAGTTTATTCATTGGCTCTCTGGCCTATGAGGAAACTCAATTTAACATCATCTTTGATGAGCGGCTGGGCATCATCATTGGTTCAATGGTATCAGCCATCATCGGCTACTTTGTATTGAAAACGCAATTTGGAGGACCTGCTCCGGATTCGGAAGCAACCGATAAATAAACAATGACATGGGTTCGCAAACGCCTTCATTGAGCACTTTGCGAACCCATCAGGTCAGTTTCAAAGCTGCCCATCAGCTCCCCTGCTTTACCTCCAAGACCTGTTTCAATGCAACTCAGGCCAGTGCAACAATATGGTTGACAGTAGCTGTTCAGTAAAAGCCACTTTATCGCTGGCATCCAGGTGCGAACTGTCAGGAAAGTCAAATGCCTGCCACCCTGGATGTTCCAAAAAATGCAATGCCTTGAGATCCGGATTCCGAAGGAGCATCACATCCCAATACCTGGCTCGCGGATACTCTGCCTGATCAAGCAACCAATGAGCCGGACCAACCGGAAAACGCAATACAATCACCTGTCCTCCGCGTTGTTCTATGGCTCTGATCGCCAGCATCATACGCTGAACGCCATCAACCCACACATCATCATTCATGGCCTTGTGCTGCTGATAATCCCGTTGTTTGCTCTGTAAAAAGTAATGCCGCAATGCATTCACATCGGAGATCTGATAATCTGCCGAAGCAGTGGTATCTGGATGAAAACTGATGTAAGGCGGATCCGGGAATCGCCTGTTTTCAATAAAAAAATGTAACAGATCATGCAAGTTCATCAGGGGATGCAATAAACGCCACTTGCTTTGCAACCAGGCCATGACCCTGGCATTCATCATATCCAGGTATCCAGCTGAATTGTGGTAGTGATCAACATAAGGCTTTTGCATATCAAAGTAGTCCGGCTCCAACATCCGGGCATGAAACGACAGCAATACCAAACCATTGAATTCTTCATCAGCTGCCAGATCAATCAAAGTGCTCATAGGAAATGAGCCATTGACTGCCAAAGAAGCAATGTGTTTATCCGGCCACTGTTCCCTCAATGTCTCAATATCGATTGCCAGTTGGATCCGTGAAGCTCCAACCAACACCAAGGCGTTATCCTGTGATGCCCTGCTTCTGTTCCATGACCACAAATCCTGAGTCACTTCAACCGAAGGCTTGAATCCGCGTGTTTTCAAAAGCCACTCATAACCCAGCAATGATCCAAGTAAAAACAACACAGCCAACACCCAGATCGCTAACCAGCGACGGTTTTCCGGGAGGGGGTTCAACTGCTGCTTCAATTTATCATCCTGCCAGCCTACGGCTGCCAATGGTCACTTCACTCTTCATAACAATCATCTGTCAGCATTTTCAAGACACTGAGGACAACATCGATCGTTCAGGATTGTTCTGCGCCAGACAATCAGTTTTTGTGATCATCCTCATCAATAAACCGCCTTGAACACCCAATCAACAGACCTCAATCCGAGGTGTACACCAAGTCAAACCTACCGAGGACGTCAGAATGCAATCAACCACTGTTCAAGGTTCAACCAGGCATCACCTGATTGACGGCCTTTGATGACCCGATCGATGTCACTGAGCTGCTGCAGACAGCCTTCCCAATGGGACAATGGTTTGTCATTCAACACCGACTGAATCACTGCCTGGCGGTTTTGCCAGACGCCCAACCTCCGATAATCTGCGGGGCCAACCTGGCGTTTCTGACTGCGGATAAAGGCCAACTCGCACAACATCCTGGTTTCACGCTCAAGGGCCCAGTGAATGACCACCGGAGAGACGTCATTTTTTTGTAATGACCTGAGTATCCTGATGGCCCTGACCGGTTGTTTCTCCAGCAGTGAATCGGTCAGCCGGAACACGTCAAACCGAGCACTGTCTGCCACCAATCCCATGATATCCCGGCCCGTAATGGTTTGTTCAGCAAAACGCATCTTGAGTTTTTCCAATTCCTGCGCGGCCGCCAGTAAATTACCCTCCAGACGCAAACTCAGCAGATTCACAGCATCCTGATCAACCTGCAGACCTATCTGCTGACAACGCTGGCGAATCCACTGAGGGAGTTCTGCGGCTTTGGGTTGATAAACACGAAGAAAGGCCCCTCGGTCAACAATGGTTTTGACCCACTTGGTTTTGTCATTGGCCATATTCCACTCATCACAGCGAATCAACAACATCACATCGGACGGCATGTTTTCAATGAATGACACGATGGCAGCCGATCCTTTGGCACCAGGCTTTCCGGTAGGCAAATGTAAGTCAATCAATCGTTGGCTGGCAAACAAAGACATGTTGCCTGCACTGTTGTGCAACTCATGCCACTGAAAACTGTTGTCAGCCAGATAAGATTCTCGTTCGGTGAATCCTTGCATGGCTGCTGTTTGTCTGATGGCATCAGAGGCTTCCTGCAATTGCAATGGCTCATCACCAACCAACAGATAAACTGGCAACAATTGCTGTTTAAGTTGCGCAGCCAGCTGATTGATGTAAAGTCGCATGATTATTTATGATTGGCAATGGTGCGGATCATCATTTGAGCCATGTCCTGATACATCTGCTCCCGAAGCACCTGTTCCTCAGCCTGGGTGCCAGAAATCTGACCGATGTCAAATGCGTAATCACGTGACAGCCGCAGGGTTTGTTCAGGAACCTTTATGCGGTCCTGATACTGTACCAAAAAAACAAGTTCATAATCCAAGCGGTATTCCTGAACACGGTTGTTGGTGCCAATGGATTGAATTTGTTTGCTTAAGTCATCTTTGATGATGACAATCTGAGCCGTGGCGTCGGATGCTTGTTCCACCAAAGTGATACCCTGGCTTGACAGTTCCACACTCAACGGCCGGTATAGTGGGGCCGTGATGGCATGTTGAATGTGCGTGCGATCAAATTCTTCATCTAAAGCAACGGCGGTTTTTAACTGATAACCACAACCGGTTATCAGCACCAAACAAACACCAATCAGGAACGGCTTCATGAAGCCACCACATTGACAAGGCGTTTAGGAACCACAATGACTTTGCGGATGGTGTTGCCTTCCACAAACTTCTGTACATTGGGATCGGCCAACGCAAGGGCTTCAATGGAGGCCTTATCGGCATCAACTGCCACCGCGATCCGCCCCCTGAGTTTACCATTGACCTGCACCACCATTTCAATCTCATCCTGCACCAGGGCTGATTGATCAACTGCGGGCCAGCTGGCATCACACAGCAGTTCTTTTTGTCCCAGTTGTTCCCACAATGCCTGGGTCATGTGTGGAGCAAACGGGCTGAGCATTTTGACCAGGTTGAACCAGCCTTCAAAGCGGATGGCCAGACCATTGTCTGACTGGTCATCAAATTTACTCAATGCGTTGGTCAATTCCATCATTGCCGCGATGGCGGTGTTGAAGGTTTGTCGCTCACCAATGTCCTGGGTGACTTTTTCAATGGTTTGATGGATTTTAAAACGCATGTCTTTTTGCGCTTTGTCTGCCTCACCTGACATGGCAGGTGCATCTGCGCCATGAGTTTGCAGGTAAGTGGTCACTTGATACCAAACCCGATTCAGGTATCTGGCGGCACCATCAACCCCTTCGTCAGACCATTCCAGTGATTGTTCTGGCGGTGCGGCAAACATAGAGAACACACGCACAGTGTCAGCACCATAGCGATCTATGAGCTCTTGTGGATCCACCGTATTGCCTTTGGATTTTGACATCTTGGCCCCGTCTTTCAGGACCATTCCCTGAGTCAGTAAATTGGTGAATGGTTCATCGGATTTCACCAGTCCCTGATCACGCAACACCTTGTGATAAAAACGGGCGTATAACAGATGCAGGATGGCATGCTCAATGCCACCGATGTACTGATCCACCGGTAACCAATGATCGGCCTCTTCGCTCAGCATGCCGCCACTGTACCCGGGACAGGTATAGCGCGCATAGTACCAGGAAGATTCCATGAAGGTATCAAAAGTATCGGTCTCGCGGGTGGCAGCCTGGCCACACTTTGGACAACTGGTTTCATAAAACTCAGGCATCTTCTTGATTGGCGACCCACCTGTTTCATCAAACACCACATCTTCTGGTAAGACCACCGGTAAATCTTTTTCAGGAACCGGTATCGCACCGCAATCATCGCAGTAAATGATGGGGATCGGACAACCCCAATAACGCTGACGTGACACACCCCAATCTCGCAGACGGTAGTTGATCTGCACCCGTCCAGTACCCTGGGCTTTGAATTGGTCAGCCATGGCTTTGAATGCCTGATTAAAATCCATACCGGAAAAATCACCGGAATTCATCAACCGACCTTTTTCAGTGATCGCCGCTGCGGTCAAATCGCCTTCGGCATCAATCACCTGGGTGATCGGCAAATCATATTTTTGCGCAAATTCATAATCCCGCTGATCGTGCCCGGGAACAGCCATCACCGCTCCGGTACCATAGGTCATCAGCACGAAATTGGCCACCCACACCGGCACCTGTTCTCCGGTCAACGGGTGCGTTGCATAGAAGCCTGAGAACATGCCTTTTTTCTCCATGGTGGCCATCGCTGCTTCATTGCTTTGTTCTTTGTTGCATTGTTTCAGAAACGCACCGAGTTCCGGATTGGTTTCTGCCGCTTGTAATGCCAGCGGGTGTTCCGGAGCCACCGCCATGTAGGATACGCCATACAGGGTATCCGGACGGGTGGTGTAAATACTGACCGGGCCAAAATCAGTCACCTCAAAATCCAGTTCCAGACCTTTGGATTTTCCGATCCAGTTGCGCTGCATGGTTTTCACTGAATCAGGCCAACCAGGCATATTGTCCAGAGAAGATAACAATTCATCGGCATAATCGGTGATTTTCAGAAACCATTGTGGAATTGATTTTCTGATGACTTCTGCGCCTGAACGCCAACCCCGGCCATTTTCTACTTGTTCATTGGCCAAAACCGTTTGGTCTACCGGATCCCAATTAACCACCGCATCCTTACGATAAACCAGACCCTGCTCATACAATTTGACAAACATCCACTGTTCCCAGCGGTAATAATCAGGTTGACAGGTGGCCAGTTCCCGGGACCAGTCAAAAGCAAATCCCAGGCGTTTAAACTGAGCACTCATCTCTTCCATGTTCGCATAAGTCCACTCAGCCGGTTCCTTGCCATGTTTGATGGCGGCGTTTTCAGCCGGTAGACCAAACGCATCATAACCAATGGGTTGCAGTACATTCTTGCCCTGCATTTTTTGATAGCGGGCAATCACTTCACTCAGGGTGTAATTGCGCACATGTCCCATGTGTAGTTTGCCACTGGGGTATGGAAACATACTGAGGCAATAGTATTTTTCCTTGTTGTCATCGGCTTTGACGACAAATGACTGGTGCTCTTCCCATAATTGCTGAGCGTGCTGTTCGACTTCTTGCGGGTTGTATGTACTCATGTGTATAGTCAGGTCAGGCCTGCTTGATTAAAGGGGTGACAAAGCGGAAATTATACGTTTTCAGTCAGCAATGAACAAGCCGTCTTTCGTCACGCCTGCCCTGAAATCAGGGATTAACTGAAAAACACCAATGAGCGCCTTTAAAAAGTTCGTACCCGCAGGCCCAGTTCGGTGCTGTAACCCACTGATCTGCGCAACAACAATCCAGCCTCATCCAATACATAATAGGTGGGAAAAGCCTGAATCTGATAGTCCTTCATTTGCTGCTCGCTACCCAGCAATACTGGCACCTGAAGATCAAGGTCTCTGACAAACTCGTCTACTTCAATGCGTTGTTCATAAGACAGGGCCATACTCAGAATCACCCAGTCACTGTCATCCCTGGCTGCCCGCAGGTTATTGAGGTTGTCGGCCGACAACCGGCACACCGCGCACCAGGGCGCAAAAAAATACAACAAAACCTGTTTACCCCGGTAATCACTGAGTTGATGTTGTTGCCCGTGCAGATCAGTCAACAAAAAGTCTGGTGCGGGTTGACCATCGGCCTTGAGGGTGCCTCTGGTTTGATACCAGGACAATGCCAGCAACAGTATGGCCACCAGACAGGCGTCCATCAGCCAGGCATTGTATGTGTTCTTGCGCCATTGTTTGATTGTTTTCATCGTGTTGTTTGTCATCTGTTGCACACATTGACCGGATATCATGGTGAATCATTCAAAAAACAACCCGTCTGTGTTATGGTAATTGTACAAAAAATCCGGGGAAAATCATGAAAAATCAATTTCTTAGCGTTGTTTTGATGTTGTTATTTAGCCCGTTAATTTTTGCTCAAGGGGTCTATGGTGTGTTCAGTTTGCCGCCAGCCACCAATTTCGGGGAAAAACAAATCGGCACCATCAGTCCAGCCGATGGCAGCATCGGCCTGCTCGGCACCAACACTTCGGTGGAAACCGGAGCTTTGGCCATGACCACCGGAGCCACGGCTTTGAATGTCAACAGCAACAAGTCTTATTTCATCGCCCGCGACACCAATGGTGACAGCAGAATCTACACCGTCGACCTGAATACTGGCATCACCGACACCGACCCCATACTGTCCGGATTTTACACCACAGACAATAATTGGGGAGTGTGGTATGACGAACCAGATGGTGTGCTGTATGCCTTGTTCAATGATGTCAATGGTTCAGGCACCATTGAATTGACGTCAATCAATACCACCACGGGAGTGGTGACCCAACAACACAACGACGTCACCAATGGGGATGGTGCCGGCGGGCTGGGCAGCGGCCTGATGACCGGTGATTCTGCCAATGACCGGGTCTTTACCCTGATCAATGGCAACCTGTATGTGATTTCAACCAACACCGCCAACACTTCCTGGTTCTTTGAGGTCTCGGGGGAGATCAGTGGCGCCCTGAACACCAGCAGTGTGTTTGGCCTGGAGTGGCACAAAGACACCGGTACCATTTGGTTTTTATACAATGAGGACAACATCAATGGTGACCGCCAGTTGATGGAAGTCATGGGCGACGATAACTTCAATGAGTTTGATGAGTTGTTTCAGGTCAACAACATCGAGATTGATTTTGGTGACGCCATCCTGACAGCCAGCGGTTTGGCTGCCCTGGACACCCAATCTTCCATCTTTTTCTTCATTGGCCGGCCATCAACCGGTGCCAATGCCAACAAATGGAGCCTGTACAGCGTTGATCTGCCCAACCAAACCAGCAGCAATGCAGACATTGAAAATGCCGCTCAGGTACAAACCAATGGCTATGCCGGTATCGAGGTATTGCCCGGACCTGAGTTGTCGCTTGGTAAAACAGATGGCGATGTCAGTGCCTTTCCCGGAGACACCATCACCTACACCCTCAATTACGCCAATGCGGCAGGGGCAGGCGCCACTTCAGGGCTAAACATCACTGAGACGGTCCCGGCTGAGACCACCTTCCTGCCTGCCAGCAGCACCGCAGGCTGGAATTGTCTGCCGGATAACACCGCCGGATCGACCTGCACCATCACCCCGGGTGAATTGGGCCCGGGTGGTAATGCATCGGTCACTTTTACCGTACAGGTAGACGCCTATGTCTCTGCGGCCCTCACAGAAATCAGCAACACCGCAACCCTGGCAGCCACCAATGCCTTAAACGACGTGATGGCCAGTGACACCACGCCCATCACCGCCAGTGCAATCCTGACCATCAGCAAAACAGACAATGACCTCACTTCTGCCGTTCCCGGAGACACCGTCGCCTACGACATCACCGTGGACAACACCGGCGACCGCATCGCCAGCAATGTGGTGATCACTGAAACCGTACCGGCCAACACCACCTACATCCCTACGGTGCCATTCACCTGGAACTGCACACCGGATAACACCGCCGGCTCCACCTGTACCACCAGCCCGGTAGATTTGGGTGCACAAAGCATTGCCACCACCTTTCATGTGCAGATTGTCCCATCGGTACCTGCCGGCACCACTGAAATCAGCAACCAGGCATCGGTCAGTGCAGACAATGCGGCCACCATGATGGCCGCGGACACCACACCAGTGACTTCTGCTGCGGTACTGGCCGTCAGTAAATCAGACGGTGATGCCGATGCCATTCCGGGACAATCGGTGATCTTTCAGATTGATTACGCCAACAACGGCAACCAGGACGCAGCCAACACCGTATTGACCGAGACTGTATTGCCCAACACCACCTTTGACGGGGTTAACAGCACAGGTGGCTGGATGTGTGCCCCTGATAACAACCCGGGCAGCACCTGCACAGCCACATTGGGCACCCTTGGGGGTAATGTGGTGTCAGCGGTGAACTTCGCTTTGTTGGTTGACAACCCGGTGCCCACCGACCTCACTGTGCTGAACAACGACGTCACCCTGTCGGCAGACAATGCGGCCAGCGCCAATGCGCAAGACAGCACCCCGGTGGTAGCCGATGCTGACTTTAATCTGGTGAAAGCCGATGGCGGCATCACTGCCGGACTGGACAAAGTGATCAATTACACCCTGATCGCTTTCAACAACGGTGACCGCGATGCCGCTGATACCACATTGACCGAAACAGTTCCGGATAACACCACGTTCTACCCTCCGGCAAGCACCACCGGATGGTCATGTGTGCCAGACAACAGCGCGGGCTCAAGCTGTCAGTTTGATCTGGGCACCCTGGCCGGAGGCGGCACCAAGGTGAATACATTCTTTGCCGTGCGGGTCGATGCATCCCTGGGTGGTGGAGTCACAGAGTTGACCAATACCGCATCGATTGCCGGTTCCAACACCACCTCATCTGATCAGGACACGGTGATGACACCGGTTGATAAACAAATTCCGGTGGTCACCTTGATTGATGCCGATCCATCGGTCACAGAAATCACTTCCTGCAGTCAGAACAGGGCTGCCATCAACGGTTTGTTTGTGTCTTTCCTGGATGACAATCCGGGTTTGATCGGGGTGGATGATCCTGCCAACTTTGCGTTGATTGACACCGGCCCGGATCAGGATTTACAAAGCACAAATTGTGGCGTGGTGGCCGGGGATGACACGCTGGTGACATTCCAAAGCTTCGTAACCGGGGGTACAGCCACCGCTCCAAACGTCACCATGACCTTAAGTGAGACCCTGCCAAACGGTCAATATGTGTTGCAGATTTGTGATGCCATCACCGATGCTGCAGGCAATGCCATTGATGGTGACAACAGCGGCCACCAAGGTGGTGACCTGTGGCGGCAGTTCAGGGTGGATACGGATAACCTGTTGACCAATGCCTACCTCGATGACTGTGCCGACAACCCGGCTTCACTGTTGGACTGGACCACCTTCACCAATCCAGGAGATACCGTCAGTGCGACCACCGCGCAGGACAGTGACGATTCATCCTTATCAGGTTCAGTTTATCTGCAAGGTGGCAGCGGCAGTGACATGGGCGTCGAGCAATGTACCAATCTGGATACCTTCGGCAGTCACACCTTTACCATGGCCGCCCGTGGTGTGTCATCACAGATACAGGACATTGATGTATTGATGACCTGTGCGTTCTTTGATAGTACAGACTGTACCGGAAGTTTACTGGGTGACCGCAGTGCAAGCTTCATGCTGCCGCCGGCCAACCCGGCCAGCTGGGACGTCTATTCGTCACTCATGCTGATCCCCGATGGGTCAGCCTCTGCAGCCTGCACCATGGCCATGGTGGAACCGGTCAACAACTTGTTTGAAGCCTATGCCGATGCCTTCAGACTGATTTACAGCGACCTGATCTTTGGCAATGGTTTTAATGACTGATCCTGACTGTTGGTCAAAAGCAAAAGAAAGGCGTCCGTGTGGCGCCTTTTTTTGACTACTTGACCGGATTTTCACAGTGGCAGTCATACACTGAAGTTTTTAGTTATCAACGGCCATGAAAAAAATCATCGGACTGGTTTTACTTATTTTGATTTCCTTATTTACATTCCAATCGTGTCGACAGGGACCGCCCATCCGTATGGCAGAACAGGTCAACCTCGACTTGTTCATGGGTGACTGGTACGTGATTGCCAACATCCCCACTTTCATCGAAAAAGGTGCGCACAATGCGGTGGAAAGTTACTCCCGCACGTCAGACAAAGTCATTGACACCCGATTCAGTTTCAACAAGGACAGCTTCACCGGACCCAAAAAAGAATACAACCCAACGGGTTTTGTGCAGGATGATCCATCCAACGCCGAGTGGAAGATGCAGTTTCTCTGGCCATTCAAATCTGAATACATCATCGTTTATGTCGACCCTGCCTATGAATACACCATCATTGGCCGCACCAAGCGTGATTATGTCTGGATCATGGCCCGGGAACCCCACGTCTCTGCCAGAGAATTGGAGCGCTTGATACAAATTGCTGTTGATGAGGGATATGACCGGTCATTGATACAAATGGTGCCACAGCAATAAAAACCTGAATTAAATCGTTGTTTTAGCATATAAATATGCTTTGACAATTATTGTCATGAACGAATGATGACTCCTCTTAAAGTCCGCTATTGTTGTTACAAACCACCCCCTTTTTTGCTCATTTTTGTGACGAATGTAACAAATTGTCAAAAAAATAGGGTTTAGACGGTTTACGCCCTTTACTGTGCTCATTTCTGTGATATAAGTCACACTATTCAATTAACCTACAGTGTGTGGAATCATATGAGAGCTTTTAAATCTTGCGCTATCGCTTTGCTGTGTGTTTTTGCTTTGGGGGAAGTGAACGCACAAACCACCCGTAATTTTGTCGAGCGGGCTGGTTTTGACGTCAATGGAAACATCACCCTGGTGGGCAACACTTTGTTCACCTGTCAGGCCGGAGGTGATTGTGCCCAGGTTCAGGACGGCACCACCGCCGGACTGAATGGCCGGGCCATGATCTTCGTTGATGTGGACCCCACGGCCCCCGGCAGTTACGCCAATTCTTCTGAAGCCCAGTTAAACACGCCAGCCGGATCCAGTGTTCTGTGGGCCGGTCTTTATTGGGGTGGCCGCGCCGGGCAAACCGAAGCCAGTCGCGGTACCATATACATGCGCCTGCCTGGTTCCGGCAGCTGGAACACCGTCAGCGCCAGTCAGATTGACACCTTCAATAACGATGGTGCCAGTGGTTCCCGTCCTTATCAGGCCTTTGCCAACGTCACCAGCCTGGTTCAGTCAGCCGGTAACGGCACTTACGCCGTTGGTGGCATGACGGCCCTGACCGGTAACGATGGTTTGGGCTTTTATGGCGGTTGGTCTTTGGCCGTGATTTATCAGGATAACAGCCAGTCATTCAAACGCCTGAATGTTTATGATGGCGCTGCCAGGGTGATTGGCACACAAACCGTATCCATCACCATTACAGGTCTGGTTACACCCACAACACCTGGTTTTAACACCACTGTTGGCGCTCTGGTCTGGGAAGGTGATAATTCGCTGACTGGTGATTCATTTGTGTTTGAGACAAACACCTTGTCTCAAACTGGTTTGAATCCAGCAACTGACTTTTGGAACTCCAGCATCACCAGCCTGGGATCCAGGGTCACCACCAAAAACCCGGATTACGTCAACCAACTCAGTATGGACCTTGATCTGATCGATGTATCGGGATTACTGGCTCCCAGTTCAACCACTGCAGACATTGATTTTGTCACCAATGGTGATTCTTATTTTCCACATTACCTGGCTTTTGCCACTGAATTGTTTGTTCCGGATTATTCATCGACCATGAGCAAGACCGCCACTGACCTGAATGGTGGCGGCGTTGTCAGAGGGGATGTCATCGAATACACCATCACTTTCCAGAACACCGGAACCGATGATGCCATCAACACTGTATTGACCGACGTCATCCCGGCCAACACCACATACGTTCCCGGCAGCATGCAAATCGTCAGTTCAGATGCCGGTGATCCGATCGGCTCATTATCAGACTCTGCTGGGAATGACCAAGGTGAATTTGACGGATCTCAGGTCACCATTTATTTGGGCAACGGTGCCACATCGTCATCAGGCGGTACATTTGCTCCCAATGAAGGTGCAACCATCAGCTTCCAGGTGACCATTAACAATGACGCACCAGTAGGCACCATCACCAATACCGCTGATGTGGTGGCCAATTCGACCACTTTACCAACCACTGACTTCACTGGCAGTGATTCAGCTGATGTAACCATTTCAGACATCACGCCACCAAGCGCTGCGGTGTGTACCGTATCACCCAATCCAGCCAACAATGGCACAGCCCTGACCGCCACCTGTACCGGCGTTGAGTCTGGCGGTTCGGTGTCGATCCCCAATTACAGCTGTGGTGCCGAAGTGGGTGGCACCGTCACCTGTACCGCCACTGCCGGTACCGGCCTGGGTCAGGTATCCGGTGATGAAACCGCCACCACTTCAGATGCAGCCGGTAACACCGCCACTTCGGTTGCAGCCTTCACCCTGGATAACACACCCCCAACCATAGGCGCGTGTACTGTGACCCCTAACCCTGCCAACGATGGCACGCCATTGACAGCAGTGTGTACCGGTGTTGAAACCGGTGCCACCGTGACCATTCCAGGCTATGTCTGTGGTGCAGAAGCCGGTAATCAAGTTACTTGTTCGGCCACCGCCGGTGGCGCTGTGGATGGTGATGAAATCGCCACAGCCACCGATGCTGTAGGCAACACAGCCACCTCACCTGCACCATTTGTGTTGGACAACACACCTCCGGCTGCACCGGTGTGTACCGTAACTCCGGATCCTGCCAATGACGGCACGGCCCTGACCGCGACCTGTACCGGTGTTGAAACCGGTGCCACCGTGACCATTCCGGGTTATGCCTGTGGCGCTGAAGCCGGCAATGTGGTGACCTGTTCGGCCACCGCTGGCGGTGCTGTGGATGGTGATGAACAAGCCACCACCACCGATGCGGCAGGTAACTCAGTGCAGTCTGATGCCTTCTTTACTCTGGACAACACGCCTCCGGCGGCTCCGGTGTGTACCGTGACTCCGGATCCTGCCAATGACGGCACAGCCCTGACCGCGACCTGTACCGGTGTTGAAACCGGTGCCACCGTGACCATTCCGGGTTATGCCTGTGGCGCTGAAGCCGGCAATGTGGTGACCTGTTCGGCCACCGCTGGCGGTGCCGT
>NZ_MVBD01000010.1 GCF_002000055.1 Marinicella sediminis | reverse complement strand
CTTCTGCTCAGGTTTCTTCTGCTCAGGTTTCTTCTGCTCAGGTTTCTTCTGCTCAGGCTTTTTCTGTTCAGGTTTCTTCTGCTCAGGCTTTTTCTGCTCAGGTTTCTTCTGCTCAGGCTGTTTCTGCTCAGGTTTTTTCTGCTCAGGTTTTTTCTGCTCAGGTTGCTTTTGTCCAGTCTGTTTTGGTCCGGCTTTTTGCCTTGGCTTGTTGTCTACATCGATGTCATCGATGGGGCGTTTTTTGACCGCGCCTGATGGCACTTTTTGCTCTTTCTTGGCGGCCAGTTCAGCTACGCTGCCCAGCGGCCTGGACATTTTTTTGGCAATGATTCCATCGCTGTCGACCGTTTCATTGTTTTGAGGAGCCTTCTTGTTGGCTTGTTGTTTTGCCTGGTTTTTATTGACCGGTTGTTTGGGGCCTTTTTTCTGTTGCGGTTTTGGACCCTTGCCTGTCTGTTGTTGCCCCTGAGTTGGCTTGCCTTTGGCTTGTTGGTTTTGGCCTTGCTTACCCTTGTTTTGCTGTTGCCTGGGACCTTTGCCTTGTTGCTTGTTGTTTGCCTGGTTTTGCTTTTGCTGGCCAGCTTTTCTCTGCTGTTGTTTTTGCTGACCTCCACTTGTTTTGGATTGTTGCTTTTGCTGAGGCTTCTGTTTTTGTTTTTGTTGGTGTGGCTTTTGTTTACCGTGGGTTGGCTTTTTACGGCTTTGCTGTCGGTTTTTCTGTTGCCCACCTTTGGCTGGTTTTTTCTTTTTGGGCTTAGAGAACAGACTCTTGAACCACGAAGAAATCACCAGTGACACTGAGCGTTTTGGAGCCTGAATATCAGGTTTGACCATGCCCAATGCGGCTTTTTCTTTGGTCGGTGGTGGTGGATCCAGTGATACAGCCTTGTGACAATCTTCCGGTTTAACCAATGGGATGTCGTCGATGTTTATATTGGACTCATTGATGTTATAACGCTGAACATGGAAGTCCGGTGAAGACAGGTTTTCATTGGAAATCACTGACACTTCAACATGATGTCGCTGTTCAAGTTCTGAGAGTTCTGTGCGTTTTTCATTGAGGATCTTGTTGGTGATGTCAACTGGAGCCTGGATAACAATGCGGCCGGTTTTGGGCTTGATCATCTCCTCTTCAGTCAGTCGAATGATGGATATCACCAGAGAGTCCATAGAGCGGATGAATCCATGACCACCGCATGTGGGGCACGTAATCTGACTGGAGTCTGCAATCGAAGACCGCAATCTCTGTCGAGACATTTCCAATAATCCGAATTTTGATATTTTACCAATTTGCACCCGTGCCCGATCAGATTCAGCGGCTTGACGCATGCGGTTTTCCACTTCGCGTTGGTTTTTATTGATGCGCATGTCAATGAAATCAATCACTACCAAGCCACCCAGATCCCTGATTTTCAATTGTCTGGCAATCTCATCAGCGGCTTCCAGATTGGTGTGCAGTGCGGTGGTTTCGACGTCTACACCTTTGGTTGCTTTGGCTGAATTGATATCGATCGACAGCAGGGCTTCGGTCTGATCAATCACCACAGAACCACCAGAAGGAAGCTTCACTTCACGTTCGAATGCGGATTGTATCTGACGTTCGATCTGATACCGTGAAAACAGTGGAGTGGTGTCATTGTAGTAAGACAGTTTTTTCAGGTTATGTGGCATCACCTGTTGCATGAACTCACGGGCTTTTTCATATGAATCGCGATCATCAATCAGGATTTCACCGATGTCCGGTTGTAAGTAATCCCGCAATGCTCGGATGAACAAGTCACTTTCCTGATAAATGAAAAATGGACCTTTTTTCTGATCAGCGGCTTTTTGTATGGCTTCCCACACTTGTTGCAGGTAGTTAAAATCCCAATGTAATTCTTCAAACGTTCTGCCTAAGCCTGCTGTGCGAATGATGACGCCATCATTTTTAGGGATTTCCAGTCTGCGCATGATGTCTTGCAGATGGGCGCGTTTTTCACCGCGGATTTGTCTGGAAATGCCACCGGCCCGGTGATTGCCAGGCATATAAACCAGGTATCGGCCGGCCAGCGAAATGTATGTGCTCAGTGCAGCACCTTTGTTGCCACGTTCTTCCTTGTTGACCTGAACAATGATTTCATCACCTTCTTTCAGGGCTTCATTTATGGGCAGGCGGGCTTTGCCTCTTGGGGCCTGTTTGCAATAGGCCGGGCTGATTTCTTTATAGGGTAAAAAACCGTGTCTTTCAGAGCCGTAATTGACAAAACAGGCTTCAAGTGAGGGTTCTACGCGGGTGATTTTGGCTTTGTAGATGTTGCCTTTTTTGCGGTAATGACCCGCAGAGTCGATGTCCAAATCATACAGTCTTTGTCCATCTGCAATCGCCACACGAATTTCATCGGTGTGGGTTGCATTGATTAACATTCTTTTCATCTTGTTTCCTTTTAATTCAGGAACGATGAACCTTTTCAGCGATGCCAAATAGCATAATCATGTCTGTATAGCCCTTTTATCAGGGTGCTCAGCATGATGTCGATGGCGCAGACCTGTCTGTCATCTGGTTGCTCATGTAACAGTCAGTTCAGGCAGTTGCCGTGTGTTGGCTGACCTGAATTCTACTCGCGGTGTGTTGTTTCGCTTATCGTCGGTGTCTAAAACACCGGGTGTCATGTTATTTTCAGACTGAATTGGTTACTCGTTCCAATCAGTGAGTGTTCATCATCGGGTCCAATGATTCGGGGTTCCTGTCGCCTGGCGACTAATTCCTTGGAACTGAACTGCTTTAAATCGTATAATCAGGGAACATTTATTATCATGTTTCAACTGATTCTTTAATCAATAATGGCTCCTGGCCATTAATCGTCGTGGATTTTAACATTATTTTTGCGTTTTCACAGAATTATCTTTTAAAAACAATTTATTATGAGTAAAAAGCCCATTTTGGTGGTCACCGATAATGAATCAGGGCAACGGCTGGATAATTATTTGTTGAAGCACCGCAAACAGGTGGCCAAATCCAACTGGTACAAGCTCATTCGCAAGGGTCAGGTTCGTATCAACGGTAAACGGGCCAAACCGCTGTCTCGTTTGATCCCCGGTGATGAAGTGCGCATTCCTCCAGGTGTCTTTTTCATTGAGAAGAAAGTCACAAAGGTTCCTGATCGCCTCAAGCAGCAATTGCAGGCTTGTGTGGTATTTGAAAATGCCGATTTTCTGGTGCTTGATAAACCCGCCGGAATGCCGGTTCATGCTGGATCGGGACATGACTGTGGCGTGGTGGAAGCACTGACTGCAATGAAGGGTTTCGAAAACCTGCAGTTGGCTCATCGTCTGGACAAAGACACCAGCGGCTGTTTGTTGCTGGCCAAAAACCGCCAGGCTTTATTGGCTTTTCAGCAAGCCATGAAAGAACAACAGGTGAAAAAATCCTACCTTGCCTTATTGACGGGTGAATTCAATGAAGCGGTAACCGTGGAACAGCCATTGAATACCCATAACAGGGTCAATGGAATTCGCACCGTGGTGGTGGATCCATCCGGGCAACATGCGGTGACACATTTTGAACCCATCCAATCAGGTTGCGGTGTGAGTTTGGTGGCTTGTCGGATTGAAACCGGGCGGACTCACCAAATCAGGGTGCATGCCCAACACCTGGGATGTCCCGTTTTGGGTGATCGCCTTTATGGAAAAGCGGACAACAGATTTGAGCGGAAATTATTTTTGCATGCCTGTCGCTTGCGCTTTGCTGACCAGGATTTTCAGGCACCAGAGCCCTCTTTATTCAGGCAGGTCTTTCAACAGCTCAACAGCTAGCCTGTTAATCACTCAAAACCACTGATGAAAATTTCATCGATAAAAATGTATTCATAAGCACCCGCATCGCAGCCTGCTCCTTCTGGCCTGGGAGTGCCAATCTGGTCATTGGGAACCACTGTGCCGCAACCCACATTGCCAATCATGTCATCCACATAATTGTGCGCATCTGCGCCAGGTTCAAAGCTGTGGACCCTCAAGCCGGTGTCATTCAACGCAGCCAGTGGGTTCAGTGCCACACCCCATTCTGTCAGGTTGTTACCACCCACTAGATTGGCGCCAGAGTAATTGCCAATGATGCTGTTATTGACCACATTGTTGTTGGCCAATAAGACCAGATCCAAACCATTGGAGACGATCAAACTGGATTCAATGTTGATGTTTCCGTTGGCACCGACCTGATTGCCGATGATCTGGTTGCTGCCATTGTTGTTGAAAGCTGAGGTGACGTGCCTCAGGGTTATGTTCTGACCATTGCCTGAATTGATAAAAAAACCAGCACCGTCATCCGCTGATACATTGCCACTGATGGTGACGTTTTCCAGTAACACATCAGAGCCAAATGAACCAATCATGCCAATTCCGCCTCCTGAGACACCTGCCTGATTGTCGCTGATTTCCGTGTTTCTGACCGTACCACTGGCTGAGGCAAACCAAATACCCCCGCCATTGGTGCTGGTTTCATTGTCAATGATGCGCATGTTTTCAACCAGCACATCCCTCGAACCATTGAAGCGGATACCTGCGCCGTCTCCAGTGGCCAGTCCGTTGCTGATGGTAAAGCCTGACAGGCTGACGCGTTCTGAGGCGCCGGTAACGTCGATGACCCGGACTTGATCATTGCCCGAAACGGTGACCTGATCGCCACCAGGTCCGGCGATGGTCAGGTCGGTGTCATCAATGGTCAATTCACTGGACAGCATGATGATGCCCGTGAAGTCACGGTCAAATCGAACATTGCTGGCACCGGCTTCGGCCTGACCTGCCGCGATGGCATCACGCAATGTGCACGCGGCGGGTGTGCAGTTGTTGGTGCTGCTGTCACTGTTGGTATTCACTTCATAATAAAACATTGTCACAGAGGCTTCTGCAGAGCCCTGGCCTCCCGTGAAATTTTCCATGACGTACTTGAATTCGAACAAATCAGAAACCGAGCTGGATGAGGTGAATAAAACGTTGTTGTTATCTCCTGTGCCATTGACAGTGACGGTTCCGATGGCATTACTGAAGTTGGTGCCATTAGATAGACAATCCTGATCTGAAGCGTTGATGTCACACACTGCAACCACTTCTTTGTAATCATTTCCGGTGATACCAGAATCATCATTGCTGAGCACATCCATCAGTTCAGCACTGCTGTTGATGGCTGCTTCCATGTTAAAGTCGTTGTTGGTGAATGGCGTGTCTCCGGCGAACGACAAAGTGGCAATGAACAATGAACAAATCAAGAAAACTGAATGTTGGTTGTTGAATGATTTCATGGCGTTCCCAGGCTCAAAAAGCGAATGATTGTAACCCAATATGCAGCAACTTTCACCTGTCAGCAGGGTTCGATATCATGACTTGTGAACTATATAACTATTTTCCCGGGGTTTGTAAGATGACTGGCAATCAATAAAACCCATCAGCCATGAATCAAAAATTGACCCTGAGAGCCCTGTCGGTGATGTTGTTATGTTTGGTAATGAACAATACACTGGCGACTGATACGGCGAAACGCTTTGCAGCCCACATGGATTTTCTGGCTTCGGACCTGTTGCGAGGCAGGGACACCGGATCACCCGGTCATGAGGTGGCAGCGCAATACATTGCCACCGAATTTGCCAAGATGGGGATTGTCCCAGCCGGCGATGACGGCACATACCTGCAACGGATTGAATTCAAATCCACACTGCTGGATCTGACATCTCCTGAATTCAGTTACACGGATGGTGATGACGTGACACAACTTGAATTTTTGACCGAATTCACGGTGGGCGCCAACATCAATCGCACTTCATCAGCAGTCACCGGTGAACTGGTGTTTGCCGGTTTTGGCATTGATGCCCCTTTTCTTGAGTACAGTGATTTTGAAGGTATTGACCTGACTGGTAAAATCGCGGTGGTTCTGTCCGGGCGACCACAACACTTCCCCAGTGAGGAAGGAGCCCACTATTCACGGAAAGGGACTCAGGCTCTGGTGGATCGAGGGGCGGTTGGAATCATCACGGTTGTTACCCCGGTGAGTGAGCGTATTTTTCCATTCTCCAGGGCCAAAGAATACATCAGCAAACCCCGGATTCGCTGGGTCAATGAGTCAGGCGTTGTGCAGAATGGTTATCCGGAAATTCAGGGTTCAGCAGGGTTAAGCATGGCTGCTGCGAAGGAACTCT
The DNA here is from genome assembly GCF_002000055.1 of Marinicella sediminis. Lineage (GTDB taxonomy): Bacteria > Pseudomonadota > Gammaproteobacteria > Xanthomonadales > Marinicellaceae > Marinicella > Marinicella sediminis. The sequence goes on along the minus strand of NZ_MVBD01000010.1, from coordinate 138,391 downwards.
TTAGCCGCGCTGGTATGGATTTGCAGGCCATCTATGAGCAAATTGAAAATGGCCAGCAACCAGCAGGTCAGAACATGGGAATAACCGCCACCATCAGTTATCAATCAACCCATTCAAGTGTCACCAGCCCGAATGTGGTTGGGGTGCTGGAGGGTGCTGATCCGGTACTGAAAAATGAATACGTTTTACTCAGTGCACACACCGATCACATTGGGGTGGCTGAACACATTGAACTGGGTGACAAAATCAACAACGGTGCCATGGACAATGCAGCCGGTGTTTCAACATTGCTCGAAATGGCCCATCAGATCACTCAATCTGACCAGCGGCCCAGGCGTTCGATGTTGTTTGCCATGGTAACAGCAGAAGAAAAGGGCTTATTGGGTTCAGATTATTTTGCCCATAACCCGACGGTTCCCATTGACAGCATCGTGGCCAATGTGAATCTGGATATGCCGGTTTTAACCAATGCCTTTGATCAGTTGATTGGTTTTGGTGCGCAACACAGTTCCTTGTGGGGAGTGATTGAGCGGGCGGTGGCCACTGAAAACATGAAGCTGATTCCTGACCCCATGCCTGAGCAAGGGATTTTTGTCCGCAGTGACCAATACAGCTTTGTAAAGAAAGGCATCCCTGCGGTGTTTCTGGTGACCGCAGACAAGGCGGATATGATTTTTGACGAGCATGAAATTTCCAGTCAGGAGTTCATGATTGAACACTACCACAAGCCCAGTGACCAATTGGATTTACCCATTAATTATGATGTGGCTGCTCAATTTGTGGCCATCAATCGGGTGATTGCCACCGAAGTGGCCAACACCGATGAGCGACCACAATGGAATCAGGATTCATTCTTTGCCACCATTGATCAAGAGTGATCTTTTGCTGTGCTGAGCGCCAACATTTGCATTCACAAATCTCATCGGATAAGGTAATTACTGTTTGTGAGTTTGGAGGGGGGTGTGATGCGAGGTGTGTTGTTGTTGGTTTTTGTGTGTTTCAAATCACACGCTGGAGCCACCTTTGTGGGATGGGAAGTCAATGAAGTGTATACCAACCCTGCTGGAGATGTTCAGTACATCGAGCTGATTGCTGAACCCAATGCCAACCTCAACATCGGTGGTGGTGCCATACAAATTCTGTCAGATACCACTGTTGTGGATTTGGTCTTGCCCGGAGATTTTTACGAGCCAACCTATTTTCTGATTGCCAACCAAGGGTTCATTCAATCACCCGGTGGTATAGTGCCTGATTTATTGGTTCAGGGGGCATTGTTTGACCCCAATACCGGTGTGTTGAGCATTGGCCTGAATCAGGAAGTCTTTTTGTTGGATCCATTTGATTTCCCGGCGGATGACTTCTATTCGGTCAATGCCGATGCCAGCTTTGGTATTAATTCCCCAACCAACAATGAACTTGAGCAAGGCCAGCTGGCCGAGAATCCGATATTTGTTGGTACGTTTGAAGGTTGTCAGAACCCCATCACACAATACCGTGATGCCGATGAAGACACGTATGGAAACCTTTTTAATGCCGCATCATTTTGTCAGTTGAGAGCCGGGTATGTCCTCAATGCCACCGATTGTGATGACAATGACCCGGCCCGTTTTCCTGGTCAGGTTGACATACCTGACTTGTCATATGTAGACAGTAATTGTGATGGCATAGACGGCGATTTGGCAAACAGTGTGTTTGTGGCCCCTGGTGCCGAGGGTTCAGGCCTCACTTCAGCTGATCCGACTGGTGATCTGTATCTGGCACAGCAGTTGGCACAGGATAACAACAGGTCGTGGGTATTGATTTCAATAGGTCAATATGATTTTGGTACATTTGTTGATGGTGCAGATTTGATTCCTGGCATTCATTTGGCAGGCGCATACATCAATGACTTTGCAACCCGGACCGCAAGCCCAGCATTCCCAACGGTGTTGAGCACGCCATTTAATGGCGCAGAATTGGACATGGGCAGTCAACCTCAATACATCCAGCATGTGCGGTTTGTGGGTGCCAACAATGCCCCTGCCAGTGGCACGACTTATGGCTTAACGGTGCGCAATTCCATCGGAGTCATGTTGCAAGCTGTTGAACTGTTCCCCGGGCGAGGTGGACATGGTGTCAATGGGTTATTTGGCGCCAATGGCGCAAACGGTGGTTTTAGTGCCAACGGTGGTAATGGGGTGGAAAATGATGGCGGTGTGTGTGATGAAAACAGCGCGCCAACACGGGGTTCAGGAGGGTCCAGTTCTTGTGGAGTTGCCGGAGGGCGTGGTGGGTCTGCGGGGCTGGAAAATGGCAATGGTTCACCCGGTAGCCGGGGGCAAAACCTGGGTGCTTGGGGTGGTACAGGAGGTACCGGAAACGGCGGTCAGTCCACCAGACATGGCGGCAATGGAAGTCACGGTGATCCTGGGATTAATGGATTGTTTGGTGCAGGTGCCAATAACACGGTTCAGTTCATCAACTTTGAATACAAAATTTTTTCAGGCGCCGATGGTGCTGATGGAACCGCCGGAAAAGGTGGCGGCGGCGGCGGTGGTGGCGGCGGTGGTGCCTTCGCCTGTGACTCATACGGTGGCGCTGGCGGTGGCGGCGGTGGCGGCGGTTGTGGTGGTACAGGCGGAACCGGTGGTCAGGGTGGCGGAGCCAGTATTGCTCTGCGTTTGATCAATGCCGAGGTCAACCTGGAGCAAGTGGTGTTGATGACGACCGCAGCTGGAAACGGCGGCGGTGGCGGTGGCGGCGGTTTTCGCGGTTTGGGACGAGGCGGAGGGTCTGGTGGTGCTGAAGAAGATGATTCAGGACGTGGAGGTCGTGGTGGTGATGGTGGTCACGGTGGTGCTGGTGGACAAGGTGGTGGCGGTGCTGGTGGTGCCGTGATCGGTGTTGTCTGCCTGGACGGGGCCATGTATACAGCTGATCAAAATACGGTGTTTTCCATCAATGGAGCAGGTGCTGGTGGCACTGGCGGCGGTCAGGACGGCCAAACCATGATTGATTTTCAATGCCTGTGATAACTGGGTCTGTTCAGCCGGCTTGACGGTTTTTTTTGATGGTTGTTTTATCAGGCCAGGAGTGCCTCCAAATGCGTTTGAGTACCGCGCCATATTGCCTGAAGAATGAACCTGTGTTGTATGGTATGCCATGTTTCTGTGCCACTTTTTGCACCTCATCGGCCATGGCCACATAGCGATGAGCCGGAATGTCCGGAAACAGGTGGTGTTCAATTTGGCAACTCAAATGTCCGGTCATGATGTGGAACCAGCGAGGGCCTGTCAGGTTGGAAGAGCCCAGCATCTGCCGGTGATACCATTGACCTTTGCTTTCATTGACACATTCTTCTTCAGTGAATGTCTGCACATCTTCAGTGAAGTGGCCACAAAAGATAATGGTTGATGTCCACAGGTTGCGGATCAGGTTGGCGCCGAGGTTGGCCAACAGGACAGTGAAAAACATGGGTCCGGCCAGTAACGGGAAAAACACATAGTCTTTGAATATTTGTCTGCCTGCTTTGCTGAAGAACATGCGTTTCAGTTCGCCGTCTGACAAGGCGCTGGTGCGATTGGCTTTCTTCTTGCCGATGAACACCCGCTCTGCAGCCAGTTCGTGATAGGCCACGCCCCATTCAAACAGCAGGCTCAGATTGAGATAGGTGATGAATTGCCAGCTGTTTTTGGGTCGCCATTTGAGGTCGTCGCTCATGCGCAACAAGCCATAGCCAAAGTCTCTGTCCTTACCAATGATGTTGGTGTAAGTATGGTGTTCGTGGTTGTGGATGCGTTTCCATGATCCGGCATCACTGGCAATGTCCCATTCATATGTTCTGGAGTTGATGTTGGGGTCATTCATCCAGTCATATTGGCCATGCAGTACATTGTGGCCAATTTCCATGTTATCCAGAATCTTGGCAAATGCCAGTAACAGCATCCCCGCCAGCGGGAACCACAGGCTGAAAAAACAGCCAAACATCAGCACTCTGGCGGTGATCTCGGCAACCCGTTGAAGGCAAATGATGCGGCGGATGTAGCGGGCGTCATCGGCGCCACGTTGTTGCAGGGTATGGTCACGAATGGCCGATAAATCTGCTTCCAGTTGTGTAAAGTTGATGTTTTGGTTGTTCATTTTATAGTTCCAGGCTGACTTCGCCGATGGGAATGGACACGCACAGTTGGATATCCTCTGCACCGGTGTCTGACTGTTGGCCGGTCAGGGTGTTGATGACCAAGCCTTGTGACTTGCGACATTTGCATTGATGACAGACTCCCATGCGGCAACCGCTGACAGGATTCAGTTGAGCATGTTCAGCCAGTTCAAGCAATGTAGTGGGTGCCCCGCCCTGATAGTCCAGACTCATTCCGGCCTGATTGAAATGAACGGTGCCAGATTGGCTTTTCATCGTCGGATCAAGTGGTTTTGGGCCGAACAATTCATGGTGAATATCGCTGTCCTCCACACCCAGTTCAAGCAGCAGATCACGGCTGGTGTTGATCAGGCCGTAGGGGCCGCATAACCAGGCCGTGCGATCGGTTACATCAGGGCAAAGTTCAGATAATTGTTTGCGATTGATCATGCCTTTTTCAGCGGTGTCAATCAGGTTGACTTTGAGTCCGGGGAGCGCTGCGGCCATCAGTGGCCACTCTTCGGCAAATAATGGTGCTGTGGCTTGATTGTAGTAAATCAGGTGAATGTCCCGTTGGCTCTTCTGACAAGCCAGTTGCTGAATAAAACTGCGAAATGGCGTGATGCCGCTGCCACCGGCAATCAGCAGCATGGGGTAAGGTGTTGAGGGGAGGGTGAAGTCTCCAGCTGCAGCAGATAAGATGACCTGATCTCCTTTATTCAGGTGTTCAGCCAGCCAGCCAGTAACCAGACCGCCAGTTTGTTGACGGATTGTCAACTCCACCAGCCCGGTTTGTTTGCGGTATTCCGGTGCGGTGGACAAGCTGAATGTTCTTTGATAGCGGGTGCCATTGATTTCCACCTGCAATTGGATGTGTTGGCCTGCTTTGAACCCGGGCCATGATCGGGCAGGGCGCAGAACCAGTGAGAACACCAGGTCACTTTCCAGACGGTTGTCGATGACTGAAGCAGGATATCCGGTGGCCTGCCAGTTTGGTCTGAACTGTTGTATGACAGGTTCAAGCCAGGTTTTGAATGAGGATTGGTTGGTCAGTGATCTGGCAAACCAGTGGGTACTTTTGGTCATTGTTCAGCCTTTGGTGTTCAGCGTACAAGTGTACTCTTAAAAAGAGTAAAGGCAAGTTAAATCAGCGCCAATAAATGATAAAAATACATTAATTAACTGTTTTGTAACGTAAATTTAATGATGTTGTGACTTTTTGATGTGGTGAACAGTTGTTTTTTTTATGAGGTTAGTTCTCAAGCAGTCAAGGTGCTTTTTGTTGTAAAGCGGCGGCACCGGCTGCGATGTATCTGAGTTGTTGAATGGCGCGCTCTTCCAGTTCCTGGCGTTGGTGGGGTTTGCTGGCTATTGATTCTGCACCGGCGTTAAAAATCACCGCAACCATGGCTTCAGCCTGAGCGTATGCGGCGGCATGGTCAAAACCATTGTTTTGAATGTAATCAGTCAGTTCAACCACGAAGTATTGAATTTCCCGGGCCACTGCATCGCGCAGTGCCCGGGTGGTGCCTGATCGCTCATGGAATAATATGCGAAAAATATTTGGGTGAGAACTGGTGAATTCCATAAATGTTTTTACTGAGGTGGCTATCACACTGCCTTTTTTCTTCAGTCGTTGTCTGGCTTTGCGCATGACCTGCCTGAGTGCCAAGCCTGATTCATCAACCAGCGTCAGGCCCAACTCTTCCATGTCTTTGAAATGGCGGTAAAAGGAAGTTGGGGCAATTCCGGCTTGCCGGGCCACTTCTCTGAGGCTAAGGCTGGCAAAACTTTGACTTTCGCTGAGCTGACCAATGGCGGCTTCAATGATGGCCCGTCGGGTGCGTTCTTTTTGTTGTGAGCGGCTTTGAGTCAAAACAGTCATGCATGAAAAAATGTATCCAACAGTTTAACGGACTCAGCAAAGAATGCAAAGTATGTGGTTAATGAGTGATGGTGCTCAGTGACAACAGCAGACGTTTGAAATGGAGGACCTGAAACAGCTTGTAGATTCAGAAAACAGCTGAAAAATGTGAACCACTTAACATTTTGATTGCAGAAGTGGTAACACAATAGCAAATGAATTGTGCAACCAGGTGCTGAAACAGCATGCATTGTTCAAAGAGCCCGGCGGTGTCAAATAAAAAAATACAACAATACACTGCTGAGATTGGTTAAAACCCGGTTTTAATCAATGGAGTGAAGCATTACCCACATCAAATCACGTGCGTGCACGTAGTCAGACGCTGAAGGTGGCTTACCATCAGCCCAGGTAATCGCGTCCCAGGGTGGGACCCGGACTGTGTTTTAACCTTCCCAAATATAATTAAAGAGAGGAAGTAAACATGAAATTCAAGAAAACACTGACCACCATGGGCGTGGTCGCGGGCACATTAATCAGCGGCCTTGGTATGGCACAGACCAATTTGTTTCAGCCAGAAGCCAGAACCACAGAGGGTTTGTACGATTCATCACCTGTGATACAGGCATTGAGCCGGAATGACAGCGTTGAGTCAATTGAGACCATTGGTCTTAATTTACAGGCTTTGGCAGTTGAGAACGATGCCCTGGTGTTAAACTTTGCCAATGACCTGAATCTGCAAGCCAGACAAATAAATACCTTTGTGGTTGATGATGAATCATATGCCTGGGTTGGCGACATTGATCTGGGATTGCGTAAAATGGCCAGCAGTGCTGTGATCGATGAAAACGCCATCAACCCTAACCAGGCTGTGTTCATGATCCATGGTAAGCGGGTCTTTGGTCAAATTCTGGTCGAAGGTTTGGTTTATGAAGTCAGAACCCTGGAGCAGGGTGATGGGTATGTGTTGGTCAAAAGAGACTTTTCCAACTTGAGTCACAAGGACGACACGCCAAAGCATGAGTCTAAATCACCAGCCAATCTGGCGGCACCTGCCAATACAGAGGCAAGCAATGTGATTGATGTCATTCAATTGATCACTGATCAGGCCATCAATGATGCGGGTGGCGTAGCCGCTGCGGTTGATGCCATGCGGTTTTTCATCACCCAATCCAATCAGGTTTACAGCAACAATCAGCTGGACCTGGAAATGCGCAATGCCGGTTTATACCGGGCTGGCGCAGAGTTAAACACCAGTTCTTCGAACATGTTATCGCGATTGCGTCGCACCAACGATGGCTATCTGGATAATGTGCCGGGTTCTCTGAGGAATCAAACCAATGCTGATCTGGTGGTGCTGGTTACCACCACATTGCGAAACAAAGGTTTGTGTGGTCAGGCAGATGCCATTGGAGCCACCGCGGGCCGGGCTTTTTTCCTGGTGGATCACGACTGTACCGATTACACCTTTGTGCATGAGGCTGGCCACTTGTTTGGGGCCCGTCATGACAATGACCCCACAGGAACACCTTACAGCTTCGGCCGCGGGTTTGTCAGTTCACCAGGCAATTTCCGCACAGTGATGGCAGTCAGTTCAAACCCACAACCCCGAATTGCGGGCTTTTCCAACCCCAATCAAACCTTTGGCGGTCGTGCCATAGGCACCTCCAGCCGAAACAATACCCGGGTGCATGAGTTGCGTGCCGCTTATGTGGCTGGTTTCCGGTAAAACTGAATAACCTGGATTCAGGATAACAACAGTTGTGACACTGTGGCCCCCGGGTTGAGTAAGCCTGGGGGTTTTTTGTTCTCAGTCATTCAAAAGTCAGCATGCAGTGTTGCTTTGGGTGTAAATCGGTTAAAATGTGTGGCTTTTCATTTGACCGTTCTCCTATGTCAATTCATAACCACCACAGCTCATATCCCTCAGGCCATATTGAATATTTGGAGATTGAATCCGGCTTGTTAAAGGACAACCCTCTGGGCGACCCGCATGTGCGACACGTACCGGTTTATTTACCTCCCGATTATGATTCATCACAATCCTATCCGGTGATGTATTACCTGGCGGCATACACCAACAGTGGTCAAGGCGTGGTGGGCTGGCGGAATTTTGGAGAAAGCATTCCAGAACGCCTAAATCGCCTGATCGCAGAAGGTCAACTGGGACCGGTGATCATGGTGTTCCCGGAATGCTTCACCCGCTTGGGTGGTAACCAATACCTGGATGCCCCTGGCATGGGTCAGTATGCCAGCCACATACATGAAGAGTTGATTCCCCTGGTGGAGCGGTCCTATGCCGTCAAACCTGGAGCAACCCATCGAGCGGTGTTGGGCAAGTCCTCTGGAGGGTTTGCAGCCATTCGTTTTGCCATGGACTTTCCTGGGCAGTGGGGTGCCATTGCCAATCACTCTGGCGATGCAGGGTTTGATTTGCTGTACAAACGGGACTTCCCTGCAGTGGCTGATGTATTGGCACAGTTTGATGGTGATGTAAAAAAACTGGTTAAGCGCTTTTGGAAAGCCAAAAAAATCATGGGCTCTCACATCCTGGCACTGATGCATGTTTGCATGGCAGCCACTTATGATGAAAGCAATGTGGCCGAATGGGTGTTGCCATTTGATCTACAATCCTGTGAATTGGATGAGACCCGTTGGCAGCGCTGGCTGGCTCATGATCCGGTCAACCGGGTGTCCCAATCGAAAAGCGCTCTGCAACAACTCAATGGCCTTTACATGGATTGCGGCTTTCGAGATCAGTATTTCATACATTACGGTATGCGGCAGTTGGCAAAAAAACTTGAAAAAGCCGGCATCGAACACATTTACACTGAGTTTAATGGCACCCATTCAGGCATTGATTACCGGTTGGATGAGTCCTTACCCTTTCTATACGAGAACATACAATGATTAAAGTCACTGAATCGGCCATTGAGTTTTTGGCCGGCGTCATCAATGAACAGGACATCGAGTCCTTGCACCTGAAGGTCGATGTACAGAATCCAGGCACCCCTTCTGCCGATTGTCATCTGGGCTTTTGTGAGGCCAGCGAGATCGATGACAGTTACCTGATGCAGGATTTGGGGCCATTTAATCTGTATCTGGCTAAGAATGATGAAGCCTGGTTTGAAGCGGCGGAGATTGATTATGAGGTTCAGGGTGCCAGTGGTCAGTTGAACATCAAAGCACCCATGCTCAAAGGGCAGGCACCGGATGACGATGCCCCTTTATTTGACAGGCTGTCTTACTTCATTGAAGCCACCATCAATCCGATGCTGGCCTCACATGGAGGACATGCTGCGCTGACAGCCATCGAAGAAGACAAGGCATACATTCAGTTTGGTGGTGGTTGCCAGGGTTGTGGTATGGCCAAACAAACCTTGTCACAAGGCATGCAAAGTCAGATCACCAGTGCATTTACTGAAATCAATCAAGTGCTTGATGCCACTGATCACGCCTCGGGTGAAAACCCTTATTACTGATGGGACACAACATGGAACAAACTTCTGCAGATATTACTGATGTAACCGCTGAAACATTCATGTCGGCGGTGATCGAAAAATCAAAAACCACTCCTGTCATTTTGGATTTCTGGGCTGACTGGTGCGAGCCTTGTAAAAACCTGACGCCAATCTTACATCGCCTGGTGGAAAAATATCCTGGTGTACTGGCATTGGCGAAAGTCAACACCGATCAGGAACAAATGCTGGCTCAACAAATGGGTGTCCAGAGTTTGCCCACAGTTGCTTTGCTGAAAGATGGTCAGATCGTGGATAATTTCATGGGGCTGAAGACGGAAGGCGACATCATCAAGTGGCTGACTCAGCACATTGAATTGCAAGCTGCAGCTGAGCCTGCTGATGAGGCAGGTGCCGATGTGCAACAGATGATAGACAATGAACAGTTTGAAGCGGCACTGGCGGTACTTGCTGGCATGCCGCAGGAGCAAGCGGTGTGGCAGATCATGGACATTCACTTGAAAACCAATCAGATTGAAGCCGCCCAGCAGTTGTATGATGGCTTGAACGTGGAACAACTGAAAAAACCGGAAGCCGATCAAATCAAAGCCCGTTTACAGCTGGCCCGGGTTGATGCCGGGGATGATCAACTGGGGCAAATGAAACAGCTGATCGCCAGTGGCCAGGTGGAACAAGCGGTTCTGGGATTGCTTGAATTGCTGGCCAGTGACAAAGGTAATGATGACATCAGGCAATTATTGCTGGCTTCATTTCCGCTGCTTGAAGGCCCTGGCCTGGCCTCAAAGTACCGTCGTAAAATGGGTTCATTATTGAATTAATGAGCAATCACCCAACCGGAGAAAGACATGTTCAAACATTTTTTGATTTTATGGGCCTTCATGGCAGGACCTGCGATGGCGGATGAAGCTGCCAGCTACTTCAATGATGCCCGATTGGTGAGCGACCATGTGTGGATCGGACCGCAGCCTGATGCAGAGGACTTCAGTGAATTTGCCGCAGAACAAGTCGGGTTGGTGCTGAACACCAGAACCGCTGGAGAAATGGATCAGCTTGAGTTTGACCAGGCAAACGTGGCACAAACCTTGGGCTTGAGCTACGAATTGCTTGAGATTGGTCAGGATCACCCTTACTCACCAGCCAAGCTGGCCGCTTTCAATGACATCCTTGAAGCCCACCGGGGAGAGAAAGTGGTGCTCCACTGCCGCTCCGGGAACCGTGCCAGTCAATTGTATGCAGCCTGGTTAATCAAATACCAGAACAAAACCCCGGCCGAAGCCCTCAAAGCGATTCACTCTGATGAATCAGAACTGACTGACGCCATGAAAACCCTGTTGGGTCAATAATCACAAGGAATCAAAAATAACATGAAAGTCATCACCCGATTTGCGCCCAGTCCAACTGGCTACTTACACGTTGGCGGCGCCCGCACTGCATTATTCTCATACCTGTATGCCCGCCATCATGGCGGTCAATTTGAGCTGCGTATCGAAGACACCGATACCGAACGCTCAACACAAGAATCAGTGAATGCCATATTTGAAGGCATGGATTGGTTGGGGCTGGAACATGATTCAGCCGTGAAATACCAAAGCCAAAACCTCGCCAGGTACCATGAAAAAATCGATCAGTTGTTGAATAACGGGCAGGCCTATTATTGCAACTGCTCCAAAGAACGGCTGGATGAAGTCCGCGAAGAGCAAATGAAAAGCGGCAAAAAACCACGGTATGACGGTAAATGCCGTGATCTGAGTCTGGGTAAAGCCGAAGATACCATCATTCGTTTCAAAACCCCCAAAACCGGTGAAGTACGGTTTGATGATCACGTTCGGGGTCCCATCACGGTGGCCAATGATGAGTTGGATGATCTGGTGATTGCCCGTGCTGATGGCATGCCCACTTATAATTTCAGTGTGGTGGTGGATGATGCAGACATGGGTATCACCCATGTGATCCGTGGTGATGATCACATCAACAATACCCCACGGCAAATCAATATATACCAGGCCCTGGGTGTGCAGGTTCCGGAATTTGCCCATGTGCCGATGATCCTTGGTGATGACGGTGCTCGTTTATCCAAACGTCATGGCGCAGTCAGTGTGATGCAATACGCCGAGGATGGCTACCTGCCAGAGGCGGTGCTCAATTATCTGGTTCGTCTGGGCTGGTCGCATGGTGATCAGGAATTGTTCACTAAACAGCAAATGATTGAATTGTTTGAGCTGTCAGGTGTTAACAAAGCGCCCAGTGCGTTCAATACCACCAAACTCAACTGGATCAACCAGCAATACCTTCAGCAGGCTGACAACGACCGCCTGGCACATTTACTCCAAACCCGGTTGAATGTGCTTGGTGTTGAGGTACCTGATGCGGTTGATCTGGGTGCTGTGGCCGAGATGTTTAAGGACCGTGCTCAGACCATCAATGAATTGGCCGAGATGGGGTTGTTTTTGATGCAGCCCTTGACCGGCTATGACGAAAAAGCCGAAGCCAAGGCTTTTAAAGAATCAGCCATCGGAGCTTTACAGGCAGTGATCGAAAAATGCCAGGCCATCGATGACTGGGCGGGTGCTGATCTGCATCAGTTGATTGCCAATGTGGTCAGTGAACTGGAAGTCGGCTTTGGTAAAGTGGGTATGCCCGTGCGGCTGGCATTGTCAGGCCAGGCCCAGGGGCCAGCCAATGATGTGATCATGCAGGTTCTGGGTCAAACTGAGACAGTCAACCGATTACAAAACGCATTGGATCACGTCACAGCCAAATTTGCCTGAACCGTAACCACCAGGCATTCATTGGCCGCATGGCTGTGAATGCCTGGTTTAGTCTCCGTTTAATGTCATTCCGTGTCAGCCATTAAGGCCGGCAATCAGCGATAACAGCAGAATGACAATGCATTGTGTGGTCAGCAGGGTGCGACTGATCCTTTCACCGAGCAGCTCGTTTTGTTTGGCCATCTGGTCAATGATTATAGCCGCCAGCCAGCCACTCAACAGAATCAATATGCCAGTTAGATCAGCAAATGATTGATAGCTGAACCAGGCAAATACCAACAACAGCCAATTGAGTAATACATAAGTGTTTGAGCGGGGTTGCTCAAAGGCCATGCCAATCTTGATGCCAGAGACAAAGCCAAGTAACAAAGCACCATATGAATGGGCATAAATATAGCTGTTAAGTCGAATGAAGTGATGCTCATGAGGAAACAGCTCCTGCCAGCCCAGCCAGTTGGCCAATGATAAGGCCAGGGCGTATATAAATGGTAAAAGGCTGAGGTAGAGCAGTTGGTGATGGATGGGCTTGGAGCTGCGCTTCTGATTCATGGTGGTTCGGCCTTCACAAGAGAGACATGATACCATTTTTCGGGTAAATCATGACGGCTTTTGGTTCGGCTTTTTTTCTGGTGTGAGAAAAAAAAATCCCCTGGCATGCAGGGGACTTTCTTGACTAATGGTGATGCAGTGTTCAGATGATTGCTTTGCGTCTCATCAGGAACAAGGCAATCAGACCCAATGCGCCTGCCAGTGTGGCCAACATGACTTTGTTGTTGGTTGGAACAGGCAAAATAGGTGGTAAGGCTGCTGGATCAGGGTTTGGATGGATAAAGCATTGTGCGCTGGAAGCTGGAACTGAAGCTGCGGTATCGCAAGCATATGTCAAACCATCAGTTGCACCATCATTTTGAATGCCGGTGGTAGAGCCAGAACCCGCTTCAGGATTTCCAGTTCCCTGAACGAAAACAATTTCCCAACTTAAATCATACAAGATTGCTTCAAAGCCAAAGACTTCACCGCCGCCACCAAAGTGTTCTACGCCATCCCACTGAACCACATGACAACCAAGGGTGTCAACGAAAGTATCAGAAGGCCGGGGACAAACCGGGAAGTATTCATAATAAACACCACCATTGGTGATGAGGTCATCTTGTAATGGATACATCCTTGCTCCACCACCTGTGCTGGGCGTGGCTGGCAAAGGACAGTCATTGGACAGATCAGGACCTGCGTCAGTGACGTCTGTGGAAATATAGCCGTTGGTGGTCAGTGCCAGATCAGTATAAACCGTACCGTAAAAATTGAATGGTGCTCCCAGCGTTACCGGAGCGCCAGCATCATCACCCGTAATGATGTTTGCACCTGTGCCAGTAATATCAATAAATTGTGAGGTACAGGCCCCTGAGTTTGAGTCGGTGCCGGTGTAACCAAAAATATCTGGTCCCACACCGCCGCCGCCGCGTACTCCTTCAGGAGTGATCGCATTGGGGTCTTCTTTGGGCTCGAAAGCCATGGCTGAAGTGGCCGCTAAGGCTGATAAAAGTAAAAGTTTAAATTTCATATGTGCTCCCCTTTAAAAAGGCTGTTATTATTTCGACTGTTAATCCTATCACAAAAAAGTGATTAATTAAGCGTTTTGTGTTAAAAATACATTAATTATTCACGATAAATTAACATGTTAAAACTGATTTTTGCATTGATGATGTTTTCTTTGACTTCTGCAGCCGGTCAGGATCATTTTTTACATGTTGATTTTTCTCCATTGATCAATGCTGATCATAGCCTGTCAAATGGTGAGCTCGGTATGGGGCAAGCCTGGACCGACATCAATGGTGATGGTTACCTTGATTTGTACCTGACCAATCAAAACGGTGCCAATCATATTCTGTTGAACGATCAAAGTGGCGGCTTTGTCATTGACAGCCAGTATGTGGCTGGTGAGTTACCCAACAGTCACGATTTTGGTGTTGCTGTAACTGATTACAACAACGATGGTTTTCAGGACCTGTTTATCAGCAGCTTTGGACCCAATAAATTACTGAAAAACATCGGTGGCCAGTCCTTCGAAGAAGTCAGCACAGCGCTTGGTTTGACGGATTCAAGTTACAGCATTGCCTCATCCTGGGCCGACATCAACAACGATGGCTGGCTGGATGTATATGTGGTGAATTACAGCGTGGAAAATGACCTGAATGAAGCTGATCAGCTGTTGTTAAATAACCAGGGCATGGGATTTATTGATGTCACTGCTGATTTGAGCCCTGCGATCAATTTGGTTAAACATGGTCTGGCGGTTCAGTTCATCGATTTTGATGCGGATGGTGACATGGATTTATACGTGGTCAATGACAAGCAGGAAGGCAATACCCTGTGGCGTAACGATGGTCCTGCTGTCAATGGCTGTGGCACATATGTCTGTATGGTTGATGTGAGCAACGCGACACAAACATTCAGACCGGTTGATGGTATGGGCATTGCCATCGCCGATTATGACTTGGATGGTGATTTTGATTTTTATTTTTCCAGCATTGCCGAACAGGTCTTGTTACAGTCTCAATTCAGCCAGGGTAATCCCTGGTATACCGACCAATCCAATGCGGTTGGTCTGAATTTTGATGCCACTGGCTGGGCCACCCTCTTTATGGATGTGGACAATGACCGCTATCCGGATGCCTATCTGGCCACCGCCAATGTGACTCCAAGTAAAAGAGACCGGTTGTACATCAGCAATCAAATGGGTCAGTTTAATGATGCCACCGTGTTCAGTGGCATTGAAGACCTTTATATGACGGTTGGTGCTGCCAAAGGTGATTATGACAACGATGGTAAGGTGGACCTGGTGGTGGGTAACTGGGGTACCAATTATATGCTCTACCGCAACATCAATCCAAGCAATCATAATTGGGTTAAATTTAACCTAACCGGAGGTGGTGACATCAACAGTCTGGCCATTGGCAGCCGGATATCAGTGATCACCTCATCTCAGCATACTTTGATTGATCAGGTGGTTTCAGGCGGCAGTCACGGTGCCGGGAATTCCTTATTACCGCATTTCGGCCTGGGTGCAGCAACCATAGACCGTGTTGAAGTGATCTGGCCCAATGGCATTCGCAGCCAATTATGGGCGCCGGCGGTGAACACCACCCACATACTGGCCTATCCTGGAGAATTGGTTTTTGCCACCGGGTTTGACTGATTTAATAAGCTGACTGCAGAACCGAAATGGTGCACAATACCCTATGGATTAACCGCGTGACTCTATGAACAATTCCCACAGGTTGATGATCAGTCATGACCTGGTCATCGATCTTCACCACCAAACCGTTCATCAAGCGGATGAATTATTGCAGTTGCCTCACCTGTCTTTTCAAATGCTCAGGGTGTTACTGGATTCAGCTCCTGATGTGGTGTCTATTGATGGGTTGATTCAGCAAGTTTGGGATAACCGCACCGTCAGTGATGAAACAGTAACCCAAAGGGTGGCCTTGTTGCGAAAGGCTTTACAACGAGGTTCGGCTGACAACACCAGATACATCCAATCCATCCGTGGGCAGGGATACCGGTGGCAGCCACCGGTTCAACAAAAGTCTTCAGGTCAGACTACCAGGCGATCCGTTCTCTGGTGGATTACAACGGCAGCGGTTCTGCTGCTGACGACCAGTGGATTGTTGTGGTTCGATCAGCAGCGCAGTGGAAAGAATCAGCCAACCATCAAGTCTTTGATGCCCACATCCGAATACACAACACAAGGCTGGCAATACCTCGATAAACATGAATCCAAAAGCGTTCGTCTGGCGGCTGATCTGTTCAGAAAAGCCCTGGAACAGCAACCTGATGATGTCAATGCCCTGACAGGGTTGTCGATTGCCTTGTCTCACCAGGTCACAAAGTTTAATCAGTCCGCAGTGATACTCACTGAAGCCCGACAATTGGCTGAACTGGCTGTTGAACTGAATTCCTCGCATGCCCAGGCTTGGGCAGCTTTGGCTTTTGTGCATGATGCCAATGGGGACATTGATCAAGCGATCAGTGGCTATGAGAAAGCCATCTCCCTGGATCCTGATAACACCTCAACCATCAGCTCTCTGGCATATTTGTATGGAGTCAAAGGCCGTTTAGCAGAAGCCTTGCAGCTGAATATCTCAGTGTTGGGTTCACAGCAATTGTATTTACATGTTCAATTGGCTCATGTGCTCGATCTGCTGGGCTTTGAAGCCGTCGCTGAAATCTGGTACCAAAGGGCTGATGAGTTGTCACCGGACAACGTTTTTGCCACTCACCAGATGGCCCGCTTTTACCTTTCGCAGGGACGCTTTGGTGATGCCAGTGAAGTCGTCCAAGCTGCCATCAACAGAGGGATCAGGCGGCCTGAATTGTGGGTTGTGTCTGGTATCATCGCCTGGCTCGGGCAAGATGTGCCGGCGGCAGAGGATGCTTTTATGCACGCGGTTGAGCTGGACCCTGAGGATACGGAATCTCAACTGTGGTTGTTCATGCTTCGAAATGATGCCAAATTAACCAGCCCGCAACAGTGGCGTGACTTTGCCAGCACCTGGTTCAGTGTGACAGAACAGTGGCCTGATACACTGGTCCTTCAAGCCTTGTTATACGCCAGATTTAATCAAGCTGAGCAGGCAGTGACTGCCTTGCGTCTTGCTGTTAAACGCGGTTACGCCAATCATCAATGGCTGCGTTATCTGCCGGTACTGCATCACACCAGTCAATGGCCTGAGTGGCTGGCCCTGATTGAGCAAATGCAGGAGAACGTGGGTAACCAAAGGCAAATGGTTCTGGATGCCGCCTGGTTACCCAATGATTTACTGGATCCTCAAGGCTATTGACGGTTAAGCAAAGCAGGTAGCACATGTTGTGTCAGGATGGATCTTGATTGTTGGTGCATGTACGGTGTGTTGTACGCGGTGCTGGTAATCACCACAGTGGCATTCAGGACAGGTATGATGAACAGGTAGTTGCCGCCGTTACCTGCGGCCGCAAATGCCGTGATGGTCTGACCGTCTGATTCAAATTGATTGATCCACCATAAATAGCCGTAACTCATTTGTCTGGATTCATCAATCATCGCACGGGGTTTAAATGATTGGGTGATCCACTCAGCAGGGATCAATTGCAGCTCCTCAAACCGGCCATCGGACAGCATCAATTGGCCGATCTTAATCCAGTCTCTTGATGTCATTTGCATCCCCCCACCACCATTGGTGATGCCCAGTGGAGACTGACTGAACAGAGGTGCTTTGATGTTCAGTGGTGAGAACAGGTTTTTTTGCAGGTATTGGCTCATGGGTTGTTTGGCCACCCGCTCAACCAGTTCTGTCAATACCTGTACCCCGCCTGTGCAATATGAAAAAGTTCTTCCCCAGGGGCTGTCAATTGGTTTTTTCTTCCATGGCGGGATGCCTCTGATTGGTAAGTCCAGGATGAATTTGGTCCAGTCTTCAATGATGTACATGCGTTCTTCATTGCCACGAGATGCAGAATTCCAGTCATCACACTCCAGCACACTGCTCATGGTCAGCAGATCCTCAATGGTGATTTGTTCTTTTCGGGGATCTGAGTTTTCAAATGGTTGTTTATGACTGAAAAACGGCATCACCTGCTGTTTGACACCAGCGAGCTTACCTTGATCAATGGCCAATCCAATGGCCAATGAAGTGATCGATTTGCTGGCCGAGCGCATGTCATGCCTGCTTTGTTCATGGTGATCATTGAAGTAGCGTTCATAGGTCAGTTGCTGATTGTGTTGAATCAATACACTGGTGATGCTTTTCAGTTCCTGATCTGCGATCTGTTGTTCCAGCTCTTTCATGTTCAGGGGTTCGCCGGACTGAGCGACGAAACTGGTCAGGATAAAGGTCATCATTCGAATGGTTTTCATGTTTGATTCCTCAAGGTTAAAAAGCGCAGTATGAATGGCCTGTTCCTGCAGTGCATGAATGCAGCATAAAGAAATCTGAAGATTGCTGAAGGGTGCTGCTAAACCATTGAAATAATAAGGTTATCTATGTTGTGAGTTGGGTGAAAAAATCCACCACCTCTTGATTGGTGATGTGGGCTCCTTGTTTACCAATTTGAACTTCTGTGAACAACCAGTCACTGTCCTGAGCTGGAGCAAAAGGTTTACACACAACCAGTTGCAATTGATCCTGCAGGTACAGCAGTTTTTGATTGACCACCGTGGCGTCACCTTTCAGCCTCACCTGGAATGCATTGGTATGTGGTGTATCAACTGTGATGTCATCCAGTTGTTTGAGCGACTGTGCGAGGGCTTTGGCCCGGATCGTCCAACCGGGTATCTGCGGCAAATTATGCTGCAGGCCTTCCAGAGCGGTGATCAATGCCGGAAATTGAGTCCAGGGTTGAGAGCCAAGCCGGTTTCGCCATGGCTTGACCCATTCGATGAAATTGTTTTCACCCAGCAACACAGCACCTGATAAACCGCCGATGCCTTTATACAGTGAGACATAAACCGAATCGAAAAGTGCAGCGATTTCAGGCAATGGTTTCTGATAGAAGTGGGTTGATTCCCACAACCTGGCTCCATCCAGGTGAAAATGCACCTGGTGTTCATCGCACCATTTTCTCATGGCAAGTAACTCATCCCACGGTGTCAGGCGAAAACCCACCCGCCGCAATGGCAGTTCCACAGTGAGTACAGCTGGCTTGATGTCCAGTGACCTCAGATCATGACTGCCGAAGGGGTGTGTGGTTTGGCCAATGAACAACGGCTTTAAGCCTGTCACGTGTATGTAAGCATCTTCCTCGTCTTCGGCAATATGAGAGCGGCGGTGCAGGGCAATGTATGGGTTATCCCTGGCACCACTGGCTGTTTTCAGTGCAGCCAGCTGACAAGTGGTGCCTTTGGTGAATATCAGACTGGCGGGTTTATCAAGCAGCTGGCATACCTTTGACTCAATTGAGTTGACCAGCTCTCCCTTGTTGTAACAATCGATCCCGGATTCCAGCCAGGTGGATTGTTGCATGATCTTCAGCCAATGTTGGTGGTCGTGCTGATGCATCCCCAAATGTCTCATGACCGGTCATCCATTTTAAAATGTCCGGATGACTGATCAGGATCAAAGAATATGCCGATCAGCTTAATAAAAAACGCGGTACTGACGCCAAACAAAACCAAACCACCGATGGCTTCAAAGCCACTGATCATTTGATTGGCCGTGCTGAGTGTCAGGTCTCCGTATCCCAGGGTGGTAGCGGTGACGGTGGAAAAGTAAACCGCTTGTATGAATGAGTCAAACTCACCAAGGTGGACATACCACCCAGCCCAGATGACGATCTCAATGGTATGCACCACAATCACGTACAACACGGCAAAGCTCAGCAGCAGTAATTTTCGAATCAACTGAGGCCAAGCACAGACTGTTTGGTTAAGTTGTTTAAGAAACTTAGATAACAGCACCAATGCGGCGACATGGAAAACCACGGACAGGGTGATCAACAGTGAGCCGGTGATGAAAGGATTGCTTGTCATGAAGGACAGTATACCCAAGCGTGGTTAACCATTCATTAAAAGAATGTTTGACTGCCCGGTGCTGTAAACGGCTTGCGTACTCTTCCTGCGTTGTGTTTATAATGTTCAGATCATGAAAAGTGGAAGGTGAAATGAAAAGAAAAGCTTGGTTGTTCATGGGGATGTTGTTTCTTGGTGAGTGGACCATGGCCAAAACAATCACGATTGGTTTTATGTTGGATAACCAGACCACACAAACCAATCAGTTGCTGACTCAGTTGCAACAGGAAATCACTGCTGTGGTTGGAGAAGATGCCGATTTATATTTTCCAGAAGAGCGGGTTTTTATCAATCATTTCCAGTTGTCAACAGCTGAACAACAATACCAACAGCTGATGTCATCAGATGTGGACCTGATCATCGCCTTTGGGGTTATTACCAGTCAGGTGGTTAGTCGTCAGACGATTCACCAGAAACCCACCATTTTGTTTGGTGCCATCAATCAGGATTACAATGATCTGGACATTGCCCGGGCTACATCAGGCATTGACAATTTTACCTATCTGATTGAGTCAGAATCGTTCACCAATGATTTAGAGAAACTCAAGCAATTAACTCACTTTAAAACAGTGGGTGTTGCTGTGGATGGAGGTATCGTTGAATTTCTTGACACCCAGCGGGTTTTTGGGCAAGCCCTGGAGGGCTTGAATGCTGACCACAAAATCATTCCTTTCCGCTCAGTGGATGACCTGTTAAGTCAACTGGATGGCATTGATGCCCTGTATCTGGCAGGTGGTTTTTTTCTTGCTCCTGAAGATGTGCAGAAATTGGCGGTTCACTTGATTGAACGATCCATGCCATCATTCACCATCAACGGCGTAGATCAGGTCAAAAACGGCATCATGGCCAGTCACCAGGCGGCTGGGGACATTGATCAGTTTTTCAGGCGCATCGCACTGACTGTGGATGATTATGTATCTGGAACGCCATTGAGCCAAATGCCGGTATTCATTGATTACACTGAACAGTTGACCATCAATTACAACACGGCTGAAGCCATTGGTGTCCCTATCAAGTACAGCTTACTGGCCAACACCGACTTTGTGGGTGGTTTTTATAATGCCCTTTCCAAGGCCAATTACAATCTGGTTGATGTCATTGAGCAAGTGCTGCAAAACAATTTACAGCTGCAAGCAGAAGCCATTGACACAGCACTGGCCCAAAACAATCTGGACAGTTCCAGAAATAACTACAAACCGAGCATTTCAACGACATTGAACGGGCTGTATGTGGATCCCGATCTGGCTGCCATCAGCGGCGGATCAAATCCCGAATTTTCAACCAGTGGCAGCCTCACAATCAGTCAAACCCTGTATTCCAACGCCGCGAATGCCAACATCGGCATTCAGCAAAATTTGTTGGCAGCACAACAACAACGTTTCAATGCCAGTCAACTGGACAGCGTATTCAGTGCCATCAACGCTTATTTCAATGTGCTGGTTTTGAAAACCAATGCCCAAATCCAGTTATTGAATCTGAAGTTAACGAAAGACAACCTTAAACTGGCGAAACAAAGTTACGAAATCGGTCAGTCCGGAAAGTCCGACACCCTCCGGTTCCAAAGTGCCAAAGCGCAAAATACCCAAGCCATGGTTGAAGCAGCTAACCAACTTGAACAGGCTTACATCAACCTCAATCAGGTGATGAATAATCCCATTGATGCTGAAATTGACATCGTTGATGTGGCTATGGATGAAGGCGTTTTCAAAGCCTACAACTACAACTTGATGCGGGAGTTGCTTGATGATCCAGAATTGCGGGACCCGTTCATTGATTTTGTGATTTACAAAGCCAAACAAAATGCCCCTGAACTGAAATCACTGAAACACAACATTGCTGCTGCGGAACAAGAAATCCGGTTGAATGGCAAAAGCCGGTTTCTACCCACTGTGGCATTACAGGGCCAGTACAACAAAACCTTTGACCGCAATGGTGCGGGCAGCCTGCCACCTCCAGGTGGTTCATTTCTGGATGATAATTACAACATTGCCCTGACCGTTTCGGTACCCATTTTCAGTCGGAATCAATTCAATACCGATCTGTACGCGGCCCTTTTACGCAAGGATCAATTGAACATCAACCGGCAAAGCACTGAACAAAGCATCGATGTCAATGTGCGCAGTGGAATCCTCAGCTTGGTCAATGAAATGTCCAATATTCAATTGTCTGAAGTTTCAGAAGCCACAGCCAAAGAATCGCTGGAGCTGACTCAGGCGTCGTACACCAATGGCGCAGTTAACATCGTGCAATTGATTGATGCACAAAACAATTACATCAGCGCACAATTGGCCAGCGCGAATGCGATTTATAATTTCTTACTCAACGGGCTGCAACTTGAACGCTTTATGGGGCAATACTTTTTGCTCAATTCACCTGCCGAGAATGCTGCATTCAAGGCTGAATTTTTTGACCATTTGAACAAACAAAGAGGGGATGAGTGAACTCATGAAAAACAATCAATACATCATTATGATACTGTTTACCCTGATATGGCTGAGTGGCTGTGAATCGGAACCTGTGGATGCTGAGCCGGTGTTAAGACCGGTGATGTATCAACAAGTCAAGATATCCGGAGGTGAACGCGAACGGACATTCAGTGGCACATCTCAGTCGGATCAGGTCATCAAGCTGAGTTTCCGCAGCTCGGGTATCTTGTCAGAGCTGAACATGACACTGGGGCAAAAAGTCACCCAGGGCGCGCTGTTGGCCAAGCTGGATAATATTCAAGCTCAGCTGAATTATGAAAATTCAATTTCAACCAGAAACAGCTCAGAGTCACGCATGAAAACCGCCAAACTGAATCTGGACCGCGTCAAAGCCCTTTATGAAAAGGGGGGTTCTTCACTGAGTGACCTTGAAGCTGCCAAAGATGCGGCCAGAACCGCAGAACAGGATTTTGCTTCTGCCACCCGCAATGTGCAAATTCAGAAGGACCAGATCAATCACGGTTACTTGTATGCTTCTGCTGATGGTGAAATTGCTTCGGTGGCGGTTGAGTTGAATGAAAATGTCAGTGCCGGACAAGTGGTAGGTACCATCAATGCCGGCAACATGATGGACATTGCATTGGGGGTTCCGGAAAGCTTCATCAACGACTTGTCCGTGGATATGCCGGTAACCGTTGATTTTGTGTCCCTGCAAAACCAACAATTTGTTGGAGTGGTCAAAGAAATTTCGCCATCCATTGATGTCAACACCTCGACATACCCCGTGGTGGTTAATGTTTTGCAGCCAACAGCAGCGATTAAATCCGGCATGGCTGCCAATGTGACATTCAAATACCAACAATCGGATGCCCGCGCATCAACTTCACCTAAATTGCTGGTGCCAGCCAGTGCCGTGGGTGAAGATGCCAGAGGCCGCTTTGTGTTTTTATTGGTTCCAGAGGGTGATGCCTATGTGGCCAGAAAACAACTCATCAGCATTGGTTCTCTGACCAGCGAAGGTTTTGAAGTGCTGGCTGGTTTGCAAGACGGTCAGTTGATTGCCACCGCTGGTTTACAGACTTTGCTCGATGGGCAAGCCGTCAAACTTTCGGAATTACCCTGAACATGAATATTGCCGAACTTTCAATCAAACAAAACCGCATCACCTGGGTGGTCTTGCTGAGTATCATTGTCATGGGTATGGCCATTTACTCAACATTGTCACGTGACAGCATGCCGCCATTCACAGTGCGGGTGGCTTCGGTGGTGTCATCTTTTCCTGGTGCCAGCCCGGAACGGGTGGAACAATTGGTCACTGATAAAATTGAACAAGTGGCTCAGGAACTGCCAGAACTGAAAGAAGTGACCAGCACGTCCAGAACAGGTTTGTCGGTGGTTTCTGTTACCCTGAAAGATGAAGTCAAAGCGGCAGACATGCAGGGTGTCTGGGATCGTTTACGCCGAAAACTGGAAGACATCGAAGGTTTACCCGACGGGGTCAATCCAGATTTAAATGATGATGGCATCGGTGATGTTTATGGCATCGTGGTTGGCCTGACCTCAGACGGTTTCAGTTATGCACAAATGAAATCTTATGCCGACGACATCCGAGATGATTTGATCAAAATCCCTGAAGCCGCCAAAGTGGCGATGGGAGGGTTGCAAGAGGAGCGGGTGTTCGTTGAATTCGACAACGCCAAACTGAATGAATATGGTCTGACGGCCAACATGCTTAAAAATTTCATTGGCAGCACCAATATTGTCAGTTCAGGCGGGCAGATTAACCTGGGTAATGAGCGGATAATTCTTGAGCCAACCGGCAATTTCAATGATGTGAGTGACATCCGCAGCATGTTGATCCCAGTGGGTGAGGGTGGCAGTCAACTGATTCAATTGGGTGACATTGCCATGGTGGCCAAATCGTACATTGACCCGCCAGTGCAAGTGGTTCGTTACAATGGACAACGGGCAGTTTCTTTACACATCAACCTCAAAGACCTGGCCAATGTCATCGATCTGGGAGAAGCGGTCGATCAAACCATCGATCGATGGCAACAAAAACTACCGGTGGGTCTGGAATTATTCAGGGTGTCATCAATGGACACATACATTGAAGTCAAGATTGATGATTTCGTGATTAATCTGATGCAGTCGATCACTATTGTGTTATTGGTGATGCTGTTGTTTCTGGGTTTTCGTACCGGGTTGATCATAGCCAGTTTGATTCCCATTGTGACCATCATGACCCTGATGATTATGGGCATGATTGATACCGGACTGAACCAGGTGACCCTGGCGGCGCTGATCATGGCTTTGGGTATGCTGGTGGACAATGCCATTGTGGTGGCCGAAAGCATCATGGTGAAAATGGAACGGGGAACCAGTGCTTTGCAGGCTGCCGTGGACTCAGCCGGAGAGCTGATCATGCCCTTATTGATTTCAACCTTGACCACCTCGGCTGCTTTTCTGGCTTTTTATATGTCACCAACAACCATGGGTGATATTGTTGGGCCTATTTTTGTGGTGATCACCATCGCCTTGTTATCATCGTGGGTGATTGCACTTACCGTGATAACCTTGTTCTGTTATCTGTTTTTGAAGATCGATCCCAATCAGCAACCGGGTTTGGTGGATCGCATCATTCTCAGGCTGAAGCGAATGTATCAGTTGCTGATTGTGGCGGCTTTGCATCATCGTCTGAAAGTGATCGGCCTGGTTCTGCTGGCTTTTGTCACGGCCCTTTCCGGTTTTCGTTATATTGACTTTTTGTTTTTTCCTGACAGTGACCGCAACCTGGTGACCGTCGATATCAATCTGCCTGCAGGCACACGCATTGAGTCCACCACAGCAGTGGTTTCTGAGCTCGAACGATACATGGAAGAACAATGGCTGGTTGAAGATGGTCGGACTACAGGCATCCTGGATTGGTCATCATACATCGGCAAGGGGCCTGAGTCATATGACTTGGGGTATGCGCAGGAAGAGGCTGATTCCAGTTATGCACATATGTTGATCAACACATCTTCGTTTATGGTGAATAACAGGGTGATTGAAGCCCTCGATGAATTCAGTTTTGAGCGCTTTCCCAACGCAGAAGTCAAAGTTGGTGTGCTTGCCGGTGGTGGCGGAGGAGTACCGATTGAGATCAAAGTCTCAGGAGATGATCCTGACCAATTGGCGATCATTGCGGAAAGCATCAAACTCAAACTGTCTCAGCTGCCCGGCACCAAAAACGTAAAAGACGATTGGGGGCCCAAAAGCAAAAAGTTCCTGATTGACATTGATCAGAACCGGGCACAATCAGCAGGTGTGACCAGCCAGGACATTGCCACGTCATTGAAAACAGTGCTCGATGGCTTCAAAACCGGAGAATACCGCGAAGACAACAAAACCATTCCCATCATAATGCGCAGTGATGTGAATCAGCAACAAAGCCTGTCGTCACTGGAAACCCTGAATGTCTATGCCCAGTCTACAGGACGAAGTGTGCCTTTGTTACAGGTGGCAAACATCATTCCTCAGTGGCAGTATTCCAAGATAAAACGCCTGGACCTGATCAGAACCATCAACATCTCCAGTAAATTGACCGCCAGCGGTAATGCATCAGCCATCACGGCCATCATGAAACCGTGGCTGGAAGAACAGCAAACCAGTGTCTGGCCGGAAAACTACAGTCATCAATTGGGTGGTGACGCTGAACAATCGGCTGAAAGCATGGGTTCGGTGGTTTCCTATTTACCCTTGTCCGGATTCATCATCATTCTGTTGTTGGTGATCCAATTCAATTCATTGCGTCATGTGAGCATGGTGCTGATGACCATTCCTTTGGGGGTCATTGGCGTGGTCATTGGTTTACTGACGTTTGGTGAACCATTTGGGTTCATGCCATTTCTGGGGGTGATCTCTCTGGCAGGCATCGTTATCAATAATGCCATCGTGTTACTGGACCGGATTGGCATCGAGCGTCAGGTACCCGGCAGATTGGTCCAGGATGCCATCGTGGTGGCATGCCTGCAACGTTTCAGACCGATACTGCTGGCCACATTCACCACCGTTCTTGGTTTGGTTCCTTTATACCTCAGTGGAGGTGAGATGTGGGAAGGTATGGCTGTGAGCATCATGGTGGGCTTGTTATTCGGTAGCTTGATTACCTTGTTATTCATTCCGGTGATGTATGGCTTGTTGTACCGGGTTAAGTTCAATGAATATCGATTCAATGAAGCCTTGCTGGATGACAACGACTGAATGCCTTCGGCTTCAGTCACCCGAAGGCGACTTCACTGCACTGACTTGCTTGTCAAAGGTTATGGTTAACAGGATGACCAGCAGCATCAGCAGATGTACAATGATGATTGAATTGATCAGCATGTCATTGGCATTCACAGCGTTCAGACCGGCAATGTGTGACACCACTGCGTTGTCCTGACAACAGGGTTGGTCTTTGATTTGGTCAATTTGCTCATAGACACTGGCCAAAAATTTAGCCTGGGCTTTCATCATGTAGAAATTGATCAAGGCAAAGCCTGTGTAGACCATTATGGCACCTGCTTTTTCCCGTTTGGACAAAGGTCTGTCCACATAGATCAGGCCGCCTATCAATGCGAGATGGACACTGATAAAAAGAGCCCAATGGGTGTCAATGCGGGTGCTTAATGAAAGTGCCAGATCCAGCAGCTCATAAGGGGTCATTTGTCTGATCATGGTAATGTGTGATGAATTTGCTGATCAACACATCTTACACCATTTAATTCAACAGAGCAGCTCACTGGTCAGGCTGATCAGTTGCAGATGGCTGATCAGGTGGTTGTTCGCCCTAAGGCTTGTTTGATTCGGACTCCTTGCCATTCTGGCCGGACTTCATCAATTCTGCAAATTCCAGTAGCATGTCTTTTCTGACCACCCCGGCGGTTTTGATATTGCGTGCCTGAAACTGATAAGCCTTGAGGTGTTTGTAAATGAAAGACATGCGTGTGTTTTTCTGTTTCAGTGCTTTCAGTTGTTCATGAAGTGACTGTTGCGATTCTTGAGTCTGTTCCGGATCTTCCACTTCGCTGGCTAATTTAAGTTGTTTCTTTATGTCTTGAATCTGTTGATTCAGCTGTTGTACTTCGCGTTGCATGGCCGGCATCAGCTGTTCTTTGATTTTGTTGGCTTTCTGAATCTTGACTGCATCAAAGGCTTGTAAAAAGCCGCCCAGTTTTTGTTGGTATGACTGCCATTCAGCTTGCTCCTTATGTTGTGAAGTGAGTGGTTTGTCATTCTGTTGTTCAGTGACCGCAGATTCTGCTGGCAACATTGGCAGCTGAAAAGCCAATATCCATATGAACCAATGCGACTTTTTTGTTGTTGTCATGGTTTGGAATTCTGTGTTTTGTGTCATGCTATTGTCATTCATTAAAATCATGGTAATAAATCAGATCCCGGGCATAGTTGACTGCTGCCAAAGCATCAATTCTGCCGTGGCCATATGTGTTGTTCGGAATGCTGCTGCCATCGACCCCACCACAATCCTGGTTGGTCGTTTTGGCCACAGCGGTTTGAGTCAATATATGCTTAACCATTCGTGGCTGGCCAATCATTTGATGGTTGGCAGACATCACCAGTGCAGCAACACCGGCAACGTTAGGAGAAGCCATGCTGGTGCCACTGAAGGTTGAATAACTTCCGGAATTATTGGCTGATCGCACAGAGCTGCCAGGTGCAGAGAGGTCGGGTTTGATGCGATTGGAACCATCTACCGTGATTTGCCCACGGCTGCTGAAACCCGAAATCACATCGCTGCTGGTGGTCGAGCCAACCGTTAGACTGGCCTGATAAATGGCAGCAGGGGTGTTTATGGTTTGACAGGATGAGCCGTCATTTCCGGCGGCAACCACCACCAGTATCCCGGCATCTACTACGTTTTCTACGGTGTTCAACAAGACATCTGGTTCTGTACAGCCTTCAAAACCCGGGCAGCCCCAGGAGTTATTGATGATGTGGGGAGCTTTGGTGATGTCAGGGTTGTTGCCATTCAGGTCTGTGGGTTCCATAAACCACTGAAAGCACTCAGTATAAGTTGCGGGTGTGCCATTGCCGACATCCATATTGCGGCAACCAATCCAGCGTGCATCAGGGGCCACACCCACCTGATTGCTGCCGCCATCATCGCCCACAATGGTACCCATGGTGTGACTGCCATGCCCATGATCATCACAAGGCGCGCTGCCACAACTTACGGTGGGGTTGTTGATGCTGTCATGCCAGTTGTAATGGTGGTCAGCAGTTTGTCCATCCCAGCCACGGTATTGATTGATGATGGCTGGATGATTCCATTGATAGCCAGTATCCTGGCCAGCCACAACTATTCCCTGACCTGTGTGCCCCAACCCCCATGCCTGTGGGGCATTGACCATGCTGACATTCCATTCGATGCCATTGATGCTTTTGACAGCTGAGCCATTGGCGTTTGGTATGTTGATTTGATGAGGCAGGTTGCTGTGAGCTGATTTAATTTCATCAAACTCCAGTATCTCAGCCATTTGTTGTTGGTTGACAGTCACCAGCAAACTGTTGTTGATCCAGAATGAGCGGTAAATGATCTGTTGCGACTCGAGGTGCTTGATGACCTGCTGTTGAGCCAGGCGCGTCTGATTTTTTAACACAGAAACCTGGTGTTGAAGACGATCCGTGTGGTTGTTGAACGAACCACTGTTCAACGGGACCTTTGGTGCATGAAAAGTAACCAGCATCTCAACCTGTTCTGTCTGCGTCAGCTGGTCCAGTAGGGTTTGAGATGCTTTTCCTTGCCAGTTCTGCGCAGTGACTTCTGTGCTGATCAGTACAGTCAAATAGAGTAAGGTGTGTTTCATAATATCAACGGTAGCCCGGGAAAAGTCATGATCATAGCTCAGATGCCCGATGGAGACAATCAACAGTACGGTGTTGAATCAATCTGATTTGCTTTTTGTGACGTTTATTCTTCGCTGTAACTGATCCACGGGATGATTTTCTCCTGATGCAAAACCGGCAATTTTACTCAGGTGAGTATATGGCATTCCGGTTTCCTGGTGCCAGCGATTAAATGCTTCCTGTACCTGAGTGAGGTCTCTTTTTGAGGTTGGATGATGGTGGATGTCATGGCCAGCCTGTTGAACAGTTTTTATCACATCTCTGGTGGTCACAAAACAATCTTTGCCGACATACCTCAGGAACCAATAACCCGTGTTGCCACCCAGTCTGGAACCATGCTTTTTCAGATAAGCCAATAAACCGATTTGATCAGATTCAGGCCAGTCAGCAATGAAACGGGCAAAGCTGCCATGTTCTGCGGCCAGGTAGTGGACCAAACCGGCATTTTCCATCACCGCCTTGATCTTGGTCCAGTTCCGGACCACCCTTTTGTCTGATGCATAAGCTTCCCATTGTTCAGGTGGCATGAACACCAGTCGGTTGACATCAAAGCCATGGAAGGCTTCTTCGAATTGGGGCCATTTGTTGTTGATCACGGTCCAGTTAAAACCAGCTTGATTAATGGCTTTGCACATCATGGCCAAAAACCGATCATCGCTGACTTGTGCCAGTTGTTCTGTGGTGGGAACGTCGGGTAACAAAGCCAATAACGCCTCTTCACCGCCCTTTCGGGAGGCTGCCAGGGTGTAGATGTCTGCAAAATTGGAAAATTGGCGGGTCATGTCACAGTGAGGTCAAAGTAAATGCAGCAGTATGCCACATATACAACCAATCAGCCATTGATCAGTAGTAAGCCAGCAAGTGCTGCGATAACCACCAGGCTGATTCGTTTACGTAGCTGCCAGAACCAATCAGGAATGGCGCCAGCCTGAAAAGCGTGGCGGTCGATCCACAAGGCCAAGATGAATGCCAGGGTAATCATCATGACACCTGCAAAGCTGGCAAACATGAACAAACTGAACCAGGCAGTCAATGCCAAAACATTACTGGCCATGAAATATTGTCTGTCATTGGGGTGCTGTAATGATATGCCCCACTGTATACCGCCAAGAAAGGCCACAATAACAGCACCATAGGTGTGACCAACTGTATATGACTTGAAGCGACTGAAGCGGATTTCATAAATCCAGAATTCACTCCAGCCAAATTGGCCATAACAGGCAATCAATAAAGCCAATACAAAAGGCAAGGCACCAAGGTAAGTGAGCCAATGGGGTAAAGTGGGCGTTCTCATGTGGCAAGGATAGTCACAGCAGTGTCAAAAAGTTGTCGATTAAATGAAATTTGTGATTCAGGAACCTGCTCCTGTGTCCGTTGTTTCGACCGTAAGGTCTTACAGGTCATGTTGGCAATCATAGACCGTTTATCAGGTTGTCATTGGCATGATATCAAGGTTGATGAATGGGTCGGTCAGAAAACAGGGCCGGCAGTGTTGCTGTTATGCTTTAATTGCCAGGAATGTGATTTATCAGAAAAAACTGTTGTACACGAAAAACCACGAATGTTCATGATTCATTCATGAAAACATGTTAATATGGTCGGCAAGTTGAGGAGGGTGGTGATGTCACATCACACTTATCACACACACTTGAAATCACCGTCCCCCTCATCTTCTTCAGTTTGGTTTCGATGTCCTGAATAACCGAACACCTCAACACGATTCCTATTGTCAACGCTTAATGGAAAAAAATCTACCGCAATTTTCTGCGGTAGATTTGTGCATTTTTTTATTAATTATTAATACACGCATAAAATGCGGCCATTTGCATGGTGTTTTCTTGGTTTACCTGTTCATCTCCACCCGAGCCATCACCGTTGCCTTCAGTGCTGCTACCGGATGAGTCATCACCGCCGGAACCGTCACCGTTGCCGAGGATGGTATGGCATGTTTGATATGAAGAAGATGGGTCTTGAGGGGGTTCGCCGCCGGAACCGTCACCGTTGCCAGCGTATGAAAAAGTTGCGGTGGTTAAGCAAAAAAAAGGCCTGTCAATTTAAAGTTTTTCATGATTTATTCCTCGTTTGGATTGTTGTGATACACAAAGGTTGAAACACCCAGTTCAGCACCAGACTGTTCAACCCGATTTTTTTCAAATTCCGTTTTCACTTCATAACTGTCAATCAACTGTTGGATTTCCAGCCATTGCGTCCTTAATAATTTTTTTAATGCCTGTCTTGCTTCATTGTGCATTTGGGGATCAATGTGCCAAGATCTGTATGTTTGTTGGAAATTTTCATCAGCCGGTTTTGTGGCCTGATAGTTGCCAATCAGGGTTTGGGTGAAACGCTCCATCACATTGGTAAACAGGCTGAGCATTTTTTCTTTGGTGTTGACGTGATTGATTGGCACGGCGCGAACAAAACGGATGGTGTTGTCATCCACCCGCTCAATGATGCCGCGTTTGATCATGTAGTCCAGGAATGATTGTGAGGTCAACTGCTTGGTTGAAGGCTCAAGGCGATAAAATACGCTGGTGAAAGACCTTTGTGTGCCTTTGATTTTCATGGTCATCTGTTCATTCCTGGAACAGATCTTTTTGACCTCTTCAATCATTTCACCAAAAAATGATTTGATGGCAAACTGGCGATTCTTTTTAACCCCTTTCAGGGTGTTTTCAATGACTGTTTTGGTGAAGCCGGTGTTCATGATGACATCGCTGACGCGATTGGTTTCGGCATCTACATGCTTGATGTACGCAGCCACAAAACTCTCAACAAATTTTTGCCCATTGATATCCATTTCAAAGAAAAAGCCACTGAGGGCTTCAAAATACTGTTCAGCCAGTTGGTGGCCATCGTATGTATGATTGATTTTGGCTTGTTGGTCGAGCGTCATGGTGGTTTTACCGCAGGTTTTTACGGTAGTTTAACATGAGTTATCCGAAGTACACAGTTGTCTGGAAAAAAACAGGTGTTTTTAACCTTTTTTTACACACTGGTTCAGTCAGTCCTTTTGCAATGAGTGATGTCAGTCGTTCCTGGCAAAAATGGTCACGGCTTTTGCAGCATGTATCGTTATTGATAAAACAGAATGATGCAATGTAATTAAACTGTTATACAGGACGCCAATACCGCGGTAACATGAAGTCATCAGGGTTGATATAGTCAGATGCTCCGCGCAACTCACTTTGTCTCCCTAAAAAACACATTAACAACGGAGAATCACATGAGCAACAATGAATCACAATCTGGCCAATGTCCAGTTATGCACGGAGCTGCCACAGGTGCCAGTCATGCCAACAAAAGTTGGTGGCCGAATACCCTTGATTTGGACATTTTAAGTCAGCATGACTGTAAAACCAATCCTATGGGAGCTGGTTTTGATTACCGGGAGGCATTGAAAAAACTGGATGTTGATGCGTTGAAAGCAGATTTACACGCACTCATGACAGACAGTCAGCAATGGTGGCCGGCAGACTGGGGTCATTACGGAGGCCTGATGATTCGCCTGTCCTGGCATGCTGCAGGCACTTATCGGGTGGCAGATGGCCGGGGTGGTGCAGGAACTGGCAACATGCGTTTTGCACCGTTGAATTCGTGGCCCGACAACACCAATCTGGATAAAGCAAGGCGATTATTGTGGCCAATAAAAAAGAAGTATGGCAACAGCCTGAGCTGGGCAGATTTATTGGCTTATGCCGGCACCATTGCCTATGAGTCGATGGGCCTGAAAACCCAGGGATTTGCTTTTGGCCGTGAGGATATTTGGCATCCTGAAAAAGACATCTATTGGGGTGCTGAAAAAGAATGGTTGGCCACCAGTGATGATCCCAACAGCCGTTATTCTGGTGAACGTAAGCTGGAGAACCCCCTGGCAGCAGTGATGATGGGCCTGATTTATGTCAACCCTGAAGGTGTAGATGGTCAACCGGATCCCCTGAAAACAGCTCGTGATGTGAGAGAAACTTTTGCCCGAATGGCCATGAATGATGAAGAAACCGTGGCCCTGACTGCCGGTGGTCACACCGTAGGAAAGTGTCATGGCAATGGTGATGCCGGCGCATTGGGGCCGGAACCTGAAGGTGCTGACATCACAGAACAGGGTCTGGGCTGGAACAATCACAACAGCCGGTCGGTGGGAAGTGATGCGGTCACAAGTGGGTTGGAAGGTGCCTGGACCAGCCAACCCACACGATGGGACAACGGTTACTTTGAAATGTTGTTGGGTCATGAATGGGTGTCAAAAAAGAGTCCGGCAGGGGCCTGGCAATGGCAACCGGTTCATATCGATGAAAGTCATATGCCGGTTGATGCAGAAGATCCGGCAAAACGTACCATACCCATCATGACTGATGCCGACATGGCGATGAAGGTTGATCCTGAATACCGCAAAATATCTGAAAAGTTTTATAACAACCCTGACTACTTCTCAGAGGTTTTTGCCCGCGCATGGTTCAAACTGACTCACCGTGACATGGGCCCCAAAGCCAGATACTTTGGTCCAGATGTACCTGCAGAGGACATGCTTTGGCAAGATCCGGTTCCTGTCGGCGCCACCGCTTATGATGTCGAATCATTGAAATCTGCCATTGCCAACTCAGCTTTGAGTGTCAATGAACTGATAGCCACTGCTTGGGACAGTGCCCGTACTTACCGAAGCTCTGATCATCGTGGTGGTGCCAATGGCGCACGCATCAGATTAGCCCCACAAAAAGACTGGGCAGGTAATGAGCCAGAGCGATTGCAAAAGGTATTAAACGTATTGGCACCATTGGCTGATTCTGCAGGTGCCAGCTTGGCCGATACCATTGTATTGGCAGGTAATGTCGGTGTTGAACAAGCTGCCAAGGCCGCTGGATTTTCAGCCTCTGTGCCTTTTTCACCCGGTCGGGGCGATGCCAGTGATGAACACACTGATGTGCAATCATTTGAACCACTGGAACCACTGCATGATGGATTCCGTAATTGGGTGAAAGCTGATTATGTGGTCAATGATGAGGAACTGCTATTGGACCGGACTCAATTGCTGGGTTTGACAGCCCCGGAGATGACCGTTCTGCTTGGTGGGATGAGGGTGCTGGGTGTCAATCATGGGGGCAGTGAACATGGGGTGTTTACAGACCGCAAGGGTCAGTTAACCACCGATTTTTTTGTCAACCTGACTGACATTTCTTTTGAGTGGAAGCCCACGGGTAAAAGAACGTACAAGTTGGTTGACAGGCAAACCGGTGATCAACGATGGACGGCCACCCGCGCTGACCTTGTCTTTGGTTCCAATTCCATCCTCAGGGCCTATGCTGAATTTTATGCACAGGACGATAACCAACAACGGTTTGTTGATGATTTTGTTTCTGCCTGGAGCAAAGTCATGAATGCCGATCGTTTTGATTTGATTTAACACGCTTGCCAAGCCATACCGTCATTTCGTCGGTATGGCTTCATTTTCAATAGGGGCGCAGATGATCAGCTCGACCCGCCGACTTGGTTAGGCAGATCATGCAGATATGGCGGTTTGACGAAGTCAAGAAGCCAAAATGGAATGATCGATAAGCCGTGAGCGATAGCGAATCAGGGTGTCCAGCGCTTGATCACACGACATGATCGCCGAGGCCGCTTTCACTTCTTTTTGGCAAAAAATGAATGACGACTGTATGGATACTGGAGTGAGCACCGAGACAGGATCGGAGATCGGTGCCCCAGGATCACAGCTTCACGTCCTGAGCCAAATCAGGCTCCGGTTTTTTAATTTCCTTTGTTAATAGTGACTTTTGGCGCATGGCGAGGGGTTGAATATCAGGCATAATGTTGATATATCAATTAAATCACGTTAAACTGTTCTGCATGGACAAAATCGACCCACAACAAACCATTTTCTACAGCATAGAAAAGGCGATCAAAACCTACCGGCAATATGCTCAGAAGAATCTGTCAGCCCGGTTGCCCGGTATCACTGTCGATCAATTGCTGATCTTATCGTTGCTGGAAGTAAACCCCGAAATGGCACAAAAAGACCTGGCCAGTTGGTTGTTCAAGGATCATGCCTCAATCACCAGAATGATCGAGTTATTGGTGAAAAATGAATACCTCAGCCGTGCTGTTAATCCACAAGATCGCAGAAAGTTTAAACTCAACATATCAGATAAAGGGCATGACACCCTGCAAGAACTTAAACCCATCATCCTGAACAACCGTCAGGATGCCTTAGCGGGTATCAGTGAAAAAGAAATCAAAGAACTCTTCATTACCCTCAATAAAATCATCAACAACTGTCAATAAAATCATGAAAATAATTCCGACTTGTGTTTACATATTCTGTCTTCTGACGATCTTTAATGGCTCTTTTGTTCAGGCTCAGCCGGCGGACCCGCCACTCGAGAAAACTGAGCGTCTGGCTGTGGTCAATGCCATTGGTCAGCAACTGAAG
Source organism: Marinicella sediminis (assembly GCF_002000055.1). Taxonomy (GTDB): domain Bacteria; phylum Pseudomonadota; class Gammaproteobacteria; order Xanthomonadales; family Marinicellaceae; genus Marinicella; species Marinicella sediminis. The sequence goes on along the minus strand of NZ_MVBD01000010.1, from coordinate 102,882 downwards.
GACCATTATATATTCCCTGATGTGGCAGACAAAATGGCCAGAAAAATCAGTCGAAACGCAAAAAAAGGTCAATATGAGGCCATCGATGATGTGCGTGTGTTTGCTCAACAGTTGACCGATGATTTAGTTGAGGTCAGTCAGGACAAGCACATTCGGGTCATTTTTGACCCTGAGGGAATTGCCCGGCAAAGACAAGCCATAACGCCTGAGCAGGAAAGGGAGTTGTATGAAGACATGGTCGCCCGTAACCGCCTGGTGAACTTTGGTTTTCAACAGGTGAAAATCATGGAGGGCAATGTGGGCTACCTCGACCTGAGGTCATTTCAGGGTACCGAATACGCTGGTGAAACCGCAGTAGCTGCCATGAAATTTCTGAGTAATACGGATGCACTGATCATTGACTTACGTAAAAATGGCGGCGGCAGTCCACAAATGATTCAGCTCATCAGTAGTTATTTGTTTGGGCCTGAGCCGGTTCACTTGAATACCTTTTACCGGCGAGCTACTGAACAATATGATCAAACCTGGACCTTGCCCCATGTGGACGGTCAGCGTAACCCGGACACCCCGGTTTATGTATTGACCAGTGACCGCACTTTTTCTGCCGCAGAAGAATTCAGTTACAACCTAAAGAATCTGGAGAGGGCCACACTGGTAGGCGAGACCACCGGTGGCGGTGCTCATCCAGGCGGGCGCATCACAGCAACTGACCGCTATCAGGTGTGGGTGCCAACCGGTCGTGCCATCAACCCGGTGACCAACACCAACTGGGAAGGAACCGGAGTCACGCCACATATTGAAGTGCCGCAGGCCGATGCCCTTGATAAAGCGTATCTGCTGGCATTGGAGAACCTCGTGGCTAACAATGACGATGAGCGGGCACAGGCAAGCTATCAGTGGTTATCTGCCGGTTTACGTGCCCGGGCCAATCCAGTGCAACTGGACGCAGAAGGGCAACAGGTCTATGTAGGCACCTATGGGCCCCGCAGTATCAGCCTGGAAAACAACCAGCTGATTTACCAGCGGGACGGTGGCACCAAACAGCCAATGATACCAATGGGTGACCACTGGTTTATGTTTGCCGACATTCCCTATTTCAGGATACAGTTTGAAATGAACAATGCCACAACTGTGGCTCTTATTGGCCATTATGACAATGGCAGACAGGATAAAAACCCACGGGACTGACCGCTCAGATCCCTTCTTTGACCCAACGAAGTCCAGGAGAGGCCGGCTTGCGCAAGTGAGCTGGCTTTTTCTGTATCATGAAGACGGTATTGGTTGTCAAAACATCCATGCTGACTTTCAAAGCCCTATACGCGCTGCTTGAAAATCATTCATTTTGTTGGCTTAACTTGCTGCGTAAATAATCAATGAATACCCGGGACTTTTGAGGCATCAATCTGGATTCTGTGATGGCATATACCGGAGCATCCATGCCTTGCCAAGGATGCATTATTCTCACCAATCTACCTTGCTCTACATCAGCGCGGGCAACTTCTTTTGGTAGCAGCCCAATTCCCAAACCTATGGCGATGAGCTGTCGCATCATTCCCAGATTGTTCAATTTGAAACGGCTTGTGGGTGTTATTTGTCGGGATTGACCGTTGCTGTACAAGGTCCAGGTGTTGTAAATAATGGTCAGACATTCCCGTGACTCTAATTCTTCTGGTGTTTTGGGCTCACCCTGTTTTTGTAGATAGTCAGGAGATGCATACAGGTACAAAGGAAGTTTGCCAATCAGCTGTGTGATCATATTTGAGTCATTCAGTTCACCAACTTTAATGGCTAAATCATAATGATCTTTGACAAGGTCAATGCTTTTAGAGGAGAGTTCAAGGTCGTATGTGATTTCAGGGTAACTTCTGCAAAATTCAGGCATCAATGGGGCAATATACGTTGTGGCAAGATCGACTGGTAATAAGGCCCTCAGCAAGCCTTTGGGTTTCGATTGAAAGCCATTCAGCTGCTCATGGGCAATTTTTACTTCATCTATCAGGGGTTTACACTTTTCATAATACATCTCTCCTGCCTCAGTGAATTCGATTTTCCTGGTTGTCCTGTTGAATAACCGCAATCCAATGGATTTTTCGAGGCTTTTAATCCTCCGGGATAATGTTGAATGCGGGATGCCGGTTGTCTTAGCCGCTTTGGTAAAGCTCAAAGCCCTGCCAACTTCAATGAATAAAGACATGTCATTGAGGGGTATGTTTGATTGTTTCATTTTTGGTATACAGTTGTCCGTGGATGTTTGTTTAAACAAGTGTTGAAATCATATAACATTCTCATGTGTGTAAGGAAAAACTAATGTAAATTCTCCCCACCCTTTTTACATTCTCATTGTTGTCTATTGGTAAATTGTCACCGCTGAATAATAAAGCGTTACTCAAACGGTACCAGGTGGGTTGAATGTATGTGTGTGCAATATCAGTATTGGCTGATTATTGTGGTGTGAAACAAAGTTACCTGAGTGTTAAATGTCTGATCTGAAGAATTACCTTTGGAACAACCGAACAGCTACATCTGAAAAGATAAAGTATCAGAATAAAATTTTATCTTTGACAGAGTGGCCGGATTTTGGGTTTGTAGGTTGCCCTAAAGATTACATTATTTTAAGTGCATATCTGGTTAAGCAACCCATTGCATATGATCAATTGAAACTCATTTCCAATTGCAGTGAACCGGTCATCAATCATTTTATCTATGTATGCAATATGTTGAAAATCATCACAATCAGTGACCCGGTCAATAGCCAGACAGGCTCTGGGATATTGAATATATTGTCTTCAAACATCAGTAACCGGCTGAAAGCCATGTTCTTTTGAGTATGCGTTGTGATACATAAAAAAATAGCGTTTATTGGTTCAGTGGGTTCAGGAAAAACCACTCTGATCAAAAACTTAAGTAACACCGAGACAATCAATACAGATGTCAAATCATCAATCGATATTGGTAAGGACTTGACGACGGTTGGTATGGATTATGGTGAAATCAGAATTGATGAGGATTTGAAGCTCGGGTTGTATGGGGTGCCAGGGCAAAGGAAATTCTCATTCATGTGGGATTTCGTCAAACAAGGATTGTGGGCTGTGGTCATACTCATCAAAAACAATTCCACTGAATCCATCAAAGAACTTGAGTACCTTCTCGATTACTTTGCCATCAAGCAAGACACCCCTTGCTTAATCGGTATCACCCATTCGGATTTAATCAAGGGTGAAACATCAAAAAAGCACATCAAAAACATCCTCAATAAAAGGAATCTGGTTTTACCCATTTATTCAATCAATGCCAATCTCAAAGAGAATGCAGAATTGATATTCAGAACATTAATACTATTAGAGGAAACCAATAATGGAACATGAGGAATTGAAGTTCCTGATTGGCAAAACGGTTAGGCAAGCGGAATATGTCAACAAAATCAATCTGTCATCTGCAGATGGATTTACATACCATTCCTTTTCAACAGATGGTCAGTCCGAAGATGACAAGTTGTCTGCTGTGAGCAGCTCGCTGACCTCTTTAAGCAATGCAGCTACCAGTCAATTGATGAATACCGAACTGATCAGTACGGTTATTGAATCTGCCGATGGCAACATGGTACTGCTCAAAACACGGTACAGAGGTAAAGACGCTGTGTTGTGTTTCATTTCAGGCCCACAGCTCATCGTGGGTAAAGCACGGTATTATGCCAAAAAACTGGCAGAAGCCATCTCCACCATTCCTGCTGATCAATCAGCAGTTTAAAAACAAAACAATGAGGAAAAAGTATGTCAGATATTAAAAGCAGTTTAGTCGAAGTCATGAGTATAGACGGCGCCTTGTGTACTTCACTGGTAGATGCCAGTTCAGGCATGGTCCTGGGAGAAGAGGGTGCCGGCGTAGATATGGAGTTGGCCGCAGCAGGTAACTCAGAAGTTGTAAAGTCCAAACTCAAAACCATGAAGTCTCTGGGCATCGGTGAATCCATTGAAGATATTTTAATCACCCTGGATAGCCAATATCATATTATTCGTCCAATGGCATCTCAAAAGGGATTGTTTCTGTATTTGGTGCTGGATAAAGAAAAGTCAAATTTGGCCTTAGCCCGCAGAAAAGTGCAAAACATAGAAGAAAATCTGACGGTCTGACAGGCGCACATCGTTATTGAGCAAAGCCAGCTGAAGTTATTCAGTTGGCTTTTTTGTGCGTGAGTGTTAAGCGCAGAGATAGGGTTGGTTGATGATGCCTTTGATCGTGTCAGGGTGCATTGGCCAGGGCTGTGCAGCAAGTGAGGCTGGTCGATTCAGCTTGAGTCACAGATCAGTAGAAAGCACATATTGGTCTCTGCCATTTTTTTTGGCTTCATACAATGCCACATCTGCCTGTTCGATCAAATGGTCCAATGGCCGTTGATAATCTGCGGTGACAAAAATACCCATGCTGAAGGTGACATGAATGGTTCCACGGTCACTCTGGGTGACCATATCCCTACAGCCCTCAAGTAATTCTCTGGCCATGGCGTGCATTTGTTGTTCGTGGCAATCCGGTACCACCAGGATGAATTCTTCTCCACCAAAACGGGCAAACAACTGATCGCAGTTGATTGTTTTTGCGACCAAAGCAGAAAAAGTCTTCAGCACCTGATCTCCGGCCTGATGCCCATATTGGTCATTGATCTGTTTAAAGTGATCCAGGTCGAGCAGGGCGATGGCCAGCTTACCTTGTTGGTTTTTCATTCGTGTGATGATGCCAGGAAGTTTGGCAAACAAATAGGTCCGGTTGTGAGCTTGTGTCAGGTTGTCGGTAATGGAGGACTGATACAATTGATCATTCTGTTCTTTCAGTGCCAGATTCACCCCTTCCAGTCGCAATGTCCAATAATTGATAAAGTAAAAGGCGAAATAACCAATCAGGGCCAGGATGATCACATAAATCATGGTTGGAAACTCAATGACTTGCAACGCGGTGAGCAGCTCAGACTTTATTTGGACATCATTGATCAGATTGATGTGATCTTTGATGTTCATGACACCTACCTGAAATGCAAGCCAGGTAAATCCTATCAGTACGAAAGTGATCAGCACAATCGCGGATCTGACGGTTTTTCTGCTGTTATGGTTGGCCACAGCCGCTGGAAAACTTTGGTTTTTGTAGCGCGAGGCGGGTTCGCTGAATACGTATAAAATGGGGGCACAAAACAGCATTGCCTGAATGAAACCGCCAAGCCACCAGCCCTGCCATACCCTGAAAAAATCATGCATATTGACCTGATTGGTATAGGTCCAAATGAAAGAACCGATTGATCCGGACAAGGAAGACAAAAAGGCCGCAACCGTGAAGACCAAAACTGCGTTAAGCCCATGCAAATCATGTTTAACGGGGGCCATTTTGTAGATCAGTACCAACATGGCCAATCCAATGGGGTTAGCAAATGAGAACAGCAGGATCCAGCCCAATGGCATGTCACCGATGATGGCAACCAGAAAAGTTGAAAAATAGGCAGGGATGGCGGCCCAGAAATAACCGAACATCAAACACACCGGAAGACAGAGCAACATTGGCAAGTAAACGGTGATGTGAACATCCAGTCCAAAGATCTGTAAAGTGAGACCGGTTAATTCAAAAACCCGGGTCAGCATTCCACTGGGAACCACCAGCAAACAACCAAGTAACCAGTACAGCATAAACCGCCTGTTAGGGCCACCCTGAATCAGGTAGTCCCAAGGTTTGAATGCAATGGGTTGATAATGACTCACTGTAGATGCTGTCCTAAGAGTGATCTTTGATTATAGGCCAGATTTTAATCATCGAATGGATTATTATCAGTGGCATTAACTCATGATCGTCTGTGGTGAATTGTTTCCATGAGCGTTGAATGAATTACTGACCTAAATTACGGACTGACTGACAAACAGTTTTTGCCAGAATTTTTGCTGCAATACAATGCTTGATCTGCTCGGTGAATCCATTGATCAATACCATCCCCGGTCGTGCCGTGGCACAGCCCAAGGCTGATGGTAATGCTCATGGCCGGGTTACCAATCTGTTGATTGGCTACTGTTTTGCGTAATTCTTCGGCGATTGATTTGGCAGCGGATCTGTCACAAGGACCGAGCAATACCAGGAATTCCTCCCCACCCCAACGGGCTGCCAACGCGTGCTCCCCTAACTGCTGTTTTAAGGTGTTTGATAAACTGGTAAGCACTTCATCACCCGTTGAGTGTCCACGATGATCATTGATTTTTTTAAAATCGTCAACATCGATCATCAGCAGGTGATGATGTGTGAAATCAAGTGCTAAATCATCCAGTATGCGTGTCATAGCCCGACGATTTAGCAGCCCTGTCAGCGGATCGGTGCGTGCCAGTTTCTCATTGAGGTCTTTGGCTTCCTTCATGGCATTTAAGGCGTTATGGGTTTCCAATTGTTGGGTATTGAGGTCTTTGAGCAGACGTTGTTTGATTTTCAGTAAAAAGAGTGCCAGCGCAAGCATCGGTAGCAAAATGATGATGCCAGTCCATGTCAGTCGTTGGTTTTGCTCGAGTAAATTGTTTTGTTGTCGCTCAAATCTCAACTGAGCTTGGGTTTTGGCCACATCATTCAGGGCACGGACTTCTTCCAATTTGAGTTTTAACACCTGATCTTTGATTGATTCAACCTGGTCGAGGTTGGCTGCTGAAATGTCCAGAGCTTGCTGAAATTGTTGTGTTTCAGAGTAGAGTGAAACCAACAGTTTTCCCAGGTTAATCTGTGATTGATGTAACTGTTGTTCACCGGCCATTTGATAGGCCCGATTGGCAACTTCTATGGCCTGTAAATAACGGCCTTGACGCTGAAAGAGTTCTGCGCCGGCCTCAAGACACCAAACCTCAAAGCTGCTCAAGCGGGTTTCAGCAGCATGACTGAGACAGGTTTGGTAGGTGCTGATTGCTTGGTCATAGAGCTGTTGATTGACAAACAATTCAATTTTATTCACCAGTGCCGATACCAATGTTGTTGGGCGATCCAGTTCGACGGCGAGCACCAGTGCGTGTTCAAGGTGTCTGCTGGCTTCAGTAAATTGCTTGGTTTCAATGTAAACTGCTCCCAGATTATTGTTCAGTTTTGCAACATCGATTTTGGCATTTACTGAGGTGAAATAAGCCAGCGCTTGTTTGAAATATTTCAGGGCCAGTTGATGGTTTCCAGAGCGCAAATGAATGGCGGCTATCAGGTTAGTCAATTGCGCCTGCTCCCAACCCAGTTGATGTTGCTCTGCAATGAGCTGGGCTTTCAAAGCGTGGTTCATGGCCTGATCAAAGCCGCCCATCCGATAGAAGTTCTGCCCCATTAGCCGCAAAATCATTTCTTTAAGCTCAGGTTCGTTGAGCTCCTCACTGGCAGACTCTGCATTGATCAATAACGATTGGGAATCAGCAAATCGATTTTGATGATACAGTGTCTTGGCTTCCAAAACACTCAGCCAAATCGAGGTCAACTCATCCGGTTCCATCCGCCGGCGTTGTTCTATCTGCAGCAGTGCTTCCGATTGTTCCTGGTAAATGAGTTCATCAATGTCGAGCAACTCGGTAGGTGGTTTGGAGTAGGCAGGTGTTGCAAAGAGGACTGATAAAAAGCACAGTCTGGTGATCAGGAATTGCGTAAAGGATAAATGTGCCCTCATGTTTTTTGGCTGGTACCCTGAGTCATGGCATGAGCGGCAAAACCGGCACCGGCTTCGGTGTGCATGTTGAACACCGTGTCGACCCCGGCCTGGAGTAACTCGTTCATTTCATCTTCAAATTTGGCAGTGGCGGCGATTTGGCCTGTATAGCCGGATTCTTTGAGCATCTCAACCACAGCCATGGTGGCATTGAAAGTAGGTAGCGTCAGCAACACCAGTTCAAGGTCTTTTGATTGGTTAACCCGGTCCCAAAAGTCGGCATCACTGGGGTCACCCAGAATCACATGGCGTTGTTCACTCACCTGGTTGGCCACAGTTTGGGCATTGATATCGATGCCCACTATGGCGTTTTGATGCATGCTGAGCAATTGGTCATAGGCTCCGGTTCCAACGGCCCCCATACCAATCACCGCTACTTTGGCCTTGCCCAGATCAACCAATTGATCATAAGGCAAGCGTTTATCGCTTTGGTTTTTCTTCAGTATCCTGCGGTAACGGGTGTACAGGTTATTGGCTTGGGCACTGAGCATGGCGGAGATCACGAATGAAAAAGAAATGGCCAGGGCCAGAACCAGTAACCATTGTTCTTCAATCCAGGCATTGGTAACGCCAATGGCGATCACGATGAGGCCAAATTCACTGTAGTTGCTTAAATTGATGGTGGACAGCAGGGACGTGCGGGCTCGCAGGTTAAACTTCAGAAACAGGGAGTAAAACAACCCGCCCTTGAGCAGGATCAATGGGGTCAGCAGACAAGCCATCCATATGGTTTCACTGCCGGGTACTCCGCTGAGGCCTACCGAGAGGAAAAAACCCAGCAGAAAAAGGTCTTTGAAACCCAGCATGGTTTTAACCAGCTCTTCGGCTTTGCGGTGTGAGGCAATCATCACCCCCAGAATCAGCGCGCCAAGGTCACCTTTGATGCCCACCAATTCGAAGATTTCAGCGCCACCGATGGCCAGCAACAAACCATATAATATCAACAGTTCGCCACGACCTACCCAGTCAAAAATCTTGAACAGCACCGGTCGACAGGGTATCAACAGCAGTAAGGTCAGGGCCCAGACAGAGGGTACTTTGCCGGTTGAGGCCGCCAGAAAAATCACCGCCAGGATGTCCTGAATGATCAGGATGCCAATGGCCAGACGGCCATGTAAGGAGTCAATCTCACCTTTTTCTTCCAGTGCTTTGACCACAAAAACGGTACTGGAAAAGCTCAGGGCGAAGCCCAGTAACGCGGCCTGTTGTACACTGAATCCAGCCACCAGTGTCAACCCGGTCAAAGCCAGTAACAGCACCAATGCGCCGATCAGCAATACCACCAAAGAAGTGTGTATCAGGGTCACTGCCCAGACTTGAGGGCGGAGGATGTTTTTCAAGTGGATTTTCAGACCGATGGTGAACAGCAGCAACGTGATGCCCAGATCGGCCATTTTTTTCAGCAAACTTTCATCTATGTTGCTTTGTGAACTCAGCACAAAACCGGCGATCAAAAAGCCCACCAATGGTGGCAGACCAAAACGTTTGGCGATCAGGCCGAAAGCAAAGGCCACGCCGATCCATAGTAAATCATTGAGGGCCAGTGCGACCCAGGCAAAATCCATCGTTTTCGTTGTTCCTGTTGGTTTGAATAATACTGGTTAGTCTGAGGACATCATAACATCTAATGGCAACAAGTCAGCCTGCCAATCAGCTGAGTTTGCTGATCAATCGAAGCTGTTGGCAAAAATCACATCTGAGAAATATGGGATGGCCAGGTAATTCAGGGTTTCGGCCATCAATTCATCACGCATGGCGGACTGGGTAATGGTCTCGAAAGGAAAGCCCAAATGAATCAGCTGATAGGTGCCGGTATCTACAAAAGTGCAGGCCGCGCCGCCGGTGCTGTACTGTAAACAGCTGGCTGCGCCATTGAGTGGGTTGAGCACATCGGCAAACTCCACCCGGTAAGCCGGTCCGGTACCGTCATCAAAGTCCAGGCTGTTCAAACTGGCAAAAGGCGACCCGCTCACTCCTGTTGCATTGAATGTGTTGGCATCATCGGCCACATAAGCAGTCATCAGTGTGTTGTGGTAAAAGTCCTGATCTGCACCTGAGCCCAGAAAATCCAGATCCCAACCAATTTCAGCACCACTGATGAACAATTTGCCGCCGGCATTGAGGTAGCTCTGCAATGCGGCTTGTTCTGCGTTGTTCAGGGTGTCTCCCAGACTGGATTCTTCTCCCAGAATCCAAAACACCGCCAGGTGGCTGACAGGATTCAGTGTAAACAGGGCATCCTCGATCAGCTCATTGCTGATGCTGTCAAAACCCACACCTGACTCGTTCAGCGCTGTGCCATGCTGGATGATGTAATCGAAGGTGTTCATTTGGGAGAGGTACATGCGATCAACAAAACCTCCAATGTCTGGCATATTTTGTAAAATCAGCTGACCTGAATTAAGCCGGTCAAAGCCATTGATGACCAGCACCCGGGGTTCACCCTGATAACTGATGCGGGTGGCCAGGGTTTCACTGTCCAGCGAGCGTCCGCCGGCATTGCGGGCTTTGACTTTAACGAAAACCATTTCACCCGGGGTACGGTCTGCGAGGGTCAGTGACAAGCCATCAACCACCGTGCCATTGTCAAAATTTTTCCCATCGGCTGACAGATAGACCAGGTAGTCATCGGCCGCATCACCGAGCAGGTCCTGGTTGTCGGTGAGCGGTGCCTGCCATTGGACCTGCAAAGTACCGCTGGCTGGTGAGGTGACCTGCAAATGGCTGGGTGGTTCTGGCAAGAGGGTTATGTTGATGCCATCCCGTTCAGCGAAATACCTGACCACGCCCTGATAAATGGCCCGGGCGGCCAGTTTTCGAAAGCCGGGGTGGCGCAGGGCGTCGGCGTCATCGGCATTGTCATGAAAGGCCATTTCCAATAACACGGCAGGCATTTCATCGTTGTGGGTGGGGTTAACTTCGCCAAAATAGGCCGATCGCTTGCCACGATCACTCCAGTTGGCATCCCAGCCGGCACGGATGTCATTGATCAATTCTTCATGAATGGCGGTTTGCAGATTCGCTGATCCAGGATGGGCCTGGGTGATGTCATACGTGCCATCTGGTGGATTGGCCGAGTAAATATAGGAACTGGTGCCACGGGCATTGCCGGTGGCGGCATTCGAATGCCAGGACACATAGACAGAGTCTTCCACGCTGTAGTGTTCCCAGTCAGCAAACCTCGAACGTGCGGTCACATCGCCGCCCTGATATACGCTTTGACTGGCTCCTTGAAATTGCGTCCAGGTGCGTGCGCCTTCCTCCCAGCGTGGATGGCCACTGAGGGTGCCGTTGTTGTGGCCAATCACATCACCCATACCACCACCCAGCCGCACGGCATCGGCAGAAACGCTGGTGCCTGGCTCTGCTGATTGATTGCTCAGGGTAATGGCATGGTCACCGCCGGCAGCAAAATAAAACCGGCCCAGGTAATTCCACACATAGCGGTGTTTGGTTTGATCAACCAGCACAGTGGTATCAATCCCTCCATGGCGGATGGTGTAGCGGGCATCACTGGCCCGGTTGCCCACACCGGAATAGGACACATACACATCATATTCATCAGCCTCGCTGATCACGGGCCGCCAAACTGCAGTGGCGGTTTCTGTTGGGCTGGTGGTGATGATGCGGTCGGTGCCTCCATTGTCCCGGAACGGATCATTGGTGTCGCTGTAAGGGGCCTGAAAATTTTTAAAACCATTGGCACCACTGTCGCCAAATAACCCGGCATCGCCGGTTTCAAGATACGTGCCATTGGTGGGGTTGCTCAAACCATCTTCATTGTCAACAATCACCATCTGCGTATTGAGATCCCGTTCTCTGAGGGTGAATAATTCAGCGCCGGCGAGGCTGAAATAATCCAGCAGGTATTGATTGATGCCCTCGGCATTGACAAAATCTTCTACGATGTCATGGGTTATGCCGCGCTGAGTGGACCATTCGCGGAAGTCATCATAATCAATCCAGCCATGGGCCTGAGAGATGAACAGTGTTTTATCACTCAGGTCAGTTACCGGGCCAGCTGCTTTGCGTCTGGTTTTGACTCGATCATCAGGTTTATCTGGAACTGGTGTGATGTGCAGCAGACTCGGCAGAGAAACGCTGCGCCCATCAATGGTGGTGTTCAGGTGAATCTGACGGATCCCCGGGGCCAGCTGATCCAGATTCAGATCCAATAAGCGGCTGACCTGCTCTAACCAGGACTCGTTGAGCATGTGTTGTTTGAAATGATGGTTTATCTGAACGGTGATGATCAGGGCCTGGTCAAGGATTTTGGTGTCAGTTACCTGATTGTCAGCAGGCAACAATGATTGATTGTGACGGTTCTGCGAACGTTTCAACAGCGTGTTGACCTGCTCGGTGAGCCCGGAGTCAGCCTGTAATTCAGTGTGCTGCCATTGACTGTGTTGCCAGATAATGGCAGCCTGGGTGGTTTGGCCTGACAGCAGTGCGGCAGTCACCAGTAGCAACAGTTGTGTTTTGACAGCTGGCATAAATGATCAGTCAGGACATCATTTGATCATCAACGAATGGGTTCACACCTGAAGGTGCGTTGGGCTTTGCCGGTTTTTTTATCATCATCGGTCGATTTGATGACTATTTCGGTGCTGTAAACCGGTTCATAGCCGATCGGGCACTGAGGTTGCAACCCGGCTTTTCCGCCTTGCGTGGGGTCCAGTGGATCTATCGGATCAGTGGCGCAAGAAGTCAGGATTGTGATGGTGAACAGGGAGATGAGCATTTTTTTGTTTGGCATGGCTGAATCATTGTTTGTGGTGGTTCATTGATTCTAACAAATCTTGTTGTGTATGATGGTACAAAATGCGTGATTTTTGCCGTAAATTCCGACTGCATCACATGAATTTTACCCTGTCTGGTGGTACAATGTCGCTGCCCAAAAAGCAAGCCATTCATCGACACGACTGGCTTCGCAGGGGGACATCCTGCTTGGGCTCAAAACAACATTCTTAAGATTGAATTTCATGCACCGCGATGACGCTCAGCAATTGAGCGCGTATTGGATGCTGATTTGCACACAGGCACAGGGTGAAAACCCGCCTACAAACGAAAGGTAACTCTATGACACGTAAAGTCTCTATGTTTATTGATGGTCAATCAGTGATCAGCCAAAGCGCTGACTGGTTGGATGTGACCGATCCGGCCACACAGGAAGTGATTTGCCAGGTACCCATGGCCACCGAAGATGAAATGGAACAGGCCATTGCTTCAGCGAAAAAAGCGTTTGAAACATGGAAAGACGTACCAGTCACCAAACGGGCACGGATGATGCTGAACTTTCAACATCTGCTGAAAGCGCATCATGATGAACTGGCTGAAATCCTGGCCGAAGAGACCGGTAAAAACTTTGAGGATGCCAAAGGTGATGTATGGCGTGGTATTGAAGTGGCAGAACATGCTGCTAACATCCCTTCAATGATGATGGGTGAAACGGTTGAAAATGTGGCTTCAAAAGTCGATACCTACAGCCTGATTCAGCCCCTGGGCGTCTGCGCGGGGATCACGCCGTTTAACTTTCCGGCAATGATTCCATTGTGGATGTTCCCAATGGCTGTTGTCTGTGGCAACACCTTTGTATTGAAACCGTCCGAGCAGGACCCCAACACCCCAATGAGACTGGCGGAGTTGTTCTATGAAGCAGGCTTCCCCAAAGATGTATTACAAGTGGTGCACGGAGGCAAAGACCAGGTCGACCAGATTTTGAACCACGATGACATTGAAGCCATTTCATTCGTTGGCTCAGTGCCAGTGGGTGAACATATTTATAAAACCGGCACCGACAACCTCAAGCGGGTACAGGCTTTTGCAGGAGCCAAAAACCACATGGTGGTGATGCCGGATGCCAACAAAAATCAGGTAATCAATAACATTGCTGGCTCATCCTGTGGAGCTGCCGGGCAGCGCTGCATGGCCATTTCTGTCGCGGTGTTGGTGGGTGAAGCCAAAGACTGGATCGATGAGATCAAAGGTAAAATGGCGGAAATGAAACCCGGTCATTGGAAAAAGCCAGAATCTTTTTACGGTCCATTGATCTCACCTCAGGCCAAAGCCAGGGTGGAAGCCTTGATCGCCAAAGGTGTGGAAGAAGGTGCTGAGCTGTTGTTGGATGGCCGAGGCCTGGAAGTGGAAGGGTACCCCAATGGGAATTGGTTGGGCCCCAGTTTGTTCAACAATGTCACCACCGACATGACCATTTACCAGGAAGAGATATTTGGTCCGGTGTTGTGTGTGATGACTGCTGAGACCCTGGAAGAAGCGATTGAGCTGATCAATGACAATCCTTATGGAAACGGTACATCACTGTTCACTTCCTCAGGTGCAGCAGCGCGCAAATTTCAACATGACATCAAAGTCGGGCAGGTTGGTATCAACATCCCCATTCCTGTGCCCCTGCCGTTCTTTTCATTCACTGGCTGGAGAAAATCCTTTTATGGTGATCAGCATGCTTATGGTAAGCAAGCGGTGCGTTTTTACACAGAAACAAAAACCGTCACGGCCCGTTGGTTTGAGTCGGATATTCCGGATGATGCCGCGCCCAATGCAACCATTAACTTATAACAGGTGCCACCATGAACTTTGAATTGAATGAAGACCAACAGGCATTTGTTGATGCGGCCAAAGAGTTTGCCAGTGCCGAAATGGCACCCCATGCGGCTCAATGGGATGAGGACAGTTTTTTTCCGGTTGAGGTAATCAAAAATACTGGAGAGCTGGGTTTTCTGGGCATTTACTCACCCGAGGCCTATGGTGGTCTGGGGTTGAGCCGTCTGGATGCCTCGTTGATATTTGAAGAAATGTCTAAACACTGTACATCCACCACAGCCTATTTGACCATCCACAACATGTGTGCCTGGATGCTGACTTCTTTTGGCAGTGAGGCGTTGGCAACAGAGTGGGGCACCAGGTTGACCTCAGGCGAGTTGCTGGCCTCATATTGTCTGACAGAACCAGGTCATGGCTCGGATGCCGGTAACTTGAAAACCACAGCGGTAAAGTCTGCAGATGGTTATCTGCTTAATGGCAGTAAAACCTTCATCTCTGGTGCCGGTTCAACCGATGTTCTGATCGTCATGGCCCGTACAGGTGAAGACGGTCCGCGTGGGGTATCCTGTTTTATGGTACCGGCTGACAGTGATGGTATTGCATACGGTAAAAAAGAAGACAAGATGGGGTGGAACTCACAACCCACACGGCTGATTACTTTTGAAGATGTGACAATTCCGGCTGAATACCTGATTGGTCAGGAAGGCGAAGGCTTTAAATTTGCCATGAAAGGTCTGGATGGTGGGCGGATCAACATTGCCTCTTGCTCTTTGGGAACGGCTCAGGCTGCCCTCAATGAAGCACAAAGCTACATGCTGGAACGTAAACAATTTGGTAAAACTCTGGCGTCTTTTCAGGCCCTGCAGTTCAAACTGGCTGATATGCTGACGGAACTGATTGCGGCCCGGCAAATGGTGCGGTTGGCAGCCCACAAGCTTGACCATAAAGATCCTCAGGCCACTGCTTATTGCGCCATGGCCAAACGATTTGCCACCGATGTGTGTTTCCAGATTTGTGATGAAGCCCTGCAATTACATGGTGGATATGGTTACATCAAGGAATACCCGTTGGAGCGGCATGTTCGCGATACCCGGGTACACCGCATATTGGAAGGCACCAATGAAATCATGCGCTTGATCATTGCCCGCAAGATTCTGCAGGAAGGCGCCACAGAGGTCATCATCTGATGTCGGAACTGTCAACCACAGAACAGCCTCACGGGCTGAGTGAACACATCAAAACCAAATTGGTCGAAGCTGATTTTGGTTTGTTGGGCAAAATTGTTTTGGACAACCCCAAAGCACTCAACGCTTTATCCACCAATATGATTGATGCCATGCAGGCTACGCTTGATGAGTGGGCTGCCAATGAGCAAGTCAAAGCGGTATGGATAGAAGGTGCTGGAGACAAAGCGTTTTGTGCGGGTGGTGACGTGGTGATGCTGTATCATTCAATGAAAGAAACCGCAGCCGGACAAATCCCACAAAAAGCCCATGAATTTTTCACCCGGGAATATCGCCTGGACGAAACCATTCACACCTATTCCAAGCCAGTGATGGTCTATGCCGATGGTATTGTCATGGGTGGCGGTCTGGGCGTGGCTGTGGGTGGTTCGCACCGCATTGTCACAGAACGATCGATGATCGCCATGCCTGAGGTAACCATTGGTTTGTACCCTGATGTTGGGGCATCCTGGTTTTTTAATCGCATGCCTGGCCGTTGTGCTGAATTTTTAGGCATGACCGGTGCACGGATGAATGCAGCTGATGCGTTATTCACCAAACTGGCAGATCACGCCGTTTCAACAGCTGATCTGGGTGCTTTACAACTGGCCATTCTGGAATCAGACGGCACCCATGCCGGCATCACCGCCGCCATCCAGTCGGTTGAAATGGAACAACGGGTGCATGAATCCCAGCTGTGGGTCAATTATGAACTGATCAATGAATTGATGGCGCCGGTTTCACTGCGTGATGTGGTGCAACAATTCAAAGACCTGGAAACCGATGACAAATGGCTGTCATTTGCGGCCAAAGCATTGTTGAATGGTTGTCCGGTGACCCTGCACCTGGTCAGGGAACAGATCAGACGGGCCAGGCACATGAGTTTATCTGACGTCTTTGCCATGGAACTGGTGGTTTCCACTCAGTGTGCCATGCATCCCGATCTGGCAGAGGGTATTCGGGCGCTGCTGATTGATAAAGACGGACAACCCAGCTGGAGCGTGAACAGCGTGGATGACATCGGCGCTGAACAACTTGAAACCTATTTCACACCCCCGCAATTGAATTAAATAAGAGGTACTGATATGACACAACACATAGCATTCATCGGTTTGGGCAACATGGGTGGTCACATGGCCAAAAACCTGTTGAAAAAAGACTTCAGGGTCACTGTTTATGACCTCAACAAAAGCGCCATGGCCAGCCTCAAAGAGGCCGGTGCTGAAACGGCAGACAATGCGCAGTCAGCGGTTAAAGACGCCGATGTCATCATTTCGATGCTACCCAATGGGGCAATCGTCAAGTCCCTGTACATGGGAGCCAAAGGTCTGATCAAAGACATCAGTAAAGACGTACTGATCATCGATTCATCGACCATTGCAGCCGATGATGCCAGGGCGGTGGCCAAAGCCTGCCAACAACAGGGCATCGCCATGATTGATGCGCCGGTCTCAGGCGGCACCGCTGCCGCAGAAGCCGGCACCCTGACCTTTATTTGTGGTGGAGAAGCCGCGCATTTTGAAGCGGCCAAAACCGTGCTCAGTGCGATGGGCAGACACATTTTTCATGCCGGTGCTTCCGGTGCAGGACAGGTGGCGAAAATCTGTAACAACATGTTATTGGCGATCCACATGATCGGTACTGCTGAAGCGCTGAACATGGGTGCTCAACAAGGCCTGGACCCCAAAGTCATGTCGGAAATCATGAAAGCCAGCTCGGGCAATAATTGGTCTTTACAGGTTTATAACCCTTATCCCGATGTCATGCCACATGTCCCCGCGAGCAACGACTATCAGGGTGGTTTTATGGTGGATCTGATGAGTAAGGATTTGGGACTGTCACAAGAACTGGCCGCCAAATCGGGCAGTGCCACACCGCTGGGTGCTTTGGCCGCACAGTTGTATCAGATTCACCAGGCCGGTGGCGCCGGTGGCAAGGACTTCTCCAGCATCCTGCAGCTGCTTCAAAAGCATTGATTTACTTGGATTCAGTCACACCATAAGTATGATTAAAAAGCCCCAAAATCCAGGGGCTTTTAAATTGAGTAAAGAAAAACTTCATAAAAAAAGAGGATGTACTGGTCTCTTAAAGTCAGTACAGCTATTCTTCATAAAAAAACTCTGTGTTTATATTTTGGATTTTTTCATGATAGATAAGTTATGATTTCTATGGCACCAATCACAGGTATTCAATGAAAAGACACTCAATGGCAGGTGATCAGAACTTAAATGAATCTGTCTATCAAAAGCTTAAAAGCATCGCCAACAAACTGATGCTGAATGAACGAAAGGGACACACCTTGTCGGCCACTGATTTGGTACATGAGGCCTATCTGAAGATTTCCGAGTCTGATATGGAAATGTCCAATGAAGACGTTTATTTTTTCGTACTGGCGCGTCAAATGCGCCGACTGTTGGTTGACTATGGAAGGCGGAAATCATCGGTCAAACACGGTGGTGGTTTTGATCAGGTTAATTTCACTGAAGGCTTAGATGTGGCTGGCCAGAATATCTTGGATTTCAGTGCCATCAGTGATGCCATTGATGACCTTTCAACTGTCAGCGAACGCAGCGCAAGAATCATTGAGTTGTATTATTTCGTTGGCATTACCAGGCAACGGGTGGCAGATCTCATGAATGTATCAATGTCGACCTTTGCCAGAGAAGTTCATTTTGCCAAAGCTTATATTGGCGATTATCTGAATCAGCAATTAAGCAAGAACTAATGATTCGATGAACAAACAAATCAAGACATTATTTGAAACAGCGATTGAATACCCAGCGGATCAACGGGAATCAGTAGTCGATCTGTCTGATTTTCCAGATGAGGTGAAAACCAAAGTAAAAAGGCTTTTGGCAATCAATGTGGATGAAGTCGCCATCACTGGTACAATCATCGATTCAGTACACATTGGCCTGGAAATCAAGCCTATAGAAGCTGGTTTAGTGATCGATGCTTATAAATTAGCAGAACCTCTGGGCATAGGTGGTCAGGGTGAGGTGTGGTTGGCACAACGTAATCAAGATGATTTTGCGCATCAGGTGGCCATTAAATTTCTAAAACCGATACATGATGATAAGGAATTACAGCGATTCAGGAATGAAAGGGAGTTGTTGGCACAGTTAAAGCATAACAACATTGCCCAGCTCATCGGTGGTGGTGAATTGCTTGATGATTCAAAAAGTCCTCGGCCTTACATGATTTTAGAGTGGGTAGAAGGCCTGCCACTGCTCGAATACTGCAAACAACACCAATTTAATTTGAAGCAGTATTTACATATTTTTTTACAAATTTGTGATGCCATAAGCTATGCTCATTCTCATTTGGTTGTGCATCGAGATATCAAGCCTAACAACATCATTGTAACCAAGGATGGGGTGGTGAAATTACTTGATTTTGGCATTGCTAAAATACTGGCATCCAACTCAGTGGATACCCAAACTGTGCCTGTCATGACGCTGGCATATTCCAGCCCCGAACAAGTCACAGGTGCTCCAATTTCAACCGCAACAGATATTTATATTTTGGGCTTGTTGCTGTATGAAATGTTAACGGGTCAACGTGCACAGGCTGTGGTTTCGGAAGTTCCCAGCGAATTAATTCATGAAATTACCGAAAAAACACCCCCAATCCCAAGTCATGTCGAGCTGTTACCAAAACTCAACAGGAACTACAGTAAAAAGCAATTGAGGGGTGATTTGGATAACCTCATCATGATGGCAATTCGCAAAGAACCACACCGCAGGTACCCAACCGTTTCGGCTTTGGCACAGGATGTAAAAAACTATTTAGATGGCAAGCCGCTTTTGGCAGTGGGTGACAGTGCCTGGTATAAAGTTAAAAAACT
The DNA here is from genome assembly GCF_002000055.1 of Marinicella sediminis. Taxonomy (GTDB): domain Bacteria; phylum Pseudomonadota; class Gammaproteobacteria; order Xanthomonadales; family Marinicellaceae; genus Marinicella; species Marinicella sediminis. The sequence goes on along the minus strand of NZ_MVBD01000010.1, from coordinate 83,567 downwards.
GGTTTCAAGAAATCCAGCAGTGACTTTATTGTCAGCAGTTGTGCTGTTCTTTTTGATTGCTTTACCCCTGGTGATGTATAACAGCCAACAACAAATCAGCCAGCAAAGAGATCTGGAAATTGCTGCCAGGAAAGAAGCCCAACAACAATCCAGGATCGCCAATCGCACCAAAGACTTTCTGGTTAATATTTTGGAATCAGCATCTCCATTGGCCAACCGGGGCGAAGACATCAGCTTGCAAGATGTATTAGCCAGTTCAGAGCGCTTGCTTGAATATGGATTAAATGATCAACCGATCATTAAGGCAGAATTAATTAATACCATATCAAGCATTCATCATCATTTAGGAGACAGTAAAAAAGCCATTGAATACTATCAAAAATCATTGCCCATTTATGTTGCGAATAATGACCTGTCTGGACAAGTTTTTACGCTGGGTCAATTGGCGGTGGTTTCTGTTTTAAGCAATGATCCACAGGAGGCAGAAAAATATGCCAAATCAGCTGATATACTCAGTCAACAGTTGAGTGACCCAGTTGAATTGGCTTGGCACCACAGTCAGATGGCAACTTGGCAAGGCAGTATGGGACAAGGCGAAAAAGCACAAGAAATGCTTTTGATCACTTTGCAAAAACTTCAAGATGAAAACATCGAAGACCATGAGTTGTTAGGCAGGATTTACAATGAATTATCATTCACCAGCAAAGACAATCAACAGAAACTTAAATACATTGAGCAAGCACTTCATCATGGTGAAAAAGACCATGGCAAAATCCATCCAAAATATTTCAATCGATTGATAAACAAGGCAGCGCAATTAAACCGCAATAATCAAACCGCAGCAGCGGAAAACACATTCCTAGAGGCCCAGGAGATTGGCAATAAGCTGTTCGATAAAACGCATCCCAATTTGGCTCGATTGTATGGTGAACTGGCGTTTATCTATCAAGACACTGGACGATTCGAAACGGCTAAAAATTATTTTGAATCAGCCATCAATATGCACAAGGAATTTGGAGGTGTGAACAATCTTAGTTATGTTTTGGTCACCAATAATTTAGGGTTTTTATATGAAGATATGGGGGAGTTTAATAACGCGGAACAGTTTTATCGAGAGTCGCTGAAATTGCGACAACTGTATTTCAGTGCTGATCCAATGCGAGTTGCTGGTTCTCAATTCAATCTGGCTCGGCTTTTGGCCAAAATGGGCAGGCATGTTGAATCTGAGGAATTACTCAGTCAAGTCATCCCAGTTTATCAGTCAAAGAACAAGAATTTACTGAGTACAGAAATCGTCCAGCTGGCCAATCAGGTAGGTATGGATGTATCAAGCGCTTGTCAAACAGCTGAAGCAGAAATCATCAGATTAAAAGCCGAGGTGGAAAAAATCTCTGAAAAAAGCTGGCTTCGAATGTACCACGAATTATGGTTGGGGCAAATGGCAATAAAGTGTGATCTCAATGAAATGGCCAAGCAATTATTGTTGTCAGCCAAAAACCATGCAACTGATATTTACAACCCTGACTCAGAGGGCCTAAAGCGAATCCATCTATTGGTTGAAATCGCAATACAATAGCTGCCTTAATACCTCTTCAAAACATCATTATGGGTCACCGTCAAATCGCTGGCAAACTCAATTAAAAAACAATTTGGCACTTATAAGTAATTTTCTCGCTTTATGAGTTAGGTGGGGTGTTTGTTGGCACCTGTATGTTTAATTGGGAGAACCAAAATGATTAACCACAGTGACATAAGAACTGGTCGCAAAACTGTTTATTGCTTTATTTTTTTACTGCTGCTGACAGGCTTAACCCAAGCAGCAACAATTACAGTAGATGGCAGCAATGGAACAGTAGCCTCTGATGGCGTATGCAGTATCAATGAGGCAATTATCAATGCCAATAATAATGCCGGAACACATACAGACTGTACTGCCGGTTCAGGTGCAGACACCATTCAGCTCACAGCTGACATCACTCTGGCGGCCTACTATGACGATAGTACGACTTATGGACACACAGGAACACCAGCCATCAACTCTGCCATCATCCTTGATGGTTTGGGACATACGCTGCAAAGAGACAGTTCTTTAACCTGTAACAATGATAATACACTTGATGTCAGTGAGTTTCGCTTGTTAAGAATTTCCAGTGCTGGAGATCTTGATTTGAAAAACATCGCTCTAAAACACGGTTGTGCTGGTGGTGATGGTAACCCATCTTTTGGGGGAGCGGTTCATAATCGAGGTACTTTAGCTATCAATAACAGCTTGCTGGCATCAAACCAGGCTCAATATTCTGGTGCAATCGAGAATCAAGGTGCCATTACTGAAATAAACAACAGCAGTTTTTCGGGCAATACGGCATCTCAAAATGGTGGGGCAATTTACAATACTAGCCCCATCACTGTAATAAACAACAGCACTTTTTCAGGAAATACAGCTTCTAGAGGTGGGGGAATTTACAGTAATGGCACCATCACAACTCTGAGCAACTCACTATTCCATAATAATACGGGCACCAATGCAGATTGTAATTTGAACTTTGGCTCGGTTTCAGGTGGCAATAATCTGTCTGACCAAGATTCAAATAACTGTACAAATGCTGGAATTACCATGTCCATGAGCTTAAATGTTGGCTCCTTGGCTGACAACGGTTGTGTGACTCCAATGGCAGATGGCGGTTGTATAGAGACTCATGCCTTGTTACCAGGCAGTGATGGCAGAGATGACGGCGATATGTACGCCACAACTCATGACCAGAGAGGTTTTCCTGTTTTTGGTAACAGTCGGGATATAGGGGCTTTTGAGTATCTGGCAGATTCAGAAATTTGTAACGAATTGGGTTTGGGTGATGGTTTTACCACTTCAGTTGCCAGTGCAGATGCACTTAATACAGCCATAGAATGTGCCAATGTTAACGGACCTGCTTCAGATACCATTAATTTATCAGCCGACATCAATTTAAGCACTGCCTATACTGATAATGCCATGACAGGTATTCCCGCTGATTTTCCTTTGGGTCCGGTAGGTATTGCGACAATCTCCTCCGAAATGGTTATTGATGGTCAGGGTTATGCCTTATCCAACAGCAATGCCTGTAATAACGATGGCACCAGTGATGCTGGTGAATTTCGCCTGATGTTGATAGACACTGGAGGTGATGTAGAATTGAACAACATCACCCTGGAAAATGGTTGTGCTGATGGTGCAGGCCATGATGGCATCGGAGCCGGTATCTATTTTGCAGATGGAAGCTTACGCATCTCAAACAGCAGTTTAAACAACAACCAGGCCTACCTGGTCGGCGGTGGTATTTATACTCTGGATGAATCCCAGCACAGTAATGAAATCAATGCCATTAATGGCATCATAAACAGTACTTTTTATGCCAACCAGTCAGGAAAGGGAGGCGCCATCTATGCCAATGGGGAAATCACCAGTATAGCCAACTCAACCTTCAGTACTAATGTGGCAACTGTCGAGGGGGCCGCTTTGTGGAATAACGACTCTCCCAGCATAGTTCCCAGAATAATCATTAACAGTACATTTTCAGGGAATGCGGTTCCTGATGGTGGTGGTGTGATTTTCAGCAGCCGGAATATGTATTTAGCGAATAACCTGCTACACCAATCCACCGATGGTAGCATGTTCGTTGCAGAATGTGCAGGAACAGGAACATTCAATGGTGACAACAATCTTTCTGATAGTTCTTCAAGTGGTTGTCCCAATGTTGGAACATTAACCACTGCCTCCGTTGCCGCGCTGGCTGATAACGGCTGTCTTACACCGCTTTCTCAAGGTCGTTGTGTTAAAACTCATGCCCTGTTGACAGGTAGTGAGGCGATTAAATCAGGTGCATTGGTTGATAACCCAACCGATCAGCGAGGGTTTGCTGCCATTGATGAACGTGACATCGGTGCTTATGAGTATTTATCTAAAACTGAACAATGTAGCCAACTGGGTATAGATACTACCATGATTTTTACACAAACAGTATCCAACACAGCTGAACTCAACCAGGCGATTATCTGTGCCAATGCAAATACAGGAACCACAGACACCATTAATCTTGATGCTGATATCACCTACAACAGCTTCTATGAAAACCATACAACCTATGGCCACACAGCCACAGCGCCCATCACCTCCGCCATCATCCTTGATGGTATGGGACATACACTGCAAAGAAACAGTTCTTTAACCTGTAACAATGATAATACACTTGATACCAGTGAGTTTCGCTTATTAAGGATTTCCAGTACTGGAAATCTTGATCTGAAAAACATCTCATTAAAACACAGTTGTGTCGATGGTTTTGGAGGTTTATCTTTTGGGGGTGCGATTTATAATGAAGGTACTTTAGCTGTCAATAACAGCTTGCTGGCATCAAATCAGGCTCTTGGGGCTGCAGCAATCTGGAATGAAGGAATCATTACTGAAATAAACAACAGTACTTTTTCTAACAATACAGGTAGTAGTGGTGGGACAATTTACAATTATACTGGAACCATTACTGAAATAAACAACAGCACTTTTTCAGATAATGTAACTGGCGATTTTGGTGGGGCAGTTGGAAATGAGTATGGTACCATCAGCGCCCTGAACAACTCTCTGTTCTATAACAACACAGGTAGCACCACTGCAGACTGTGCATATTTTGGCGGCGGCGATGTGTTCGGTCATAATAACCTGTCAGATCAGGATGCAAATGACTGTACAACTGCCGGCATCACCGAGTCCATGACCCTCAGTGTCGGGCCACTGCTGGACAACGGCTGCGCCACGCCTTTGACAGATGGCAGTTGCATTCAGACTCATGCCCTGCTATCAGGCAGTGATGGTATTGATGGCGGTGATATGAACGCCACAACTCATGATCAAAGAGGCTTTGTAACTTATGGAGCAGCACGGGATATCGGTGCTTTTGAAAGTCAGAATGACATCATCTTCCAAAACGGATTTGAATAACCAGCCGAGCTCTTCCAAAAGCGTGCTGTTAACTCAGCGGCTTTTGGGGCTGGCATAAAATTGTTTGTCTTTGGGTCTTCGGTCTCCGTTCCGGACTCGACTCTAGCACCTTTATCCCTTTAAGTGTACGCTTCCGCTCCGAGCTTGGATCAGGATATTTCAACAAGTCTTCAGCCTCTGATCCTGAATCTCATTCGGAAAATCACCTTGATTCCATGCACGCGCTAAGGCATTCATACACCTCTTCTTTTGTTTTACAAAATCAAAATGTACTCATTGCCTGCGCTGCCAAAACCGCTCGGTGGGTCGTATGGCTCAGCAACGCTCCTCAGTGTGGAATAAAAAAATATTTTTTGACACTTGAATGTAAATTTTTCGCTTTATGAAGGGTAACCGAATAAAAGCATCTACTTACCATCAAGTGAAACAAATGAGTCAAAGAATAGAAACCTCAAATAAAGCCCAAAAAAGAAGTCTGTTAGCCAGTGCCATTTCGATGTGCTTGCCCTGTTCCTTATTGGCTGCAAATTTTACCGTGAGTGAACAGTATGATGATGGTACAGGCAATGTGGTTAACACCCTGAGTTGGGCCATTGCACAAGCCAACACAACACCTGGCGATGACACCATCATATTAGACACTGATGTCATATCAGATGGTGTAATGACACGGTTGATTGATTCAAATGTGACCATCCAAAGTGCCGACAGCAATAATCGCCACTATATTAACGGCAATGCAACTTATAGGCCCTTGTTCATAAAATCCGGCACGGTTACCCTGCAAAATATGAACATTGATAATGGACTGGCCAAAGGTGGGGATTCTGGTGTTGGTGCTCCAGGCTCCGGTATGGGAGGAGGGCTTTTTATCTATGACGGTAATGTCAGCATCAACAACGTTGATTTTAATACCTCCATTGCTCTTGGTGGTGATGATTTATCCGGTACATACACACGAGGTGGTGGAGGCATGTTGGGTCATGCTGGCAATTACAGCGGTGGTGGCCTGTTTGCTTCAGGCAGTGGTAATTATGGTGGTTATGGGGGGAATGGTAACTATCAAAACACCACCCCGGATTTTGGTACTGGCGGTGATTACACGGGTAATATACCAGCTGAAAGCGGTGGTTTTGGTGGTGGTGGCGGCTGGCCTTCAGGACATGGTGGGTTTGGTGGTGGCGGCGCTGATACCATTGGTAATAACGTGGCTGGAAATGGTGGTTTTGGAGCGGGTGCAGTTTATGCGGGCTCTTATGGCAGCAACAGTGGCATTCCGGGCTATGGAGCTTCCTACAGTGCGTCGGCAGGGATGGGAGGTGCAATTTTCATAAGAGCAGGTCAAGTACATATCAGCAACTCGAATTTCAATAACAATGCTGCGTTGGCAGACAATGGAGCCAAAGGACTGGGTGGTGGTGTTTTTGTGTTGCATTCAACCACCAACAGCAACGGTAACCATCAAGGCATGCCAGCACAACTCGCCAGTGTCACAGGCTGCAGCAATACATTTGCCAACAATTTTGCATCGGGTTCATCAGGTGTACCCGATGATGACAATGATGTCTTTGACTTAGGTGACTTGGCTGAAGATTTAACCCAGCTTTGCCCACTGGAACAAAATTTAATCGTGACAGTCGGTAATGATGATGGCACAGGCATGACTGATAACACCCTCAGTTGGGCGATCAAAGAGTCCAATGCCTTACTCGGTGATGACACCATTACTTTGGCAACCGATGTGACCATAACGGGTGTGATGAAACGCTTGATTGACTCCAATGTGACCATCCAAAGCGATGGCACTCGAAGAAGCATCAGTGGTAACGATCAATACAGACCCCTGTTTATTAAGTCAGGCACTGTATCCATTCAAGGAGTGGACATGATTAACGGCTATGCCAAAGGCGGAGATGGCCATTCCGGCGGAGCTGGTATGGGCGGCAGTTTATTTATTTATGAAGGTATTGTTACGATTGAAGACTCCCATTTCAGTTTTTCATCTGCCATTGGTGGTTCGGGAGTAGTTAATCTAAATGGCGGTGGAGGCATGTTTGGTAGTGGCACCAGTCTTGGTGGAGGCGGTGGTTTATTTGCTTCTGCGAATGGTTTTTTTGGGGCTGGCTATGGAGGTTATTATGGCTCTTTTGGAAATGGTGGAGATGGTGGTGAAGCCAATTTTTTTGGTGAAAATGGTCAATTTGGTGGTGGCGGAGGTTTAAGTTACGCAGAATCCGGTGGTGATGGCGGCTTTGGAGGAGGCGGGGGTAATCATGAGGCTCAGCCAGGAAGTGTAGGTAGTGGAGGATTTGGCGGTGGCAGTGAAGATAACCCTGGTTTCGGCGCCACTGATGACGGTGCAGGCATGGGTGGCGCTGTTTTTATCAGGAGTGGTCAGGTAGCCATCAAAGGTTCAAATTTTAACAACAACACAGCCGATGGTGGTACAGCGGCTGGCTTTGGAGGCGCTGTTTTTGTTTTGCATGATTTAGGCAATCAAAATGGTAATCACCAAGGTATGCCTGACCAATTGCCAGATGTTGAGATTTGCGATGTTCAATTCAACAACAATTTAGCTTCTACCTCAGCAGGCACGTCTAATAACAACAATGATTGGTTCGATCAGGGTGGTCGGATAACCATGACAGATTGCCCAATTTTTAAAAATGGGTTTGAATAAATTTTAGGGGAATAAAAATGACAAGTGAAAACAGAAACAATGGTTCTAAATTGAAAAACAAAGTTTTGTTCAGTGCGATCACTGCTTGTTTGCCTTTGGGTTTGCAAGCAGCTGAATTTACGGTGACCGAAGCCGTTGATGATGGTACAGGTTTAGTGGCTGGTACTTTGAGTAAAGCCATCTTGGATGCCAATAGCAACCCGGGTCATGATACGATTATCTTAAACACCAATGTTGGTTTTAGTGGAGTAATGAAGCGTCTAATTGATTCAGATGTTACTTTGCAGAGTGATCAAATGGTAAGAACAATAAGTGGGTTAAATGCATTTAGACCTTTGTTTGTAAAATCTGGTAATGTCCAAATTAAGGACATTACATTGGCAAATTCAAGTGCAAAAGGCGGTAATACTGGAGGGACTGGTGGCGCACCAGGCGCTGGCATGGGTGGTTCTTTGTTTATTTATGATGGTGATGTCAAATTAAACAATGTCACCATTGATAACTCAGTTGCAGTTGGCGGTGACCGTTCTGTTGTCACCAATTATGCCAATGGCGGTGGCGGCATGTTCGGTAATGCGGCTGGCAACAGTGGTGGTGGTTTATTTGGTGACAGTGATGCCATGCAACCCATAGGTGGTTATGGTGGCTATGGTAATTACCAAAACAATGATGCCATGTTTGGAACTGGCGGTTATGCAACATTATATGGGCAACAAGGTGGATTTGGTGGCGGTGGTGGCTCAGGCTATTTTGGTGGTCGTGGTGGCTTTGGTGGAGGTGGTGGTCAAGGCAGTCAAGGTTACGGTTATGGTTATGTTGATCCTTATGGCGGATACGGAGGATTTGGTGCAGGTGGTGGAACCGGTTTAGCGGATGGTGCAGCAGGATATGCAGCTGGATTGAGCTATTCAGCTGGATTAGGCGGTGCTGTATTTGTTCGTAGCGGTTCTTTAAGGATGGAGAATGTCACCATCAGTAACAGTACAGCATTAAGTGATGGTACTGCAAAAGGATTAGGCGGGGGCATTTTTATTCTTCACTCAACAAACAATTCAAACGGTAATAATCAAGGTATGCCATCTGAATTAGCAACCGTATCAGGCTGTGGCGTGTCCTTCACTAATAACTCAGCCGATAACACAGATAACAATGGTGCTAACACAGATGATGTTTTTGACTTAGGCAATCGAATACAAGGCAGCTTAGATGGAGAATGTCCGATATTTAAAAACGGGTTTGAGGATTAAATATGGCAAGTATTCATAAAAATATCATATATGTAGCGGGTTTGCCGCGATCTGGATCAACCTTAATGTGTCAGCTTTTAGGTGAACATCCTGATATTTACAGCACTGGCCATTCTTCACCTTTAGCAAATACGATCAAAGGTATGCGTGCTCGTATGAGTGATGATCCATTTTTATTATCCCAGTTAGACGTAGATTATGATTTGGTCTATCAAAGATTAACCAATTCCTACCGTGGATTTATTAATGGTTGGTTTGAAGAAACGGACAAATCTATGGTTGTTGATAAAAACCGCAGTTGGCTCAATGGTTTAGAAACATTAAGCCATTTGGATCCAAATTTTAAAATGGTTGTTTGCATCCGTGATCTAAGGCAAATTTTTGCATCGATTGAAAATCGCCATCAGAAAACTTCTCTGATTGACTTTCCAGATGACATGGCTGATTTAACCAGTTATGAAAGAGCCGATAAATTATTTTCTCCACAAGGAGTTGTTGGACGGCCATTGCGACTCATTGGCCAACTTCAAGATGTTTCTGTTCAGCTTCAAAAAAACCTCTATTACATCATCTTTGAGGATTTGATGAATGAACCCATACGAGTAATGCAAGAAGTATATCATTGGTTAGGTGCTGATAATTACATCATTGACCCTAATAAGCTTTCGGTTAAGCAGCATGAAAGTGACAGTTATTATCGGTTTAAATACCCACACAAAACCTATGATTCGATTAAACCACCTGCGTTACATGATGTCACACCAAGAATTGGAAACGATATAACCAAAGAATTCGAATGGTACTATAAACTTTTTTATCCTGGTTTGCTTAGTCCTTAATGTCTCTGTTGACAAATATGATATTAATCGACCATCAATACCAGTTAATTAAGACTCTTCTTTTGTTCTCGATGTATCCCGTCAGCACCATGTGGACCAAATGGGCTAATTAACTAAGAGACACTTTCGGTTCATTGTAAACTCTAGAAACAGGAGCAAACAATGACAAAAAGTAAAGCAGAAAAAACAGTAAGAGACATCCGTCGTCGTACCCGCAAACATTATTCAGCAGAAGACAAAATCCGCATTGTGATCGAAGGCTTGCGTGGCGAGACAAGCGTTGCGGCCTTGTGCCGCCGTGAAGGCATCAATTCCAACTTATATTACCGTTGGTCCAAAGACTTCCTTGAAGCAGGCAAGAAGCGCTTGGCTGGTGACACGGTGCGTGAAGCCAACACCGGGGAAGTCAAAGCCCTTCGCTGTGAGGCCCAATCATTGAAAGAAGCCCTGGCTGAAAGTGTGCTGGAAAATCGCCTGCTTAAAAAAAGCTTGATTGGCGATTGTGGAGACGATACGTGAGATACTCAGCGTCTGAGAAGTATGAGTTGATCCAATTGGTCCAGGATTCTGATCTTTCTGTTCGCCAAACATTGAAGCGACTGTCCATCAATCGGTCCACGTTCTATGGCTGGCTTGAGCGTTATGTGAAAGACGGTTTAGCGGGCTTGTTTGACAAGCCCGCTAAACCGGGCCATGTATGGAACAAAATCAGCGAGGAACACCAACAAGCCATGGTCCAGATGGCCCTGGATGAAACCGACCTTTCTCCCAGAGAACTGGCGGTCAAGTACACCGAAACCATGAGCTATTATGTATCAGAATCAAGCATGTACAGGCTTTTGAAGTCTTACGACCTGATCACATCCCCTGCTTACATCCTGATGCAGGCAGGTGACAAATTTGACCAACCCAGTGCCTGGGTCAATGAACTGTGGCAGACTGACTTTACGTACTTTAAAATCATTGGCTGGGGCTGGTATTACCTGTCTACCATTCTGGATGATTACTCCAGGTTCATCGTTGCCTGGCGATTGTGTACCACCATGGCTGCATCTGATGTGACCGATACATTGGACGATGCTTTGGCCTTCACAGGGCTAGATCAAGTTCATGTGGACCACAAGCCTCGATTGCTCAGCGACAATGGTCCATGTTACATATCTGGACAACTGGCTGATTACCTCAAAGACCAAGGCATGAGCCACACCCGTGGCAGACCTTATCACCCACAAACCCAGGGTAAAATCGAACGCTGGCACCGATCTATGAAAAATCAGATACTGCTTGATCATTATTATTTGCCCAGCGAACTGAAAAACCAAATGCAGCGATTTGTGCAGTATTACAACCATGAACGGTATCATGAATCCCTGGATAATTTAACACCGGCTGATGTCTATTACGGCAGAGGTCAGGAGGTATTGAAACAAAGAAAACTGATCAAACAAAACACCATCGCCTTGAGGCGACAATTACACCATGATAACTTAAACAAAGTGAACCAATCTGTCTCTTAAATTAACTGACTACTGGTCCAAAATGATTTGAAGACGTACAGCTGCGGCGACTGCTCAATGGTCAGGTTTTGGGCATGTACATGCCGGTGTGGTGGGCATGGTTATAAATATGACAGAACAGCTCTGCGGTCTTTTCGGTGTCATACAACGCTGAATGCGCTTGTTCTGATTCCCATTTGATGCCCGCGGCATTGATCGCCCTGGCCAGTACGGTTTGTCCAAAAGCCAGCGCCGAAAGGGTGGCAGTGTCAAAACAGCTGAATGGGTGGAATGGGTTGCGTTTGATACCGGCACGATCAGCTGCTGCGTGAACAAACCCCAAATCAAAGTGAGCATTGTGACCGACCAGAATGGCTCTTGTGCAACTGCTGTCTTTGATGGCTTTTCTGATGGGGGTGAAGATTTTCCCCAGCGCCGCATTTTCCTCTTGCGACACCCGCAGCGGATGATTCAGATCAATGCCCGTGACTTCCAGCGCCTTGGGATCGATGTTGGATCCCTCAAACGGGGTGACATAGGCATTGACGGTTTCACCAGGTATCAACAGGCCCTCATCATTCATTTCAATGATGACTGCAGCGATTTCCAGCAATGCATCGGTCTGGTTATTAAAGCCGCCGGTTTCTACGTCTACAACGACGGGTAAAAATCCTCTGAATCGGTCTTTGATGGTGGGCATGGTGTCCTGAAAAAGCAGAAAGGGTCTATTGTAAAAGACCCATGGGAATAATGAAAGCCGGCTGACTTGAAAAGCAATCATTCACTATTGAGTCAGTCATACGGACGTCTGAAAGGCCATTTGGTTTCGGATTAGCTTTTCTTATCCATCAGATGAACGTTTATACGTCTGAAAATGTAAAAAATATTCCAAAATTGGCAATTATCGCTTGAAATTTAGAATTTTTATTGATTTAATCACTTCCGGCCTTAACAGGCACCCCATATGCCGTTTTGAAAACAACAACCATAACAACGCTTCAAAACCGCATTCAATTCAATATAGAGAGAGGTTAATTAATGAAATTCACGATGAAGAAAACCTGTGTCGCTACCATGCTGGCACTGGGTACTTTCGCTCAAGCCGAGCGTATGATTGTTTCCTACGACAACAATGGACAAGGTCTGAAAAACGGCCACCAGGTGTTGGTTGAAGGTGACGGTTGGTTTGCTGTTGAACTCGATGAAAATGGTAAAAGCGCCATGCGTGGTAAAGGTGGATTCAAGAAAATGGAAGCCGATGCCATACGTTATGCATTGTCTGTCTACAACGATGACGCGGGAGATCCCACATTGCAACAATTGACACCTTATGCAGTGTATCAGTCTCAGGCTGACCAGCTTAACCTGCAATCAGGACAAAAAGTGTGTGTGATTGATTCAGGTCTGGATGCCACTAACAATGATTTTGATTGGAGCGTTATCACTGGAGATAATGATCCGGGTACAGGTAACTGGTTCGACAATGGTGGCCCGCATGGTACCCATGTGGCTGGAACAGTCGGTGCTGAAGATAACAACGTCGGCGTGGTCGGTATGGCCCCTGGCGTACCCATGCACATCATCAAAGTATTCAATGCAGCAGGCTGGGGTTATTCATCAGATCTGGCCCATGCCGCACAAAAATGTACCGATGCCGGGGCCAACATCATCACCATGAGTTTGGGTGGCGGTGGCGCTAATTCGGTTGAAGAAAATGCTTTTGATTCCTTCATCGCCAACGGTGGTCTGGTCCTGGCAGCTGCTGGTAACGATGGTAACTCTGTCCGTTCATATCCTGCTGGATATTCATCAGTGATGATGATCGGTGCCAATGACGCCGATAACAACATCGCTGATTTTTCTCAATTCCCAAGCTGTGAAACTGGTCGTGGTAAAAATGTTCGCAATGATGAAAACATCTGTGTTGAAGTCACTGCAGGCGGTGTGGATACTTTATCCACATACCCAGCAGGTATGGCAACTTTGTCTGCAGCCACTGCTGACGGTGCTGGAGTGGCTTCATCGGCCATGGAGAATCTGGGTTTTGCCAGTGGTTCAACGTACTTCATGGGTACCGCTGAAGCCACTGATGGTGGCGCCAACGGTAAGATTTGTATGATCGATCGTGGCAACATCTCATTTCATGACAAAGTGGCCAACTGTGAAAACTCTGGCGGTGTGGGTGCTATCATCATCAACAATGAACCTGGTATGCTGTATGGTACTTTAGGTGATCCCAACAATACCAGCATCCCTGCTGTGGGTGCTGCTTTGGAAGACCGTACATACTTAGTGGGTGCTTCAACAGCTACTGTTTCAGTCGGAGCCAGTGATTATGGCTATATGAGTGGTACGTCTATGGCCACACCTGCTGTGGCTGGCGTAGCAGCCTTGGTTTGGTCGAATCACCCGACTTGTACCGGTCAGGAAATCAGGGATGCCCTGAAACAATCGGCAGCTGATGCCGGTGCCGCTGGTAAAGACGTGTATTTCGGCTACGGTATTGTGAAAGCCAAAGACGCCAGTGATTATCTGACCGCCAATGGTTGTCAGGGCGGTGGTACCGATCCTGAGCCACCAACCGGTGAGATGGCACTGAATGGTGATCGTTCGAAAGGTGGTCGTCAGGCCAACCTGTCATGGACTGGTGGCAGCACAACCAATGTTGATGTATATATCAACGGTGTGTATAACAACACCACCAACAATGATGGGTCTGTTTCATACTCTGTGAACAAGAACTCCTCTTATACGTTCCAGGTCTGTGAAGAAGGCTCAACATCCGTATGTACCAACGAGATTACCCTCTGACCGGTACATAACATTTGGGGGAAGGTGGAAAAACCTCGCTTCGGCGGGGTTTTTTTTATTTAGATGAAATTATTCTTACTATTTTGGTCAGGATCAATTATAGTTTGGTAGCTTTTTTACAATAACGGGCACATCAAAGGGGTATTCACAGAGTTGCTATGACGGCAGAATTGATAGACATCGTTAAGAAAATGCTGATTCAGATTTTCCGGCCATTGGTACGGATTCTGCTCAGGTTAAACGTACCATTTCATGTGGTCAGCGATATCTTGAAGTGGACCTATGTGGATGTGTCAAACAGGTATTTTGGTTTGCATGGCAAGAAACCGACCAAATCCCGTATTGCTGTGATCACCGGCTTGTCAAGGGTACAGGTTGATCAACAGTTAAAGCTGAATATGTTCAGTCCTGACAACAGCCACCGAAAATGGCACAGGGCCGGACGGGTTTTGACAGGGTGGATTGAAGACAAGAACTATCAGGATCAATATGGTAAGCCCAAAATCATTCCCATAGAATCTGACAGTTGTGTTGATTTCAAGAACCTGGTCGAGACTTATTCCGGTGGAGCTACTTATAAATCAATACTTGATGAGCTATTACAGGCACGGGCTGTGGTGGTGGATGTCGGGCAGAATGTAGAGCTGATCAAACCATATTACCTGACTGAAAATGACCCCGATGACATGCAGAATGTTGATTTTCTCGGGCTGTCAACTCAATACCTGTTAGAAACCATTGATCATAACATCGATCCGGAGAGAGATGCTCCGCGGTTTCAACGCATCGTATTACACGATAAGCTGCCTAAGTCACTGGCTAACCTGGCAGAATCTTATGCCCGGAAAAAATCACAGGAACTGGCCAACGACATTGATGAATACATTGAACACCTCATTCAGCATTCTGATCTTGAAGAAGACCAGGAAACGGTGCCATACATAGGAGTGGGTATTTATTTTTACAAAGCCGATGATGATGACAATCCTTTATAAAACCATGAAAAATACACAATTATTTTGCCTGTTCTTCCTCACTGTAAGCGCATCATCTGCACAAGCCACCGATGCCAGCAGGGCGCAGGGTGGAACGGGCTATCAAATCAACGACCTCAGGTCTTTTGAAGTCGATCAGGACACGGTCTTTCTGGAAGATGGTGATCCGGTTTCGGGAACTGAAGCCCAGGGTGGAACCGGTTACAAGATCAGATACCGGGTGACCGAAACCAGCCCGAACCTGTTGTCTGGGACCTTAAGCGAAGTCAATCTCATTAACATATATAAAGGTCCTGTGGTGTCATTATCACCTCTGAGGATATTCAATGTAGACAACCTGATGACGGGCAAAACAGTTTGGCATAATGAATTAAGCATGGATCAATTGAAACTGGGCGATCAACTCAAAGTGAGTGGTTTCATTGATTCCGAGTCATTGGTCTTGATGACCCGATTGGAACGAGACAACAGCATCAATGAGTGGAAACTCAGTGGACCAGTCAGTCAGGTAACTGGTTCATCATTCACGATCGGTCAGCAGCTGGTGAATTATCAGCCAGCTGATCTTGTTGATTGTGGCGGTGCTTTGCTGGAAGGGGATTTTGTGGAAGTTTTGGCATCACCTGTTGACAACTTCGCCATCGGCGACCCGGTGAATTCTGTGATCGGGATTGGCTGTGTTGAACGGCAGGTATTGCCTGAGGAAGATGATGGTGTGGTGATCATCGAAGGGGTGGTTGACCTGGTTGAATCAGATGATGATTTTTTCATTGCCGGACAGTTCATTGACGTGGGTCCTCAAACCATATACATCCGGGGTAAAGCCGTGGATGTGCAAGAACGAATCCAATTGGTGGTAGAAGGGACTGCTGATAACCTGACTGGAGATGTGCTGGCAGATAAAATTCGCTTCATTGATCCTCGGGTAAACCTCACCGTTCCAGTGACACCAGAAGATCAGACAGGCAACCAGTTCCAGGTTGCAGGTATTGTGTTGACGGTAACCCCTCAAACCCAAGATCCAGATGGTGTGCTGAATAATTTGACCACAGCCACACAAATTCAGTTCAGGGGGTATGATTATGGTGCAGGGGAGGTTTACATCACCCAAATAAATAACCTCGGTCAGGTTAATTATGACGAAGTCAGTCTGAATGGTGAAGTCAGCATGATCAATCAACCATTTCTGGAAGTGTTTGGTGTACAGATTGATACCACAAGCTCACTGCTTTTTGATCAGGATGGTTTGCCTTTAACAGCAAATGCATTTTTTAATTTAATTGTGGCTGGTGCTGAGGTCGAACTCGAAGATGCTTCACTGGATGCGCTGACCGGGGTGATGTCCGGAGGTCTGTTGAGCTTAATTGAATTGCCGGAAGATACAACAGAGCAATCATTAAACGTCAGGGCTCAGGGGGGTACTGGAGTCAGAGGAGTGGGTACCATCAGTGGCATACCTGATGTGATTTTCATCGGTTCATTTGACTGAGGTATTGGATTCACGCTGACCACACTGGACTCTGCATGTAATTGAGCAGATCAGTGCCGCTTACCCTGTGTTGGTCAACGAGACACATGCGAATGGTATTGCTGATGTTGATTCTGGCGCAACAATACATGGATTTTCGTTGCAGTGTTATCAGGTACCGGTTATCTTCTTTTGGACTGGTATTCACTGCTTCTTGTGGAATCCAAACCAGTTGATCAGTCCCGTGGAGTTTGAATAAGAAATCATCCAGGCATTGTCCCAAATACATATCCATAGATATCCACAGGTGGAGCCCCGGTTCTTCATTGGTTTGGGTTTGATTCTGTTGAACGGAATAAATATTCATGACATAAATACTGTCCTGTGGACTGATTCGCAACTGCGGTTCCGAATCAGTCCACATGATCAATTATTGCAGCACAGCGGTGAGATAAGTATCGGTTCCTTGTCTGACTTCAATCACCTGGTTCAATGGATCAAAATCAAGCAACAGCTTGCCTGTCTCAACCGGATCTCTGAACTCAAGTTCAGTTTCTGCCATGTTAACTGTGAATGAAGTGATCTCAACACCACCCACAAATAACTGATATTCTCCAAACGCCAGATCTTCAACTTCCACTTTAAAATCCCTGCGATCTGATCTGACTTCGTAATCAACGGATCCGCTGGCATCGGGATCCAGACCGGTGTTGGTAAAATCAACTTCAATTTCAACATTTCCGCCAGAGCCACCAGAACCACCAGAACCACCAGAGCCACCAGAGCCACCAGAACCACCAGAACCACCAGAACCACCAGAACCACCAGAACCTGGATCACTTGGGAAGTTTGCACTGAAATAAACCTGTGTACCTTGAGAAACTTCCAGCAGTGCACCCAGCGGATTAAAGTCAAGTAAAGACTTACCGGGTTCTACTGGGTTTCTGAATTCCAGCTCACCTTCTATTCCGGCTACGGTTTGTACCACTTCAATGATGCCTTTGACATCACCGTCAACACTGAAATCATAAAAACCAGGGTCCACGTCTTCAACTTCCACTTTAAAGTCAACCCGGTCAGCCCTTTGTTCCAGTTCTGCTTTTGCTTCACCCAATGGGAACAACCCCAGATTGGTCAGATAGATTTCAGTTTCACTGTTACCAAAAGGAGGTGCATCAGGACTGGTGTTGTTATTACCACCGCCATTTCCGGTGGTATCTGAGGTTAAATATACCACAGCATTTTGTATGATCTCTACTTCCTGGCCTGTGGGATCAAAATCCAATAGAATTTTGCCGGGTTCCACCGGATCTCTGAATTCAATTTCACCTTCAGTGACTCCGGGAATGATTTCATTGACTTCGATGTCACCCCTGTAAATGCCGGCTACATGCAGTTCATATAATCCAATGGGTACATCTTCAATTTCAACTGAGTAATCAATGCGATCGGTTTCCTGCTCGTACCTGGTTTTGCCATTGGCATCAGGGTCAACACCTGTGGTTACCAGTGGGGTGGTGATGTCGGTGCTGGTTAAGGTGTCTCCCAATTCATCAAATAATCCTCCGGTGCAATTGAGGTTATTGATGGCTGTGTTGCGTTCGATGGGCATAGAGCCTGCACTGAAGCCGCCTACGATGGGGTTCCATGAGGCCATTCCGTGGTTACAGTCGGTGAAAGTGAATGTAACTGTTCCCCATTCTGAGCGGGTGATGGCATTTGGATCATGGGCATCACCGAATTGACCGCCATTGGTCATGGCCATGGTCAATGTAATGGATTGCCCGTTGATGTCTCCCACTCCAATCAACCAGAGTTGTTGGCCTGATTGGTCATAAGTGTACCAGGTGGCAAGGGCTCTTTTTTGGTTGTTGGTTTTAATGACTTCCAGCAAGAAACCCTGACCATCTTTGGCTGGGTCATACCAGCCCCCGGTAAAGCTCTTGGTGATGATCAAATCATTGGCGTGACTGTTGAAAGTGGCCAGCAAGGCCAGTGCCATCATTATATATAGATTGAATGTGCGTGTTCTCATGTGTTCCTCGCTACTGAATGACTCAGTGAAATGCTGTTAAGTATGCGTATATTTGAAATAAAAATTGCAAATAATGCAAACACATTAAAATAAAATTTAAATATATGCAACAAATATTGCAAATAAATTCATAAGATGCTATATTGATCACAAATAGCAGGGGATTGCCGATGAAAAACACCTTAAACAACGCCATCAGAAGAATGCTGATCCAGGTTTTCAGACCATTGGTCCGGATCATGCTTCGGCTGAATGTGCCATTCCATGAAGCAGCTGATGTACTCAGGTGGACTTATGTGGATGTTGCCGATCGTCATTTTGGGATCAATGGAAAGCCGCCCACCAAGTCAAGAATGTCCGTCATAACCG
Source organism: Marinicella sediminis (assembly GCF_002000055.1). Lineage (GTDB taxonomy): Bacteria > Pseudomonadota > Gammaproteobacteria > Xanthomonadales > Marinicellaceae > Marinicella > Marinicella sediminis. The sequence goes on along the minus strand of NZ_MVBD01000010.1, from coordinate 64,658 downwards.
GATTATCAAGAACTCAGGTAGATATCCAAATCAAAAAAGATTTGTTTGATGAAGATGAACAACCCAATAAGTGGCATCGGGCGGTCAGGGTACTCACGGGATGGGTTGAAGATGAAGCGTTTCTCGACCCTCAGGGACATGCCAGTATCATCCCTTTGGAGTCTTCTGATGAAACTGATTTCAAAACCCTGGTAGATCGTTATTCCGGTGGTGCCACATACCGTTCTATACTGGATGATTTATTGTTATCCGGTTCAGTTAAAGTGAAAAACGGTCAAGTGCAGCTGATCAAGCCCTACTACCTGACAGAGAATGATGATGATGACATTCAAAAAATTGATTTTCTGGGAGTCTCAACCCAATACCTGCTGGAAACCATCGATCACAACATAGACCCAGAACGACCAGGGCCAAAATTTCAGCGCATTGTCTATCATGAAGGATTACCAGCCAGTCTTTACAACATTGCTGAGTCATTTGTCAGGTCCCGTTGCCAGTCGCTGGCCAACGAAGTGGATGAGTACCTGGCCCACCTCATTCAACATGCTGACAACAGCCAGCAGGATGACCTGATTCCTTACGTGGGCGTTGGGCTTTATTTTTATAACGGGGAATCAGTTGATCAGTCTTCTGAAGTCCATACACAACTCACCGGAGTAAACTCATGAATCGCCATATACTCAACTCAGTTGCCATCATGCTGATGGTGTTTTCTCTCAATGTAGTGGCAGAAAAACCACAGCCTGTGATTACCGGACAAGGTGGTACCGGTTTAACCATCAATTATCAGAGGAACTTCACCGTGGATCAGAATACCGTCATGCTGGAAGATGGTGTGGTGGTACCAAGAACACGCGGACAAGGTGGTACAGGCTATAAAATCCGTTATCGTGTGGCGGCAGATGTTAACCCGACCCTGACTGAGGGAACACTTGAAGAAATCAATCTGATCAATACCCATAAAGGCCCGGTTTTATCCACCGATCCTTTCAGGATTTTCAACATTGATGGTCTGATAACAGCAGATACATTTTTCAAAGATGACTTGAGTTTACAAGACATCATTTTGGGTGATGATTTCAAGATCAGTGGCTTTATAGACAGCAACGGAGCTTTGATGGTGACCCGGGTTGAGGCCCTTGATCAACCATTAACAGACTGGAAATTGTCAGGTTATGTGAGTCAACTTTCTGGTTCAGTCTTTAATATTCAGGAGCAGGTTGTGGACATGGGTGCTGTCACTCCGGTTGATTGTGATGGAACCCTGCTTGACGGAGATTTTGTTGAAGTCGTTGCGACGGCAGACCCGGTATTTACCACCGGTTCTGTCCTGAACACCGTCACAGATGTCACCTGTGTGCCAGAAGAGTTGGTTACCCCGCCTGATGGCACAATTCCCGTTGCACTTGAGGGGATTATTGACTTTGAAGACCTCGATATGAATGACTTGTTTACGATTGCCGGTCAAACCATCCTCATCAATGCTGGCACCACCTTTCTTAATGGGGAAGCGGATGACATTGATGTGGGTGTGAAGGTTGAAGTTGAAGGCTTGCTGGATACCATCACCGGTAACATTTCTGCGGATGTGGTTGAGTTCATTGAAGTGCGGTTCAAATTCGAAGCCCCGGTTGAACCTGTAGATGTGTTGATTGAAGAATCAATCACCATTTTGGGTCAGACTGTTGTGGTCACTCCCCAAATGCGTGATGAAGACAACATTCTTTCCCAGGGGTTGGCTGCTGCTGCTCAAGTGGAAGTCAGGGGATTCACAGATCGTCAGGGGCAGTTCTTCATGACCCGGGTCAGAGATCGGGGTAATGCCGATGAAACTGACGTCAGTGCCGATGGTGCGGTTACCGCAGTCAATCAACCCATGCTCGAAATCCAGGGTGTCACAGTTGATGCCACAACCAGTCTGTTTTTCGATGGTACGGGACAACCGATCAATGCCAATGCCTTTTTTGCGCAAATTGAAGTAGGCTCTGAAGTCAGCATGGAACTGGCAGTCTGGGAGAACAACAGTCAGGTACTTTCCGGCGGCAATCTGTTTTTAGATGAAGATGCAGCTCAGGGCAGATCGCTGAGCACGCCTGAAGGTTCAACCGGTGCATTGGGTATTGGTACCATGACCAGTTTGCCTGATGTGATCTTTGTGGGTTCCTTTGATGTTCAGTAAAGCAGTCAACTGAACTGCTGCTCTGTGCAGCAATGAAAACGGTCATTTTGGGTGGCCGTTTTTTTTTGCCAGTAAAATTAGTCATTGCTAATATAAGAAGAATCTAATACAATGACCGCATTGAACCAAGGAGCACAATGATGAATGTATCAAGAATGGTGAACATGTTTGCCGGCCTGTTTGTTGTCCTCAGCCTCAGCCTGGCTCATCTGACGGGGCAGGTTGATCTGTCCCGGATCAGTTGGTTGTGGTTTGCATTGTTTGTGGGGCTGAATTTATTCCAATACAGTTTCACAGGGTTTTGTCCGCTGGCTAAAATCCTTAAGGCAGCAGGGGTGAAAGAGTAACCAGAATGTCGCTTACCCACAGTCAGCTTTTGTTGACTCCCGTGAACCACCCTGATGAACATTTCATCAGGGTGGTTTTTTTTTTCATTGATGAACGGTGTTGATGTGGCGTTCAACGATTTGCTGTAGCACATCCAATGGTACTGAGCCACTACCCAGCAGCGCATCATGAAAGGTGCGGATGTCAAAATCTGTCCCCAGCGCCTGTTCAGCATGCTGACGTAATTCCCAGATTTTGATTTCTCCCAGTTTGTAGGAAAGTGCTTGACCCGGCCAGGCAATGTAGCGATCAATTTCAGTACGGACATTGTGTTTAGACAGTGCGGTGTTGTCTTCCATTAATTGAATGGCTTCTTCCCGGCTCATCCCTTTGGCATGCATCCCAGTGTCTACAACCAGCCGCATGGCGCGCCACATCTCATAGGTCAGACGACCAAAGTCTGCATACGGATCCTGATAAAAGCCCACTTCTTTGGCCAGTTTTTCAGTATAAAGTCCCCAGCCTTCGCCAAAGGCAGAAATATAAGCATTTTGTCTGAACTTGGGTAAATGTGTCAGTTCTTTGGACAGTGCTATCTGTAAATGATGGCCAGGTACGGCTTCATGGAAAGTGAGCGCCTCAAGGTTATACAGCGGACGTTTTTCAAGGGCGTAGGTATTAACCCAGTATTGTCCTGGTCGGTTAGAGTCAAGGGGAGCTGGTACATATCGCCCGGTGGTGTAGTTCGGCGCGATGCCCGCTGGAACCGGATTCACAGCATAAGGCTGTCTGGGTAAACGGGTAAATAATTTGGGCAATTCGCCGTCCATGCGTTTGGCAATGTCGCGGGCGGTGGTCAGTAATTCATCTGGTGTAGTGGCATAAAAACGTGGCTCAGTGCGCAGAAACTGTAAAAATTCAGCGAAGCTCCCGTTAAATGACAGCTTGGCAATGATTTGTTCCATTTCCTGTCGAATGCGTTTTACCTCCTGCCAGCCAATTTGATGGATCTCATCGGCGGTCAGGTCCAGGGTCGTATACTCTTTGATCTGTTGTTGGTAATATGCCTGTCCATCTGGTAGGTGGTGTGCACCAATGGTCGTTCTGGCTCCTGGAATATAAGTCTCTTGCATGAAACTTTTGAATTGGCGGTAAGCTGGGTTTATGGCCTCTTTGATGATGGTTCTTGCTTGCTGCTGGAAGTCAGTGAATGCCTGATCATCCAGGTGTTTTGGTTGTTTGTGAAACGGTTGGTAAAAAGTCGATTGTTCGACATCCTCAGTGATATAGGTTTGAATGAATTGAGGATAATGCTGAATGATCACCTGAGGTTGAGTGAATCCGCGCTCCAGACCAGCACGCATGTTATCGATGTGTTGTTGTATGACTCGGGGTATCTGCTTCATTTTTTGCAGATGCGACTGGAAATCTTCAGCGGTGTTAAAACTGGCATAGCGATGCATGGTAGCCAGATTCACGTGAAAGGAGCCCTCTGCGGTGATGGGTATCTGATACTCTTTGTAGCGATTATCTGCCAGGGTTTGTTGTAAAAAAGCCTGCTGCATCTGTAGCGAAACCTGATCTTCAAAGCTCAGTTTGTTTTTGTTGAGTTTGTTCAGCTGATCAAGCAAGGGTTGCAAACGGTTGTTTTGTTCCAGATAAAAGTCAGCAGACTGGTCATCCAACTGGCCAGCCCGGGACTTATCACCCAGATAAGCGGCCAGTTGCGGGCTCAACGCTTTCTGCACTTCGATCACTTCATCCAGGATTTTATGTAGTTGTTTACTGGTTCTGTTGGCGTCGGCTTGTTGGCTGAACAAAAAGGCCAGCAGTATCAGCAGTGGGTGTATTTTTATCATGTTATTCCTGTTTCAGTGTAATACCCGCACCCGGATGGTGCCCTCGATGTCTTTGAGTTGATTGACGATGGGGTCAGATGACTCACAGTTGACGTCCATGATCACATAGCCAATTTCACCCAGGGTTTGCAGGTACATGGCTGCAATGTTGATTTTCTGACTGGAGAAAGAATGGTTGATTTGCTCCAACATGCCTGGTTTATTTTCGTGAATGTGCATCACCCGTGTCAGATCTGCATGCAAGGCCGGCAGAGAAACTTCGGGGAAATTTACTGCGGAAGAGGTACTGCCATTATTGGAGTATTTAATCAGTTTGTCAGCCACCTCATTGGCGATGTTGACCTGTGCTTCTTGTGTACTGCCACCAATGTGCGGGGTGAGAATGACGTTGTCAAATTCAAGCAAAGGTGATTCAAAAGGGTCGTTGTTACTGGCTGGTTCCTCGGGGAACACATCAATGGCTGCTCCATTGAGGTGGCCGATGCGCAAGCTGTTTGCCAATGCATCAATGTCAACAATCAGTCCCCGTGCAGCATTGACCAGAAAAGCCCCCTTGGGTAACAAGGCCAGTTCTTTGGCACCAATCATCTGGCGGGTCAGTTCGGTGTCAGGCACATGTAAACTGAGTACATCGACCTGAGGCAATAAATCCTCCAGAGAACTGACGGCCATGCTGTTGCCCAATGGTAGTTTGTTCTCAATGTCGAAGTATTTGACCTGCATGCCCATGGCTTCAGCGAGGATGCACAGTTGTGAGCCGATGTGGCCAAAACCGACAATTCCGAGGGTTTTTCCACGGGTTTCGTTGGAGTGAAGGGCTGATTTATGCCACTGACCCCGATGGGCTTTGGCATTTTTTTCAGGTATACCGCGTAACAACAAAATGATTTCAGCCATCACCAGTTCAGCCACACTGCGGGTGTTGGAAAATGGAGCATTGAACACCGGAATACCTTTGCTTGTGCAGGATTCCAGGTCGACTTGATTGGTGCCAATACAGAAGGTCCCCACCGCCATCAGTTTTTCGCAAGCCGCCAGATTGGCTCCTTTCAGCTGGGTCCGTGAACGAATGCCAAGGATGTGGGTGTCGCTGAGGATGTTTTGCAACTCATCATCAGCAGGCGTACTCTTATATATATGGATGTTGTGGTAGCCATCCTGTCTGAACAAGGTTTCGGCATCAGGGTGTACACCTTCCAGTAAAACTACCTTGATTTTTTCTTTACTTAGGGACAATTTGGTCATATTCTTTGCGCCTTTGAGCAGTGATGTTTTATTGAAAACAGGATTTTAACAGATATGCAAGCCAACGAACTGTCTTCTTTACTGGAAACCGAACTCAGCGGCCTGGCCTGGTCCATGCAGCCCGGTGACCTGGAACAATTTGGTCAGGACTGGACCCGTTTTCATCAACCTGATGCGTCGGTGGTGTTTTTCCCCAATGACATCGCAGAAGTACAACAGATCATCCGGCTGGCCAACCGAACCGGTCAGGTGGTTATCCCATCCGGAGGGCGCACAGGATACAGTGCGGGTGCCGTTGCTACCGGTGGAGAGTGGGTGATTTCAATGGTGCGTTTTAATGCCATCAGCGACTTCAATCCAATCGATCAGACGGTTAAGGTTGGCGCCGGGGTAATCACCGAACAATTGCAACAGTTTGCTGCAGATCAGGGATTATTCTATCCTGTGGATTTTGCCTCTTCAGGGTCCAGTCATATTGCCGGTAACATCGCCACCAATGCCGGTGGTATCCGCGTGCTGCGCTACGGGCTGACCCGTGATTATGTCTTGGGTCTAACTGTGGTAACCGGCAGCGGAGAAATCCTGCACCTCAACCAAGGTCTGGTGAAAAATGCCAGTGGGTTGGATTTTCGCCACCTGTTCATCGGCTCAGAAGGCATCTTGGGCGTGGTGATTGAAGCAGAAATTAAGTTGCTTGCCCAGCCTCCCAATCAATCCGTGATGCTGTTGGCCTTGACTTCACTGGAGGCAATTATGTCGGTGTTTGCACTGGCGAGGAAATCTTTGGTTTTGTCCTCTTTTGAGTTTTTTTCAGACCGTTCTCTAAAGCGGGTGATGGCACACCGTGGTTTCGACAATCCATTTGATGAGCTGCATCCCTTTTATGTGCTGCTGGAGTTTGATGAAAATGAAGCCGCTGCGATGGATGTCTTTGAGTCAGGTATGGAATCTGGCTGGGTCAATGATGGCATCATTGCACAAAGCCTCGATCAGGCCACTCAATTGTGGCAATACCGCGAGGGCATTTCTGAATCCATTGCTCATTACACGCCATATAAGAATGACATTTCTGTGAAGATTTCTTTGGTGCCGGCATTCATGGAGCAGTTGGAAGACATTCTGGCTGCTGAATACCCTGATTTTGAAACCATTTGGTTTGGGCACATTGGCGATGGCAACCTGCACTTGAACATATTAAAGCCTGCAGACATGGACACCGCTGAATTCAAAGCCCAATGTGAACAGGTCAATGTCCATGTTTATGGCTTGATTCAACAGTTTTCCGGTAGCATCTCAGCTGAACACGGTGTTGGTTTAATCAAAAAACCATTTTTGCCTTATTCAAAATCTGCTGAGGAAATTCGGCTGATGCAGGCTGTTAAGCAGGTGTTCGATCCCAATGGTGTATTGAACCGTGGCAAGGTGGTGGACTCCTGAATCATTGACCAGAAGCCATTGGTATGCAGCTGGCTTGCCAATGCCTGAACCGCATGAAAAAACCGGCACTTCTAAACGTACCGGTTTTGATGGGGTGCCTGGGGAAATAATTGGGCGTTAATCAGCAGACTTCTGCTTCATTCTGCGCCATGCCCCAGTCCAGCCATACTGGCTGATCAAGGTGCGCCTTTTCATCTTTCAGACGATGAAAATCCTCGTATTTCATTTTGAATTCAATGCCTTCCTGGTCTGCAGTGGGGGCAATTTTAAATTCAGCCCATTTGTTTTTGTCAATCATGAATTTAGGGGTGTGGGTGAATTCCACTTCGCCATTTTCAGCGATTTTATTGAGGATCAGTTCGGCAAAAATTTGCTCGGGTTCGGTGGCTTCATCAGACCAGTTGATGAAGGTGGTTTTGATGTTGATTTGGTGATCACCAAATTCCAGGCTGGACTCTTGTTCATTGCGCACCGTCATGGCTGCCACCTGAGTTTGTGTCTGATCATTGTCTGTGGCACTGAATTCAATGTTCATTTTCATCACTGTGTCTGAAAACAAAGCATTGGTGGCATAACTTTGTGCCACCAGTGAGCCGATCATCACCGCAGTCAATCCTGCTGCTTTTAAAAATGATGTTAAAAAATGTTGTGTGTTCATTGTCATATTCCCGCCAAGGCTGTTGGTTTGTTATCTGTATAAACGCATCAGACTCAAAAAAGTTACATTGGTTCACATTGATTGAGATGTCAGCGTGCGCATTGTGCTTTATTAAATTGACGGTTTGATGACGGAAATGGTTGCTATTGGGCTTATTTTTTTCGCTTGTCAACAGGTGGTTGTCGTTTCAGCCAGCTGGCAGGATCCAGCTTAAAATAGCGGCTCAGGGTTTGATACAAATCAGGGTGTTTGCGTTGAAAAGTTCTGGGTTGTTCAAAAAAATGTTCAGTGATCACCGCAAAAAACTCTGCCGGATTGGTGGCGCCGTAATGGTCAAAAAACGATCGGTTTCTGAGTCGGGCCCGGGTGGTTAAAAACTGATACTCTTTGCTCATCACTTTGCCCCAGGTACGTAACTGGCTGCTGTCAAGGATCGGTCGGCCATCACCAGCGCCATCAGCCTGGTCCAGTTGATGGGCAAACTCATGAATCACCACATTGGTGCCGTCTGATGCATTGGCTGCTCCGTGCTGGCTATCCGCCCAGGACAACACCACCGGTCCCCTGACCCAGGACTCACCCAGGTGATGTCCAGGACCTTCGTGATTGGGGTTTTTAAAACCAGCCGGATAAATCATGATGGTTTTCAGGTGCGGGTAATAGTTGGTTTTGCGGTTTAACAGCAACAAGCAAGCCTGTGCCGCAATGGTGACCCGCATCTCGTCAGTGACTTCAAGACCGGCGTGCCCGGAAAAATATTTTTCGGAAAGAAACACATTGACATGGCCGAGCAACTCCTGTTGTAAATGTTCAGGCAGGAAGTCATAAATGGCCACCTGTTCGCGAATCATTGTGACCCACTGGTCAGGGGTTTTCAGGTTGAAAATATGTGCTCTGCGGCGTCGTTTGCGCCATTTTGCAAACATGATACTGAGCACAACAAGCATGACAGCAGCGATTAAAAACTGGTATTGTGGATTCATGGGATGGAATATGTTTTTGAATATAGTAACATAGTTCGTTTTGAGCAACTGAGTAGTCAATGGAATTGGTTGGTTCTGACGGATTTTACAGCAGGTCCCCAGGCATGTCTGATACTGGGCTTATGGCCGGTTTGTATCAACATGAGTTGATGATGCAACACATTGGTCCGCCTTTAAGTCTCAGGCAAGCGACGCAGCTGGCCCAAAAACTGATTCAGCAGTCACAATGCCGGCAGGCATTGGTCAGGTTGCTTTTTCATCAGACTGAAGAGGCCTTTGCAGGCTTGATCAGTCTCCATTGGCGTGACTCATTGCAGGCAGTAGAATTTGGCATCATGATCAGGCCGGAATATCAGAAACATGGGTTGAGCCGGTCCGCATTGTTGCCCTTGATGAGACAAAGTGGCGAGTTCTTTACTCAACCAGTCCAGTTATTGTGTTGTTTTATCGATAAACACAACGTCAGTGCCAATGAAGGTTGCAGGAAATTGGGATTCCAACGGGTGGCAAACCTGTCCAATTCTGCTCGTCACCACAACAAAAACCGGTGGAATGTCACCATGGAGCAATTAAATCAATGAAAGGCAGTTTAGTCAATGTGGGCCTGGGTATGACCCTGGGATCACACATCACACCCTTATCCAGAAATTTCATCGAACAGGCGGATGTGGTTTTTGTGGCGGCATCCAATCAGCTGGTCGAAGAGTGGGTGAAAACCATGAATGATGAAGTCATCAGCTTGCAGCCCTTGTATGCGGAAGGTAAATCACGAAAACAAACCTATGCTGAAATGAATGATGCCATCATGACCGAAGTCAGGGCCGGTAAAAAAGTGGTCGGGGCTTTTTATGGTCACCCTGGGGTGTTTGCCCTGACACCGCATGAAACCATCCGCATGGCCAGGGCAGAGGGTTTCAAGGCCCATATGGAGCCTGGTGTCTCTGCTGAGGACTGTCTGTATGCTGATTTGGGCATTGATCCCGGAACACATGGCTGTGCTCATTATGAGGCCAATAATTTCATGTTCAATGAGACCCGCTTTGACCCCACGGCGTATTTGATTATCTGGCAAGTCAGTCTGGCCGGTGACCGCAGCTTGAAAGTATTCGAAACTCAGGTCGCAGCACGTCAGTTGCTGGTCGATTTGTTGTTGGAAACCTACCCATCTGATCACCAGGTCATCATCTATGAATGCGCGGTTTTACCAATAGAAGAGCCAATGATTAAGCAGCTTGAGCTGGCAGATCTGGCAAAGACAACTTTGAGCATGAAAAGCACGCTGGTTATCCCCCCAGGGTTGAAAAAAACCAAAAATCAACAAAAAATAAATCAGTTGGTGCACATCAGTGATTCATGATATGATTTTTTTTGCTCACTGTGTGTTGAGCGTTTAATAACAAAACCAAAAGAGGATATTCAATGAAAATCAACGTGCGTCTATTGGAAAAAATTGGCCAGTCTCAATCTGTTCATCAGGTGACCTCAATAACCCAGATGGCAAATAAGTTCGGTGTGAGCCAATACCAATTTAAAAAAATGATCAAACAAAACCAGGATATGGTGTGTCTGTTGTTACCCGATGACGACGATGATGCAAATGATGCAGGTGATGATGGGGAAGAGTAAAACCCGTCATTTATGCCATTGAATACCAGACTCATATATTCAGACAAGCAGTCATTCAAGCAAATACTTATGACTGCTTTGTTGTTTTTGGTGACAGTGGTTTCAGGTGCACAGGTACTCACGGGTGAACCGGCGAGCATCACTGAGGAAATCCTGCGCCTGGAAGAGTTGCGCCTGAGTGATCCGCAAGGATTCAGCCAGGGTTTGGACCAGCTGGCCCAAAGGCAGGATGCCATGTCTTCCTATCAGGTGTGCCACTATCAATTTCTCAAGGCTTATCGCACAGCTTTCAGTGGACAGGCAAAACAAGCCGTGGAAGACATGGAGCAGGTATTGCCGCTGTGTGAAGATTTACGGGCAAAAATCAGAATCAATGCCCTGATAGCCAACATCAGTGCCATCAGTGGAGATTATCTGAAGGCTTCTGAGCAAATTGACAATGCGATTCAGAACGCCAATCAAACGGAAGACAGCATGACCAAAAGCATTGCATATTCCGGGGCGTCAACTGTCTACAGTGTCATGGACCAATATGACCTGAGTGTCGAATACAGTCAACTGCTGTACAACAATTCACCAAGCGATGAAAACCTGTGCCGGCTTCGTTATTATGAAGTTGAACAAATCCTGGAAGACCCGAACAGCGGTATCGGCTTGATTACCATCAATTCATACGCTCAGCAGTGCCGCAGCAGTGGTAACCTGTTGTTGTCACAAACCATGATCCTCAATCATGTCAAAAATCAGTTACAAAATGAACTCAAAGCTGAAGCTGATCTGAATCGAATTGACGCCACCCTGGAGCAGGTACGCGAGGAATTATCACAAACCCCCTACGTCAATGTGAAAGCATCTTTTATGGCCATTGAGAGCAAGCTGGCTCTCCTCCGGAAAGACCATGAAAAGGCCAAAGCCATGGGTGAGGAAACCCTGCTTTTGAATGCCACACTGGGCAATACCGGGCAGTTGATCATGGCCCTGGAAGTGCTGGAGCAGGTTGCCAGGGAACAAGGAGATTATGCCCGGTCTTATGAACTTCTGAGACAGCGTAATGAAGCAGAATTAAAGGTTTACGATGAATCACAAGCCAAACAAATGGCATTTATGTCCGTAAAACATTCCAATCTTGCCAAAGGCTTTGAATTAGAGCAATTAAACCGACAAAACACCATGCTGGCGCTGGAAAAACAACTGGCGCGGCAAGAAACCAGTAACCAGCGACTGGTGATTCTGCTGATTCTGACCCTGCTGGGTTTGTTGATGTTGTGGATGGTTAAAATCAAAAAACGACATGATTATTTCAGGGATGTGTCTGAGATTGACCACTTGACCAAAGTACTGACCCGCAAAGCTTTTGAGGAACAGGTTTCAGTAGTGCTTGAAGAGTCTCAGGAACAACACAAAGAAGTCCATGTCAGTATCATGGACCTGGATCACTTTAAAGAGGTCAATGACACCCATGGTCATCTGGTGGGAGACTGGGTGCTGAAAAACGTGGTGTATGCCTGTAAAGAGCTGATGGAAGAAAATATGCTGCTGGCCCGATTAGGCGGTGAAGAATTCTGCATTGTAATGGCTGATGCAAGTGCCAGTGATATGACAGCGAAACTGGAACAATTGCGGGTAACCATTGAACAACTGGATTGTGATGATTCAGGTGCTGAATTGACGGTCAGTGCCAGTTTCGGAGTGACATCATCGGGCACATCAGGTTACAAGCTTGCGATGCTGCTGACCCATGCGGATATTGCACTGTTTGAAGCCAAAAACAAAGGGCGCAATCAGATCAAGGTGTATGATCAGCAGCCTGTGAAAAGCTGATGCCGGTGGACATTCAGTCCATCATGCACCCCGACTGTGATGTCTCCCTGCGGTTAGTGAGTGATGCTGATTTTGCGGTGTTCTTTGCGATTTATGGCGATCCTGAAGTGATGCGTCATATTGGCCGGACATTGGATGAATCCCAGGCAAGGAGCTATTTACAGCAGACCTTGTTGGTCCATCAAGATAAGCAGCCCAAATACTTGACCTGGGTGATAGAAAACGTGTCAGACGGCGAGGCAGTCGGCTTGGTTGGCGCGCACTGGCAACAACCCGCTTTACGTAATGAGGTGGATGTTGGGGTGATGATACTTGCCAACTGGAGACGACAGAAAAAAGCCCATCAGGCCAAAGCATTGTTGATCAATCAGTTGATTCGTCAACCAGAAATCGAACAGGTCGTGGTGCGGTGCTGGGTAGACAACTTGGCAGCCATGGAAGCCAATGCCGGATTGGGACTGAAAAAGGGGCAAAGATATGTTGATCGCAAAACCGGACAGCTGTGCCAGCAATGGCATACCCAAGATCCCCTGAGTTTAGTTCCCAAATCAGGAACATTTTGGTGTTAGAATAAGTGTGTTATCGAAATCGGTAACGTGTGTGAATTTTAATTAGTTAATAAAAAGAGGTGTTATGAAAAATTTAATTTTGAAACTGGAAGCACTTGGCAAGGATGTTACATTTGAGAAAGTTGACGTGAATGCGTATTTTACTGAAGCTCAACTCAAGGAGCTTCATTTAAACTCAATAGAGTTGATATGTGCTCATCAGCCAGGTGATGATGACGAAGATTAATCATTCTTAAATCAAACAAACAAACAAACCATTTTTATAAATGGTTTGTTTTCTATTTATGATTCTGCATAAATTTCCATACCTGATTTTCTTGTGGGGAATGATGGTTGTTTCGCTTGGATTCTCTCAGGTCCATGATGATCAAAAATCCATTGAAGAATTGCTTGTTTTTGCCGAGGGCTTAAGAAAGAGCAATGTTGATCAATTCAATGCGCTTTTGATCGATCTGGATTCGAGTGAAAGTGAAATGACTTTCTATGAAAGTTGCTTATTTCGTTACCTGAAAATTTACTCAGAGGCTTTTAAAGGTGATTACAACAGCAGCTCACGTGCATTGGAAGAGCTGATAGAAGAGTGCAATGATAAAAACATTTATATCAGGGCTCACAGTTTATTGGCTAATTTGCAAGTAATCAAAGGTGATTTTGAATCAGCTGTTTCAAACCTTAACCGTTCTATTCAACTGGTTGAAACAATTGATAATCATTTTTTGAAGACCCAGACTTATAACGTGGCCTCAATGATTTACCGACTTATCAATCAGGATGATCTGAGTCTAAAGTATGCAGAATTACTGTTGGCCAATCCGGCTAACGAATCAGATACGTGTTATGGAAATTTTAATCGATTTCGAATATACATGCGTCAGGGCGATGGTGAACAGTTTACTGATGAAATTTTCAGTGCCATAAATCAATGTTCTGAAACAGAAAACTTAATACCGGCATTGTTTTTGAAATTTGATTTTATCAGGTATACAGTCAATGAAATGTCATCAGAATTGCAAGTATCAAATGCGCTGAATGAATTGGTTCAATTAGAAGACAGCGTGGAAAAAACTCAGTTTAAAAATCTCAAGGTTTATTACAATTCCTTGAAATCAAAGATTTTTTATCTGTCAGGCTTATTAGAAGATGCAGAAAAATATGCGCTGTTAACGATAGATCAAAATGCTTCAATAGGTGAGACAGAACAGCTTTTGGTTGTGCATGATGTTCTGATGTCAATATATGTTAAGCGTAATGACATGCAAAGTGCATATGCTGCATTAAAAGCGAAAGCTGATATTGAACAGTCTTTGTACAATGAGAAATTAGCAAAGCAAGTGGCCTACTATCGGGCAATACATGAAAACCTGGTGCAGGAACTGGAAATTGAACGCCTGAACCAAAGCAATGATTTGCTGGCACTGGAAAATCAGCTGGCGGCAGAAACCACCAAGAAACAGCAATTGATGATGTTGTTGATTCTGACGCTGTTACTGTTTTTGGGAGCCTGGTCTTACAAAATCAAACGGAAACACGATTACTTCAAAGAAGTTGCCGAAATTGATCACCTCACTCAGGTCTACACCCGCAAAGCGTTTGAAGAGCGGATGCGCGATTTGCTGGATAATAATTCAGCAAAACATGAGCCGGTTAACCTGGCGATCATGGACCTGGATCATTTCAAATACGTCAATGATGAACATGGACATCTGGTTGGTGACTGGGTATTGAAACAAGCCATCCTGACTTGCGAAGATGTGGCCGATCAGGACATCATGATTGCCCGTTTGGGAGGTGAAGAATTTGCCATTGTCTCGCCAGGCATAGAACCTTGTCAAATGATCGATCTGATGAACAAAATGCGGGTGGCCATTGAGATGATGGATTGTGCAGAATCAGGTGCTGAGCTGACTGTCACCGCCAGCTTTGGGGTATCTCATTCCGGGTTGTCAGGATACAATATTTCAATGTTGCTGACCCATGCCGATCTGGCTTTGTTTGAAGCCAAAAACAATGGCAGGAACCGCGTGGTCAGTTATCAATCAGTAATGGCAAAGACCCCGGTGGCTAAAATTTCCTGATGCTCCGGTAATCAAATTGTTCATCACCCAAGCCCAGGGTCAGTCTGAATCCTTCCACATCGGTCATGAATGCGATCCCAGGCATAACCATCAATTTTTCCTGCTCAGCCAGTTGTCTGGCAAAGTCCATGGCTGATCCGGTCTTCAGCTGTACAAATCCGGTGGCCGCTGCCACTGGTTCCTGCCAATTGAAATCTGTCTGGTTGGCCAGCCAGTCAATGATCTTATGTTTGTTGCGTCTGATTAACTGAACATTGCGTTGCCAGATAACTTCACTGTGGGGGATCAGCTGTTCGCAAAGACTGGCATCCAGGCTGCTCTGACAAATTGACAAATGTGACTTGATGGCCATGAGGCGGCGTAGCACCTGCTGATCCCGGCAACTCAGCCACCCCAGCCGAACACCTGGCAGGGCCAGAGATTTGGAAACCACACCCATGGAAATGGCTTTGGCATAACAATCGACTGCGGCTGGCAGACGATCACCGGGGTCATGTTCCAGGCCTCTGAATACTTCATCAGAAAACAACCAGCAATCATGCTGTTCGCATAAAGTCAGTAAATTCTTCCAATCAGTTTCATTGAGGTGGCAACCAGTTGGGTTGTGCGGGAAATTCACCACCACCAACCGGGTGTTTTGTGTCATGGCAGATTGCAAAGCGGACCAGTCAATCGACCAGGCAGTTTGTTCGATCAATGGTAACTGCTTGAGCATGGCTCCGGTTTCTTCTGCCACAGTGATCAATGGCTCAAAGCAAGGGGTAAAGGCAATGACCTCATCACCAGCCTTTAACAAAGCCTGCATAACCAGAAAAATACCTTCCTGGGCGCCACTGGTGAGCACCACCTCATTCATGTGCAAACTTTGGTGGTACTGGTCACAGATGGCTGAACGCACCGCAGGTCTGCCCTGGGTTGATTCGTAGGCCAATGGAGTGGTGTTGAGCAACTGCTGCAAATCGATGCCCGGCAATTGGTTCAGTTCCTGCCAGTCAAAGGGTTGAGGATTGCTGCTGTGCAGATTGGTCAGTGATCCTGGCGGCCACTGACCACTGAATTCAGCCATCCTGAACGGTGCAAATTTCACTGATGTTTTTTCCAAATGGTCAACTGGGCCACTGTATGTTGATGTTTTCTGGCGGTTTCGCGTATCACAAAGGGTACATCCTGAGGCAATGTGACTTCAGCAAAGCCAGGCTTCAGTTCAGCACGCAATGCATCCAGGGTGGTGACGTTTTCGCCATTGACCTTGGTGCCCCCCAGCCAGTTTTCTTTCTCAGTGAATTCTTCCAGCCAGGTGTAAGGCGAAGTAATTACCAGATATCCACCGGGTTTGATGCGCTCACTGATTGATTGCAGAAATTGTCTGGGTTGATACAGCCGGTCAATCAGGTTGCCGGCAAACACCAGATCATAATCACTGAACTTGTCCTTCAGATTGCAGGCATCTCCCTGGGCAAATTCGACATTATTTGCCCGATCACCCAGCTCAAGCTCACTGAGGCTGAATGATTTCAATTCTGTGATTTCACCTTCAATGGGGATCAGGTACTTAACGTCACCATGTTCTACCAGGTTAATGGCATTGCGGATGAAGCGTGTGGAAAAGTCCAGGGCATCGACGTGTTGAAAATACCTGGCCAGTTCAAATGAACTGCGGCCCACTGCACAACCCAGGTCCAGTGCCCGTGCATTGTTCTGCAAATCGATGTGCGGAATGATGGCATCAATACAGGCTTTGGGGAAGTTGGGTACGCCGAAGTATTCATCGCCATAATGAAATTCTAGGTATTGTGAAATGAGTTCGTCTGTTTCGTAGGTATTGAATTTTTGGTTCACTTGGTGCTCCGATTCTATGTATCTGAATCCTGCGTGTTGAAAGAAATGGCGGCGAAAAGCATATCGGGCATCCCGAAGTACTTCGTTACCGGTGCTTGCCCAGCTACCGCCTTTGATGAGGTTGTGTTTGCCGTCAAAAGTGGGAACTGAAAAATCATCATAGCTGGGATGAACTTCGAAACCATCAAAACCATCAATGGCGCTTTCAGTCCATTGCCATACATTGCCCAGTACATCGCCAAAACCCTGGGCTCCGAAGGTGAATAAATCGACCGGTACCGATGAGGCGGTGTAGGCCAGGTCAATGTTACCTGGTGGATGATCCCATTCCGGATAAACAGCTCCGACTGTGGCATCATATAAGCGCAGGTATTCAGCTTCAGTGGGCAGGCGAATTGGCTTTCCGGTACGTGCTGCCAGCCAATTGCAATACGCTTTCGCCTCCAGGTAGTTGACATCCACTGGCCAGCTCCAGGGCATGGTGATTTCTTCGGTCATGGTGCGGTAATACCATTGACCATTGCGTTGCAGCCAAAAAGTTGGATGCTCGGCATTTTTATAAGTTCGCCATTGCCAGCCTTCGGTGGTCCACCACTGTTGATCAAGGTAGCCACCATCTTCGATAAAGCTCAGGAATTCCTGGTTGGTGACCAGAAACTGACTGGCTTTGAATTCTTTGACAATGGTCTGGTTGTGGCCATATTCATTGTCCCAGCCGTAGGTCGAGCCGGGTCTTTCCCTGCCTTGTACCACTGTTCCGCCTGCCACCGGCAATAAATGGTTGTCAGGCGCGTCATGATCATCCGGGTAATGAGGCCAGTCCTGGTGACTGCGTACGTGTTTCAGGTCCATTTGTCTGATCAGCACAGAAGAGGTTTCCAGGTGAATGCGTTCATGCTCAATGCCCATCAGAATGATCCAGAACGGATCTTCCCAGCCCACAGGCAGGGTCAGCGGCAATTCGTCTATTTGTTGCAATACCAACTCCCTGACCTGATCCCGGTAGGCCTGTACTTCGGCCACTGCAGGCCAGTCATAATTGGCATCGTTGAGGTCATCCCAGGACATTTCATCCACCCCGATGGCCATCATGGATTCAATGCGGTCATCGATGTTGTGCTCAATTAACATAGCGACCCTGAGTTTGTTGACAAAGAAAACGGCGGTGTGAGCGTAATAGAAAATCAACGGGTGGCGCAGCGGTTCTGGTTTCAGATAGTATGCTTCATCATCTTTGAGGCATTCAAAAAGCCGTTCATAAGTGTCATAGGTGTTGCTGAAATGAGCCTTGATCTCAGCTCTTTTCTGGTGGGCGACGCCTTGGTCAATGATCGGGGTGTGCGTGATTTTCAGTGGCATGGATGCCTGTATTCTGCGGTGGTGGCTGGATTGCGTCATAGTGCTAGGGTTTGTGGTTGGTGTCAGGGTAAAAGTGTGGACTTATTTTTACTCCAGCTGTGTGAAGATTGTATCAATTTATCCAGCACTTTACCAATCGGGTCTGCTCACCTCATACAGACCTGATGAATTGGATTTGCTTACATAATCATTGTAGCCGGTGACATTGGGCTGTTGACAAAGCCTTAATCCGGTGAAATCAAGATCTGCTGAGATAAATGACAGTAATGCACGAAACATTGGTCTGTTCTGCTTGTGTCGTGGTAAAATGGGGCTGTTTAAATCAATTAATCATTTGTGCAAGAAATCAAAGAAAACACCAACCAAACTCCTCTTTCAGAAATCGTTCATCAGGCAGTCGATGCCGCCAAAGCCCAGCAGATTGTGTCTTTACCGGTCAGTCACCTGACTTCGGTGACCGATCATATGATCATTTGCACCGGCAGTTCCAATCGTCATATGCAGCATTTGGCTGACACGGCCAAGGATGCCGTACAGCAACATGGTGCAGAAGTTTTGGGCACCGAGGGCATGAACTCAGATGAGTGGATCATAGTAGACTGTGGTGATGTGGTGTTACATGTGATGAGTGCCGAAGCCCGCGAGTTTTATCATCTGGAAGGACTTTGGGACATCAAAGAAATGACTGACTGATGAAAATCTCACTCATTTCACTGGGACATAAAATGCCCGGGTGGGTCGATTCGGCTTTTCAAATGTACAATGACCGTCTTCCCGGTCACCTCAAATTACACCTGGTTGAACTGACTCCGGTATCCCGGCATAAAGGCTTGTCGGTGTCACAAATCAAGTCACAGGAAGCCAGTATTCTGGAAAAACACACCCTTTCCGGAACCATCAATGTGGCATTGGATGAACGTGGCAAGGCCATCAGCACTCCGCAGGTTGCTACAATCCTCGGTGACTGGCAAATGGAAGGTCGTGACGTCAACATCATCATTGGTGGAGCTGACGGACTGGATCAGCGCATCATTCAACAGGCCAGCCATTGCTGGTCATTGTCCAGGTTGGTCTTTCCTCATCAATTGGTCAGGGTCATTGTTGCAGAACAGCTGTACCGCGCCTGGAGCCTGTTGAACAACCATCCTTATCACCGTGAATAAAGCGGCGACCATCATTCAACTGGCATCTGCTTCACCCCGTCGTCGACAATTACTGGAACAACTGGGTTGGCAGGTTCAGGTCCATCCGGTGGATATCGATGAAACACCGGCAACCCATGAAGACGCGGCTGTATACTGCTTGCGTATGGCAGAACAGAAAGTCCGCACGGCGATGACTCAGTTGGATCAGGGTTTGCCCATCATTGCTTCTGACACCACTGTGGTGCTGGATCAACATATCCTTGGTAAGCCACACGACAATCAAGAAGCCGGCGACATGCTGCAAAGGCTTTCAGGCCGGACTCATCAGGTCATGACCGCTGTGGCATTGGCCTGGCAAGGCAAAGTGGAAACGCAGATCAGCATCAATACAGTGCGCTTTGCTGTGCTTGAACCACAGCTGATTGACGCATACGTTGCCACCGGAGAACCGTTGGACAAAGCCGGTTCTTATGGCATTCAGGGCATGGCTGCCAGGTGGATCGAACACATCGAAGGCAGTTATTCCGCCATCATGGGGTTGCCATTGTTTGAGACCTCACAACTTTTGAATAAACGGGATATAATAAGTCCTCTTGATGTCTCATAGACATTGTCTTACAGGTATTTTCATGTCAAAAGAAATTCTGATTAACAACAATGGCTTTGAAACCCGTGTGGCACTGGTGGAAGAAGGTCTGCTGACCGAAGTCTGGCTTGAGCGTGATCAGAAACATTCCATTGTGGGAAATATCTATAAAGGGACTGTTGAAAAGGTGTTGCCCGGCTTACAGGCTGCTTTTGTCAACATCGGCCAGAACAAAGCGGCTTTTATTCATGTTTCAGACATTGTGGACCAGGCAGCAGGCACTGACCATGAGTCAGGCGCCACCATCAATCAAATTCTGCACGAAGGACAAACCATTGTGGTGCAGGTTTACAAGGATCAGATCGGTACCAAAGGCGCCCGGATTACCACGCAGTTGAGTATCCCCAGCCGTTATCTGGTGATGATTCCCAATGTCCCTTCACTGGCGGCCATTTCGGCCCGCATCACCGATGAACAGGAGCGTGACCGACTGGCAGAATTGTTGTTGAAAATCAATCGTGATAATGAAGATTTTGGATTGATAGCCAGAACCAATGCGGAAATGGTTGGTCACACAGCGTTGTATCACGACTGGCGTTTTCTACACCGCCTGTGGCAACAAATCGACCAGCGAATCAAACAAGCGCCTTCACCCTCGTTGATTTACAGCGAATTTTCTTTGTCGAAAAAAGTGGTTCGGGATCAGGTGAATGAAAACCTCACCAAAATAACCACCGATTCGTATGAGATCTATCAGAACATCAGTCAATTCATTCAGGATTACGCTCCCGACTGGACGGGTGACCTGATTGAGCACACAGTCACAAGACCTTTGTTTGACCAGTTTCACATTGATGATGAAATTGACCGTTCTATCAGCCGTATGGTGCCTCTTAAATCGGGAGGAAATCTGGTTTTTGATCAAAATGAAGCCATGACCACCATCGATGTCAACACCGGTCAGTTTGTTGGTTATAAGTCATTAGAAGACACCGCATTCAAGACCAATCTGGAAGCGGCACAAAGCATTGCCCGGCAACTTCGTTTGCGAAACATTGGTGGCATTGTGATCATCGATTTCATTGACATGCTAGAACAATCGCACAAAACACAGGTACTGCAAACCCTTGAGGAGTGCCTGCAAACTGACAGTGCCCGCACCAATGTGCTGGGTTTCACTGGCCTCGGGCTGGTGGAAATGACCCGCAAGCGAACCACCGAAAATTTGCAGGATTTGTTGTGTGAATCCTGTGATAAATGTCATGGTGTGGGTGCCATCGAAACCATCGAAACCATCAGTTTTAAATTATTCAGAGAAATCACCCGTTCAGTCAAACAATTCAAAGCCAGCAAAGTCATGGTGATTGGATCAGCCAGGCTGGTGAAATACATCATTGATGAACATTCTGAAACCCTGGCCGAAATGGAAGAACACCTCGGTAAACGAATCAGTTTTCAGGCCGAGGAAAGTTATGAACGTCATCAACATGACGTGGTGTTGTTGTAAGGTTCCGGGGTTATGACACGTCATAGGAAACATCACTGGACCTTTCGCCTGTGGGTAAAAATCCGCGGACTGCTGGCGTTGTTGATTGTGACAGCAGGGGTGGCTGTGGGGCTGCTCAGTTTGTTGTTGCCTTTTGAATCATTGTATCAAAGTCAATTAGAAGACTTTCTTGAGGAACAATGGGGTTTACAGGTAGATGTGGAGTCCATTGATGGTTCATGGCGAGGCTATGGGCCTTATTTTGATTTGCGGCAATTGTCCCTGACTGGTAAGCAGCAAATAGATCTGGATGCCGCCAGCTTATCTCTCAATGTTTATCAGATGTTGTTACCTGGTGGTCGCTCAGGAATTGACCTGAGCATCAAAAAAGCTGAATTGGGCATGATTCATTCAGCTGAAGGCGCCAGCATCACCATCAATGATGCCTCAGATGAAGCCCGGTTTACTGATATGCTGGACCGGATTCTGACCACGGGTTCATTGCGGGTGGATGAATTGACGCTCAATCTGGCCAATGAGCAGGGAGAAGTTCTGCTGGCAGGCTTGCAGGCCGGGTTTTTATTGGAACAAGATCCACAGCAAAGGGCTTTTAAGCTGAGTATACAAAATGATGACACGCCACAAAGCATCGAGATAAGGAGCGTTGGACAGCGCAGCCAAAGCCTTACCAAAGATGCCAGCTGGTATATCCAGATTAACCAATTTGAAGTGAGTCAGCTCAATGAGCTGTTCACTGGCATTAACTGGCCTAAAGGACAGCTAGATGGCGAAATCTGGTTGTCAGCCAAAGCGGGATACATCAGTCGGGCATCAGCCAGTTTGCAGTGGCATGATGAGGAGTCAGGTCTTCACTTTTCAGTAAAAAACAAACATCAGGGCCAACAGAAAAATTGGGTCAGTTGGTGGCAATTCAGCGATGTCCAGGTGGGTGAACAACGGCTGACAGACTTTATGCTCATGGCTGAACGTGAGGATGACATCAGTTACCTGGTCTCTGAAGGCGCCATACCAATGGCATTGTTGCCCCCCCTGAGCAGCTTGTTGCCGGTTGAGCACCCACTGAACAATGGTGCGCTTCAGTCTATATCGGGTCAGGCAGAAGGGCTGCAGTTGAGTATTGATCACATCCGTGGCACCTGGCTGGATGGACAGCTGAAGTTCAGCGATTTGAACATGGCTGGTGATGGTTTCGTCTTAACAAAACTGGCCGGTGAAATTTCTCTGGCCGAACAGCAATTAAATGTGTTGATTGACAGCCAGAATGGTCAGTTACAATTATCCAATCACTTTCGTGGCACCGCCGAATGGCAACAATTGTCGATGCAAATATCGACTGATCCAGGTGATCCGCTGAAGCAAATCAAAATCAATAACGTGTTTTGCCAGTGCGGCGATTTTAATTTGCAGGTCTGGGCTGATTTTCATGTGGCCGAAGCGCCTCACCTGATACTCAACAGCCGGATTTTTGATGCCGATGTCACACAGTTATGGAAGTATTGGCCACATGTTGTGTGGAAACCCAAAACCATTGACTGGCTGGATGCTTCTTTACAAGGCGGGCAGGTTGAAAATGGCTATGTGTTTATCAATGGCAAGATGGTTTCCAAAGCTTTCCAAACAGGTGAGGCTGACTTCATTTCCAGGGCTTATGTGAAAGGCAACACCAATCAGTTCAGGCCTGACTGGCCTGCGGTCAGGGAGCTGGATGCGATTGCCTTGTTTAAACCTGATGAAGTGAAAGTGGATGTTTTGCAAGCCAGCACGGCAGGGATCAACATCACCACCGCTGATGTCGACATTGATTCGATTGACAGTGGTCGGCTAAAGGTTCATCTGCATGCCAGCAGTCAACGCAATGAGTTGCTTGACTACCTGCAAAAATCTCCCCTGTCAGGTAACCTGGAGTTGAGTAAGAGCATCAGCCTGGGTGGCCAACAAGCAGTGGAGCTGGATTTTGCCGTGTCGATCAAAAATGAAGTCAATATTCCATTTCAACCGCGGGGTTTGATCACTTTTCAGGAAGGCCAGTTCACCACTGAACATTTTGCTCTGACCGGCATAGATGGGACGGTGGCGCTGGAAGGCAGACAGCTGCAAATCAAGGATCTGCCTGCGATATTGCAGGATGCGCCGGTGACACTCAATGGTAGCATCACCACCGGTGGAACATCTGGAACTGAGGTTGACGTTAATATGTCCGGAGTGATGCCGGTTTCAAACATGCTGGACAAAGTCAATTATGAGTTACCCATCAAAGGTGCTTCTGCCTGGGATATACAGATTAAAAGTGAAGGAGACCGCTTAAATATGTTGGCCAGGTCTGACCTTGCAGGAGTAGGCAGCCAGTTACCGGCACCGTTGAATAAAACCAGCGATGAAGAAAAATGGCTAACAATTGAATGCTATTTACCTTGTGAACAATCTGTGGTGAAGGTCAATTACGATGATCAGATTGCCACATCCCTGGATCCTCAAACCGGACGACACCACCTCAGTCAGTTACAATTTGTTGGTCAGAATCACCCTGCAGACCCCAACCAACCCTATGGTGGGTACATTGCAGAGCTGGACCTGGACCAGTGGCTGGAACTGATGACAGCCTATGAAGTCAACAGTGAACAGAGTGGCGACCTGCCTTTTGACCAGATTGACCTGAACATTGGCTCACTGACGTTTATGTCCAGGGTTTTCTCTGACATGGACCTGCAAATCAGGCGACTGGCATCCAGCTACGAAATTGAAGTCTCCAGTGAAGCCATCAAAGGCCTGGTAATCATTGATGATGATCTGCCAAGAAAAGGCATAGTGGCAGAATTTGATCACCTCAACTGGATCGATGCGGATGCGCAACAAACAGAAGATCCTGAAACAACTGCCAACAGGGCTGTGCCTGACATTCATTTGTGGGCCAGGTCATTCAGTTATGCTGATATACCACTGGGTGAGTTGCGAATGGAGATGCGCAACGTGGCTGATGGCATCAAAATCGATCAGCTCAACATCAAGTCCGAGTTGGCTGAAATCAATGTGTCCGGAACCTGGAATAATTCAGAGGGTGAACCAGGGTCATCGGCATTCAATATTGTGATGTTTTCCGAACGCATTGCTGATTTTCTTGGCGTGGTGGGCTTTGCTGCACCGATCACCAATGCCCAGACATTGGTTGAAATGAATGCCCGCTGGAACGGTGCACCGAGCCAATTCAATATGGCCAACATTGATGGTGAACTGGACATCAAGCTGGGCCAGGGCCAGGTGCTTGATCAGGAACCGGGGTTTGGTCGCGTATTGGGTTTGTTTAACCTGACCAACCTGCCGCGACGACTGATACTTGATTTTCGTGATGTGCTGGCTGACGGTCTGATGTTCAGCAGTATGGAAGGTCATTTCAGCATTCAGGCTGGCGTGGCCAGTACAGAAGACTTTTTGATCAAGGCGTCTTCTGCTAGAATTTACATCGAGGGTGATGTGGGCTTTGCTGATCAAAGTTATGCCCAGACCATCACCATACGCCCTCAAATTGGCAAAACATTTCCCACCATTGGCGCCATAGCCGGAGGACCGGTGGGTGCGGCCGCCGGATTTCTGGTCCAGGGTCTGTTTGACAAGCAATTGAAAAACAGCAATGAGATCGTGTATCGGGTAACCGGTACCTGGGACAAACCACAAATTGAGTTGATATCGGATGAATAAAAAGACCCTGGCACAATTGCTGTACCTGTTAATCATGAGTGGATTTTGTGCTTATCTGGCTTATGAATCATGGGGCCAGTCTGTGGCTTATGAACACCGAATCACCGCACTGTCTGAAAAACTATCGATGTCAGATAATTTCAAGTCAACCAGTAAAAAAGTCCTCGAAACCCTCACCATTGGCTGGTATTCCGGCTACACAGAAGACCTGGATGAACTGAGTGAGCAGAAGCAGCGGGCTGAAAATCATGACCTGCTGGCACATAAATACACCAAGTTATTTGTGGCCACACTGGTGCTGATGTTCTTGCTGCACATCTTTTTGCAATCCTCGATTTCTTTGCTGGCCTTGTTGCTGGTCACGGTGATGGCTTTGGTGACTGGATGGTTTGCACCGATTCTTGCCATCATTGCTTATCAGGACATTCCTGTGTTGGGGCAAACGGTGTTTCAGTTCGAATCGAAGAGCATCGTTTCGGCCTTATTCAAATTATATGAATCAGGCCAGGTGATGATTGCTGTGGTGATCTTTGTGTTTACCATTTTGACCCCTATATTGAAATCATTGATGATGCTGTTACTGATCATCAGTGAAAAATTGCATTTCTCAGGCAAGAGCCTGAAGGTGTTGAAAAGCATCGGGAAATGGTCGATGCTGGATGTCTTTGTGATTGCCATACTGGTGACTTATTTCACCACCAAATCCGGCGGCGCCACAGACGCCACCTTACAGATCGGGGTGTATTACTTCACCACTTATGTCATCGCCTCGATGTTACTGACTTACCTGATAACACATAAAAAATAATGACCACAGAACAAACTGCAAAAACATTTTTAGAGCCAGGCGGAATGTCTGTTGCCGACCTTGAGCAATTACTCGGAGAAGCCCTGTCAACCGGTGGAGATTTTGCTGACCTTTATTTTCAGTCCTCAAGACTGGAATCATGGGTGCTGGAAAACCAGCAAGTCAAATCAGGGAGTCACAACATTGACCGGGGTGTCGGTATTCGGGTAAATCAGGGAGAAAAAACCGGATTTGCCTACACCGATGCCTTACAGAAAAACAGCATCAGTCAGGCAGTGCGGACTGCCAGGGGAATTGCCCGGAATCAAGTGACTCACGCCGGAGTTAACCTCAGGCAACAACACCCAGATTCACTTTATACACCAATTGATGTGTTACACGGAGTGAATAACCAGGACCTGATTGCATTATTGAATCAAATGGACCGCCAGGCCAGGCAGCAAGACCACCGGGTTCAGAAAGTCATCTGTTCTTTGGTGTCTTCACAGGAAGAAATCATGGTGGCTGCTTCAGATGGGGTGTTGGCCAGCGACATCAGGCCGATGGTTAAGCTCAGTATTCAGGTGATTTGTGCTGATGATAAAGGGCGCATGGAAATGGGTTTTGCCGGTGGAGGAGGGCGCATCTTACTGACCGATGTGTTACAGCCCGGCTATGCAGATGGTTTTATTGAACAAGCCATTCATGGTGCGCTGACCAATTTGCAGGCCAAAGAAGCCCCTGCCGGAGAATTTCCTGTGGTGCTTGGCAGTGGCTGGCCCGGGGTTTTACTTCATGAAGCTGTGGGTCATGGACTGGAAGGTGACTTCAACCGCAAAGGCTCTTCGGCTTTTTCCGGCAAAGTGGGCCAGCAAGTCACTTCATCTGCGTGTACTGTGATAGACAGTGGCATTTTGCCAAACAGAAGGGGCTCTTTGAACATTGACGATGAAGGCACCTTGTCCCAGGAGAATGTGTTGATCGAGAATGGCATCCTCAAAGGTTATATGCAGGACAAACTCAATGCCCGATTAATGGGTGTGCCTACGACTGGTAATGGCCGGCGTGAATCATTTGCTCACTTGCCCATGCCCAGGATGACCAATACCTATATGTTGGGTGGTGAATTTGAACCGGAAGAAATCATTGCCTCGGTTGATAAAGGCATTTACGCGGTTAATTTCAGTGGCGGTCAGGTGGACATCACCAACGGTAAATTTGTGTTTTCTGCCTCTGAAGCTTACCTGATTGAAAATGGTAAAGTGACCCATCCTGTCAAAGGTGCCACCTTGATTGGAGATGGCCCGACGGCCATGCAAAGGGTCAGCATGGTTGGTAACGACCTGGCTTTTGATCAGGGACTGGGGGTGTGTGGTAAAGACGGACAAA
This sequence comes from Marinicella sediminis, assembly GCF_002000055.1. Classification (GTDB taxonomy): domain Bacteria; phylum Pseudomonadota; class Gammaproteobacteria; order Xanthomonadales; family Marinicellaceae; genus Marinicella; species Marinicella sediminis. Next base: position 37,574 of record NZ_MVBD01000010.1, on the reverse strand, counting down.
GCATACCGGTTGGCATCGGACAACCAAGTCTGAAAATTGATAAACTAACGGTGGGTGGCACCCAGGTGTGACCCAATCGATGAATGTCATTGAATTCAAAGTAAAATACTCGATCTCAGATTACCTGAGGGCAGTGCTTTTCAGTATGGCTGAATTGCGTTCTGCTTATCAAAAAGAGGGTCGAACCACGGCTGTTTGGGTGGTGAGGCTGCTGTCTGTTATCATCGTACCCGTGATGTTGATCAAGGCCGTGTTGACCAAGTTGCGTCACGTTTATCTCTTCAGTGTCACATCACAAGGCATCAAACGCAGCCATGTAGGTCAGTCTGTACTGATCGCGTGGTCACAACTGACCACAGTACATGAAACAGGTCAATTTTTGCTCCTGGATTTCAGGTACGGCGAGCATCAAACCGGATCATTGCTGATTCCTTTAAGAGCACTCAGTCAACGACAACAGTCAGTCCTCAGGGGCGAATTGAGTCATCACATCCATGCAGTTTAACAACAGACTCATTGCTGAGTCTGTTGTATAAAGGATGTGATCAGTCATTCAAGCCATCTTTGAATATCACATCTGAAACCATTGGGTCAGTATTGGGATTGAATTCAACGGCACCGATGTCACAGGTAGCGACCTGGTTTTCATTGCCATCCAGTGGTCTGAGAGATCCACGTTGATCTTCTGCAGTACAGTCATCACCAGCATGATCAATCACAATGCTTGTTGGATTGAGCATCAGGGTGGGCGCAAAACCTCCCCAATCATGCAATGAACCATTCAATGGGTCGGCAATGTTTTCATAATCATCACTGCCACTGAAGCCACATGATTCATCGGTGCTGGCATTGTGATTATCTATCAGGTCTGCTTCTGAAACCGGTAACACCCACAAGTCGTTGCAGTCTTTAAAACCATGATTCACAAACAAAGATTTACGGATTTTCAGCTGTAGCACATCCGGGTGATTGTCATTTCGGGTGAAACGGATGCCCTGGGTTTCATGATTGGCAATGGTGGACTGGTTGATGTCAGTAAAGCCGCGGTCAGAGCGAATACCGGCATAGCCGTTGTTGGCGATGGTGGAATTGAAAACAAAACTGGAAGGCGGTGTGGCATTTTGGCCGTTTGGGTTGAAATGCATGGCGTATTGGGAAGCCGCCATGGACACCTGGCCGGGATTATCGAGCAAAGTGCCATTGTGGCTGACCGTACTGGTGGCAAACAGCAGCAGGTTGCGATTGAGAATGGTGCTGCCTACGGCATCCAGGTTTTGTGGGGTGTTTTCATCGGTGATGGCGTTGTGGTGAAAATAACTGTTTTCTATCAACACTTCGCCATCATTGAACAGGGCCCCGCCGCGATTGGCCAGGTTGTTGACAAAAATCACTTCATCAGCAATGAAAGCGCCATTGTCTTCCACCCGAACAGCACCTCCCTGAAAAGTGGTGGCGGTATTGGCGACACCATTTTTTAAGGTGGCATTATTGATGGTCAACACGCCGTCGGCATGGACATGAAAAAGGCGGTCCAGGCCATTGCCATCGACGACGAAGCCAGAGGTGCCGTTGATCAAGGTGATGTCTTCAGTGATGTCCAGATCACCATTTAATCCTGAGTCATCTTCTCCGACCCGATTCAAAACGAAATCATTGCCAGCGGGTACCAGAATAGTATGTGGCCCTGGAGTGGCATTGGCTTCCATGATGGCAGCACGCAGGGAACAGGTCGCGCCCACCATATTAAGGCCTTTACAGATGCCATTGCCAGGAAAGTCATCGGGGGCATCTTCGAAGCGGTCAACAATAAAATTGGCTGCTGTGGCTGCGTTTTGGGTGATCATTAATATCAAGATCAGGGTGAATTTTTTCATAACAGTTTTCCTCGGTTTAATAAAACAATTACCCATCCATTCGATAAATCAGGGGCATCGTTCAGAAAAAACGAAAAAAAAAGCAGAAAAAGAATTCAGGTGTGATCCAGTGCTCAATTCAATGGCTGATCAACCCGCAGTTAAAGAAAATACTTGTTACATTTGCTGCTGATTTCAAGGGGCTTTATAACACTCAAAATCATTGGCGAAGATCAGGTCAGGGTCGGTGTTGACCGGTGTCACATCACAGACTTCAAAATTGTACAGGGTGTCATCTGTGGAGCCAAAGCGAATCCTTACGGCATCGGCATAGCCCAGAAAAGTGTTTCCCCAGCCAGAGCCAACGCCAAGATTAAGGCCCGTGATGAACGTGTTTGCCGACAAATCAATCACCGGGTTTCCTGGTTGACCAACCGGAGTGCCATTGATCCAGTCATTGAGGGTGCTGCCATAGTTTTCAATCACCCCGCTGCCCTGCGCACTTTGAGAGACAAAGACCCAAAAATGATCATTGGTGATGTCTGGCCATACCCAACTGTCTTCCGCAGGGGTGTTGAATCCATTGTATACCCCTTCCCAGATCAGCAGGCCCAGCACATCATCGCTGGCATCAGTTGGGGTGCCGCCATCATCGTAGAAAGACAGGCGGTATACGGGCAGAAAATGGGCGGTGGTGGTGCTGGTTGAATCACGGTACCAGGCATAGGACAAATGACTGATGCTGCCCAGGGTACGGTTGGGAAAGTCAATGACATCTGCTGATTGTTGCCATAAGTATTGATAATCGGCCTTGTCCTGACCATTGGTCTCGGTGATGGTAGCAAATAACAGGGAACCATCTCCAAACAGCGGTTGAATCTTGCTGTGTTCGACCAGACCATCTTCGCGGACGTTGACCGCTTCCCAGCCTTGAGGGTGATTGGGGGTGACCAGAACTTCGTCAAAAGCCAGCAGGGTATGACTGAACAGTAAGGAGGAGAGCAATAAACAGGTCTTATTCATGGGTCATTCCATGTGGCAATTAACTGGATAATGTACCAGAAGTTAAGCGGCTTGTTCAACCATAGCCTGTATCCAGGGATCATTCATTGAGCAGTATGTGCAACAAATTATCCTGAAAAGTGATGTTTTGGGTGAGTTTGATGTGGTTTTCACAAACGAAAACCGGATAACGGATGCGCAGGGTATGCAGTGTCTGGTGGGTCACCGGATCATGGATCTGACCCAATAAAGAGGCCTTGCTGACCTGACCGTCCCCGGGTGCATAAAGCCATTCTTTTTGACTGGCACGGGTGGGATATGCATCACTCATCCTGATGTCATCGAGGATGATATTTCGGCCTTCCACATCTTGTACAATCAGGCGGTTCAGGGTGCGGTCACAATCACCTCCCATGATCACATAACCCTCGTGATCAATGTCATATTGTGGCGATAAAGAAAGCCAAAAGGCCCTGGCGCGGGATAACTGGGCAGCGAAAAAGCGTTGCAGGGTCCGCAGTTGTAGCTGGCCTGATTCCTCAGTTTCGGCATCTTTAATGATGCGCTCCTGTACTTTAGGGTCGTAAACAGACCATTGATTTTGTTGCCATAAGTGTGGATCAAAAACATCGAGGTTCAGCGCTTTTCCCTGTTCATCAACTGCCCAGGAACTGTCGGGGTGGGGTAACAGTTGGTAAACGCTGGGCATGGTAACCTGGACTTCGACGGGTACATTACGCAGATTGAAATCAAAACCGTGTTGTAATCGGGCAACCGATTTGACCGAACCCAATTGTGGTGTACCCAAGAATATGGCGTGGCGGATTAAATGGTCCTGAGGGTGCTGAGTGAAGGCTGCTTCAGTTAATCCAGAATTGACTGATTGCTCAATGGCAGGCAACACATCAAGACCGCCAAAACGTTGATAATACCTGAGGATCAGGCCACCCATCGAGTGGGCCACCACATCCAGTTGTTGATGTTCAGGATGTTGTGCCAACACCTGTTCAATAAAAGAAGCAAGGTGTCCTGCATTGACCACATTATCCTGCCGCCAGTCATAATGAAAGACATACAGGTTACGGCCCGGCAATGCCTGTCCTGCAACTGTGTTTTCCTGATAGCCACCATAGGTGGTCAGGGTTTTTATGATCTCATCATAAACGCTCAGTCCGGAGTAAGAATCAAAAATGGCATAGGATTCAATGTCATGATCCATGACTTTGATGTGCTGTGGATCAATGACATTGGCCAATTGTCGGTAGTTGGAAAAAATCAGTTGATTGATTTTGCCCGGCCACAACTCATCTCCGGTGACTTTATGGCGCAGCTTACTGCCCATGGTGCCATGAATCAGCACCAGGGGCGTGTTGCTGTGATCCGTGCCGTGTGGTTGGTAAAGTTTAGCCAGGTCGGGTTTTTTACTGACCTGGCAGGCACTCAACCAGACCAGGGCGATGAACCCCAGCCAACGCATCTGTCAGTAGTCCTGGACCAGTTGCACAAATGCCCGTACACCATTCAACAAGGCCGACTCATCCACATAAAAATGAGGGGAGTGGTTGGTGGGTGCGGTGGTGTAATCCCGATCTGGAGGCGTAACGCCCATGAAAAAATACAAACCTGGCACTTCGTTGGCAAAATATGAAAAATCTTCAGCACCTGTAATCAGACCAGGGTCTACCACACCGCGATCGCCGAATACCTTAACCAGCGAAGGCAGCATTTTTTCGCCCAAAGCAGGGTCATTGACCGTCACCGGGTAACCCTCATTGATTTTAAATTCAACATGTGCATCGTTGGCTTCAGCCACATGATCAATGATGTGACCCAATTGGTGATGGATGTTGTCACGAATACCCATGTCAAAATTACGGATGGTACCAACCATGGTCACGTCATCAGGAATGATGTTGTTACGAATACCGCCTTTGATGGCGCCAAAGGAAACCACGGCCGGGGCTTTGGTGACATCGGTGCGGCGGGAAATGATGGTCTGAACTGAGTTAATGATCTGTGCAGAGGTCACAATCGGATCAATACCACTCCAGGGTCTTGAGCCATGGGTTTGCTGGCCGATGACTGTCAGTTCAAAATCATCCACTGCGGCCATCATGGGCCCCTGACGATAACCAATGACCCCACTTGGCATACTTGATGTCACATGTAATCCAAATGCAGCTTCAGGTTTCATGTCCTTAAATAAGCCTTCTGCCAGCATCAGCTCGGCACCACCTTCTTCATCTCCAGGCGCTCCCTCTTCTGCAGGTTGAAAAATAAACATCAGGGTGCCGGCCAGTTGATCGGTGTTGTTGGCAAAAACTTCAGCCACGGCCATCAGTATGGCCACATGGGTGTCGTGGCCACAGGCATGCATCACCCCAACCGGTTCACCACGGTATTCTGCGGTGACTTTGGAAGCAAAAGGCAGATCCACCTGCTCTGTGACTGGCAAGGCGTCCATATCAGCTCTGAGGGCCAGCAGGGGGCCCGGTTGGTCGCCTTCAAGGATTCCCACCACACCGGTGAACGCAATGCCAGTTTCGACCTTCATGCCCAGCGATTTAAGGTGGCTGGCAACGTATTCTGCGGTTTTGTATTCACGGTTACTGAGTTCGGGATGCTGATGTATATGGCGTCGCCATTCCAGCATTTGAGTTTCGATGTTTTCAATATCCTGTTGGATGTCGGCAATGGCATTGAAACCAAAGAGGGTGGTCAGGAGTAAGAAGTTTCGGATCATGAAGGAGCTCTGCTTAAACAGATTATCATGATAATTCATCGTCATTGATACATCAACGGGTTTTTGCCGGTGAAATACTGCAGATCCAGACTTGAAAGGAGGCAGGCACGCCCTGATATAATCCACAATTTATTTTTGAGTACACATCATGGCGATCAAAGCGACCATCAAAACCAACAAAGGCGACATCAACATCAATCTGACTGACGACAAGACCCCGGTCACTGTGGCCAATTTTGTCAACCTGGCCAAAAGCGGTTTCTACAATGACCTCACTTTTCACCGGGTGATCCCCGATTTCATGATCCAGGGTGGTTGTCCGATTGGCACCGGCACCGGTGGTCCGGGATATCGTTTTGAAGATGAATTTGATGCTTCACTGAAACATGACAAACCGGGTATCTTGTCCATGGCCAACGCCGGTCCCGGTACCAATGGCAGTCAGTTCTTTGTGACTCATGTGGCCACTCCATGGCTGGATGGCAAGCATTCTGTGTTTGGTGAAGTGGTTTCAGCTGAAGATCAGGCCGTGGTGAACTCAATTGCCGGTGGTGACAACATCCACAGCATTGAAGTATCTGGTGATGTTGATGCCTTGCTGGAAGCACAGGCTGATCGCGTCAAGGAGTGGAACGAGTACATTTAAAATGTTGAGTTCAGGCTTCTTTGGCAGTGCCAAAACCACCTGAACTCAGTCATTGGTTAGGCTGGCCTGTGGTACGCAGTGGCTCATCTGCAGGGGCCTTGCCAACCGCATGTCAGTGATTGGAAAAACTTCCAAAAGTACAACTGATCCCTCCATGCATATCACTCGCTCAGGATGACCATGTTGTGAAGGCTGGTGGTATACAAGTTCTTGCCAGCATGGCGTCATTTCGACTGAAAATCAGGAATTGGAGGAATTCCCTGCAGACAGGGTAATTCCTCCGTTTGTGCCACTTCTTGATGCGGGATTCTTCAGCGCAATGCACGCTTGTTTAATCCAGGTCATCGGCAAAAATCAAATCATCGGTTATCGATCTGCTGTGACTGTGAGGAACCAGTTTAGCGTAGGTGGCAAGTATGCCAACTTGCGCATTGCTGTTGGTGTACTTATTGGTCTGAAATCCAACGACTGGCAAGCCGGTCAGTAAACGATCATCATTGGTGATCATGGCCTGTGACCCCTGAGCAAAGGACAATCGTCCCCAACCATTTGAGTCATTGCCACCACTCGATGTCATCGCGTTGTCGAACAGTGCTGAACCCAAAAAGGCGGTTTGGCTACCAGGCGTGTCGCCCATTGATAAAAACTCTAAGATACCAACCGTGCCGCACAGTAACAGTGACTGTTCAGGTAATGTCAGGGTATTGGGGTCATAAACATGGAGTTGGGCGTTGATGCATACGTCATCACCATAGTTTGAAAATGGGGCAGGTACATCAAATTCACTGGCGGTGTGAAATCGTTTGGTTGGGAAATTGAGCACCCATTCACTGAAGGCAATCAGAAACGGACTTAAATCATATTGATTAAGAATTGATTCGCTCATCAGCACTGCAGACACCGCTTCATACCCATTGATCCAGTTGAAAGACTCAATGCCCTGGTCAGTGACTAAGGTGGATTGTGGGAAGGCGTTGCCCAAATGCGGAAAGAAATTGCCTGGGTTGGTGTGCATGCCATCACCTTGCCAAAAAGCGGACAAGGCCACAGCGTCATGGCCCATGGCCAAACCCTCGGCGATGTTCAACAAGCTCAAAGAGCCAGTCAACCCACCTGTTGGCGCACTCAGGTCAACATTGGGATCATTGAACCAATATCCACCGTTATCCCAGGCGGTTTCCAGGCTGGTACAATCGTTGGGTGTGCCGGTACCGTCGTGTTGAATGGCGGCCGCGGATGCACCGTTCACCTGGCCCATCTCAATGACCACCAGGTAGCCTTCGGTGCTGCGTTCCATATCGGCTCCGGCAGGTAGACTGTCTGGCAGAAACTCAGTCCCTGATTTATCGAGGTCAGGGGCGCAGCTCAGATCATTGGTCAGGTGCATGACACTGGGCTCACCGGTTACTGGCGGGAGGCTTGAGGTGGTCGGTATCAATGCTCCGGTCCACACATCGAATGGTCCCAGGTACACATTGAAATCAAGCATCCAGACGCCCTGATGGCCTTCCAGAAACCTCACCTTGATGGCCTTGGCCTCGGCGGTGGTGTTGACGATGCTGTAGCTGGTGTTGAAATTATTCCGTGCGGTGTAATAAGGGTAAATCAATACCTCACCGGTACCATCTGGATTGATGCTGACGGCCTGGCCGCCGCTAAACACTGCAAATAAGCACAGCAGGACAAAACTTTTTAAGGCTGATGTTTTCATGGATTCACCTCCACCTGACGGACATATTTGTGTGAGAAGGCCTGTCCGTATTGAGCGATCAGGTCGGGTTGGGCTTGCTGATTGGTGAATTGTCTGATCTGAAAACCGACCATGGGTAAACCCACCACTGAATCGCCTACCAAAGGTGTCATGCGTTGTTGTGGCCCATCAAAGGTTAACCTGGCCCAGCCGCTGTCAGTGGCACTTGGTGAATTGACCCCATTCAATGTGCTGACATTGTGACTGCCGAGCAATGCCGAAATGGCAGGAGGGTTGGTTCCTGGTGGCAGAATCTGAATGACGTTGGTATACAGGCACAACTGAGGGTTCAGCCCCCTGTTGCCATCAGGGACTGATAATGACCCTTGCTGCTGATCCCTGTCCCAAATGCTGGCGGTATAATTTTCGCAGGATTCAGTGCCATCCCACGGATCAGAAAATGGTGGAATGGGTGTGTTGGTATTGGTATGAAATAGTTTGGTCGGCATACTGATGACCCATTCGGATTGGCCGAAGTTCAGTGGGTTGAATTCATATTCATTGATCAACTCGGCAGCTGATAAGACGGCTGAAACGGCTTCAGCACCGGAGGGCCAGAAGGCTTCATAAAGCTGATTGTCCACAATGATGTCAGTTTCCAGATCAGCCTGAGCCAGGCTGGGAAAAAGCGAGCCAGGTTCGGCGTGGTTACCTACATTGCTTACCCAGAAATCATTCAGTGCGATGGCTTGATAATCCATGGTCAGACCTTCAGCCACATTGATCAGACTGGCATGGCCCATCAGTCCACCGGAGACCAGGTCTTCATCGCCAAAATCATAAATATTGTTGTCTGCCCAGTCAGCTTGAATGGAGGCGCAGTTAGCGGGGACTCCACTGGTTCCGTGGTCTGCAAAGCTTTGGGTTGGTCCGGCAAAAGTGGCCATTTCGATGACCTCAATGGTGCCTTCACGCGTTCTCTGCATATTGGTGTTGGGCGGATCCTGATCAATGGTGAAAGGCAGAAATTCCTGACCTGACTTTACCAGAAAGGGAACACAGCTCTGGTCGTTGGATACGTGCAATGCCGTGGGTTCTCCGGTGTGCGAGCCGATTGTGGATGTGGTCGGTACCAAAGCCCCGCTCCAGCTGTCATAGGCATCCAGGTACACGTTGAAGTCCAGTACCTCCAGCCCATTGTCGCCTTCGATGAACTTGACTTTGATGGCTTTGGTGTCTGCCGTGGTGTTGGTGATGGTGTACACCGTATCGAGACCGTTGTTGACCGAATAGTATGGAAAGATCAGCACCTGGCCGAGGCCATCGGGGTTGAGGTGCAGCGCTGAACGGGCTGTTGAACACAGCAACAATAAAAGTATGAGTGAGGTGGTTGTTTTCATGTCCTTATAAAATGTTGATTGCTTTTATTATATGACAAATGGCTGTTGTTTTTTTGAACTGCGTGCCGCTTTTTTAGCAAAAATAAACGCAAAGTCGCCTGAATGGGCACTGATGGGCATTGGATACCAGCCTCAAATATTCAGTTTAGGTGAGTGCCGGTTTTTTGCTGGCTTGCTGATTTTTCGTCTGATTGCACCAGGCGCTTTGACGGTGCCATTGAACAACAGGCTGAACAGGATACCACCCACTAACCCATATCCCCAAGCCCACAGGTTCAGGGGCAGTCCAGGTGCAAAATTCCTCAATGTGCCTTTGGCCAGGTCTAGCCGCAGGTGGGTGAAGAAGTAGGGCATTTGGTACCACAATGGTTGTTGTTCATAAACAGTCAAATCGGCATTGATGTATTCGGCTTGTTGTAAGCGGTTGGCTACCTGAACTGCTGATCTGGCCACAGCCGGGTCGCTGTTGTTTTCCAGGCGTTCAATGTAAGCCATGACATCACCCTGAAAATGTTCGTCAGCGATGCTTTGGTATTCACTGATCTGTTGTTGCATGGATTCGGCAAAGCCACCCATGCGTTGGGTGTATTGGTCAATGAAATGGGGCAGTTGTAAAAACACCATCACGCCAAGGGCGAAACAGATTTTGTCGAGCAGATTCTTTATCATGGGTTTATTTTAGCATTAATTCTGTTCCCCTTAATGCATGGACTTCACGCTCCAGTTGTCGAGTCAAACGTGCGGTGGCATAGATTGCTGACAGTCACGGGCATGAGTTGATTTGGCAGTCTGGTCAGATTATGGTTGGTTTCGTTGGGATTCGTCAGTGACTGATTTTTTCACCCAGCCGGTCGCTGGAAGCCCGTACTGATATGATCCTGCGCATAAAAAAGCCGGTCAGTTGACCGGCTTCCAAGAGACTGCTATATGAGCTTTAAAGACAAGCCTGGAGGTTGGCAACAAAATGGTCCAGGTCCTCATCGGTCTTGGTTTCCGTGACACACAACAGAATGGCTTGTCCAAGTGCTGGATAATGTGCTGAGATATCGACGCCGGCAACGATGTCCCTGGCGGCCATTTTTTCAATGACATCAGCAGCTTGAGCAGAATCCAGTTGCACCACAAACTCATGAAAACCAGCACCTTCAAACAACAGTTTAAGACCGTCTGTTTTGGCCAGTTTATGTTTCAGTTTGTCGGTGTTCTGAATGCAATTGGCTGCCACGTTGCGTAACCCGGTAGAACCCAGCAGTGACATGTAAATGGTTGATGCGGTGACCATCAGGCCCTGATTGGTACATATGTTGGAGGTGGCTTTGGCACGGCGGATGTGTTGTTCACGAGCCTGGTAGGTCAGTACAAAACCTGCTTTACCATCCACATCTGTGGTCATGCCGACAATCCTTCCGGGCATGTTTCTGACGTATGGCTGTTTACAGGTTAAAAAGCCATAGTAGGGGCCGCCTGATGACAAAGGTACGCCCATCGACTGTCCTTCACCGCAACAGATGTCTGCCCCTTTCTCTCCCCAATTGCCGGGTGCTGATAACAGCGCCAGAGACATGGGGTTGACCAGGCCGATCACCACGGCATTCTGGTCGTGTGCCCAATTGGTCATGGCGTGCACGTCTTCGTATAAACCAAAGTAGTTGGGTTGTGGAACCACAACTGCTGTGATGTCTGAATCAGCAAATGAGTACAGGTGGTTGTGGTCGACCAGGCCGGTTACCGGATCAAAGTCCACTTCAATGATGTTGATTTCCTGATTCTTAACGATGTTGTTGACCACCTGGATATAGACGGGGTTGATGTTTTTTGGAATCAGGATGTTTTTGCTTTTGCTTTTGCGATTGGCCCGCACAGCCATCAGAATGGCTTCTGCCAGACCTGAAGAACCATCATACAAGGAGGCGTTAGACACATCCATGCCGGTCAGATGAGCCATCATGCTTTGGTATTCGTAGATGACTTGCAGGGTACCCTGTGCCGCTTCGGGCTGATAGGGCGTATAGGCTGTGTAGTATTCACCCCGGGTGGTCAGCTGCCAGACAGCTGCCGGGATGTGGTGCTCGTAAGCGCCCGCGCCGGCAAAGCACATCGGCGTACCATCTTGTTTCGCCAATTTGTTGATGTGCCTGGTGACTTCCATCTCGCTCATGCGTTCAGGAATTTCATCCAGTTTGTTATGGATCAGTTCGGCTGGTATCTCATCAAACAGTTGATTGATGTTGTCGACGCCAATGGTGTCGAGCATGTCTTTGATTTCATCTTCGGTGTGGGGAATAAATGGCATGGCGGTATAGTCGTTTGTATCCGGTTTAAGTGGTGAGTGGTGCCTGGTGCATCACAAACCACTTTTTAACCGATTGGATATGCAAAAAATGTGAATGTTTCAGTCTTCGTCGGCTATCGAGGCACGATAATCTTCGGCGCTGAGCAATGAGCCGGTATCAGCCTCTTCATCCAGTTTCAATTCAAAGATCCAGCCGTCATCAAATGGCGAATCATTGATCAGTTCAGGGGTGTCTTCCAGGGCATCATTGATCGCAGTAACGGTGCCTACCAGGGGACAGTAAATGTCTGATGCAGTTTTCACTGATTCTACGACACCACATTCGTCTTCCTGAGCATATGACTCATCCAATTCTGGCAATTCAACAAACACGATGTCACCCAGTTGTGATTGGGCGAACTCGGTGATGCCAACGCGGTAAACGCCGTTGCCCAGGTCTTCCAGCCACTCATGACTGGCGGTGTATTTTAAATTATCAGGTACGTAACTCATCGGTTTATTCCTCAATCAATGATTTGCCATTTCTGACAAATGGTAGTTTCACGACGCGACAAGGCAAGGTTTTGTTACGGATCTGAACCTGTAAGGTTGCAGGGTCCATGCCTTTGTCCACAACTGCCATGGCAATGGCTTTTTCAGTGGACGGTGAGTAACCGCCACTGGTGATGATGCCTTGATGACCGGCACCATCGATCAGTGTCTGATTGTGACGCAACACGCCGCGTCCTTCCAGCACCAATCCAATTAATTTTTTGTTGATGCCTTGTTCACGCAGTTGAGCCAGCGCGTCAGCACCATTGAAAGTGGGGTTTTCTTTGCGTAATGTCCAGCCCAACCCACATTCCAGCGGGGTGATGTTTTCATCCATGTCCTGTCCATACAAGTGCATACCAGCTTCCAGTCGCAGGGTGTCTCTGGCACCCAGGCCACAGGGTTGAACGCCGGCAGCAATCAGTTGGTCCCATAAGGCTTCTGCCTGTTCTGCAGGCAGCATGATTTCCACCCCGTCTTCTCCGGTATATCCGGTTCTGCCAATGAACAGTTCTTCATTCCAGGTGGCATAAAAGCGGGGGGTGTTGCTGAGGTCCAGTTCAATCAGAGGCTGCAGGGTCTCAAGGGCTTTCGGTCCTTGTACCGCGATCATGGCGGTATCGGCTTGCTCAGTCAGGTCGACGTCGTAAGAATCAGTTTGTGCCGTCATCCATGCCAGGTCTTTTTCCCGTGTAGCGGCGTTCACCACCACCCGGTAATCAGTTTCCGAGACTTTGTAGGTGATCAGGTCATCAATGACCCCACCGGACTCATTCAGCATGGTGCTGTATAACGCCTGGCCAGTCTTCAGTTTGGTGATGTCGTTGGCCAGCAGTTGATACAAATATGTCAGGGCTTCCGGACCGGACACATCCACCACCGTCATGTGTGACACATCAAACATCCCAACGGCTTGTCTGACCGCATGGTGTTCTTCAATCTGGGAGCCATAATTAATGGGCATTTCCCAGCCGCCAAAATCGACCATTTTTGCACCGGCTTTGCGGTGCGCGGCATTGAGTACGGTTTGCTTCATACGATCAAATTTTATTTGCAAAAAAATCTGCTGAACTATACTCTAAAGAACTCACTCACTTCAACCAAAGTTTTAGGAAACTGATACCTTATGACCAGAATATATACCCGCAGCGGAGACCAGGGCGAAAGCGGCCTGGTGAACGGCCAGCGATTGACCAAAGCTGACCTGTTGTTCGATGTCCTTGGTGACGTTGATGAATTAAATGCCCAATTGGGTATGATCCGGGCCCTCAGTGCCGACTCCAAAGTCGATCAACAATTGTCCAGAATTCAGCATCAATTATTCGATCTGGGTGCACAAGTGGCACAATACAAAGAGAACAACATGAAAGCAGCAGACATCAAACAATTGGAAGACTGGATCGATGACTGGCAGGATCAACTGACACCTCTGAAACAATTCATCCTTCCCGCGGGTAATCAGGCCGGTAGTTCGGCCCACTTATCTCGCAGCATCTGTCGCCGGGCTGAGCGCAAGGCCTGGCAGGCCGCAGCTGGTCATGACATTGAAGCAGAGGTCATGCAATACCTCAATCGATTGTCCGATTATCTGTTTGTGTTGGCGCGGGTTCTCAATGGTGGTCAGGAAGTGTTTTGGCAAAGTGAGTAACCTCGCAGTTTCACGGCAATGATCAGGTGCTGGATGATTTAAGATTTGGATGGGCTCTGGTGATATTGCCACTCCAGCCAACCAAACCACCCCACCAGGATGGCGATCAATCCGGCCGCGGTCATGCCATTGACTGTGGTCACCCAGACCTGCAAAAGTAACAGAACAACGGTGAACAGAACCCAACTGAAATCAGCCACAGCGACCATCAACACCCAGCCTTTGTTGATGTGCGGCTTTTTCGCCAACCACAACAGCAGTAAACCGAACAGATTCAACACCACACCCAGTATGGCCATTACCAGTTCAGGCATGGGATGGCTGCTGCTGAGAAACTGACTGACCTGCGCCGGCAGGAAGACGAATAAGGCGCCGAACAACAAACAGTTCAGGGCATTGAGTTGTAAAATGGTGCGGATGTTGTTCATTTGAATTACATTCGTTGGATGTCTCTCATGTTAGGCGCACCGAACCTGCTTTGTCAAAACCATCTGCCGATCAAGAGCAGTATTTCAGCTCGACTCCAGGGCTCAATTAATTGGATCAGATCCTGCTTAACAAGCCTGATAACAACTTGAACGGGTTGTTGGACCGGGCTTTGCTGGATTGTTGCTGCTTGGGTCGGGTGCTGTCACTGACGTCCAGTAAACTCATTAGATGGGCGGCATTGAGGAATGAGTTGATCAGGTGCTCATCGTAACCACTGAGTTTTTTAAGTTGTTGTGGGGTCATGGGCTGGCCACTCAATAAGTCTGCCAGCACGATGTATTCACGGAGCGGTTGTCCGTGACTGAAATCAGGCCAATGCACAAGCTTGATTATTTGCCCTTTCAATGGTTCACGCAATGGCAGGTAAGAAATGGTCTGCCAAATGGTGTCAATGATGGATGTCATGATCTGCTCCACAAGTTAATTAAAACACCACCACACACACCATCATATTGAACCATTGATTGTGAAATGAGCGTGATTTAATATGCGCCTATATGAACATATTGCTCGTATTCATTTCAAAGTGACTGCAGGAACTGTTCGGCGTTGTTCAGGTGATTGCGTTGTTTGTCTTCATCCATCCGGTCCCAGGTCCTCAACAACATACCCAGCCTGGGGTTCGAGGCAAAAAAATCACGTTGATGATGCATGAATCGCCAAAACAGACCATCCCAGGTTGCTTGCCAGTCACCTCTTTTGAAATCGCTCATTTTCAGCAGATAGTTGCTGCTGCTGATGTAGGGCTTGGTGGCCATCAAACCACCATCAGCAAACTGGCTCATGCCATAAACATTGGGTACCATGACCCAATCATACGCATCAATGAATAGTTCCATGAACCATTGATACACCTGGTCAGGATCAAACTCACACAACAACATGAAATTTCCCAGTACCATCAATCGTTCAATGTGGTGACAATAGCCGGTGTCGAGTACTTTCCGGATGGTTTGATCCAGCGGTGCTATGCCAGTTTCACCGGTATAAAAAGAGTCGGGTATTGATCGTTTGAATGCCCAGAAGTTTCTGGTGCGCTGTTGTCTTCCGACATGTAGATACAAGCCCCTGATGAATTCCCGCCAACCGATGATCTGCCTGATAAACCCTTCCAGTGAATTGATGGGTATGTCATGTGTCCGGGCATGATGCATGGCCTGTGTAATGACTTCGTCGGGGGTCAGTAATCCGGTGTTCAGCATCGGTGTGAGCACACTGTGGTTAAGCACCAGTTGTTCACTGACCATGGCATCCTCGTAATCGCCAAATTCAGCGAATCGTTCACTAAAAAATTCAGTCAGCCATTGGCTGGCCTGTTCATGAGTGACCGGATACCGCAGGACAGGACCTTCCTCAGCAGGATCGCTCAGTTGACCCAAGTGGCTGGAAAAATGGGCCCTGACATAATCAGCAGCCTCTTTGTGATGGTCAAGGGTATCAGCCTGGGGGCAGACCGGAGGGGTTTTATTTTTGGGATATTTCTTGCGGTTATCTTCATCATAGCTCCACTTACCCCCAGTTGGTTTACCGTCATCATCCAACAGAATCTGTAATTGTTTGCGTTGTCGTTGATAAAAATTTTGATGGAAAAAAGATTGCTTCCCCTCAAAATAGCCCAACAGGGCATCGGTGTCTGTCAAGAAGGCGTCACTGGGAAACCATTTCAATTGTAGGTTATGTGATTTGCAAGAGCGGTCGATCTGGCGATGAAGCCAATCATCCACGACATCCACACAGGCGATTGATTGGTAGCCTTTACCAGCCAGCTCCTCCAGTAACACAGCCACTTCGGAGTTGCGATCAATGGCATTCACATAAGTCAGCGTATTGACCCGGTCTTTGATGAGGTCTGCATAAGCCTTCATGCTGGCCCGGTGAAAAGCCAGTTTTTGTTGGTGAAAAGCGAATTGTGTAAAAAACAGGTCCACTTCAATCAGGTAGACATTGCACTGATGAATGGCGGGGTGGTTGTCGAACAGTTGATGGGGAAAAATCAGGGTTGCGGTTTTCATTGGATTTTCACTGTGGTTTTATTATTGTGGCGGTTTTGACTGATGTGTGTATATGACTTCCAATACCCTGCCCAGCGCTGCTGCTGAAGTTTCCAGAATCATTGAAATGGCCTGGGAGGATCGCACTCCATTCGAAGCCATTCAAGTTCAATATGGTTTAAATGAGCAGGACGTTATCTGTCTGATGCGCAGCCATTTATCCCGGGGGTCATTCAAAGCCTGGCGACAGCGGGTATCTGGCCGTTCCACCAAGCATCAGGAACTCAGGCCAGAGGGTGTCATGCGTGCTTATTGTCCCACGCAATACAAACACAAATGACATGTTAAAAAGTAATGGGTGAACAACAGGTGAAACCGAAAAAATACAGCAGGGGCTTGTTTTTATTCACTGATGATTTGCGGGTGGATGACCACCATTTGTTGTCACTCGCCACCGCCGAATGTCAGGCTCTGGCCTGTGTTTATGTGTTGCAGCCCTGGCAGTTCGACCCCATGTGGACCCTGCAATCAGGCATGGGCAGGGAACGTTTCAGATTTTTAATGGAAACATTGCAGGATTTGTCCCGGCAACTGAAGACGCGGGGTCTGCGCTTGGACATCAGGATCGGCCACACCACACAGCTGATTTCAAAGTTGGTAAACGCTCATGATTTCAAGGCCGTTTACCGCAGCATGACTGCTGGCAATTATGAACAAAAACAATGGCAGCACCTGCGGCACAAGTTGCCTGATACTTCGTTGATCAGCGGTCACACCCGAAGTTTATTTCACTTGGACCAGTTGCCCTTTGAGCTGAGCGGTTTGTCACCTTCATTCACGCCTTTTCGCAAACGCATCGAAGCCGCTGATTTACAACCCTCACCAGCACCACCCCTGGTGGCAGTGAATCGCCTTGAGTTGAGCAGCAAAGATCATACAGAAGAACGGTTGATGAGCTGGCTGGCATTGGTTGACAGTGGGCAAGCAGACAATGGATTCATCGGTGGCACCGTGGCTGGTGAACAACACCTGGCGCGTTATTTTTCCAGCGCGGCTCCGAGCAATTACAAGACCGTTCGTAATGCCCTGGATGGTTGGGCCAATTCAACCAAGTTCTCTCCTTGGTTGGCTTTGGGCAGTCTTTCACCAGGCCAGATACATGAGCGCCTCAAACAGTATGAAATGCAGCATGGGGCCAATGAATCTACCTACTGGATTTACTTTGAGTTGTTGTGGCGGGAATACTTTTATTGGTCCGGCTACCTTCATGGCGCCCGTTTGTTTTGGCCGGGTGGTGTCAAAGGCAAACCCCAGGTTTCATTGGTTGATGGTTTGACTCTTGAGCGCTTTCAGGCATGGTGCCAGGGACAGACTGGCAACCCATTGATTGATGCCTGTATGGGACAATTGAATCAAACGGGTTACATGAGTAACCGGGGCCGTCAACTGGTGGCCAGTGAGTTGATTAATGAACGGCAGGTTGACTGGCGCTGGGGAGCGGCTTATTTCGAGCAGCACCTCATCGATTATGATGTGGGTTCCAATTGGGGAAACTGGCAGTACATCGCAGGGGTTGGGGCCGATCCCAGGGGAGGCCGGCATTTCAATATTCTGAAACAACAGGAGCAACATGACCCACAAGGCTTGTTTGCTGAGGCTTGGGCTGATTCAGAAAAGGCCAGGTGTATTTCCTGGCAGGATTTACGATCAGTTGACTGACCTTTTGCGCCGACAGCGCTCACTGCAGTAGATGACCTGGTCCCAACAATTGCGCCACTTTTTGCGCCAAACAAATGGCAAGCCACAAACCGGGCAGGTTTTGTGGGGTAAGTTGGGTTTTTTATGTGCCATGCCATCGGTTGGTTATTGCAGTGCTGTAATGGCCTTGCCAGACGCTGCTGTGCGATTGCTGACTTCCAGTTTGCGGTAAATTTGTTCCAAATGCTTATTGACGGTGCGTTCGCTGATGTGCAGGATTTGAGAGATTTCCCAATCCGTTTTACCTTGTGCTACCCAATATAAAACATCAGATTCACGTCGGGTGATCTTCAGTTTGTTTTTCAGGGTTTGTTTGGCCAGCTTGAGGCTTTGCGATTTAAACTTTATCAAGTGTGAGTCATCAGGCTGTCGGGACAGGTATGTGATGATCAGGCTGTTGTCATCCTGTTGGCATTCAAAAAAATCGGTGGTCTCTGCGATCAACAGCCATTCAAGCAGTTCAGTGCGCTGCTGATGGCTGATTTCAGCCAGGTAGTTTCTGGCTTTCTCGGTGGTCCATTTCAGCTGTCCTTTTGAATCCAGGGCCGCCAGGTGTTGGCCGGTTGAGTCCAAAGCTGCTTTGGTGTGACTGGCCATCCGGGCATTGCTGAGGTGAACTTTGATGCGGGCCAATAACTCGGTGTGGTTCAGTGGTTTGACCAGGTAATCCACTGCACCTGAACTGAGCCCCTGAACCACGTGTTCTGTTTCGCTCAGGCCAGTCATAAAAATAACCGGTACTTCCTCATTCAGATGGCGGATGGCCTGACAAGTAGCAAAGCCATCCATTTCCGGCATGATGGCATCGAGCAGAATCAGATCCGGTTGGGTTTTGTGAATCACCGAAAGGGCTTGGAGACCGCTTTGGGCGATCAAGACGGTATATCCGGCATCACTGAGTGCCTGGTTAAGTAGTCCCAGGCTGTCGGTGTTGTCATCGACCACCAGGATGGTGGCATTGAGGTCAGCGGTCATGATCAATCAAGCGGGCAAATTGGGTTAAATTCAGCCGGTTCAAAGGTGATTTGAGCCGGTCGGCTTCTTGTTGACTGATCTTACCATCATTGACCAATTCATTCACACAGGCTTTGATGCCATTGATGTGGCCAATGTCCAACAATTCGAGCAGTTTTTCCCGGTCTTTGTATTTGAGGACGATGGGGCTTTGGTCCTGATTCATTTGGCTGTCCGGTTGACGGTTTTGTGACCAGTCCAGATGAAGCAGACGATTCAATTGATTAAGCAATGCATTGATCTGCAGAGGTTTGGCCAGGTAAGCCTGATGGTTTCCTGGATGGGCCGGACTGTTGTCTCTGGGATTGGCGGACAACATAATGATGGGAAAATCATGTCCCTGATCCCTGACCCATTGAGCCAGTTGCCAGCCGTCCATCCCCGGCATTGAAACATCAAGCAAGGCCAAATCAATGGTTTGCTGCTTAATCAGTGTCCTGGCTTGATCGGCACTGCCTGCCTCAAGCAGCTGAAATCCCAACGGTGCCAGTAATTGGCGAACCAGTTCGCGGTGTGTTTCAATGTCATCTACCAGTAAGATTGAATGAGGCTGGCTGACCACCGATGGATGCAGTTCCTGCTGCTCTGTCTGTTTAACCATGTCTTGTGCAGACAACATGATTTTCAGGGTAAAAGTGGTGCCCTTTTGCCAATTGCTGGTTACGCTCAATTCACCACCCAGCAATTCAGCAAGCAATTGGGTGATGGTCAGACCCAGGCCCGTACCGGGTACCTGGTTGTCGGCTGACTCAATGCGCTCAAAAGGTTGAAAGATTCGTTGCAGGTCAGCCGGTTTGATGCCAATTCCGGTGTCCTGGATGATGAATGTGGCCACCTGATTGCGGTAGCTGACAGTCAGTGATACCTGACCTGCGGGGGTGAATTTAATGGCATTGGACAGCAGGTTGGTAAGGATTTGCTGCAATCTTTTACTGTCGGTTTTGATGTATTGTGGCAGTTGTTCTGGCAGGTCACTGACAAAAGCCAGGTTTTTTTGCTGAGCCTGGTGGCTGAACATGTCAATCAAATGATCGAGGAGGGGTCTGAATTCTGTGATGTCAGACTGCACCCTGAGTTTGCCTGATTCAATGGCTGAAAATTCCAGTATACCTTCGATCAGATGGGTCAGGTGCTGACAATTTTGTCTGATCAGCTGGAAGTTGCGGTGGTTATCATCAGTCACCGGGGTTTGCCGTTCCAGAATCTGGGCATAACCCATGATGACATTCAATGGCGTGCGCAACTCGTGTGAAATGCCAGATAGATAGCGGTTTTTTGCCTGATTGGCTGCTTCGGCCCTGGCTTGGCGTGACTGGCTTTCGCTGAGGTGTTTTTGTTGCGCGTCCAGGCGTTGACGCAAACGCGTCAGTTGCCGATTCCGTTGATAAAGCAAGATGAACAGAATCAGTACAATCAGCCATGAAATGATCAGGATATAGGGTTCTGCAGCCATGAGGGCATCATAGCATTTATGGTAAGCATCATGGAGATGAAGATCAGGTTAAAAACATTGGCTTTTGTTTTTGTAAATTTGTTTGTCGTGGGGTTTGAGCTTTGGTTGGCTGTGCTATAATTTGTGATCAAAATACACTCGTTAGGAGAGAATCAATGAAGAAAACGCTGTTAGGATTGGCGTTGTCATGTGTTGCTGGCGCTGCGCTGGCGAATGATCATGATGACCGCTGGATGTTGTCTACCAACCTCATTTTTAATGCCCTTGATAACAATAAGAATCTGGAATCAGATTTTGGACTGGGTTTGGGTTTGGGTAAGTTCCTCAATGAAAACTGGACCCTGGATTTTGAAATTGATCATGTCAATGTATCACAGGAAGGCGGTGGTGGTTCTGTTGACCAGATCGGCCTGGGTCTGATGACCCGTTATCATTTCAGTCCTGATTCCAGTCTGCGGCCATTCCTTGGTTTGGGGGCCGGCTACCTTGATCACAATGGCAGCAACAATGCCCAGGCAGTGGATTCATCTGATTTTATGCTTAACCTCAGTGCCGGATTGAGAAAAGAAGTCACTGACCGGGTCAGCTTTCTGACCGAAGTGAAATACCGTCTGGATACCGATGATTACACCGGTACTGCCAGCAGTTATGACGATTATCTGTTCAGCATGGGTATGAGCATTGCACTGGGAGCCGCTCAGGCAGCACCGGCAGCAGCTCCTATCGTTGAACCTGCTCCGCAACTTGACTCTGATGGTGATGGTGTCAGTGATCAGTCTGATCGTTGTCCCAATACCCCCGCTGGTATGGCTGTAGATATGTATGGTTGTCACCAGGTAGATGGTGATGATGACAATGATGGGGTGAAAAACTCGATGGATCGTTGTCCTGATTCTCGTCCGGGAGCAGTGGTTGATGCCGATGGTTGTGAGGTTCAGGTGGTGATTGAATTGCAGGGCGTTTATTTTGACCTGGACAAAGCCACATTGAAGCCTGAGTCAATCAGTATTCTGGATGCTGCGGTGAAAACCATGGGCGAACATGGTACTTTGGTGGTTGAAGTCGCCGGGCACACCGATTCATCTGCTTCTGAAAGCT
This sequence comes from Marinicella sediminis, assembly GCF_002000055.1. GTDB lineage: Bacteria > Pseudomonadota > Gammaproteobacteria > Xanthomonadales > Marinicellaceae > Marinicella > Marinicella sediminis. The sequence continues at coordinate 15,965 of NZ_MVBD01000010.1, read as the reverse complement.
ACAATCAGGCATTGTCAGAAAGACGTGCTAAAGTGGTTTATAACTACCTGGTTGAAAAAGGTGTTTCGGCTGACCGCATGACCTGGAAAGGTTATGGCGAGTTGAGCCCGATAGCCACCAATGACACCGCTGAAGGACGGGCAAAAAATCGCCGGACTGAGCTGGTTATTCAAGACTGATCAAGTCCAATTGAAATGTCGAAAAAAGCCCGGCTCAGCCGGGTTTTTTTGTGCGCCAAATCCGGGGGTTTTCGGGTATGAATTCCCAGACAGTTATCTGCTCACCGAATTGCAGAACCAACCGGCCTGAAGATTGACTGTCCAGCCAGGAGATGTTGCTTTGTTGATAACGTTCTCTGACCGTTTCAGCCGGATGATTGAAGGCGTTATAAAGGCCTGCAGAGTTGATTGCCAGACTGGGGTTGACTGCATCCAGAAAAGCTTTTGAGGATGATGTTTTACTGCCATGATGTGGTACCAGCATGACGTCGCTTCGGATCAGTGCTGGCGACCATTGGCTGAGTCTGTATTCAACCGGTTCCTCAATGTCACCCGTGAGTAATAAACTGTGCTTTGCATTGCTCACCCTGAGGACACATGAACTGTTATTCCCCAGATATGGGTACAGGTTTTCCGGGCTGAGCACTTCAAACTTCACACCATCCCAATCCCAGTTGGCGCCCTTTACACATGGTGTATGCCGGAGATGGCTGCCCATCACGTCAGACACTGTGATGTGGCTGATCAAATGGCTTGCTGAACCGGCATGATCGTTGTCCTGATGTGACAGGACCAGCCGGTCCAGGTGTGTGATCTGTTGTTTCCTGAGAAATGGAATGAGCACTGCATCGGCCATATTGAAACCACTGTCATGACTCGCGCCAACGTCGTAAAGCATGCGATGTTGCCTGGTTTCCAGCAGTACTGATAAGCCTTGTCCGACATCAAATTGGGTGACCCGAAACGATGCAACAGGCAGGTCGTCCCGTGCGGTTGGCAAGAGTGCCAGGAACAACAATAACCATCCCCAATACCGTTGGGGCATCACCTGTGGAAGCAACAATAAAAGAGATCCCAGAATCAATAACAGGTACTGACTGGGTTGGCCGATGGTCCAATCCATATGAATCCAACTCCATTGATTAACAGACCCCAGCAGACCAATAATGTGGTCGCTGGTGGTCTCTGTCAGCCAGCATAACCACTCAGGAACGGCCTGTGTCACGCTGGCCATGATGAGCATCATCAAAATCAATGGGATCAACACAAAGCCCATGACCGGTACCACGATCAGATTGATCAATGGCGCCAATAGCTTCACATTCCCAAAAATGACCACACTTAAAGGCAACATGCCCACCAGAAGCACCCATTGCATGCTGACCAGTTGATGCCATTTGGATCGCTTCACTGGTCGTCCACGAAAAGCGAGGACCAGCACAGCCACCGCACCAAACGACAACCAGAATCCGGCATCCAGGACATTCAATGGATCGATCAGCAATACCGCCATCAGGCTGCTGCATAAAACATCCCAGACAAAGCCGGGGCGTCTGCGCCATCGATACCACCCCCAGATGGCCAGCATGATCAATGCCCTCTGGGTGGAAATAGACAAACCTGCCAGGCTGGCATAAACCCCCGCTGCGATCAATCCCAGGCAGACTTGCAGCGTGGGTTTGCTGATGAATGTGACTGGTTTCAAAAGAAACAATCCGCTGGCAAGGAACCAGCCTATCATGGCCACCATACCAATGTGTAATCCGGAAATGGCAATCAGATGAGCCGTCCCTGTGTTGAGGTATTTTTTCCGGTCTTCTGCGCTAAAGTATGATTGATCACCGATCGATAACGCATGTAATAAGGCATTGACTTCAGGATCGTTAAAGTGTTGTTTGATGACCGTTGACAGCTGCATGCGCCATTGATTGATATAGGCCATGGGAGTGTGGCTGCGGTCTTCGGTGGCCTGTACTGACTGAATGGTTCCCAGGGCATGGATGCGGTTTCTGAATAACCACTTTTGGCGGTCAAAACCAGTACCGTTGGCCAGCCCGTGTGGCGGTTTAAGGCGCACTTCAAGGTGGTAGATCAGCCCCGGGATGAAGACCGGCATGGGTTCGTTGTGTTGTTGATAATAACTCAACAGGTATCGGTGTTTGGTCTGAATATCTGAGGCGGTAAACGTGATTTTCTGGCTACTCACTCTGGGTAAATCGGTGAGTTCAACGCGAAAGCTGGTTTGCACAGGTTCCGTCAATTGTTGGGATAGCTGCAGCTGACTTTGCAGCATTGCCCAACTCAGACCGGCCAGGAAGAAAAACAGCGATGAAAAAACCCCATGCCTGGTAACGCGCAAGCGACATAATAACAGCGCGGTTATGCTGCAGAAAATGCCCCATTTGCTGACCCCGGGCAACCACAAAATCTGGCTGCAACCAGCCAGAAACAGCAGTGCATTGGCAGGGGTTAATCGAGACTGAATGGTGACAACACTCCTTGTTGTAACTGATATGTTTGTTGCATTTTAGCCGCCACTTTGAGGTCATGAGTGACCAGCACCAAAGCGGTGTTGAATTGTTGTTTGAGTTCGATGAATAAATCCATCACCGCACCAGCGGTGTTTTCATCCAGATTGCCGGTGGGTTCATCTGCCAGAATGCAGTCGGGCTGGGTCACCATGGCTCTGGCAATGGCAGCCCGCTGTCGTTCGCCACCAGACAATTGTGCAGGGCGGTGGGTCAGCCGCTCTGCCAGGCCTACCTGTTCAAGAATTTCAGTGGCTTTGTGGCGGGCCGCTGCTCTGGCTGTTTTGCCAATCAGCAAAGGCATCATGACGTTTTCCAGTGCGCTGAATTCAGGAAGCAGGTGGTGAAACTGATAAACAAAGCCGAGGTGTTTGTTTCGCAGGTGTCCACGTTTTTTGGCATTGAGATTTGAAAGCATGTGTCCCATCAGCTCAATGTGCCCTGAAGAGGGGGTATCCAGTCCGCCAAGCAGGTGTAACAGGGTGCTTTTTCCAGACCCCGACGCGCCCATTATGGCCACTGTGTCACCGGCCTGAACCGCAAAATCGAGTTGTTCAAAAATCTGGATTTTTCGTTGACCATCGATGAAGTGTTTACTCAATTGTTGACAACGCAACACGTTTTGATTACTCATACCTCAGGGCCTCCGCTGGCTCGACCCTTGATGCCCGCCAGGCAGGATACAAGGTGGCGATGATAGACAGTCCAAAGGCAATACCAACGATGGTAATCACATCGCCTGATCGAATGTCGGCTGATATTTCGGTGATGTAGTAAACGTCTTTGGACAAAAATTCAGTGTTAAACCACCCCTCCAGGGTTTGTATGATGCTGTTGATATTAACCGCAGTGATCAAACCGGCTATGGTGCCTATGGCGGTTCCTATCAGACCTATCAGAGTGCCGGAAACCATAAATATACCCATGATCTGACTGCCCGACAGGCCCAGTGTCCTAAGGATGGCCACATCAGCTTGTTTCTCAGTGACCAGCATCACCAGTGTGGAGAGGATGTTGAACGCTGCCACCGCCACAATCATAGAAAGGATGATGAACATCACCATGCGTTCAGTGCGGGTGGCTTTGAAAAAATTGACATGTTCCTGAGTCCAGTCTCTGATGCGGTAAAACCCATCCAGTTCAGGCGCCAATTCCCTGACTATCAATGGAGCCCGCATCAAATCATCGACTTTCAGCCGCACACCTTCAGCTGCTGCCTGAGGTAAACGCATCAGTCTGCGGGCGTCCTCGAGGTGAATCAAAGCCAGTTTGAAGTCATACTCATACATCCCCACTTCGAAAATACCAGAGACGGTAAATCGTTTCAGCCGGGGAGTTATTCCCACCGCAGTGGTGCGGAATTCAGGCACATACAATGTCACTGTATCACCCGGACCCACACCCAGGTGTGCTGCCAGATCAATACCCAGTATGATGTTGAATTCACCGGCCTGTAAATCTTCCATGGCGCCATATCGGAGGTTGTCCTGGAACTCAGTGACCTGCTGCTCAAGATCAGGCAATATTCCCTGAATCAGGGCCCCTTCTGTGCGGTAACCCTGCAACATGCCTTCGGTTTGAATATACGGTGCTGCACCAATTACATCCGGTTGTCCCCTGACAATGTCAATGGCTTGTTGCCAATCGGTCAGGTGTTCTCCGCTGAATGCAGATATGGTGGCATGTGAAACCGTACTGAGCATCCGTTGTTGGAACTCCTTGTTGAATCCATTCATCACAGAAATGACCACTATCACCGTCATCACACCCAGGGCAATGCCGCCCATGGAGATCAAAGAGATGAAAGATATGAAGTGATTCTTGCGTTTGGCTTTGGTGTATCTGAGGCCAATAAATAAAGGTAAGTTCATAGGTTATTCCATTGGATCGCTGTCATTGTGGCTTAATCAGACCATCGAAACAATGGTTAAATTCTGCTTTTTTGTCAGAAAAAAACCGCCTTGCTGAACAAGGCGGTGTTGTTATTGGAATCGAATCAACCCCATGGTCGCTCAGGGGCGGGTGTCATCATCATCGTCGTCTGTCAATTCATCGGCTTTGTCTTTCGCCGCCTCAAGGGCTTCAGCTGATTCCTGTTTCAGGCTTTCAGCCATCTCTTTGGCCTGATCTTTGGCTTGCCCAGCCATTTCACTGGCTGTCTCTTTGCCATCGGCATACATGTCTTTGGCTTCATCAGCCATCTCTTTGGCGCCTTCCTGGATGTCATTTGCCATCTCATTGACTTTGTCTTTGCTGCTTTCATAACCATCTGTCATGATTTCGCCTGTTTCATCAGCCAGGTCTTTGGCTCCATCAGCCAGCTCTTCAGCTGCTTCTTTGGCCGCATCAGCGCCTTTTTCAGCTGCCTTTTTGACTTCAGACTTGGCTTGGTTCATTTGAGATTCTGCTTTGTTTGGTGTGTCCTCACTACAGGCTGTCAGAAGCATGATCAAACATGCCGTGATAAATATTAAAATGGTTTTCATTGTTTTCCTCCGGTTGGTGTCTGTCTAAGATGGGCACGTAACCATAAAAATCAAGTCACATCAGCCCAACAAGATAAACCAGGCAGGCTGCCGAAGAGTTCACAATGCTTGACATTTGCATCGGCTGAATGCACCTATAATGGTTGTGTCTGATAAGTGTTGTGTGATGAATCAGACATTTCAGGATTGTGTTTCCTGTTACATTTATTTTTCATAGGCCTTAGGGCCAAATTCCCCATTTAACCCGGCCTGGTGCCGGGTTTTTTTTTAACTTGCCATTAACACTTCATGTCGCAGGCTCGTGTTAGAATGCCAGCTCTTTAACTGACTCATCAAAATACCCATGAAAATTGTTTTGCTTTTATGTTCAATGTGGGTTTTCGGAACCAGCTGGTCTGAAAGTCTGACGTGTGACAAATCATTCGTAGCCATTCATGACATTCAGGGAACCGGTCAGGCATCAAAATTGGTAGGTGAACGGATTCACGTGTCGGGTATTGTGACTGCGGATTTTCGAGGTAAACAGTCTCTGGGCGGTTTTTTTATCCAATCTGTTAACAGTGATGATGACATATATACATCAGAAGGGTTATTTATTCGTGACAATGATACCTACCGGAAGATCAAAGTAGGTGATTTGGTGGCCATTGATGGTTATGTATCAGAAGAGTATGAACTGACCCAACTGGATCGGGTGCAAAAAATCAAAGTCTGTCAAAGTGGCTTGCCACTGCCGTCCTCGACTTCATTGTACATGCCTAAAAATGATGCTTATCTGGAAGCCCACGAAAACATGTACGTAACGTTATTCAATCCAGTGGTGATCACCGATGTTTATCAATACATCAAATATGGCGAGTTGACGGTTTCCTCTGAAATGCTCATGGCACCGACTGCAGTGGTCCGTGGGGAACAGGCAGTGAAAGAAGTGGCGAGAAAAAACCAATTGGATCAACTCATCATTGATGACGGACGGCTGGCAGCATTTGCCACACCATTGGCCAAAGGGTTTTTGGGCCAGCGACCTGTTTCTGCTGCTAATCGATGGTGGTTGGGTGATCAGGTTCAGCCCAGAGGTGTGCTTTTTTATGCCTTTGGAAAATATAAATTACAGCCCACCGAGCCTTTGATGAAGCTCAACATGACTGATCAGGCATGGCAGCAGCCAAAAGACGTGGGGGGAACTGTGCAGGTGGCGACATTCAATGTACAGAATTTCTTCACCACCATTGATGACGGTCAGGTCAGGTGTGGACCGACGAAGCAGTTTTCCTGCAGGGGTGCCGACTCGCCTGAAGAGTACAACCGTCAGGTGGCCAAGCTGGTCAGCGCGATCAATACCACCAATGCCAGTGTCATGGGTATCCAGGAATTGGAAAACAATCAAACCTCAGGTGGGCAATTGGTCCAGCACCTGAATGAGGCAGCCGGTCATGAAAAATGGGCTTATATTGATACCGGTGCTCTGGGTGAAGATGTGATCAAAGTGGGTCTGATCTATCAGCCAGGTCAATTGCAAACCGTTGGTGATTATGCGTTGTTAAATGCAGCCGCCAATCCTGCATTCAAAGAACACCGTAACCGCATTGTTGTGGCGCAATCTTTCAAATCCCGAAAAGGCAATGTGTTCACTGTGGCCACTGCACATTTCAAGTCCAAGAGTTGTTCAGATGCAGAAGGTGCCAATAAAGCGCAGGCTGATGGTCAGGGCTGCTACAACCCAGTGAGAACTGAGGTGGCAGAACAGGTCGCAAACTGGCTGAACAGTGACCCAACGGGTCATGGCAGTGAGGTTCTGATTCTGGTTGGTGATCTGAACAGTTATCAACAGGAAGATCCCATCGGTATGCTCAGTAAAAAAGGCATGATTAATTTGGCCAATCCCTTCCTGGCACCAACCAATTGGACCGCAAGTTATCGTGGTCAGGTTGGCTCTCTGGATTACATCATGACCAATGATGCAGGTTTGAATGTGGTGACAGAACTGACTCAGTGGCACATCAATTCAGCGGAGATGCCGTGGTTTGGTTACCATACCGAAGCATTGGATAAATCCTTCAACAAACCAGATACTTTTTTTCAACCGGATCCGTTTTCTTCGTCAGATCATGACGTGGTGATTGCCGGTTTTGAGCTGTGATGGCAGTGTTTAAATCTTTACGTTGAACGCACAGGGGATTTCGTTACCTCTTGCCCATGATTTGTGATGTGACAAATTCATATAATTTGTTTACTCTCTAAATCATCTGGTGAAATTTATGCGTATCAAGCAATCGACCATTGTGCTGATGGTCATGTTGTTGTGTGTGTTTCAGGCACACGCCAAAGAACAGGACTGGGTCAAACGGTCCAATGAAATAGCTTATAAAATATTAAAGTCGCAGGCTAAATTTGCCCCTGAGTTTTCAGCTCAGTCGGGTGTGGAAGGTTACGACGAAGACATTTTTGACTTGCAGGATAACCTGGTAAAACGGCAGTTGGAGAATGCAACAGCCAATCTGAAAATGCTCAACGAACACCTTGCCAATGAACAGGATCAGCGGGTCAGACAAGACATCGAAATCATGATCCAATCAGTCAAAGACAACATTGAAGCCACCAAAATCAATGATGCCAGGGTGTTGCCCTATGGCAATGTCATTGGCCTGATCTTTTATGGGTTCAATGGCCAGCTGGATAAACAAGTGCCATTTGAACGACAAAAAGCCGCTCTGATCAGACTTAAAAAATACACTGGTGAGGCGGAAGGTTATGAACCCTTGTTTGAATTGGCGAAAAAACGCCTGACTGAACGCATGGATGAGCCGGACCTGATCAAGCCTTTTCGGGGTGAAGTGGAGCAGGACATAGAGCGGTCCGCCATTTTTATTCAGGGACTGTCTCAGGTTTTTGCAGCCACCGATCTGACTGGTTATGAATCTTCATTGCAACTACTGCAATCTCAAATGGGTGAATACAATGAATGGGTTAAGGCCAACATTCTGCCCAACACCAGGGAAAGCGCCATGTTGCCCCGTGAGTTGTACGAATTGCAACTCAAAAATTATGGTGTCGATGCCAGTCCTGAGGAATTGATGAAAATTGGTCAGGTGGCGTTCATGAATATTCGCTTTGAAATGATGGCTCTGGCACCTTTGGTGGCCGAAAAAATGGGTTATGAAACCACAGATTACCGTGAAGTGATGGAGCTGCTTAAAAACGAACAGATTCATGGTGATGCCTTGATGGAAGAGTATGCCGCGGTGATGCGTGAGCTCGATCAGATCATTAACAAACATCAGTTGGTGTCCTTACCGAATGAGCCTGCCCGTGCCAGGATGGCCACTGCTGCTGAAACAGCACAACAGCCAGCGGCTCACCTGGACGTACCCAGACTGGTGGGCAACACCGGTGAGTACCCGGAGTTCATCGTTCCCAAAATTGAACAGAACGAAGATGGTAGCTGGCCTAAAAATGATTATGCATTCAAAGCCATGATGTGGACCTTATCGGCACATGAAGCCAGACCCGGACATGAGTTACAGTTCACCACCATGCTCAGAGGTGGGGTGTCAACGGCCAGAGCCATGTTTGCTTTTAACTCAGCTAATGTCGAAGGCTGGGCACTTTATGCTGAAGCGATCAGTAAGGAATACATGCCTCTTGAAGGTCAGTTGTATGCTTTACAGGCCAGGTTGTTACGCGCAGCGCGGATCTGGCTCGATCCCATGCTCAACCTCGGGTTGATCACCCCGGCTGAAGCCAAACGGGTATTGATGGAAGATGTTGGAGAGGATGATAAGAATGCTCAGACTGAAATTGACCGGTATACGTTCAGGTCACCAGCTCAGGCCACTGCTTATTATTATGGCTACGAGAAGTTGTTGCAGTTACGCGCTGAAACTGAGTTGAAACTAAAGGATCAGTTTGACCAGCAATCGTTCCATGATTTCATTCTGGCTCAAGGATTGTTGCCACCAGAGTTGTTGGCGAAAGCTGTTAAGCAAGAGTACATCCCGCAACGGATGAAGTAAATGATGAATCAAAAAAACCGGGTTTGACCCGGTTTTTTTGTGCCGTGTAATTGGAACCCCTTATCTGGCGGTAAAGGTTTGTAGCTTGTAACGACTCAGTGAGCTGGCAAATTCCTGTAACAGGCGGTTGCCACTTTGTTCTGCCTTGGCGCACCAGGCTTTGAAATCAGCGATCATTTCATCCACTGATTTGCTGTTATTTTCCCAAATGGATTGCAACTCCTCTTTGTATTGCAGAAGGCTGTTCAGGGATTGGCTGTCAGCAAAATAGCTCTGCCATTTCTGCCTGATGTCAGTTTTCAAAAACTGAGGATCGAGTGACAGATTATGGGTGTATTTGTGAATCTTTTTCTTGAAAGATTTCGATGCAGTCTGGTATTCGGCCGTGAGGTTTGGTTTGATCACATCCCGGATATACACCTGTAAAACATTGAATTTATGAGTCAAAATGGCTTTGACTGTGTCGCCATTGAAATCTTCATTTTGCTCATCAACATACAGGTCTGGGACGACTTTGCGGATTTCGCACAACCCCATCTTATTCATCAGTTTGATGATGTACCAGCCGATGTCGTGTTCACCTTTTTTATGGGCAAATTTACATGAAGAAGGGAAGGCATGATGATTGTTGTGTAATTCTTCACCAAAGATAAAGAAGGCAAAGCGGGTGATGTTACGAGACGAATCATCGGTCCGGTAGTTGCGGTATCCCACATAGTGACCAATGCCATTGATGACACCGGCAGCAAATACCGGAATCCAAAGCATTTGAATGGCATAAATCAATAAGCCAATCACACCAAACAGGGCCACATTAATGAAAGCCAGCAGTACAATGCCTAAATAGTGAAAACGTGTATAGACGTTTTTTTCCAGCCAGTCATCCGGTGTTCCCTGGCCATATTTTTCCATGGTTTCCTGATTTTTGCGTTCTGCGGTGTATAAAGTGACGCCATGCAGCAGGACTTTTTTGATGCCATGAATTTGTGGGCTGTGCGGATCATCTTCGGTTTCACAATATGCATGATGTTTACGGTGAATGGCCACCCATTCTTTGGTCAGCATGCCTGTGGTAAACCAGGTCCAGAAGCGGTAAAAATGTTGAATAGCCGGGTGCATTTTGATGCCCCGATGGGTTTGTTCGCGGTGTAAAAAAAGACTGACACCAGATAATGTGATCTGTACCACTATAAAGGTATAGAGAACCAGTTGCCAAGCCGACAGGTCAAGCAGACCGGTTTGTAAAAATTCAATTGTTGGAATCATAAATAGATGTTTGTAATAAAAGCATTGCTCACTATAATGAATAACCACCACAATAGCCAGCTAAAACCGCGTACTTTGGCGTATGGTATGGCTATAGAATCAAGCTAACTCTATGAAAATAAATCAACTTTGCCTGAGCCGTTCCGGTCAGGAAATTCTCCAGAACATCACTGTTGAGTTGCCTGATACCGGCGTGGTTGTGTTGTTAGGCGCCAACGGTGCCGGCAAGTCCAGCTTGTTACAGGTGATGGCAGGTCTGTTGAGTCCTGACTGTGGCCAGTTGAACTTTTCACCTGATCACAGTTGTTATCTGTTGCCTGAGCCAGCGGTTTTTTACCCATACCTGAGCGTGAAAGAACAATTACAATTTGTCGCCCAACAGATGCGGGTTGCGGCAGTTGATATCGAACCGGTCATGGAGCGCTGGGGGCTGACTGCCATGGCCAATCGTTTAACCCGACACTTGTCATTGGGTTTCAGGCAACGCCTGTCATTGGCTCAATTGGATGTTTCCGCTGCATCGATGTTACTGATGGATGAACCATTGAATGGCATGGACCCTCAGGTGATGCAAGCATTTATGCAACAAGTCCAAGCATGGAAATCCCAAAAATCCATCATCATGGCAACCCACATTATGCAAGATATGGAATCTTTGGCAGATTGGGTGGTGGTAATGCACCAGGGCGAACTGGTTACATTGCGACGGCATACCGATGGTGATTCATTCCACAATATTTATAATCAGGCCATCAATGACTGGCAGGCTTCAGGTGATGTCATGGATGATGGACGATGAACGTGTTCAGTAAAGATTGCAGACACCTTTGGCGTGCTCCTTCTATGTGGTTGATGCTTGGTGTGCTGAGTTTTGTACTGGCTTGGATGTGTTGGCAAATGCTGGATCATTACCTCGCCATCCAGCCTTCACTCAGCCAATTGCCATATCCTCCGTCTGTGACTGATACCTTGTGGTCTCCGCTGTTACACATGTTGGCCAGGGTGATGATTCTGGTGGTGGCCTTGTCGACGGCCACCATCATGACCAGTGAACGCTCTCAGAAAACCCTGTTTTATTTATTATTAAGCCATCGCTCCACCGGGTCAGTGGTCAGACAAAAACTGGCCGCATCAGCAACCCTTCTGTGGTTTGTCTGGTTACAGGTGTTCCTGTTTTGGGCATTGCTCGAAACCGGAGGGACTTTGTCTGGCTGGCAGGTTTTGTCAGGTGTATTGGGTCTGAGTCTGGCGGTGTTGTGGATGGCGGCATTGGGCCTGCTGATTGGCGTTTATTGTCATGCCACTGCAACGGCTGCTTTGCTGAGTATTGTGGTGATGGCGGTCTTGTGGTTGTTGGGTGCTGATGGTTCCGGTCAGGCATATGGAATGAATTGGTTGAAACTGTGTTCTCCGGCACACCACCTTGACTGGCTGTTCAGTGGCGAATTGAGTATCAGCTCAGTGGTCTATTTTGCTGGAGGCGTGGTCCTGTTTAGCATGTTGACTGAGCAAAAATTGAAACAATTGAGGGACGGGTCATGAAACAGGGGTTGATGATCATTGGCTGGCTGCTACTGGTGATGCTATCAGCGCGGTTGATAGACAATTTCAGAATGGTTGATACCTATACAGACTTGTTGCCTCAATCGGCCAAAAACATATTGCATCAGCAGCAAGGACTGACCATTGAAGTGTATGCCCAACCTGAATCGCCCGCTGCACAACTGGTGAATAATTTTTTACAGCCCATTGTGGCATCGGTGGAAAATGCTGAAGTTAAATACATGGATATTGATTCACAACCCCAACTGAAAAAAAAACTGGGTATCGAAAAGCTGGGTGAAATGCTGATTTATCAGGGCACAGAGAAGTTTCATCTGACGACTTTGTCGTATGAAGCTTTTTTTAACGGCTTGAAAAGACTGAGTCACCAAGATGGAGCCTGGCTGGTGTTTCTGGAAGGACATCAGGGTAAATCATTTGATGCCGGGGTTTCACTGGGGTATGGGCAATGGCTCAAAGCATTACAAGCCGCCAATTATCAGGTCATGGTATTACCGTGGAGTGCACAACTCAAATTGCCCGAAAAAACCCGCTTACTGGTTCTGCCAGCACCAGCCAGACCCTTTAACTTGCAACAGCGACTTTGGCTGGAACAACAAGTGCAGCAGGGTATCAGTCTGTTGTGGCTGACTGATCCCATGGTAACCAGTGTTCAACCTGAATTGTCTTTGTTATTTGATGTGGTTCAGACTGATGCATTTCATCAAGGTCACCTGATCATCAAGTCATTTCCAGATCACCCGGTGAACCAGGCATTTGACCGACCTCTTGATTTGGTTGAAGTGATGCCCTATGAAACAGCCAATGATGTTTTGTGGGTCAATGATCAACAACAAGCCCTGGCATCAACCAGTCAGCTGGGTGCAAGTCGTCTCATGGTGGTCGGCGACAGTGATTTTTTGGCCGACGAACACCTGTTCAGTGGAGGCAATCTTGAAATGTCATTTCGATTGATTGACTGGTTGCTTAAACGGGATGAACGGATTGATTTGCCGGCCATTGGTCGGTGGCAGTCTGAATTGTATTTTGCAGCCAATGAAGTATTGTGGTTGGCTGGGTTGATGTTGATTGTGGTACCGCTGCTGTTGCTGTTGGGCGGATTGTTGGTTTGGTTTAAGTTCAAAAGAGAGCGATGATGGATATAGGCGAGTTAAGAAATGAATACACCCAATCGGGATTGCAAAGGGCAGAGTTAAAAGATGACCCTCTGGCGCAATTCAGTATGTGGTTTGAACAAGCCCGGAATGCACAGTTGCATGAGGTGAATGCCATGACTCTGGCCACTTGCGGTGCCGATGACATGCCGCAGGCCAGAACGGTTTTATTGAAATTGTTTGATGACAGGGGCTACGTTTTTTTCACTAATTACCAAAGTGCCAAAGCCAAAGAATTGGCGGCTAATCCCAGGGCAGCTTTGTTGTTTCCCTGGCTGGGGCTTGAGCGGCAGGTCAGAATCAGTGGACAGGTTGAAAAAATATCAGCCAAAGAATCCTTTGCCTATTTCACCTCGCGACCCAGGGGGTCTCAACTTGGGGCCTGGATTTCAGAGCAAAGTCAGGTTATCTCCAGCCGTACAGTCCTCAAAACCCTGATGAATCAAATCAAGGAAAAGTTCAAAGCTGGTGAAGTCCCTTTGCCGGATGCCTGGGGCGGTTACCGGGTGATTCCTGAACGCTATGAATTCTGGCAGGGCAGGGCCAATCGTTTGCATGATCGTTTCCAATACACCAAAGACGGAACAACTTGGCGCATTCAAAGGCTGGCTCCATAGAAATATTATTTATCCAGACATAAAAAAAGGCCGGTAATTCCGGCCTTTTTTTGTTTCAGCGTTTCATCACTGAGTGAGCGACTCAAGCAGCGCATTGGTCGATTCGATGGTTCCTGGAGGGGCACAGTCAAATGTGTCCTTGAAAAGATACAAATACACCAGATCACTGTCAAAGGCCACATTGTCACCTGGGTTGACATCGGTTTCATCAACCGGCATGGTCACAGACCCTTCCACATCAATGAAATCGGTCAATGCAGCATCGACATCCGCATCAAACAGATAAAGCAGACTGGAGCCAACCGGCAAATCAACCGTTTCATTCAGATCGCCGCTGCCGCTGAGTGAGTCACAAGAGGCTCCACCGTTTTGCTGACAAACCCATTGTGGCAATGTCATCTTGTCACCCAGAACAGTGGCTACATTGGCCCCCGTGATGTCTTTGTTACCGGTATTACTGATCAGTAAACGGTACGTCATCGAGTCAGTGGGTTGCACTCCTCTGACGCAGTTGGTGATGAATGCCCGCAGATCCGGACTTTCATCATCATCAACATTCACTGCGTCAACATCAGCAGGATTGATGCCAGCATAGTTCAGATCCAGTGAGGACAGTGCTGAAGTGATCACTTGATAACTTTGATCAAGGTCATAATCAGGGTCGTCCACACCAGTCACTGTGATGGTCACCGGCTGATCCCAGTCTGCGGCAGTGAAGGTCACTGAAGAAGGACTCACGGTACCTTCTGTTAAATCACTACTAGAAAAGTCAACCGTCACATCATCTGTGGGCGACAATGGCAGAACCACCGTGAAACTGTCGCTGCCACCCATTTCAGTGGTGACCAGTTCAGCTGGTGCATTGATGACCAACCCGTATGTGGCCGACGCATTGATGATCAGGGTGATGCTGTCACTGTTGGATTGATTGCCGGCATCATCACTGGCCACGGCGGTGAGCAGGTTGCTGCCGTCTTGTAAGGCCGGACTGATGGTACAAGACCAGTCACCATTGACATCAACTACCACTGAACAGGTTTCGCCCAATGGACCAGTCACGGTTACCGTTGAACCTGGTTCACCAGTTCCTGTCACCGTTGGGGTGTTGTCATTGATGGTGATGCCGTCAGCAGGTGCAGTGATCACCGGATCAGCGGGTGCTAAGGTGTCAATGCCACCTGTTGCAGTGGTGTCTGGTGAAGTGTTACCAGCCGGATCGGTTTGATCAGCACTGATGTCCTCGCCATTAACCGGTGGTTGATCCAGATTACAAGACCAACTGCCATCTGGTTGAACCAATGCGGAACATGTGGCACCTGATGGGGTGGTGACGTTGACTGTAGCGCCAGGCTCACCGGTACCGGTCACCGGAGCACCGTTGGTGGGTGCAATGATCACGGGCGCCAGTGGAGCAATGGTGTCAACGTTCAGGGTCAGCTCGGTGGCTGGTGAACTGTTGCCAGCTTCGTCAGTGGCGACGACACTGAGCAGGTTGGCGCCATCGGCCAATGCAGGAGCGATGGTACAAGACCAATCACCATTGACGTCTGCAACCACTGAACAGGTTTCGCCCAATGGACCAGTCACTGTGACCTGTGAACCGGGTTCTGCAGTACCAACCACCAATGGGGTGTTGTTGTTGGTCAGTGCACCATCAGCAGGGCTGGTGACCACTGGAGCGGCCGGTGGTGTGGTGTCAATGCCATCTGTTGCAGTGGTGTCTGGTGAAGTGTTACCTGCCGGATCAGTTTGATCAGCACTGATGTCCTCGCCATCCACCGGTGGTTGATCCAGATTACAAGACCAACTGCCATCTGGTTGAACCAATGCGGAACATGTGGCACCTGATGGGGTGGTGACGTTGACTGTAGCGCCAGGCTCACCGGTACCGGTCACCGGAGCACCGTTGGTGGGTGCAATGATCACGGGCGCCAGTGGGGCAATGGTGTCAACGTTCAGGGTCAGCTCGGTGGCTGGTGAACTGTTGCCAGCTTCGTCAGTGGCGACGACACTGAGCAGGTTGGCGCCATCGGCCAATGCAGGAGCGATGGTACAAGACCAATCACCATTGACGTCTGCAACCACTGAACAGGTCTCGCCCAATGGACCAGTCACTGTGACCTGCGAACCGGGTTCTGCAGTACCAACCACCAATGGGGTGTTGTTGTTGGTCAGTGCACCATCAACAGGGCTGGTGACCACTGGAGCGGCCGGTGGTGTGGTGTCAATACCACCCAGTTCAGTGGTTTGTGGTGAGGTGTTGCCAGCCGGATCATCCTGCTCGGCAAAGATGTCATCACCGTCAGTGATGGGACCAGACAGGGTACAAGACCAGCTGC
>NZ_MVBD01000001.1 GCF_002000055.1 Marinicella sediminis | reverse complement strand
ATTACTTTTTAATTTGCTTTAAATTAACTCCCGAACATTTCGTGCGGAAGGGTGCGATATTATCGCTTTTTTAAATCCTTTTGCAAGCCTTTTTTTGAGTAATTTTTCAATCAACTCCACGTCTTGCTTTTCCGTCCTTGTCTCCTCATCTCTGAGGGCTGCGTATTATCGCTCATAATCTTTCCTTTGCAAGCCTTTTTTTTAATTCTTTCAAATTAATTTTATGACCCTGATCTCTCTGGCCGATTTCCGTCTCAGCTCGTACAAGAGGATGCGAATTATAGCCCTACTTTCCGTTCTGTAAACCCCTTTGTGACAAATTAGTTAAATTAATTTGGCTGCATTCAAAACACCCATGGTGCAGAACGCAGTATGTATGGGTTTGCGTGCTTAACTGATCATTTGAATTGATATCAAGTTGGTGATGGCCTCTGCATTGGTGAGGCCGCTGAACTATTTGACCGGCTGTTTATCCAGTATCTTCTGGTACACCTGAGGCAAGGTATATTGCATCCCCGACATCTGTTCAATGAAACGACCTGCCAGCACTTCGCCCCTGGCTTCCATGCGCTGAAGCTCAAAAGCAGCCTGGCGCCACGTCAGGGGCATGTCTTCCTGCTGCCACAAATCATAACTCAACACCCCATAACGATTGATCATCATCGTCACATAATCTTTGGCTTCGGCCTGTTTTTGAGTGATCACGCTCCACCGACCCATCATTTCCAGATAACCCAGGTTTCCAGCCAACCTCTTGGCTTTGAGTAATTGTTTACGGCGTTCAGCCGGCGTCTGTGAAAATACCCGCAATGCCTGATAACCATCAGCCACGATCAAACCTTGTTTGATTAATTGAATAAGCACCTGCTCTAACTCGACCGGCAACACTTCTGTGTGAGCCAGTATCTCGCGATAGAACATGGCACCTCGTTCGGTGAGTAAATCAAACACCATGCGTGGTTTGGGAGTCAGTATTGAAACCACTTCATTGGCTGGGAACAAATGAGCCAGACTGTTTTGCAAAAAGGTAAACTGAGTTTTTTGCAAACTCATTTGATTGAGATCACCGGAAACAAACCTGGCTTTTGCTCGTTTCCAAATGAACTGTCCACTTTGACACAGCATGTCCAGCATCATGCCATGGTAGTCCCTGACCCTCGGCTTAATCACTTCAGCTTCCCAGGCTGTTGCATCAGCTGCAAAGCCCTGCCATTGATACAAAACCCGTTGCAAGCCCTCTATCCCTTCCGCGGGGGAACGGATGAATTGCCAGTCAGTCAGAAAGTCCTGGAAAGCATCTGGAGACCAGGTCCTGACTGCCCGACGCGCCTGAGTGAGTTGCATCCTGCGAAAGTGCGCCAAATGGTGCCGCTCGATCCATTGATCCTGCCCAAACTGAAAAGCCACGCCTTTGACTTCAAGTTGCATCAACACCTGTTGCAACAAACTGGCAGCCACAGGAAACCTTTGATGCAATTCTCCGAATGCCACCAAACCACTGATGTTCAGCCGATTAGCCACCAGGATTTCCAAATCATCAATGGTCAATGATGCGGGTTGTCCGGCCCAAAGTTGCATCAATGACTGGTGTTTCAGGCTATACAAAACCCGGACTCCCTTCAGCTCAACCTCTGCAATCTTATCTGCAGTCAACAATTGCTCCAGCGCCTGTTGATGAGGCACTTGCTCATCAGGCCAGACCACACCATGGTAGTAGACCCATTCCAGCAACTCATCAGAATCCCGTGCCGGAGGCTGAAGGCGCTGATTGAATGCAATAATGTCGGACTCACTGATGGCAGAGGCCGCAAACGATTCATCCAATCTTTGTGACTGCACTGCCAGAGTTCGACGCTCTTCTGCCGGGGCTTCATCCAAAAAGGCATAATTCCTGGCGTTGACTATGGCCAATGATGTGGGTGAAGGGGTATGACTATCAACATAATGTATGCCAATACCACCCTTTTCTATGCGGCTGAGGATCTGCGCCAACTGTCCAACGTCCATGATGCCGTCTGTACAATCACGCAAAGTTTGCTCAACCAATGGATGGTCTGGCACTGTCCGGTTACCTGCAATGTTTTCTGCACAGGCAATTTGTTCCGGGAAAATCTCCGCCACCAAGTCTTCTGCCTCATTGCGCTGAAACTGCGGCAGCACCCGCTGACCGGCCCTGCGGCGCTTGACTGCTAATGCCACTGACGCATTCCAACGCCATTGGGTGACAAAGAACGGAGTATCGAGTAATGCCTGGATCAACACCTCCTTAACGGTATCCGGTCTGAGGTATTGCTGAATGCTTTCCAGGGCAAAGCTGTGGGTAGAACTCAGGGACAAGATCAGCGCATCCTCCAATGCAGCAGCCTGCAATTCGAAATTGAACTGCCGGCAAAATTTCTTTCGCAGGGCCAGCCCCCAGGCCCGGTTAACCCGTGAACCAAAGACCGAATGGATGACCAGGTGCATGTCATCATTGCCATCAAAAAAACGTTCCACCACAATGTCAGATTGGGAAGGGAATACCGGCAGGACCTGTTTGGTTTTTAAGGTGTAGTTCAACAACTGTTCTGCAGCAGTATCCGGCACGGGCAAAGCCAATTTGCGGATGTCATTAAGACTGGCATCTTCAGACAGATCGTTCAAAGCAACACGGAGCAATGAAACCGCCTGACTCAATTCATCCGATCGCCACATCTGCACCCCAAACCAAAAAGGAATGTTGGGCGGTTGGCCAGCGGCATCTTCGACAAAAACCGTACCGGTTTTGACTTTTAAGATGCGGTAAGAATGGTTACCCAATTGAAAAATGTCACCCGGTATACTCTCAAATGAGAAATCCTCATTCAATGTACCGATTTTCAGATCCTCAGGCATCAGACGTACATCATAATCAAACTGATCCGGAATGGTGCCACCATTCAGCAACGCGGTGAGTGATGCTGCTTTACGTGGTCGAATCTCTCCGTCATGCCCATCATAAAAAACCAGGGCTTTTTGGTAAGTAGACCGGCCAGAATAGCCATCGGCCAGCATCTGTACGACCTGGCAGAACTGGGCTTCTGTCAGGTCCTTATATAAGGATGCCTGATTGAATAAATGATACAGCTGGCTTGCTGACCAGTTTTGCTGCGAAACTTCAGCCACTATTTGTTGAGCCAAAACATCCAACGGCTGACAGGGAAACTCAGTGAGTTCAAGCTGATCTTCCTCAATGGCCTGAAACAAAGCAGTGCCTTCCAGTAAATCATCAATGGTCAGTGGGAACAACATCCCTTTGGGTGTGCGATCAACGCCATGGCCGGAACGCCCAACCCGTTGCAAAAAGGCTTGAATACTGCCAGGCGAACCCAATTGACAGACCAAATCAACATCGCCGATATCAATTCCCAGTTCAAGCGATGCTGTGGCCACGATGGCTTTAAGCTGGCCGGCTTTCAATGCCTGTTCAGCCAATAAACGGTGTTCTTTGGCCAAAGACCCATGGTGTGCCGTGACCGCGTCTTCACCCACCCGTTCAGCCAGATGTTTAGCCACTCGTTCGGCCAGCCGACGGTTGTTGACAAACACCAGGGTGGTTCGGTGGGTTTCAATGACTTCAGCCAGTTGTTGATAAACCTCGCTCCATTGCTCATTGGCCATCACCGCAGTCAACGGACTTTTCGGCAACTGCAGCGATAAATCCATGGTCCTTTTATGTCCCAGATCAACCACTACTGAATGCTCTGGATGCAAAATGTATTGCTGCATTTTTTCAATGGGTCGCTGGGTAGCGGAAATGGCGATTCTTTGCGGTCGCCGAAGATTCAGCGCCTCCAGGCGCATCAGGGTCAGCAACAAATGCGCGCCCCTTTTGTTGGGCGCCAGGGCATGCACTTCATCAATGATCACGGTTTCTACATCCACCATCATTGCCCGGCCAGCACTTGATGTCAGGATGTTATACAGAGATTCTGGCGTGGTGACCAAAATATGGGGTGGTTGTTTTTTGATTTTAGCCCGGCTATGAGAAGGTGTATCACCTGTCCAGACTGCCGAAGAGATGGTCAGCTGATCCGTGCTCAAGGCATTGATTTCACTGATTGGCGTTTGCAGATTGATATTGATGTCATTGGATAAAGCCTTCAGTGGTGACACATAAATGACTTTCAATCCGGTATTTTTGTTGGCTGCAGATTCATACAGGCGATTGATGGCACTGAGAAAAGCAGCCAGGGTTTTGCCGGAACCGGTTGGCGCGGACAACAGCACATCCGCACCCGTATCGATCTGCTTCCAGGCCGCGTCCTGTATAGGAGTAGGACGCCTGAACCGGCTGGCAAACCAATCACTGATGACTTGATTAAACATTTGGCAAAGCGGGTGTTAGCAATTATAATGCGTCGGTTAAATTTATTTACAGAACACAGGATAATTCATGAGTGATCAAGATTCGATATTTTTTAGAAATTTTTCTATCTTACTGGGCGCACTGGTTGTGATGACCGTTGTCTTGGCTTTGATCGGGCTTTCCATGCAAAACCAATTGGTTGCCAATGTCCAGGGACAGGCTGATCGAAGCTCCATTCAGAACGCCATCAAACCAGTCGCTGCTGTGAACACTGACCCCAATGCCGTAATGGAAATCGCCCCGGCTGTTGTGGCGGCGGCTTTCGAAGGATCACTGGATGGTGAAATGATCTATAACAATGTGTGTGGCGCTTGTCACACCAGTGGTGCCGGCGGCGCACCCAAACTGCTTGCTGCCGAATGGGAAGGCCGCTTGGACAAAGGCATGGATGCAGTGATTGCCAACGCCATCAATGGTTATATGGGTGAAAATGGCATGATGCCCGCCAGAGGTGGTCGCGTTGACCTGAGTGATGATCAGGTTAAAGCCACCGTTGAATTCATGGCTGCTCACCTGGAATAATTAAAACACACAGTAATCACCGAGGCGAAACCCATGTTTCGCCTTTTTTATGCCCAAAATTTGACACCTGACACTCGCCATTAAATAAATCACTCCACATCCACCTTCATTTTTCATCATTCCATCCCATCAGACTGCCTGTGAAAGCGTGATACTGTGGGAGCGTTGAACTTGTGGTAACATAAATGATGTGTAACAAGTGGGGAAAGGTATGACACTGCTCAGTGTGCTGACAAGGGTCAGAGGTGTGTGCGATGTATTTTAAATCCTTGGCGTCTCAATCAATGCGGGTTATCGTGCTGGCGATCATTTGCCAGCTGCTAACGGCCTGTCAACTCAATATGGATGGCCAGCAAAAAGCCAATATCCAAGTTGCTCAGGTGATGACAGAACTGCCGGAACGTCACAACGCCAACTACCTCAGCCAGCTACATTTTAAAGCACTGGATGACGGTGAACTGGTGGCGTTTGACCCAACACAAAACGCTCTGTTGTTACGCATCAGTTTACAAGACAAAAACTTTTCACCCAGTGAAGCCATGCTGGTGGTGCAACCTAAATACATCAGCTCCGTTACGCACTTCTCAGTTAATCATGACAATCAGTTAAGCGACAAACAATCCTTGTCGCGCATTGATCCAGGTAACAGAAACGCCTGGTCAAGCCAACAATTTGCGTTCAACATTGATCAACAAAATCTCAACCACATTCATTATCTGGTCATTGAGTCTGAAGTTCCAAGGATACTGTCTGTGGCTTTGGTGCCAACAGACTCATTCATCAAACATGACCGACAACTCAGTGAACTTTTCACCTTCATCTACAGTATGATTTTTACCCTGGTGATGGTCAACATGATTTTTTATCTGTACAGTCATGACCGTTCTTACCTGCTCTATTCCTTATATATGGCCAGCACTTTATGGGCCTTGTTGTGGCAAGAAGGAAAAATCAATGACTTACCTGTGCTGGCGATTTCACTGATGGGCGCACACAGCGGGCTGGTTTACCTGGCCATTTCAGATGTTTTTGCAGTGGCCTTTTTGTATCACTTCATGAAGCTGGAGCATCGCAAAAGCTGGCTGGTTAAGCTGCTTCTGGTTTGCATGGGCTTCAGGGTTTTATTGGTCTGCACGGCGATGATTCAGTTTCATTTTACAGATGCATTAAATTACCCATTCATCAGCAGCCTGTTCAACCTCAGCATTGTGGCTTCCAGCTTGCTGGCGCTGACCATCATCATTCAGCAAGTAACCAAAAGAACACCTCAGGCCGATTATCTGCTGGCGGCATGGGTGGTTTTGATTGGTGCGGTTTTCTTGAGGATTTACTTTGCCACCCACCCACACCCTGATCTCACTTGGATGGCTCGCAGCTATGAATGGGCAGTCATGGTGGAGGGGTTAATTCTGGCACTGGCCATTGCCAACCGGACCATGCAATTTCGCATTCAGCGTGACAGGGCCGTGCATAAAGCAGAAAAAGCCACACATGCAGTTCATAAACATGAGTTACTCGCACAATTTCACCATGACATGCAGGAAGTGGTTAAAGATGCCACACTCAGCAGCAAGGAATTGGTTGAAAAAGCCCACATTAAATTCCATTTGTTGCTGAACCGTGCTTTTCCCATCAAAAACTCTTTTATCATTGAGGACAATGGAATCACACCCATCTGTTCAACTGGTTTCAACCAACATGACATGGAACTTTTGAAAATGAAAGCCTTACAACCAGAAGCAAAGGCCGGACTGGTTCAGTTGACCGTCAGCACTCAACACGGAGGCCTCAAGCACATGTTGTTTGTGCCTTTACGGCAGCATGAGCATCGGGGCATTGTTTTTATTCTTGGACTAAAGAAAGATGATCCCTTGAAACCGGCCATGCAAAAGGACATCCTGTCATTCTGTGACAGTGCATATGCAGAACTGCTGCAAGCAAGAGAAATGTATCAAGTGGCCCTTGCAGCCAATTCTGACAGCATGACGCATTGCCACAACAGGCACAGCATAGAATGCATCATTGATCAGTCACTGGCCAGCAAACAACTGACCACCATCGCTTACGTGGATCTTGATAACCTCAAACAAATCAACGACCAATATGGTCACGACACGGGAGATCAATGCATCATCGAGTTTGCCCGGTTGTTGTCTGATCAAGTCGGGCCTTTTGCCCGCATCGGGCGCATCGGTGGGGATGAATTTGTGGTGGTTTTTACCGCTCACAGCCTGGACAGATGTGAGCAGCTGATGAATGGTTTCCTGCAGAGCTTGTCTGAAGAAAACATCTCTGAACACAACATTGTGCTGACCTCATCCATTGGTATGGCTGATTCAAGAATGCACGAAACCACCCGCTCATTACTTAAGAAAGCTGACCGGGCTTTATACCATTCCAAAAATGCCGGCCGCAATCAACTGACTGTTTTCAGCGTTCATCACTCAGCCATTCAGCAACAGGCCTGATCAGGCGATCAGGCTGGTCCAATGCCAGCGGTCTTCCTGTTTACCGTGTTGAATACTGGTCAGGGCCTGTTTCAATTGCATGGAACGCTCACCCACTTCGCCATTGCCAACGGTATGTCCCACACCCTGGTAAACCACAGAACCTACCGGAGACAACACCGCAGCAGTGCCTGAAAGAAATGCTTCAGAATCAGGTAACCAGTTCAGTAATTCGTCGACAGTGAAATCAATTTCATGCACCTGATAACCCATATCTGCGCCCAATTTAAGAATGGAGTTGCGCGTGATACCTGGCAAAATGGAGCCATCCAGCTTTTTGGTAATCAAATCATTACCCCGGAGAATCATGAAATTGGCAGCACCGGTTTCCTGTACCTGACCACCAGGACAGAACAACACCTGATCTGCCTGATACTCAGCCCTGGCACTGGTCACAGAGCCCAATGATGCAGCGTAATTTCCACCGGTTTTCACCTGGCCAAATTTAGGTGTAGAGCGCATGTTTTCATCATCAATCAATAACTTCAAAGGCCTGACGCCTCCGGAAAAATAATCACCTACTGGCGATGTAATAACATACAACAAAGCATTTTTTGACCCGCGACCAGCGGCACCAATGTTCAATTCCGTTCCAATCAGGGTCGGCCTGATGTAAAGGGCACCCGGCAAATCAGGTATTTCATCAGTCACAGCCTTAACCGCATTGATGATGGCCTCCTCAATTAACTCAGCTGGAGGTACCGGCAAACACAGCGATGCCGCTGAAGCCCGCAATCGGCTGATGTTATCATGGTGGCGAAACAGGTGAATGCTGCCATCAACCCAACGATAAGCCTTCAACCCTTCAAAACAGGTGCTGGAATAATGCAATACATGGGTGGCAGGATGAAAACTGAAAGGACCAATGGGCTTTACATCTGCTGTTGACCATTGATCATTTTCGAAAGATGAAACCACCATTTGGGATGTGAATGCCTGTCCGAATTCTGCCATGATTGATTTGCCTGATTGAGAGGTCGCTCATTCTAACTGAAACACCAACGGGAATACAGCCTGTAGGGCAAGATTCATGGCAAAGGTACCGTTACAGCAAGTTGATTGCTGAGGGCTTTGGCCACCCTGAGGGGCAATCGATCGATTTTATGCCCACCAAAATAACAAACGGCATCGGCGTTGAAATTGTTCTCATGAATCAAGGCACAGCTAAATTCTTCATATTTCAAAACCTTCGTTGCTCCAAGCTGAAAATCCTCACAGGTCATCCCGTCACGCCTTTCATAAACCAGGTTTTTTAACTCAGAGAGGCCGCTCTCGTATTGTCTCTTGTCGATGCGCAGACCATCAATCCCTTCAAAGTAAGGCACTTTTGCAGTAACCATTGCAACAACCACCAAATCATGGCGACCCTGGTATTCCAGGTCTTCAACAACCGGATCTACCGGGGTTGGGTGACAAGACTGTTCAGTGAAATTCGATCAGTTGATTATCTTCGCAGCACGGGCATTTCCAGCGTCCTGCCTGCACCACAGAAAAAGGGATCATGAACAACAGCGTCCATAACACTGATCGCCACGTGACCCCCTTGTGGATTTTACATTTCATACCTGATCAAACTTTTTTCTGTTCCCATTGTTCAGCATTTGTTTATCAGGTCTCAGAGCCTTAAGCTGCGTGTTCGAAATTTTCCTTTTGGTGGGTTTCGGCTTTTTTCAGGCTGCTCACATTATTGTCACTGTCGACAAATACCAGATTGGGTTGATGGGTTTTGGCTTCTTCTGCTTCAACAGAACAATAGGCCGCCAGAATCACCAAATCGCCAGGCTGATTATGTCTGGCTGCGGCACCATTCAAGCAAATTTCACCCGGACCGCCTTCAATCACATAAGTGGTTAATCTGGAGCCACTGTTACAATTGAGCACATCAATTTGCTGATTGATCAGCAAACCTGCAGCGGCAATCAGTTTGGGGCAAATCGACACCGAACCTTCATAATTCAAATTGGCATCAGTGACCGTGGCACGGTGTATCTTGCTGTGCAACATGGTTAAGTTCATGGGTTTCTCTCCTGATTGAGTTTTTCTGCCAGATACAGGCCTTTGAGCACCAGATCCGGAATGATTTCATTAAAAATGTGAGCGTTTCTGAACACCGAAGTAAAACCTCCGGTGCCAATGATCAATGGTTTTTGACCATTGAACGATTTGGCTGTTAAACCAGCGATGATCTCTTTCATGGCTCCCCTGGCTCCATAAAACAATCCAGATTGAATACTTTCATTGGTCGATTTACCCAGCACGTCTTCGCGTTCAATGATTTCAACTGAGCCAAGTTTTGAAGCGCCGGCCTCCAGGGCTTTCATCGACATTTTCATGCCAGGCATGATCACTCCACCCATGTATTCTTTACTGGCTGAGATCGCACAAAAAGTGGTGGCGGTTCCCAGGTCAATGATGATGACATCCTGACGGGGAAATAAATGTGTCACTGCGATGGCATTGGCGATGCGATCTGCCCCTACTTCTATGGGATTGCGATAACCAATCTTCAAACCAGTCCTGACGCCTGCCTGCAGGATAAATGGCTCCAGATTAAAATATTTCTGACAACAGGCGTTGATGGGATACAACACCTCAGGAACCACCGAGCACAAGGCAATGGCTTCAATCGCCTGATGATCCACATCATTTTCCCGCAGCACACTGCGCAGAAAAACGCCATATTCATCCGATGAAGCGCCGGTTTTCGAAGCCATGCGAAATTGCACCTGTAATTCATCGTTGTCAAACACCCCTCCATGCATATGGCTGTTGCCAATATCGAGACAAAGGATCATGCCGCCACCTCCAGCCGGGCCAACACCGCATCGGCCATCGCCATTACATCAGCACAACTGGTCACTTCCTGATCAAGCTGATGTAAACAAAATCCATGTTCATTCGCGCAAAATTCATTGAGGTCATTGTGCGCCACCCAATCAATTGCTGCGCTTTGGTTGAGCAACTTATCCACGGCCAGCTGACGGATTTTTGAGTCATTGGAGTTGGTCAGTTTGAATGCCACCACAGTGATGTCAGGGTTGGCTGACCAATCCTTGATGGCTGAAACGAGTTTGGGTTGTTTGGTCAGTTGCAACTCAACTTCATCCGCAGTCGGTAATTTGACACCTCGTCCGGCCTCGTACTTCTCGCCATCCAGCACCACCGCAGCCACTTTGAAATCACTGACCGCAGCGGCCTGAAAAACCAAATCAAAGCATTGCTCAGACAACAGGCTTTGCAGTTGCTGAGATAACTCATCAAAAGTCTCATAATGAGCTTTGGCCACTGGTGAGCCTG
This sequence comes from Marinicella sediminis, assembly GCF_002000055.1. Taxonomy (GTDB): domain Bacteria; phylum Pseudomonadota; class Gammaproteobacteria; order Xanthomonadales; family Marinicellaceae; genus Marinicella; species Marinicella sediminis. The sequence goes on along the minus strand of NZ_MVBD01000001.1, from coordinate 520,334 downwards.
GTTCAATGGCACAACGGGCTCCTAGCCAGGTCACTTGATGACCTAAAGCATCTAAATGATCGGCCAGCTGCGCTCCGGTTTGTCCGCTGCTGCAATTGCCAATGTAGCGCACCCCGTCAATGTATTCGCGGGTTCCACCTGCTGTAATCAATATGTTCATGATAATTCCTCCACAGTTTTGAGGATGGTTTCTACTTCAGGCATGCGCCCGGCACCCTGTTCTCCGCAGGCCAGCTCTCCAGCCTGAGGTGGCATGATTTGCGCCCCCCAATCACCCAAAGTTTTGACGGCTGCCTGGGTCGCCGGATAGGTCCACATCATGGTGTTCATCGCCGGCACAATCAGCAAGGGCTTACCCAAATTGTGGGCCGCCACCCAGACTGTGGTGACCGCATCATCGGCGATACCAACAGCCAGCTTATTGATCACATTGGCTGTCGCCGGGCATAAAATAATTTGATCGGCCCAGCGACTGATATTGATGTGATCCATCATACGTCCTGACTCATATACTGAGGACATCACAGGTCGTTGACTCAGTCCTTCCAACGTGGCCAGGCCAATAAAATTTAACGTCCCGGGTGTGCACACCACCTGCACCTCATCACCTTGTTTGATCCATGCCGAGATGAGTCCAGTGGCTTTGGCACAGGCAATTGAGCCGGTCATCAGTAACAACCTTTTCATGCACCACCACCTGGCTGATAAGGCACATTATCAATTAACCTGATCTCGCCCAGTGAAGCGGCTGCCAACAACCGGTTTCCCATGACTTCCAGGTAATCAACGTCAAATCCCAATTTTTCTAGGCGCTGGTGTTTAGCGGTCAACGATGTGGCCTGGCTGAGCACCTGGTAAAGCATCGGCGCCAGTTTTCTTTGCGCTGCTGATAACCGCAGGTTTCTGGAACTCATGGCCAAACCATCGGGCTCTCTGACGATCGGACATGAAACCACTTCAACAGGCACAAAGAAGGCCTCAACCAGACCCTTGATCAGAGTCAGCTGTTGATGATCTTTTTCACCAAAATAGGCTTTGTCCGGTTGGGTGATGTTGAACAGTTTCATCACCACTGACAACACCCCGTCGAAATGACCAGGTCGATGAGCGCCACAATATTTCCGGCTGAGCCGGTCCTCACTGAGTTGATAGGCATAATCATCGGGATACATGCTGTTGAAATCCGGAAGAAATACCGCATCCACACCCAGCATTTCCAGGGTGTTCAGATCTGTTTCCAGGGTGTTGGGATAAGCGGCCAGATCAGTGGACTGATCGAACTGTGTTGGGTTGACAAAAATACTGACCAGTGTATGACTGTTGTCATTAACCGATTGTCTGACCAAAGAAGCATGCCCCTCATGCAAGGCACCCATGGTTGGCACAAAACCCACCGAACCGGCCAGGGCCTGACGGTATGTTTGTACATCAGTGATTTGTGTGAGTCGCTGCATCAGTAAAGCTCCGACTGATCTGGAAACTCACCTGATTTGACGTCTTTGGCATAGGCGTTGAAGGCATCCAGAAACAACGCTTCTGCATTCAGATAACGGCGCAGAAACTTAGGGCTGAAACCAGAAGAATAACCCAGCATGTCCTGCATCACCAAAACCTGGCCATCGACAGCTGGCCCGGCACCAATACCTATGGTGATCAGATCAGTCTGAGACACCAGCTCCCTGGTCAGCGCATCCGGCACACATTCAAGTACCACAGCAAAACAACCCAACCTCTGAAGTGTCAGTGTGTCCTTGATGATTTGTCGCTGTGCCTCTTCTGATTTTCCCTGTACCTTAAATCCACCAAATTGGTTGACCGACTGCGGAGTTAAACCCAAATGCCCCATCACCGGGACACCTGAATCAACAATGTGTCCGATCAATTCTTCGTTGCCTTTCACGCCTTCCAGTTTAATGGCATGAGCACCGGCTTTCATCAGCAGTTCAACCGCCCGCATGTTTTCATCCAGTGATTTACGATACGACAAAAAAGGCATGTCACCAATGATGAATTTTCCTGGCGCCCCCTTGGCCACAGCCCGAACATGCATGGCCATGGTTTCAACGTCGATTGGCAGGGTGGATTGCTCACCATGCATGACCATCGCCGCAGAATCACCAACCAAAATCATTTCCACGTCAGACTGACTCATGATACGGGCTGATGCATAATCATAGCAGGTCAGCATGGTGAGTTTTTCACCGGCACTCTGTTTGGCCAGCAGGTGATTGATGGTGATCATGATGACTGGCTCCTTAGTTGGGTGGGATTATGTTGTTGATGTAGCTTATAAAATGCCTGATAGACCTCTCCCAGCGGGTGACCTGTCAGGGCTTGAATATGCTTGTCAATGGTTTGCAGATCACCACGCACAAAGGGGCCTGTCGCCGCTGTCTCCGGATGATTGATGAAGTTTTGGGTGTTTTGCTTAAGATAGGAGGACATCAGATCAGCCGGCAAATTCATGCCTGCCAGCTCCTGCCCCACCAAACGCCACAGGGTTTGGCTGAAATTACCAGCCATGACGCACAGTGCGTGGTACAACACCTTGTGTTCTGCGTCGATGACGTGAGTTGGGTTATTGAACAATGGGAATAATTGCTGAAAATCCACATCCAGGTCGATCACAAATGGAATTTTTTGGTATTGGTCCAGGTCATAAGGTTGACCACCAAAAGTCATCAAAGGATGACAACCTGAAGCCAGTGATGTTTGTAAAGAACCTGAAAAATGAATGCAGTTCTTGTGTTGCAGAACCGGGTTTCTTGTAATGAACGATTCAATCTGATCATCAGGAAGCAGAATCAATACCGTTTTGACCGCTGCTACGGTGGTGGCAAGATCCTTGACTGCTGTTGTGCTGAACAACTTCCGCAGAGAATTCCGGAACCTGGCCAGACGGGAAGCGGGTTTTTGACCAAAGGCTCGCGCCTCAGGATGAGCGTGACGAAACCACTGCACATGGGGTTGGCCTACCAGGTCACAATATCTGACCAGATGGCGCGCTACTTTACCATTTCCAATAATGGCAATTGTTTCAGGTACCTGTCGATTCACAGATCAAGTCCTCATTCAATGCAGGCAGCAAAGATAATGCCTGAGTTATCAAGTCACTGTTCTCAATGAATCAGTGCTGAGTGCATTATAGGATGGTTTACCTGAATTTCAAGTGAATGCGTATCGTGAATGAACACCACAGGCATCAGTTCACGGCCCAATGGTTCAGACTGAAGCTAAAAATGTTCTGATACCATCCAGAAACATTTGCACAGCAATGGCAATTAAAATCATCCCCATCAGCCTTTCGATGGCAATCATTCCGTTCTTACCCAAATATTTTTGCATGGCCGTCGCTGATAACAAAATCACCGCTGATAACAACCAGGCAATGAACAATGCAATGGCTAAAACATCAAACTGATCCGGGTGCTTACTGGCCAGCAAGATTAAAGTAGCCAGGATCGAAGGCCCGGCCACCAAAGGAATGGCCATTGGCACAAGAAACGGAGCCTCCTGCGAGGCTTCTTCCTCATCGCCATATTGTTTGCTGGCTGGAAAAATCATTCGCAAAGCAATGATGAACAAAATGATGGCTCCTGCCAAAGAGACGGACACTTGCTCAAGATGTAAGAAATCCAGCATTTGTTTGCCGAAAAACAGAAACAAAAACAAGATCGCCAAAGCCAGCAATAATTCCCTGACTAACACCCGGAAACGATGTTCAACTTTCTCCAGCTGCGACAAAAATATAGGAATGTTGCCCAGCGGGTCCAGAATCAGAAATAACAATATGGTGGCAGATAAAATATCCATCAGAATATACCTCTATAAAAAAGGCCAGTACACCGCTGGCGGTAACTGGCCTGTTGTGTTCAGTTTGGTGACTGGGTTAAAACGGCCAGATGTCACTCCATGTTAATACATCACTTTTTAAGTCCAATTCTCCCTCTTCCAGGTACCGGTGGTTGGGATAATTAGCTGCCAACATCGCTTTGCTTTGTTCAGCCAGTTCTGGCTCATCAAGTTTGGTATAGGACTCAACCATCAAGGCCAAGGCGTTGGCCACAGCAGGGGTGTCCTGGAATGACTCCAGAACGAACTTAGCACGGTTGACCGCAGCAATCGGTGCTCCTCGACGTAAATAATACGAAGCCACCTGAACTTCATAAGCCGCCAATTGATTCTTCAGATAAACCATCCGTTTACGGGCGTCCGGAGCATATGAACTTTCTGGATAACGTTCAATGAAATTTTTGAACGAAGTAAAAGCATTGCGGATGTTGTCCTGATTCCGGTCTGCCGACCGGTCAGGGTTAATGCGCTGCATCAATCCACGGTCACTGTCAAAATAAATCAGGCCTTTCAGATAATATGCATAATCCAGGTTTTTGTGGGCCGGATAATTTTTGATGAACCGGTCAACCGTCGACACTGCCTGTTCCATCTGATAAAGCTTGTACTGTGCATAAGCCAACTCCAGGTACCCCTGCTCAGTGTAATGCCCAAATGGATAATGTGACCGCAATGCCCGGTATTTATCTGCCGCTGTAGACCACACACCGGCGTCAAGTGCACGTTTGGCTGCCAGATACATTTCCAGGGCAGAGAGTCTTGTGACTTCCACTTCCCTGACTTCGTCCTTCTTGCCACAACCCTGTAGCATCAGCACAGAAAATAACAACACCAAAGCGGTATTAATCAATTGTGATTTATGAGTTAGCAACATGTCTGTTCCCCTGCATTGACCAGCAACAACTGCTCAATAAAAAATCCGCTACCATAACCTTTAGCTGTGTAATTTTCAGTTAAATCACCCAGATTATTAAGGCTCAAGGTAAAATACACCCATGACACAGGACAATCACATCATTCAACAATTAAATGTCACTGCTGAACACAGTGGCCTGCGCATCGATCAATATCTGACTCAACATTTCCCTGATCACTCCAGAGCCACCATTCAGCAATGGATCAAACAAGGTGATGTCAAAATCAACGGCCATAATACCAAAAGCAAAACCCTTTTGAAAGGCTTTGAAGTCATCGATCTGAATATCGAGCTACACCAAGCAGTGGAAGACCTGCCTGAAAAAATGGATCTGGACATCTGTTATGAAGACGACCACTTGTTAATCGTCAATAAACCAGCAGGTTTGGTGGTCCATCCCGGTAGCGGCAATCCGGATGGCACGCTCCTCAATGGCTTACTGGCATTGAGTAATGCGCAATCCATGCTGCCCAGAGCCGGCATTGTGCATCGCCTGGACAAAGACACCTCAGGGCTGATGGTGGTTGCAAAAACACCTGCCTGCCAGCTACAACTCATCGAAATGCTGAAGACCCACGACATTGAACGACAGTATTTTTGTGTTGTCAGGGGCATCATCAGCCAGCCGGGTCGCATTGAAAACCAAATGGGCAGGCACAAAACCCAACGCATCAAAATGGCGGTGGTCATGAACGGTAAAACAGCCGTTACTCATTATGAGCCGCTGGAGGTTTTTGACCATTACACCAGCTTACAGGTGAATCTGGAAACCGGAAGAACCCATCAAATCAGGGTACACATGCATCACCTGGGCCACCCCCTGGTCGGTGACCCACTGTATGGCAACCCCAAACGCGTGGACCCACAAGTTGATAACGAATTAAAAACCATCATCAGGGCATTTCCCCGACAGGCTCTGCATGCGGAAAAGCTTGAGTTTGTGCACCCGATAACAACCCAGCACATATCAGCAAAAGCTAATTTACCTGACGATTTGTGTCAACTTTTGGATGATTTGCAATTTTTAGATCAAAAATCAGCTGATTATGATGATTTTGAAGTGGAATATGTTGAATAAAAGAAAAAATATGAGCATTTGCTCGCATTTTTGGGTATTATAAATTCATTGGAAAGATTATCTAAGGGGTCAATTACTCAATTCCTAGATACTTGTGGCTTTACTCCCTCTTCCACATATTTAATTCGATTGACCCTTCTTTTTTATGACTCACCCCATCACTCAGTGGCACCGACCTTCAGTGGTTAACGCCATTCAAACCACCCGGCGAAGCGCCCAGACGTTGGATTTTGACGCGCATCCATCATCCAATCAGGACATCAGACCGTTGTTGTCGGCTGTTGACATTGAATTGCCTCAACCGGTGTTTTTTCTACAGCAGGTACATGGTGCGGAGGTGGTTGAATACATGCACCCGCCCCAGGCTCATTTTGTCCAGACTGCAGACGCCTGTTTTACCCGTCAACCCGGCATCATCTGTGCGATCATGACTGCTGATTGCTTGCCTGTTTTGTTGACCGATGAAGCCGGCTCTTTTGTGGCTGCAGTGCACTGTGGCTGGCGAAGCCTTTATGCGGGTATACTGCAACAATTGATCAAAACCATTCAACCCAGAGCCGAAGTTTTGGCTTGGCTGGGACCCTGCATTCAACAACCCAACTATGAAGTTGACGGGGCATTCATGAAAAATTATTTAAAGACTCATCCGGATGCATCCTCGGCATTCACCCCAGTGCAGAATGATCATTGTTATGCCAGCTTGCCAATCATGGCCATCCGCCAGCTAAATGCCCTGGGCATCAGTTTGATTGATCAGGATGGACGTTGCACATACTCCGATGATCAGCTGTATTCATGGCGTCGGGACAATACTCCACAGCGAATGGCCAGTCTGATCTGGCTCAAACCAAACAATCAGCCGCTATGACTTTCGGCACAAACAATGCCACAGGCCAATTGTTAAAATTAGACGCCTTATTTGATCCTGAGCGTACCTGTGAAACTGACTGAAGCTTCTTTGTCTAACCGCGTTGCTGTGATGGTCGCCATTATTCTGGTCATGATCTTCGGCGCCATCAGTCTCAACCGGCTTCCGGTACAAATGGCACCGAATGTCGAAAGACCCACCATCAACATCACCACCACCTGGCCCGGCGCTGCTCCCGAAGAAGTAGAATCTGAAATTCTTGAGCTCCAGGAAAATGTCTTCAGAGGCATGCCTGGAGTTGAACGCATGGCTGCCACAGCCAGCTATTCATCTGCGAGCATTGACATGGAGTTTGATGCGGATGTTGACATGCAAAGGTCTTTGATTGAAGTCATCAACCGCCTCAATCAGGTGCCCGCATACCCGGTTGACGCCAACGAACCCACCCTGCAGATCGGAGGCAATAATTTCAGCAAGGTCATTGCCTGGTTTGCCATTCGTCCAAATGCGGATAACAGCCGTGACATCGTGACCTACCAGGATTTTATCAATGACAGCGTGCTGCCCAAATTTGAGCAAATCAACGGGGTGTCTTCTGCCAATGCTTTTGGCGGTCGGGCCTATGAAGTCAGAATCAGTTATGACCCTTATCAGGCCGCTGCACTGGGCGTTGATTTGACCAGGCTTGGTGCAGTTGGAGGCAACTTCAGCAACACCTCGATGGGTACCAAAGACGTGGGCAAACGTAAATACACCATGCGTTTTGAAAGTAAATACGATTACCAGGCTTTGGCAGATTATGTGATTGACTGGCGCGACGGTCTGCCCATCTACCTGAAAGACATCGCCGACATCGATGTGCGTTTGCAGGACCCAGGCGGACTCATACTACAAAATGGCGGCCCGTCCATTGCAGCCAACATCATTCCTGAAGCCGGTGTCAACCTGCTGGATTTGATGGCAGACATCAAATCCAGGGTGGCCGAAGTCGAGGAAACCGTGCTCAAACCTGCCGGGCTGAACATCACCCAGGTCTATGATGAATCCATTTACACCAATGGATCGGTTGATATGGTACGAAACAACCTGATACTGGGCATGTTGCTGGCTGTCTTTATACTCTGGGCATTCCTGCGTAAAAAAACCCCGGCACTGATTGTTGCAGTGGCCATTCCAATCTGTTTGATGGGTGCTTTTATCATGCTGGATGTATTTGGCCGCACCCTGAACATCATCTCATTGGCAGGTCTGGCGTTTGCCACTGGAATGGTTTTGGATGCTGCTATTGTGGTACTTGAAAACATCGTCAGACATCGGGAGATGGGTAAGTCAGCCAACGAAGCGGCTCGCATTGGCTCTCAGCAGGTTTGGGGTGCATTACTGGCATCTACGGCCACCACTGTGGCTATTTTCCTACCTGTGGTGTTTCTCAAAGACGAGGCTGGTCAGCTATTTACCGACCTGGCATTGACCATTTCAATCTCTGTTATTTTTTCCCTCCTGGTGGCCATCACTGTGTTGCCTGCTGCCACGGTGAAACTGATCCATCGCAATGACTTCGATGACAAGCACACCACATTGTGGCGCACCATCACCAATTTTCTTGACCGCCTGACCCAAACCCGAATCCGACAAATCAGCTGGATAGCCGGATTGGTCATTGTTCCACTCACGCTGGCTTACTTTCTGCGCCCTCCGGCTGATTATTTACCGGAGGGGAAAAGAAACTTCAGCTTCGGCGGCATACAGGCGCCACCCGGAATGTCATATGCCGTGGCCAGAGATGAATTGGCCGGGGTCATCGCTGAGCGACTGAAACCCTATTATGACGGAACCCAGTCGCCCAAGATTGAAAGTTTTTTCTTTGGCGTCTTTGGTGGCGGTGGTTTTATGGGTTTCCGTATGGAAGACCCAGATGAAGTGGACAACATGCTGAGGATTGTTAATTCACAAATACTCACAGGGATCCCCGATGCCCGGGGGTTTGCTGGCCGTAGAGGGGTCTTTGGTGGCGGTTCCAGAACCGGTCGCAGTATCAATGTTGACATTCAAACCGATGACTTCAATCAATTACTCACAGTGGGCCAGGAAGCCTATGACAAGGTCCAGGAGTTGATCCCGCAAGTTCGCTTAAACACCACACCCGGCCTTGAACTGGGTGCCCCGGAAATCAACATCAAACCCAACGACCGGGCCATTGCCGAGGCTGGTTGGTCTCGCAACCAATTGAACACTGTTCTCAGGTCATTGGGAACAGGTGCTTTTGTCGGCGAATATTTTGATGGCAACAAACGCATGAACGTCATCCTTAGAGCAGATCACTGGAGCACCCCCGAAGAACTTTCTGCCACACCTTTATACACCGCCAATGGTGATGTGGTGCCACTGGATGAATTAACCTTTATCGAACGCACTGCCGGGCCCACACAAATACTGCGGGTTGACCGGGCCAGAACATTGACTTTACAAGTCACCCCACCAGGTGATATGCCATTGGAAACAGCCATTGCTCTGCTGAAAAAAGAACTGACTCCTTTCATCCTGGATCGCTTACCAGGCGGCAGCAGTGTGTCCTACCGGGGCACTGCCGAAGCATTGGATTCAGCACTCTCAAGTTTATCAGGTTCATTCTTGCTGGCCATTGTGATTCTGTACCTGCTGATCAGCGCGATGTTTCAGTCTTTTAAAGACGCTCTACTGGTGGTGACCACTTTACCCATGGCCACCATTGGCGGCATCCTGGGTCTGCGCACGCTGGATTGGACTTTACGAACCTTTGGCGAATCCAGCCAATCCATGGATTTATTGACCATGATTGGCTTCGTCATCCTCCTTGGACTGGTGGTGAACAATGCCATCTTGCTGGTTCTCAGGGCCCGTGATGCAGAACGATCTGGCATGAGCACACAGGAAGCTGTCTCGAATGCCGTCAGACTCAGACTCAGACCCATATTCATGAGCACCTTCACCAGTATCTTTGGAATGCTGCCATTACTGATCATGCCTGGCGCCGGGACTGAACTTTACCGGGGCCTGGCTTCAGTGATTGTCGGCGGTATGCTGGTCAGCACTCTTTTTACCCTGGTGTTGTTACCCAGCTTATTGAAAATCACCGGAAAAAATCAACAGGAGCCAAACCGTGCAACCGTTTAAAAATAACATATGGATGTCCCTCTTTTTCTTGTTCGCTGTCGCTTCTCTGCATGCTCAACAGGGGCCACCGCCTGCCACGGTACAAGTCACAGAGGTCGTGGCAATGGAAATGGCCCCTACCCGATTGGTGGCCGCTTACTCAAAAGCCAGATTCATCACCACCATTCAAGCCGAATCAAGCGGTCGGGTGATTGAAATCGCCAATGTGGGTCAGATTGTCAACGCCGGCGAACCCCTCGGACTGATCGCAGATGAAGAGTATGCCCTGCGTGTGGCTGAGCTGAAGGGTGCCATTGACAGTCAACTGGCACAAGTGGAGTTTTTGCAGTCTGAGGCTGTTCGTCTGCAATCATTGGAAACCAAAAATCTGACTTCAGGCACCGCCCTGGATAAAAACAATGCTGATCTGAAAACCGCCAAAGCTGACCTCAATCAAGCCAGGTCCCGCCTGGAACAGCTACAGAATGACATCAGTAAACTCACTCCCAAAGCGCCATTTAATGGCTTCGTGACCCAACAAATTGCCCAACCAGGGCAGTACCTGAATGCAGGACAGAATTTACTCGAAATCATGTCCTCAGATGACCTTGAGATCATTGCCCAGCTGCCTTTCAAAATGAAAGAAGTCATCCAGATTGGTAATCAATGGCAATACGTGGACAGCCGGGGTAAGACTTATCAGGCAACTGTTGAACGATTCATTCCCGCAGCCACTTCTGACAGCAGACAAATTCAGGTTCACCTGAAAGATCATTCAGACCAATTGTTACCAGGCGAGCCCATTCAACTGAAAGTACCTGAAAGTTTGCCACAAACAGTCACCGCTGTGCCGAGAGACGCACTGGTGCTCCGCAGGCAAGGTGCACACATTTTTATCATCAGGGACAACGCAGCCATCAAAATTGCTGTATCGACAGGCTTGGCAGAAGGTGACTTGATTACCGTAACTGGTGCCGTCGAGCCTGGAGACCTGGTGGTCACAAGGGGTAATGAGCGGTTGCGTGACCAACAAAATGTCATCATCTTAGAATGAAATAAACCACCGCGATTGCGGTGGTTTATGATTTGGCCAACCTTTGCCGTTGAATCAACTGGTGAGCTTTTCCTTCCACTCCTCAACAGCCTGTTCGGCTTTGTCCTTACCGAGGCCGTATTTTTCCTGGATCATACCTGCCAGTTTGTCTTTTTTTCCGGCGATCACTTCCAATTCATCATCAGTGAATTGCCCCCATTCAATGCGGGCATCTGCTTTGAATTGTTCCCATTGGCCTTCAATTCTGTCCCAGTTCATGATTTATTCTCCAAAAATAAAGAGCTGATAATTATATCAAGACCTCATGAAGTTTCCGTGGAACAGATGTTAATACAATTTGATTTTATCTGAAATCGAAGCCATCAAACAGTCACCAAGCATGGCAAATTCTTTGCTGCGCATGCTGCCTTTTCTCCAGGCCAGACCGATTTCCCGATAAGCATCAAACTCCAACGCATCCACTTGTATTTCATCATTGCTGAAAAGCGGCAGCTTCAAGGCCATTTCAGGAATGAAACTGACACCCAGGTCCTGCTTGACCATTTCCACCAGGGTCAACAAACTGCTGGCCGTAAAATGACTGACTTTGTCGACGTTTTTGATGTGGCAGGCACTGATGGCATGATCCCTTAAGCAATGACCATCGTCGAGTAAAAGCACCGATCCATCACCAACATCTTCAATATTAAATGTCCGGCCTTTGAGCCATTGGTTTCCAACTGAACTGATCAGGCGGAATTTATCCTTGAAGAGTGTCAGGGTTTCCACACTGCGCATTTCATAAGGCAATGCCAGCAAAATAACATCGAGTTGACCGCGCATCAACTGATCATAAATGTCTGATGATTTGCCTTCATGAATCTCCAGGTCCAGTTGCGGATAATGCGTGTTCAGGTATGGCAGTAACTCGGGCATAACAAATGGACCTATGGTAGGTATCATGCCCACTGACAACTGACCGGACAGTGGAGACAGGTTACCATGAGCCATGTCCACCAGTTTTTTCATTTCTGACATTACAACCTGTGACTGCTGATAGATTTCTCGTCCCAGATTACTCACGGTGACGTTTTTATTGGTGCGGTCAACCAGCTGGCCACCAAGCGAATTTTCCAGTTCTTTGATGGCCACACTGAAGGCTGATTGTGAAACAAAACAACTTTCAGCGGCTTTACCAAAATGGTTGTGCTCAACCAGGGCATTGAAATATCGAAGCTGTTTGATGGTAGGAAAGTGCATACAATGATTTATTAATTGGAATATTATGCTTATTTTATCCCGTATTTTGGATTAAGCAACCACTTACAGCCACAAACAAGTCATGATCACATTGTCTTCTCAGGCTTGATTCAAAGCTTTATTTACAATTTCAAACACATTGGCCGACAACCCCTGTACTGAATGGATCCGTTGCATGGCTTCACGCATCGCTTCCTGGGTTTCACTATGAAATTGCTTGAAATCATTGAACAAGCTCACCAACCTGGCTGCGATTTGTGGATTCAACTGATCCAGGGCAATGACCTGATCAGCCAGGAATTGATACCCGGATCCATCACTGGCATGAAACCGGGTGACATTGGCACCACAGAATGCCCCAATTAAACTGCGTACGGCATTGGGGTTTTTCAATGAAAAGACAGGTAACTCCATCAACTGTTTGACACGATGAAGCGTATCTTCTGATGGAATGGTGGCTTGTACAGACAACCACTTATTGATCACCAGGGCATTGTTCTGCCATTCGGTAAAGTATTCACCCAATAAGTCTTCAAAACCCGGAACCTGTTGATGGGTGATCAGGGTCAAAGCTGTCATCCGATCGGTATAATTGTTGGCCTGATGATACTGTTCCATGGCCAGCCTGGCCATGTCTTTTTTACCACCTTGCATCAGGTACCACAAACAACGATTTTTCAGGGACCTTTTGGCCACCTGGGTGGAATTGACAGCGTAAGGTTCGGTGCTGAAATTTTGGTTATAAACAGACAGTAGCTCAACTTCAAGGGATTGAACAATGTGTTTAACTAACCATTCTTTGGCTTCATGCAGCAACAGGATGTTCACATCTTTGAGCTGATTGGTCATTGATTTCAATGAGGGTAGGGTCAGTGCCTCAGCAATCAGCGCAGGATCACTGTGCTGATCGAGCAACAAATGCCTGAATGACTCGAGAAAATAATCCGGACATGAATAGCTCTTTTCCTGCAACATCGCCTTATACCTGGCCATGATGATCTGAGCCTGCATCTGATGCGCCGCATCCCATCGATTGAACTCATCACGATCATGCTTCATGAGAAAGGCCAGTTGTTGTGGCGTGATCTGTCTGAACAACATCACCGGCGCCGAAAAAGACTGCAACAAGGACGATACCGGTTCTTGTTCAACACCTCTGATCACCAGGATTTGCTGCGCTTCCCGTAATTCGTAAATCAACTGTTCATCACCCTGCTCATTCAGACTCAATGGCTGGCCAGATGGATCATACAAAGCCAGTTTGACCGGAATGTGCATGGCTTGCCATGGCCCATCACCCTGATGATTGGGTGGTGCCAGCTGTCGGAACTCTATGCTATGGGTTTTGGCTTTGGCATCATAAATTTCATTCACGTATACTTGTGGGGTTCCATTTTGTGAATACCACAACTCAAACTGCTGTAAATCGACGTCATTGGCATCAGCCATGGCTCTGCGAAAATCATTACAACTGGCCGCTGATCCGTCATGTCTTTTGAAATAAAGTTGCATGCCCTTCTGAAACCCTTCCTCACCCAACAAAGTGTGGTACAACCTCACCACTTCAGCGCCTTTTTCGTATACCGTCAAGGTATAAAAGTTGTTGATTTCCATGTATGAATCCGGGCGCACCGAATGTGACATAGGCGAAGCATCTTCAGCAAACTGAGCAGCCCGCAAATAACGCACATCCTCAATTCGCTTAACTGCCCGTGATTGCAAGTCAGCTGTGAATTCCTGATCACGAAAAACCGTTAACCCCTCTTTGAGAGATAACTGAAACCAATCCCTGCAAGTCACCCTGTTTCCAGTCCAGTTATGAAAGTATTCATGACCGATCACGGCTTCAACGTTGATGAAATCCTGATCGGTTGCCGTGTCCTGTTTGGCCAACACATATTTGGTATTAAAAATATTGAGGCCTTTGTTTTCCATGGCACCCATGTTGAAATCATCTGTTGCCACAATGTTGTATTCATCCAGATCGTAAGCCAAACCAAAACGTTCTTCATCCCAGCGCATTGAATTGATCAATGATTGCATGGCAAAATCACAGGCATCGATGTTGTTTTTTTCTGTAAATATCCGCAGTGCAACTTCACGGCCTTCTGAAGTGGTGAATGATTGTTCAATGTGAGCCAGTGTACCTGCCACCAGAGCAAACAGATAACTGGGTTTGGGATGTGGATCCAACCATTTGGTATAGTGTCTGCCATCCGCCAGGTCACCTGAACTGATCTGATTACCATTGGACAGCAGTACAGGGTACTTCTCCTTATCCGCAATGATGGTCACTGTGAATGGTGCCAATACATCTGGACGATCTGGATAGTAGGTGATTTTTCGAAACCCTTCTGCTTCACATTGAGTCAGAAAAAAAGCACCAGACTGATACAAGCCTTCCAGTGCCGTGTTACTGGCCGGGAAAATCCTGACCTCGGTGGTCAGGGTGAAATCTGCAGGCAAATCTGTCAGCAGTATGCCTTGATTGGTCTTTTCATAGGCTTTTTCTGGTAACTCTGTTCCATCAATTGCCAGGTGGATTAAATCCAAATCAACGCCATTGAGGAATAAATCATTGCCGCTGGCCTCATGATTTTGTTCGAACACCATCCTGGCTTTGACTATGGTGTCCTGCTGATTGACCAGAAAGGCAAGGTCCACTGAACGAACCCAATAATGTGGGGGTTGATAATCTTTTCTGTAGATGACTTGTTTTGAGGGATTCATAATTCAGTTCATTGGGTTATGCGGTGTGCCAGGCTGATCATTGATTTGCCTTTTGTGATTTTTTTTTCAATGCCTGGCCCATCAGCAGGCCGAACTCAAAAAGCAGCCACATGGGAATGGCCAGTAAGATTTGTGTACTGGGGTCAGGTGGTGTGAGTAACATGGCAACAACGAAAATACCCACAATGACATAAGGCCGTGATTTGGCCAGTTTTTCTGCAGATGTCACACCCAGCATAATCAGGATGATCACAGCCACTGGAATTTCAAATGCCAGGCCGAATGCGAAAAACAGGCGCACCACGATATCGAGGTAAGAATTGATGTCAGGCATGTATGCCACACCTTCAGGAGCAATCCCTGGCAAAAAAACAAAGATGATCGGAAACACCACGAAATAGGCGAAAGCACAGCCCATATAAAACAGCACAATAGAGGAGATCAATATGGGTGTGGCCACCCGTTTTTCACTTTTGTATAAACCAGGAGCGACAAAGGCCCACATTTGGTAAATGATCATTGGCATACTGATGATCACTGCCAATATGATAACCATTTTAAAAGGTGTTAAAAACGGAGACAACACTCCGGTTGCAATCATCTCAGTCCCTTGAGCCAGATTGTTGATCACCGGACTGGCAATCAGGGTATAGATTTCTCCAGCAAAAGGAAACATGACCACAATGAGTATCAACATCGTCATCACCGCTTTGATAAGACGACTTCTCAATTCAACCAGGTGAGAAACCAATGATTGTTCCTGGTCTGTCATGAATTAAACTTTATCCTGTTGATTGGTGGATTCATGGGTTACTTTTCTGGTTTCTTCATCGGTCTGCTTGATGACCTCAATGGTTTTGGTGAGTTCTTCCTCAATTTCTTTGGCTTCTGCCAGCATGGCTTTTTCCTTCAACTGTGCTTTGACAGCTTCAATCTCCAGCTCCTGTTCCACTTCATCCTTTATGGCCTGAAATGAGCGGCGCATTTTACCCAGATACAAGCCAACTTTCTTGGCCACCACAGGCAGTTGCTCCGGACCAACGACCAACAATGCAACCACAAAAATCACCAGCAGTTCTGTGAAGCCAATATCGAACATGGGTGATTACTTACTGACCTTTTCTTCGGCCTGAGTCGCTTTTACCTCATCTGTTTTGGATTGATCATCCAATTCTTGAGGCTCTTCTTCAGCGATACCCTTTTTGAAGCCTTTGATGGCACCGCCAAGGTCACTGCCAATGTTCTTCAGCTTCTTGGTGCCAAACAGCAATGCCACAATGATCAAAATTACAACTAACTCTTTTAAACCAAATCCCATAAGTGCCTCGTTCGCGTGATGTGAACCGTTTATTTTAACTTGGATTCACAGTAAATAAAAAGAACCTGTTCAAGAAATTACAGACAATCAGTGATTGTCAAAAAGGGGGTCGTGACTCAAAAATTCAACTGCAGATCGTGCCAGTGACAGCACGCGATTATCAGCTGGATGGTCTGTTGAACGCCAAACCACCGAAGGCCAGCATGGCCAGTAACATGGTCAGCAACGCTGGATAGCTCAAGGTATTGACCGGAATGTCTTGCGGACCCCTGACATTTTCACAACCCACTGGTCCGGTAATGGCCAGTGACTCAATGCCAACCAGGGTTTCTGAAATCAGTTCAGCCGCACCAGACTCGGTATTGACCTGAAATATTCTTGACGGGAAGGGATTCAGTGGATCTGAGAGGCGCAAATTGATCGCCATCCACAATTGGCCGTTTTCATCAAATGCCAATCCGGATCCATTCAGTTCAATGTCACCACCAAGGTCACCCAATGGACCAACCAATGTGGCTTCAGCTGTGGTGGGGTTGATTTGATAGAGATTAAAATCACCAGATGCCACTGCATACAGATCTTCGCCCCAGGCAGCCAATGACGTAAAGTTGTGGCCAGTGTCGCCCACCAGAGTGGCCGCTCCTGTCATGACATTCACCGAGTACAATTCTCCCGTGTGTTTAACCACCATGTTGAGTTTGTTACCACAAGAAAAAGTCATGCCAAAATCATAGCTTTCCGGCACCGACCCAAAACCGAAGTTCTGGTTGACATTAGCCACTGGAAAAGCCTGTGCTTCATTGATGGCAATCTGCACCAGGGTTTTGGTGTTGTCATCGGCACCATAGAGTGTGCCGTTCTCGGAAATCGCCAATCCCTCAAGTGCAATGTAAGGATCACTGATTTGACCCATACTGGTAAACTCGCCGGTTTCCAGGTTGATTGCTACCAGATGGTCAGGAAATTCAAAGTTATCATCCGCCACAGAATAAGCCATAACCTGCGCAGCCGCATTGGCAGCAAAGGCGATCAAAAACAGTGTTGTCAGGTGGCGCATCATGATGTTTTTATTATTTATGTGCAGGATTCATATCGTATCTGTGCCGATGTTAGCAAATAAGCCAGTGATTAACAAGCCTCTTTTTACCTCATTTGAGCAACTTTCCTGCTCCAATTCAGTCCATTCTTCAGACACTTACTCCTGATCTTACAGATCGCTGGCATGTGCTGCTACCCGGCCTGTCCTCAACCCTCAGCGGCCGGCTTTTTACCAGACGGGATCAATTGCCCGGCCACATACCTGGCATAACTTTCAATGTTGTCGGTGTCCTTGAACTTTCCATGCAGGGTTTTTGCCATATGCAGATAGCCCACATAGACAGAATAAGCCAACAAGGCCTGTTGTTTTGCCTGGTCTTCCGGGTAACCAATGGCCTGGTACGATTTTTGCAGATAAGCCAGACGTTCCATGGTCACCTCTTTGAGCAACTTGGCCACATAATCATGTTGCCGGTCCGCCAGTAAAGTGGCATAGATCAAATGACTCTGCAACGGTTGCGCACTCAGTGAAAACCAGGCATTCAGCCGTTCCTGTGGATCTTTTATGGACCAGATTTTTTCTTTAATCACCGCCCTGTCATCGCGTTGCCAACTTTTCAGTGCACTGATGATCAGGTCTTTGCGATTGGCAAAATGCCAGTAAAAGCTGCCTTTGGTCACCCCCAGATCTTTTGCGATGTTCTCTACAGCCACTGCACTGACACCCTGGTGGGCGATGACATCAAGGGTAGCGGCTTCCCAGTCAGCTGGATTCAATGATTTTTTCTTGGAGCTGGTTTTCATATCGTCATAAAATAAGGAATGACCCTGGGGATCATTGCATGTGTTTAAGCATGAACAATGTAATTCATGCCGGCTCTCTTCAGCAAAACGCATGAAAACAGTTGCTTAAGAACTGTGCTCGGCTTTTTGCTGCACCCTGACTCATCAAAGGAGTCGGTGTGTCTGGCTGATCTTACAGCGCTTCCGGGCTTTATTCATCTTAGCCAGTAATCCGGCCGGGTCAATGATATTTTTCATATTTCCATACGCATGCGTATTGACTTTTTTAACCGGCAGCACCATACTATACCGTATGTTACTATAAACAGGATATGACCATGACATTTTTAGCTCTCTTCGGCATCATTGTAGCCGCCACCCTGATCGCTGGATATTTCAGGCTGAACATCAAGCAATGGACCGTGTTAACTGCAGTCGCCCTGGTCTGGGGCATCTGGGTTAACGAAGCCGGTTTCCTGGCTTCACTGTTCGCCATTGCTGTGTTTGCCATCCCAGCGGTTTTTCTTAACAACAAAAACCTCAGGCAACAGCAATTCACCAAACCATTCCTGAAATTCTATCAAAAGGCACTACCGGAACTCTCAGAAACTGAAAAAGTAGCCCTGGAAGCCGGCACGGTATACTGGGATGCAGAGCTGTTCAGTGGCAAACCCAATTTCAAGAAATTGCATGACATCAAGAAACCAGAACTGAGCAGTGAAGAACAAGAGTTCCTGGACGGCCCGGTCGCAGAATTGTGTCGCATGCTCAATGAACATGAATACAATCACGACAAAGGTGACATGCCTAAGAAGGTCTGGGACTTTATGATGAAAAACAAGTTTTTCGCCATGATCATCCCCAAACAATACGGCGGTTTGGGTTTCTCCGCCCTGGGTCATTCCGCAGTCTTACAAAAAGTCTCTTCCAGAAGTGCGGTGGCGGCTGCCACCGTAGCGGTTCCCAACTCATTGGGACCGGCAGAGCTGCTGTTGGAATATGGCACAGAAGAACAAAAAAACCACTACCTGCCAAGGTTATCTCAGGGCAAGGAAATTCCATGTTTCGGCTTGACTGGCCCTTCTGCGGGATCTGATGCCACATCAATTCCTGATACCGGCGTGGTCTGTAAGAAAAAGGTCAATGGCAAAGAAGTGCTGGGCATCAACCTGAATTTTGACAAACGCTACATCACCCTTGCCCCAGTGGCAACCGTGGTCGGCCTGGCATTTCAAATGATGGATCCTGATGGCCTGTTGGGTGACAAGAAACAATTGGGCATCACCCTGGCACTGATTCCGAGGGACACCAAAGGCATGGAAATTGGCCGGCGTCACCTGCCCCTTGATGTGATGTTTATGAACGGTCCGATCCGTGGCAAAGACGTCTTCATACCCATGGATTACATCATCGGTGGACAAGACATGATTGGACATGGCTGGCGCATGCTGGTTGAGTGTCTGTCTGTAGGTCGTGCCATATCTTTGCCATCGTGTTCTACCGGCGGCGCCAAGATGGTGGCTTTTGCGACCGGAGCATACGCTCGCATCAGAAAACAATTCAACCTGCCCATCGGACGATTTGAGGGCATTGAAGAGGCCATGTGTCGCATTGCTGGCAAAACCTATTCTTGTGCAGCCGTATCAACCATGACCGCGCTGTCTGTTGATCGCGGCGAACGTCCTGCGGTGCCTTCAGCCATTGCCAAAATGCACACCACTGACATGGCCCGCAGCATGATCAGTGACGCCATGGATATTCATGGTGGCAAAGGCATCATTATGGGACCCAGTAACTACCTTGGCAGGGCCTGGATGGGCGCGCCCATCTGGATCACTGTAGAAGGTGCCAACATCCTGACCCGCAGTATGATCATCTTTGGCCAGGGTGCCATCAGGTGTCACCCCTATGTATTGAAAGAGATGGAAGCTGCCCGCCTGCCGGATGCAGACGAGGCATTGAAAGCATTTGACAAATTGTTGTTCCAGCACATGGGATACTCTTTCCAGAACGGCGTCAGGTCTTTCTTCCAGGGTTTGGGAACATGGCGACTGGAACGTTCTCCTGGTGATAAATTCACCAAACAGTTTTATTCAAAAATCACCCGCTACAGCGCCGCATTTGGATTTGCTGCTGATGTATCCATGTTGACCCTGGGTGGTTCTCTGAAAAAGCGTGAAAAAACTTCGGCCAGACTGGGTGATGTACTGAGTCATCTGTACATGGCTTCAGCGGTACTGAAACGCTATCTGGATCAAGGTGAGAACAGTGCCGACCAACCGGTCGTTGCCTGGGCCATGCACCATCATTTCTATGAAATTGAGCAAGCCCTGAAAATGCTGTCTTACAATTTTCCGAGCAAAGGAGTGGGCATGTTCCTGCGCAGAGTCATCTTCCCATTGGGCACCCATGAGTTGCCTCCAGGCGACCGACTGGGTCACAAAGCAGCCAGCCTGCTGTTATCCCCGAATGAGACAAGACAGCGTCTGACTGACGGCATTGACAAAGAAGAATCAGAGCATCATTTCGTGGCCAAGATGAATCACGTGCTGGCCAAAGTCATTGATACCGAGCCACTGGAAAGGCGCATCCTGAAAGCCATCAAAAATGGTGAAATCAATGAAATTGATCCGGTCAAACAACTGGCTCAGGCTTTGGACAAAGAAATCATCAACAAAAATGAATTCAATTCCTTGACCAAAGTTCGTCAGCAAGTGGCAGAGATTGTCGCCACTGATGACTTCCCGTTTGATGCCTTTGATCGCACCATCGCGCAAAACACCACTACAGAAACCAAGGTTGCCTGATCAGCCACCTGCTCAACCGGGCCCGCCATTCTGGCAGGTCCGGTTTTTTTATGCTTCCAGCAGATCAAACGATCGCAAGGCATTACGCATGGAAACCAGATCAATCAGCTTCACCAGTTCAGGATGATCATTCGCGTGTTTTAGCACACCCGCCAGTACCTTAAATTCCTGGTGATGGGGTTTGCCACCCAGTTGTTCGAGCTTCTCAGCCATTTCATTCATCGCCTGATCAACCACTGACGGATTCCTTTTTCTGGTGAGTATTTCTGCCCGCAAACTGGCATGCCAGTGCTTTTGTTCACGGTCTCCAATCACCAATCTGGATTTGATCATTGCGGCATGCTCCCAGATCCAGGCATCCTCCCGCTGATACCTGGCAAACTCTTTTCTGGTGGTAACCAGGGTACCTGATTTGCCATTGGGCCTGAGTTGCAAATCAATTTCATAAAGCAAACCATGGTACATCGGACTTATCAGATGATGAGTCAGGCGCCTGACCCAACGCTGCATGAATTGCCGCTCATTGGGCCCGGGTTGATTATGATCTAACACAAACACCAAATCCAGATCAGACTGGATATGCATCTGCCGAGTCGCCAGGGAACCATAGGCAATCACCATCAGGTCGCTGACCCCGATCGACTGACAAGCAACTTTCTGCCGGGTTTCCTGCCATGACCGCTGTAAAACCTGGCCCAATATAAATTCCGCCAGTCCGGCAAATCCTTGTTGTAAGTCAGTTCCTGACAGCAACTCTTCCGTGTGAGCCCGTTGCAGATTGAATTGTTGTTGCAATTTAAAATACCGGCATTGCTCCATCCATTGTTCTTCATCAGCACCTTCATCGAACTGCCAATGGCGGGCAAAATCCTCAGGCTGTAGCCCAATTTTTGGTTGCTGTTCAAACAATTGTTCGAGCAACACCGGATATTGAACCAATGTGGTTCTGAAATAACTGCCAGCCGACAACAAATTCAAAACCTGCTCATGGATCATGGGCTCTTTGAGCAGCATCATCAAATAACCTGGTCTTTTGCTGATCGCTCTGACCAGCCTGACAAACTCCAATTGGACCTCTTCATGAGTCATGAGCACCGTTTTCTCCAGCAACTCCCTGACTTTCAACGCCGTATCTCTGGTCATCCGCGACCAGTTCAATTCTTTGAATAAAACCGACAACTGCTGTTGTTGATTGGCATCCAGATCTTCTCCATGACCAGGTTCCTGGAACATCTGACTGAATATCTGACTGACCTGTTTTCTGACACCATCCAGCAGCACTTTCAGTTCGCTGGCGCCTTCCAATCCCATGGCTTGGGCCAGGTGACGACGCAGAACCGGATCTTCTGGCAATTGATGACTGGCCTGATCGCTCATCATCTGACAGCCATTTTCTGCTTTGCGCAACCACAACCAGGCAAAAGACAAATGAGCCTGGTCTTCCGGGGTCAATTTGCCGGCGGCTTGCAGCCTGGCAAACTGCGGATAAACCGCAGTCCCCCGTAAATCCTGGTTTCTGCCCCCAAAGACCATTTGCAGGCTTTGTATAATAAACTCAATGTAACGTATACCCCCATCCCCCATTTTCAGATCATCAACTGCAATGTACATTTCACGGGTGATGTCGGCTTTGATTTTAAGCAAGGCATCAAACACCGTGTAATCCAGGTGTTTGCGGTAAATAAAACCACTGAGGTCGCGCTGAACCTGGTCACAATCCGACTGTTCTCCGTAAACCGCCCTGCCACGCATCCAGGCAAAACGTTCCCAGGTACGACCTTCATTCACCAGGTAATGGTGCAAACCTGCGGCACTGCACACCAATGGTGCCGCTGACCCAAACGGCCGCAAGCGCATATCCACCTGATAGACCCGCCCTTCTGCAGTCACATGATCCAGCAATTTAATGATGCGCCGCCCCTGTCGCATGAAATACTGCTCTGCTTCCAATGGTCTGGCCCCATTGGAAACACCCTGCTCCGGATAAACAAAAACCAGATCGATATCTGAGGAATAATTTAATTCAAACGTACCCAGCTTGCCGAGCGCAAAAACCATCAGCTTCATGGGTTTACCCTGCGCATTGAGCACCTGACCATGGCGTTCTTTGATCCACTCTGCAGCCTCGTCACAGGCTTGAGTGATCAGCCAGTCTGCCAGTTGTGACACCGCATGAAGCACCCGAATATGCTGCTCAACTGGCAGGCCAATGTCCTGCCAGGACAACCAGGCCAGTCTTGATGTTCTGAAACGGCGCAATAATTTGAACACATCCCATGATGGATGGGCGGCTTTGAATGCCGTCCAGTCAGTGGCCAGATCATACCCATCGATGGAGTTCCACTTTTCCTGAAGTTGGTTGATTTCCAGCCAGTTGCGTTCAATGAACGGGAAAGCACACAACCAGGACGGCCGGGTGATCATCTGGCTTGCAGGTAAGCTAACTCTGAGACTTCCAGCCAGCGATTGGTTTGCTGAGCAAACGTCTGGTATGAATCATAAATTCGGGCGGATAGTGGAGAAACCTGAGACAACTCAGTCAGTACTTCGGCTGCATAACCTTTGAACTCCTCTAGCACTTCGGCTGGAAAAGCCCGCAGTTGCACCTGATGCTCTGATTGCAGCACTTCCAAGGCGCGCTGATTATTTGCCAGGTATTCACTGAGCATGTTCTGATTGGCGGCCATGGCAGCCATGTCCACCACCTGTTGCAGATCTTCCGGCAGGTCATCATAGGCCTGTTGGTTGATGATCGCCTCAATACAAGCCGTGGGTTCATGCCAACCCGGATAATAATAAAACTGGGCGGCCTGGTACAGGCCAAAAGCCAAATCATTGTATGGCCCGACCCATTCAGTGGCATCAATGGTGCCGGTTTGCAAAGCAGTAAATAACTCAGCGCCAGGTAAAGCCTGTGGAGTTCCGCCGGCTCTGGACAACACGTCACCTCCCATGCCCGGGATTCGCATGACCAGGCCTTTGATGTCTTCTTTACTGTTGATTTCCTTGTTGAACCAGCCCCCCATTTGTACACCGGATTGACCAGCTGGCATCGGCCTCAGGCCAAAAGGACGATAGGCTTCCTGCCACAATTCAAGCCCTCCTCCATGGTAGAGCCAGGCGTTCATTTCATTGGCATTCATGCCAAAAGGCACAGCTCCAAAAAACTGCGCTTCAGGCAATTTGCCTTTCCAGTAATAGGCTGCCGAATGTCCGATCTGCGCAGTTCCAGCAGACACCGCATCGAAGACCTCAAACGCCGGAACCAACTCACCACCACCATATACTTTGACCGTCAGACGACCGCCAGACATTTGCGTGATGGCATCGGCAAGGAATTGTGCTCCGGCGCCCAACCCTGGGAAATTTTTAGGCCAGGCGGTGACCATTTTCCATTCATACCGGTCATTTGCCCGATCACCCTGCTCGCAATTGGCAGCCGGCTGTTGACGGCATCCGGCCGCACCCATGACGGCAGCTCCAATGGCGCCAGCCTTAATCAGTTGTCTTCTTTTCATGATTTAATTACAGTATTCGCTGATGGCCTGGTTGGCATTTTTCATGGCAGTGACCCTTTGGTCATCGGTCATGCGCACGGCCTGCCCAGTGGCTTCATCAACCCGCTGGACACGGACTGAAGCATTCAACGCGGCCAGGTTCTGTCTGGCCTGTTCACACATCCGTTTGCGATTGGCAGCATCTGCCCTGGCCAATTGTGCCCTGGCCGCCGCTTCTGCTTCGGCATCTGCTTCCGGATCTACCGGCTCATTGGGATCAACCGGTTGATTGGGGTCAGCTGAGGCGGCTTCCGCAGGGGGAGCCACTTTGGGACCTTTGCGGACTTTAACAGTTTCCACTTCCTCGCCGGCAGGTTTTTGAGAAGAGTAGTGGATCTGACCGTTTTCATCGACCCATTTGTATATTTTTCCGGCCTGCAACAGACCAGCAAACAACAGCAGGCACAATAATGAATGTATTTTTAACATGGTTATCTCCAACGTTTTTAAGCATCATAAAAATAATGACGCCATTAATCAAGCGGGCTGAACAGCAAATCAGTTACAATATCAGACCAGAAATCGCAAAATTCAGGTATGTCAAAACTCGATAACGCCAAAAGAAAAGGCATTTATTTGCTGCCCAACCTGTTCACCACCGGTGCGCTGTTTGCCGGTTACTACTCCATCATTGCAGCCATACAGGGTAAGTTCGAGATGGCTTGTCTGAGCATTTTCATTGCCGCACTGCTTGACGCTCTGGATGGCCGGGTGGCACGCCTGACCAACACCCAGTCTGAATTCGGTGAGCAATATGATTCGCTCAGTGATCTGGTTTCCTTTGGGGTGGCTCCTTCGTTACTGATGTTTAACTGGTCATTGTATCACCTCACAGCCGTGTCTCCGGTGATGGGCAAAATCGGTTGGCTGGCAGCCTTTATTTATGCCGTCTGCGGTGCCCTCAGGCTGGCCCGTTTTAACACCCAGATTGGGGTCACCGATAAAGCCTATTTCCAGGGTTTACCCTCGCCGGCAGCTGCTGCTGTACTCAGTTCATTCGTATGGATCAGTGTGGACCTCGAAATCAGTGGTGAAACCCTCAAATACTTCGTCCTGCCATTAACCATCATCGCCGGGTTACTGATGGTTTCCCGCATTCGTTATTATTCATTCAAAACCATCCCTTTCAAGGAAAACGTGTCTTTCATCTGGATCCTTTTGCTGGTCCTGGTATTTGTCTTACTGACCATCAAAACAGCCTGGGTATTGTTTGTTGTGTTTGGTTGTTATGCACTGTCAGGCATCATCCTGACCACCGTTTCAATCAAACAAAAACGAGCGCAAAAAAAGCGGGCAAAAAACAAAGGCGAAACCACCCTGGAGACCGATGAAAGCGAGTGATCATTTTTTCAACGAAGACCCCTCTCAGCAATCTGCTGGTACATTACAGCAACTGACATTACTGGCAGACCTGAGCCAGGACTTTGTCCGCTCAATGAACATCAATGACATCCTCAGAAGGGCGGTCACCCGCATCAAATCTTACATGGATGCTGAGGCCGCCAGTGTTTTTTTGGTGGATCACCAGCTCAACAACCTGATTTGCCGGGCCAGTGCCGGACCAGTTGATGTCACATCCATGGCCATCAAAGTTGATTCCGGAATCATTGGCCGCACTTTCACCAGTGGCGAAAGTCAAATGATCAGAGATGCCCGCAAAGACGCTGATTTTGTTTGTCATGTGGACACCCTCACTGGGTTTCAAACCCGATCAGTGTTGTGCACACCACTGATCATCCAGGATAAAACCATTGGCGTGATCCAGGTATTGAACAAACTGGACAACAAGTTGTTTCAAAAACGAGACAGTGACATCCTTAGATTGTTAGCCACACCAATCGCCCTGGCGGTTCAGAATGCCCGCTACACCCTGAATTTTGTCGAACAAAAACGCATCAAAAAAGAACTGACACTGGCCAGAAAGTTGCAGCGCTCACTACTTCCTGGCCGCCTGAAGCCACCATTTCCGGTGGTCGGCACCAACATCTCAGCCAATGAAGTCTCTGGTGATTTTTATGATTACTTTGAGCTCAATGACGGTACGGTGGGTTTCATCATCGGCGATGTTTCCGGCAAGGGGCTGGATGCCTCCATGCTGATGGTCAGGGCCAGCAGCTTGCTGCGCTGGATCGGCAAAGACCACTTACCCCCCGGACAATGGCTTGCCAAAGCCAACAAAGAATTGTGTGAGAAAGCCTCTCGAGGTTTATTTGTTTGCGCAGCAGTGGGTTATTACAACCCAAAAACAGATGTGGCCATGTGGTCCAACGCCGGCTTACCTCCGGTGATCTATAAGTGCCCTAAAGGCAACATCAAAACCTGGACGGCTGACGCTCCGCCTCTTGGCATCAAAGCCAGTGACTTGTCTTTTGACCAGCAAACCACCAAGCTTAACGATGGCGGATTGTATTTTCTCACTGACGGACTCACCGATGCACGCAACGAACACAATCAGCGGCGCGAACTGGACGGTATCATTGAAGCCATCAAACACACCGAATCTGAATCACCCGAAGTAAGGATAGGCAAACTGATCACTTCCGCCAGAAGACATAAACTGAATGACGATGCCACGGTACTGTTGATAGAAAAGCGGGATCACCTGCAGGAAGAGGTATTGCTGGCCGAAACTGTCAAAGCAAGCGCCTGCCAGCTCAAACACATCCGTCATCAGGTCATGGCGGTGGTCGAAGCCGTTGGCTTTGATGAAAAATGTTGTCAGGAAATCATCCTCAGCCTTGATGAAGCAGTGACCAACATCATCCGACATGCATATAAAAACGTGAGCGATGGTGAAATAGAACTGGAAATCAAAAAACAAAACAAGACGCTGGTTTTTTACCTGCGGGATTTTGCTCCAGAAGTCTATGACAGCTCCATTCGTCCACGCGATCTGTCAAATCCATTGCCTGGTCAGATGGGCATTAACTTCATTGACAGTGTGATGGACTCCTGGGAGTTCGCCACCCCCAAAGACGGTTATGGCAATCTGTTGATAATGAAAAAAGAAATTGATTGATCCTTAAGCTGTTATATACAATCCAAGATTCACCGCGTCAGCAGCGCACACCTGTGTACCGCTGACACTGAAATTTTTTATACTCACAAATTAGGAATTGACATGAAAACCACACTCCTGCTGACGCTCTTATTGGCGACCACAGCTTTTGGCCGAACCATCCCTTTGGAAGATTTCGCCCAAAAATCACAATTTAAAAGCGTTCAGATTTCACCCGATGGCAAACACATTGCTTACACCTATGAAGAAGGTGACCGGGTCAAACTGGGCACCATGAACCTGAAAACCAAGAAAGGCATTTACTCATTTGATGTGGGCGCCAATCGCGAAATCATCCAATTTCAGTGGATCACCAACAAACGGCTGTATTTTGTCGGTGGCAACATCACCGGCTGGCTGGACGGCGCGCCCAAAGAATACCGTGCCTATTTTGCTAACCTTGACGGTAAAAAACGGGAGGGCATTCCCATCCAATACTCACGTATTGTGTCATTGATGGAAGATGACGATGATTATGTACTGATTTTAAAAAACCAACGGGACGGGGTCAAAGTTCATAAAATGAATGTAAAAAACCTGAAAACCAATTACCTGGCCGATGAACCATCGACCGTTGGTACCAATGACTCACGAATCGTGGACATTGTTGTCGACCACAATGATGAACCAAGGGTCGCCGTGGAATTTGATCCTGTCGACGAAGATAACTTTGATGACGATCAAATTTATTTTCACGCCAAAAAATCAGGTGGTGAATGGAAGCAGGTTCCTTTTGACAATAAACGTGGCGTCCGGCCAGTGATTCAGGACCTTGGGTTCAATAAAGACAACAGCAAATTTTATTTTATTTCTGATTTTGACCTCGAAGACATGGGTGCCCATGGTCTGTTCTCCTATGACTTCAACAACAACAAAATTGAACTTGTTTTTCGCCATGAAGATGCCGATGTACTCGGTGGAGTTTACAGTGCCGATAATGACTTGATTGGGGTCTCTTATGAAGCTGGTTATCCAGATTATTACTACCTGGAAGATGAGTCACTACAAAAAGAAGTGGCCTTTCATAAATCATTGCGCGCCACATTCCCCAACTCAGACCTGTCGATCGGCCGTTATACAAAGAACAAAGAACTGACCACATTACGTGTACGCAGTGACCAGAATCCAGGCGATTTCTATATCTTTGACCGCAAAAACACCAAAGTCAATTACCTGGCCAGTTCCATGCCTCACATCAAACCCAGTGAAATGGCCAAAATTGAACCATTCAAAATGGCCGCCAGAGATGGGCTTGAAATGTATGGTCAGTTGACCCTACCACCTGGAAAAGAGCTGAAGAATCTACCCATGGTGGTTTATCCACATGGCGGCCCTTACGGACCAAGAGACTTTTGGGCCTGGCGTGAACGTCCCCAGTTATTAGCCAACCGTGGTTATTTGGTGTTGCAACTTAACTTCAGAGGTTCTGGTGGTTATGGATCCGGTTTCCAGGATGCCGGTTACCATGAATGGGGTGCCAAAATGCAGGACGACATCACCGATGCCACCCTGTGGGCCATAGAAAAAGGCTATGCCGACAAAGACCGTATTTGTATTCACGGGGTGAGTTATGGTGGTTATGCCTCTATGCAGGCCGTGGTCAAAGAACCTGATCTGTACAAGTGCTCTATTCCCGATGCCGGTCCTTATGAGCTGGAATATCAATGGAAAAAAGCCGATTCTTTCAAACAGAACAAGAAAGCAAGAGAATGGTTTTTGGCCCGCATGATTGGCTCAACGGATGAAGCCCGGGTGAAAGAACGATCACCGGTCTACCACCTGGACAAACTCAAAGCGCCACTGCTGATTGTTCACGGTTCAGAGGACGTTCGGGTACCAATTGGTAACGCCTATTTACTGGAAGAAAAACTCAAAGAAAAAGGCATCAAGTATGAAACCATGTACAAGAAAGACGGCCATGGCTTCCAAAAAATTCCGTACCGCATTGAGCTGTATGAAAAAATGCTCAGTTTCCTGGAACAACACATCGGCAGCTGATCCAGCCAAGCCCTGTTGACCTCAACAGGGCTTTTTTCCTGATGGAGGTTTTTTTATCATTGATGGCCACCCTGGTGGTGTTGCGATACAGCTTTGGCTTCTTTTTTCAGAACCTGGATGATTTCACCGAATGTGTGCGCTTTTGGTTCACGCCAGAAATCATATCCATTTTCCGGGGCGAATGGGAACGCGACTGGTGGGCTGAACTCAGGATTTTTTTCTGGTTATTACTGGGCATAGCCAGTGGCTATGGAGCCCATCTGTTTCTGACCAGCTGACCCTTCCCGAACCCTCTTCAATCTATGGGCTGTTGCCCCTGACAAACATAGACGTGGCGTTGGTCCCATGAGATAATAGGACGTTTAACCAAATCCTGCGTCATTCCATGGAAAAGAACGAGCAAAACGTCAGAAAAATACTCATCACTTCGGCCCTGCCCTATGCCAGTGGCTCACTGCATTTAGGCCACTTTGTCGAACACAGTCAATCAGACATCTGGGCACGCCTGATGCGTTCGTTGGGTCACGAAGTCAAATACCTGTGTGCCGACGATGCCCATGGCACTCCGATCATGCTCAATGCCGAAAAACAAGGCATGACTCCCGAAGCCCTGGTCGATGGTATTCGTGAGGAACACTGGCGTGACTTGCAGGCTTTTGGGGTTTCTTATGATCATTATCATTCCACCCATTCCCCTGAAAATGAAGAATTGGTCTCTGAGATTTACCTGAAACTCAAAGCCGCCGGACACATTGAATCCAAAGTCGTGGAACAATACTATGACCCGGAAAAGAACATGTTCTTGCCAGACCGTTTTGTCAAAGGAACCTGTCCGAAATGTGGTGCTGAGGACCAATACAGTGATGGCTGCGAAGATTGTGGCTCAACCTATGACACCACCGATATCATCAACCCCAAATCAGTGGTCAGTGGTGCAACGCCGGTGATGAAAGAATCCAAGCATTTGTTTGTCAATCTGAAAAACTTTGAGACCATGCTCAAGGAATGGGGGGCTTCCGGCTCCCTGCAGGAAGAAGTCACCAACAAGCTGGCCGAATGGTTCGAAGCCGGACTTCAATCATGGGACATTTCCCGTGACGCACCTTATTTCGGCTTTCAGATTCCTGAAGAGGACAACAAATATTTCTATGTCTGGATGGATGCCCCGGTGGGTTACCTGGCCTGCCTGAAGCATGTCTGTGATCAACGAGGCGAGGACTTTGCACCTTGGGTAGACCCACAAAGTGACCATGAAATGTATCACTTCATTGGCAAAGACATCCTCTATTTTCATTCACTGTTCTGGCCGGCCATGCTGCACGGCGCCGGAATGAAATTACCCAATGCGGTCTACGTACACGGCTTCCTGACTGTCAACGGCACCAAAATGAGTAAATCAAGAGGTACGTTCATCAAAGCCGCTACATACCTTGAGCACCTGAATCCGGACTATTTGCGCTATTATTTTGCCGCCAAATTATCTGATGGCCTGGTAGACATTGACCTTAACATGGATGATTTCAGACAACGGGTGAATGCAGATCTGGTGGGCAAAGTGGTCAACATCGCTTCGCGCTGTGCTGGCTTCATTAAAAAGAAGTTCAACTCCACCTTGTCCGCTCAATTGCATAACCCGGGATTGTATGATGAATTTATCAGTCAGTCTGATGACATTGCCGGCTTATTCCAGGCACGCAAATACAACGCCGCAATCCGTCAAATCATGGCACTTGCTGATAAAGCCAATCAATACATTGCAGACATGGCTCCCTGGGTCGCTGTCAAAAAAGAAGACAAGCTGGAAGAAGTCCACCAGGTGTGTTCAACTGGCATCAACCTGTTTCGGGTGCTGATGACCTGGCTGGCACCAGTGATTCCATTCACCGCGCGCAAAGCCGCTGATTTTCTGAACACCGAATTGGATGACTGGTTTGGCATAGATCAACCTCTGCACAACCATGGTATCAATCAATTCAAGCCTCTGATCAGCCGAATTGAGGAAGAAACCCTGGAGCGCATCATCGAACAAAGCAAACAGGACCTGGAAGCCAGCCAACCGTTGAGCCAGTCCAATGGCCAACTCGAAGCTGACCCCATCAGCAAGGAAATTGATTTCAATGCCTTTGCCCAGGTGGATCTGCGGGTGGCGCTGATCGCTGATGCACAGCATGTGGATGGTGCGGATAAATTGCTGCAACTGACCCTTGACCTGGGAGGCGAGCAGCGCAATGTTTTTGCTGGCATCAAAGCCGCCTACCAGCCCGAAGACCTGATCGGCAAACACACCATCATGGTGGCCAATCTGGCACCAAGGAAAATGCGTTTCGGCTTGTCTGAAGGCATGGTTCTGGCAGCCGGGCCGGGAGGAGAAGACATTTTCATTCTCGAGCCGCACGCAGGTGCTCAACCAGGCATGAGGGTGAAATAACCGGCAGACAATATGGGCGATTGGTTCCTCATTTTCATCAGCGCGGCTTTCGTTAACAACTTTGTGTTGGTGCGTTTTCTGGGGCTGTGTCCGTTTATGGGGGTATCCACACAGTACAAATCAGCCATGGGCATGAGTTTTGCCACCGCCTTTGTGCTGACGCTGTCATCCATTGTCAGCTATCTGGTCAATGCATACCTGTTGGTGCCACTGGAACTGGAGTACCTGAAAACCCTGAGCTTTATTCTGGTGATCGCTGTCACGGTACAGATCACCGAAATGATTTTGCACAAGTCATCCCCCCTGCTGTATCAGGTTCTGGGTTTGTTTTTACCGTTAATCACCACCAATTGTGCGGTGCTTGGCGTGGCCTTACTCAACGTTCAGCAACAAAACAGTCTGGTTGAATCGGCGGTGTTTGGATTCGGTGCCGCCTTTGGATTTGGCCTGGTGCTGGTTTTGTTTTCGGCCATCAGGGAACGTCTGGAAATGGCTCAGGTACCAGCGGCCTTTCGGGGGTTACCCATCGCCCTGATGACTGCCGGTATCATGGCCCTGGCCTTCATGGGCTTCGCAGGGATGGCCAGCTGATGATACCTGAACTGCCACATACATTCTGGGCGCTTGCTGGTATGGTTAGCCTGGCGGTGGTTTTTGGATTTCTGATTGTCTGGGTTTCAAAAAAATTCAAAGTAGAAGGCAACCCCATCGTTGAACAAATCAACAACATCTTGCCACAGACCCAATGTGGTCAGTGCAACTACCCCGGTTGCAAGCCCTATGCAGAGGCCATTGCCAACGGCGATGCACCAATCAACCAATGTCCCCCTGGTGGTCAGGAAGGCATCAAAAAACTGGCTGAACTGCTGGATATGGAAGTGCTGGAACTGAACCCCGAAAATGGACAGGAAGCTGCAGATCAGGTGGTGGAGATTGTGGAAGCCGACTGCATCGGTTGTACCAAGTGCATTCAGGTTTGTCCTGTGGATGCCATTGTTGGTGCCGCCAAACAGATGCACACCGTGATCCTTGATGAATGCACCGGATGCGACCTGTGCATTCCTGCATGTCCGGTGGATTGTATCATTCAAATACCTGCCCCAATACCGGCACAATTACACCGCCAGACCAAACCGGCTTTGCTGCACACCATAGAGGAGGCCAGCTCATGGTGATTGAACCCCTGGCACATTTTCACGGCGGACTGGTGTTGCGCCACCACAAACAAAACTCTTGCGAACAACCCTTGCAGAACGCAGGGATACCTGACGAACTGATCATAGCCCTGCGGTCCAATAAGGGGCACAGCGCTGAGCCAGTGGTAAAAACTGGCGAACAGGTCTTCAAAGGTCAGGTCATCGCCTATCCGGCCCACCCTTATGGCGCGGTCTTTCATGCGCCCACATCAGGCACCATCAAAGACATCAGGACTCATCCAACCGCAGGCCCTGATGCCAGTCCAACCAACTGCATCATCATTCAAACAGATGGCAATGATCAGTGGCTCAGCAAGGACAATGCTGATTCACCGCAATCCCGTCACGACATCATCAATACCATCCGGGAAGCCGGTATCATCGGTCTGGGAGGAGCAGGATTCCCAACCCACATTAAATACGACCACCAAAGCCTGACACAAGCCACCACATTGATCATCAACGGGGCAGAATGTGAACCTTACATCTCCTGCGACGAACGCCTGATGCTCGACGAGCCAGAAGCAATTATTCGCGGTACTCAATGGTTGATGAAAGCCGCCGAAGCTGATCACGGCATCATCGCCATCGAGGATAACATCGGCGGGGTTAAATCTCAGCTTGACCAACACATCAATGCACTCGGCATCAGCAACATCGGAGTAACCAGGGTTCCCACCATTTACCCCACAGGTGGAGAAAAACAATTGATTAAAGTCCTGACTGGGAAAGAAGTCCCCAGTGGTCAGACGCCCCTGTCATTGGGCATCATCATGCAAAATGTGGCAACTGCTAAAGCGGTGTGTGATGCCATTGAACATAGACGACCTTTGCTGGAAAGGGTGGTAACTGTGACCGGAGACTCGGTCAGCAAACCGGGAAATTACACGGCTCTGATCGGCACCCCATTCAGCCATTTACTGAAACTGGCAGGTTGTCGAGATGACATCGATAAACTGGTGGTTGGCGGCCCCATGATGGGCTATGCCATGCCCCATGATCAGATAGGGGTGGAAAAAACCACCAACTGCCTGCTGGCTTTACCAGCCACTGCCACCAAACCTGAAATTCCTGCCATGCCATGCATCCGTTGTGGTGACTGCGTTAAAGTCTGTCCCCAGGAATTATTGCCTCAACAACTGCTGTGGTACATCAATGGCAATGACCAAAACAATGATCTTGAAAAGGCCAGAGAACATCACGTGTTTGACTGTATCGAGTGTGGTGCCTGCTCATGGGTCTGTCCAAGTCACATCCGACTGGTGGACTTTTACCGATACGCCAAATCGGAATTGACCTATCTGGATATCAAGCGTGCCAAAGCGCAACATGCCAAAGCCAGACACGAAGAAAGGGATGCCAGAATAGCTCGCATCAAAGCCGAAAGACAAGCCAAAAGGCGTCAAAAAACCGCCAGACTGACTGACAAAAAAACCGCTCAACAAGAAATCTCAGCGGTGCTGGCCAGGATTAAACAACAAACTGCAGACAAAACCGATGACTGATGCTTTGAATACCAGCAGCGCGCCACACATCCCATCAAGGATCAGTGTTCAACAGGTCATGTTGTGGGTTTGTCTTACCCTGCTCCCAGCCACGCTGGCTCATGTTTATTATTTTGGTTTTGGCATACTGGTTCATTGGTGCATCGCAGTGGTCAGCGCACTGGTTTTTGAGTGGTGGTGTCTGGGATGGCGCAAGCAACCGGTCAGGTTATTCATAACTGATCTCAGTGCTGTGGTAACTGCCTGGCTCTTTGTGCTGTGTATTTCTCCGGTAGCGCCCTGGTATGTGTCCGTAGTCGGAATGTTTTTTGCCATCGTGGTGGCCAAGCACCTGTATGGAGGATTGGGCAACAACATATTCAATCCGGCCATGGTGGGATTTGCGGTGATCCTCATTGCTTTCCCACAATCCATGTCATTGTGGTTGCCACCTGGTGGACTGATGGCGGAACACAGCATTCATTTCTCACTGACTGAACTGTTCAGCTGGATATTCGCCGGACACCCTCAGGATGCGGTTGACGCAGTCACTGCAGCCACACCACTGACAGCCATTCAGACCGGATTGCAACAAAACTACAGTCTGAGTGAGATTGTCAGCTTACCGGTATTTGGAGAAATGGGTGGATTGGGCTGGGAATGGATTGCCAATTGGTTGTTCATTGGTGGAGCCATACTGCTGTATAAACGCATCATCACCTGGCATGTACCGGCAGCAGTTTTGATGACCACCATCGCTGCTGCGACGCCCTTTTACCTGTTTAATAACGACCTGTTCATGTCTCCTCAGCAGCACGTCTTTTCCGGCGGGATCATGCTGGCCGCTTTTTTCATCGCCACCGATCCAACTTCCGGTTGTTCATCGTTCAAAGGAAAAATCATTTTTGGTGCTGGGGTAGCCATCCTCACGGTACTGATCAGGAATTTTGGCAGCTATCCCGATGGCGTGGCCTTTGCCATTTTGCTGATGAACATGGCAGCACCGTTGATAGACCGCATCACCATCCCGGATCCTTATGGCAAGAAGGGGAATACAAATGCCACTGACTGACAGCAAAAAAACAGCACCCTGGTTATTACCGGTGATTCTGGCGGGAATGACTTTGCTGACCAGTGGACTATTGATGATCGGCAACGAACTGACAGCACCACAGATTGCAGCACAGCAACAAGCCAAAAAACTGGCCTCGCTTCAACGCCTGATCCCGGCTGAATGGCATGACAATGATTTATTAACTGATGCCGTTGCCATCAATGAACCCGATCTGCTCGGCCATCGGCAAGCCAAATTGATGTACATCGGCACAATCGCTGGTAAAGTGACAGCCAGGGCCATCCCGGTGGTGGCCCGCAATGGTTATTCAGGTGACATCGAACTGTTGGTTGGGGTACGTGCTGACGGTCAGATCACAGCCGTGGAAATCATCAGTCACAAAGAAACACCCGGGTTGGGTGACTTGATTGAAAGACGCAAAAGTGACTGGCTTGAACAATTCCCTGAAACCTCGTTGGATGATCCGTTGCCTCAACAATGGGCTGTGAAAAAGGACCAGGGCGCTTTTGATCAGATCACCGCAGCCACCATCACTCCCAGAGCTGTGGTGGCTGCCATCAAAAGGGTCTTGTTGTATCATCAACACATCGCCACTGAACCAATACCCACCGGAGCTCAGAACAATGAGTGAATTCATCAGAAGTCGGTTACTGGACAACAACGCAGCCCTGGTACAAATGCTGGGTTTATGCCCGCTGCTGGCAGTATCAAACACCGCCATCAATGCCATGGGCATGGGCTTGGCAACCATCAGTGTGGTGGTCATCACCAATGTATTGGTGTCACTGATCAGGCCCATCACCCGCAAAGAAATCCGCATACCTCTGTTCGTGCTGCTGATCGCCAGTGTGGTCACCACCCTGGAGATGACCATGAATGCTTATTTCCACGAACTGTACCTCACGCTGGGTATTTTTATTCCATTGATCGTCACCAATTGTCTGATCATGGCACGGGCTGAAGCTTTTGCCTCAAAAAACAACTGGTGGATTTCTGCCAAAGATGGATGCTTTGTTGGGCTGGGATTTGCCCTGGTGATGATGGCCATAGGAATCATGCGTGAACTATTGGGTCAAGGCACTTTGTTCAGCCAGGCTCACTTGTTGTTCGGTGAATGGGGACACCACCTGGAATTGACCGTTATTCCTGACTACGCAGGATTTTTGGTGGCGGTCTTACCGCCAGGTGCGTTTTTCGCGCTGGCCCTGTTGGTCGCTGCCAAAAACAAAAGGGATTTGCATTTGGCCAATGAACAAAAACCACAGCAACAACATGAAAATACCAGAGCACCCAATACCTGAAAGCTGGTCGGTGTATTTGTTACTGTGTGACCGCAAGGTGATCTACACCGGCATCGCCAAAGATCCTCAGCTGAGATTAAGCCAACACCAGCAGGGCGCTCCATTGGGCGCCAAATTCACCCGTCGGTTCAAAAACATTGAACTGGTATATCACACCATTGCAGGTGACCGGTCAGCTGCTTCTAAAATTGAATACCTCATCAAAAAATTGCCAGCCAAAACCAAGCACCAGATCATCAAACAACAACCCGACTGTGAAACATTGTGCAACTGGCTGGAACAATGAACAGACCGTTTGGAAGCGGCCTGTTCATTGTCCTAAACAACATCATAATTGCCAAAAATTGCCACTGGGGGGGGACGGTAAATCAGCCACTGGCAATGCGTTTTCTGATGTGTGCCAATGGTGCCTGTTCTTCGAAGCGTAACGAGCCCCAGCGGGTTTGCACCACGCCCAATTGTTCCAATAAAGAAGTGAACTCCGGAAACCGCTGTCGTTTGACTTCTTCTTCATACAAAGTGCTGAACACCTGGGTACCGCTGATGCGGTCCAGTTCAGTGAACATGGCAGCAGCTGACCAGGATTGACCGGTGTTCAAACAACACTCCTGCAAACCGCGCAAAGCCAGGGTTAGATTCATCCGACCACCGGTGGCCTGTTGCAGCGCCACTTCTGCCTTCAGGGCAATCACCGCACCACCCCAATACATTTGCATGCTGTGTCTGCGACCGGCGTGTTTCAGCACGCTGGCATCGGTTTTTTCCGCTGCCTTTTGCCCCCGCCTGAACCCTGCCAATAATTTTTTCCAGGCAGTACGCTCATCAAGCAAACCAGATCTCAGGCGGGTGATGTTTTGGTGGTAACTGGCAAAACCTTCAGACAACCAGCGATCATTGGGCGTGTACGGCGTCAATAAGTGGCTGAATTCATGCGCCGCGGTCCAGTCTGCATACAATTGATCATCACCAAATTCAGTGTTGACCACAAACAGTACACCCTGACCTCCGGCCCGGTTAACCTGTCCCCAGGGAACCGGTTCCGATGACCCTGGCATGTCTATGATCAACACCTGAATGTCCGGCAAAGGAAATGAGCCACCAGTCAGGGCCACCGTTCCTGCCATGGTTCTAACCCATTGCTCAAGTCGCTCAGGGGCCATTGGATTGGTGGACATCACCGCCAGTCTTAACCTCGAGGAGCCCAGATAAACAGTTCGCAAACTCAATTTGCCAATGGCCAAAAAACCTCGCGAGTAAGTCGGCGTGGGTTTCATCCGGTAGCGGGTATTTAAGGCAGATCTTTGCAATAATTGCCAAGGCGCTGAGAGCTTCACAGCAGATGGGTGCCTGATTTCAATGATGGGCATTTGGCCGGGAACTTCAATGGTTCTCAGCAACAGACGGTCAATATCCAATATCCGGGTTTCGGGATGTTGCTTGTTGATGGCTTTCTGATGACCCCTTACATTCCGTTCAACATGGTCAACGACATAGGCAAGGCAACCTGAATGTCCTTCAGGCAATCGCAGGCTGTTTCCAGAAACAGCCAGGTTCCTGGTATCATCGTGGTCTTCCCAGGTAATGAATCTGATGTGCCGTCGCAGGGTATATTGCACCTGCAAGGCTGCTGGTGCCCGAACAAAACAATGACGAACTTCGAGTTGCCTGAGTCCCTCATTCAGGTCAATGGTGATGTTGGATGATTGGGCTTGTAAGGATGTCTGCCAAACCAATAAGCCAACCAGTACTGTGATCTTTTTCATGGGCCAGATTGTGTGGGTTGATCCCCCGAACGCCAGTGTTCAGACATCAGGGCATCGCAATGATTCAAAGAATTTTATTCAATCGGCTGAACAAACAAATGAACTGTGATACCAAATGTTTATGATCAGTCCATCCTGTAATTGATACACAGACCAACTGCACTGGGTGCGCAGCTGTCCTTGCTGATCACGCCAGGTGGCACGTTCAACCTGACTGATATGGTAACCCTGTTGCTGTGAATAGAGGATCGATGACTGTGTGGCAGGTGTTTGCTGAAAAAAAGTTGGCAGGTACGCTGCCAGGGCTTGTTTGTTTTTGGTTTCAACATGAATCTGATCGGCCTCTACAAACATATATCGCACATCCTCATGAACCGCACGCAGCATGGCTTCTACATCCTGATCATTGAAGGCCTGTACAAAGCGCACAGCCGCATTATCTGCCGATTCAGGTACCAGCTGACGATGCTGACAGGCCGTCAATACCGCCAGTAAAATCGCCCCAAC
This sequence comes from Marinicella sediminis, assembly GCF_002000055.1. Lineage (GTDB taxonomy): Bacteria > Pseudomonadota > Gammaproteobacteria > Xanthomonadales > Marinicellaceae > Marinicella > Marinicella sediminis. The sequence goes on along the minus strand of NZ_MVBD01000001.1, from coordinate 481,152 downwards.
CAGGATTTTCAATCGGTGTACTCAAAAATTTTAACCACCCGCTCTACGCCTCGCAAATGCCTGATGCGCTCTACCACAGCATCGGCCTCATTTCGACTGACCAGACCCATCAGATAAACTTCTCGGTTGGCTGTGGTGATGTGTACCCGGGTGGGGTCAAACCCTGCCAAATCAATTTTCAGCAGCGAAGCTTTTGCCTTGGAGCCAAGGTAACTGTCTTTGCTGCGCCGTCCCAGTTTGGAAATTTCATCAACCAGTTTGAGTTCATTTACCACTTTGACCACGCCATCTTTGATGGCGGCCGCATCTTCGGCATGGATGCGATCATCGGTGGTTTTCACCTCACCGGCCAGTAATACCACGCCATTGTATGACTCGACCTTGATCCTGCTGTCATCTTCCAGAGATTTTCTGATTTCATTCTTGACACTGGCGGTGATGATTTTGTCATCCAGCACCTGTCCAGCTGAACGCCTGTCATGAGCGATGTTCACCCCAGTGACAATCGCACTGCCAATCAACACAGGAGCACAAGCAGACAGCGTGGCAGTGATCAGGATGAGTAATAAAATGTTTTTCATGAGTTCCTCTGGTAATTGTGTGTGTTGTGTAGACCATAGTCACGGCCATTCATTCAATAAAAAGCATTCGGCAACCAGTCAATGACTGGGGCTTTGATGTCACCAGTCATGGCCACCACATCAAAACGGCAGGATAAATGCCCGGCCGGATCATGTTGTTGCAAATACTGCCTGGCCGCTTTGATCAGCTTCAACTGCTTGCTGCGGGTCACGGATTCAGCCGGGCTGGCCCAGGCCTGATTCGCTTTGTACCTCACCTCAACAAACACCAGCTGATCCTGGTCTTTGCAAATCAAGTCAATTTCACCCAATGGAGTGCGGTAATTACTGGCCTCCAGGGACAACCCATGATCTTGCAGGTACCTGGCAGCCAATTGTTCAGCCTGGTGCCCCTTACTGTCCGGCACAATGGTTAATCCTGCAATGATCTGACCAAGCCATTTCGGTATACTGCCCACAGCAGTGACCTCCTGAAGGTTTTTGTCAGGCCAAGCCGGATGTCTCCGGTGAGGCCTTCAATCATACCGGTGTTAACCCGGCTCATCCATTCCAGCCTGGCGATCAATTGATAAGCATCAAAACCGAAGGCAAACAATTTTTTATCGCTGTTGATTTTATTCAGATCAAAAGACAATATTTCAAATAAATAGGGAGCTTCAATTTCAATTGGACTGATGGCAAAGATGACACCTTCCAGATCTTTGTTGTGTTGCTCATTATTGAGCCCGTCAAAAACATGGGAAGTGGCGTAAACCGGTATGTCTGCTGCCCGGTGGAACTTTAATTGCGGAATCATCAGTCGGGCAAAAGCCGGCCTGGCTGCCAGGAATATGGCATCAACGTCGGCTCTCACCACCTCTTCGGCATTGAGGTTGAGCTTCAGAAATTGTTGCAGGTTTCTGGCACGAAGCTGACTTTCAACCAGACCCAGCACCTGTCTGAGCTGTGCAGAATAATCATTTTGTGCCGGCTGAAAATAACTGTTGTACGTAATCTGCCCACCCAAATCAACGAAGCGCTGGGCAAATGCTTTGGTCATCCGCTCACCCCAAGCATCGTTAGGCGCCATGATGATCACGTTTTTGTGTCCATCAGCAATCATCTGCTCCGCGACTTCTTCAGCCTCAGTCTCCGGTGACAAGGTAAATTGAAAATAATTTGAATCAGCCTGATTCAACAACACCACAGGGGTGGTGGCTTCCGGTAGCTGAACCGCCTGCTCAATGGAATTTTTGTCCACTGGACCAATGATCAGGTCCACTTGTTGCTCTTGTGCAGAAAACCAGGCATTGGCCAGGTTTTCCCCCTGACTACCGGTGTCAAAAAACAACAATTCATTTTGATTACCGGCATCGCTCAAAACAGCAGCCAGCATGCCCTCTTGAATGGCCTGCGCCACTTCTTCAAAACGCCCGGAAAGCGGCAACAGCACCGCCACTTTCTGTTGATTATTGACCCGATTGAAATCAAGGAAATAATAACTGGCCGGGTGACCTTGCCATTGGTTTAACCACCCGGCTCCTGAGGTTCCATCGGCGCCAAAATTAATGTAAGCCGCTTCGATCCAGCCCTCAATCAATTCATCTTCTGATGCTCCGATCATCATGATCAGCTGTTCCTGTGGCACCTGAATCAGATAACGAACAATCTGGTCGTCATTCAATTGTCTGGTGGCCGGATCAGTGACCAACTGATTGACTTTAATCAACGCAACAGCAGCTTCGAGCCAGGCCTTATTGGATGCATGACAACTGGTTTGAATATCCCAATACCGGATTTGCCATTCAGCGGTCAGCAGCTCAGGTTGTACTGAAGCGGTGACAACAGTTGCCTGATCGCATTGGTTTTGTATGACCATTAATTCGGCTTCAATGAGACTGCTTTGCGGCGTACGCCATGGGTCCTGGTTGAGCAATTGCCAGATCCGCACATATTCACCCATTTGATACCAGGCATCGAGCAAGGCATTGAATACCTCAGGATCCCGGGGATGTAACTCGTTAGCACGACTCAACAAATTGGCCGCATTAAAAAAATCCTGTTGTGCATAACTCATCAGGCCCTGACGTTTTTCGCGACTGTCTGTGGGCTGGGTGCCCGGTCCTTGCGTGCTGCTGCAGGAAGCCAAAGCCAAAACCATCAGCACCAAATAGGTCCATTGCATCAAATGTTTATTCATGAATGGGATTTTAACCCAGAATTCATTAAAATGCCTGATGATGAATCAAACTCTTCCTTCTTCAAGTGGCACCCTGTTCGTGGTCGCCACACCCATAGGCAATCTGGCCGACCTCACCCACCGTGCGGTCACCGTGTTACGGGATTGTGACTGGGTGGCCTGCGAGGACACGCGTCACTCACAACGCGTGTTTCAAGAATATGGCATACAGGCCAGAACCATTGCACTGCATCAGCACAATGAACACCAGGAATCAGCCAGGCTCATTGGTTTTCTGCAGTCAGGTCAGCATGTGGCACTGGTGTCTGATGCCGGTACACCGTTGATCAGTGATCCGGGATTTACCTTGTTACAACTGGCGCATGAAGCCGGCATCACGGTCTCCCCTATCCCGGGCCCTTCGGCATTGACTGCATTTCTGTCGGTGGTTGCACTCAATACCCAGCCTTTCACATTTCATGGCTTCATTCCGGCCAAAAGTGCTCAACGCCAGAAATTTTATGAAAGCCTCAAGCCATTAACTGCCACTCATGTATTTTATGAATCTTCTCACCGCGTCCTTAATTCAGTGACTCAGATTGTGACTGTGTTTGGTGCTGATGCTGTGGTAGGAATGGGTCGCGAACTGACCAAAAAATTTGAACATATTTTTCGTGGCACAGCCGGTCAGTTACTGGATTTAATGAACAGCGATTCCAATCAACTGAAAGGCGAATTTGTGCTCGCTATTCAGGCAGAGAAGCCCTTGGTCACAGCACAACTGGATGAGCAGATTCAGTCACTGGCTGTCGCACTGACACCTCATCTCCCCCCCAGAAAAGCCGCCAAACTTGTGGCAGAGCATTATCAGGTCAATAAGAAAAAAGTGTATGAATTTATTTTGAGCCTGTCAGCCAGTTGACCAGTCGGGCTTCCCACGCCGGTCGGTGTAATTGCATGAATCGCTTCAGACCCTGACGTTTCCAGCGTTTTATCAACCCACTGTCCTGCCGTGAATGTCCTTTTAAATGAATGACTTCAACTGATGGGTCATACAAAATTGTTTTGCTGGCTTTTGCCACCCTGGCAAATAAGTCGAGATCTTCAAAATGCAAAGGGTACTGCTCATCGAACCCACCCAGCTGTTCAAGCTTTTCCCGCCGCCCCATCATCAGCGCTCCATTGATGGCCTCTACCTCAATGGTCTGCTTGAACCGGCCATCATCACGGATGTTGATGCCTTTGAATAATCGAAATCGACTGCAGCCAGTCAACTGCCAGACGATGCGCCAGAAAGTGGGTAGACGACGGCGTGATGCGGCTTGCATACTGCCATCCTCATTCAAGACACGACAGCCGATCAACACCGCTTCAGGGTGTTTCCAGAGTTGTTGGCGCAGTTGCTCCAGTTGTGCTACTGATGTGAAGCAATCAGGGTTAAGAAACACCACACAATCGGCTTGTCCCGAATTCAGTCCCTGGTTGCAAGCTTTGGCAAAACCCACATTTTGGCTGTTGCGGATGAGTCGGATGTTGGCTGATGACGGCAAGCGGTCAAGCGAGTCATCACTCGATGCATTATCAACCAATATCAACTGTACATCAGGCGAGCCCGCATTGAGTAAACCCTGCAGACACTGTTGTAAAGCCTGACCTGAATTGTGGTTGACGATCACCACATCTGTGACAGGCTGTTGGCTCATTGACCCTGGCAAAAAGCCCACAGCTTAGGCCAAACTTGCATGGCATCCACCACTTCTCTCAGGTCATGCCGGGCTTTGGCCAGACACGCCTCATGATCCATGCTTTCATCCCAGTCTGTGAGTACCGGAGCCTGATTGGATTTCACTGCTTTGCCATTGGCCTGAATAATTTCCCGCACATCAGCTTGCCAGTATATCGGCGCATCTGGCACTTCATCAAGGATGTTTTGCAACGAACATACAAGGTCTGAGCGGGTCTTGGTCATGTACTCAGTTAAGCGATTTGCAAGGTCCTTATCGGTAGAAGTACGTAAATCATTGATGGCCGCACGGATGCTTTCATAACGCACGTTTTCATCCAGCGAGTGGATGTTATTCAAAATTGACAGCACATAGTCTGCAACGAAATTATTGAAATTCGGTCGGCGGGCGATGTGATTGAAACTGCTGCGATCACGCTTACTGGTTTGGATGTGGCCCATCATGTAAGGAAAATGCAATGACACCTGATCAGGATAACAGGCCTTCATCATGCAGTTGAAGAAATGATCCTCATTTTTATTGATGGGCATCACAAATGGCGTCAAGGTACTGTTATCAATGGTAGAAGGAGCAAAATTAGAACAGGACATGGCCATGAACTCTGGCGAATAATGCAATAAATGTGATGCTTCAATGTTATCGAGGTAGGTTTCCCTGTCCTGCCAAAAGGCTTCCCGCTGTTCACCGGTCAACAAATACAACCAATAATTACTCTCAGCACGGGGGCTGCCCCAGGTACCGTTACCAGTGGATTTGATCAGTGAACGATTGTTTAACCGTTCCAGATCCATCAGACGCCAGCCATACAAGGATTGATGTTGCATCTCATCATGGCTACTCAACCAGTGACCAAAATGATCACCGCAGGCATTCATCATTTGTTCCAGCACATCAGTTTCAACATCTTCACTCTTGGCTTTGATGTCTCTGATGTTCAATCCGAAACCAACATTCAGCGGGGCATCTTCAGCCAGGTTGATGAGCTGTTCAGAATATTGCTCAGCCTTTCTGGGCTGAATCAGGTAATCGTCATCAAAAAAAGCAAATTTCTTACCGGCCAATGCCAATAATGCCAGATTCCAGACCCGTCCTCCGGTGAAGCCATTTTTTTCACCCAGCAACCAATTGATTTCCTGTTGATCATCTGGAAATTGTTGGTTGAGCATGGCAATGAACTGCGATTGCCATGACGCACCATGGTATTTGACATTGATTTTAGCCGCCTGGCAGACCTTTTGATTGGCTTCCTGCGAAGGATTATCCGGCGAATCATCAAACACCAACACAGTGGTTTCCTGGTTGTCATGGCGATTCACGTAGGTGGTCATGGACTCCAACAATCGCTGCAGGTTATCAGGACGCTGACAAGTCCTGATCACCACACCGGCAGTGGGAATATCACGGGATCGCTGATGGCCGGTTTTGATGCGCTCCAACCATTGTTCTTCACTGATGATCAAAGATTTATTCTTTAAAAAACCCAGTACTTTTTCAATGGCTTGCGCCTGGCCTTTAAGGGCAGGTATGTTTTGCTCTATGGCATTGATGTGTTCATGCATGGGTTTAAACTGTTGCGTCAGCCCCATTGCCTGTAACACTTGCAAGGTCATGATGTGATTGGTGCCTGAATGATGCTCCAGAAAAACCAGTTCTTCCTTAGACAACTGCTGTACAGTCCCGGACACGGATGCATACAAAGTTGGATCCATGGGTTGACCGGTACGTATTGTTTGTTCGCCAAAATTAAATTCAAATTCCATAATTATTCCTTACCAAACCATTTGATCAATCGACCGATGAGTGGGTGAGATAGCCAGCGTTCCTGCCTGTTTTGCAAAGCCATGCAATCCTGTTCAGCTTTGATGTGAGCCCGAATAACTGCATTGTAATGACCGTACACCGTTTCGTCCTGCTCAGTGAATTGATATGCATCCGGATGATTCGCCTCAGTCATCGGCTGATCAGACGCGGCCACCACATAATACATTGGCGCAAAACCCGCTCCATCGGTCAACTGTTGATTCACCATATGATCCTGCTGCAACCTATTGGCTGGCTGGTCCAGGCGCCAGATGTTCGATGAAAACATCAGTTTCTGACCAAACCACTGACTGTGTGAAAAGTTCGAATTGATCAATTGCTCAAATTCTTCGCGATATAACTCACGAACATGGTACTCATTGTCAAAACCGGTCTTGTCTGAATATTCGCGTTTATCCGGAGTGGATATTAACAACACCCCACCGGGTTTCAGAACCCGTTTAAATTCTGCCAGTAACTGCTGATGCTCGCTGAGGTGTTCCAGTGTTTCAAACGACACAATCACATCATAAGTGTCACTCTCCAGTGGCAGCGTCAACACATCTGATGTGATGAATGTTAAATGATCCTGTTGATAGGTTTTTTGGGCATGCGCAATCGCCTGAGGGTCAATGTCAACACCGGTGACCGAGTTGGCCTGTTGGGCCAGCAAATGACTGCCATATCCCTCGCCACAAGCGGCATCCAACACATCCTTACCTTCAACCCAATGCGAAGCCATGGCATAACGGTGGTAATGTTCATACCAAATTTCCCGTTCACAATCGGGTAAAAACCGTTCCCCGGTAAATACTAATTCCTGCTCTGACATGTCACACTGATTCAAAAACCGCTTATTTTAGCAATGATTGATTCTCTTATTGGGCATAAAGGGTCTTTTTCAATGAAATTTTGGATCAATGTCAAATAGTCCGGGTGTTTATTGAGTAGCCTGTGCATGGTCTGCTCATTGGGTTTCAGATTCAAAGCCTGAAATGATTGGTTACCAACGTGTGCCACATATGCATGATCAACCAAAATGTTTTTTAAGCCAGCTGATGTGACCCGCAGCGAATAGTCATTTTCTTCACCATAACCGTGCCCAAAAGTTGGCTCATCAAAATAACCTACTTGTGCCTTGGCTTGTTTTGAAATCAACATGGCGAAGCCGACTGCAGTTGGCAGTTGAGGATAAACAGGTTGATGGCAGTCAACCAATTCTGCTGCCAGCAGATCGATGTCCTCTGGCATTGGATTGACCTTTAATGTTTCTGGCAATGAACAAATTTCCGCATTGTTTGACCAGGGTGTGGCTGTTCCCACTGCGTCGACGGCCAGTAAAGCATCCTTGAATCGATCCAGCCACCCGACACTGACGATGGTGTCGGAATTTAAAAGCAGACTATGACCTGGATTGTGTTTTAAGCCGATGTTGGCTGTTTTCACAAATCCCAGATTTTGCGGGTTCACCCGCAATTGCCAGGACTCTGGCAAATCCAGATATAAGGCTGTCATTCTTGGATCAGACGACGCGTCGTCCAGGATCAATACATCATCCTGAAGGTTGTGCTTTTTTAACGCTTGCAGTGCTTGTGCAGTTACCTCGAAGGCATTATAGACTGGCACCACAATCTGAATGCTCATTTCATTGCCACCTGGTTTCAATTTGGACCGGACCATGTTCTCTGGATTCACCAGTAATCTGGACCATTTTTTTGAAGGTATCAATCATTTGAATGTTCTCAGGTGTCATACAATGAAACTTGAATTCATAGTGACCTGGCAACAGTTTAAGACCCGGTAAGCTGATCCGGTATTCAAGTAAACCATCTGTATTCCTGACAGGCCTGGCCTGATGCAATTCTGAATAAGTGCCGTAAACCGGCTGGTCCTGTTGAGTGGCGATACCAAAACAGATGCCTGGGATTTGTTCATCCGGGGTATAAACCTGAACCAGCAATTCCACATCGCTGTTGAATGGTAACCGCTCATGCTGCTCATCATTAACCAGTATATGGGCATCATAAATGTGATAAGTGCTGCGATTCACTTCTGCACCAGATGGCAGCTTTGCAGGATCTGTGATAGAAGCCTGATAGGCCTGGCTGACGGTAAAAACATCACCGGCCAATTTCACTGCACCATGATCCAGCCAAATGGCTTTTCGACAAAGCTTCTGGACATGATAAATGCTGTGTGATACCAACAGCAATGTTCCGCCGTCAGATAAATACTGATCTATCCAGTTCAGACATTTCAATTGAAAACCTTCGTCACCCACAGCCAGAATTTCATCAGTGATCAATAACTCGGGTTTGGTTTCAGTGATCACTGAAAAACCCAACCTAACCACCATACCAGACGAATAGTTTTTTACCGGCTCATTGATGTAATCACCAATGTCAGCAAATTCAATCATCCGATGTATTTTTGTTTTGGCAACCTCACCTGTCAATCCAGCCATGGCAGCTGCCATTTTAAGGTTGTCTATACCTGAATATTCAGGATCAAATCCAGAGCCAAGTTCCAGTAAAGCCCCAATTCCACAGTCAATTGACAGTTTCCCTGATGTGGGTTGAATCACCCCAGAAATGATTTTCAGCAAAGTGCTTTTTCCTGCACCATTGTGACCGATGATGGCCAATGATTCACCCTGGTTAACCGTGAGATCAATGTCTTTAAGCACATGAGCTCCGGATGCTTCCTGGCGATTGAACAAAATGTTCAGCATCCCCCGGACCCGCTGTTTATTGTTCGCAACGTGTGGATAAATTTTATTGATGTGTTTCAGCTGTAATAATTTCATCAGGCAAAGTCATCAAACCGGGGCGCCAGTTTCTGAAAAAAACGATTCGACAAATACAGCAGAATGACAGCACCTATGAATACCCAGATCAGACCACTCCAGCTTACTGGATTCAGTCCAAAAACCACGTTATGAATGAATGAAATGACCGGTAGCAATGGGTTGTACTGCAAAATCTGTTGACCTTGAACAGGAATCAGGTCCCATGAGTATATAATCGGCGTGCAGAAGAACAACAGTGGCAATAATGCCGAAACGATGAGTTTTAAATCACGGTAAAAGACATAAAATGCCGCAAACAGTAAACTCAATGCCATGGCCATCAAATACATCACCAGCAATGGGATAAGGATCAGCAACAGACTCCATTCCAAGCTGAGCTTACCCATCAGGCAAAGAATGACAATGATGGTGAAAAAGCCAATGCCATGTAAAATAAAGTTTGCTGTGGTACCGGCAAGTACCACATGACGTAAATCAAATTTCACTTTACCCAACAAATCTTTCCTTGAGACCACTGCAGTGATGGCATTCAATACCGATTCCGAAAATGCCATCCAGGGCCACAATCCTATGGCAAGATAAGTAATGAAGGCACCATCAGGCAAAGCATCAACACGGGCTTTGAAGATGGTACCAAAAACGAAATTATAGATCAGTAAGGTGATGACTGGATGGACCACAATCCAAACCAATGCCGAAGAATTACCTAAATAACGATCCGTTATTTCCTTCTTCAAAAAGAAAAAGAACATTCAATCAGCAAATACTTTGTATCGGTCGAATACGTGCGCCACCAACTCAGGATTGACTTCAAGCTGATTAACAGCCTGGGTGTTGATGATGTTTTGAAACTGGCGAACCACGGTGTTGCCTTTGACTTTCTTGATCAGCTGTTCTTTCACATCTTCAAAGGCTTGGGTATATCCTGCCTGTATGTCATTAACCCTGACAATGTAAACATAGTCCTTGTCTTCAAGTAACTGTGGAACCACACCTTCAGGTGAACTGTATACATCATCAGCAAAGGCATAATTGAAATGCATTTTTTTGAATTCGCCCCAATTACCCTGATTGATCTGTGTACTCGGATCTACAGAATGTTTAGCAGCTTGTTGATGGAAACCATCAATATCCTGGCCTTTGACTTCTGATAACAGCTGCTGAGCAAGTTCACTTTGATCAGCTGGCAAAACAATTACCGACAGATCCCGAATTTCCGGCACTTCATATTGAGCCTTGTTAACCATGTATTGTTCTTTGGCCAACGTCAGAACAGCCTGTTCATCCACGGTATTGTTCAGGTGTTGGAGCATGGTCCTGTAAAATTCAATTTTGGTTTTATATTGCCTGACATTATTAAGCATTTCCTGTTCATCCAAATCCAGCTTATCTATGAAAGCCTGATCTGTACTGAGGGTTTCCTGGTTAATGCTTTCAATGACTTCCTGAAAAACATCCAGGTTTTTGAGTTCTGACTGGTTGATGTAGTGGTACACAATATTGACATTCAGTATGGTGTAAATGTTTTTTTCAATCTGATCATGCTGATCAGCAAAACCACCACGGGTTGACTCATGCAGTAAATAAACATAAGCATCGAGGTCTGACAAAGGAACTTCCACCTCGCCCTGTTTAACCAGGAATGTATCCTGGCTAAACAAGCTGGTCAATAACAAACCAATGATCATCATCAGTTCATCACCCCCTCTGAGTAGAAGAAGGTACACCGTGAACCATCCTGACAGGTCGGTGCGGTGGTATAGGGTGAGGGTGAAGTCACATAGTTGAAGTAATATGTTTTCGTTGGATCCAGTACACAGAAGTTAAACGGACTGTCCACATCAGCTGGTCTGGTTGAGAAAAACAAACCACTGTTGTTGGTCACTACCCGGGTACATACAGTGCCTGAGTCAGTAAAGTCACCCGGACACTCACTCACAGCAATCATTGCCTGATCAAAGAACTGTTGTGTTGGCGGTGCTGTGAAGGTAATTCTCCTGCGGGTATTAGAATTCATGTTAACCCCTGAAAGCGCTGCAAATTGATCGTTATTTATGGAGAGCTCGAAAGTCACATTGGTGTCTTCACCAAAATTCAACCCATCATTGTATTCAGCGTAAGTACCACTGACTCGATTCAAACCTGGAGGATAGACTGAACTGCTGCATGATGAATTCTCATTGAAATCAACATTCACATTTCTTGATGCCGTACCACATGTCAAAGTAACTGTTGCATCTTGACTGAACGTAACCTGCTGTGAACCTGATGCATTTTTAGATCCTGTCCATCCAGTCACTGTAGGTGATGAGCCAGCTGTACATGAAGTCACATTGTCTGCATCCCAGGCTATGGTTGCCGTACCAGGAGGAGAAACCACTGCACTGTTTGATTGATTATCAACAGTGAAGAAGTTAATAACTGGAGAGCCACCACCTCCACCGGTAGATTGTTGGGTCAGGCTGATGGTACGTACTTGAGACGCGCCTCCGGCGTTGAAACATTCCAGTCTGAGTTGTGCCGGTAATTGAGTAACCGTTACCCCTGACTGACTGTGAGAACCATTGACTGATGTCTTGTTGCCACTCCAGGTCGAAGCACCTGATGTGGTTTGTGCTGTACAGGAACTGGCAAATGCCACTGTCCAGTTAACCGAAATACTACCACCAATGGCAATGTCAAAGTCACTGGGATAAAAGCCCAGAATAACAGGTTCATCTTCGTTGTCTATGATTGAGTAGTCACCCAACGTGGTTACTCTGATGTCACCGTTTACAAAATCAATCTCTGCATCACCGGTGATGTCTGCCGAGTTTGTGATGTCATCATTGAAAATTATTTTTTCCGCGTGTACTGTCATCGCACTTAACAGCAACAATATTGTGTAGACATTTTTCATTGGATTCTCATTTCAGGTCTAAAACGCCGATTATACTCGATATATTGTTAATATTTTATTCAAAAAAAAAGGACAAGAATAAATCTTGTCCTTTTTGTTTTCCGTAACGGAAGGTCTTATTGAGAAACAACGCGACCTTTGTGTACGAACAGACCTGCGTACTGAGCCAACAGACCTGCGCCAGCACCACCGTTGGAGAACTGCTGAGCAGCAAAACCAACAACAGGCAGACCAACATAGTCAGCACCAGCAATCGCTGAAGTAACGTAAGCAGTACCGTCGTCATCATTGAATTCCATTCTGGCCCAACCATTCTCAGTTGCGTGAGCAATTGAAGGAGTGGTTACAGTTACCAGGTTGTCAGAACCCATGATTGAAGACTCAGCGCCAGCTACACCACCAGGCAGGATGAATTCAACAACGTTGACTTCCAGACACAGTTGTGGGTTTTCACCAGCAGGAGGACGTGGAGATACGCCACCAGTACTTACAGTTTCTTCTTGCTCTTCACGATCCCACATAGTCAGTTGGAACTCATGACATGAAGCAGAACCATTCCAGGTGTTAACAAAAGGAGGAATCGCACTTACAACTTCATCAACGTGGAAGTTTTTAGTTGGGAAAGTGATAACCCACTCAGTTTTACCGTTAACAATTGAATCCAGTGCATACTCATTGTAGATCGCTTGCTTGGTGAACAAAGCAGAAACTGCTTCAGCACCAGACAGGAACGTTGAGCTTACAGCTGCACCGTTTTGGAATACGATGGCTTCCAGATCACCTTGAGCCAATGAAGGCAGCAAGCTACCTGGCTCTGAGTGAGAACCAACGCCGCCAGTCCAGAACTCGTCGATGGCAATCGCATCGTAAGTCATGGCCAGACCTTCAGCAACGTTAACGATAGAAGCAGAACCGAACAGACCGCCGGTTACCAAATCTTCATCAGCAGTGTCGTAGAAGTTGTTGTCATCCCAATCAGCTTGGATGGCACCACAGTTAGCTGGAACACCAGTTGCACCGTGATCAGCCCAACCAATGGTAGGACCGATGAATGTAGCCATTTCCAGAACTTCAAAGTGACCATCAGTAGAGCGACGCATGCTGGTGTTACCAGTGGCATCATCTTCATCAATGGTGTAAGGCAGGAACTCTTGACCCGCTTTGTTCAGGAAAGGTGCACAAGAAGTGTCACTAGATACGTGAACGCCTGAAGGCTCACCTACGTGACCAGCGATGGTCGAAGTGAATGGGCCCAGAGCACCAGTCCACACGTCGTAAGCAGACAGGTAAACGTTAAAGTCAAGTACCTCTAAAGTGTTCTCACCTTCCAGGAAACGTACTTTAACCGCTTTGGTATCAGCTGTGGTGTTGACAACTGAGTACAAAGTGTTCAAGCCATTGTTTACTGAGTAGTAAGGGTAGATCAACACCTGGCCGTGGCCTTCTGGGTTGACATACTGTGCTGCATTTGCCATGCCCGCAACACCTGCGATACCAGCAACAACAGCCATAGTTAGTTTATTTTTTTTCATTTCTAACTCCAAATTTAATAAAAATATCAGGGCTATTTTAAAATATCCCCGCTCATATGAACGAAGCTATACAAGATAGCAAAGTGAATGATAGTTTATCTGTTGTTAAGAAACAAGCACTTTTTATGAATTTTTCAAATTGAATTTGCTTAAAAAGTGCTTGATATTGAGGTCATTTATTCTTCGGTACAAAATGCCACTTGCCGTCGGTTCTGATCCAGTTTTCTGTGATGGTGGTGTCCACTTCCATACCGCCCATACTGCGCTTGGGAAACGAATATTCATAAGTGATGTTTAACTTCACTTCACACACGTTTTCATCACTGCACTCCTGACTTTCATAAGCGGCTTTTTTCCACTTCACATTAAGCCGGGCCGTGGCCATTCTGAGTCTGAACGCATCCAGGGTTTCCAGTTCTTTATAACCTGGAGAAAAATACTCATAAGCGGTGTTTAAATCCTGGGATACAATCGCTGCCCAGCGATTATTGACACTGGTTGGCAAATCTTCATTGGTCTGACACGCCGACAGCAGCAGCACAACACTGAGCAGCAGCAGGGGTTTTATTTTATTCATCATTTTCATTTTCATTTTTGGATTTAATGGGTTTCAAGCCCTGGAATTTACGGGCATATTCTTCGGTAACTTTTCTGGCTTGCTCTGGGTTTTCAATCACCGTCGGGGTAATCAGCAACATCAGCTCTGTGCGATCAGAAGTTTTGGTTTTCGAACCAAATACGTTTCCGAGCACAGGGATCTTGCTCAACACCGGAAATCCGGATTTAGAAAGATTGTCATTTTCTCTGATCAATCCCCCCATCACGATGGTGTTGCCACTTTGTACAGCAATTTCTGTGTTCAACTGCCTGCTGGCAATTGATGGCGCACCATTTTCAGGGATCGGCCCGGGATTACTTACATCCTGACTGATTTCCATGTAAACCAGACCGCCCGGATTAACCCGCGGCGTGATATCAACCTGCACACCGGTTTGTATGAAACGGGTACTGGAAATGGTGCCATTGTTCAATCCACCGCCATTGTTGATAGAGCCCACATTGGTAATGGGTATCTGATCTCCCACATTGATGGTGGCATTCTTATTGTTCAACACCAATAACGTCGGGGTTGACAGCACGGCTATGCGGTCTTCTTTTTCCAGGGCTGTCAGCCTGGCTTCGGCATCTGTGCCAAGAAAACGGTATGCAATTCCGCCGCCATTGATCCGCGCTCCTGAGGTACCGAAATCATAAGGCGTCTTACCTGCAGTGGTCGCAGAAGTACCTATCTCAGGTGCACCATCACCAAACAACAAATCCATGCCATGAGTGATGGAGTCAAACAGGGTGACCTCAATGATTTTGAGTTCAACCAGCACCTGTAAAGGCTCGATATCAAGACGCTCAATGGCTGACAGTATTTTCTCATAATCACTGACCCCGGCTTTGATCAGCAACTGGTTTGAATCTTCAATCGCAGAGATAAAGATGTCATTGATGCCAGAGCCGGAATTGTTGGTGTTTCGCCTGCGGTTGGTGTTGGTGCTGCTCGCTCCAGATGAGCTGACTTCTTTACCACCCTGACCTGGCACCACTGTCCCACCACTGGCTTTGGCCGATGAGCGGGATGAGCCACTGCCACCAAACACATCATTCAGATAACCCGCCAGGTCATCGGCCTTGATGTTTTTCACGCTGTATACATACAAATTGGATGCACCATCGGCATCGGCACGGTCTAATCGGTCAACCCACTGTTTGGCCTTGTACAGGTATTCTTCCTGTGGGGTGATGACCATCACTGCATTCAGTCGTTCCAACGGTAAAAAACGGAACATGCCAGCCAATGGATTTTCAGCACCCTCACCAAACAGGGCTTCCAACTCCACAATGATGTCATTGGCATCAACCCGTTGCAGATAGAATATACCGGTAGACATACCAGCCAACCAGTCCACATCAAAAATTTCCACTGTTTGCAGGTAATTACTCAATTCACTTTGGGTTCCGGACAAGAACAATATATTTCTGGCATTATCGGCCTTTACCACCGCGCCCTCTTTGGCATAGGGCTCCAGTATTTTTTCCATTTCCGTGGGAGAAACAAACGTCAGGGGCACAGCCAGTACCTGATAACCGGCCCGCTCAGCAGCCTGACCAAATTGCGGCGTTAACAAGCCTTTGATGGCTTGTTTCTCTGGCAACACATGGTAGCGATCATCAACCATCACCAAAGCGGCATTGTTCCAACCCAGCATCATTTCCAGGATGGGAATAATTTGTGACTTTGAAATGGGTCTGGCCGTGGCAAAGGTCACCTTGCCTTTCACGCCTGGTGCCAGCACGTAGTTTTCTTTCAGCACCACGCCCAATATAAAATGCACCACTGCTTGCAGTGACTCACCTTCGAAGTTGAAAGTGATTTCACCTTCTTCAGAAACCACCTGCTCTCCGCGGGCAGCTGCTTCAAAGTTGATGAATTCACCCGTACCCGGATAATATTCAGTTCCTGTCAATTCCTGCTCTGACACCTCACCACTGTTGAACACTTCTCCAGAATATACCGTTGACTTGACACCTTTGAGGTAATCTGAATTATTTAACTCACCACTCAAATCCTTTGGCTGTGTTACACAACCGGCCAGACTAAGCAGAGAAAGGTACAAACACCATGTTTTGAAAGTTTTAATTGTCATTTTTATTTCCTTTGGCTGCATTGGCCCTCATCTGAGCCCTGCGTTCCGCGATTTTTCTTCTGATTTCTTCGGCACTGTTTTTTTGTTTGGTTGCATCACTGTTTTCCGCAACCTCTTCCTGGATGTCTCTTGTTCTTGAACTTGGCCTGGCAGCTTTGGCAGCACTGGCATTCAACTGTCCGTCAAACACATCCAGCTCCAATTCAACCGGTTCTTCACCCTCGGAGCTGAAAACCACCTTCCTGGGCTCAATGTGATCCACCACCCACAAGCCTTGTTCGCCAGGCAGGGGCATCCCCATTTCAAGGGTGACCTGTTCATTGGTCAGTTCGTCCAAAATCATGGCATACTTCGCTTCACCAAGGATCATGATGCTGGTCACTCTGGCTTTCAGCGGTTCGGCTGCTTCAACAGGATCATCATCCCCTTCAACCAAATCAATTTCTTCGGGCACAAAGGGCGTTCTGCTGATGCTGAACAAAGGGGCTCCGGTGATGGTATCAAGCATGTCATCATCCCTCACATCCTGACCCTGACTGGCGGTGGCAGCCAGCTGACTGAGTTGCGACACATCAAAAGGCTCTGGCTCCAGGGAAGAAGTGCCCTGACCCCAGCCCATTAATTGCAAGGCAGCCACCACCATCAGCACCCCAATCACAATCATCAAACCATTGGAAAACGCATTATTTTTCATCTTCTTTCTCAACCGGTATCTTCAGGTAGGCAAACAAATCAAACCTCACTTCCAGATTATCCGGTGCCTGTTGCTGTTCTTCTCCGCTGTTGCGGCGGTAACGATTGCGGTTTCTAGACTCGATCCTCAAATCATTCACAAACAATGACGGGGTGTTGGCTTCCATCGCATCAATGACGTTGACCAATACTTCATACTGGCAGCGCATTCTAACACTCAGGATGATTTTTTCAAACTGCTCCGGATTCCGGTCCTGAGTGGGTGACTGGCTGATGATCTGGCAATTGGCTGGATCATCGGTTTGCTGGTTCACAATGTTTTTAAAGATTGAGGTAATCTCAGCATTCCCGAGGTTTTTCGAATCAGCCTGCAAAAATTCATTGTTGGAACCAACCCTGGACTTCACTTCCTGCAACATCTCAGTTAACTGTGGCGTTTTGGCCGCTTCGTTGATCAGTTTTTGGCGCGTTTGATCCAATGATTCAATGGTTTCATTGTGTGCCGCATGGGCCACAAAGAACCAATGAAAAAACAAGAAGTAGATAATGAACAGCACCATCAACAACACCAGTACTGCCGACCATTGACTGGCTTTAGACTCAAGACTCATTATCAGCCTCCTCCTGCACTTCCAGTTTCAGAGCAGAACGAATGGTGAATTTTTCTTTGCCGGTTCTCGGATCCTGAGTCACATTGCCAATGATCTGCGGCTCATACCACAACTCAGACTGGTTCAGAATCGGCACCAGTGCATTGGCATTTGTGGACTGACCAACCACTTCCATTTTTTCCTCATCAATCACAATTCGGGTCAGGTAGGTGTTTTGCGGAATTTTTTCCGTCAACTCAGCTACCATCATGACCCGACTGGGTATTTTAATTTTCAGGTCACCCAAAAAGTTCGCCGCCTGAACCGATTCATTTAATTGTGTTTCTATCATTTTGGCGCGACGGGCGTCTTTACGCAATTCAGTGACTTGCGCCTCCAGAGAGGCAATCTTCGATGTTTTGTTCTCCAGTGAACCATACATCACAAAGGCCAGCAGCAACACAGCAACCAGCAGTAAACCGGCATACCATTTGATGGCAGTCCAGTCTTTCTTTTTTCGCCATTCCCGAGGCAATAAATTCATGCCCAGTGCAACTGGCTGTTCGGCGGTACCGGTATTCACATCAACGGCAGACAACCGGATCCCTTTGGACTCAGTCAACTCGATGATTTCACGCATGTTTTGTTTTCTGATCGCTGTCAGCATCACTGGAAATTTTTCACTGCCCTCTTCCACCGGACCTTTGCGAAAGGCAAAATCCACATCATCCGCTTTGAAAGGAATGTATTTGTCCAGCTCGAAGGTCAACACCGATTCTATGTCGCTCATCACGGCTGTTGGTAAAGCAATTTCCCGTCCCAACACCAGTTTTTCTGACACCAGATAAGTCACCCTGGCTTCCTGATCAGAGCCGGCCACCTGATGATTCAACTGGTGCCACCATTCTTTATCTGCAACCGAACCATCCGGCTGTAACCGCTGCATCTGCTGCTCGGTTTGTTGCCACAACTCAACCTCTTCACCTGATTGATAAATGAACAGCTCATTGGTGTTGGCAAATATCTTTTTGCGGTGCCTTTCTGGCACAAAAGATTTAAGCTCACCAACCCACCATTCAAAAAACGCATGAATGCTTGATGTCTGATACCACTGGCTGAGTGGTTCTGTTATTTTTTCAACATAACTTGTCATTTGTGCTCGTTGTCTCTCCACCTTACTATCCTGAAGGGTCGTCCCTGTAAATTGCCACCCATTCTGACGGTGGCATCCAGCTCTGTATATTGTTGATTAGGCAAAATCGCTTTGCTGACCACGCTGAATGTGGTCCCACCGCCCCTGAGTTGACCAGAAAAACCCTCTGCCAATACAGGTAATGCCGTGTTGACATCTTCAATCTGTTGCCGTTGGGCAATGAAATCATCTGCCATCTGTCCGTCAATGCCATCGATGGCCATCAACACTTCCCTTGGAGAAAAAGCCAGATTGACATTCCTCCTGCCGGAATAAATGGTCAGCGCCGGTTCAATTTTGCGATACATCTCATAACTGATGTCCATCACCTGGATCAATTCGGGTACCGTATCAAACGGCGCATCTTTGGCGCCATACGTGTAACCTGCTGCAAAATAATCCCCATCTTCGGCTCCTGCCAGCCTGGGTTCTTCATCTGCGTCTTTCCAATCAAGTATTTTATCCACCATGCCGATGGCTTCATCAAACTCAACGCCTACTGAGGCAAACAAGCCGATCAAAAGTTCCTCATTGGCCTGATTCAAATCAATTTTACCTGATTCATCAGTGATTTTAATTTCAACCAGGGCTCCGTCAAGCTCCATTTCATAGGGTCTGCCATCAGCAATCCATCGGGTCTCTGGGTCTGGGTTACGTAATTCGTAAACCGCCCTGTGCAGCCCGGCCTCTGCCAGGAACCTGGCCTGAGCTTTGTTGAGCAAGATCCTGGACTGAATGCTTTCGGTACGGGCAGACAAAGCAAAACTGCCGGCAATGACACTCATCAACAATGTCACCCACAAAACCAATACCAGGGCGATACCCCGCTGCCTGATCATTGCTCATTCCCCTGATTGCGGTTTTGCAACAAGTTCATGGTACTGGTGCGTCTTCTGGATGATCCACCTGAGCCATCCAGCTGAACGGCCACCTGAAACAGCGGCCAGGATTCCCTGGCCTGATTATTCATGGTCAGATCCATTTGCACCATCAGCGGCATATTGGCAGGGTTTTCAATCTCGCTCACCCAATCGGTTGGCAGCCCTTCTTCATCCAGTTCAACAAAAGCAAAAGCACCCTCACGGATGTTTTCAAGCAACACAATCGGCTCAGCCTCATCGAATGCCGACATTTCATTTTCATCATCATAATTGCTGATCAATCCGTGGCTGTATTGTAAAACCTGGCCTCCGTCTGCGCTGACCAATTCCAATTTTTGAATATGAGGTCCGCCAGTCCCCAAATAGCCTGGCATTTGCGAAACGAACATCATAGAACGGTCATCACCAACAAACTTCAACAGTTCACCTTCCTCAGATTCAGTCACTCCAATGCCCATGGCTCGTGATAACTGGTGGCGCAGGATGTTTTGTACCACTCTGATTTCATTGATTGCCGTGATTCTTTTTTCACCTTTTTCTGCCGTTCTCCTACCAGAATCAATGCCGGAAAAAATCATTGCCATGATCATCGCCAGTAAAGTGAATACCACGATCACTTCCAACAACGTAAAACCCTGCTGACGTTTCATCGCCCCACCCCAGTATCCTGAAAATCAGGAGTCATAGCCCTGAGGGTCGAAAAAACAATGGAGCGGCGTTTGTCACGATTGTCTTGCCAACTGATGTTCAGTTGCACCATGAATAATTCCACTGGGGCAAAATCCATGGCCACATTTCCCTCGTAAGAGACTTCGTAAGGCTGTATGGAGATGTCCCATTTGTATCGCTCATCAAATTGTCCGGACACGGTACCTTCTTCAACTGGGATCAGAATACCCACTTCATCCATTAAACTCTGAGCGAGCATGGCAACCTGACTGCGTTCCGAAGACTTGATGGTGTTGGCCGATGAATTTGACAGAATTTCCAGAATGACCATGAATGTCATCGACAATATGGTGAAAGCAGCGATCACTTCAATCAGCGTGAAGCCCTGATGGCTTCGCCGTTTGCCTGGAACATGACGGCGCCTCATACTTCGGTGTCCTTAAACAACCTGACTTCACCGGTTAACCAGGCAATGTTGATGCGCCAGAACCGGTCTTCATAAATCAATGTGATACGCCCACCAGTTGATGAGCCATCAGAGAAAAACCGAAAGCCAGCCTGTTCCTCACTTGGCACTTCAGATTCGGCAGCAAACACTTTGAGCTCCATGCCCTCAGGCAACACCACTTTAGGACGACCAGGCATTTGATAGGATTTCTCCGTAACATTCAGCATCAGCCGTTGTTCTTCATGCTTAATCACTGCCTGTGACCGGGTGTAACGCAGGGCTGCCACCAATTCTTTACTGGCACCACGGATCTGACTGGCCTTTAAGGCCCCGGACATGTTGTATGCAAGGGTACCGGCCAACACAGCCAGCATCACCAACACAACGATGACCTCAATCAGAGTGAATCCGTGGTTCTTTTGCATCAATTACTGCCAGTTACCAATGTCAGCAGCCAATTTATCTCCACCCGGCGATTTGTCTTTGCCATAGGAGTAAATATCAAAACTTTGACCATGCTGGCTGTTGGCAGAAAACTGATAAGGTTCCCCCCAAGGGTCTTTCAGGTCTTTTTCTTTGATGTATGGACCCATCCACATTGAATCACCGTTGTCACGCACCAGATCTTCCAGGCTGTCAGGGTAATTACCGGTATCAAGGTTAAATTCAGCCACCGATTGTGTCAGCTTTTGTACCATGATCTGGGCTTCTTTGTATCTGGCTTTATCTTGTCCACCAGTTACATTGGAAACCACCAATCCAAAAATCACTGCCAGGATGGTCATCACCACCAGCACTTCAATCAAACTGAAACCACTTTGTTGTTTTCTCATTTTCATAATTTATCCTACTAGTTCACTCATGTTCATCATCGGCATAAGGATGGCAAACACAATGGTAAAAATAAAACCTGCCAGAATCAGTACCAACACCGGCACCAAAACTGACAGCATGCGATCAATGGTGTTTTTCACTTCACCATCATACGTATCGGAAGCTCTGACAAGCATTTCATCAAGGTTACCGGTTTCTTCGCCAACACTCATCAACTGTTGCGCCAATTTGGGAAAGGCCTCTTCATGGGCCAACGCGTCTGACAATGGCGCACCATGTTTGACTTTTTCAGTGGCCTCGGCAATGGCCTTGGCAATTACGGTGTTATTGATCACGTTTTTGGCCACCGACAAACCCGATAACAGCGGTACACCACTGTCTGCCAGGGTTCCCAATGTTCGGGTAAACTTGGCTGTTTCCACGCGGGTGATCAGCTCCCCAAATAAGGGCAATTTCAGCATTCTTTGGTCCCAGTTAAAGCGGAATTCAGGCTCTTTGAGTTTTTGCTTGAATAGCACCACCAACACCACCAAAAACAATACCAGCACCCACCAGAAACTTTGAATCACTGCAGCGGCGGCGAACACCACCTGGGTAATCAGTGGCAATTCAATGTTGGCGTCTTCAAACAGTGGCTTGAATTTAGGCACCACTTTGGCCAGCAATATGAATAAGGAACCCACTGCCAGAACCAACAAAATGGCAGGATAGATCATCGCTGAGACCACAGAATCTCTCAATTCCTTTGAGCTCTTCAGGTAGTCACTCAAACGCTGCAATGACAATTCCAAAGTACCACCCATTTCACCGGCTCTTACCATGTTGGTGTACATTGTTGAAAACACCCCGTGCTGTTCTTCCAGGGCATCTGACAACGTTCCTCCGCCACGTACTTTGTCACGGATCTGTTCAATCATGGTGACAATCCGTTCATCATCACTGAGGTCGATCATCACTGATAAGGACCGGTCCAGCGGCATGCCTGAATTCAATAAAGTCGCTAACTGCTCAGTGAAAAACCCCACTTGTTTGTGGGTTACCTTACTGCGTCTGGCCAACAGGTTTTCCACCGAAAACCCCGGCTTAAGTTCTTTGGCCGACACCGGCATGTTGCCGGCCTCTTGTATTTTGGCGATCACTTCCGCTTGTGAAGCCGCTTCCAGTTGACCTTCGAGCTGCTCACCGGTTGGCGTAATTGCCTTGTAGATAAACTGTGCCATTATTCGTGTGAGACCCTGATCACTTCTTCAAAACTGGTTTCACCGGCCAAGCATTTAAGCAGACCGTCCTGATACATGGTCAGCATCCCTTCCTGTTGTGCCTGCACCTGTAATTCGCCTGCGGTGGCGCCTTTCATCACCATTCTTCTGAGCTCTTCGGTCATGGTCAGACATTCGAGAATAGACATCCTGCCAGCATATCCGGTGGGATTTTCTTCAGAAGGCCTGGGGCGATAGAAAAAATGTTCGTTGCTACCAGCCAGTTGATCCAGACCCAGCTCATTCACCATTTCCGGCATCACCTGATATTTTTCCATACTGCTCTGATCCAGCTTACGGACCAGTCGTTGGGCCAGCAAGCCATTCACTGTCGAGGTCAGCAAGTAATCCTCCACTCCCATGTCAATCATACGGGTAATGCCACCGGCTGCTGAATTGGTGTGAATGGTTGACAACACCAGATGGCCAGTCAGTGCTGATTGAATGGCGATTTTAGCTGTTTCAAGATCACGCATCTCTCCAATCATAATGATGTCCGGATCCTGCCTCACGATGGCCCTCAGGGCGGAGGAGAAGTCCAGTCCAATTGATGCTTTGGCCTGAATCTGATTAATCCCGGTCAACTGATATTCCACCGGATCCTCAACAGTGATGATTTTCCGATCCTCTGTGTTCAATCTTTGCAAAGCGGTATACAGGGTGGTCGTTTTACCACTACCGGTTGGACCAGTCACCAGCAAAATACCATGTGGCATTTCCAATACTTTCAGGAAAGGGTCAAGGGTGTGTTTTCGGAAACCCAGCTGATTAAAATCAAAGACAATACTTTCCCGGTCCAGGATCCTCATCACCACACTTTCACCATACGATGTAGGTACTGTGGAAACCCGTAAATCCAATTCTTTGCCTTGCACCCTCAGCATGATCCGCCCGTCCTGGGGCAAACGCCTTTCTGCAATGTTTAACTTGGCCATGATTTTGATTCGGCTGATCACTGCCGCAGTTGACCGGGCTGGTGGAGACTCCACCTCATGCAATACACCATCAAGACGGTACCGCACTTTGAGCCGGTTTTCAAAAGGCTCAATGTGAATATCTGACGCCCTGGATTCAACCGCACGTTGCATGATCATATTCACCAGGCGGATCACCGGAGCTTCACTGGCCAGGTCCTTGAGGTGTTCCACATCTTCAATTTCACCGCCTTCATCTGACAGCCCTTCAACCAATTGACCCATGGCTGATTTACCACCACCATAGTAACGTTCAATGGCATTTTCCACATCTGAAGGCAAACCAATTTTGATGTCCAGCTGCTTTTGTGCCACCATCTCGATGGCTTTGGTCAGATACGTTTCGTAGGGATAAACCATCACCACAGTCAGTTTGTCATCGGTTTCCTCGATGGGTACAAACTGGCTTTCCCGCATGTAACGAATGGGAAATTCAGCATCAACACTGTTGGTTTCCGGAAAGTCTTTGTCGTTGATGATTGGGTATTCCAACAGTTCATGCATGGATTGCACCACGTCACGCTCTGAAGCCAGTCCCAGACGCACCATCAAAGGCACCAGAGACACCCCAAAACTTTCCTTGTTCAGGCGCAGACCTCTTTTCAGATCTTCCTCTTTCAGCCTGCCCTGATCAACCAGGTATTCACACAACTGCGTTTCAAAATCAGTGGGTTCTGCTGCGGCCTCTTCGATGTTTTCTTGTACTTGTTGACTGGTCATAGATTTCTGTATTCAATGATGCTTCTCTCAGACAGCGCTGAGTCAGCAAAGTTTCTCACCTTTTGTGCTGGTTGATAAAGGCGTTGTAGTTGGTGATTTGTTCCACAAACCGGCGATTCAGCAGCACCCAGGCCACAACCGGCACGATGGCAGGCAGAATTAAATAAGACATTTGATACATCACAGCCACCAGATTGTGACTGATGCCGGTGTCGTTGATTGCGGTAAACGCCGCCTCACTGCCGGAGAACAACAGCGATTTGCAGGTTTCCCAGAACACGCCACTGGTCTGTACCAGAACCACCAACACATAGCCCACCAAAATTTGCAAGATTCTGTTGCGCGTGCTGGCATTGGGCAAAGACAGTACCAAGCCGGCAAAAACCGCCAGACCATAACCATACTTCATGGGATTCACACTGACATCCAGCACCGCCACCTGGGTACCCACAGCGCCCATCTGGTCTTTGGGGAAAATCAGCGTCTCAACCTGGAACAAAAAGCTGCTTTGCGTGATGCCATTGAACAGATCAGGCTGCCAAAGCAACAACAAAAACTCTGCCAGCCATTTAACCGGCAGCACCAATAGTGTGGCTGAGTAAAACCACAGAAAAAAGCACAACGGCAGATACAAAACTGAACTGACCAATAATTCTCTGATAGGTGATTTCATCTTCTGAACTAATTCACAAATAATCTGGCATTATAAAACATTCTCATCCACGGTGAATTTTCACCCCAATGATCCGGCGCCCAGGACATTTGTGCCGTTCGAAAAACCCGTTCCGGATGTGGCATCATGGCCAACACATTACCCTGCTCATTGCTGACTGCAGCAACTGCATCCTGCGAACCGTTGGGGTTCAGCGGGTATTGATTGGTGGCTTTTCCGGTGTGGTCGACATAACGCGCTGCCGCCACCGCTCCCGGCATGGTATCTGTGGCAAATGAGGCACGGCCTTCACCGTGAGCTATGGCCACTGGTATCACTGCACCCGCCATGCCCTGGAAAAATAAATTGTTGCCTGCTGCAATTTTCAGCTGTGAATAACGGGCTTCAAACTGTTCGCTCTGATTGCGCACAAAATCAGGCCAGTGTGCAGTTCCAGGAATAATGGACCGCAAGGCAGACAGCATCTGACAACCATTACAAACCCCAAGCGCAAATTTATTCGCATCAGCAAAAAAGTCAGCGAAGGTCTGTTTCAATGAGTCATTATATATGATTGACTTGGCCCAGCCTTGTCCGGCGCCCAACACATCACCGTAGGAAAATCCGCCACAAGCAACCAATCCATTGTAATCAGCCAATTCAGTGTTGCCATCTATCAGGTCCTGCATATGAACGTCAAAACAATCAAATCCGGCACGCATGAAAGCCGCCGCCATTTCAATTTGTCCATTGACACCTTGTTCCCGCAGAATTGCCACCCGCGGTTTACTCAGGTTCAGCATCGGGGTCAGCAGTGAATCATCGAACACAAAGTCAATTTCAGGTTGCATTCCTGGGTTATCTGTTCTGATTAACTGATGCTCCTGGTCAACCGATTCCGGGTTATCCCGGTGCCTGGCCATTTGGTAACTGGGTTCTGCCCAAATTTTTTCCAATTCTGCAAGTTCCCACTGACCATTGGCATCAGACGGATCAATGACAAAACGACTTTGGTCATTGATCTCAGCCACAGTGGATGCCAGGTCCAGCAATCCATGTTCCCTGAGCAATTCATCCACTGCCGCCTGCTTGCCGGGTTTGGCTTCAATCACCAGCCCCGGTTCTTCATTGAACAGATAAGCTGATAGTTCATCAATTGTGTCGTAACCACCAACATCAAGGGTGACCCCGCAATGACCGGCAAAAGCCATTTCAGCCAAGGTGGTTAACAAACCTCCGTCAGATTTGTCATGACATGCCTGGAGCAATTGTTGAGTAACAGCCTGATGCATGAAGGTAAACAGTTTTTTCAATGACTCCGGATTATCCAGATCCGCAGGCGCTTTCCCCAGTTGTTGTTGCACCTGATACAACACCGAAGCTCCCATGCGGTTTTTTCCGCCTGACAGATCAATCAGGGTCAGCCGGCTACCGGCTTGACCTGACAGCTGTGGGGTCAGGTGTTGTCGCACATCGCCGACTGCAGCAAATGCGGAAATGATTAATGACATGGGTGAAGTGACGGTTTTGTCACCTTCCTCATCAGTCCAACTGGTTTGCATCGACATGGAGTCTTTACCAACTGGAATGCCAATGTCCAGCTGTGGACATAACTCCATGCCCACAGCTTTGACGGCATCGAACAAGGCCTGGTACTCGCCTTCATGGGCACTGGCAGCCATCCAGTTGGCAGACAGTTTAATGCCACTGAGAGAGGATAAGCCGACACCCATTAAATTGGTGATGGCTTCGGTCACCGCCAATCTGGCTGAAGCAGCAGGATCCAATAATGCCACAGGGGTGCGCTCACCCACAGCCATGGCTTCACCAGCATACCCTTCATAATCCCTTAATGTCAGGCCACAGTCTGCCACCGGCACTTGCCAGGGACCGACCATTTGATCGCGGTGAATGAGACCTGAAACTGTTCGGTCGCCAATGGTGATCAGGTATTTTTTACTGGCCACAGCAGGAAACCGCAACACCTGTTCAACCTGTTCTTTGATGGTTTTCAGGCGTGCTTCAAATGGCTGAAATTCAATTGGTTTTCTGGCGATGTTGATCATGGTCTTAGGGGTATTCCCGAACAACAGATCCATGGGTATATCTACCGGGCTGTTGCCAAACAACTCATCATTAACCGTCAAAGTCTGTTCAGCAGTTGCCTGTCCCATGATCGCATAAGGACAACGTTCTCTGGCGCACAAATCCTTAAAGGCTTCAATCTTCTCAGGTTTGATCGACAACACATATCTTTCCTGCGATTCGTTGCACCAGATTTCCATGGGCGACATGAAGACATGATCAATTTGCAAGCGACGCAACTCGATGTCCCCTCCCAAAGCCGCATCATCCAGGATTTCAGGTATGGCATTGGATAATCCGCCGGCACCCACGTCATGAATCGAGCGAATTGGGCTTTCGGTTTTCTGATACCAACAGCGATCAATCACTTCCTGACAACGCCGTTGCATCTCCGGGTTACCCCGCTGAACAGAAGCAAAATCCAATGCCTCTTGTCCATCAGCACTGCTGATTGAACTGGCTGCACCACCCCCCAGACCGATCAGCATTGCCGGTCCGCCAAGCACCACCACGTAATCTCCCGCCTGGGTGTCTTGTTTGGTGGTATGAATGTGGTTGATGTGGCCCATTCCACCCGCCAACATAATGGGTTTGTGATAACCCCGCCAGAGGCTCAATTCCTGGGCAGGCATTTCAAAATTACGAAAGTATCCACAAATATTAGGCCGCCCAAATTCGTTGTTGAATGCTGCTGCACCGATCGGTCCTTTTTGCATGATTTCAAAAGCAGTGGCCATGCGTTCTGGTGTGCCCGGTGATTGAGTTTCCCAGAGCTGTTCTGCACCAGGTATATGAAGATGGCTGACAGAAAATCCACACAAACCAGCTTTCGGTTTGGCCCCTTGCCCGGTGGCTGCTTCGTCCCTGATTTCTCCACCTGATCCGGTGGCTGCACCAGCAAAAGGTTCAATGCCAGTCGGATGGTTATGGGTTTCCACTTTGATCAAGACATCAATGTCCTGAGTTTCACTGCTGTATTGATGATCACTCGTACTGATCAGGCGTTGCCCTGAGCCGCCGGCAAATACGGCTGCATTGTCTTTGTATGCACTTAATGCTTGCTGACTGGTATGGGCCTCGGTGTTCCTGATCATTTGGAACAATGAATGGGTTTGTGCCTGCTCATTGATGTGCCAGCTGGCATTGAAGATTTTATGGCGGCAATGCTCCGAATTTGCCTGTGCAAACATCATCAGCTCGACATCGGTTGGCAGCTGATCCAATTGGGTGTATTGCGCATACAAATAATCGATTTCTTCAGAAGACAAAGCCAGTCCCATGCTTTGATTTAATTCTTCAAGTGCTGTCACACCTGTCTGTTTGATGTCTATATGTTTGACTGGCTGTGGCTGGTGATGATCAAACAAACCAGAGAAATCAGTAGCAGAGTGGTATTCGGCTTCAGTCATCCGGTCCAGCAGTTCTTCTGCCGGCAAACTTTGATCATTATTCAATGTCAGCAATCGTCCCGTTTCAACCCGATTAACTGATTCAAGGCCACAATGATGAAAGATGTCAGTGGCTTTGGTTGACCAGGGAGAAATGGTACCTGGTCTTGGCAGGACCAAATGATTTTGCTCCTGCCAGGCATGTTCATAACGTTGGGCTGCCAGCAGGCTTTCGATGATCGAAAGTTGTTCACTGGTGAGCGGCTCACTGGCCTCAACCACAAAATAGTTTTTGGCGGTAACCAGCTCAGGAGCTCCTGGCTTACTGGCCAGTTGCTGGTTGATTTTTTGAATTCTGAAAGCGGAATACAATTCACTTCCAATGAATGAATACAATTGAAAATTCATGCTTTAGGCGGCAAAAAAACGGCTATTTTACATGAACCGGACACTGACTGCTTCAATGCCTACTAAAAACCGCTACGAAGTAAGCAAAAAAAAGGCTGGTACAGAATAACCAGCCCCGATTTATTTGTCATTGGCTTACTTGGCAGCCAGCATGGCATCTAACCGTTGCTTCAATTGTGCAGGAGGCAAGTAACCTGGCATCAGTGTGCCATTATCCAGCACCAGCGCCGGGGTTCCTGTAACACCCGCTGTTTGACCCGCCTGATAGTGTGAGGCGATGGGGTTGTCACATTGTTGCGGATCAACCGGCTCACCAGCCTTGGCCATGGTCATGGCATTTTGCTGATCTTTGGCACACCACACATTGACGGCTTTGTCAAAGGATGCGCTTTGTAAGCCAGCTCTGGGGAAAAACAGATACGATACACCGATACCCAATTCATTGTATTGTGCCATCTCAGCATGTAATTTTCGACAATATCCACAATCGATGTCAGTAAAAACTGTGACGTGGTATTTCATATCTTCAGGATAGAAGTTAATGCGTTGTGCAGCACCAATGCCTTCAATGAGGTCTTTACGGATCAATGATTTTTTCTGATCAGTTAAATCGATTCTGTTCTCGATATCAAACAGTGATCCGTTGATGATGTATTTACCATCTGCACTGATGTATAAAATCTCACTGCCCCGACCCGCATCAACCATGACCTCTTTGATGTCTCCAATTGGAGTTGAATTCACTTCAACAATTTTGACTGCTGAACTGGTGATCTTCTTCAAAGCTTCTTCAATGACAGCCTGGTCTTCATTGGCCATCAGTTGCGTGGTTAACAGGGTAGCTAAAATAAATAATAATGGTTTCATGGGTTTTCCTTCATAAATTTGCCAATTGGACCGCAGATGGGTTCAATAGTTTTAAAAACCATCACATTCTAACCAAGCTGATGAAATATACCATCAAAAATAATTATTATTTAAATGGCATCAACCACGCGGGTGATGTTGATGATGAAGTTGCTTGAGTTTTTCTTTGGCCACGAGGGTGTAAATCTGCGTGGTTGATAAATCACTGTGTCCCAACAGCATTTGTACCACCCGTAGGTCTGCGGAATGGTTAAGTAAGTGCGTGGCAAATGAATGCCTCAGGACGTGAGGTGAAGGCAAAGGCAAAATACCGGCATCACCGGCGTGTTTCTTAATTCTGTACCAAAAAGCCTGACGACTGATGACACTGCCCTTTTGGTTATAAAACACATACTTTCCGGCAGACGCATAAGGGACATGTTGTTTTTCCCTGAGGTATTTTTCCAGCCAGTAAACAGACTCTTCACCCAAAGGGATTAACCGCTCTTTACCACCTTTACCCGTTACTCTGACCACCCCCTGGTTTAAATTCAAATGATTGGTCTCTAATTGAGTCAGTTCAGAAACCCGCATTCCAGTGGCATACATGACTTCCAACATGGTTTTATCCCGCAGACCAAGAAAACATGCGGTGTCAGGCTGATTAAGCAACTGCTCAATCTGTTCCTCAGACATGGGTTTTGGAATAGAACGCCCTGACCTAGGCATCACCACCCTGGTAAATGGGTTTGTTTCAATGTGTCTGGAGTGTTGTAGAAAGACATAAAAATGCCTGGCTGATGAAATTTTTCTGGCCATACTTCTGGCGTTAAGCCCCCGTGCTGACAAGTGACTGCTGTACGCCTGAGCTTGTTCATTGCTCAGCAAAAATGAACCATCATTGGCATTTTCACAATAATGAAATAATTGACGAATGTCTGTTCGGTAGCTGGTAATGGAATGGTTGGAAAATCCTTTTTCCAACCGCAGATACATCAGGAATTGATCGAGCAGATCATCCTTTATAATCATCCCAGATCAGGGCTGTGTTTGAGCCGTGGCTTCGGCTTCGGCTTTTCGCTCCAATGTGGTTAAATGAGACAACCATTGTTGTGCATTATTACGTGATTTTTCGAATTTAATCGCGTTGTTGAATGCAGTACGTGCTCTGCCATAGTTTTTCAATGATGCCTGACTCATACCCAACATCAACCATGCATTACCGGTTTTATTCTCATCCAAACCGCCTTTTTCCAGCGCTGAAGTGATTGATTCAACCGCATTGGCCCACTGCTCAAGATCAAGGTACAAGTATGAACGGGTCAAATCCATTTCACCGTCAGTAGCAAATTCACTGGCTTTTTCATAAGCCTTGAGTGCTTTTTGCAACTCACGTGATTCATACCAAACAGCTCCTGCCTGTTTCCAATTTTTGAAATTGGACTCAACTTTACCGCCATCCAGTGCAGCTTGTAAGGTCGCAGCAGCTTTGTAAGGCAAGTCATTGTATGAATAAAGTTTAAACAATTGCAAATAGTCGCTTTCTTTATCAAACAGGTTCTTACGGAAAGCCATTTCCCAAACTGCCAATGACTGTTTGTCTTCCTTTAAAGTAAACAACACTGAGTGCAATTGCATCCAATATGTTTTCTTGTTGGGCGACATGGCAATCAAAGTTCTCAGAACATCAGCCATTTCTTTGTATTCAGATAACTCAGAATGCATGGCCAGCAACAACTGATACCAGGACTCTTTGGGTTTGTCTGACAACTGAATGGCTTGCTTGATGGCCGCTTTGCCCTCACGAAACTGTTCCAACTGAGCATGGGCATTGGCTTTGATTGCGAATGCACTGTCAGGAATCTCATCCACCATGGCCATGTAATCTTCCAGGGCTTTCAAACCACCACGGTGATCTTCATTGAGCATCAGCAACTGTGCATAGCTGAGCATCATTTGAAAATGCGTGGTGTTTGGCAGTGAATCGTAACCAATGGCTTTTTTGAAGTTATTGGCAGCAGCCGCATAGTTGCCCTGAGAAGATTCAATGTGACCCAACAACTGATAAATAACACCCAACACATAGGCATCACGTTCATTCAGTTTGGCAGTCATGGCCGTTAAGCCAGCTTTGGCTTCAGCGTATTGTTCATCAGCCAGCATTTCACTGTACCTGGTGATCTTTTTGCTCTGTGGTTCACTCATCAATCCCACAGAACCAGAAGGTTTTCTGATTGGATTATCAGTTTTGAGCGCACCTGCATGAACAGTAGATATGACCATACAAAGCAACATTAAACCAGTTTTTTTAAACATAGTGATTCTCCGGTTAGTTATCAGGCAAATCAAACTCAATGGTTTGCGTGGCTATTTGTTCCACACCCTGACCGTTGACAACTTTGGGCTTGAATTTAAATTTCAGAATAGCGCGAATGGCTTCACGGTCAAAAATTCTGCGTGGTTTAGAATCAACCACTTCAGGATTGGCAACCGTACCCGTTGGTGTGATGGTGAATTTAACTTTCACCCAACCTTCAATTTTCGCCATCAAAGCTTTTCTGGGGTATTGAGGTGCAATTCTTACAATCGGAATCACTCCACCCTCTTCATTCATATTGACCTGCCCCACTGCGCCAAGAAACGGACCATCACCACCCAAACCCAAACTCAAATTTGGAATGTTTGGTGTTGGCATGTTGTTCACAACCTGTTGGTTTTGTTGAACATTCATTTTTGGCGGTGGAGGTGGCTCCTTTGGTGGAGGTGGCTTTTTAGGAATGCGTCGTGAACGTTGCTTGACCTCATCTTCCAACTTGACTTTGGTGAAATCAATGTTGGGCAAATCATCGTCAGCGTTCAGGTTCTTCGCAGCCTGATTCACCAGGGTGTGCATCACCAGATACAACACCACTGTGATCACTGCTGCAGCAAATCCAACTAAGATGTAGCGTGGCAGACTCATTTTTATGACCCCTGGCCTTTTTCAGCCGCAATAGAAATACTGGCCACTCCTGCTGACTTGATCTGATCCATGACTTCTACCAGGTCACCTGTACGTGAACCCTGGTCTGCAATGATCACAGCACTGGCTTCGGGATTTTCAGCATGCATTTTTTCTACCCTTGAGCGAACAGCCCGCAAGTCGACTTCCTGCTTGTTGATCCAGATCGCACCGTCATCTTTGATGGCCACCAAAATATTACCTTTTTTCACCTGCTTGGCTTGTGAACTGGACGGCCGGGAAATATCAACCCCGGTTTCCTTCACAAACGAAGTGGTTACGATGAAGAAAATCAACATAATGAATACCACGTCCAACATGGGCGTGATGTTAATTTCTGCTTCGTCTTCATGAAAATGTCTTTTTTTCATATCATTTCTCTCGTTACATAAATCTGACCCAATGAACATTCATTGGTTCAAATTTATTAGTGTGATTGCATGCGATCTTCTAATTTATCGGTTTCAACAATGGCTTTGTGCTTGAAATAAGTGGTGAAAAACACCCCTGAAAGCGCCGCAACCATTCCCGCCATGGTGGGGATGGTGGCTTTAGATACACCACCGGCCATGGCTCTGGCATTACTGGTACCAGCAATGGCCATGATGTCGAATACCTGTAACATACCGTAAACCGTGCCGAACAGACCAAACAGCGGACTGATGGCCACCAGTGCCTCAAGAAAACCCAGACCTGAACGCAACTCAATGGAGGCTTCAGACACCTTGGCTTCTTTGATGCGCTTGGCATACCACGTGGTGGTATCCTCTCTGGCATCCCAGTCTGCAATGATTTTATTTCTCAGTTTTGGGTAGGTTATGAAGTAAAACCAGGATCGCTCAAGAATCATCAACCACATGACAAACAGCAAGACCAGGATGGCCCAGAGTACCGGGCCACCCATGTCAATAAATGCCAATATGTCATACCATCGCTCTTTGAGCCAAAACATATTTATTTCTCCGCCATCTTGGCAACAATGCCAGCACTCTGTTCTTCAAGAACCTGAGTCTGTTTGCGTGCCATAGATTGCAATACGGAATGCAACACAGTCAGTGGAATGGCCACAACCAGACCCAATACTGTGGTTACCAGTGCCATGGAAATACCACCAGCCATAGATTTCGGATCACCGGTGCCCATCAGGGTAATCATCTGGAAGGTTTGAATCATACCAACTACGGTACCCAGCAGACCCAGTAACGGCGCGATAACGTAAAGCACTTTGATGAATGACAAACCAGATTCCAGTGGACCGGTTTCACGCAAAATGGCTTCATCCAGTTTCAGCTCCATGGTTTCAATGTCGGAATCAGGATTCTCTGTGTACACAGACATGATTCGACCCAATGCGTTATTCTGGTTAGGCTGTTTTCTCTTCAATTGAGACTTGATCTTGCTGCCTGAGAAGAACAGCATAAAGAATTTGATGATCGCGATGATCAAACCAAACGCACCCAGTGACAGGATCACATAACCAACGGGTCCACCCTGATTGATTTTTTCCTGGATACTTGGGGTTTGTACGACCAACTGCAAAATGGTGCCTCGGGTATAATCAACAGGGACCTGAGCCAAACTGCCTTGTTGTGCGTTGACAAAGCTTCTGGCCATACTGGCGTATTGAGCGCCTGGCTGTTTAGGCAAACGCAGCAACTCACCTTCACCGGTTCCGGTGCCCGCATCAGCGGCTGATTTCCAAACCAGGAATTTACCATCTGAGTCAAATGCATTGAAAGTACCTACACGGGTTACCTGCACATTTTCTTCAACTTCACCTTGCTCATCACGAACACTGGTGGTGAATCGAGAAATTTTACCTTCCTCAATGATTTCACGTTGAGTCTCAACCCACAGCTGTCTCAGCTCCTGGATGTTTGGCAGTTTTGCCTGTGAAGCCAACTGAGTCAGGAAGTCCAATCGACTGTTGTCAATTTCAGCAGATGTCATGGACTCTTCAATGGCACCTCTTAAGTCGCCAGCCAGAACCTTAACAGTACCTGCCATTTCACCCAGATTACCAGCCCGTTCAGCCAAAGTGGTTTCCAGATCAGCCAGGGTGATTTCATTTTCGTCAAAAGCAGTTTTCAACTCCTCGGTGCGTCTTTCCAGAGCAGCCAGTTGATTTCTGGCCTGAGCCAACAGATTGCGCTGCTGATCTCTTTGCTGTCTGAATTCTGCTTCACGGCGTTGGTTTTCCTGTGAACTTTCTGTTGCTGCACGCTGTACCACATTCAACAATTGATCCAGAGACATGTCTTGAGCTTGTGATGCGAACGACATCAAGCCAAGAGTCAATAAAGTGATGATTTGTTTTTTCATTGTTTATTCTCCTGAAGCCTGAAAAAGAATGGGCAGACCGACCAGATTAGGAGCCGCTTGCTTGGCTGCAATTCTGATGCCTTCTTTGATGGAAGAGTTATACTGCTCAGGCAGTTCTTCAAAGCGTTTAGTCTGGGTATTCCACCATCCCGATTTTTTCTCATCCAGGGTTTGGTACAACAGTGCCGTACGACCGATTTGCAAGAAGTTAACTTTCACACCACCTTCAATTTCAGCCGAGTAAGTCGACACAGAGCGACCATAATCCAGTTCAATCTGGTAGGCCTCAGTCACTTTACGGTATTTTTCAGAAGTGGTTACATTGGACGCATCCAGCATGTTTTCCAGCTGAACCACACGTTGCAATCGGGTGTCGATGTAGAAGGGGATGTCAGCTTCGATGATTTTTCTCAGCATATCAACCATTTCGATGACCATGGGAACCACAGCACGGTTGGTAGATTCCAATTCAGCCATTTGCTCATTCATGGACTGAATGGTGGCGTTTTGGTCGTTGACAACGGCTTCGAGCTGTTGGTTGTATACCGTTAAACTTTCAATTTCTGAGAGCACTGTTCGGTATTGAACCAATAACTCCTCAGTCTGATCACTGAGGCGATCAATATTGTTTTGTGAATTTGCTGCTGCATTGTTGGTGTTGGTTACCACTTGTACGGCAGTTTGTAACTGTGCAAAACTTGCAACTGAAGTTACCAATAAAGCCAAAACAACCAAACCTTTGGTCAATCGAGCTTTAGAAATTTGAGATATCAACATACCTTCCCTTCCATAATTAATTATTAAGAAAATGTGAGGACTGATGTCATCATGCGTACCAGAAAAGGCCCATAGAACAACAAAATTAAGTCCGCACTCGACTTAGTGGGGAACAAGAATAACTGCCTTTTTTGAAAAATTAAAGTAATAATTACATAAATTTATCATTTTTTTTCATCGCCATTGTCAGACAAATTCTTTAAAATCCATGCACCTCAATGCTTTAGAGATCAAATGTCAAATCACCGTCACAGTCAACTTTGGAAACACCTGGCAGCACTTGTCTACGACATTTTTCCTATTTTGGCCATATGGCTGATTACGTCACTGATATTTGTCATGTTTCGTGGCGGTGAAGAAATCAAACCCGAAACCCTGTGGTTCCAGATAATTCTGCTCGCTGAAGTTTATTTCTATTTCGCTTATTCGTGGAAAACCGGCGGCCAGACGCTGGGCATGAGGGCTTGGAAACTGGGTATTGAACATCACCGGGAACTATCCTGGCCACAGGTCAGTCTGAGATTTATGGCAGGGGTTATTTCCACCTTGTTGCTGGGCATGGGCCTGTGGCACAGAATCTGGCAAAAAGATCAGAAGACCTGGATGGACCTGGCCTGCCAGCAACGGGTGGTGGACCTCAGCGTCAACCAGTGAGCCAACGCATGCGTCCGGAAAGCTGCAACAGCAGTGCCACAATCAGCAACATCGCCGGCATGGTGGTCACCCAAAACGGATGCACATGATACACTTCGCCAAAGTTCAATAAGGTCTTGTTAATCAGGTATACAACAATACCAATAACGATACCGATCACCAACCGTTGCGCAAAGCCACCCGAACGGGTTTGGCCGAACAACACCACCACCCCACACAAGGCAGTGGCCATGACCAACAATGGAAATGCAAACTTTGACCACAGGGCAATCCGGTACGAAGACTGCAGCTCACGTTGCTGGTCATTGAACTGCTGAAATTTGCTGATGTCGCGAATGCTCAGGTATTTGGGCCGCGTGGTACTGATGTTGAGGATTTCCGGCTCAATGCGGGAATCCCAAAACTGCTGCCCAAGGGTTTTAACCTGCACCCCGTCATCAGCAAAGACCGACACCTTGAGATTGAGCAAACTCCATTGCCTGTTCTGGTACAAAGCCTGATCTGCCTCAGAAACCCGAATCAATTTCTTGTCTTCCAATTCAAACACCGTTACTCCGGTCAATTCGTAACTGCCTTCAGTATCGCCCGCCTTCATTTGGTTGGTACGGAAAATCACATCACCGTCCCTCAGCCAGATGGCATTGGTCACCGAAGTCGCCTTTCCCTGAGAAATTTGTTCATTACGAAATTGTTGCGCCATCTGGTCACCTTTGGGGGCCACAAATTCGCCCATCCAAACCACACCACTGAGCCAAATCAGCACTGCCAACAATACCACAGCAGCAATTTTCAGTTTGCCCACACCCGATGCCATCATGACCACCAGCTCAGAGCCACTGGCCAACGCCCCAAGACTGACCACCACAGCCACCACCACACTGACCGGGAACAACTCATAAATTTTACTGGGTACGGTCAGCATGACATAGAAGAACACATCACCAATGGTGTAGACTGCAGTGATGTCATTCAATTCTTTGATCAGATTGAACAACACATCAATGGACAACAGCAACATCACCGCGAGCAACAATCCAAAAGAAAAGCTTTTAAAGATATATCGATTGAGTATGCCCATCATCACAACAACTCTGAGGCTGTGGCTGGCAACCGCGGTCCATCCAGCGCGCGAATGCGCCAAACAGCATATACAATGAACAACAGGTATACCCACCATAAACCAACCGGCATCATGATTTCCCCCTGCTCCAACAATGAATGGCCAATGGTCAGCAGGTTCACCATGAACGCATAAGCCAGAATGCCGATCACCAGATTAATGAATTTGGCTTCCCGGTGAGACGTTTTTGACAAGGCCATGGCCACCATAAAAAGCACCAACACCGAGCAGGCCGGGGTCAACCGCCAGTGCAACTGAGCCTGCTCAATCACATCATCTGAAGACAGCAGGTCTAGCGTGGGTTTTGATTGTTCATCCAACCGCGCGATCTGCTCATCAAGATCTGGCAATTTAATGTCATTGCGTTCAAACTGCATCATCTGGTATTCGTTGGTGCCTGGAATACCTTCATTGCGGTAGCCATTGAACAAAGCAATGTACTTATGACCATCCTCCTCAAACTGGTAACCATACTCGGCAGTCACGGTATCAATTCTGTCCGGATGGTAGATGTTGGCAAATACATTTTCTACCCGCTGGGTTTCAGGTTCAATTTTTTCGACAAAAATCACCCCCTCATCAGAGAAAAACTTTTGGAATTTTCCTTCGGTTAATCCCATCAGAGATATTTGCTCATTGGCCTGGGTAGTCAACTCTTTGGAAATCCTGGCGGCATTGGGTGCCACCACCAAAGAAATCACCAGCATCAGCAAAAACACCACGGCCACCAATGGCAGTAAAGCTTTGGCAATTTTTTGGGTTGACCATCCAAAAGCATGTAGCATCACCGCTTCCTGATTCCGGTACAACTGTGACAGTGAGGCCAACACGCCCAAATAAAATGACAACGGAATCAATATACTGAGCACCTCAACGGATCTCAGACTGAGCTCTATAAACAACAGCTCCGGTGGCAGCACACCCCGGGCAATGGCCCGCAACGTCGAAGTAAACAGCGTACCAATCATCAGCAAAAACAACAGCATCAATACCACACCTGTGGTTTTGATGGCTTGTTTCCTGAGGTATCGGGCAAGTATCTGCATGCATGGTTGACGATTTGAGTGGTCAGGCATTTTAACAGAAGATATCAACAGATCGCATCTGTCCGATCATTTTAATGGTTTTTTTTGACCTTATTATATAGGGTCAGCAATTGTTTGTTTGCAAAAGACAACAAAACCTCATTGAGCGACAAACACACGTCCCCCTGTGTCACTGTCCGTCATCATGACAGATGAGTCCATTGATCACTGTGGTTCAATGATACTGGTTTATTCATCAAATAGACTGGTTTATATCCTGCAGGTTGATTAAAATGCCCAGTTCGATCAATTTTGGAGCTCACACATGAAATTAAAATCAACCACCCAATCAGTCAATCAGTCAACTGCTGATCATCTGATCATCGGCCATTTTGCAGACCAGGATAACAATGAACTCATCGGCCAATTAAGCTCCACCGTACAGCAACAATTCGAAGCCCGGCAAGCCAATAAGGATTTCACCGGGAAACCAGGTCAACAACAGGCTTTGTATGCAGACAATGGACAGGTCATCATTGTCGTTGGATTGGGAAAAAGTGACAAACTGACGCCCACAGCCTTGTACGACGCCAGCCACAAAGCGACCCAAACATTGGCCAAATCCAGAGCCAGCAAGGTTGGCAACTTCCTGCCATTGATTGACGCCACCAACATCAACAGCGAATTGATTGCCAAACTGTTGACATTGTCTTCCGCCCATGCGGAGTACCGCTATGAAGACACCAAGTCATTCAAAAAAGATAACAAACACGCACTGAAAGAAATGGAAATGGGCATTACCGATACCCAGCAACAGGCTTTCACTGAAGCCAAAGCCATGGCGGCAGGAGTTCATGCTGCCAGGCACCTGGGCAACAATCCTCCCAACATTTGCAATCCAGCTTACATTGCCGAATACGCCACCAACATTGCCAATGCACATGACGACTGTGAGATTGATGTACTGAGCCACAAACAAATGAAAAAAATGGGCATGGGTGCACTGCTGGCAGTAGGCCAGGGCAGCCATAACAAACCCAAAATGGTGGTATTGACCTACCGTGGGGCAGATCAGGATCAGGCACCCATCGCTTTGGTTGGTAAAGGCATTACCTTTGATACCGGCGGCATCTCACTGAAGCCGGGTCCCAACATGGACGAAATGAAATACGACATGTGTGGCGCGGCCACCGTGATCGGCGGCTTTGTGGCTGCAGTCGAACTGGGGCTGCCTATCAATCTGATGACTTTTGTTCCGGCTGTGGAAAACATGCCTGATGGCAAAGCCTACCGGCCTGGCGATGTGATCACCTCTTATTCCGGCAAGACCATTGAAGTGCTAAACACCGATGCAGAAGGTCGCATGATTCTGTGTGACACACTGACCTATGCCCAGGAATTCAAACCTGCTGTGTTGCTTGATTTTGCCACCTTAACAGGGGCTTGTGTTGTGGCCCTGGGACATCAGGCTTCAGCAGTAATGACCAAAACTGAAGGACTGGCAGAAGACCTGAAACAAGCAGGGTTGCAGGCCCACGACCGGGTTTGGGAATTGCCACTGTGGGATGAATACCAAAAACAACTGGACACCAGTTTTGCAGACATGCAAAACATCGGCGGATTTCCAGCCGGTACCATCACCGCAGGCTGCTTCCTCTCACGTTTCACCGAAGGCCAAAAATGGGCCCATGTAGACATCGCCGGCACTGCCTGGAATAACAAGAAAGCAGGAGCAACCGGAAGACCGGTCGCGATGTTGGTGCAATACCTGATCAACGAAAGCCAGAAATAACCTCAACCGAGCTGACCAAACCGAAATGATTGACAAATACGACCCATCCCTGATTGAAACTAAATGGTACCAGTCATGGGAAGAGCAAGGCCTGTTCAAACCCAACGCCGAAGGCCAGGAAACCTATTGCATCATGATCCCACCTCCCAATGTGACGGGCACGTTGCACATGGGACACGCCTTTCAGGACACCATAATGGACACCCTGATCAGGTACCAGCGAATGCAGGGCAAAAACACCTTGTGGCAACCTGGTACGGATCACGCTGGCATCGCCACACAAATGGTGGTGGAACGGCAACTGAATGCACAGGGGACCTCACGGGTTGAAATGGGTCGTGAAGCCTTTGTTGAAAAAGTTTGGGAATGGAAGGAACAATCGGGAAATACCATCACCCAACAACTGCGCCGTATGGGGGCTTCCCCTGACTGGAGCAGACAACGCTTCACCATGGATGATGGTCTGTCTGCAGCTGTGCTCAAGGTATTCGTTGATCTCTATGATGAAGGGCTGATTTACCGTGGCCAGCGACTGGTCAACTGGGACCCGACACTGAACACCGCATTGAGCGATCTGGAGGTCGAATCAATTGAAGAAAACGGCTTCATGTGGCACTTCAATTACCCGGTTGCGGATGATCAGGGGCAAGCCACTGACACATTTTTGACGATTGCCACTACCCGCCCTGAAACCCTGTTGGGTGACACGGCTGTCGCGGTTCATCCTGACGATGAACGGTTCAAACACTTGATTGGCCAACACGTGCTGTTGCCAATCTGTGATCGCCTGATCCCAGTCGTTGGAGACGAGCATGCCGATCCGGAAAAAGGCACGGGTTGTGTGAAAATCACCCCTGCACACGATTTCAATGACTATGAAGTCGGTCAACGCCACAACTTGCCGATGATCAATGTGCTGAACAAAGACGCCACCATCAATCACAATGCCCCGGAAGCATTTCGTGGCATGCCGCGTTATGAGGCCAGAAAAGCCGTGGTCAGCGCCATGGAAAAAATGGGCTTACTGGTTGAAACCAAACCCCATGTGCTGATGGTGCCAAGGGGCGATCGCTCAGGTGATGTGATCGAACCTTTACTGACCAATCAGTGGTATGTGGATGCCAAAACCCTGGCCAAACCGGCGATTGAAGCGGTTGATAACGGCGACATTAAATTTGTTCCTGACAACTGGAAAAACACCTACTACGCCTGGATGAATGACATCCAGGACTGGTGCATTTCCAGGCAACTGTGGTGGGGACACAGAATCCCAGCCTGGTATGACGAACAAGACAATATCTATGTGGGGCTTGATGAGACCGACGTACGAACCCGTCATCAATTGGGGGATGAGGTTCGACTGACTCAGGACAACGATGTACTGGACACCTGGTTTTCATCTGCACTGTGGCCATTTGCCACCCTGGACTGGCCGGCACAATCCAGGGAACTGGCCACTTATTATCCCACCAACGTATTGGTGACCGGTTTTGATATCATCTTTTTCTGGGTGGCCAGAATGATTATGATGGGTATCAAATTCATGGATAACATCCCATTCAAAGAAGTTTATATCCATGGCCTGGTGCGAGACTCACACGGTCAGAAAATGTCCAAGTCAAAAGGCAATGTTCTGGACCCCATCGACCTGATCGATGGCATCAGCCTGGAAGCGCTGTTGAAAAAACGAACCCAGGGACTGATGCAAGATCAACCTGAGAAAATCGCCAAAATCAAACAAGCCACAGAAGAAGAATTTCCTGAAGGCATCAAACCCTATGGTTGCGATGCCATGCGATTTACCTTTGCCTCTCTGGCCAGCACCGGTCGAGACATTAACTTCGACATGGGTCGGGTCGAAGGCTACCGGAATTTCTGCAATAAAATTTTCAACGCCTCCCGTTTTGTCTTCATGAACACCGAAGACTTCACGCTGCAACCGGCTGACAGTGAACAGGCCTCAACGGTTGAGCTGTGGATCATTTCGAGGTTACAACACTGCATTGCTGAGTACCGCAAACAAATGGACCGATATCGCCTGGATCTGGCCAGTCAGACCATTTATGACTTCTTCTGGAATGAATACTGTGACTGGTTCCTGGAACTGTCCAAACCCTTGTTGAAAACAGCATTGCGAAACCAGGTGCAAAACACCTTGATCAGGGTACTTGACCAGGCCCTGCGGTTGTTGCATCCCATCATGCCATTTGTCACTGAAGAAATCTGGCAGGAAGTCAAAACACGCCTACAGTTGTCTCACAAATCAATCATGATCAGTCATTTCCCTGAAGCGAATGACCAGCTGATCAATGACCAGGCAGATGCCGCCATCAAGTGGATCAAGGGGGTCACCCTTGCGGTGCGACAAATTCGTGGTGAGATGAACATACCACCATCCAAAGCACTGACAGTGATGCTGTCTCAGACCAACGATGCCGACCGTGCATTACTGAATGAACACGGCGCCCTGCTGAGCACCATGGCCCGGCTTGACGAAGTCAGCCTGTTGTCTGCTGATCAGGAAGAACCACCCGCGGCTACGGCTTTGTTGGGTGAGATGAAAATCCTTATTCCACTGGCTGGATTGATCGATGTGGCCGAAGAAAGCCAACGCATTAACAAACAAATCGACAAGATTAATCAGGAAATCAAACGGGCACAAGGCAAGTTGAACAATGAAAAATTTGTCAGTAAAGCACCGGATCATTTGGTAGCAGCAGAACAACAAAAACTTCAACAAAACACCACTGCCCTGAAAGAACTTGAGGAGCAATTAAACAAACTCCAGGAGCTGTGAAATGATGGGCAACAGTCTTCAGCTGTTGCCCAATTCCCATAGACACTACCAATCAGGACCCGCCTTGGGTAAAATGGTTGTTATTAGTCATTCACCTGAGTTATGAAGTTGATCCTCATTCTGGGACTGCTGGCCAGCAGTTTTGTCCTGAAAGCTGCCTGCCCAACTGAGCAGGCTTACCCTGATATATATTTTCCTGAACTCACCATTGAAACCACATTGGGTAATGTGGTGGTTGAACTCGACCCCAACCGGGCACCCCTGACTGTCAATCATTTTTTGCATCATGTGAAACGCAAAGCTTATGACAATAACCTGGTGCATCGGGTGGTCCCAGGCTATGTGATTCAGACCGGTGCATTCAATGCTGACCTCAGTGAAGCTTACAGTTGTGGTACAGTGTTCAACGAATCCGGCAATGGATTGAGCAACCAGCGAGGCACCATCGCCATGGCTCGTTATGATGACCCACATTCGGCAGGGAGCAGTTTTTACATCAATATCGGTGACAACAAAAACCTCGACCCCAATCCGAAATCCTGGGGCTATACCGTATTTGGCTATGTGATATCGGGCATGGAAGTGATTGACCAAATGGCAGAACATAAAACCGCATTCAATGCTGAACTGGACGCCCAGGACGTACCCGTTGAGCCCATCATCATCAAATCCGTGAGGCTGAACCAATGACCGAAGAATTCATTCGCTTTGAGAAAGACCCCGAATTGTGCCAGATATTCATCAGTGGTGAAGTTGACCTGTCCAATTCAGGAGAGTTAAGAAAAACCATTTTAGGCGCGTTGAAAACCACGCCCGCCGTCAAGGTCAACCTGTCCGGAGTCGAATACATCGATTCATCCGGCATAGCCGCCATGGTGGAAGGTTTGCAATTTGCCAACAGTCACAGCAAATCATTCTATCTCTGTGATCCCAGCCCTCAGGTGCGTTCGATACTCGAACTGGCCCGCCTGGACCAGGTGTTTGACATTGACTAAATTCCTCATCAGTCGGATCGAGTCTTTGGGCATGTGGTCCTACCAGGCCATAGAGCGCCTCGGATTCGCCATGCGTTTATTTTGGGACAGTTTTTACTGGCTGATCATTGGCCGCCGTTACAAACAGCGGGTGCGCCTGGCTCAAGTGATTGAGCAAGTCAGGGTCAATGGCTTTGATGCCCTACCCATCGTCATGGCACTGTCCTTTGTGGTGGGCATGATGTTATCCATTCAACTGCTGTATGCCTTGTCTGACTTTGGGGCCGAATCTCAGGTATTATTGGCCATAGCCAAATCAGTGACCCGGGAATTTTCACCACTGATCACCGGTGTCATTGTGGCTGGCAGGTCTGGTGCCGCGATCGCTGCCCGCATCGGTTCACAAGTGGTGTCCCAGGAAATCGACGCCCTTAAAGTCATAGGCATTGTGCCAGTCAGGTACCTGGTGCTGCCACCGCTGCTGGGACTGATGATT
The DNA here is from genome assembly GCF_002000055.1 of Marinicella sediminis. Lineage (GTDB taxonomy): Bacteria > Pseudomonadota > Gammaproteobacteria > Xanthomonadales > Marinicellaceae > Marinicella > Marinicella sediminis. The sequence goes on along the minus strand of NZ_MVBD01000001.1, from coordinate 436,335 downwards.
TCTATGCCATTGCTGATCATCTGTGCCGATGTGATGGCCATATTTGGCGGCGCCTTGTTCAGTGTTCAAAAACTGGACATGTCGATCAGTGCATACATGCTGGAATCATTCAATGTACTGGTGGTGGGTGATGTCTTACAGGGATTGATCAAATCAGTGGTGTTTGGCATCATCATTGTGCTGGTTGGAGCCACCACCGGCTTTTATGTAACCGGCGGTGCCGAAGGTGTGGGTAAAGCCACCACCAGTGCCGTGGTGATCTCCATTTCTTTCATTGTACTGGCTGACATGATCGCCAGTTACTTCCTCACCCAATAAACCATGAAAAAGGACCTGGAACAACAAGACACCGTCATCGAAGTGAACCAACTGGTCACCCATTATGGCCAGCGAAAAATCCTGGACGGGGTAGATCTGAACATCAAACGTGGTGAAATCCGGGTCATCATGGGCGGTTCCGGATCAGGGAAATCTACGTTGTTGTGGCACATTTTGGGTCTGTATCAACCCACCAAAGGACGAATTCACCTGCTGGGTCAGGACATCCATGAAATCAGTTTCAATGACATGCTGAAATTGAAACAGGACATCGGAGTGTCCTTCCAAAGTGGCGCTTTGTTTTCCTCCATGTCTGTGGGCGAAAACGTTGCGTTACCATTGCGGGAGTTCACCGATCTGGATGAAAACACGATCCGCATCATCTCAAGAATGAAACTCGAAGTGGTCAATCTTGGCGGATTCCATAAACTGATGCCATCTCAGCTTTCTGGTGGTATGATTAAACGGGCAGCGTTGGCCAGGTCCATTGTCATGGACCCGAAATTATTGTTTTTTGACGAACCCTCAGCCGGATTGGACCCGGTCGTGGCTTCCGAGATTGATGATTTGATCTTGTCATTGCGTGACACCATGGGAATGAGTATGGTGGTGGTGACCCATGAACTGGACAGTGCATTTAAAATCGCTGACAAAATCACAGTACTGGATAATGGCAAGAATTTGCTCACCGGAACGGTAGAGGAAATCAAAGCGTCTACAAATAAAAGGGTGATGGATTTACTTCAGCGCCGTTCAAGACATGACAAACTTGACCCCGCAGATTACCTCAAGCGACTTACACAGGAAAATTACACATTATCATGAAAAGACAGGTCAGCAATTACTTTTTGGTTGGGATGTTTACCCTGGTGATCTCCGTCGCCACGCTATGGCTGTTGGTTAAGATGACCGGTAAACAAGCCGACGCCGTTGAATACAGCAGTTATTATGCCAATGTAACAGGCCTGGGTTACGGTACACCGGTCTATTTTGAAGGATACAGAATTGGCCAGGTTGAATCCATTCAACCAGAGTACAAACAAACCAAATTGGATTTCAAAGTCACCTACTCGGTGCTGAAAGAATGGAAAATACCGGTTGATTCATCAGCCCAAATTAATTCGGCAGGTCTGCTGGCCGATATGTCCATCAACATCAGAGGTGGAGAATCAGATCAGCACTTCATTCCCGGCGCGATCATTCCCGGGATGCCACCTGCTGATTTGTTCGCACAACTGGCCGATGTCTCCGACAACATCACCGACATCACCGAAGAAAAGGTCAAACCGATGCTCGATATGTTGTATGAACGGCTGGACAGCATCACCAAACAAATTGATGATGGGTTGCCGGGCATCATGGCAAACGTCAATCAATCAACAGCTGAACTTGACCGGTTGATGAAGTCCGCCAATGAACTCCTGAGCAAAGACAACACCGAAAATGTCGAAGCATTCATCGCCAACCTGGCCAAATTGAGCGCAGAAATGCAGCAATCAGTTGAAGCCCTGGATCAGGGATTAAATAACATCAACGGTCTGGTTGCTGATGCCCGGGGGATGATCACCGCCGATGATTCTGACATGGCTGACATACTGAAAACTGCTGCCAAGAGCATGCTGGCGTTGTCCAACAAACTGGACAGCATCACCAATGAAATAGAAAGTGCTTCCATGAACCTCAATGAAGCCACCAATCAAATTCGCAAGAACCCGTCCTCATTGATTTTTTCACAGGATGCTGAAGTGGAGGATGCTGACTTATGAAAACAGCAAAACCATGGATGCTCATCCTGATGGTGTCTCTGCTGGTCCTCACCGGCTGTAGCAATCAAGTGGCACAATCCAAAAAGTACTTCAGAATTAAGACCATTGAATTCAATGAAGCCGCTGAAAAACGCAACCTCACGCTGGTGGTCAAACGACCCAAAGCCCTGAGCATTCTCGGCGGGAGGCCCATGGTTGCCACCCGCGATGATGATTCATTGGTACAATTGAGCCATCATTTCTGGCTGGAGTCACCCAAGGTATTGTTGCAGGACATTTTTAATCAATGGGCATCGGGTCATTGGCACAAAGTCAGTTATCAGGAGCCGGCCAATGAAGCCTATCAGGTACTGGAAAGCCGCATCCTGGCATTCGAAAAGCAACAACAATCTGCCAGGCTGAGTATCGAGTTTCAGCTGTATGACCAGGACCGTTTGTTACTGTTCAGTCGTCAGTTATCCCACAACCAGGTCATTGATGGTGAAGGATACCGGGCCTTTGCCAGGGCCATTGGACAGGCCTTAGAACAGGTACTGAAGGAATTGGCTCATGAGCTCTGACATGTTCTCTGCACGATTGATTGATGCACTGGGACTGATCCCCATGCAGCGCAAAGGACAAGCGGTTGTGGTTAGCAATCCAACTGAACAACCAACACAGTCAGCCATGACCACTCAACCACAGGACAAACCTGTTGCCACATCAGCTGACACACCGCAACTCGATAAACATGAATTCAGGTTGCTGGTGAACATGCTCAAAGCCATCGGTCACGATTGCCAGTATGACCACATCAAATACGATGGCCACGAAGTGCGTTATCAGTTACATGAGCTGACGTTGGTATTCAATGACATCAATCAGGCAGATGACAGTCAGCACATGAACTTATCAAGCCTGACTGACATCATCAGCAGCCCTGCTCTGAAACGACCCGTTTGGGAAAAGCTGAAAACCATTCAAGTCTGATGATTCGCGAACACCTGTTTCATCGTTCCCCCACAGCTGACCCTGATTTCAGGTGGCGGGGTGGCGAAGTCAGTCGGGTTGAGGCTTTTTCGGATGGTATCTTTGCCATCACAGTGACCTTGTTGATTGTCTCAACGGCCAGCATTGAACGGTTTTATGACGTCTGGATCCTGGTGAGGGATTTACCAGCCTTTCTGTTGAGCTTTGCATTCCTGATGTATGCCTGGTTTGAACATCACCGGTTTTTTCGTCGCTATGGCCTGCAGGATGGCCTGACCCTGCTGATCAACACCATGTTCTTGTTCCTTATCATGATCCTGGCCTATCCATTGAAACTGCTGACCACTTTTTTGTGGTATTTGATACTGGGAATTCCCAGCAATCAGTTATTCAGCACACCACCTGATGTGGTGTTGAACATCACAGAATTCATGCAACGCACATATATGATGTATTTCTACAGCGCCGCGGTGGTTGGCGTGTTTGGCTGTTTGTTATTCATGCATCTGAATGCCTTATGGAAAAAACAGCAACTGGAACTGGACGAACTGGAACTGGTGATGACCCAAAAATCATACTTTCACCACCTGGCCACTGTCACCATAGCGGTGATTTCCATGCTGGTGTTATGGCTGACCAAACTTCCGGGCTGGTCAGGGGTGGTGTATTTCATGATGCCATTGGCTCATTTCTTAACCGGGTTGTATTTTGAGTTTAAAATGAACCGCATCAAAGCCACAGCAACAGAACCACAAAACAATCAATGATCAGTCACTCAATAATCCTTGACACTCCTGTACCTCCACCTTCCACCCGCTGGTTCCTTCGCTGTTGTCTGCTTATGTTATTCAGCACTCAGGTATCGGCACAGGTTGAAGAAGAGCACCTCTATGATGGCGTGGATTACCGCTGGTACTGGAACGCCAACCTGGGCATTGTGGTACCGGATGATGACATCCGACTGAATGAAGCTCAGGTACTGGACTTGCGGTTGGGTAAGCACCTGAACGAAAACTGGGCCATGGAGTTTGAAGTCATGCGGGATGAATATGATTTTGACATTGACTTCGACCTGAAGCATTACTCAGCGGCTTTCAATGTGCTGTACACCAACCATGATCCTTTGTGGAAGCCTTACTTTCTGTTTGGTGTGGGTGCCATCCGTTCCGATGCCCGTTTTCCGGATATTCAGGAAAATGACCTGGTGGTTAACCTCGCAGTTGGTGGTTCCTGGTATTTCACTGGCAATGGCGTACGCATCCGTGCCGAAGCCCGCTCCAGGCTGGACACCAATGATTCAGACCTGCCAGGTCAGGATGGTTTTGGCGACGGGCAATTCACCATCGGCATCATCGTCCCTATTGGCGATTGACGCCAGACTTCAAAGAAAAGGCAACAGCCAACCGCTGCGTTTTTTATAGTCCTGCCACTCAGGATACCGCGAGAGACTCTGTTCTTTGGCAACCATATTGGGTGCAAACACCAACAACCAGACAGCCACCAGGATAACCGCAGCCAGCCAATGCCAGGCCAACAGACCAAAAGAACCATATATCATAATTTCGCCCAGGTAATTGGGGTGCCTGACGCGGCGGTAAATACCCTCACTGATCAATCCTTTGCGGTATTTGAGGGTGTAAAATTTCTGTGCATCTGCGGCAATCATGATCACACATCCCAACACACACAGGCTGATACACAGGGCCAGCCAGATCGGCCCTGGCAATGGGTAAATTGGCGTTTGTGGCTGACTGATCAGCAACCAGCCTATCACCCAATACCAGAACAACACCCCAAAAAAAGCCACCAATCCACCACCAATGGTCACTTTATTCTGCCAGCCCGGATCGGGAAAATGTGCGTCCTTCAATAACCAAACCAACCCATAACTGCCATGCAATGCCAGATAAACCCAGGCTGCAGTGCTGGTGTTCTCATACCACCACATCAGCAATCCCAGAAACACCAAGGTCGCCCCTTTCTGAAAATTAATCACCCAAGCCAGTTTCCAGGGCTTAGGCCCGCCGAGAAAATCGGTGGTCAGGTGGTCCGCCAGTTTTTTTAATCCACGCATCATGGTTCCATTCTATGCTGGCGGCCTGGGACTTTCAATACAGTGTTTTGAGGGCTTCGGCAGAGTAGGGTTGCATGTCATCAAACTGTTGATCACGGACTTTGTGCACCCACTGAGGATCCTGCAGCAGACAGCGACCTACTGCAACCAAATCATATTCAGCAGCCTGCAGGGAACGTTCAATGCGCGCAAATTGCCCGGTTGAAACCCCTGATTCGGCAGCCATGCCCCGCTTGTCTTCGTCGACAAAACCCCCATCCAGTCCCACACTGCCCACCGTGATGGTCGGTTTGCCGGTTAACTTTTTGGTCCAGCCGGCCAGGTTGAGCTCTGAACCATCAAATTCCGGTTCCCAGAATCGCCGGGTAGAACAATGGAACACATCAACACCGGCATCCACCAATGGCTGCAGAAACCGTTTCAGTTCTTTTGGATTGTCAGCCAGGCGAGCATTGTAGTCCTGTAATTTCCACTGAGAAAATCGCAACACAACAGGAAATTCTTCACCCGTGCGTTTTTTGATGCCTCGAATGATGTCTGCTGCGAATGTGGTGCGCGCCTCAATATCACCACCATAGCGATCGGTCCGTAAATTGGTCTTTTTCCAGAAAAACTGATCAAGCAGATAGCCGTGGGCTCCATGCAATTCAACCCCGTCAAACCCCAGTTGCCGGGCATCCACTGCAGCCTGCACAAAGGCTTCAGTGACCTCGTCGATGTCTTGTTGGCTCATGGCCACGCCATTGGGTTTGTTGGGCGACAGTAATCCAGATGGGCTGTAAGCTGGTACGCTTTCATCAGGTTGCAGACAGTCTTTTCTGACGCCACCCACATGCCACAGCTGAGGCATGATGCGTCCACCTGCCTGATGCACCGCAGCCACCACTTTTTGCCAACCTGCCAGGGCTTCATCACCGCTGAAAAACGGTACATCAGGGTAACCATTGGCTGCCTGATGGCCTACACAGGTGCCTTCGGTAATGATCAGACCCACGTCATTGGCAGCACGACGCTGATAATAAGCCAGGTTATGCTCATTGGGCACGTGTCCCGGCGAGCTGCTGCGGGTCATGGGAGCCATCACCACGCGGTTTTTTAACCGCAGGCCACCCAGTTCAAAAGGTTCAAATAAAGCTTGTGTCATGATTTCAATTGTTTGCTGAGAGAGATCAGGGAACTGAGGGCTCGTTCAAGAAAATCAATGGTTCGCTGATCAGTCAGGTTCCCTTCTTTATCAAATTTGTCAGCGGCCTGAGCGATCATGACTTCCGGTTTGTTCACCACAAAAGCATTCATGAACACCAAAATCTGCCGCAGATGATATTGGCTGCGGGCGGTGCCCATACCCGGACTGGCACCCATGATGGATACCGCTTTGCCATTGAACGCCTGGTCCTCTACCCTTGAAAACCAATCAATGGCGTTTTTCAGGACACCGGATATGGAGTAATTGTATTCTGGTGAGGCCAACACAATGGCATCAGCTGACTGCAGCTGATCATGGGCTTTCTGCACCGCGCGGGGAATGCCTTTGGCATTGAGGTCCTGGTCGTAAAGAGGGAACTCACTGATGTCAACTTCTACAAACTCAATGTCTAGCTTTGTCAGGTGCCCTGCCACGGTTCTCAAGATACCGCGATGCATTGAATGGGCACGTAAACTGCCAGATATACCTGCAATCTTCATGTGTTGTGTCCTTTGTGAAAGACCCTCATTATAGTGCCTGTCTGTGAAAATCAGGTCACTGCAAAAAAACCAGGATTGGGTGTGTTTTATCACCAATTCAGTTAATATGAATCTTGTTTAGCTGGATTTTTTTGGTGTATCAACCACACTATAGGCTGGGTTTTCTCAGGTATTTGCTGCTCATCTGGATGTGTTCATGTGCACTTCTGGCATCCGCACACCCTGACCTGAATTCACGACAACACCACCTTGAACAACTCCAACAGACCACCGGGCAGGCTGACTGGATATTTGCCAAAGCAATGCTGTATGCCGACAGCGACCATCCTGGGCTGGCATTGGAAGTACTGAAAACCCTGACAGACAAAACTGTGACAGACCCCAAATCCAATTTTCGCATGGCCCGGCTGTATCTACGCCTGAAGCAGCCTGATCTGGCCCGTAAATATTTACTCAACCATTTCAAAAAATTCCCAAATGCCCAGCCTGACATTACCATCAGTACGCACATACTACTGGCTGAAATTGCCGTCCGGCAACAACATCCACAAACGGCTGTGAATCACTTGAATCAGGCACTGATGCTGAATCCTGAATTACCAGCTCACCTGTATGTCTTGACCATCCGGGCCATGAGCATGGCAAACTACGCTGCAACCGAAGTATTCGAAACGCTTAAAACCGGCCTGATCCATCATCCTGGCTATCTGCCGCTGCTCGAGTTGAATATTCAACAGGCGATGACGTACTCAGACCCATGCATCATTGATCAGGCCATCGAACAGTTGTTAAAGCAATACCCACGCCACCCAAACTGGCAGAACAACTCAGGCAGGTCGACCCGATGAGACCCACTGCTCAATTCAATCTCTTTACCACGCTGATGATGTTGGCTTTGCAGATGCTGCCAATCAATCATGCCATAGCCAACGATTTACTTCGCGGACCTTACCTGCAAAACCAATCCCCCTCAGAACTGACCATTCGCTGGCGCACCAGCCAAGCAGTCAACTCACGGTTGTGGTGGGGTAAAAACCAAGGGGAACTGACCCACCAGTCAGGCGCTGATTCACTGACCACCGAACACAGCCTGACCATCACCGGTCTGACACCTGCAACCGTCTATCACTATGCCATCGGCTATGATCAAACCCTACTGGCTGGCAATGATCCAACACACTTTTTCACAACACCTCCAATGCACGGTGAGACCAGTCCGGTGAGATTCTGGGTACTCGGCGATTCCGGAACCGGTAACAATGATGCCCTGGCAGTGCGCGATGCTTACCTGCAGTACAGCACACAGCAACCAACCCATCTGTGGTTCATGCTCGGTGACAACGCCTACCCGCTGGGTACCGACGAAGAATATCAATCAGCCGTGTTTGACATGTATCCACAAATCTTACGTCAATCAACATTATGGCCAACCATCGGCAATCATGATGCCGCCAATGCAGATTCTGTGACCGGAACAGGCGTGTATTATGAGTTATTCACATTGCCCCACCAGGCCAACAGCACAGGGCATGGTATCGGTGCTGACTCAGGAACAGAGGCTTATTATTCTTTTAACTACGCCAACATACATTTCATCATTCTGGACTCAGATGAAACCCTCCCGTCATTCCGTCAGGCACAACTGGATTGGCTGCAATCAGACCTGATGCTGAACCAGGCAGATTGGACCATTGCCATGTGGCACCATCCGCCCTATACCAAAGGCTCTCATGATTCTGACATTGAGTCGCGACACCTGCACATGCGTGAGCACATTCTTCCTGTGCTGGAAAGTCACGGAGTGGACCTGGTGCTGGGTGGTCACAGTCATTCATACGAACGTTCCTGGTTGATTGACGGACATTACGGCCATTCCAATACCTTCGATACCGACCACATCGTGAATGATGGCAGCGGCAACCCCCACATCGATACAGCCTATGTAAAACCACCTGCCGGTGTAATGTCACATCAGGGTACGGTCTATGTGGTGGCCGGTAGTTCAGGTAAAACCAGCTCCACCCAGGGGGTGGCCCATCCGGCTATGAGGAACATCGAGGCATTGCGTGAATTGGGCTCCATGGTAGTTGAAATCAATGGCCTCAGCCTGACCGCTCAGTTTTTGCGGGCAGATGGCCAAATTGAAGACTTATTTACCGTCATTAAGAACGATGCACTTTTTAACAACTCATTTGATGATTGAATGCCCTCACCAGACTCATACACCACAGAGAGCTGATGATCAGCTCGACCCGCCGACTTGGTTAGGCAGATCATGCAGATATGGCGGTTTGACGAAGTCAAGAAGCCATAATGGAATGATCGATAAGCCGTGAGCGATAGTGAATCAGAGCGTCGAGCGCTTGATCACACGACATGATCGCCGAGGCCTCGGCCTCTGTTCCAGACGAGACCCTAACTCCTCCATCCGAAGAGTCGGCTTTCACTTTTGTCAGCAACAAAAGTGAATGAAGTCCCAAGGTCATTCCTAAGATGTGCAAGCCACAACCTGTGTGCTTCAAAAGAGAGCTGATGGTCAGTTCGACCCGCCGAAATGGTTAGGCAGATCATCGAAGTTCGGCGATTTAACGCAGCCTGGACGCCTTGATGGACAGAGCGTTAGCTATTCAGGGACTCAAGCGCTTGCTCAGTCAAAGTGAACGCCAGGCCTCAGTTTCTTTTCCCTTCTTGGCTGCATGGTTACAGGAGTTGGAGCGGAGACTGGATCGGAGGCCGAAGTCCCGGGAACATTCTTTCAATGCATTCAATGGTTAAGCTTTCATTAACCCATCGATTGGTTAACCATTACTTAACGATGCTTGCTGATTTCTTGCTCATTTCTTTCATATTTCAGACTTAGATTGAAAGTCACCATAACGAGTGGCATCAAGCCACCACACTACGGAGTCTTCATATGAAACAATTCAATTTCAAAACACTTTGTCTGACAACCTTGTTTCTGAGCAACCAGTCAATCGCTCAAAATGCTCAAAACGGTGGACCCGGTTCCCGGCCAGACAATCAACCAGACAATCTGATCTCACCAGCCAGGCGGATTGAACGCGGTCCCAGGCCACCACAGGACCCCACACCAACTGATGATCGCTACCGGTCCATTGATGGCAGTGGCAACAACCGCTCGCTGCCTTCTATGGGAGCAGCACACACCCAACTGGTGCGCCTGGTGGAACATGACTATGCAGATGGAGTGGAAGCCCTCGCCGGCAATCACCGCGTCAGTGCCCGTCAGATCAGTCAGGCAGTCAGCGCTCAGTCAGCTGACATACCCAATCACCGGGGCGCCAGCGATTACCTCTGGCAATGGGGACAATTCATTGACCATGACATTGATTTAACCGACGGTGTCGATCCTGCTGAACCTGCTGCCATTTCAATTCCTGTAGGTGACCCCTGGTTTGACCCTGATGCCAGCGGCACCCAGACCATGGCTTTTAACCGCTCTATTTATGACCCAGACACTGGTACCTCAACTGAAAATCCAAGACAACAAATCAATGAAATCACCGCTTGGCTGGATGCATCAAATGTGTATGGTTCAGACGTCATGCGAGCCACAGCATTGCGAACCATGGATGGAACCGGCCGGTTAAAAGAATCACCCGGTCGCTTGCTACCTTTCAACACTGAAGGCCTGGCCAATGCCGGCGGTGGTAGTGAAGAGTTGTTTTTGGCCGGTGATGTCAGGGCCAATGAACAGGTCGGACTCACGGCAATGCATACCTTGTTTATGCGGGAACACAACTGGCAAGCTGACCGCATCCGGGAAAACAACCCGCAACTGAATGGCGAAGAAATATACCAACAGGCCAGAGCCATCGTGGCAGCAGAAATACAGGCCATCACTTATCATGAGTATTTGCCCACACTGCTGGGGCGCGATGCGTTGCCCCGTTACCGGGGGTACAATGACCGCATTCATGCCGGTATTGCGAATTTATTCTCCGGTGCGGTGTTTCGTTATGGTCACAGCGCGCTGAGCCCACAATTGTTGCGTTTGGATGTTGACGGTGAGCCCATTGAAGCTGGACACCTGCCTCTGAGATCGGCCTTTTTTGCCCCTCACAGACTCTCAGCAGAGGGGGGTATTGAACCCATATTACGTGGCTTGGCTGCACAGGTATGTCAACAAGTGGACAATTTAATCATTGATGATGTCAGGAACTTTTTATTCGGAGCTCCGGGTTCTGGAGGATTTGACCTGGCCTCATTGAACATCCAACGTGGCCGGGATCATGGCTTACCAGCCTACAATGCTGTTCGGGAAGCATATGGACTGCCACGTAAAAACAGTTTTGCAGCAGTGTCATCTGACACCAACACGCAGGCAGCTTTGGCAGCCGTTTATGACTCAGTAGATGACATAGATTTGTGGGTTGGGGGCTTGTCAGAAGACATCGAACCAGAAGCGCTGGTAGGGGAACTGATTCAAACCGTGCTGGCCGAACAGTTCAGTGCCTTGCGTGATGGTGACCGGTTCTATTTCGAATCACACATGGACCGGCGACAAGCAGAACAGATCAGACGGACCCGACTGTCCGATGTCATCAGAAGAAACACCGACATCGGTGATGAAATTCAAAACAATGTGTTTCTTACTGAATCCAGACAATGAACCAACAACAAGGGCACTCAACTGAGTGCCCTTGTTATCACCTGATGATTGACCATCAACGTCTTGTTAACCAGAATACGCGGCGCAACAGACCAGCCAGTACTTCTGGTAAATCTGCCGCATCATAGTCGGTACCATTGACTGTCACCGTGCCACTCAGCACCACCCCATCGGCATCAGCAAAGACCTCCAGACCTGTGAATGACACAGCATGGCTGTTGTCATCTGTGCTCACCGTGAACTCACCATCTGCAGAAGTATTTAACTGGCCACCACCCCGGGTGATGGTTTTACTGATGACACCGGTAAGGGCAGCGTTGTTGTCATTGGTGCCGGGGTGAAACTGGTTGAACTCAGTCAATGTGTTACCACTGAAATTCATGTTTTCCAAACGGCCACTTCTGGTCACGGTGTATGAACCAGAAAAATCATCGACCACTGTGGTCATGCGGGTGATGTCAAAACCAGCCATGGCGCTTGCCGATAACAGGCTGCAGGTGATGATCAGGGTTAATTTAAGGTTTTTGATGTTCATGGTTTACTCCTTTGATTGGTTAAAAAGCACTGCCAGCATGACAGTTACTGATCCCAACGCGAATCCGGTCAGTCGGTTGACACAACAACCGGAAAAATAATTTTTTCATCGGGCTGTCAACGTAATTGCCGGTCATCCGTTGTTGCTTGTATCAGACGAAAAGACTCAATCATGACGACAACAGCCATCAGCCAACGATATAATGTTTACCTGAACTCTGTACAACCTTCACGACAACAAAAGCTTCAGGACACCGTGGTATCAGCGCACACATTACAGCTCAGATTAGATCAGTTTCTGCGCACCCAGCAAAAACAGGCATATGCCATTGCGTTGCTCAATACCCGTCATCCAGAGGATTCCCTTGATGTGGTTCAGGAGGCCATGATTGCATTTGTAACAGCCTATCAACACAAACCTGATGACCAGTGGAAACCATTGTTTTACCGCATTCTGCACAATAAAATGAACGACCACCACCGCAGGAAAAAACACTGGTTTAAATATTTTTTCCAGGGCAATGACGGAGATCAGCTGGCTGTGGAACAAGCGGCTGATATGCCCTCACCCGCTTCTCGGTTGATCACCGCTGAACAGGGCCAGGCCCTGGTGGAATACATCAGCCAGTTACCCGTTAAACAAAAACAAGTACTCATTTACCGTCACTGGCAACAGTTGTCAGTTAATGAAACCGCCCGGATCATGCAAATCAGCGAAGGCAGTGTGAAAACCCACCTGCACCGGGCCATGCACAAAATCAATGAACTCCGTGGAGCCGATCATGAATGAAAATCAATTGAAACAAGACATCAAAAATTCGCTGAATGCAGTGACCGATGGCATCGATGGCCCTACCCAAGCCAGACTTCATGACATTCGTCATCAGGCGGTGTTTCAGCCCAAACGCCGCAGGCGTTGGATGCCAGTAGCCACTGTTGCCAGCTCATTGGTACTGGGGCTGTTCATGATTTGGCAATTCAGTCAACCGAACGTACCTGAAAACGGCCAGAATGATTGGTTGAGCGATGTGGAGTTACTGGCTGCTGAAGCTGAGACTGAGTTTTATGAAGACCTCGAGTTTCTCACCTGGCTGGAAGAAAGCCAATTGCTGGAATCAGACATATGAATCTGAGTTGGCTGACATTGTTACTGGCTGGCGTCAGTGATCAACCGACTGAAGAGGCTGTCATTGCACAACCCGTTGAGACAATCAGCGCCACAGCACAGCCTGACCTGGAACTGCTGATGTTTCTTGGCGAATGGAGTGATGATGCCAGCGACCAATGGCTGGACCCCACCACCTTAATTGAAGACAACGAATTAACCAGAGAACTGGACAAAGAGCACCCCAATGAAGAACACAAGCCTGATCATAATTAACCTGTTACTCAGCTGGCCATTATTGGCCTCAGACTGGGACAGCCTGAGTGAATCTCAACAGCAAACACTGTCACCATTCCAGGCTGACTGGGACGACATGCCACAGCAGCAACGTGAGCAACTGGCCAAAGGCGCAGAACGCTGGCAGTCATTGGACAAACAACAAAAAGGTCAGGTGCTCAAACGCCTGAACCGCTGGAAAAACCTCACCCCGCAGCAACGACAAAAAATCCGCAAACGTTACCAGGCCTACAAAAAGCTGTCACCCCGACAGCGACAAAACTTAAGAAGATTGCATCAGCGCTTTCAAAACCTGACGCCAGAACAGAAAAATAAGCTGCGCAAGCGGTTCAATGAAATGACTCCGGCACAGCGTCAAGCCATGAAGAAAAGACAATTGAAACGACAACAAAAACGCAATCAGCGCAATCCTTGATGAACGTCAGAACTCAGCATCCAACTGAAAACTCAAGGGCTCTTCATTACCAGGTGCCTTAAAGCTCAGGTATTCACTTTGTAAAGCCAGCCGGTCACTCATGTCAAGTGCCGCACCACTGGCGTACAACGAGTCACCAAGGATGGGGTGTCCCAGGTGCAACATGTGTACCCGCAACTGATGAGAGCGGCCGGTCACCGGTTGCAATGACACCCAGCTGGTTTCAGCATCCTCCTGTAAAACCTGCCAGTGGGTCACCGCAGGTTTGCCCACCTTCAGATCAACCATTTGTCTGGGCCGGTTCGGCCAGTCACATATCAATGGCGCCTCAACGGTGCCCTGGGGTGCCGGCAACCGGCCAAACACCCGGGCCCGGTAGCGTTTTTTCACTTGCCTCAGCTCAAACTGCCGGCTCAGGTGCACATGACTGGCCTTATTCATGGCCATCACCATCAATCCGGATGTTTCCATGTCCAGCCGGTGCACTGTGGTGGCACTCGGGTGTGCTTGCTGTGCGCGGCTTTGCAGGGAATCATGGTGTTCCGGTCTGCGCCCTGGAACCGACAACAGTCCGGGTGGTTTATTCAATACCAGCACATCATCATCCAGGTGGATGATCTCAAGTAAGGGCTCTTTTGGTGGGTTGTATGGCTTCACTTGCGGCGATTTTTACGGGCTGATTTCCTGGCTTCACGGGCTGCCAGGTCAGCAGCCACTTGCTGCTCTTCATGGTGCATCATGGCCGGCGTTTCAAGGGTGATCCGCCCCACTGTGCCTGCTCTGAATTCATTGAGAAACAGGTTGGAAATCCGTGTCAGATCAACCCGCCCACCCGCTTTCAGTGCACCACGCCGTTGCCCGATCAAGACCAACAGATCGTAAGGTTCGGCAGGTAGTTGATCAATTTGATACCGTTCTCTGAGTAAATCCTGGTAGGTCTGCAACACATATTCTGCCAGAAAAAAAGCCTTGTCTTCAGCTTCCACAATGTGATCTTTGATGCCACCGGTGACGGCCAGCCGGTAAGCACTGTTCTGATTGTCAAAGCGTGGCCATAACACGCCCGGTGTGTCGTGCAAGATCACGTTGCCGGGTAATTTTATCCGCTGTTGCCGTTTAGTCACTGCTGCCTCATTGCCTGTTTTGGCTATGCTGCGGTCAGCCATGATGTTGATCAATGTCGATTTGCCAACATTGGGAATACCCATGATCATCACTTGAATTGGTTTTTTATTGATCTCCCGGTGCGGAAACCAATCCAGACACCAACCTGGAATTTGTTTGATCAGTCCGGTGTCACTGGTATGCACCGCATAGGCCTTGATGGTCGGATCCTGTTGCAATTCAGCAATCCATGCTTCATTCAGTTTGGGGTCAGCCAGATCAGATTTGTTCAACAATTTGATGCTGGGGGTTTGACCTCGCAATTTTTGCAGCAAAGGATTTTGTGAACTGTAGGGTAAACGGGCATCAAGCACCTCAATCACCAAATCGACTTCAGGAAGTAATTGCCTGATTTCTTTTTGCGCTTTGTGCATGTGTCCGGGAAACCAATTGATACTCATGGGCAGTGCTGCTGATCTTAAAGAGCGCTATTTTAGCAGTCATTGTCCACAATAACTTGAATTCTGCATCACCAACCCTATTTTGCTTTCATCTTAAATATCTGACACGAGAGTTATGACACAAACTGCAGAAAAATTTGAATTTCAGGCGGAAGTCAATCAGGTTCTCGACCTGGTGATTCATTCGCTGTACTCCAACAAAGAAATCTTTTTACGTGAACTGATTTCCAATGCTTCTGACGCCTGCGATAAATTGCGTTTTGAAGCCATCAAAAACCCTGCACTGCTGGGTGATGAACTGACCATCAAAGTGGACTTTGACAGTGAGGCCAAAACCATCACCATCAGTGACAATGGCATTGGCATGACGCGTGATGAAGTGATCAGCAACATTGGCACCATCGCCAATTCAGGCACCAAAAAATACCTTGAATCCATCGCCAAAAAAGACCGTGGTGAGGCCAATCTGATTGGTCAGTTCGGCGTCGGCTTTTATGCATCATTCATCGTCGCCAAAGAAGTTGAGCTGCGCACCCGGAAAGCCGGTGAAGATGAGGCGGTCTGCTGGAAATCAGACGGCAAAAATGCGTTCACCCTGGAACCGGTTGACAAAGCCGGACAAGGCACTGAAATCATCCTTCATTTACGTGATGAGGAAGCTGAATTCGCCGATAATTTCCGCCTCAGAAGTCTGATCAAAAAATACTCAGAGCATGTGGCATTCCCAATCAAAATGCTGGAAGTCACTTACCCCGAGAAAGACGATGAGGGCAACGAAATCCCAGCCAAAACACCAGAATATGAGGTGGTCAACGACGCCACCGCACTGTGGAAAAAAGCCCCGGCTGATGTCAGCGATGAAGATTATCAAGCCTTTTACAAGCAAATCAGCAATGACTTCAATGAAGCGGCTTTCTGGACACATAACCACATTGAGGGCACCCAAAGTTACAGCAACCTCTTATACGTACCACAGAAATCACCCTTTGGCATGTTCCAGAACCCTGAAGATCGTGAGGGTCTGAAACTGTTCATCAAACGGGTTTTTATCATGGATGCGGCCAAAGAACTGCTGCCTAATTACCTGCGTTTTGTCAAAGGCGTGGTGGACTCCAATGACCTGCCCCTGAATGTGTCCCGTGAAATTTTACAAGACAACCCGTTACTGAAAAAAATCAAGTCTGGATTGGTTAAGCGAGTACTGGGCCTGTTGAAGAAACAATCCCTGGATACCGAGGCCTATGCCAACTTCTGGAAAGAATTTGGCGATACCTTGAAAGAAGGCGTGGTTGAAGATTTTGCCAACCGTGAAGCGGTATTGAAACTCTTGCGTTTTGCGTCCACCCACAACAGTGATGACACAGAAAATGTATCATTGGAAGATTACCTGAGTCGCCTGCAGGACAAACAAGAAAAAATCTATTACATCACCGGCGAATCACATGAGGCGGTAAAAAATTCCCCACACCTGGAACTGTTCAGAAAAGAAGGCGTTGAGGTATTGTTGATGCACAGCCGCATAGATGAATGGATGATGGGGCATGTGCAGGAATTTGATGGCAAGAAATTTCAATCCGTGGCCAAAGGTAAACTGGATTTGGGCAAAAAAGAGGATGAATCAAAGAATGAACCCTCAGAAGCCGATAAAACCTTCCTTGAAAAAATCAAGAAACACCTCGAAGCCCATGTCAGTGATGTCACGGCCTCAAGCCGATTGGTTGATTCAGCCAGCTGTCTGGTCATGGATGAAGACGCCATGGCCATTCACATGCAAAAACTCATGGAACAGGCAGGACAATCCATGCCAGGTCAGTTGCCGGCTCTGGAAGTCAACCTTGACCACCCGTTGGTACAGCACATCGAGCACATTGACAATGAGGATCATTTCAAGCAATGGTCTGAGTTGTTGTTTGAGCAAGCCTTGCTGGCCGAAGGCGGTCAATTGAAAAACCCCGCTGATCATGTGCATAAAATGAATCAGCTGATGCTGGACATCCTGAAATAAGCGGACATGTCATGCAACGAAAAAAGGGCCTCAAACGGCCCTTTTTTTTTGGTAACAACGGCTTATTTTTTCAGCGTCAATACCAACCCAAGGACTGCCGACACAGCACCTCCTATCAGGTAATACATGGTTTTGTCAGTGTATCTGCCGGTCACGGCTTCCGCGATTTCTTCGGTGGGTGATTCGGTGGCATTTAAGCCAAAGAATATCAATATTGCCCCGGTTACCAGCAGTATAATGCCGATTAATTGATTGGTTTTCATTCATTTTTCTCCTTCTCGTTGATTGAAAAACCCGGTCATTGATCCAGGTCTTCGTCGTTGTCATTAACGACTTTTTTGGCTTCAAAGCCAATCCTCAGGATGAGGAAGTTCAGTATGGCAATCAGTAAAGCTATCTCAAACCTTTGCCAGGCAACAGCCATGCCAATGGCACCGGTGTTCCAGATACTGGCGGCGTTTGCCAGCCCGGTAATTTTGGAATCATCATTGGACTTGAGTATCGCACCTCCGCCAATGAAACCGATTCCAGTCACAATCCCAGCCATGTACTTACCAATGCCATCCGTGCCACCGAGTACATCCAGCGCCAAAAGCGTATATGAACAAGTGGCCACAGCAACCAGGGGATAGGTACGCAGGCCAGCTCCCTGAGAGCGGGTTTCCCGGTTGTAAGCAATGGGCAGTGAGAACAACAAGGCGACACAAATCAAAATCAGATTTTTACTCACCAATTGCCAATTGATCAGGTCACCAAAGTGATTATTCAGATATTCAATCATAAAATACAGTTATGCTCAGATCAGGCCGCTTTGGCAGACTGCCGGTGCTTAAGCATGGCCGACAGGTATTCATTGCCCAATGTGGACGCCCTTTCATCACTCATTATCTTTTTGACAACCGGAAAATAGTCCTGTTCTTCTTCTGCCAGGTGATGTTTGATTGAATGCGCAAGCTCTTTGGCGTATTTCAACCAGGCTGATGAGCTGGGATCTGTGTTTTCCAGCTGACCAACCAACTCATCCAGTTCGTGGTGTTCAGCGATGCCATGTCTGGCGTGATCCTGGGTGGCGTCAATTTTGATCAAAGGAACATAAAAATACCGCTCTTCTGCATCGGCATGAGCCATGAGTTCTTTCTTAAGTTGATTAAATGTCTCGCGGCGTTCAGCTGAGTCACCTGAAGTTTGTATCAACTTGTCTGCCAACTGACGCTGGATGTGGTGGTCCTGTTCAATGGAATCAAAAATATTCAAGTTGCCTCCTGTAAATGTTTAAAAATCAATATGTTAACGATTTCACCATGAAGCGGATGTGAAGATTCATTAAGGGTCATTTAACAATTGTTTGATTTTCACACATTTTACACCCTGAATGATTATGATTATTATCATCATTAACTGACTTGTGAGAATCATGAAAAAATACTTGTTGATGGCTTCCCTGACAGCCTTGTCCCCAACCCTGATGGCCGCTGATGTGTGTGAAGGTTTCGGACCACAAACACCCCGAGACATTGACAGCCATGCAGGTACCAACAACCGCATATTTGCCCTGGCTGATGATTATCAGAACATGAACTTGTGTAACATTCATTTTCATGTGAATGCCGAACACAAAGCCAGCGACTTCGCCATTCTTGCTAAAACCAGTGATGGGCAACCCAATGGCTATCAATGCAGCATGAGTCAAAACCTGAGCAAAGCTGAATTGAAAACACCGGCCAAAAACATGTGTCAGGGTGTAAAACCTGGTGACACCATAGAAATGCATTGGGTTCACAGTTCTTGTGATGTATCACCCGGCGAGGGCCTCGGCTCTTGCCTGAGCGAATCATGCGCCAACCCTACCTTGCGGGTAGAAACGCAGGTGTTTACCCTGGTCAATGACAGCAACGCCCTGAGTTTTGACGAATTGCGCTACGGCGGGGCTTTACAAAGTGATGATTACCACCAGGCTAAAAACATTCCCAACAACACCGGTACCCCGGTGGTATTTGCCGGCTCAACCACCGGCCCAAGCTACACAGAACAAAGCTGTTCTCCTTTACAAGTGACCTGGAGCGTAAGACCACAATGCGCCAAACTGGACATCAACAGTTTGAGTGATTGGTGTGAAAACAATCCATTCAATGAGTCCAAAGCTCATGGTGTTCGCGAACTGGTCACCAACCCGGCCTTGCTTTCTGAAATTTCATCTCAATAAACCTCGAAATCTAAGCTGAAGCAAGCACAGCCC
The DNA here is from genome assembly GCF_002000055.1 of Marinicella sediminis. Lineage (GTDB taxonomy): Bacteria > Pseudomonadota > Gammaproteobacteria > Xanthomonadales > Marinicellaceae > Marinicella > Marinicella sediminis. The sequence goes on along the minus strand of NZ_MVBD01000001.1, from coordinate 416,732 downwards.
GATGTTCCCATCGGGCTGTTTTTGTTTGACAGCCTCTTTAAACAACAATTGGGCAGATGCTGTAGGTGCGACCAGGTCTATTGTGGTTGTGCTACAATCGAAAGAAACAGCGATCGACAGCTGTGTTAAAGGGGAATCTTTATGCTATTCAATTCGTTGACGTTCATCGTCTTCTTTGCGATTGTGCTGCTGTTGCACCACCTGCCGTTTTCCTGGCGGGCGAAAAAAAGAAACCTGCTGATCGCCAGCTATTTGTTTTACGCTGCCTGGAATCCACCATTCATCATTCTGATCTGGTTATCGACCCTGGTCGACTGGCATGTGGCCCATCAAATGCACCGCACAGAACACCAGGCCAGGCGCAAACGTTTGTTGCTGATCAGCATCATGGTTAATCTGGGTATTCTGGGGTATTTCAAATACGGTGATTTTTTGCTGCAAAACTGGCAATCATTGATGGCCACCATGGGCATCGATTATGTGGTTCCAGAATGGAGCATCATTCTGCCGGTCGGTATATCTTTCTATACCTTCCAGACCATGGCCTATTCCCTGGATGTGTACTTCAAACGAGCTGAACCCAGTAAGCACTTCCTTGATTTCGCCTTATTTGTGACTTTCTTTCCACAACTGGTGGCGGGTCCGATTGTGCGTCCAACCCACTTAATTCCACAATTTGAAACCGTCCGTAAAGCCAGCAAAAAGATGCTGATCTGGGGCCTTGGCCTGATGACCCTTGGCTTGTTTCAAAAAGTGGTGATTGCCGATGGTATTCTGGCCACCATTGCCGATGACGTTTATGGTGCCAGGGATGCAGTCACCACACTGGATGCCTGGTTGGGCACCTTTGCTTTTGCCGGGCAGATTTTTTCTGACTTTGCCGGGTACTCCACCACAGCCATTGGCATTGCGCTGACGCTGGGCTTTTCTTTACCCAGTAACTTCAATTACCCGTATGCGGCCATCGGCTTTTCTGATTTCTGGCGGCGTTGGCACATTTCTTTGTCAACCTGGCTGAGGGACTACCTGTACATTCCCCTGGGAGGTAACCGCCAAGGACCGGTGCGCACCAACATCAATCTGATGCTGACCATGTTGCTGGGAGGACTGTGGCATGGAGCCAGCTGGACCTTCGTGGTTTGGGGTGGGTTGCATGGCATTTATCTGGCGATGGAACGAAAATGCAAAAACGCTTGGGGACAGGCCGACTGGGTTAAAAAACGACTGGTTCAATTGCTGTTGGGCCTGCTGACTTATCTACTGATCAACATCACCTGGGTATTTTTTCGAGCCCAATCGTTCCCACAGGCATTTGGCCTGATCAAATCCATGTTTGGTATGAACGGTGATGGAAAGCCTGTGCTGGCAACCATCTATATCATCGAAGTATCCGTGGTCACCCTGGTCATGTTATGGGTCCACTGGCGGATGCGCAACACCAGCCTTGAAACTGTGGTGGCACGCACACCATGGCCGCTGCTGGGACTCATCTGGGGAACCATGTTGTTTCTCATCATCATCACACAGGGGAGCGGCGATGCCTTCATCTACTTCCAATTCTGATTACTACTTTCATGAAAACCGACCCATACCGGAAGGTAACTGGTCCGCTACCCTGATGCTGGCATTGGCCCTGTTCATCGCCGGGCTGCTGGCCTGGGAATACAATGCGAGGGTAATCTGGGGCTATGAACCGGAAGCCTACATTGACAACAATGGCCTGTGGGCCATACAACGAAGCATGGTTGATCACAGTGATGAACAGTCCGTGGTCATCATCGGTGCCAGCCGCATCCTGTTTGACTTTGATCTGGATACTTTTGAGACTGCAACCGGTGTGCGACCTATACAACTGGCGCTGGCCGGCACCAATCCCCAACCCATACTGGCCGATCTGGCCGCTGATCAAGATTTCAAAGGGTTATTGCTGGTGGGTATCACCCCAGGTAGTTTTTTCCGTGAACGAGGCGGTTTGTCAGCAGATGCCCCGGAATACTATGCCAATGAGAGTCCAAGTCAGTGGTTGGGCCAGCAGTTGAGCATGCTCATCGAGCCCCACTTGTCATTCTATGATCAAAGCAATTGGCCATTGTTCACCCTGATCGAACGCCTTGAATTGCCTAACCGCGAAGGTGTATTTGATCCGCGAATGGGGGTTTGGAAAATAGCTCAATCAGACCGGGACCGGGACACCAAAATGTTCTGGAAGGTCGAACAACAGCCTGAATATCAGCACCATGCACAAATGACCTGGCGGGGTTTTATGAAAATGGGAGACTTGCGTGGACCTGCTCCATTTGACATTGATACCTATCTGGCAGGTGTGGTCAATGACGTGAAGACCATCCGCGCCAGGGGTGGTGAAGTGGTGTTCATAAGACCACCTTCCAGTGGTGACTACCGGCCACGGGAAAACCGCTTACAGCCCAGAGAAACGCACTGGGACCGCCTGTTGAAAGAAACCGATTCGATCGGTCTCCATTTCGAAGACCATGAATCGCTACAAGGGTTCCGCATTCCTGAATGGTCTCACCTGCATTCTGCAGATGCACCGGCATACACAGCTGCACTGATACCCCTCATTCATCAACAATTACTGGCGGCCGGTAAAACAGGATTATACTGATGAGTGAACAACAATACATGGCAACAGTGGCCACCTTTGATGCCGCCGCCGATGCATACCTGGCACATTTTAAAGATTATGCGCCTTACCAGCCATCATACGACGCGTTCCTGGCCGCACTTCAACCGCAACAGTATTCGCTGCTGGAAGTGGGTTGTGGTCCTGGCCAGGTCAGCCATTACTTGTTAAAACGCTGTCCGGACCTCGACATTATGGGCATTGATTTGGCACCCAACATGATCAAACTGGCCAAAGAACTGAACCCCAATGCTCAATTTGTGGTCATGGATGCCCGGCAAATCAATGATCTAAAACAGCGATTTGATGCCATTTTCTGCGGCTTTTGCCTGCCTTATCTGAATCCAGCTGATGCCAGGCAATGGCTGTCTGATGTATCAGAAAAGCTGCATCCCAATGGGCTGTTGTACCTGAGCCTGACCACCGGACCGTCTGATCAGGTTATCAAACAAACATCCAAACGTTCAGCCGGCGCGGTGTATCAATACCACCATGACCTGCCGGAACTGAAACAGCACTTGTCAAAGCTTGGGCTCAAAATTCAATGTATCGAAACCATGCCTCACACCCACCATGAGCAATCTGTGACTGATGTATATTTGTTGGCCCGACAGACAGCTCAGTCTTCTTGATGATGCCGTTTGACACGGTGAGTTTCAGCCAACCTGACCAACCCAAAGATGATTGTGGCCAGGGGGACCAGGCCGGTACCCGGCAGGGTACAATAAACCACTGTCAGGGTAATAAGCACACATTGACCTGTGATGCCAAATCGATAAACCCTGGCCAGCCACCAGCCCAGCAAGCCGCCAATCACCGGGCCCAGGTATAAACCAACCGGTCCAAAAGTCGCCAAATCAACCAGGTCCAGTAAAACGCCTCCAGCCAATGGTCCGAAAGAACGGAGCAAGCGTTCTGCGGGGCCCATTTCACGGACTTGTCCGGGGTCTTTCAAGGTGTCATCAGATGTATTTTGCGTTTGTTTTTCCATGGCTGTTCATAAAATTGGTGAAATCAATCTGGCCAGTTTTTCCACAAAAATCTTGACCGCTGACCTGGACTCCCAGGCATTTACATTGAGTTGCTTGGCTCGTGTACAATCCCTGGCAAATGAATCCCGCAACTGCTCAGCAAATGAATGATCGTAAATCATCACATTGACCTCAAAATTCAATTCAAAACTGCGTTCATCAAAATTGGCAGTACCCATGACACTCAGGTAGCCGTCGATGACCATGGTCTTGGCATGGATAAAACCGTTGGTGTACTTATAAAACTCAACACCCACCTCAAGTAATTCATAATAATATGATTGGGCGGCGGCATTGACCACCCAGTTATCTGAGTTATGGGGCACCAGAACCTTAACCGTCACCCCGCTGAGTACCGCAATTTTCAGTGCCTTGGTCATTGCCGGATTTGGCAGAAAATATGGTGTGGTGATTAATATTTCATCTCTGGCAGCATGAATGGCCTGTAACATGGCAAACAGAATGGTCGGTTGCGGTGAATCAGGACCACTGGACAACACCTGTATCAGTTTCTGATCACCAGATTCCGGCAATTGGCCGTCTACACCCAAGGTGTCATCGATGGCAACCTGTTGACTGGTACAAAAATTCCAGTCATTGATAAAAATGCTTTGTAAGTATGCCACCGCCTGTCCTTTTATTCGCAGGTGCGAATCACGCCAGAATGGTTGATTATCTGAAGCGCCTTCTGTCAATTCATTGTGATATTCATTACCCACATTGATACCACCTATATAGGCAATTTGTCCATCAATCACCACAATCTTCCGATGATTGCGGTAGTTCAGACGATCGGTAAAGGCAAACAAACTGAGCTCAGAAAAAGGCCAGGCTTCAATGCCATGAGCACGCATCCGTTTCAACACCGACTGGTTCAGTCCGAGACTGCCATAATCATCATAAATAAAGCGCACTGTGACACCCTCTTTGACCTTGCAGATCAAAGCTTGTAACAGTTCATTACCCACCTGATCAAAGCGGAAAATGTAATACTCCAGGTGTATACTCTGGGTGGCGGCCTGAATGTCTTTGAGCAACCGGGGGAATTTTTCCTCGCCATTTTCCAACAATGTCACCTGATTGTATGCCGTCAGCCGCGAGCAGCCATCTCGGACAATCATTTCGGTGAGACCGGAAAAAGGATGCAAAGCCTCCGGAAGTTCCATGTTGCCACCCTTGGTCTCATCTGGGAACAGCGACAGGTAATGTTCCAGTGATTTTTGGTCACTGCTCAGTTTCTGCTGGTAAATTTTTCGCTTTCTGCGCTTTACCCCAAAAATAAAATACAAACCCACACCCACCACTGGAAAAACATAAATGGTGAACAGCCAGGCCGATGCCCTGGAGCTGATGGTGTACTGATGAATGATCTGCACCGTCACATACAGCACCACACCCCAATAAACGGCATAAGTCAGGGTAAACCAGTTAATAGTCATGATCTGTTTGCAGCGCTGTATTCATCACAATGATTATAAGCCATGTTTCATGAAATCTCAGTTAACATCTGATGATCGGTGGGCAATGCCGATTATCTGCTATGATGCAAACCATGAATACCATCAGTACACACCCCTATGATGCCCTGACCCCTGAACAGGTGCTGAGTGCAGTCGAGCAATGCGGCCACTTCACCACAGGCAGTCTGTACGCCCTGAACAGTTTTGAAAATCGGGTGTATCAGGTGGGAATTACTGATCAGGCAGACCCCTTGATCGTTAAATTTTATCGGCCAGGCCGATGGCAGGCTGCTCAAATCAGGGAAGAACATGCATTCAGTCAACAAGCCGCAGAAGTGGATATTCCGGTGGTGTTGCCATTGGCTGACGTGACTGGTCAGACGCTGCACCAATATGACGAATTTTTATTTGCCTTATTTCCCCGCAAGGGTGGCCATGCGCCGGAGCTTGATCATCAGGACAACCTGGCCATTATGGGCCGTACCCTGGCCCGTTTGCATCTGGTCGGTGCACAGCAGCCATTCCAACACCGTCCGACATTGGATGCCACCTCCTTTGGACACGCGTCCATTGAATTTGTCAGTGAACAATTCATCCCCCTGGAATTCAGGCGGCCTTACCTGACAATTTGTCAGTCCATCATGGAGCACATCGATGAACGGTTACAAAACACCCAACCAATCCGCGTACATGGCGATTTACACGTGGGCAATATCTTGTGGCGCGATGAAGTGCCTCACCTGGTGGACTTTGATGATTCGCGAATGGCGCCGGCTATTCAGGACATCTGGATGCTGCTATCGGGTCATCAAGATGATCAGCAACGTCAGCTGGATAAAATCATTACGGCTTATCAGGAGTTCAGGGATTTTCCATTCAAAGAACTGAAACTCATGGAATCACTGCGCACCTTGCGCATGATTCACCACACCGCCTGGCTGGCCCGGCGTTGGGATGATCCGGCTTTTCCTCCGGCTTTTCCGTGGTTTGATACACACCAGTTCTGGGAACAACACATCGCAGACCTGCAAACCCAGCTGCAGCAGCTGGACCGTGTAAGTCCTGGCCTGAGTTGATATAATTCATTCATGAATAAGCCATTAAGTTGCGGTGCACAAGATCAACTGGAAGCCGCCATCATTCAACGCCGTCGGTTGTCGATCACTTGCCGTGATGCCGCCGGCGAGGAACATGACCATGTCAATGTACTGCCGGTTGATATCGGCAGCCATGACGGTCATGAATGCCTGACCATCCTGACTTCAGACAATGCAGGTGGCATCTTAAAAATACAGCTGAATACGGCTGACATCATCGCTTTTCAGGCCCGTGATCTGATGGACCCAACCATTAGACACCCATAATCCCCTCCCCTGATACAAAGGAAGTCGTTGTTCATTTACTGGAGGATTGGTTAGAATGTTGTGCTTTGACCTGACCCTTGCCCATGAAGATCCTGAAAAAAATCATCTGTTACCTGTGTTTGTTGACATCCATCCAGCTTCATGCAGACATCAGTTACCACATTGAAGTCACTGATCCGGCTCACCACCTGGCTACAGTGAGCATAGAATTTCCAAATGTCACCACCAAAACCCTGGAAGTTAAATTACCGGTCTGGCGTTCTGGGCGCTATGAAATTCTGAATCTGAGCAAAGCGATCAGCGACTTTACGGCAGAGCATGGCAATGGATCCCCAATCAATTGGATTAAAACCAATAAAAACACCTGGAAACTCATGCTGAACCAGCCTGGGCCGGTGACCGTCCGCTATCAGGTCTATGCCAACACCCTGCGTTACCGGGTGGCTCACATCGATCCAACTCATGCTTTTCTGGATGCCAGTGGCGTGTTTATGTTTTCCCCGGCATTCCGTGAACAGCCTCTGACAGTTGAATTAAAGGTACCCAAAGACTGGCGCTCCAGATCTGGCATGACTCAAACTGGTTTTCACAGTTTCAGGGCCGATGATTACGACATACTGGTGGATTCACCCATTGAAAGCGGTCTGCACCAGTTCCTGAGTTTTAGGGTGGATGACCAGACTTATGAAATTGTCATCTGGGGTGAAGGCAATCATGACATCTATGATCTGCAAAAACACATCACCGCCCTGCATCATGTGGGCAAGGAATTGTGGGGCAATCTGCCATTTGAACGATATGTATACATGTACCATGCCGGTGATGGCATCCGTGGCGCCACCGAACACCTGAACTCCACCATCATTCAGCAGGATCGCTTTAACTTCAAACCACGGGCATCGTATCTGAAAGTTTTGGCCACCACCGCACATGAATTTGTCCATACCTGGAACGTCAAAGCATACCGGCCGGCCGGCATTGCACCTTATGATTACAGTCAGGAAAACTATTCTGACCTGTTTTGGATGGCTGAAGGCATCACCAGCTATTATGACGACCTGTTCCTGATGCGCGCAGGAATCTACACGCCAGAAGAATACCTGGACAAACTGGCTACAGACATCAAATCACACCTGAAGAAACCCGGCAGACACGTTGAATCATTACAGCAAACCAGCTTTGACACCTGGCTGAAAGACAATACCCAGAGAACCCACAATGCTTCTGTGAGTATCTATCTGGAGGGCAGCCTGACCGCCTGGTTACTGGACCAGCGCATCAGACAACTGACCGACAACAGATTCAGCCTGGATGAATTACAACGACGCCTTTATCAGGACCATCACAACAGCAATCAGGGCTACACCACCCGCGATGTGTTGACTGTCCTCAAAGACATCACCGGCCAGGACATGCAGAAATTTTGGTCAACCCATGTTGAGGGCACGGGTGACATTGACTTTGATGAATTGCTGGCCTTTTACGGCCTACACAAAGTCAACACAGCAAGTGACAGTGAACCAGCAAGCTGGATGGGGGCTGAACTGGAAACCCAAGGCGGGTTGTTGCAGGTCAAAACCGTTGACCGCGATGGTCCGGCCTGGCTGGCTGGCCTGACCGCCGGTGATCAACTGATAGCCATCAATGACTTGCGACTGGATGAGAAAAACTGGTCTCAACGGGTCAGCGAACTGTCCATCGGCCAAAGTCATGAGGTTCATTATTTTTCTGCCGGTCGGCTGCGAACCACCACCCTGACACCAGCCAGTGATCCCCATCCTGACTTCAGCATTGAACCGGTAAAAAAACCCACCCGCGAACAACAACGGCGCTTCAAAGCCTGGACCGGTCAGTCTCTGTCAGACCTCACAGACTGATGGTCTTCCCAGGGTAATTCACCGGCCTGTTGGTATGTGGAATCCTTGAGCAGTTCGCGCATCGCGGCTATAGTCAAATAGACGGCATCACGGTTGTATCTATTCACCCCTGCCCTGACCGCCAGACCTGGGTCCATGTATAACTCATAACTGACATGAGTCACTCCGGCAGATACTTCGGTCAGCAGCCAGCTGGCTGAAAATGAATGGAGTCGTTCAACCCGGCGGTTTTTGGAGGGGTGTTGATCCGCCTGGTTGATGACCTGAATCAACCACTGGCGGGTGCCAGGTAAATAAACCCATTCAGTGCGAAAAACCACATCACGGTCTTTGAACCATAATGGTCCCTCAAAGACCATCCGCAGCAGATCACCAGGCAGTTCTTGAGCCGATAAACAACCATATAGCCACTGCGAACAAGCAGACAGATCACGCAACAAGGCCATCACGGCAGCCGGACTGACATTCAACCGCACCAGCCCGAGGGTGTGCCATTGCCTGAACTGAGGATGCCGGTGTTGCTGATAAACCTGAATACCGGTTTCATCGACCCGTAACTTCCAGTCATCCGCCGGTAACATGTCCGGCCACAACAGCAGACCGATGATCATCCAGCAATGGTGATGATGTTTTTTCATTTAATGCCATCATAACGCAGTTTTGCCGATAAAATACCCCCCATGAGCGAACAAAAAATCATCGGTATCGCCGGTAACATCGGCGCCGGAAAGACATCATTGGTGGAATTTCTAAAGAACACCTATCAAATCACCCCGTTTTATGAACCCAATGACAGCAATCCATACCTGGCAGATTTTTATCGTGACATGAAGCAATGGGCCTTTCACTCACAATTGTATTTTCTGGCTTCAAAATTTAAAATTCATCAACAGCTGGAACAAATTCCCGGGGTGGTGGTCCAGGACAGAACTTTGTTTGAAGATGTGGAAATTTTTGCCACCGCCTTGCACCAGATCCGTAAAATCAACCAGCGCGACTGGCAAACCTACCTGAGTTTTTACCAAAGCATTCAGCAGGCCATCAAACCACCTGATCTGATGATTTACCTCAAATGCTCCATCCGCACCACCCGCAAACGAATTAAATTGCGGGGTCGTAAGATGGAACAGGACATGCCGCTGAGTTACCTTAAACGGCTGGAAAAACTCTATCAGAACTGGATTGCCGGTTATGACAAGAGTAAACTGCTGGTCATCGAAACCGATCGGCTGGATTATGTGAATGACCTGATTGATCAAATAGAACTGATGCAAAGCGTGGAAGCTTTGCTGCCCAAAGACCTCAACCGGACCTGATTAACCTTATGAATTCAGTGCTGACTTACCTCAAAGGCATGCTGATGGGCATTGCTGATTTGATCCCCGGTGTTTCAGGAGGAACCATTGCTCTGATCACCGGCATTTATCAACGACTGATCAATGCCATTGCGGCGCTTAACTGGCGGGTGGTTCGGATGTTTTTCCGTGGACGGCTCAAACAAGCCTGGCAAGCCATTGATGGCTGGTTCTTGCTGACTTTGTTTGCCGGTATCCTCACAGCGGTGTTTGTGTTTGCTTCTTTGCTCAGCCATTTACTGAGCCATTATCCGCAACTCACCTGGGCTTTTTTCTTCGGTCTGATCATCAGTGCCGCGGTGCTGATACTGGCCAAAAACCTATCGACACAGCCACTGAATTGGTTGTTTTTGCTGGTTGGCATGTTGCTGGGATATGCGTTGAGCACGCAACATCTGGGCGTCTTACCAGGCGGATTTACTGGCGTCTTCCTGGCGGGCATGATAGCCATCTCAGCGATGATCCTGCCGGGCATCTCGGGATCACTGATCCTCATTTTGCTGGGTAAGTATCAACAAATTCTGGCGGCTGTGGAAGACCGTCAGTGGTTGACCCTACTGACTTTTGCCGCTGGTTGTGTGATTGGCCTGATGGTGTTTTCCCGTTTATTGAAATGGCTGTTGGCGCATTTTTATCAAGCCACAATGTATGTGCTGCCCGGTCTGATGCTGGGCACCTTATTCAAAGTCTGGCCCTGGCAATTGGATGGCGGTAACGTCATGCCCTGGCATCATCCGGAGCCACAATGGTTGATGATGCTGCTCATGATGCTCAGTTCCAGTCTGCTGGTGGTGGTACTGTTTAAACTCGACCGCACACCAGACCACTGACAGCACCCATCAATGACGTTATAATCTGTTCATTTGGATCAGCTGTGAATACATTTTATTGGTACGACCTGGAGACCTTCGGAACGCAAACCAAATACGATCGAATCGCTCAGTTTGCCGGTATTCGAACCGATGAAAACCTACAGCCACTGGGTGAACCAGACATGTTTTATTGTCAACCCACCCTGGATTACCTGCCTGATCCAGGCAGTTGCCTGGTCACCGGCATCACCCCTCAACATTGTCAGCAACATGGTCTGGCTGAACATGCATTTGCCGCCCGCGTCCACCAAATCCTCAGCGAAGAACATACCTGTGGCGTGGGTTATAACAGCATCCGCTTTGATGATGAATGTGTGCGTTCGTTGTTTTACCGCAACCTCTATGATCCTTACCAGCGCGAATACCTCAACGGCAATTCAAGGTGGGACCTGATAGATGTGGTCAGGGCCACCCATGCCCTGCGTCCTGAAGGCATACAATGGCCTTTGCATGACAGCGGCAAACCCAGCTTCAGGCTGGAAGACTTGTCAAAAGCCAATAACCTCACTCACCGTGCTGCACATGATGCACTGTCAGATGTGGAAGCGACCATCGAGCTGGCCAGAATGATCAAACAACAGCAACCTAAACTATTCGAATACGCGCTGAGCCTGCGCAGCAAGGATGCGGTGAGGAACCTGCTCAACTGGCAAGTACCCAGACCCATTGTGCACGTGTCCAGCAAGATACCTGCCGAAAGAGGCTGTCTCAGCCTGATGCTGCCACTGGCCATTCATCCGCACAATAAAAATGGCGTCATCTGTTATGACCTGTTTCATGACCCGGCTGATTTGATCAGCCTTGATGTGGCCGACATCCAGGATCGGCTGTACACCCCACTGGCCGATTTGCCTGAAGGAGTGGAACGGGTCCACCTGAAAACCATTCACCTGAACAAATCGCCATTTGTCGCACCTTTGTCGGTACTCAAAGGCGTTGATCTGGAACGCATTGGCATGGATTATGAACGGTGTAAGACCCATTGGCAAAGCCTGCAGCAGCAAGCTGGCCTGGAGAAAAAAGCATCAGCGGTTTTTGACCAGCCTTTTGATGCCAACAGCGATGATGTTGATGAAATGATTTATGGCGGATTTTTCAGTTTCAAAGAACGTGCCCGTCTTGAGGCCATCCGCCAATTGCCCGGCCAGGACATTCCCTGGCAAGCCGATGATTTTGAAGATCCCAGGGCTGCCACCCTACTTCAACGATACCGGGCCAGAAACTATCCGGAAAGTCTGAGCCCTGAACAACAACAGCAATGGCAGGCTGATGTTGATCACCGGCTGACAGCACGTTTCGGCGAAGACTTTTCGTTGTGGTTTGATCACCTGAATCAATTGCGCGAAACCACTGACCGCCAGGACATCCTCGATCAGGTCGAACAATTTGTGATGGAACAGCAAGGCTGCTTGTAATGATTCAGCAGCAATGGCCTGATTTCACACAGGCGGCATATTGGCCCGGTAGGAACGGCGCACCAATGCCATCAACACACGGATCACCAAATACAGGAAAAAGCCGACTGAGATCGCATAAACACCCCAATGTTCCAGCATTTCAATGGGCTCGCCTGACTCAATCCCGGTGATGTAATCCCACAACATCGGCAATGCTCCGATCATGGTAATTGTCATGGCCACGTAACTGAACATCCGGAGTTTATACATGCGGTCGCGAAACAAGCGCTTCTGAAACAGCCTGACCTGCTCTTCATCCACTTCGGCATTGGGGTCACGGCTGTACTGACATTTGGGACAGACTTTTGCCAATGAAGAAATTTTGGTTCTGCAAGCCGGACAATTGACCAGTGCCATGTTGACTCCTGAAGTTTAAAAATCAAGATTATAGCAATTGTGACATGAATTATTAATCAATAATGTTTATCATAGGCCCATCCGCAGCTATCAGATAAAACATGAAACGCAAAACCAAAATTGTGGCCACCCTCGGCCCAGCCAGTGCTGATCCGGACAACATCAAATCACTGATCAAGGCTGGAGTGAATGTGTTTCGGCTCAATTTTTCGCACGGCAGTGCAGAAGACCACCAGCAACACGTCAGTAACATCCGAACCGTGGCTGCCGAACTGGGTGAGTTGGTCGGCATCCTGCAGGATCTGCAAGGCCCGAAAATCCGGGTAGGCCAGTTCCCCGGCGGACCGGTTATGCTGCGCGATGGCGCAGCATTCAATTTATTTCCTGAAGGCACACATGCCGGTGATGAAACAGGCGTGGGCATCAGCTACCCTAATTTGTACCAGGATGTGCAGTCAGGTGACCGTTTGTTGCTGGATGACGGCAAACTGACCCTGGAAGTGACCGCAGTGGCAGATCAGATCATTCAAACCCGGATTATCCGTGGCGGCCTGTTGAGTGATAAGAAAGGCATCAACGTTCCTGACGCCGATCTGAGTATTGCTGCGGTTACTGAAAAAGACATCGCTGACATTGCCACAGGTGCCAGGCTGGATGTTGACTGGGTGGCTTTGAGTTTTGTGCGCAACAAAGATGATCTGCTGTTGGCCAGAAAGTACCTGGCACAAAACAACTCGACCGCCAAACTGATGGCCAAGATCGAAAAGCCGGGTGCCATCCGTAATTACAAACACATCCTCAAAGCCGCAGATGGCATCATGGTAGCAAGGGGCGACCTGGGCGTCGAATTATCAGCTGAAAAAGTTCCCATGTTACAAAAGCGTCTGATCCGTAAAGCCCGTGAAAAAGGTAAGCCGGTGATTACTGCCACACAGATGTTGGAAACCATGACCGAACACCCCATTCCAACCCGCGCTGAAGCCAATGACGTGGCCAATGCCATTTTTGACGGCACCGACGCAGTGATGCTGTCTGCTGAAACTGCCACCGGAAAACACCCGGTTCAGGCAGTGGCCACCATGGACCGCATTGCCAAAACCGTGGAAAGTGACTCCGATTACAAACGTCGCATGCGCGAACGCAAATTCAAAGCTGAAAAAAACACCCCAGATGCGGTTTCATCAGCGGCCTGTAACATCGCCACCACATTGTCTGCTGCAGTGATGTGCTGTTTTTCAAGTTCCGGAGCGACCGCCCTGAGGGTGGCCAGAAACCGCATACATACAGACATCATCGCGATTTCTCCTTCCATCAAATCCTGTCATCAGTTAACCGTCTCCTGGGGCGTCAACCCCGTACTTAACCACGATGCCACCAGCTCAGATGAAATGGTAGAAATTGCCAGTCAGGTGATCAAGAATCACCACATGGCTAATGCAGGGGATCACTTTGTGGTCACTGCAGGTGTGCCCTTTGGTCAATCAGGCACCACCAATCTGATCCGGGTGGAGACCCTGTGAGCCACAGCCACACTGAATGACGGTTCTTTCACGACCAAATGACATGGATTGGTGATAAACTGTGTTTTTTCACAGGTCTTTTAGCGCCCCATCAGTTGAGCGATCTCACATCATCAGCTACAGCGTGTCAGGTCTCTGTGCTGTTTTAACCCAATCACAATAATTGACTATGTTGAACGAAAATCAGGCCAGCAAATCTCCTGCACAAATGCACAGTGACGTGGAAAGCATTCATGCCATCATTGATCACGTCGGTCAGAAAATTCTCGATAAAGAACAACCCATCAGGATCATATTGGCCGCTTTACTTGCAGATGGCCATGTGTTACTGGAAGACCTTCCAGGTCTGGGTAAAACCACCCTCGCCACTGCCATAGCACAGTCATTCGGGCTGCAATTCAACCGCATTCAGCTGACCTCAGACATGATGCCAAGTGATGTGCTGGGGGTGAGCATTTACGATGCCAAAAGTCAGCAGTTCAGTTACCACAAAGGCCCCATATTCACCCAATTTTTATTGGCTGACGAACTCAACAGAGCCACCCCCAAAACCCAAAGTGCGTTATTGGAGGCGATGGCTGAAAACCAGGTCAGCATGGATGGAAAAACACATGCCCTGGATGACGTGTTTTTTGTGATGGCCACACAAAACCCCATAGACGAAGCAGGCACTTATGCCCTGCCGCAGTCGCAACTGGATCGTTTCCTGGTAAGTTTGTCTCTGGGATACCCCAATCAGCAAAGTGAACGCAGGTTGTATTCCAAAGCGTACCTGCAACAATTCAGAAAACCTGTTGAGGCAATCAGCTCTCCACAGCAACTGCTCGCCTGGCGCGAAAAGATCACTGCAGTCCATGCCAGTGATGAGGTGCTGGACTACTTACAATTACTGGTTCAGAAAACCCGTGATCATGCTGAAATTCTGCATGGCTTGTCACCACGAGCTGGTTTGTCTCTGTTTAAACTCGCCCAAAGCCTCGCCTTTATGGAAGGCCGTGATTTCATCACCCCTGGTGATGTTCAAATGGCATTCTATCCCGTCAGCCGTCACCGTTTGGTGACCCATGACAACCAGTCAGCCGGTGACCTGGTGCATGAAATCATCCATGATACCCCGCATATTTAAACAAAAATTCAACCAGTTCATCAATCGCCGCGGCAGGGAACCCCTGCCCATCACATTTCATTGGCGCAGGATCTACGTGTTACCCAGTAAACCCGGGTTGTTTTTTGCCGCGATTTGGTTTCTGATGATGATGGCCGGCCTGAATTTCAATAACAACATGAGCCTGATGCTGGTATTTTTGTTGTTTGGTCTGGCTCAGGTTTTGCTGCACAAAACATTTTTTAACCTGCGCAACCTGAAACTCACCCACATCAATGCCGAACCGGTGTTTTTGGGTGAGCAGGCCAGGCTGACCATTCAATTGACTTCTGATGATGAAAAATGGCAGATACATGGCGCCATTGGCGAACACAGCACCGTGGTTGATATCACTTCAGGCTCAAGCCGCCTGGCACTGCCCGTTGCCACCACCATACGCGGCTGGCAACCTCTGGAACGTATCAAGCTATTTACCCGCTTTCCGGTAGGCCTGTTCACTGTTTGGGTTTATTGCATTCCCAAAAGCAATTTTCTGGTATACCCCAAACCAGAAAGCCCCTGCCCTCCTTTTCCCAACCACGGTGGCCTGGATGGTGAGCAAACCACCATTTCCAAAGGGGATGAACTGAGCAGCATCAGAGACTACAGGCATGGAGATCCAATTCGCGATATTGCCTGGAAGAAATCGGCACAAACCGAGCAAACTTGGGTCAAAGAGTTTCTTCAGGTTCAGGGCAAACACCTGGTATTTGATTATCAGCAAATGCATGAAGGTAACACTGAATTCAGACTTTCCAGACTGACCGCCTGGATCCTCGCTGCCGAAGACCAACAAGCCCATTACCAACTGCTGTTGCCGGGCTTTGATTCTGGGTTATCCCGTGGGGAAAGCCACAAGCACCTGTGTCTCAGGGCTTTGGCTGAACAACCCAATGGAGGCCTCTCATAGCCAGGGTATATTCACAACTTTCGATCAAACAGCTGTTCTGGATCACCCTGGCCGTGGTGCTGGCGGTCTCTCCTCAGCTGTATCGTTTGCCACTGTGGTTTTTTCCAATGATGGTGATGGTCATTGGCTATCGGTTTTATGCCCAGCTCAATCACCTGCCCAAGGCCTGGAATGCAGTACTGATGTTCATTGCCCTGGCCGCCCTGACACTGGTGATTTACAGCCAGGGTTTCGGGCTATCCAGAGAAATCAGTGTCACCATACTGATCACCATGACGGTTCTGAAGCTGCTTGAGACCTATGTCATGCGCGACGCGCTGCTGGTGGTGATGTTGTGTTATTTTGTGACCATGACCCGGTTTCTGTATTCCCAGGATCTGACCCTGATTTTTTACCTGCTGGGCTCAGCATTTGTCACCACCCATGCCCTGTCGGTGTTGAACCATGAAAAATCCACCCGCTGGGTCGACTGGAAACAAATCAAACAAACCATGGCTTCATTGGGACTGGCTGTTCCGTTCGCGGTGCTGTTTTTTCTGTTTTTTCCAAGACTGGGCTCACCAATCTGGGGTTCTCCAGATATTTTCGGAGAAGGCAAAACCGGCATCAGCGACACCATGAGCCCGGGCTCCATTGTGGAATTGTTCATGGATGATTCGCCGGCATTCAGGGTCACATTTGAAGACAACAAGATACCTGCCAATGAACAACTGTATTGGCGTGGACCGGTGTTATGGAATTTTGATGGCCGTACCTGGAGCCTGCAGCGGCATCGCAACATCAGACCTGCGATCAACAGTTTTGAACAACAGGACGTGGTTCATTACCAGGTTGAGCTGGAAGCCACCGGGCAAAACTACATGTTCGGTCTTGATTACGTCCTCAGTGCACCGTCAACGGCATTTCTGTTGCCTGATTCAATGCTCTACTCGCCCACCAAAATCAATCAACTGAAGCATTATGATGTCAGCTCACTGATGGTTGACCGATTATATGGTAACCTGAGCCCATTTGAAAAAGACCTGTTGCTGGACTTTCCGGCAGACCAGAACTTGCGGACCCAAACCATGATCAGCGAGTGGTTAAATGAAAGCAAACAGGTTGATGACATCATTAACCGGGCATTGCGCTGGTTCAACGAAGACCCCTTTTTCTATTCATACACGCCACCAGCCCTGGAAGGCGATGTTATTGATGCCTTTTTGTTTGACTCCATGCGGGGCTTTTGTGAACACTATGCATCCTCCTTTACCATCATGATGCGCATGGCGGGCATCCCGGCACGGGTGGTTACCGGCTACCAGGGAGGTATAGACAATGGCGGATACCTGCTGGTCAAACAATCAGACGCCCATGCCTGGTCAGAAGTATTCATAGAACAACAACCAGGTAAAGGCTATTGGTTACGGATTGATCCCACCTCGATGGTGGCTCCGGAACGGGTTGAACAGGGTGCCCGGCAAATCATGGACGAAAAGCGCAGTTTTCTGGACTATGAATGGATGATTAACCTCCAGGAAAGCCTCGATAAATACCGTTTTCAATGGAATCAGTGGGTCAGGAATTTCAACACGTCCAAACAAGATGCACTGTTTCGTTCTATTGGCATCAAACACCGTGATGGCAGCTCACTGGCACTGATATTGGCGGGCATTCTCCTCATTACCGGCCTGTTGACCCTGTTGCCATTGTGGTGGTTCCGCAGGCAACGATACCATGCTTTGCAAAAAACCTATCTGAAGCTCACCCGTCTGGTGCGGCGTGATCGTACGTTGTACGCCAGCCGTGAACAGGGCATTGAACATTTTGCCGAACAGATGATACAACAGTATCCGGCCTGCGAACCACACCTCAGACAGTTTGTCAGGCTCTACCTCAATGCCCGTTACAGTCGTCGGGTGAATCAAGAATCATTGATGTCACACCTGAACCGGCAACTGACCAGGATTCGCGAATCCTTGCATCAAAGTAAATCAAAAGTCCGTTGATCACAACACCATTATCGGCGTTATAATGACTGTTTTTTTAGCTGCAGGTAACCATCCATGATGACCCAACGAAAACAACATTTTGCTGTGCTGTCGCTGTTCATCTTTCTTGGTCTGGCGACATTGGGTTGGTTACTGTCTCAGGCCATCATTCAATACAAACAACTGGATCGCAGTGTTACCGTCAAAGGCCTGTCAGAAAGAGAGGTTCCCGCCAATGTGGTGATCTGGCCCATTTCCTACTCCGTTGCCGATAATCAATTGCCTCAGTTGTATGCCTCCATTGAAAACAACAATCAGTTGATCGCCGGTTTCCTTCAGGACAATGCCATTGATGCACAGGCCATCAACTTTGCCCCACCAGCCATCACCGACAAATCTGCTCAAAACTATGGCACCGACAACAATTCAGCTTTCCGCTTTGTGGGTAATCAGACTGTCACCGTTTACTCAACCGAAATAGATACCGTCAGACAGGCCATGACCGCTCTATCGGAGTTGGGCAAACAAGGCATTGTCATCAAAGGCAATGACTATGAAAACCGCACTGAATACCTGTTCACCGGATTGAATGACATCAAACCAGCGATGATTGAAGAGGCCACCCGCAATGCCAGAGAGGTGGCAGAAAAATTTGCTGCCGATTCCAGCAGTACACTGGGCAAAATCAAACTGGCCCGACAAGGTCAGTTCAGCATCACTGACCGCGATCAGAACAATCCACACATCAAAAAAGTCCGGGTGGTATCGACCATTGCTTATTACCTGTCTGACTGACTGCTGACGGCTGATCCCATATGGATGGAACCGGTGCTTGTTTCATTGGCCAGGCTATCTGGCTCCTGCTTGTCAGCATTCATATTTGGTTCATTTAAATTTCCCTATAATTCATCCCTGAACCGCACTGATCAACGGTGTCCGGTTCTGGAAAAAAAACACAACCTTAAAATGGAGTATTCATATGAAAAACAAATGGCTCATGGCCGCTTTACTGGCCGCTGGCACCCCTGTGCTGGCTGAAGAACAGATCAATTACAACTTCCTGGAAATTGGTTACGGATACCTGGATTTATCTGAAGAACATGCCGATGGGTTTTACCTGGATGGCGCTTTCGAACTGACTGACCGTTTCTATCTGGGCGGCTATTATGACAACAAGTCCAATGGTCCTTTTGATTTGGATCGTTACGGCGTGAACTTCGGCTTTCACACCAATGGTACCAACAACACTGATTTTTATTCTGAACTCAGCCTGGGTAGACTGGACCTGCGCTTTGACGACAGCGACATTTATGGACTGAAACTGGGTACCCGTACTGCAGTGAATGAAAAATTTGAGCTGATCACCAAAGCCGGCTACACCCACATTGACAAAGCCAGTGATGGATATTTCACTTTTGGCTTACAAGGCCTGTTCAAATTGAACGAGAACCACGCCATTTCAGCGGAAGCAGAAAGTGACGATGGCGAACTGGGCCTGAGCCTGGGTTTTCGCTTTCAATTCTGAACCGTGTTCCGCACAAGAGCAACCTTTTGAGGTTGCTCTTGATCTGCCCATTTACCGATCAATCAAATTCACCGAGGTGATTCAACCGTTTGCGATTGACTGACAATTGCAACACATCAGGTCTCGAATAATGCCCCACCGGATCAAAATTCTGTCGCTCTTCATAGACCTTGTGGTGCGCAATCTCAGCCACATATAATCCCTCCTCGCCCACTTGTGGTTCAATCACAAATGACCCGTCAGGTGCACACAGACAGCTACCCCCATCGGTGAGATAATCATCAGCACTGTTGGCCATCAGTTGATCATAGCAGGGCAAATCCTCCGGAAAGTCGGCAGGGCGCATCAAGCCGCTGACTGACATCACAAAAGAGCGCCCCTCTTTGGCCATCATCGGCGTTATGTCATGGGTGTTGCGAATGCTGCCGGGCCAGTTGGCCACATGCAAATCTTCACCTTGTGCATACAAAGAAGTCCTTGCCAATGGCATCCAGTTTTCCCAGCAATTCAAACCACCTACCGTGAATGGCCCCAGCCGATGCGTTACCAAACCGTTGCCATCACCCGGGGACCAGGTCAGTCGTTCTTCATAAGTGGGTTGTAGTTTACGGTGTACAGATTTTATGACACCCTGTTCATTGATGTAGACAATCGCACAGTAGAGGCTGTGCCCGCCGCGGTCAACAGGTCTTTCAATGATCCCCAGATAACAGGCCATCTGGTGTTCTTTCAATGCCTTGCAGATGTCATCGAGATCACCCCGTTCAATTTGCACTGCCTGCTGACAATACAAGGCATGCATCTGTTTCTGATCGGCAGCATTGAAGCGTGCACCCTGGGTCAACTCAATCCAGAATGGATAACCCGGCAAAACACCTTCACCAAATGCCACCAGCTGACAACCCTGCCTCCCGGCCTGGTTGATGTATGCAATGATTTTGGCAGTGGTCTGTATGCGGTCCAGCCAAACCGGAGCGATTTGTGCCAACCCGACTTTCAGGGATTCTTTGTTCATTTGTTGTCCAATGTGTTCAATAAAAAATCTGTGCTCAAGGCCAGCAATTGAGTTCTGGCATCATTACCAGTGAATGCATGCCCTTCATTGACCAGCATCACCGCGTTCACATCAAGGCCGGCCAGAAAACCTGTCTGCACCATTCTCATGGTGTGTTCATGACCAACCCTGTTGTCCTTCAGTCCATGGATCAATAACATGGGTTTGGTCAGCCGTTTGGTCAGATAAACCGGTGATTTATTGATCAGTTGTTCCAGTTCTGTGGCGGGATCTCCGACCATTTGTTTCAATCGCTCACGACCCTGCTGATCTTGTTCAGGCATGGCATTGGACAGCAAAAGAGGTAAATCCATGATCCCTGCCCAGGAGACTGCACATTGGTAATACTCAGGATAGAGGACCGTCAGCATCACTGCAGAATAGCCTCCGTAACTGCCTCCCATGGCACATATCCGGTCTTTGTCAATGGGTGCTGTGGCAATGGTTTTCAGCACCACATCATGAATGTCCTGTTCAATCTTTTCACCCCATTGCCGATTGCCGGCCTGCTCAAACTGTTTGCCAAAACCCGCCGAACCTCTGAAATTCACTTTCAACGTGGCCACCCCCTGAGCTGCCAGAAAGTGCTGTACAGAATCATTGTAGGCAAAGTCACGAACCCCGACCGGACCGCCGTGTGGTATCACCACCAAAGGATAAGTCACTCCTGATTGTTGTTTTGGAGTGACCAAATAACCTTCCAGATCAAACCCATCCCCGGAAACGGCCTTAATGAACCGATACTGGCCTTTGGGCAGAGCCTCATATTCGGGGTCCACATCAAACATCCTGGTGAGTTTTTGCTTTTCTTCATCAAAAATAAACCAGGCTCCTTTGTTGGCCGGACCAATCCCATAAATCAACAACTGTTGGGCTTGTGAAATGGTTTGATGAACGAACAGGTTCATCCCGGGCATGGACGCTTCCAGGGCTTTGACCCTGTGGTCCTGTTGATTAAAATACTTCACCCGGTAAAGTCCTTCACGAACATACCGATAGCCCACCAGCTGATCAGTGTCATCATCAAACAACAGTTCCCTGATGGCAAAATCCTGATCCTCATGCAACACACCCTGATGACTCAGGTCTTCGGTCGCGTATTTATGGATCGCAGATTTATCTGTGTAACGGTCGGTGATGACATAGAAATAACTTTCATCGGCAGATAGCCGGCTCAGAAAAAACGGATTGTCCTCTTCCAATATACGACCTATTTTGCGCCACTTTTTTTGTTCTACATCGGCAAGAAACCAGTAGTGAAAGACATATTGCTCATTGTCCTGATCGTAGGTCACGCTGGTTGCGGCTCTGATCTGGTCATCCCCGTCGAACACATAATCAACCACGTTTTCCAGCTTTTTTGTCAGTTTAAAAGGCCGGCGAAAGGATTTTCTGAGGCTTTTTTTATCTTTGATATTCAGTTGATACAACCGACCTGAATAACGACCAGCGCCATTTTGCGCGGTGGCAAAATAAACAGCATTGTCTTGTTTTTTCAACACCGCGATTACTTCTCCTCTGGCCGGAATCCTGAGGTGACTGACGGCAGTCAGCTTCAGCTGGTCATCATGCGTGATGTGAGCCACATGATTTTCCCTTTGTTGCCGGTGGGTAATTGCATAATGGATGGTATCCTCATCAACCCACTGCAATGCACTGAGCGCTGAACCCTCGGGTAATTGTTGCTGATAAACCACCTGAACCTGAAATCCACGGGTGTCTGCCACGGCAATGATGCTTTGTTCATTGATCACGGTTCCAAACAACAGAAAACGGCCCGAACGATTCACTCCGCCATTGAGCTGGTCCGTTGATGACAGGTATTTTCTTAACAAAGGATGGCGCTGTTCTATGGCTGAGGTGTCGGCAGTATCAGTAATCAGTCTGACCCTGGGATGAGCATCATTCAATGGATCAAAATACATCTCTGGCTGATCTTTTTCAAATCGTTCTGCGCGCATACCACTCAGGTGTGAGATATAACGGTCGTTGACCTGGCCCGAGTAGACCAATGGCAACAATTTGACCAGAGCCGCATAATGAGTTTGGAAAAAGGGGTGAATGTATGAGAGTTGGTTCTGTATAGTCACAACAAACCGATGACGATAGCGGTTGATTGGCGTGATATCAATCAGCCAGGTTCCCGGATAATTAACCACGCCAGGCTGAACCGCAAATGAAAAGTCACCCTCATCAAGATACTCATAAACATACCGGTGAATGTTCTTGTCTTTGAGCACGTTGAGGTGGTACTGGCCGGCCTTGAGTTTAACCAGGGCCATGTTTCTGCCAGCTTTGATGTTTTTAAAGCCAATTTTCTGACCCGGTGAACCGTTGGCTTTGAAACTCATTCTGTTGAACTCTTTGACCACATCCAGGGAGATCAACAGATAACCTTCATCGGCAGCCAAGGCTTCATCCGTGCCACTTTCAATAATGATTTTACCGGTGTTGAATTGTGCAGCAAAGAGTAGCTGACAGCACAACAAGCCAGTCACAACAGTCAGGAATTTTACGGTATGCACAACAATAATCGGATTTGCAGGTGGTCAACATTGATTAATATAACAAAAGATGAAAACGAAACCCACAGACATCGACAACTTTCAAAAAACTGATCTTCCCTTGCAGGATTTGGTATCATGGTATTCATCCCCAAAATGGTACATTTTTATGATCAACAAAATAGCCTGCATCCTTTCACTCTGCCTGCTCAGTCACCTGGCTCACGCCGAAACCACAGTGATCTATGCCGGACAATTGCTGGCAGTGCCTGGCGAAACCCCATTGAAGAACCAGACCGTGTTCATCAAAGACGGTGTGATTGAAAAAATCACTGATGGCTTTGTCGAATTCAAACAAGCCGATGACATGAACCTCATTCAATTGCGAGATGCATTTGTGATGCCCGGACTGATGGACATGCACGTTCATCTGCAAGGCGAATTGGGCCCTGACAATGACAAAGACGCATTGAAAATGTCTGCCCAGCTTAAAGGCATGCGCACCGTTCACTTTGGCAGGAAAACCCTGCTGGCCGGCTTCACCACAGTGCGAGATGTGGGTTCTGACTCACAATACATGTATGCTTACCGGGATGCTGTGAATAACGGTTGGGTCAGTGGCCCAAGAGTGATTGCCGCCGGCGGTGTGGGCATCACCGGGGGGCATGCCGATGTCAGTGGCATCAAACCAGAACTGATGGAGTTTTACACCGACAAATCGATTTGTGATGGTCCATACGACTGCCGCCGGGCTGCCAGAGATGCCATCAAATATGGTGCTGACCTGATTAAGATAACCTCCACCGGCGGAGTGATGACCGACCGGGCCACCGGTACTGGTCAACAAATGGAAATGGATGAACTCAAAGAAGTGGTTCGGGCTGCCGAACGGATGGGGAAAAAAGTCGCTTCCCATGCCCATCATGAAGATGGCATCATTGCCGCTCTGGAAGCTGGGGTTCACAGCATTGAGCATGGTACTTACACCGGTAAAGAAGCCATTCGTTTGTTCAAGAAGACCGGTGCGTATCTGGTGCCCACACTGCTGGCCGGAGATACCGTGGTTAAGATCGCTAAAAACACCAATATCCTTCCTCCCGCAGTGGCTGCCAAAGCCATCAAAGTGGGCAGTGACATGCAAGGCAATTTCATCAAAGCATACCGGGCCGGCGTCAACATTGCATTCGGTACCGACAGTGGTATCTCGCAACACGGCACCAATGCCGATGAAGCGGTTCTGATGAGCCAGGCGGGTATGCCCAATGCCGAGATTTTAGTCAGCGCCACCATCAATGCCGCAGACCTGATTGGCATGAGTGACCAACTGGGCACCCTGGAACCCGGCAAACAAGCTGACATCATCGCCATGAAAGTTTCACCCATCAAAGACATCACAGCCCTTAAAAACATCACGTTCGTGATGAAAGGCGGACATGTACACAAGCATCAGTAAAGCACTGTTTTTCTGTTTGCTGTGTGTCGGGCTGACAGCTTGTCAGCCCAAAGGCACCTGGCTTTATCAGGCTGCTGCCGATGAACGTCCGGATTGGGAACACATTGTTGTCATCATTGATTACCTCAATCTCAAAGACGATCTGGATGGCCATTGGGATTTTGCCAGTGAACAACACCAGATGGTTCTCAATCGACTGCTGGCTGAGACCAACCGGACCCTGCAGCAATCAGGCTACCCCAGGGTCAACCGATTCGTGCTCAGCAGTGGCCTGCTATTTGCCCAACCCATGGCAGTGGATCACTACCGCAACAGTGAATTGCAGCATGAACCGCTGTACCCTCCATATTTGTTGGCTGTTGATGGCATGGAGCACATTGCAGTCCATCAGGAAGTGTTGCAACTGCTGGTGAAATATACCGCCCCCAGACGACACCACCCAGAGCAACCAGACAGCCTGCGTGGGATGCATGTCGGGCATCAGTTTGATGCCTTGCAGTTACCTGAAGACCTGGCGGTTTTGTACATACACATCGACCAGTCAGCACCCGGTATCATCAAGCAACTCAGCAGCCTCTTGTTGGCTGCGGCGGTCTCCAGCCAGTCAGATTACACCCAGGTTTATCTGGATGGCGGACAACAAAAACAAGCATCGGCATTTTTGGTGCATGGATCCGGCCAGATTATCTGGAAGAACCATGACATCAACTGGCATCCGGGTCAACCGATTAACCAGCTGCTGATTGACTTCCCGGTCATTCCGGTTCAGCCCGGTTCTGGCAAGGAACGGTATTGACCAATGATGGTCTCTGCGGTCTGAGCGACATCTGAACGGGCTGAGCTGTGTGGCGTGAGGGTTATTCCAGGATGTGTCCAAAACGCATGTCCGGCAGGCAATGGTTCATTGTCAAATACATCCAGTACAGCATGGCTCAGCAATCCCGAATCCAACGCCTGTAACACAGCTTCCTCATGCACATGGGCCCCTCTGGCGACATTGATCAGGGTGGCACCGGTTCGGCACCAGGCCAATGTACGTCGGTTTATGATGTGGCGCGTTTGGGTATTCAATGGCAACAAAACGACCAGATAATCACTGGCTGCGCAGACTCGCTGCAATCCTGATTCACCATGGTAACAAGGGTGAACAGGGTGTTGCTGGCTGCGTGTCCATGCCACCGTATTGAATCCCAGCGCTGCACATTGGTTGGCCACAAAAGCACCCAATTCACCGAGTCCCAGGAAACCGATGGTTGGCATTGGCTGTTCGATTTCCAACACCTTCCAAACAGCGGCCGATTGTTGTGTCCGGTAAGCCGCCACGTGACGGTGCCTGTGAAGCACATGAGTCAGCACATATTGTGCCATGTTCTGCTTCAATACCGGAGTGACAATTCGCCACCGGGGCAGTTCCTGCAGGATGGTGGTATCGGCATCGATGTGATCCATCCCCGCCCCCATGGAAGTGACGGCCTGCAAGTTGTTCATACCCGCAGTAATGCCTGGCGGATGGGCCCAGAGCACAGCCAGTCTTACGGCTTGAGGATCGGTGATGTCAGGAAATACCTGGATGTTGACGTCGGGTAAATGCCGACGCAGATGAGCACACAGGTCATCGGTATTGCGGTCTGTGATGACGACCGCAATACTCATGCTTGTTTGGTCAGAAATTCAAGGTGCTTCAGCGCCCTTTTATAAACGTTTTTCTTGAAGTGAATGACATTCTCAGCCGGATACCAAAAGTTAACCCATCGGTAATCTTCAAATTCCGGCTTGGCGGTTTTATTGAAGTCCACTTTGGATTCATCTTCCAGTAGACGTAGCAAGTAATACACTTGTTTTTGCCCAACAAATGACGGGTCTGAGTCGCGTTTGTGGAATTTCCTGGGTAACTGGTATTTCAACCAGCCTGGGGTGGAACCCAATACATCCACGTGATGAGGTTTCAACCCCACCTCTTCATACAATTCCCTGAACATGGCCTCTTCCGCGGTTTCGTTTTTATTTATACCGCCTTGTGGAAACTGCCAACCATTTCCTCTGGTTCGCTTGGCCCAAAACACCTGACCTTCATTGTCGAGCAAGATGATGCCCACATTGGGCCTGAAACCATCTCGGTCAATCATGATGACATAAAATTTTTAAACTGAGTCTATTGTTTCAAAAAAATGAAAATTGAGCAAGATTTTTAGCACTGCACACCGTGGTTTTTTAATTAGATGAGATGGCAGTTTCTGCGCCATTTACCAGCCGGTAGTTGATTGAATGATCGATTAATCAGTGGTCATCAGTTATCATCATTGTTACAATTCAGCGATGAAATCCAAACGGCCCAAACAAGTTGAATTACCGTTCAAACCCACTGAATTTCAGTTGGATTTGCTGGTAGGAAAAACCCATGAGGCTGAGGATGATCTGCAATTTTTTGCGTCACGCAACTGTCAAATGAAATCCCGCACCACGACCCGGGATGCTTGTGCAGAAAACCCAAAAAAGCCCTGATAAACAGGGCTCGTATAATGGTTCATTGATCCGCTCCGGATCAGAATGCATAACCAAATTCATCCAGGAACCGCTGTCTGAAATCTTTCTTCGAAATGTAATGGTTCTGCGTGCCTGCAGTGGCAATTTTGATGCTTCCCAGCAAAGACGCAATGCGCCCGGTGGTTTGAAAATCCAGGCCATTGGTTAAGCCATAAAGCAGTCCAGCCCGGTATGCATCACCACAGCCGGTAGGATCAACCACCTGTTCAGCCTTGACCACAGGAATGTGATACATGGTGCCATCGGCATAAATCTCAGAACCTTTCTCACCACGGGTAACAACCAGGGCCTCCAGATGAGTGGCAATTTCACGGGCATCCATTCCGGTGCGGTTATGAACCAGCTCATACTCATAATCATTGACCGCCATCCACGTGGCCTGATCAATGAAAGTCTTCAGGTCTTCACCATCAAACAACGGCATGGCCTGACCGGGATCAAACATAAAAGGAATGCCATTTTCGGCAAATTCTTCGGCATGCTGAATCATCCCATCACGTCCATCCGGACCAACAATGCCGATGGCAATGTCTTCATATTGACTGACTTTGTTTTCGTGAGAAAAGTTCATTGCACCAGGGTGAAAAGCCGTGATCTGATTGTTTTTCATGTCAGTGGTGATGTAAGCTTGCGGGGTAAAGTGCCCCTCTTTGGTCATCACTGCTTCCAGCGAAATACCCAGGCTTTTCAGCCTTTGATAATAGACATCAAAATCACTGCCGACCACACCCATCGGTACCGGCTGACCGCCGATCATTTTCAGATTGTAGGCGATGTTTCCGGCCACCCCACCAAACACCCGGCTGAGTGTTGGTACCATGAACGAAATGTTCAGTTTATGAATCTGGTCCGGCAGGATGTGGTTGGCAAATTCATCCTCGAACACCATGATGTTGTCAAAGGCCAACGACCCACAGATTAACGCTCTACTCATTTAAAAATTCCTCTAATAGTTGTTTGGTTTGCACAGGGTTGGCCTGTCCTTTGGTTTGTTTCATGATTTGCCCAACAAAAAAATTAAACATTTTCTCGTTACCACCGCGATAGCTGGCCACCTGATCCGGATTATCCTCAAGCAATTTTTTGATCAGCCCGGTTAAAGCAGATGCATCAGAAATCTGCCCCAGACCCTGATCTTTGATCACCTGCGCAGCGGATTGTCCGGTACCCCACATCTCGTCGAGGACCTGCTTGGCTACTTTTCGGGAAATGGTGCCATCTGCCATGGCATCAAGCAACCCAGCGTAGGCTTCAGGAAGAATACGGCTGTCGGCAATGACCGCGCCCTGCACATTCAATAGAGCACTGAACTCACCGAGTAAAAACTTGGCATTCAGGTCTGCTTTGGCTTGTGAAGCTTGTTGACTGGATTCGAAGAAAGCCGCCATCGCCTGGTCATGAGCAATCAATTCAGCGTCATCTTTTTTCAACCCAAGTTCAGCCACAAACCGGCGCACTTTGGCATCTGGAAATTCTGGCATGCGGGATTTTTGAGCCGAAATCATTTCTGCAGTGATGCGGATTGGTAATTGGTCCGGATCAGGAAAGTAACGATAGTCATTGGCGTTTTCTTTGCTGCGCATCGAGCGGGTCTGATCTTTGTCAGCGTCATATAAACGGGTCTCCTGAGTCACCGTGCCACCTGACTCCAGTATCTGCACCTGTCGCCTGGCTTCATGGTTAATGGCTTTTTCAATGAACCGGAAAGAATTCAGGTTTTTGATTTCCGCCCGGGTTCCCAGTTCAGTCTCACCTGCGCGGCGAACCGATACATTGGCATCACAGCGGAATGACCCTTCCTGCAAATTACCATCACAAATACCGAGGTGAGTCACCCGGGTGTAAATCTCCCGCATATAAGCCACCGCCTCTTTGGCATTGGACATTTGCGGTTCAGACACCACCTCAATCAACGGTGTGCCGGCACGGTTCAGGTCGATGGCTGAGAACTGATCGTATTTGTCATGGATGGACTTACCGGCATCCTCTTCGAGGTGCGCACGAGTGATTTCAATGGTCTTCTCACCGTCTTCAGTGGTGATGACTAAATGACCTTTGCCGACAATCGGGTCATCCATCTGACTGATTTGATATCCTTTGGGCAAATCCGGGTAAAAATAATTTTTACGGGCGAAGACCGTCACATCAGGAATATCTGCATCTACCGACAGGCCAAAACGGATGGCATAATCCAGGGCTTTTTGGTTGATCACGGGTAACGTTCCAGGCAGGCCGGCATCCAGAAAACTTACCTGACTGTTGGGTGAAGCGCCGTAGCTGGCTTTCATGCCGGAAAA
Source organism: Marinicella sediminis (assembly GCF_002000055.1). Taxonomy (GTDB): domain Bacteria; phylum Pseudomonadota; class Gammaproteobacteria; order Xanthomonadales; family Marinicellaceae; genus Marinicella; species Marinicella sediminis. Next base: position 387,394 of record NZ_MVBD01000001.1, on the reverse strand, counting down.
TAATTTACTGTTGGTATCTAGCCGGACATGAATCTCCAGGCCGATCACCATTTCCCAGTCTGCGCCGATGACACTCATAAAAATGCCTCCGGTACCTGCAGGTGATGCCGGGTTAATTGCTGATACTGGTCTGCCACAGCCAGAATGCTTTGTTCATCATAATACCGGCCAATCAACTGTAAACCAACTGGTAAGCCTGCCGCGTGTCCAATGGGCATGGACAGACAAGGTAAGCCCGCCAGGGAGGCCGGAATGGTGAATTGATCCGCCTGATACATGCTCACGCCATCGGCTTTCTCGCCGTGCTTAAAGGCCAGTTCAGGCGAAACCGGACAGGCCAACACATGACACTGGTCAAAAGCCTGCCGGAAATCATCACTGATCAGCCGGCGGATTTTTTGTGCTTTCAGATAGTAAGCATCGTAGTACCCCGAAGACAACGCCCAGGTACCAATCATGATGCGGCGTTTGACTTCTTCTCCAAACCCTTCACTGCGTGAGCGCCGGTACAGGTCTTCCAGGTTTTGTGCCTGGGCGGTCTGGTGTCCAAATCGCACCCCGTCAAAGCGGGACAGGTTGGAAGAACACTCGGCGGGGGCCAGGACATAATAGGCTGAAACAGCCAAATCTGCATGCGGCAGATGAATATCAATCAGGGATGCACCCTGAGCTTTCAGGGTTTCAATGGCCTGTAGTGTCAGTTGTTTGATCGCTTCATCCTGCAAACCGTCAACCCAATCCTGAATCACACCGACCTTCACTCCGGTCAGGTCTGCTGATTCAGGTTTTTGCCACGCCCACCCTGGTCGCCGGGCCGATGTGGAGTCCAGCGGATCATGGCCACTCATGGCAGACAACACCAAACCACAATCATCGGCAGCAGGGGCCAACACCCCACCCTGATCGAGGGAAGATGCAAATGCCACCATGCCATAGCGGGAGACCCGTCCATAACTGGGCTTGATTCCGGTGATACCGCACAGTGCCGCCGGTTGGCGGATCGAACCACCCGTGTCCGTACCTGTTGCCACCGGTGTCATGCGGGCGGCTACCGCCGCTGCTGAACCCCCGGAAGAACCACCAGGCACGCGACTCAGATCCCAAGGATTGGCCACCGGACCATAGGCTGAATGTTCATTGGAAGACCCCATGGCAAACTCATCCATGTTGGCTTTACCATGGGTGATCATCCCCGCTGCTGACAGGCGACTGACAACGGTTGCATCATAAGGTGGGATAAAGTGTTCCAGCATGTTCGAGCCACAAGTGGTGGTTTGGCCACGGGTACAGAACAAATCTTTGTGAATCAACGGGATACCCGCCAATGGATGCGCGGCTTTTCCCAGTAAATCCTGTGCCTGCATCACTTCCCTGGCACACAATTCTTCATACACTGAAATCAGGGCATTGGTGCGGTCATTGAATTGCCTCGCACGGTCATGGTAAACACCATTGAGCTCTTGCACACTGATTTGTTTGGTGGTCAGCATATCTGCCATCTGACGAATGGATAAATTGATCATATTCCAACCTCACTCAATGACTTTCGGAACCAGGTAATGGTCCTCATCGGCATGGGCAGCCAGCTTCAACAAGGCGGTTTTATGCGACTGATCAGTGACCACATCTTCACGCCATTGCTGCCAGCCTTCATGCGGATGGGCCATGGGCTCGACACCACTGGTTTGGGCCCCATTGATGTGCTCAATCATCCCCATCACCTGGTTCAGTGAATCGGTGATCTGGCTGACTTGCTGCTCAGGAATATGTAACTGAGCAAGGGTCGCAATTTCTTCTAATTCTTTACGATTAATTGACATTTATCTAGCTGGATTCATATATAATTCGCAGATTGGCCTGCATCTGGGCAGGCCGCGGGATATTATGCCATTTTTTACCAATCAGTTGTTACTACAATTATCACATGTTTAAAAAATTCAGAAGTCTGTTTTCCAACGATTTGTCCATCGATTTAGGCACCGCCAACACCCTGGTTTACATGCGCGATCATGGCATCGTACTTAATGAGCCATCGGTTGTGGCCGTCAGAATGGACCAAAGCAAGGGTGGTCATGCCAACATTGCATCGGTCGGTGTAGACGCCAAAATGATGCTTGGCAGAACGCCAGGCAACATCCAGACCATCAGGCCTCTGAAAGATGGCGTGATTGCTGATTTTGACATGACCTCTGCCATGCTGCAGCACTTCATTCGTAAAGTGCATTCCAACCGCTGGCTTAAACCCTCCTGCCGGGTATTGATTTGTGTACCCTGCGGCTCCACTCAGGTGGAACGACGTGCCATCGAAGAATCGGCATCCGGGGCCGGCGCAGCTGAGGTTTTCCTGATTGAAGAACCGATGGCCGCAGCCATTGGAGCCGGCATTCCAATCCATGAAGCCCGCGGTTCGATGGTATTGGACATTGGCGGCGGTACTTCTGAGGTGGCGGTGCTGTCACTGAATGGGATTGTGTATTCTGCTTCTGTCAAAATCGGTGGTGACAAATTTGATGACTCCATCATCAGTTACGTGCGGCGCAGCTATGGGACGCTGATTGGTGAGTCCACTGCTGAACGCATCAAGCACGAAATCGGCTGCGCTTACCCGGCCGCCGAAGAAATCTCTCTTGAAGTGTCCGGCAGAAACCTGGCCGAAGGTGTTCCACGCAAATTCACCATGACCAACAACGAAGCCCTTGAAGCCTTGCACGAACCATTGTCCGGCATTGTGGCAGCGGTCAAAACCGCCCTGGAGCAAACCCCTCCTGAGTTGTGTGCCGATGTCGCAGAACAAGGCATTGTCCTGACCGGCGGCGGGGCTTTATTGAAAGACCTGGATAAACTGTTGATGGAAGAAACCGGCCTGCCGGTATTTGTGGCAGAAGACCCCCTGACCTGTGTTGCGCGAGGTGGTGGTAAAGCCCTGGAAATCATTGACGAGGAAGGCAGCGATTTTTTTGCGCCATTCAGATAACCTGACAACCTGAGACCGGGTTCTTTGATGGAATCACTCACCAGCAATCAAAAAGTCACACAATCACCTCTTTTTAAATTTCTGGTCCTGGAATTTATCTGTCTGACCCTGATGATTGCGGATAAAAACCATCAATTGGCTCAGCCAGTCAGAAACACCCTGTCACTGGCGGTTATACCACTGATCAAAATCATCGAATGGCCTCAGGAATTGTTTGACATCACCCAGGTGGCTCTGTCCCGGCAAGCCAGCCTGATTGAAGAAAATACCCGCCTGAAAGAACAGTTACTGGATGCCCGCTTCAAAGTTCAGCAAAATGTTACCCTGGCAGCCGAAAATGAACGTTTAAGGGCCATGTTGAACGCCTCTGGCAATTCACCACTGGCCACCAGCGTGGCTTTTGTATCGAACATCAATCAGCATCAGAAAAGACAACACATCATCATTGACCAGGGCAGTTCCAGCAAGGTTTTTACAGGCCAGGCTGTGCTGAACCTTGAGGGAGTGATTGGTCAGGTTGATGTGGTCAGCCAGACCTTTTCCCATGTCATCCTGATCACCGACACCGAACATGCTTTGCCGGTAGAAATTCTGCGCACCGGACTGAGAACCATTGCCTACGGCGACGGTCAGAAGTTGTCGCTCACAGAAATCCCAACCAGCGCTGACATCCAGCCTGGCGATGTGGTGGTGACCTCTGGTTTTGGCAACCGGTTTCCCCGCGGCCTGCAGGTGGCCACCATTGAATCCACCGCGGTGAGTCCAGACCGCACCTTTCAAACGGCAGTGGCAGCACCGCTGGCCCGCATTGACCGGCTGTCTGAAGTGTTTTTGGTCTGGCCGGGTGAATGACCGTGAGTAACCGTTCAACTTCCCACCGCTTGATGCATGCCTCTATGCTGATGGCACTGCTATTGAGCCTGATACCCTGGCCTCCTGCCGTGTTGTTATTGCAGCCCCACTGGGTGGCTATGCTGGTGGCATACTGGTCATTGAATGCTGCCAGTAGCCGGGTCATGTATGTGGCATTTGCATACGGTTTGTTGCTGGATGTATTGATGGGTAGCCTGCTGGGTAAACATGGCATGTCACTGGTGGCGTTGTCATTCCTGGTGACCAAATCTGCCAGACAATTGCGCATGACTTCAATGGGTCAGTTGCTGGGCATGGTACTGGTGTTGTTGTTCAATGACATCATCATCCGCGCTTTCATTGATTGGATCAGTTATGGTTACAAACCAGTTGTCTATGATTTGTTGCCGCTGTTGACTGCAGCATTCATCTGGCCCTGGCTGAAATACCTGTTAGATCGCTTTCAGGTGGCAGTGCGCAACTCCTGACATGAGGCATACCCTGAAACAACCTTTCCAGGAACGTCGGTTATTTACAGAGCGCACAGTGATCGCGGGCATAATCATTCTGATCACTTTTGCATTACTGATCAGCCGGTACTTTTATTTACAGGTGATCAGTCATCAATCCTACCTTCAGCAGGCCGAACAAAACCGCATCAAATACAGTCGCATCAATCCAACCCGGGGGTTGATTTACGACCGCAACGGAGTTTTACTGGCGGAAAACATAACGGCTTACCGCCTGACCATGGTGGAAGAGCGGGTACCTGATCTTGAACAGGGTTTGCAACTGATCAGCCAGATCGTTTCTTTGGATGAAGTCCAGTTACAAAGCATCAGGGAACGTCTCAAGTTTAACCCCATATTCAAACCCCTGACCATCAAAGAAAAACTCACCGAACAGGAAGTGGCGCTGTTTGCTGTTCAAAAACACCAACTGAAGGGCTTTGAAAGTGAGCCGTATCTGATCAGGAAATACATTTACCCAACTGAGCTTTCACACCTGATGGGCTACGTGGGTAAGATCAGCCAAGCTGAATTCAATAACCAGAACAAAGACATTTATTCAGCCGATGATTATTTTGGCAAAACAGGGCTGGAAAAATACCATGAAAAAGCCCTCCACGGCATTCCTGGCCAGCTGGTCACTGAAATCAATGCCCAGGGCAAACAAATGTCGCAACACATTGCCCAACCACCGGTTAATGGCACCAATCTGAAGCTGACCATTGACATTGAACTGCAACAGGCGGCTTATCAGGCCTTTGCTGAAGAAACCGGCTCAGCCATAGCGGTGGCCATCGACACCGGCGCCATTCTGGCCATGGTCTCCAAACCAGGCTACGACACCAACCAATTCATCACCGGCATTTCACAAAAGGACTTCAAGGCCCTGACCAGTTCTCCGGAAAAACCGCTGTTTGACCGCAGCCTGAAAGGCGGATATGAACCGGGTTCAACCATCAAACCTTACATTGCCCTGGCTGGTCTCTACCATGACCTGATTGATAAAGACGACACCATGTATTCTGTGGGGGTTTACCAGCTACCCAATCAGGAACGCAAATACCATGACTGGAAACAAGGCGGTCACGGCGAAGTCGATGTGATCGACTCACTGGCAGAATCAGTCAACGTGTTTTTCTATGACCTGGCATATCGATTAGGCATAGATCGCATTCACGAATTCCTCAAACCCTTCAAACTTGGCCAACTCACCGGCATTGACACTGCTGGAGAAAAACGCGGTATTCTCCCCTCCCGCAGTTGGAAAGAAGCCAACCGCAACATGATCTGGTTTCCCGGTGAAACTGTGATCACCGGAATTGGCCAGGGCTATTTTGTTATCACCCCGATACAGATGGCCCAGGCGCTGACCATTCTGGCCGGCAAAGGACGGGTGGCACCGCTGCACCTGGTACAGCAGGAGCCGATCATCAGTAACCTGCCGATGGACATCCGCGAAGAAGACTGGCAAACGGTACACGAAGGCATGACTCAGGTCATCAATGCACCAAATGGTACTGGCACTTCAATCCGTTCTGCCGACTACCTCATCGCCGGCAAAAGTGGTACATCACAGGTGTATGGCAAAAATGAAGAAGACATCTATAAAAAAGATGAAGAGTTACCGAAACACCTGAGGAATCATGCCCTGTTCATCGCTTTTGCACCAGCTGACGCCCCTGAACTGGCGGTGGTTGTGGTGGCCGAACATGGTGCCAGTGGGACCCGTGCTGCAGCGCCCATAGCCCGGCAAATCATTGACAGCTACATGGAAAAACACCATGAATAACCGTTTGATTCAGCACCTGCCTGATGGCATCCTGATGGCGTTAATCCTGCTGTTGCTGGGCTTCGGACTGGTGGTGCTTTACAGCGCAGGAGGTCCCGTTTTGGTTGAACGACAGGCGGTCAGAATCGCCCTCGGACTGACTGTATTGCTGGTGGTCACACAAATCAGACCAGAACGCTTTGAACAATTCACGCCTTTGTTTTTTACCGGAACTGTGGTGCTTTTGGTCGCCGTTCTGATGGTGGGCATCACCGTTAAAGGCGCTCAACGCTGGCTGGATCTGGGCATCACCCTGCAACCTTCAGAACTTTGTAAAATTACCTTGCCGATGATGGTTGCCTGGATATTCCGGCACAGTCCGCTGCCACCGGATTGGCGACACATCTTCATGGCATTCACAGTCATCGGGCTGTGTGCCGGTCTGATTTATCTGCAACCTGATTTGGGTACCTCTATTCTGATCGCCACCAGTGGATTGTTTGTGATCTATTTGGCTGGCATTTCCTGGAAGTTCATCGGCGGCTGTGGTTTGTTGGCGGTGCTCAGTTCACCGCTGGCCTGGTATTTCATGCATGACTACCAAAAGCAACGGGTGTTGATGTTTCTGAACCCCGAAGCAGATCCGCTGAATTACGGTTGGAACATCATCCAATCTAAAATTGCCATCGGTTCAGGGGGATTCTGGGGCAAAGGATGGACCGAAGGCACTCAAACCCAGCTGGACTTCCTGCCTGAACACTCCACCGATTTCATCCTGTCAGTGCTGTCAGAAGAATTTGGGTTTTTTGGCGTGCTGATACTGTTCTCTTTATATCTGCTGATCATCCTGCGTTGTCTGTACATCGCCCAACAGGCAAAAAACACCTACAATCGGTTACTTTGTGGGGCACTTACCCTGATTTTCTTTGTCTACATAGTGATTAATGCTGGCATGATTTCCGGGATTTTCCCGGTGGTGGGTGTACCTCTGCCACTGGTCAGCTATGGCGGTACTTCGGTGCTTACTTTACTGGCATCATTTGGTATCATTACTTCAGTTCACTCACATAAAAAACTCATACAACAATGAAAACTTACCTCTTTATCCTTATCCTCGCCGTTTCCCATCATGCCCTGGCCAAAGTTGACCTGCGGCAAGTAGACGCTTTCATCGACCAAACCGCCGCTGAACTGAACCTTGAACCGCAATGGGTCAGAAGCATTGTATCTCAGGCCAAACATCAGCAATCCATCATAGATGCCATGAACCGGCCTGCTGAAAAAGTCTTGCAATGGCATGATTACCGGAATATTTTTCTGACTGATAAACGCACCTTGGAAGGTGTTGATTTCTGGAACAAGCATGAAGCCGTGATCGACCAGGTGGTTGAACAATCAGGCGTGCCGGCCGAAGTGATTGTCGCCATCATTGGTGTGGAAACATTTTATGGTCGCATCAAGGGTAACCACAAAGTACTGGATGCCCTGTACACCCTGGCATTTGATTACCCCAAACGCTCCAAATTTTTTACCAAAGAACTGAAAAACTTCATTCAACTGGCGCATGAGCAACACATCAACCCACTGGAGGCCAAAGGCTCATATGCAGGTGCCATGGGTTATGGCCAGTTCATGCCATCCAGCTACCGGGCCTATGCCGTAGATTATGAAGCGGATCAGGTCATCGACCTGATCAATAACCCGCAGGATGCCATTGCCAGTGTCGCCAATTACCTGAACAAACACAAATGGAAATCCGGCGGAGCAGTCCTCAGACAGGTCACTAAACCTTCCGTGGAAATGAAATTCAATCAACTCAAACCCCATCAGAAAGACCACAAAACTCAAGCAGAATACACTGTATTGCAATTGGATATGGCGGATGGCAGCCAACAGTATTGGCAGGGCTTCCACAATTTCTATGTGATTTCCAGATACAACCATTCTCACATGTACGTGATGGCTGTTTATCAACTGGCCGAAGCCATTAAGGCAGCCAGGCAAGAGGTTTCATCATGACCCGGCTGATCTCATCAACCCTGCTTTTCATGCTTTTATTGAGCGCTTGTGGACGCAAAGACAATTACCGCGACATAGATCCTGACAAGATCAAACCCTGGGTCCCAAAAGCCGAGCCACTGAGTCAATATGGCAACCACAGTCCATACCGTGTACATGGCAAGGTTTATCAGGTCAACAACAACCCGGTGGGTTTTGCCCAAACCGGCAAAGCCTCCTGGTACGGCAAGAAATTCCATGGCCGGCCGACATCTAACCAGGAAGTTTTTGATATGTATAAGCTGACCGCCGCTCACAAAACATTGCCGTTACCCAGTTATGTAGAAGTCACCAACCTCAAAAACGACCGTCAGATTGTGGTGCGGGTCAATGACCGCGGACCTTTTGTTGGCGACCGCATCATTGACTTATCCTATGCCGCGGCCAAAGCCCTGGATTTTGTCAATGATGGCATTGCTGATGTACACATCAGGGTGGTGCACTCACCCAAAGACCTGGTGGAAAACCCCATCAAACAAGGCCTGACTTATTTGCAGTTGGGAGCCTATTCAGATAAAAATGCAGCTTATAACCTGGCAAAAAAAACCAGCGAACTACTTGGAATTGAAACATTTGTCACCATATTGACCACCCATGCCGGGGCATTACACCGGGTCAGAATTGGCCCCATCAGTTCCGAACAAAAAGTTAACACGTTATTGAATAAAATCACGTCGAGCGGCATTCCTGATGCCAAAGTAATCACAGAATAAAACCCAACATGATGAACCACAAGCACATCTTATTTTCTTTGACCTTGCTGATCATCAGCATGAGCAGTCTGGCGCAGATCAACGCCACCCCTGAGCCACCTAATGTCAATGCCAGTAGTTTTATCCTGATGGACTATCACAGTGGCCAGGTACTGGCTGCCGAAAACCCACATGCCAGGGTTGAACCAGCCAGCATCACCAAAATGATGACTGCATACGTGGTTTTTTCGGAAATCAAATCAGGTCATTTGTCCTTAACTGACACCATCACTGTCAGTGAAAAAGCCTGGCGAACCGGCGGCTCGAAAATGTTCATCGAAGTGGATAAGCAGGTAGGCGTTGAAGACCTGATTCGTGGCATGATTGTGCAATCCGGCAATGATGCCTGTGTGGCCCTTGCCGAACACATCGCAGGCAGCGAAGAGGTGTTTGCCAATATGATGAATCAACATGCCAAAAAACTGGGCATGAATGACTCTTTTTTTAAAAATGCCACTGGATTACCAGATGAAGGCCACATGATGTCGGCCCACGATGTCGCCATTCTGGGCCGTGCACTGATCGCTGAATTTCCGGACTTGTACCACATTTATTCAGAGAAAGAGTTCACCTTCAATAAAATCAAACAACACAACCGCAACACCTTGCTGTACCGTGACCCAACGGTGGATGGTTTTAAAACCGGTCACACTGAAGCAGCAGGTTATTGCCTGGCCACCTCAGCCATGCGCAACGGCATGCGCCTGATCAATGTAGTGATGGGCACTGCATCAGAAAAAGCCCGTGCTGACGAGTCCCAAAAATTGCTGAATTACGGCTTTCGCTTTTTTGAAACCCACAAATTATTCAAAGCCGGCGAAGAACGCATCCGGCCTGAGATCTGGAAAAGCCCCCAGGAAGACTTGTCAGTCGGCCTGGCGGAGGACCTGTTCATCACCATCCCCAAAGGCACTTACGATGAACTGGAGGCCAATGTTGACCTGCCTTCATTGTTAACCGCCCCGATTCCCAATGGTACTCAACTGGGCACCCTGAACATTGTCTTGAATGGCGATGTGATTGATCAGAAACCATTGGTTGCACTGCAGGATGCGCCTGCTGCTGGCTGGTGGACACGCAGCATGGACAGCATTGGTCTGTGGTTTAAATCATTTGGAGATGATGAATGACTGAACAGGAAAAGGACGCCAAGGGATTTGAGTTTCCCTGTGAATACCCAGTCAAAGCCATGGGGCCAAACACCGAAGAATTTGTGGTAAAGATAACCGAAATTGTTAAACAACATGCACCCGAGGTTTCCAGGAATTCAGTCCACAGCCGTAAAAGCTCGTCTGGCAAATACCAGTCAGTTACCGTTCTGGTTTATGCCCATTCCAAAGACCATCTGATCAACATCTACCAGGAAATACGACAGGTAGAAGAAGTGGTATGGACCCTGTAAACCGACCATTGATTGTTCGTCACCTGGGACGTCGTGAATACGAACCGGTGTGGCGGGAGATGCAGGCGTTCACCGATCAGCGGGACGCAGATACAACCGATGAATTGTGGCTTGTTGAACACCCCCCGGTGTTTACCCAGGGCCTGGCCGGTAAGGCAGAACATGTCCTGGCTGCAGGTGACATACCCGTGATTCAGGTCGACCGTGGCGGACAAGTCACATACCATGGTCCGGGGCAGATTGTGGCATATCCTTTGATCAACCTGCGACGACATGGCATTGGGGTTAAATCCCTGGTCCATGGCATTGAACAGGCCATCATTGACACCGTTGGGCTCTACGGCGTTACAGCCAACAGGTTGGACAACGCACCTGGTGTTTATGTTAAGGGGGATAAAATTGCCTCACTTGGATTGCGCATTCGCAAAGCCTGCTCATTTCATGGCCTGGCTTTTAACATCAACATGGACCTGGAACCCTTCCAAAGAATCAACCCTTGTGGCTTTTCTGGATTGAAAGTCATACAATTGTCACAGTTGGCAGACCAGGTAGATATCGGCATTGTTGAACAACAGCTGGTGACTGCTTTTTGCCACGAACTGAATTTTTCCGCACAGACCGAGAACGCTGCTTAACCCAGCTGATAAAGCATGAGTGAAAAACAACCCCTGAGAATTGAAATGCCCAAAAAGGCTGCCGGAGTGAAAGAACTGGGCGCCAACAAAACCAGTCGTAACCGGGCAGGATTTGACACCGATGCCCCAAGGCTGAGAAAACCTGATTGGATCAGGGTACGCATTCCCACCGGTAATGCGGTACAGAAATTGAAAAGCAAATTAAGAACCAATTCCTTGGTCACGGTTTGCGAAGAAGCGTCATGTCCCAACATTCACGAGTGTTTTGGTAAGGGTACCGCCACTTTCATGATCCTCGGTGAAGTGTGTACCCGACGATGTTCTTTCTGTGATGTGGCACACGGCCGCCCACTTCCACCTGACCCCAAAGAAGCCGACAACCTCGCCCAAACCATTGCCGACATGGGGCTTACCTATGTGGTCATCACTTCCGTAGACCGCGACGATTTGAAAGACGGAGGGGCCCAGCATTTTGTCGACTGCATCAGTGCTGTCAGGGCGCAAAACCCGGACATTAAAATCGAAATACTCACTCCGGATTTCCGTGGCAAAGGCCGCATGGACCGAGCCCTGGAAATTCTGGCGCAAAGCCCACCGGACGTGTTTAATCACAACCTGGAAACCGCTTACGCCTTGTACAAAGAAGTTCGCCCTGGTGCAGATTACCAATGGTCGCTGGATTTATTGAAAAAATTCAAAGCGCAACACCCCGATATTCCCACCAAATCCGGCATCATGGTTGGTCTTGGAGAAACCTACGAACAGGTTCAGGAAACCCTTCGTCACCTGGCCGAACACGATGTTGAAATGATCACCATTGGCCAATACCTGCAACCCACACAAGGACATCACCCGGTGTTGAACTACTGGACCCCGGATGAGTTTAAAGCCATTGAAACCTATGGTTATGAACTGGGCTTTAAGCACATTGCAGCCGGCCCGTTGGTCCGCAGCTCATACCATGCAGATGTACAGGCTCACGAAGCTGGCGTCTGAATCACAGCACCGTTTTTACCCGCTGATGAGATACATGTCACAGGTTCAGATGTGTCATGAAGTGGCTCATCTGCGGGCTGGCAGGTAGGTATACCAGGTAACGATGACCTGCTCAGAATTAAGGTAATCAATGTGTACACCCTCACCATCCCGCTCTGCTCCGCCAAAAAAAGTACCTGAAAAAAAGGCCTTGTCGGTTAACTGAGGAAAAGACAGATCATCACACAACTGTCCTGCCTGATTCATGACCAGTCGCTGCATTGGCTGACTGCCGGACCCAAATGCCATGCCATTAACCGCACGATTTGACACATACGACATGGTTGTTTCATGACAGCTGTGAAAAGTGATTGTTGCCTGACCCCAAGGCACCCTGGCCACATCTGCCGGTTCATGGTCATTACCAAAAGCACCATGCCGGGTGATGTGTAATTGAGGCACAATGATCTGATTCTCTTCAATGTGACCGACACCGGTTATCCAGGCTTGCTGAAATGATTGCTCTGCTGACTCCTCGCCAAACAATGAATCCACAATGACTTCAGCAGCCACCCGACTGCCGGTCAGGGAAGGGTGAAACCCATCAGAACCGTAATAAGAAAAGTCTCCGGTGGCATCAAAGTGAGCTTTCCAGACTTCACCCACCGGACAAAGGATGGCATCATTGGCCTCAGCACCAGCTGTATAATTGGCGATGACTCCCGGAAAAGTATGGTAATACAACAATGAAGGCCACACCATATAGTAAGCCAATTGTGCTCCATGGGCATGAGTCAGGTCACGGTACAAACGGCCATCATTGACCAGCATGTGATGACCATCAGATTGTGAAGATGGTCCTTGTTGAATGATCACGTAATCGTAGTTGCCGGTGCTGATGAGGTTTTGTACCTGACCATCGGCCCAATGATCAACAATCGCATAATTGGGTTTGGCCAACTGAGTGGTTACCAGCTCAATCCCCCGGTTGCCGGCCACCTGCTCTACCAGCAATGGCAGGTCATTTACATAAGTCAGGCTGTTGCCAACAAACAACAGTCGTTGTGGTTCAGCGCCTCCCGTCTGCAATTTCGCGAGGCAGATCACAAGCAGCAACAACATCAAATAATGATTTTTTTTCATGGTTTTGAATCCCCGCTCCGCTGAGCGTACAATGGGTAACAGCCCTTTAGTTTATTGAAAAACAGCCGGCAAAAACCTTCGCTAAACTTCTTTTTGCACAGCACTCTTGACGATGAACACCTACTTAACTTAATGCAAACTTATAAATCATGCCTTGGTGTGATCAGTTGTGTGGCTCAACCACCTTGATGCAGACGTCCAGCCTGGAGTAGCACAGCAAACTCAATCCCCCGCAAAACCAACCAATGATTCTAGATCGTCAAGAACAAATGCACTTTAATTAATACATCAAATGCCTTTTTGTGATACGATAATGAACAATTATATTTTCAAATGAGGGATAATGGCTGTGAACCATAGCAAATCACATTACCTGCTGATGCTGGTGATATTAATTTTGTCCACTTCAGTCAATGCCGACATCAAAGTTGATGCCACTTTATGTAATTATTCTGAAAAACCCGTTAATTTTGAGCTGTATAACCACAATGACATGGCTGCCGGTGCTGTGCCGTTGGTGAAAAAAGCCGTTCGGGCCTGCGCCTGCGTAAAAAAAGAAACACACACCGACTTGTGGGGTAATTTTCCACCAGCCAACATCATCCAATTGGTCTATCGGGATGTGGGGTCAGTCAAGGGTGAACAGATCAAGGTTTGCGTGGACGCCAAAGGTAAATTCAAAGGATATGTAGAAGCTGGAGCCAACGCCTGTTACGAGGCCAGCTCTGAGGTGACTTTCCTGCCGGCGCCAGAATTAACCCGGGCTCAGGGAGACTTGAAGGTTCTTGAAACCCGGATGATGCCCGAATCCACATCATGTTCTGAAAACAAGGGCGCCTTTGGTGCCTGTTCCAGGTATGCTGCCACCTATAACTATGTGGATGGTTCAAAATGCAGTGGCAACAATGAATGAGGTCATCAAACAACCCTCATGACTGATTAACATGAACGCTGAAACAGAAACCACAGAATAAACAAAAACCACAATATTGAGTTTGTCAAAAACTCAAATGACTGGTTTTGTCATCAATACAAGTGAGCCAACTGCTCACTTGATACCCTTTGTTTTGCCAGCGCTTTTCTGCATCGACCGCACCCCCGTCAACCCATTGTTACATCATTAATCAGCCCATTTCACTCATTGAGTGCACCGCATATATCATCACTGGCTTAACTGCCTCATACCACTGAACCATAGAAAATACCTGAGGGTTAATAAACAATGAAATGAAGATCCCAACCCCACCCCAAAACCCTGGCTGACTCTATAGACTCCCGTGAATACCTAACAGGATCAACTCAGGTACCAGACAGTTGAGCATTCAATCTGCTGCAAAACTCATCAATGGAAACTCCCCAATTGACATTCTTCATCAGATCCTTGGTGGTGCTCAAGTTGTGGACGCACTCAAAGCAATCTGGTCCGGCGGACAAACCGGTGTCTGGCAACAGGTCGCTGCTGACCAGATCCTGACACTGAATTTGCCGGCATTGCTCTTCAGTAATGGCTTTGACTGATTAGAAAAACCAACCACTTGTTTCTGCGTGAAAGAACGCATACACTGAGTCATTCCCTGACCAAGCTCCTGTCAACAACAATCCTGTTCTTCCTATGGCCTTCAAATTATTGCTGATCAAATCCGAACTCATCAAAGGGGCCCTTCTGTTTGGCTTGTTTGATACCGCAGCGGCGCTGATGCTTGGGGAATTCAGTTGGCTCAGAACCTTCGGCATGGCAGCTGTCGGTGGTACATTTTACGCCATTGAAATCCCCAGTTACTTTGCCTGGCTGGAACAACGCAGTCAACACATGAGCCAACGACAAAAAGCCTTGTTCAAAACTGGCATGGCAGTGGTCTATTTCAATCCCCTATGGATCGCCAGACACATGTGCTTCATTTACTGGCTCAATGGTCAGACCATTGATTTGGGGGTGCTGCACTCCGCCTGGCAGTCATTCCTTTACGGCATGCCGGTTTCGGCGGTTTTCAATTATCTGATTCAAAACCACATTGCCATCAAACACCGTTTTTTGGCCAGTTCGTTATTTTCTGGCTGTATGGCCATCTTTTATGCCGTCAGTGCCGTGTATTTCAAAAGCTGATTGCATAATTCTTTGCAACAGTCACCCACATTAACAGGAAAAATTATTACAATAACTGGTTAACTTCATCGCGATACCACATGCAGCATTTCAGAGATTACATTTTTTTATACCTCAATGGGCAGCCCAGGAAACTGAAGGGTGCACAGGCCTTTCTAACGGTCACTGAATACCTGCGTCAGGAACAATTGCTGACCGGCACCAAAGTGGTGTGCGCAGAGGGCGATTGCGGAGCCTGCACGGTGTTACTTGGAGCGGTGAAGCCCGGAATGCCCATCAGTAAACTACAGTTTCTTCCGGTCAATGCCTGCATTCAGTTCATGCATGGCCTGGATGGTTGTCACCTGATCACTATCGAGGGCATCACCCCTGATGATGGTTCATTACATCCGGTTCAACAAGCCATGGTGGAAGCCCAGGCCACCCAATGTGGTTTTTGCACACCAGGCTTTGTGATGGCCGCAGCGGGCATGATGGAGGGCAATGGCGGCCAACCAGCCAGCAATGCCCAACAAGCCAAAAATCACCTCACTGGCAACCTGTGCCGCTGTACCGGTTACCAATCCATCATCGAAGCCATGTTGCACATCAACCCCAAAGATTTTAACAGTGTGCATGAAAAATGGCATCATGCTGACGTTCATCAGGATTTGTTACACCAGTTGGAAATCCCGGTCGATGTGAGGCATGATAAACACCGGTATCAGGCACCGGCCACCTTCAATCAGGCAGCACACCAGGTTAAACACAGCGGCCACCGTCTATTTGCAGCTGCTACCGACCTTGGGGTTCAGCACAACAAAGGACACTGGCAGGACCAACAGGTCATCAGCCTGCACCTGATACCTGAAGCCCACCAAATTACCATTCATCCTGAACAGATCATTATCGGCGCGCGGGTTACCCTGACCACTCTGGAACAGCAACTGGAAAACAGTTTTCCTGAATGGGCTGATTTCATGCATGTGTTTGCTTCACCACAAATCAAAAATAATGGCACCCTGATTGGTAACATTGCCAATGGCTCACCCATTGGTGACAACCTGCCGTTTTTACTGGCCATGGATGCCCTTATTCACATCCAGGGACCCGACCGGCAACGCCAGATGAGCATCAATGATTTTTATTTGGGTTATCGCCAGAATGATTTGCAGGACGATGAATTGATCAGCCATGTCACCATCAATCACAAACCTGCCAACAGTTTTATGCGACTGTACAAAGCCTCCCAGCGACGTGATCTGGACATCAGTTGTGTGGCGGCCGCTTTTTATCTGGTGTTTGATGATCAGCAATACATCAACAGCGCAGCGGTGGCCCTGGGTGGAGTGGCTGCCACCGCATTGCGGTTGCCAGCCATTGAACAATTATTGGTGAGCCAGCACCGGGATGCTTTGTTTGACAGCGAACATCAACAACAATTGATCAGCATTTTGAACGAACACATCCAACCGCTCACAGATGTCCGTGGCAGTGCATCTTTCAGACGTCAGTTAGCAGCTAACTTTTACCGTCGTTTCGTGGCTGAACTCGCCACCTCTGTGGGAGTTGCTGATGGCCTTTAAAGACCGCCCTCATGATGCCGCTCACAGCCATGTCACCGGTACGTCTGAATTCATTGATGACCGCCCCCGCCAAGCCGGTGAATTGGTGGTCTTGGTTTTTGCCTCACCTGTGGCACATGCCCGCATTGATCTACTCGACACAGCAACAGCCCGTACATTGCCCGGCGTGGTTGGTATTTACACCCATCAGGACCTGCAACACAACCGCTGGGGGTCAATCATTCAAGATCAGCCATTACTGGCAGAGGATGACATCAATTACGTGGGTGAACCTTTGGCAGTGATCGCTGCCACCAATATGGCCAGTGCTCTTGAGGCCCGTGAGGCCATTGAGCTCAGCACCACTGAGCTGCCTGCCGTGCTGCATCTTGAGGAAGCCATTTCTCAGCATCATTTCATGGGAGAAACGCTGCACCTGATGACTGGTGACCCTGACGGTGAGTTGAACCGGTCACCCCACCTCATCAATGGTGATTTTCACAGCGGTGGTCAGGAACAGTTTTATCTGGAGTCACAAGCCACCATTGTATATCCAGAGGAAAACCAGTGTCTGCATGTGCATGCTTCGGCACAGCACCCCACTGAAGTACAGCATGTGGTGGCGCATGCCCTGGGGCTGGAACAACATCAGGTGGTATGTACTGTGAAGCGCATGGGTGGTGGTTTTGGGGGCAAGGAATCCCAGTCTGCTCATTATGCTGCCCTGGCGGCACTGGTGGCCCATCACACCGGCAAACCAGCCCGCCTGGTGCTGAGCAAAGATGAAGACATGATTGCCACCGGAAAAAGACATCCTTTCAAAACCAATTACCAGGTGGGGTTTGATGAACATGGCCGGATATTGGCATTGCAAGCCACCCTGGTGGCCGATGGCGGTGCATTTACCGACCTCAGTCCGGCCATTTTACAGCGGGCCATGTTTCACATCGACAATGCCTATCATTTACCCAATGCCCGCATCAGCGGAAAACTGGCCAAAACCCATACCCATCCACACACCGCCTTTCGTGGCTTTGGCGGACCGCAGGGCGCAGCCGTGATTGAACACATCATGGAAACCATCGGGCAGCACCTGAAAATGGATGCGTTGGATGTCAGATTGGCCAATTGCTATCAGGGCAATGAACAAAAGACCCCGTATGGACAACAGGTTGAAGACAATCAGTTACCCCGTTTATTTGACACCTTAATCAACAGCTGCGAATACCGCCACCGACGCCAGCGCATCACAACACACAACAAACAAGCAAAGCACATAGTCAAAGGACTGGCCATGACGGCAGTAAAATTTGGCATTTCCTTTACCACCCGGTTTCTGAATCAGGGCAATGCCCTGGTCAATGTACACACCGATGGCACCGTACAGGTTTCCACCGGTGCCACTGAGATGGGACAGGGAGTGAACAGCAAAATCCGTAAAATTGTCGCAGAGACCTTGGGCATTGAAGAAAATGATGTGCGCATCATGGCCACCTCGACTGAAAAGAATGCCAACACCTCGGCCACTGCAGCCTCAAGTGGCAGTGACCTCAATGGAGCCGCGGCAGATCTGGCATGTCGCAAAATCACTGCCAGACTGGCCAACATCGCCATTCAGTTATGGCAAGGGTTTGTCCCTGATGACACCCATGAATTGAGCATTGATCCTGACCTGAACACCTCCGCCGTGACTTTCCGAGGCGGTCTGGTGATCAACAACAATCAAAAAGATCAGCAATTGCCATTCAAAACATTGGTCAAAACCGCTTACTTGAATCGCATCAGTCTCAGTGAATATGCCCATTACCGCACTCCGGACATTTATTTTGATAAAGCCACCGGCAAAGGCCGGCCATTTCTGTACTACACCAATGGCGTGGCAGCCAGTGAAGTCAGCATCGACAGATACAGTGGTGAGGTCAAAATCCTGCGCAGCGATGTGCTGATGGACCTGGGCAGACGCATTGCCGATGGCATCGATCATGGACAAACGGCCGGTGGTTTTGTACAGGGAGCTGGCTGGGTCACCACCGAACAGCTGTACTATGACGATCAAGGCAAATTGTTATCTCATTCACCAACCACCTATAAAATTCCAGCCATTCATGACACCCCAAGGCAGTTCAACATAGATTTCATTGAAAACCACAACAACCTGAAAAACATCCGTGGCAGTAAAGCCGTGGGTGAACCGCCATTGCTATTGGGCTTGAGTGTGTTCTGCGCCATCAAAGACGCATTGCACCAGGCCGGACTGAGTGAGACCAGTGCCCTGAACATCCCTGCCACCAATGAAGCGGTACTGACCATGCTCAGTGATGGATCACAATGAGTCAGGACATCTACCGGCAAATTGTCAAATTGCAAGCGTCTGCTGAAGATTTTGTGCTGGTCACTGTGGTCAGTATGGCTGGCAGTGCACCACAAGAACCCGGGGCCAAAATGCTGGTCACCAAGGCCTCTTCAGAACGGCCATTGAGTGGTACCGTCGGTGGTGGCAAACTGGAATGGTTTGCCTTGAAACAAGCCCTCAGTTTACTCAACGATCCAGATCACCCAAGCACTTTACATGTGAGCTTGAACCTGCAGACCGACCTGGGAATGACTTGTGGTGGTGTGGTGCAATTATTTTTCGAAAAACACCTGGCCAATGCCTGGGAAGTGGCGGTGTTCGGTGCCGGTCATGTGGCGCAGTCACTGATCCCTGTGTTACTGACCCTCGATTGCAGATTGCACTGTTTTGACGACCGTCCGGAATGGCTCAACCAACTGCCGGACAGCCCTCGCCTGAATAAACACCTGCTGTCTGACTGGTCAGCTCCGGTCACGGGTTTATCAGCGGCCTGTTTTTTGATTTCCGTTACCCAGGGACATTGTGAAGATCTGGCCATTTTGTCGCAGCTGCTGAAGGAGCGTAAACCGCCTTATGTGGGCATCATTGGCAGTGACTCGAAAGCCGCCAGAATTCGTAAACAGTTACGACAATCCGGTGTTTCTGAGCAGCTGGTTGAAGGCATTCACTGTCCCATCGGACTGTCAGTTGGACAGGACATCCCTGCTGAAATCGCCATCAGCATTGCGGCTCAGTTGTTACAAGTGAAAGATCAACTGGACTGAACAACGGTTCTGGACTGCGCCAGCTTCAGCGCTTCCAGGCGGCTGCCTTTCACATATTCCAATGGCATCATTTCGAACACCCCAAGTTTCTCCAGGGTATCGAATGCCTGTTTACCAGGCCGAACCATATACACTTCACGTTTTCGCTCAACGGCTTCTTTGACCATGTTTTCGATGGCCAATGACACCGTGGTGTCCATGTGTGGCACATCACTCAAGTCCAACAAAACCGCGGCATACCGTTCAATGGCCCGATGCTCTCTGGCAATGGCTTTGGAAACCCCAAAAATCATTGGTCCACTGAAGTAAACCAGCAGTACCTGATTATTCAGCGATTTAAGCAAGCCCTTTTCTTCTTCGTTAAGTAAAATCCGGTCATCAGAATCGGTGATGGATTTGACGTTTTTGGATTGCAGGGCACTGAGTTGTTCTATGGTGATGATGTTGGCGATGAAAACCCCTATGCCAACAGCCACAATCAGGTCAACAAAAATGGTCAGCAACATCACTCCATACATGATTCCAGCAGCCTGCCAGGAAACCACATGTGCCCGTTTCACGAAACTCCAGTCAAGGATGTTCAACCCCACCTTAAGTGCAATGCCGGCCAGGACAGCCAGCGGGATGTTTTCTGTGAGCCTGGCAGCGCCGAGTATCACCACCAATAAAACCAGGGCTCTGATGACTCCTGACAGGGCCGATTGGGCTCCAGCCTGGATATTCACCACCGTTCCCATGGTGGCTCCAGCACCTGGCAGGCCGCCGAATAAACCCGAAACCATGTTCCCAATTCCTTGTCCCACCAGCTCCTTATCAGAGCGGTGTTCCTGACGAGTGAGGCTGTCTGAAATAACCGCAGTCAATAAGGCATCGATACACCCCAGCGTGCCCAGCACGATGCCATCAAGGATCATTCGGGTAATTTGATCTGCAGTGAATGTGGGCATCACCAATGAAGGCAGCCCCAATGGAATCTCTCCGATCCGGCGAATCTCCACATCACTGAAAAACCACAATGAAACCGCTGTTCCCAGGATCAATGCCAATAACTGCGGTGGTGCATAGCGCGCCCATTTTTTGGGCATAAAAAACAACACACATAAAGTCAGTACACCCAGGAATGTTTCCACCGGCTGAATGTTATTCCATAAATCCGGCAAGGCAAACAAAGTGGCACTGACACCGCCTGATGGGGTATCCTGACCCAAAAATGGGGCCAGTTGTAATAAAATGAGGATCACCCCAATCCCTGACATGAATCCTGAAATCACACTGTAGGGCATCAGTGTGATGTATTTACCCAGTTTCATTACTCCCAGTAATATCTGAAATAACCCGGCAATCATCACCACAGTGAATGCCATCGCCAGACCCTGATCCGGGTTGGTGGCGATCAGTGACGTCAATACCGCAGTCATCACCACCGTCATCGGCCCGGTGGGTTCAGAAATCAGGGTTGATGTACCACCGAACAAGGCGGCGAACAAGCCGACAAACACTGCTCCATACAACCCGGCTACTGCACCTGCACCAGAGGCCACGCCAAAAGCCAGTGCCAGAGGCAAAGAAACGATGGCCGCGGTCAGACCGCCAAACAGATCGCCTTTGAGGTTATTGAAATGAATGTTGTTCAGAATACCCGTCACCATGTGTCAATGTCAGAGTTGAAGTAGGTGCATTGTACAAATTTCAGCTCACCCAAACCAGTAAATATATCTGCCAGCTGTTTTAAGCGCACATAAAAAAGGCCACCGAAGTGGCCTTTCCTGCAATGCTATTGTGCATCAATTGGTGCCGTCCAGCCCTGACTTGAACAGAAAGTCTGGTCTCAGGTTGAAGTCAGCCCCGGTAACCGATTGGCTGCCAATGATCTCGATGGGATCTGCAGTGAGTGGATCACAGGACCCATCCACACAATAACCACCACCATACCTGGCATCTATCAACGCACCATTGTTTGAAGTGGTCAGGAAATAGGTGCCAGGAGGGAAGCCAACCGTCATGTAATTTCCACTGGTGTCGGTTTCATAACTACCATAGTAAACACCGGCGCTGGTGTACACATTAACCATTACTCCGCCGGCGGGCAGCTGGGTTTCAAAATTCCTCACCTGGCCTGTGATGGTACCACCGGCATTCAGTCCAAAATCATAATTTGCACCATGGATGGAATCGATGCCCGGAGGCGTCGGCCCACCCAGGACAATCGGATCACCGGTGGTCACATCACAAGCCGAACCCGGACATGGGGTGCCATCAAACAAAATGTCAATCCAGCCACCGGCTTCGGTTTGTCGCAAACCCAGAAATGGCAGGTTTGAACCGTTGTTGGTCAAGGCATAGTACGTACCAGCAGGCAAACCACGCACGGTGAAATCACCATTGACATCGGTGGTGGCCCAGTTGGCAAACTCGCCGGCATCGTCATATACCAGCACATGCACGTCTTCAATCGGATTGGCTGAGCCCAGTTCTGTGATGGTGCCGGAGAAGGTAAACCCTGCCGACAGGGCAAAATCGATGCCAGTAACCGTAGCTGCATCTTCAGGATCTGCGTTCAATGGATCAAAAGCAAACACATTGACATTACCAGCGGTCAGATCACAGGTCACTCCCGGGCAATCGATGTTGCCACCCGGTGCGTATTTTTCCATCACATAGTTTTGTGGAGATGCATCGGCACCATTGAAAAACGTACCGGTGAACATGGTGCCGGTACGGACCGAATAACTGCCCGGTGGCAAAGCACGTCTGGCCAGGTAAGTGCCATCAGGGCGCACCTCTGAACCCCCGGCCACTGCACCAGCAGCATTATGAAACTGTACGTATTCAGTTTCGCCAGTGTCGATCGGCAAACCGGTGGTGAAATCAGTCACCGTACCGGCGATTTTGCCGCCATAATTCAACAGGAAATTAACCCCCAAACGTTGTTCCTGAGCACCCAGTACCACTGGATCACCTCCGGCTCCACGGTCACAACCACTCCAGGGACAGGCGATGTTCTCAAACAATTCCCGTTGATAAAATTCACGGCCCAGATCACCACCCTGAACAAAGTACATACCCGGTAGCAAGCCGCCAACTTTGTAACGGCCTTCATTTAATATATCAAAGTCAGTACCATAAATTATTTGTGTCGCCATCACCCGGTTATCATCACTGAAAATATAAATTAAGCCAAGTTGTTTTATGGTATCTGGGGCATTGTCGTTATCCAAAATTGCACCGGCAATACTGGCACCAAATTCAACCGCAAAATCGATGCCAGCTGTGGTCGCACCATTCACTGGATTGATGACATCACCAATGTCTTCAAAAATCAGACTGGAACAGGCATTACACTGGATGTTGTTGTACACCTCAGGAATGTGCTCGTTGGCCTCAATACTGGGATCCAGATACAAGCGGTAACTGCCGGCCGGTACGCCAGTAAGGGTGTAATTACCTGAGCCATCATAAACCGTTTGTATGTACCATTGATTACTGAAGTCGGTGGAATCCACCAAGCGCACATCAAAACTTTCGACGGCTGCTGCCGTGGCATCATCAACGATTTGTCCGGTGATGGTGGCGCCAATCACCAAATCAAAATCGATGCCGCCGACCACATCTGCCAACGCCAGGGTCAGGGTACTGTCGGCATCCGGCACACAGTTTGAACATTGTACGGTGCCAGTGGTTGAGTACATGGCATCAATATAGATGTCCTGGGCATCACTGATAACCACATAATAGTCATCTGCAGGCAATCCAGGAATGGTGTAGTTGCCACTGCCATCGGTGTTGGCTGAAGCGTACCAGCCGTTGTTGCCGACACTTCTGAGCTGCACCCACAAACCGCTTAATCCGGTAGAACCTTCAAACACGAAACCTGAGATTGATGCCCCAACCACCAGGTCAAGATCAATGCCATTGACCACGGCGCTGTCATCAGCCACCACCACGGTGTTGTTGGCCACATCACGGCAGTTGTTACACTGCACGGTGCCACCACTGGTCCAGACGGCATCAACATAGGCATCAATGCTGTCTACAGTGGCAACGTAGTAATTGCCGCCCACCAGACCGCTGAACGTATAGTTACCGGATGCATCGGTAACTTGATTGTCAACCCAGCCCCCAAATTCAGTATATAAAGTCACACTGACA
This sequence comes from Marinicella sediminis, assembly GCF_002000055.1. Lineage (GTDB taxonomy): Bacteria > Pseudomonadota > Gammaproteobacteria > Xanthomonadales > Marinicellaceae > Marinicella > Marinicella sediminis. The sequence goes on along the minus strand of NZ_MVBD01000001.1, from coordinate 363,412 downwards.
TTTTGCGTGGGTACTGCCCCCACCTGGACCTGGCCACTGACAGAAGCGGTTCCGCCTGCCACGGTTTCAATGACGGAAGGCTGCATCTGCTGCCGGAATTCATTGAGTTTGTGCTGCTGAATCTGTTTATCCAGTTTCGTTTTGCGTAAATTGAATTCCAGTTGTGTGATGCGTCGCTCTTCCAGCAACGCTTCAAGCACTCCCAGTTCAAACTCAGCGGCTGATGATTGTTGAGCCAGGCCGTTGAATGACAACAGCACAGCCAAGATGGTTAACAAGTATTTCATGGATTCCTCCCCGGTCAAAAAAAATAAACTCACAGCCAATTATGATAGCAACACATTTGACTCTGATGAAACTGATTTCGATGCTATTTACTGGTTTTTTTGGATATAGTGATTCAGTTAACAGTTTTTTCACTGCCACACTGCCAACTTTCTCCTGAAAATCTCTACCGGCTTTGCTTGAGACCGCGCAAACCGTTTGCTACAATGCGCGCCATCCGAGGGGTGGCCGGCAGGCCTGAGATGTCTTTTTGACAAACCCTTTGAACCTGATCCGGTTAATGCCGGCGTAGGAATGGGTATTCATCACGCCACAACCGGGTCTCTAGTTAACTATTGTAATGAGAGATCCCATGAACTTTAAATCATATCCAACGGCCACCTGGCTGCTGCTCGCCGGTTTCACCGTTGCCGCTCAGGCCAACGAAACCGAACAACTCACCGACCTCACTGTCACTGCTGACCTGCGTGATGACACCACCATCAGAGAAATTGCTTCCAGCGTCTCTGTGTTGGATGAAGACACCTTGTCTGAAGCAGGGGTACAACATTTTCAGGATGTTCTGGGCCTGGTTCCCAACCTCAACTGGGCAGGTTCCACCAGTCGCCCCCGCTATTTCCAGATCCGCGGCATCGGTGAACGCTCGCAGTATGAGGGCGCGCCCAACCCTTCAGTTGGCTTCATCATTGATGACATGGACTTCACTGCCATCGGTGGCGCAGCCACTTTATTTGATCTTCAGCAGATTGAAGTGCTGCGCGGACCACAAGGCACCCGTTATGGTGCCAATGCATTGGCCGGCCTGATCCACATCCGCAGCCAGGCACCTGAATACAACCAGGCGTATCACCTGGAAACCACCCTGGCCGACCAGGGTACTTATGCCGCCGGTTTCAGTGCCACCGGCGCATTGGGCGATGGTGACAAGGCGGCATATCGCTTTGCCATTCACCAGTTTCAAAGTGACGGCTTTCGCTTCAATGACTTTTTCAACCGTGATGACACCGATCAGAAAGATGAATTCATGACCCGGGGGAAAATCAACTGGCAACTGACTGACCACTGGACCGCCGACCTGACCCTGTTACTGGTCGACATCAACAATGGCTTTGATGTCTGGAACCCGGAAAACACCTTCACCACACATTCCGATGACCTGGGCATTGACAACCAAAGGTCAACTGGATTCAGCATCCGCAACACCGTTGAGGCAACGGCTTTTGATTTCATCAGCATCAGCAGTTATACCGATGCCGACATTCAATACTTTTTCGATGGTGACTGGGGCAATGATGCTTATTGGGGGGAGTTCGCACCCTATGATTTCACGTCAAACAATGACCGTGAGCGCAACCACCTGACCCAGGAATTTCGCCTGGTATCTCATACCGACGCCCGGATCTTCAATGATTCAACCGACTGGTTGGTGGGCTTTTATGCCGCACAACTGGATGAAGACAATGTCATCAATGATTTTTTCAATGATGAAGTTTACCGTGATTTCTACAGCTCATTTGAAGCCACTAATCTGGCATTATTCGCCCAGCTGGACAGCCACCTGACAGCGAACACCAAGCTGACCACCGGATTGCGTTTTGAGCAACGAAAATCAGATTACACTGACAATGGCGGCCTTGATTTATCCCCTGAAGATGACATGTGGGGCGGGCAGCTCTCGCTACAACATCAAATGAACCCGGGGCAAACGGTTTATGCCACACTTTCCAGAGGATACAAAGCCGGTGGTTTCAACCTCAGCCCATCATTGCCTGAAAGTCGCCGGGCCTACGACCCTGAATACCTGCTCAATTATGAAATCGGATTGAAAAGCCTGCTGTTGGACAACAGCCTGAGTCTGAACATCAGTGCGTTTTACAGCGAACGCACCGACATGCAGGTCAGCACCTCCGTCCAGGAAGACCCAACCGACCCATTGACTTTTGTGTTTTTCACCGGCAACGCGGCTGAAGGCACCAATCAAGGCATCGAAATTGACTGGCTGTATCAACTCAGCCGCAACTGGTCAATGTTCGGTTCGATCGGCTTATTGGATGCCACTTTCGATGATTATGTCACTGTGGACGATGATTTCAATGGCCGACAACAGGCCCATGCACCCGATTACACTTATCACCTGGGTTTGAGTTACCTGAGTGATCAGGGCTGGTTTGCCCGTGCTGACCTGAATGGTTCAGATGGTTTTTACTTTTCTGATTCGCATGACCAACAAGCCCAAAAACGCGACATCCTGAACCTCAAAGTCGGCTACCAGTCTGACCATTGGTCGGTCTATGCATGGGGACGTAATGTACTGGATGAATCCTATGCAGTGCGTGGTTTTTACTTTGGTTTGGAGCCACCTGATTATGCTGATACACTGTATCAACACCTGGGTGATCCACAGCATTTTGGCATCACTGCATTGTTTGACTTTTAAAGGCCATGATCATGAAGGTATCTGTCGAAATCAGTCTGTATCCGCTGGATCAGCAATACATCCCACCCATCCAGGAATTCATCGATCGGTTGTCGGCATATGATGAACTGGAAGTGATTGGCAACACCATGAGCACCCAGGTATACGGAGACTATACCCGGGTGCTGGAAGTGGTCAGCCAGGAAATGCAGCGCACCCACCAAAACACGCCCAAAGCCGCCTTTGTGATGAAGGTATTGAATGGAGACCTGTCTCCGGATGCATGACATCTGGACAGACATCCTGACAGCCTGGCAGGCGCAGTCAATGCTTGAGGTGGTGGCTGTCCTCGCTGCCATCGCCTATCTGGTGCTGGCCATCCGGGAAAATATTTGGTGCTGGCTGTTCGCTTTTATCAGCACTGCCATCTACATCTATCTGTTTCACCAGGTTTCACTGTTGTCAGAATCATTGCTGAATGTTTATTACCTGCTGATGGCTGTTTATGGGTGGTACCAATGGCGATTTGGTGACCATCACCATGAACGTCAGATCATCAGCTGGCCGATGAAAAAACACCTCGCCCTGATAGTCATCACTGCCGGTATGGTGCCCATTCTGGGCTACCTCACCAGTCAACTGGGGGCGAGCATGCCTTACCTGGACGCCTTCACCACCTGCTTTGCGGTTCTGGCCACCGTGATGGTCGCTCACAAAGTGCTGGAAAACTGGTATTACTGGCTGATCATCAACCTCACTTCGGTGTACCTGTTCGCGGCCAAATCTTTGTCCCTGACTGCTGCGCTGTTTGCATTGTATGTGGTCCTGACTGTGGTTGGCCTGATCAACTGGAACCGGCATTATGATCGACAACAGCGTTTGGCATGATCGTTTACTGAGCATCCCTGTGGTGGCCAAAGCCGGCTTACTTGGCTGGCAAGCACTGCAACCAGGCAGCAACCAAAATTTCAAAATCGAAACCACCCAAGGACATTGGGTGGTTCGTTTCAATCAAAGCATACCTGGCGTGGACCGCCTTGTTGAACAACAACTGTTGCAACAACTGCAGCATCTTGCCTGGCTACCGACGATGATTGACTGTGATCCCGGCGCCGGTTATCTGATCACTGAATTCATTGAACAGTCTGTTTGGCAAAAAAGTGATTTCAGCAATCCACAACGGATCACCCAATTGGCTGATCAATTGCGTCTCATCCATCTACAACCCTGTGATCAAGCTCCCACCAGACTGGACAGGCGCATTCAGTATTATCTGTCACAAACCCAGGTGGCTGCTGACTTGCAAAGGCGACTGACTCAGGGTATCGACACACTGGAACAACTGCAATTCTGGACAGCCTGCCGCTGGCTGTGCCACCACGACCTGAACCCTGGTAATTTACTCGGCCATAAACCGGTTTACCTGATTGACTGGGAGTTTGCCGGCCAGGGACATGCCATTCTGGATTGGTTGATCATGGAGCAGGAAAGTGGTGCCGACTTGTCAAGCTGGTATCCCGAAGACACCCGCCCGGACTGGATCATCCCCTTGAAAACGCTGATCTCTGACCTGATGAAGTTATGGAACAGTCTGACCACAGCAAGAATTCAAAATTGTTAAAAAAAACCCTTTTCTTCCTGGGAAAATCAAGTAGAATATCGCCCCTCAGCAGTTCACACTGCTGATGTCTATGCCCAGGTGGTGAAATTGGTAGACACGCCAGCTTCAGGTGCTGGTGGCCGCAAGGTCGTGGAGGTTCAAGTCCTCTCCTGGGCACCATTGTTATGTAACACCCTGACTTTTCTTTCAAGTCAAAAAAGCACACTCCTCTTGTTTGTTATCTGATTGCCCCCGTTCTTTGTATGGATCACTTGCGCAGCAGACTCGGCTCCCCTATGATGTACCTATAATCATAATTAAATTGGTCTTTTTAATGGCCAGTAAACAACGGCGGGGAATCACATGAATTACATCACGGACATCCATCAGGTCAACACCAGCAAACTCAGCACCCTCATGACGGCCAGCCTGCAGGCATACAATGCCTTCAGTGATAAGCATCCGGCGGTTTGTCAGTCTGCTGCCATCAAACCACCGGCAGGGTTTGTCTGTGTAACTTGCTGGACAGGTATTGACTCACTGTTTACTCACGACAAAACCGAAGAAATATTTGGCGTGGTGTTTCGCTCCAAACAAGCACCTTACACCTATATTTTCGCTTTTCGCGGTACCGCTTCCATCCTCGATATTCTTGATGATCTGGGCGCAGAGCACCGCTCGTTCAAGCCCTATGATGCCAAACAACACGTCTCTTCAGAAGTCGAAGCTGAAGCGGGCTTTTATGACATTTATACCGAACAAACAGCAACCGTTAAGCCCATGCAACAGCAGTTATTTGAGTTGCTCGACCAATACCAGCAATCAGACAAACCGATCGCTGAATTATGGATCACCGGTCACAGCCTGGGCTCTTCACTGAGCACCCTGTTCTCCCTGGATGTAGGACTGTCACGTCCGGACATTCGCGCCACCAACATCAATTTTGCCTGCCCACGCACCGGCAACCAGGCTTTTGTTGATTTATTTGAACAGACACTGAAACCACACAACACCCTCAGGGTACAAAATACCTATGATGCTGTTCCCTGTGTACCTTTGGAGGACATGGGTTATGCCCACACGCCCTGGGCTTTGTTGCTGGCATTCTACGAGAAAGGTTTCATTGATCAGGCCAACTTGCTGGCCAGACATTCTGCGCTGAATTATCAAGCAGTGATCAATTGCGCCAAACAGTCATCGTCCGGGGTATGTTTGAATGACGACCTGCATGACAAAGACAATGGCGACCAATTGGTCAGTGTGCAGCCCTCTTCCAGCAATTTGTGCGAATTTTATCTGGCGCATTCAAAAACCGACTGACAACACCGCAGTGCCATCAGCCGGTTTTTATGGATGAACGTTGTGGACGTTAACTGGCCTGATTAACCAGTGACCTCAGTCTGTTGATTTCTCCAACAATGAGGTCAATGTCTTCTTTGCGGTTCTTTTGAAATGACAATTTCACCATCTCTCTTTGCAGCAGTTTGATCCGTTCGGTCAGTTCTGTATTGGGATTCAGTCTGATTTTTTTATTGCGGATGCTGGCGATGGATTTTCTGGCAATTGATTGTTCTAACATGGTTTGTGCGCCTCTCTATAACAGGTCAAATTCGCTCTCAGTGAAGGTCAGGTTCACTGCCTCTACGCACACAATAAATACATATTATTACAATTTAAATAAACCAACAAGTCTTTTCATGGCCACTTGATAAAATGTGCGGATTTTGCTAAATTTTTGTGATGAAGCTAACACTTTTGATGCTGTCGGTCAGTCTGGCGTTATTGACCTGCAAACACAGCCTGGCCAAAAAATACTACAAGCATGTTGACGATAACGGCATCATTCATTATTCGGACCAACCACCGGCTGACACCGAAGAATTCGAAAGCTGGCAAGTCAGGCCTGAAGACACTGAATTTGAAGTGACGGTGGTCAACCGGGGCACCAAACAGTCACCGGTTTACTATGCCGTTAATCCATACCATGGTCCGGTAGAAGTCGCGATGACTTTTATCAGCCGCCAGAATGTTGAAGCAGACCCTCCGTGGCCAGCCAATTATGTGGTACCTGCCAACAGTGACATGTACCTGGCCACCATCAAACCCCTGGATCGGTATCAGTCTTGGGCCTTTCAATACAACATATCATCAACCCTTGGAGACCCAGGGGCAGTGCATGATAACCAACACCCCTATCACTTGCCTTTTCCTGGTAACCAGCACCACTTCATCACCCAGGGTTTTGGCGGTACATTCAGCCACAAGGATGAACAAAACCGCTACGCACTGGACATTTCTTTACCAGAAGGTACACCGGTATTGGCGGCCCGTGAGGGCGTGGTCATGGACATCGCTGAAGACTTTTATGATGGCGGCACCGACAGCCGCAATATGCAAAGGGGCAATTACATCCGCATCCTGCATGATGATGGCTCTATGGCCATTTATGCCCATTTACAGTTGGAATCAGTCGAAGTGGCCAGGGGGCAACGGGTAGAGGCACAACAACCAATTGCCAAATCAGGCAACACTGGTTTCACCAGCGGGCCTCACCTGCATTTCGCCATCCAGGTGAATGCCGGCCTGAAACTGGTGTCGGTGCCGTTTAAACTGCGGTACAAATCAGGTGAAATCAAAACCCCGATGATGGGACCGATATGATTCACCTCAGGGGCCTGGATTCAGATTAAAGCCATCCCTGAAAATCAGATCATTTCCCGGATCACACACCATCATCACAATAGCAAAACCCGGAGGCTTCACAGGGGGCTGGCTGACCCAGCTTCAATCAACCACCGGCAATTGCGAGGTGCGTTTTTTCTCCTGCATCGAGAAACTGGTATTCACCGAACGAATGGACGGCAGACGGAGGATTTTTTCGTAGATCAGCTGGTTGTAGGCCTGCATGTCGGTGGCGACGATTTTCAACAGGTAATCGTATTCACCACTGGTGGCATGACATTCCAAAATCTCCGGCCACTGCTGAATGCCTTCATCAAATTGTCGCACCGTATCCGGATGGTGGTTATCCAGGGAAATCTGAGCAAATGCCGTCAGATTAAGACCAAGCTTTTGCTGGTCGACAATGGCGGTGTAACCGGTGATCAAGCCTTGCTTTTCCAGGGCATCCACCCGTCGCCAGCACGGCGCCTGCGACAGCGACACCAGACTGGCCAGGTCCTTGTTGGTGATGCGGCCGTCTTTTTGCAGCGCCACTAGAATCTTTTTGTCATATGTGTCCATGTCAAACAATTTATATTCATATATAACTATTTTCAAGAAATATTTATGCTTCAGTTAGATGTTTCACGCATGGTTTGGCAAGCACATTTTAATCCTGATCACCGATAATGGTTGGTTTGAATACCGAGCCCGTCCATGCAACTGATCAAAGATCAACACAACTCAGCCAGTACCATCGACTGGCAAAAACTGGCCCAAACCTTGCTCACCTCCCGCGCATTGGATGACCTGGAAGAATTTGAACTGGTCAAACAAAAGAAAGTCCTGTATCAATTTTCTGCCCGGGGGCACGACATGGCACAAATCATGCTTGGACAAATGCTGGACCGCAAAAAGGATGCTGTTTCAGGTTACTACCGCTCCCGCCCTCTGTTGATGTCACTCGGACTGCCAGTGGAACAATTTCTGCAAGCCACCATGATGCGTCAGGGGGGCTTTTCCAATGGCCGTGACATTGGCGTGGTGTTCAATCAACCCAATCACGACGGCGCTTGCGTGCTGCCCATGTCTGGCGGCGTGGGGGCTCAGTACACCCCGGTAGCCGGCTGGGCTCAAGCCATTGAATACCACCGCAAGGAATTGAAAAATCCCGCTTGGGATGATGCCATGGGCCTGGTACTTGGCGGTGACGGTTCTGTGGCAACCAATGGTTTTTGGTCGGCGCTGACCATGGCCACCACCCTGCAATTACCCATGTTGTTTTACATCGAAGACAACGGCTATGGCATTTCTGTGCCCTCCAGTTTTCAGACTCCTGGCGGTAACATCGTTAAAAACCTGGCTTCTTTCAAAGGCATACATCTGTTGTCCGGTGATGGCACCAATCCCGAAGAGGCAGCCAATCTCATTCAGCAAGCCAACGATCATGTTCGCGATCAGCGCAAACCAGTGTTACTGAGGTTGACGGTACCCCGCCTGAACGGCCATTCAGCACAAGACACACAAAGTTATAAATCTGAGGAACGGATTGCTTTTGAACAACAGCACGACCCATTACCCAAACTGCAAAAATACCTGTTTTCTCATGGCCTGGCCAGCAAACAGGATTGGCAACAGTGGGAGCAGGATGCCAAAGACCTGACCCGTCAGGCAGCTGAGGCCGTGGATCAACAACCATATGCCAATCCGGCAGAAGTGGAAACCCATGCCTTCGAAGAATTTGATGAGCAAGGCCAGCCCATCCTGCAACAGCAAGGGGGTATTCATCTGGAACGCCCAATTTTTCCACCGGCCTCAGAAGAAGTCATCGCCGAACCAGGCCGCATTAATATGGTCACCGCAATCCGCAAAACCCTGGATTTTGAACTGAGCCACAACAATAAAATGCTGGTCTTTGGCGAAGACGTTGGCGCCAAAGGCGGGGTACATGCAGTGACCCTGGGTTTACAGGAAAAACATGGCGAAGCGCAGGTGTTCGACACCAGTCTGTCAGAGGAAGGCATCATTGGTCGTTCACTGGGAATGGCCCTTGCCGGGCTGTTACCGGTACCAGAGATTCAATTCCGCAAATACGCTGATCCGGCTGAAGAACAACTGAATGAAACCGGCTCCATGCGCTGGCGCACCAACAACCGTTTTGCCGCACCCATGGTGGTGCGCATGGCCGGTGGTTATTTTGGCTGTGGCGATCCCTGGCATTCACAGTGTGCTGAAGTCAAATGGGTACATGCCATTGGCTGGCAAGTGGCCATGCCCTCCAATGCCGAAGATGCTGTGGGTCTGTTACGCTATGCATTGCGCAACAATAACCCCACCATCTTTTTTGAACACCGCAAAATGCTCGACCACATGTGGGCCAGGCGCCCCTATCCGGGTGATCAGTACATCATCCCGTTCGGCAAGGGCAAAAAAATCTTATCCGGCGATCGTCTGACGGTGGTCAGCTGGGGCGGCATGGTACACATGTGCCAAAGCGCCATCGAACAAACCGGCGTCGAAGCAGAACTGATTGACCTGCGCACCCTGCGTCCCTGGGACAAAGACATGGTGCTGGAATCGGTTAAGCGCACCGGTCGCTGCCTGATTGTTCACGAAGACAATGTTTCCGCAGGGTTCGGGGCAGAAATTGCCGCCGTGCTGGCCAAAGAAGCCTTTTTCTTTCTGGATGCACCGATTGAACGCCTGGCCACTGCTGACATTGGTAATCCCCATGATCCTCAATTGATGGAACACGCGCTGCCCAATCCGGACCGCATCGCCAGGCGCATTATGGAGCTGGACCAGGTATGAACCAACTGACAGAGATCAAACTGAATGCCGATCAGACCGAAGGCACCCAGGCCACCGTGGCCCAATGGCTGAAACAAGTCGGTGAACAGGTGGTTAAAGACGAGCCCATCATTGAACTGGAAACCGATAAAGTAATGATGGAAGTGATCGCCCCTGCCGATGGTGTACTGCACGAAATTCTGGTCACTGAAGGGGAACCTGCAGAAGAAAATAAAATATTGGGAACCATTCAAACCGGGGCAGTGTCCAAAGCAGCGAACGAAACAAATACAGAAGAAACTGCTACTCCAAATCAGGTTTCAACCGAGTTACCTCGTAAAGACCCGACTGCCGGACAACCCGATCCTCCTTCTACCTTCATAAGTCCGGCAGTTCGGCGTTTACTTCAACAGCATCCGCTGGACATCAACCAAATCTCTGGTACCGGCAAAAACAACCGGGTCACCACCCGTGACATCAAAGCTCATCTGGCCGGCAAACCCGCCAGCGCGGCACCGGTCACACCGATTGAAGCTGGCAGTGAACTGATTCCACATACCCCAATGCGTCAACGCATTGCCGAACACATGCAGATGAGTGTGCAAACCGCACCACATGTGACTTCGGTTTTTGATCTGGATCTAACGGCCATCATCCGCCACCGCAAAGCCCACAAAGAAACCCTGGCGGCTCGCGGCATCAAACTGACTTTCACCGCTTACTTCATGGCCGCCGCCGTACAGGCCATCAAGCACCAGCCCAAGGTCAACAGTCGCTTTCATGAGCACGGTCTGGAGGTCTTCAAGCACGTCAACATGGGTTTTGGCACCGCACTGGGTGATGACGGTCTGATCGTACCAGTGATAAAGCAATGCCAGAACCTCCATCTGGAACAAATCGCTGAACAGTTGACTGAGCTGACCGACAAAGCCCGCAACAACAGACTGACCCCTAAAGACACCCAGGGTGGCACCTTCACCATTTCCAACCACGGTGTTTCCGGCTCGCTGGTGGCCACACCAATTATTATTAACCAGCCCCAATCTGCCATCCTCGGCTTGGGCAAAATGGAAAAACGGGTGGTGGTCGAAGAACACAACGGCCAGGACATGATGGTCATCAAGCCGATGTGCTTTGTCAGCCTGACCATTGACCACCGTTCGCTGGATGCCTACCAGACCAATGACTTCCTCAGTCACTTCAAGCAGGTGATCGAGAACTGGACTTGAAATCACTGGTGGACGGCCACAAAAAAACCCGCCTGATGGCGGGTTTTTTTATGCTCTTTATTCATCTGAATCAGATGATTCTGCCTAAATATACCAGGGCCAGAATCAACGCCACCAGGCCCAACATTTCCTGCTTTGGCTCAAGAGCCGCCCATATTTTATTCAATGGCCCATTGATCTTTTCATTAGAACTGGTCCATTCACTGAGCTGACCTTTGGCAAACACCAAGCCCAGCGCCAGCATCACCAAAGCGCTGGCCATGGCAATCAACCAGGTCAGGAAGGCGTATTTGAGCATCGGTCCGATGTACCAGAACAGGCGGATCACCCACCACAGGCCCAAAAAGATGGCAACCAATCCCACCCAACCTGATGAATCCTTCAAAAAATCAGTCAGGTTTTTACTGGCTGGAATCAATTCCCCCACTTTCCCGGCGGCTGCGATCAACCCCAGGGCAATCAATGTGATTAAAAATACCCAAGACATGGTGACTCCTCTTAATGTGATAAAACAATGATTTTAGCAAACCTCGGTTTAAATTGCATGATGCCAGTTGGCACATCTTGCAATTGGGGTAACTGTTCACACTTTTGCCACACGGCTGATTCATGTTTCGTTGCTCGTCCGGCATCAACCGCTATCGGATCACCCACAGCCAATGTTAAAATGCAGCTTTTCCTCACCCTGATATTGAAATGAGACCATCTGCCAGAGAAGCCAACGAACTCAGACCCGTGACCATTGAGCGTCATTACACCATGCATGCCGAAGGCTCAGTCCTGATCAGCTGTGGCAACACCAAGGTGCTGTGCAATGCCAGTATTGAAGACCGCCTGCCGGGATGGCTCAGGGGCAGCAAACAGGGCTGGGTGACCGCCGAATATGGCATGTTGCCACGCTCCACCAATTCCCGCATGGGCCGCGAAGCAGCGCGTGGCAAACAAGGTGGCCGAACACTGGAGATCCAACGCCTGATTGCGCGCTCCTTGCGTGCAGTGGTAGATTTGAAAGCCCTGGGCGAACGTGTCATCACTGTCGACTGTGATGTCATCCAGGCCGATGGCGGCACCCGCACCGCCTCCATCACCGGTGCCTATGTGGCGATGTATGATGCGATCGACTCATTGGTCAAAGACGGTACCCTTAAACATAACCCGATACATGGACAGGTGGCTGCGGTGTCCGTCGGCATATTCAAGAACCAGGCCGTACTTGACCTGGATTACCCGGAAGACTCCAATGCCGAAACCGACATGAACATCGTGATGAACGACGGTGGCCATTTCATCGAAGTCCAGGGCACCGCTGAAGGCCACGCGTTCCGCCGTGATGAACTCAATGAATTACTGGACCTTGGAGAATCCGGTATCAGGCAATTGATTGATCATCAGAATCAGGCCCTGGCCAAATAACCATGAACATCATCCTCGCCAGTGGCAATGCCGGCAAACTCAAGGAATTTAGCCAGGCTTTTGCTGATCTGGGGATTGCATTACAGCCACAGCCAAAAACAGTTGCCTATGAGGTGGCGGAAACCGGCACCACATTTATAGAGAATGCCATCATCAAAGCCCGTCATGCCAGTCAGCTCAGCGGGTTACCGGCACTGGCAGATGATTCCGGATTGATTGTCCCCGTCTTGCAGGGGCAACCCGGAGTGCGCTCAGCTCGCTATGCAGGAGATGACGCCAGCGATCAGCAAAACGTGGATAAACTACTGATTGAACTGGCAGGCAGTGACGTCCGGTCGGCGCATTTTTATTGCTGCCTGGTGTTCATGCGTCACCACCTGGATCCCGATCCGCTGATCGCCAAAGGTTTGTGGCACGGTGAAATATCCACGGTGGCCAGTGGAGAGGGAGGGTTTGGCTATGACCCGGTGTTTTTCATTCCGTCGCTGAAGTGCACCGCTGCAGAACTCGAGCCGGAACAAAAAAAACAATTATCTCACCGTGGCCAGGCCATCCGGCAACTGCATCCGCAACTGGCCAGTCTGTTATAACATGCTGATCCCACCCAAACTGAGTCTGTACATCCATTTTCCCTGGTGCGTGCGCAAATGTCCTTACTGTGATTTTAATTCCCACGAACTGAAAAACCAGCTGGATCAGCAAGCCTATATCGAAGCACTGGTCAGTGATCTGCAGCAGGACCTGCCCCAGGTCTGGGGCCGCACAGTCAACAGCATTTTCATGGGTGGCGGCACCCCAAGTTTATTCGGTGCCGGCAGCATGCAAACCCTGATGAATCAGGTGCGGGCCTTGCTACCACTGCGGCCGGATGCCGAGGTCACCATGGAGGTCAACCCGGGCAGCCAGGAATTCGATGACTTTTCCGGTTACCTGACAGCCGGCATCAACCGACTGTCATTCGGCATTCAGTCTCTGGATGATGACCAGCTTCACAAACTTGGCCGCATACACAACGCTGACCAGGCCCGTAAGGCGGTGCAAATGGCCAGGCAAAGTGGTTATGACAATTACAACCTGGACCTGATGTTTGGCCTGCCGGGGCAAACCTTGCAACAGGCCAAAGAGGATTTGCTGCAATTACTGGACATGGAACCAAGCCACGTTTCTTATTATCAGCTGACCATCGAGCCCAATACCCTGTTTGCAGTTAAAACACCCCGGCACCTGCCAGACACTGAATTGCAGCACGACATGTTCGCTCAGGGTCAGCAACTGTTGACCGAACATGGCTTCACTCAATACGAGGTCTCGGCATATGCCCGCAATGGCCATCAGAGTGAGCACAACATGAATTACTGGCAATTTGGTGATTATCTTGGCATCGGTGCGGGCGCTCACAGCAAACTGACCATGGGACATTCAGGTCAGGTGCAACGACAAATCAAACAAAAACACCCGCAAACATACCTCCAAAAAGCGCACAATGAACAGCGCATTGTGGAAACCCGTGTGCTGGAGCCTGCAGACCTGACATTTGAGTTTTTATTGAATCACCTGCGCATCAAAACACCCCTGACCTGGCAACGTTTCACCGACACAACCGGTTTGCCGGCTGCTGCCATCCAATCAGTTTTTAACAAGCAGGTGCCTGAAGACTGGTATCTGTTGGATGATCAAGGCGTGCAATTGACCGAACAAGGCTTTTTGATGAGTGATGAAATCTTACAAAAATTGCTTTGATCGCGTTGACTTTTGATGTGATTGACACAATAAATCAGTACAATTACTGTCCGATCATTTAACACAGCAACATGACCAACCGACGCACCTTTGTCAGTAACCTGCTTAAAATTTCAGCTTTGAGCCTGACCTACCCGGCCGTCAGCCTGGCGGGCCAAAAAGAACAACAGGCCATGCGGCACCTGTTACCGGCCGATCACAATGGCATCAGGTTGCCTTACGGCTTTAAATCCCGCATCGTCGCTCAAGCCGGCGTTCAACCCAGCAGCAACAGTTCCTACCGTTGGCATCAATTGCCCGATGGCGGTGCCGTTTTCAAAGACCGCAGCCGCAGCAACCACGGTGGTTGGGTGTATGCCTGTAATGAAGAAAGCAAAACCGGCGGTGTCGGCGCTTTGAAATTCAACGCACAAGGGGACGTGATTGATGCCTATCGCATTCTGGACAACACCCTATGGAACTGTGCCGGTGGCAAAACCCCCTGGAACACCTGGTTGTCAGCCGAAGAAACCCCCTATGGCATGGTGTGGGAGACCGATCCCTTTGGCTTGAATCCAGCCAAACGCATTGACTGTCTGGGTTCCTTTGAGCACGAAGCCTGTGCCGTGGATCCGGTGCATCGGGTGATCTACCTGACCGAAGATGAAAAGAACGGCTGTTTTTACCGCACGGTTCTGCCGAATTATCCAAGTTATACAGGTGGCCGCTTGCAAGTGGCAGAAGTTCAGGGCGATCCCATGCAGGGACCAGCCAAAGTCAGCTGGCACGATGTACCCGATCCCAACCCGGTTAAACCCGAATTGGAAACCCGTTTTCAGGTCAAAAAAGCCACTGAATTCAATGGCGGAGAAGGCTTGTGGTTTTATGCCGGACATGTGTATTTTTCCACCAAAGGTGACAACCGCATCTGGTCATTGAACACCGAAACACAAACCATCAAAGTCATTTATGATTTCAAAACCAGCGCATACCCGGTGCTTTCAGGCGTGGACAACATCACCGTAGACAATCACGGCACCTTATTTGTCTGCGAAGATGGTGGCAATATGCAAATTGTGATGCTCAATGAAGCCGGTGTGGCCATACCTTTGTTACACATTGAAAATCAACAGAAATCAGAAATCACCGGAGTGGCGTTCACTGATGATGGTACGCGTATGTATTTCAATTCACAGCGCGGCCCTTCTGCCGGACAATCCCGAGGGATCACTTATGAAGTGACCGGCCCATTTGAGCACCTGAAACAATTTTTCAAAACCAGTTGATCATTGGCGCTGAGCAGTCATCAGCGCATAATGGTATGTGCTGTTTTGCTGCTCATAGCCCAGCTTCTGATACAACGCCTGAGCCTGCACATTATCCCAGTCCGTTTCCAGAATGATGCCTTTGGCAGCGGTGTCTTCAGCCCATTGTCTGGCGCACTCCATCAGCGCATTGGCCACCCCCCGTTGCCGGGCATCTGCCGCCACAAACAAATCATTCAGGATCCACAGACGCTGCATGGATACAGAAGAAAAGCTGGGGAACAGTTGGGTGAAGCCCAACACTGCGGAATCATCCTCAGCCAGGAAAATAACCGATTCCTGTTGATTGAGGCGCTGATGTAAAAACGCCCGGGCACCGGCCATATCTGGTGCCTGATGATAAAATTGACGGTAGGCATCGAACAAGGGCGCCAATACGGACACGTCTTCAAGCCTGGCTTTTCTGACCTTCATGATTGCACTTCACATTATTACGACTTATGATGATTATAGTATCTAATCAATTCTAAGAGGACCTCATAATGAAAAAAATCTGTTGCCTGACAGCACTGCTGACGGCCGGCCTGGCAGTCGCTAAAGATGAACCCAAAATCAGTTTTGCCAGCACTGAAGTCGGCCCTGGTATTTATATGCTGGCCGGTCAGGGTGGGTTCACCGGCGGTAATCTGGGATTACTGACCGGCGATGATGGTGTGGTGCTGATTGATGATTCCATGCCACAATACCTGGACATCATGAATCAAGCCATCAAAGGTTTAACTGACCACAACATCGATTTTCTGATCAACACCCACGTTCATGGTGATCACACCGGAAACAATGCGGCTTTTGGCGAGCAAAAAACCCACATTGTGGCTCATGAAAACCTGCGACGACACATGGTGGATAAAGGCGTACAGTCTGCCGAAGGCATGGTACCGGCACCCAAAGCAGCTTTACCGGTCATAACTTTTGCTGAACAAATGACTTTCCATTTCAACGGTCAGCCAGCCAAGGCCATACATGTACCAGCAGCACATACAGATGGCGATGCCATCATTCATTTCAGCAGCGCCAATGTCATTCATGCCGGTGATGTGTTTTTCAATGGCTTGTTTCCATACATTGACCTGGATTCCGGTGGTTCTGTAGATGGCTATATCCATGCACAAATGAAAATCATCAGCTTGTCTGACGATGACACCAAGATCATTCCAGGCCATGGCCCACTGGCCAGTAAACAGGACCTGCAAAAAGCCGTTGATATGTTAATTGATGCCAAAAACATCATCAGCAAGCACATCGAGAACGGTCTCACAGTTGAACAAATTCTCGAAGCCAGGCCGCTGCAAAAATACCATGATGACTGGAACTGGGGTTTCATCACCACAGAGCGCATGACCAAGCAAATGTTCAACGGCTTGTCGGCCAAATCCAAACACAGCCACGACGGTCACGATCACAGCCATTGAACCGTTAAGCAGCTGAGCAACACAGACCGGTCTGGACTCAGGCCGGTTTTTTTGTGTCGCTATTTCAGCGAAATCGATTGTATCTGGCGCAATTGCCCTTATAAAGGTGAAGATTTTATGGATGACTGGCGCGCATGAAAAACACCTTGAAAAACATCACTGAAAACAAAATATTCGAATGGTCTGTGGTCTCAGTGATCATTCTGTCCGCCCTGCTGATCGGTGCTAAAACCTACCACTTACCTCCCACACTGGTGCACTTTCTGACTTATGCTGACTGGGCAGTAACCTTGTTTTTCCTGGCTGAAATCACCATGCGTTTCATCGCATGTGATGATAAAAAACGGTTTTTCAAAAGTGGCTGGAATGTATTCGATACGTTGATTGTGGTGGTCAGCCTGATACCCATTGAAGACTCAGAAATGGCCCTGATCGGGCGTCTGGTTCGTGTTTTCAGGGTTTTGCGGATGGTTTCCATTGTCCCTGAATTAAGAATTCTGATCAACTCCTTGCTCAAAGCGATGCCACAATTGTCTTACGTGATGCTTTTGATGTTCATCATTTTTTATATTTATGGTGCGGTCGGCAGTTTCTTTTTCAATACCATCAACCCGGTTCTTTGGGGAGACATTGCCACCAGCATGTTGACGCTGTTCAGGGTCATGACCTTTGAGGACTGGACCGATGTGATGTATGAAACGATGGAAACATATCCATTGAGCTGGTCTTTTTACCTGTCTTTCATTTTCTTCACCGCATTTGCCTTTTTGAACATGGTCATTGGTATTGTGGTCAGTGTTCTTGAAAAAGAGAATGCGGCACACGATCGCTTGTTGCTGGAACAGAATGAAGAAGAATTAAACCAGCTGGACAAAATCCAGCAGGAACTGGATGAAATCAAAGCACTGATTCGTTCAGGCCAACGCTGATCAGCTGATTTCAGCCACAAAGTTACATGGCTTGTGGGTGCTGTCCAATTGCTCTTTGAGGATGCGATCCCAGGCCGTACGGCACGCTCCGGTGGACCCTGGCAAGGCCACCACCATGGTGCGGTTGGCCAATCCGGCCACTGCCCTGGACTGTATGGTTGAAGTGCCCACTTCCTGGAATGACAGTTGTCTGAACAATTCACCAAAACCGGGAATCACATCAACCAGCAATGGCGCAATGGCATCTGGAGTGACATCCCGGCCGGAAAAACCCGTCCCACCGGTGATCAACACCACCTGAATCCCCGGTTGAAAAATCCAATCAGCGATGATGGCTCTGATGTGGAATAAATCATCTTTCACCAACTTTCTGTCAACCAAATGGTGACCGTCCTGCCGGATGCGCTCTGCCAAGGTTGATCCAGATGTGTCGGTTTCAAGGGTGCGGGTGTCACTGACCGTCAGGACCGCCATATTCAATGCCGTTTTACTCATTAATTCTTCTCTTTCAGGGCTGTCTGTAAATGGACAACCTGTGGTTATTTGGCCAGGGCATCAATCGCGTCCTGCAAACCATTCAGGTTCAATGGATACATGTGCCGGTTGACCAGCTTATTCAGCATCTGCGTGGAATGGGTATAAGACCAGTACTCTTCAGGTACGGGGTTCAGCCATACCAGTTTTTTCCAGTGTTCTGTGATGCGCCTGAGCCAAACATGACCCGGCTCTTCGTTCATGTGTTCAACGCTGCCATAGGGTTCCGTGATCTCATAGGGTGACATGGCTGCATCGCCAACCACCATCACATGATAATCATCCCCGTAGGTGTTCAGCACTTCCCAGGTGCTGATGTTTTCTTCCCAGCGCCGGTGGTTATCCTGCCAGAGTTTCTCATAAATACAATTATGAAAATAAAAATATTCCAGGTGCTTGAACTCAGCCCGCACCGCCGTGAACAATTCCTCACATTGCTGCACATGATAATCCATGGAACCGCCGACATCAAAAAACACCAGTAATTTAACTGCATTGTGCCGTTCAGGGCGCATCTTCAGGTCCAGCAGGCCAGCATTGTCTGCAGTGGATTTAATGGTGCCTGATAAATCCAATTCTTCTGCCGCCCCGGTGCGGGCGAATTTCCTGAGTTTGCGCAGCGCCATTTTCATTGCCCGGGTGTTCATTTCAGCGGCGCCATCAAGGTTTTTGAATTGCCGCTTTTCCCAGACCTTGGCCGCCCGCTGGTGACGACTTTCTCCACCGATGCGGACACCTTCCGGGTTATATCCACCATGACCAAAAGGCGAGGTGCCACCGGTACCAATCCATTTGTTACCTCCCTGGTGTTTTTTCTGCTGTTCTTCCAAACGTTTTTTCAGGGTCTCCATCAGTTTATCAAAACCACCCAGGGCTTCAATTTTGGCTTTGTCCTCATCCGATAAGTTTTTGATCCAATCCGGATTCAACCAATCGTGAGGAATCAGAAACGATTCAAAATCTTCAATCATCTCCAAATCATGGAAATAATGCCCGAATGCCTGATCAAATCGATCAAAGTATTTTTCATCTTTGATCATGCACATCCTGGACAGGTGATAAAAATCATCCACTGAAGCGAAAATCACTTGCTGCTCCAGGGCTTCGAGCAAGGCCAGCAATTCTTTGAGAGAAACCGGTAAACCGGCTTTTTTCAATGTGTAGAAAAAATCAATCAGCATCGATCAACCTGTCATCACCGGCTGTCCCGGCGCATCATGAAAGCCAGTTTCTGCAACATGTGCACATCCTGTTCATTTTTCAGTAATGCACCGTAGAGGGGTGGAATGGCTTCTTTGATACTCTTGTTTTGTAAAGCCTCAATCGGAATGTCATCAGCCACCAGCAGTTTGATCCAGTCAATCAATTCTGAAGTGGATGGTTTTTTCTTCAGGCCCGGCACTTCTCTGACTTCAAAAAACACTTCAAGGGCTGCATTGAGCATGTTTTTTTTCAGTTCAGGATGATGCACCCGAATGATCTCTTCCATGGTTTTTTTATCCGGGAAATTAATGTAGTGAAAAAAGCAACGACGCAAGAAAGCATCGGGCAATTCTTTTTCATTGTTACTGGTGATGATGATGATTGGCCGCTGCCTGGCAACGATGGTCTCACCGGTCTCGTATACAGTGAATTGCATCTTATCCAGCTCAACCAATAAATCATTGGGAAACTCAATGTCGGCTTTATCAATTTCATCAATCAGCAACACCACCTGTTCATCCGCCGTAAAGGCTTGCCACAGCATGCCTTGTTTGATGTAATTTTTGATGTCATGCACCTTTTCATCGCCCAGTTGAGAATCGCGCAACCGGGAAACCGCATCGTATTCGTACAAGCCTTGTTGGGCTTTTGTGGTTGATTTGATGTGCCAACAGAGCAATCGCTTGCCCATGGCAGCAGCCACCTCTTCAGCCAGCATGGTTTTGCCTGTGCCGGGCTCGCCTTTGATCAGCAGCGGTCGTTGCAGGGTCACAGCGGCATTGACTGCCAGTTGCAGGTCGTCGGTGGCGACGTATTGATCGGTACCGGTAAATCGGGTCATGGGTTTGTGTGTTTATGGGTGAAGGTTTATTTTATCAAGCAGCTGGTTTGCATACCAGCCATCTGCTCAATCAATCGAAACCATTGGAGAAAATCAGTTCACTGATGACCTCAATCGTCGTCAATTGGGCGGGGTGTGCCGGGTTATCACATTGCAAAATCACCGTACCTGGTTGCGCAAACCGGTGATAAAACTCCCAGGGAAATCCGGTTGGGTCGGCGTCTGCATTTTGTCCGTCACCAACACAACCATCAGCACAAATCAGGCCATCGTCATTACTGTGGATGTTGTGCTCACCACCGGCATTCCGGAAAAAGACCACGTCACCTTGCATGATGGTCAGCTGAGTTGGGCTGAATGTGTTGTCAGGATTGGCAGTGATTTCAGGAACCACAGCATCAGCCGGTTGGTTGACCACTATGGTGCCTACCATACCAAAATTAACATGCGGCTGACATTCATATGGGATGGTTTCGGGCACCCGGAAGGTGACCTCTGCAACCCAGGCCGCATTGGAGGGGTTGCCGTTTCCACCTTCGGCTTCGCAACCATTGGCACAACGGAACCTGCCCACTGCATAAATGTTATGTGCCCCAGGGCCTTGATTGATCCAGCGAACTGTGTCTCCGGCCTCAATAACCACGGTGGCCGGACTGAATGAATTGTCCTGCACAATGACCTCATGAACCGCGGCAGATACAGTCAAACTGACCATACAGAGGGTCAACAGCCAAAACTGGGCATATTTTGTCACCTGTGGATTCTTCATCGCTTTATCTTAGCCAAAATCCTGTGGGTGAAGTTAATTTTTTGCTAATTCCGGGTTTCCTGGTCATTGTATGCCCTGATGTGTGAACTGATTCTCACAATGTCCGTACCGTTCAATCTAGATTAAAGGCATCAGAGAGGAGTTCAGGCGATGAATTTATACCGAAAAAAACACCATCCGGCGAGTGATAAAAACCTGCCGCCCAAATCAATTGGACCGGTTCAGCACAAAGCCACACCGGCATTCAACCCGGGTACTGCGGCCAGCATGACCCAGGTTCCCAGTCAGTTACGAGGCGGTATTCCCACCCCCAGCCTGACTCATCGGGTTTTGAGTAAAATGGCTTTTGGCAGTAACCAGGCTGACCTTGATCACATCAGTGGTCTCGGCGGAGCCAGTGAAATGGACCGCATCCTGGCCTATATTGACGAGCAACTGGAACCGGATCTGCTGGACGACAGTGTTGTGGACAACATGCTCAACCAGGGCTTTCAAACCCTGAACAAAACCCAGCAACAATTTTTTCAGCAACATGTTCACATTCCAGGCGGCGGTGACATCCCATGGGATGTACACATACAGCCTGGCCGTGAAACTGTCTACGCCACCTTCATCAGAGCCATCAACAGCAAACGACAATTACAGGAGATGATGGCCGATTTCTGGCACAACCATTTCAATGTTTATATGGAAGGTGACAACATCCAACCCATGTTTGTCCACTATGACCGTGATGTCATTCGCCCGGAAGTACTGGGCAACTTCCGCAACATGCTGTATGAAGTGACCCGCTCCAATTGCATGCTGTCATACCTGGGTAACGGTGTGAACGAGCAATCTGCACCCAATGAAAACTATGCCCGCGAACTGCTGGAACTGCACACCATCAGTGCCGCTAATTACTTTGGCCACATGCCATGGCAAGATGTGCCTGTTGATGGTCAGGGCCGCCGCACTGGGTATGTTGAAGCCGATGTTCAGGAACTGGCCCGAGCATTAACAGGTTGGTCCTTTTCAGGTGCCAGCTGGCAGGACTATCAATACCTGTATAACCCACCAATCAATCCCAATCTGGCCCCAACTGGTTTGTTCATGTTCCGTTCTGACTGGCATGACCAAGGCATCAAACGAGTGATGGGAACTGACTTTTTATATGATTCAAACAACCCTGAAAAAGATGTCAATGACATCCTCGACATGCTCGCTGAACACCCAGCCACAGCACAATTTCTGGCTCTCAAGCTGTGTCGTCGGTTCATTGCCGATGAACCACCACAAAGCATTGTTGACCAGGTGGCCAACACCCTGCAGCAGAATTGGCAAGCCAGTGATCAGATCAAACAAGCCATGGAAGTGCTGCTTAAATCCAATGAATTCCTGAGCACCTGGGGGGAGAAAATCAAACGCCCCTTCGAAAAACTGATCTCTGCATTGCGTCAAATAGAATATGGCTTCAGCTTTGACCCTACGGTGGAATACACCAATTGGCATCACTGGGGGTTCATGGACTCTGGCCAGCATCCATTTCATTGGACTTCGCCCAACGGTTATCCAGATTACAAATCCCATTGGTTGGGTGCATCAAGCACCATGTCCACCTGGAAGTTTATTCAGTGGACCTCACGTTTCAGGGATGGCCACAATGGAGATGTCCCCTTTAATCAGATCGTTGAAATTACCAAAACGGCTTTTCCCAATCCCAGTGACCGCACTGCCAACAACATGGTGGATTTTTGGTATCAACGTGCCTGCGGCATCATTCCGGACAGCAACAGCCAGGATAAATTGGCCAAATTCATGTCCTATCAGGACAACACCACACCAGTTGGCAGTGATCGCAACACCCCCATAGATCTGGACTCCAATGACTGGCCTGGCTACAACCAGGAACGCTTGTTTGCAGTGGTGTCCACCATATTCCTGACCGCTGAATTCAGCTACAGATGAGGTAATGACCATGAAAAAAATGAATCGAAGAAAGTTTCTTAAAGGCTCAGGCCTGGTCAGTGTGGCTGGTTTGGGCGGCTTACAACTGGGTTTTGCCAATTCGCTCGTCAGGGGTGGGTCCGGTGGCTCCGGTCGAGACCTGTTGGTGTACGTCTTTCTCAATGGAGGCATGGATGGATTGAACATGGTGCCGCCTCGTTCAGGCAATGACTACGTTGAATACAGCACCACCTTGCGACCAACGTTACACATTCCAAACACCGAATCGTTGCCCCTCAATGGTCAGAATGCCTTCGGCATGCACCCTTCTGCAACCGGTCTGGCCAGTTTGTTCAACAGCAATAAAATGGCCATCGTTCATGCCACCGGACTGGTGGTGCCTAATCGATCACATTTTGAAGCCACCCGCTTCATGGAACTGGGATCACAATCAGTGACCACCCTTGGCACTGGCTGGCTGACCCGATATTTCAATTCATCTCTGCACACCCCGGATGATGCGGTGATGCCATCAATTGTACCGTCTTATAACAACACCGATGCGGTACTGGGTGACCCCACTGCACTGGTGATGGCCAATCCCCAGGAATTCAGCTTGTCCGACGGGCATTGGGCCTGGACTGATGAAATGCAGGATATCCTCGGTGAAATCTATACCAACCCCAATACCCTGGAACAGTTGGTCGGCTCACAAACACTTAATGCTTCAAGCATCATTCAGTCAATTGACTGGGACAATTATGTGCCTGGCAACAACGCCCAGTATCCGGATGGTTTTCTGGGTCAACAATTACGCACGGTGGCCCAACTCTATAAAAACGATGTGAATCTGGAAGTGGCATATGTCCCCACTGGTGGTTGGGATACCCACACCGGACAAGGCACGGGTACCACCGGTCAATTTGCAGACCTGACTTCAGAGCTGTCTGCCGGCCTGCATGCCCTGTATCAGGATTTGACGGCCTCACACAATGGACGGTTTACCATCATTGTACAATCCGAGTTTGGCCGCCGGGCTTATGAAAACAGCGATAACAGCACAGATCACGGTTATGGCAATCCCATGTTTGTCATTGGCGATCATGTCAATGGTGGTTTTTACGGTCAATTCCCCGGCCTGGCTCCCAATCAACTGTATGAGGGAGATGATGTTGAGGCAACGGTTGATTTCCGTGATGTGGTCAGTGAGGTGTTGCTCAAAAGACAACACAACCGATTCCTGGGGTACATCTTCCCCGGCTACAATGATTACACCCCACTGGGACTGGTCAATGGAGTTGAACTGAACCCGGTTTATGAAGAAAACTATGACCCCTTGTTTACCGGAACTTTTGACTGATTACTTGAGTTTCCAGGCATCAACCCATTGAGTTGACACTGGCACCAGGTCAAAATCGCTGATCAGCCGCTGATGAAAATCAGGCAGATGAGCAGCCCCGTAAAAAATGGCGAATGACTTGTGGTTGTTCGCCATTTCACGTTTCAGCACAGTCAGCGCTTTTTTATTTCTTTCAGCCACCAAGGTTGAACCTTCGGGACCTTCCAATGCTTTCATCATCCCTTCGGAGTTGGCCAATTCCCTGGCCATCAGCGATTTCAGTGCGTTTTGCCGATCATCAGCAAACAGTGCCATCATCAAATCAAAATCACTGGTACCAGACTGGCCGCTCAGTTGTTGGGTCAAGCCGGCACGCCACAAGTTAAAAATGATGCTGAACACCGACTCACCTTTTTCATCCATGCTTTTGCTGAATTCCTCTGGAGTGAAATCCGCATGCACAAAATGTTGTTGCGTATAGTCAATTTCTTCCATCTGAAAGGACAAGCCAAGCACGTCTTTCATGGTGGACTGAATGTTGGATAACAGGCTTTTATTTTCCACCCCTCCTTTGGGAATGTAGGTTCCTTCAGGAGCCACCAGCTCATAAAGCACCGCATCATAATTCTGAAACAAGCGGTTCAGGTCCTGATAATACTGCCGATCCCCCACATGCACAGCACCCACCAGGTCAACAATAAGCTCCCCACCGGTGCGTGGCTGATACCTGACGACAGAAACCTGCAGTGCTTTGTGTTCACTGGTTTCAACCAGGCGAATGAATTCAGGCTCGGCAGAATTGAGCGGAAAACTGTGCAGTGGCACAGACAACAGCAACAGGAGTAAACAGGTAGGTAATTTCATGGGCGATGGTTTCTGGTGAAAATCCTTGTAAGATTTGGGGACAAATTGTCAGGCATCAATGTCAGGAATCAACATATCTTCATAGACCATGATCATGTCTTTGATTTTCAACTTGCGTTTTTTCATGCGCTTAACCTTCATTTCATCCAAATCAGCCGTTTCGACCAGGTGTGTTATGGTTTCATCCAATTCACGGTGTTCCTCGCTGAGGGCTTTGAGCCGCTGCCGTATCTCGCTGTGTGTCAAAGACATGTTTATCTGAAATAATGATTGAATGTTATAAAATTTTACCCTATCGTTCTGCACATTTCCTGAAAAATAAACAGATGCTGCAAGACGTCAACACCGACAACGCCCAACAAGCTCAAAAACTGGCCCACAAATTACGCCGGCAAGTGGCCAAAGCCTCCGGCGATTTTGGCCTGATCGAACCTGACGATCGCATCATGGTGTGTTTATCCGGTGGTAAGGACTCCTATGCCATGCTCACCCTGCTGCAAATGATTCAGCGTAAAGCACCCTTTGACTTTCAATTGGTGGCGGTCAATCTCGACCAGAAACAGCCAGGGTTTCCGGAACATGTGCTGCCCGCTTATCTGCAGGAACAGGGTGTGGAATTCCGCATCATTGAAGAAGACACCTATTCCATAGTCAGAGAAAAGATCCCGGTTGGCAAAACCACTTGTGGCTTGTGTTCCCGCTTACGCCGCGGCATTCTCTACCGGGTTGCTGATGAACTGGGGTGCAACAAACTGGCGCTGGGTCATCACCAGGATGACATGGTGGAGACCTTGTTTCTGAACATGTTTTTCGGCGCCAAACTGAAAAGCATGCCACCCAAACTGCTCAGTGATGACGGTCAGCACATCGTCATCCGACCTCTGGCCTATTGCCGGGAAAAAGACCTGGCACAACTGGCTGAATACCAACAATACCCCATCATCCCCTGTAACCTGTGTGGTTCACAAGATAACCTGCAGCGCCAGGCGATCAAACACATGCTGCAGCAATGGGATCAGATTCAGCCTGGACGGGTGGACAACATTGCCCGCGCCATGACCCAGTTGGTGCCTTCACACCTGTGCGATCCGGAATTGTTTGACTTCAAAGCCCTGAAACAGGCTGCCAACACACAGTTCAAGGTTCTCTGAACACCCGGATATCGCGTTGATAAACCGTTGGTCAGGGGTGATCAAATCAGGCTTGCCGTTCAGAACCCGGATCACCAGCACTTCAATCATCCAATTGTGGTTTACACTTAACCATGAGTGTACCCAGACTTGCACTGCCGTCTCACAGAACCGATGCGGACAAGGCCTTCGGTGATCTCATTGCCGTGGTCGTTGTGCCATTTGACCTTACTCTTTCTGAGGTTCAGGTGGAATGATCAGTTGCGGATCCAAGCGCAGTGAGGTACCAATGTTCAGTCGCCAATCCAGATGAGGGCCAGTGGCCCGCCCGGTGGCACCAATTTCGCCCATTTTTTGCCCCTGCTCAAGCCGTTGGCCGACTTTGACATCAACCTGGCTGAGGTGGAGGTAGGTGCTGTTCAAACCATAACCGTGGTCAATGATGATGGTTCCACCAGTGTAATAGTGATCATCAACTGCCATGGTCACCACGCCACTGGCCGGAGCCACCACCGGTGTGCCGGTGACGTTGGCGATGTCCATCCCGTAATGGGGCCTTTTGGGTTCACCGTTCAATATCCTCCGACTGCCGTACACCCCGCTGATCCGACCCTCAGATGGCCAGATGAACGACTCAAGAAATGCCCGTTGATCTGACCACACTGATCTGGCTGATTTGACTTCAGCCTGCTCTCTGGCAATCCTGGCCAGCCGTTCAGCAGGTGGATTGACTTTGGCTGCCGGTAAACCATCGATACGCTCGGTGGGAAATTCCCTGGGTTTGACGGGTACCGTGGTCAAGTACCTGGTCCCCTGATGTTCCACCTCAACCACTTTGGCCTGATCCTCGAAACGACCAAAGCCAAAGATAAAATAGCCATCATCGGTCACCGCCACCGATGCACCATCCACACTGACGGCTGCCCCGGGATTGGTGTTACCAATCACCAGTGCACCTTGCCAGGGTTCGCCATTCAATGTCAATCGATAAGGCTCAGCTGACAACAATTGAGCAACAAACAGCAAACAGACGAGGGTAACACTTTTCATGGCTTTGATCTATAATAAATCGCTTATTCTAACATTCACAGCCAACGCAGCAACCACGATGAATCTGATCGCCATAGAAACCGCCACCGAACTGTGTTCCGTGGGCTTGTTACATCAAGGCCACATCACCGACAAAAAACAATTGGCACCACGTCAACATGCCGATCTGGTGCTTGGCTATCTGGATGACTTGCTTAACGCTCAGGGCATCAGTAAGTCAGCGGTCGATGGCATTGTTTTTGGTCAGGGACCAGGGGCTTTTACCGGTGTTCGTATCGCCATGTCAGTGGTCCAGGGTCTGGCCTTGGCCTGGGAAGTGCCGGTGGTGGCCATTTCCACACTGCATAACATGGCCCATCAGTTATGGCAGCAAAACCCGGAGCAGCAGGGCAAACTACTGATCGCCAATGATGCCCGCATGGGAGAAGTTTACTGGGCGACCTTTGAAATCAGCGATGGTCACTTAAAACGCCTGACTGAAGACAGTTTGGCTGCACCTGAGGCGATCGACACAGCTGGATTTGAGGTATGCAGTGGCAGTGCCTTTAAAAGCATGCTGGAGGCTCCTCATGATGCCCGGGTGCTGCCCGACAGTCACCCGGAGGCCACAACTTTATTACACATTGTGAAGCAGGATTTCCCACAGCAGGCACAACACATCATCCACATCCAACCCAGTTACATCCGGGAAAAAGTGGTCTTCAACTGATCAGCCCAGTAACAACCAGGTACCAAACGCAAGGAAGGATACATACCCCACTATATCAGTCACAGTGGTCAGTACCACACCCCCGGCAATGGCCGGGTCAATGCTCATGCGACGCAGCATCACGGGAATCACCACACCGGCCAGAGCACCGGCCACCAGATTAACCGCCAAAGCCATGGCAATGACCACACTGATGTCCCAGTTTTTAAACCAAAATGCAGTCAGTGAAGCCAGCACCACAGCCCATAGTATGCTGTTGATTACCCCAATCATAAACTCCCGGCCCAATAAGTCTTTGATGTTACCGCTACCGACCTGGCCAGTGGCCATACCGCGAATCATCAGGGTCAGGGTTTGAGAGCCGGCAATACCTCCCATCGATGCCACCACCGGCATGAGGATGGCCAGCGCGGTGACTTTTTGCAAAGTTTCTTCGAAAAAACCAATCGCAAAAGCCGCCATGAGGACAGTCAGTAAATTGATGCCTAACCAGATGGCCCTTCTTTTTGATGAAGTCAGGATCGGAGCAAACATATCACCTTCTTCATTTAAACCAGCCATGCGCATCACTGAACGTTCGGCTTCTTCACGGATCACATCAACCACATCATCAATGGTGATGCGTCCTATAAGCTTGTTCTTGTCATCCACCACAGGCGCAGAAATCCAGTCATTGTGCTCAAAATCCTGCGCCACTTCACTGGCTGGGGTTTTGGCCGGAATCGCCAACGCATCTTCATCCATGATGTCTTTGATCGGGGTTTTCGGGTCACAGGTCAGCAAAGTGGCGATGGGAACCCTGCCCTTGTAATGCCCCTTACGTCCCACCACAAACAAATCACCAACCGGCGTAGGTAACACCCCCCTGAATTGGAAATAGCGCTTGACCACTTCCACACTCACATCGGAACGAACGGTCACCACTTCCGGGTTCATTAAGCCACCAGCTGAATCTTCCGGATAGGACAATACCTGATCAAGCAGTTCCCTGGAGGCTTTATCCATGGACAGGATCAACTGATTGGAAACTTCCTCAGGCAGATCAACAATGATGTCTGCCATGTCATCCAGATCAAGATCGCGGGTGGCTTCCACCAACTGCTCAGTGTCCATACCCTCAATCAGGTTATCACGCACCTCATCGTGCAGTGAGACCAACACATCACCCTGACTGGCATCGTCTACCAAATCCCAGACGGCATTACGCTTTTCACCTGGCAGAGATTCCAGAAACAAGGCCACTTCCGCGCCCGGTATGCCATTGATGATGCGGGTAACCTCGCCCATGCGCTCTTCTTCCAGAGCGGTGTTCAACGCTGAAATGTCTTTTTCTGTTGCCTCATTGGGCACTGATTCGACCATAAAATTCCTGTGCTAACGCTGTGTTTGTGATGTGTGGCAGTGATCTTCCCACTGAATGATCATGTTATGATAATACAAGCCTCATTCAAAGTACAATTCAGACCTTACACAGAGATGACAACACCTTGAAAAACAAACTCATTTTTGAATCGTTCAGCGCTGTTGATGTACCGCAGATCATGTCGATCGAACAACAGATTTACCCCAACCCCTGGTCAGAAAAAATCATGTTTGACTGCATCAAGGCCGGGTACCAATGTATCAAAGGGTATCAGCCGGAAGATCCTGGAAAGCTCGTTTGCTATGCCGTACTGATGATGGGATTTGAGGAAGCCAACTTGTTGAACATCGGCGTGGCACCGGCGTATCAACGACAATCCATGGGCCGCCAGCTGATGCATCGGCTGCTGTTGATATGTCGCATCAATCATGCCGGTCATCTCTGGCTTGAAGTCAGGGAAAGCAATGCCGCAGCCATCAGGCTCTATCAGTCCTTTCATTTTGACACCATCGGCCGCCGGAAAAACTACTATCGGTATCGTGACAGCCAAGGGAAACTTGTCAAAGAAGATGCCCTGTTGATGTCACGGAAAGTCGTCCAGCCATAAAAAAAGCCCGTCGATGACGGGCTTTTTCAGAATTGCACTGGCTGACTATTAATCAAAACCATTGCGGAAGATCAAATCCAGATCTTCTTTGATGAATAACACAAAACCATCATGATCTGAAGACCTGATCGATGTGCTGTTGTCATCTTCATTGTCCAAACCAGCATCTGCCTGACCTCGCACAAATTGCATCTCGATCAGGTTCATCAGACCGGCATCATTCATGATCGCATTGTCCAGAACCTGGGCACTGCCCCGGAACACAAAAGAATACTGCTGTTCGGGCGACAGCAACTGGACGGCCTGGTGCAATGGATCTGCGGCAAACTGCGGCGGCGTCCAAACCAGGTTTTCTGCCTGCACAGCTTCACCAGTGATTTGACCAATCACATCAACATATCCATCAGAAAACTGGAAGGCATTGAAATCACCCAATACATACAATGACTCACCAGGGTGATTGGTCTGAATGTCATCGATCATCGCGGCCACTGAATTGGCCTGCTGCAAACGTTTACCTCTGACCCGGTCGCCTTCTGAAGGATCATCAATACCTCCCCGGGAACGTAAATGAACCACCAGTACATTGATGGTGAAATCACCTTGCACAAGGCTGACTTCAGCGCGCAGGTGTAAAGGTGGCCGATCATGCAACAAGGCGCCATCAAAACCAACAATCACCTCTGTTTCACCCAACTGATCCAGCGTCACATTGGACAGCAAGGCAGTCTGATACAAGTAAGCCACATCAATTCCACCCCGGTCATTGCCTTCAATCAGTTCAGCGGTGTAAGCCGGACCACCTGCGTTACTGATGGCCATGATCAGGTCGTTCAGTGCATTGATGTTTTCTACTTCCTGTAAAGCCAGAATGATCGGTGATTTCAAGTCGTTGACCACATAGTTGGCCAGTTTCAGCAAACGGTTGGCATAATCCACCGGATCTTCCACCTGGCCATCATCCTGATCACCCGGATCATCCACATCATCAAAGAAACGATACATGTTAGCTGAAGCCAGGGTCACCTCATCACCGGCATCTCTGACCGCCGAAGGAATGACATTTTCATTGATCAGAGTGATTTGTGATGGCCAGATTTCATATTCCTCAAAATCATAACCAAACACCCCAGTCACACTGATCTCACTGCCTGCCGGGTGGCTGTTAGTTGCCAAATCGAGTCCCAATGTATCGATGTCCATTTCCAACAATTCAGGATTTCCGTCAAACACCGGCAATCCGGGTTGTCCCGGATAATCAATACCCGGCTCACGGAAGGCCCGGGCTGTTCCGGCCCGAACCAGCTGGTCATCCCGATTGGCACCAAAAAAAGCAATGGAGGCACTGCTGACAAAGCCTTGTGGCATGTTGAACCACATGCCTTCCAGGCATTCATAGTCCAATCCTTCAGCAGGACAAACCAATTGCGCCGGATCGTTGGGCGGGAAGCTGTCATTGAGCAACACCGCAGTGGGTAATGGATTACCCTGAGAATCTACTGATAACACATAACTGAAGGGATTGGTGAATTCAGTCAAACCAAAATATTCTGTGACATCACCGGTGAGATCAACCTGGTCACCAACGGCTACAGTCGGGGGATTCTGGGTGTATACAAATATGCCATTGGAAGTGGTGAAGTCCAGGTCATCCCGGGCGTCCGGAGTCTGCATATAGAATCCATTTGGCGTCAATACCGTAACAATGTTATCGAGGGTGGTTACCCTTGAATTGTCATACGGCGAAATCAAGCCAGCTCCCTGAATATCAAAAATTTCCACCACCGGGAAACCAACCGTGAAAGAGATGACTTCATCACTCTCCATGTTATCCGCAGTCAAATCATTGTCAGTGACTTCCGCCGCTGCGATGGTCAGGTCACAGGTTTCCGTATCAATCAGGTTGTTGTCAGGGTTCAAAGTCATGACAGTACTGTCATTCAACGGTAATCCGCTGAAACTGACTGCACCAGACACGCTGCATACCAGGGTGGCTGCTGTGGCAGTGGCATCAATGGATTCCGAGAAATCAATGGTCAAATCATCCGCCACACCAAACCCAACCGAACCATTGGCCGGATAACTGCCCGTAACAGTGGGGGGAACATCAGGTTCCAAAGTGAAACTGAACACAAAATCATCACCTGGTGTACCATTGCCGTCACCGTCTAACTGGTCAGCCGAGCCGTCAACATCAGACACCGATGCCGCATTAACCGTTACTGTGCAATCCTCTGTTGAAGTAAAATCAGTTGGATTAAGAGTTAGACTGGTGATGCCCGCTTCAGGAGCTGCCGGCAGGTTTTGTATGCCACTGAGGGTACAATTGATGTTGACGGCATTGGCTGCCACATCAACGGTTTCGTTGAACTCCACCAATATCTGACTGCTGGTTGCCACATTCACCGCCGAATCACCGGGAGTGGTACTGATAATCACTGGCGGGCTGTCAATACCGGTGGGATCACCGATCACCCTCAAATGATCCAGCGCAAGCTCTTCTTCACCTGCGTCGACAGAAACAGTGACCAATAAATCCATGGTAAAGCCGGTGCTTGCAATTGTGAAACCATATTCAGTCATGCTGGTACCAAGGCGACCAGCCACACCATCGGACTCACCATCACAATCGGCATCCAGGCCGATGGGCTCATTGGAAGCATCACCATTGTTTTCATAGGCGAAACACACCCCATCTGTGAATGGATCAGCTCCATCACCATTGATCCGGTACTGAACTTTGAACACATCTGCGGCATCGTACTTACTGGCACCGGGCCCACTCTCATTGCCTGCGGCAAATAACCCCAGAAACTGCAAGTTGTTGTGGCCGGTGATGTTGATGTTTTCAAAATAAATGGTTTGAGTATCCAGGCCGTTTCCGTCTGGATCATCAACGTCTTCAGCAGCCCAGAAAGTGGTGCCATCAAATCCGCTGTAAGGTCCCGAGAAATTACTGATGTTACTGCCATCAGTTCTTCCCCAGTGATCACTGGCCGTATCGATGAACTCCTGTGTTGATGTATATCGCACACCTTGCCCGTCGGTCTCAAAACTTTCATTCAGCAAATCAGCTGCAATGGCAGTGTGGATGCCAGCGACTGTCAGAACCAACAGCCCTAATGATTTCATTCTTTTCATATCTCTACCTGTTTCATTTCGGTTCAGGACACACACCATGACGATTCAGCTCTTTACACTGTATGCATTTGATCCGTGGAGGGGCTTCAAGCCTGTGAATGTGCGCTTCTGCTGTTTATTTTAGCACTGCTTGATGACAATTGTGTTGAGCTTGTCACAATTAAACCGCTGCGTGGTGCAGACGAGTCGTTGGCTCAAAAAAAAACCCTGCTTGGCAGGGTTTTTAATCAGTTCAAAGGGCGATCAGTCTAACTGATCACTGATACGGCGCAATTGTTTGAACAAAGCCGCTGGCACCCGCTCACCATAGCCCTGCAAAAAGGCATCCACTGAGCTCAGCTCGTTTTGCCAGGCTTGTTGATCTACTGCCAGTAATTCGTCAAGTACATTCAGGTCCATATCCAGATCTTTGGTATTGATGTCATCCCTGGAAGGCAGCATACCAATGGCTGTTTCATTGGCATCAAGCTGATCCTGACAACGGCCAATGATCCACTCCAGTACGCGCATGTTTTCACCAAAACCAGGCCACATGAATTGACCCTGCTCATCTTTCCTGAACCAGTTTACAGTGAATACCTTAGGCAAACGACTGGCTTTTTCTTGCATGCTGATCCAGTGACCCCAGTAATCACCAAAATGATAACCACAGAAGGGTTTCATGGCCATCGGGTCTCGTCTGACCACGCCCACCGCACCGGTGGCAGCAGCGGTGGTTTCTGAAGCCACAGTGGCGCCCATCAATACGCCATGTTCCCAATCCCTGGCTTCAGCAACCAAAGGAACCAGGCTGGCCCGACGGCCTCCGAATACAATGGCATCTATAGGCACACCAGTGGCGGATTCAGATTCTGATGAATAGCTGGGACAGCGTTTGGCTGAAACCGTGAATCTTGAATTGGGATGTGCTGCCGGACCGTTGGCCGGATCATAAGGCCGTCCCTGCCAATCGGTTTTTGGCGTGCGGTCATCCAAACCTTCCCACCAGGGCTGACCATCTTCGGTCTCAGCCACATTGGTGAAAATGGTGTCCTGATACAACATGGCCAATGCATTGGGATTGGTGTCTTTGGCGGTACCCGGTGCCACACCAAAAAATCCAGCTTCCGGATTGATGGCCCACAAACGACCATCTTCACCTGGACGCATCCAGCAGATGTCATCCCCTACAGTGCTGATTTCCCAACCATCTTTAACGTATCCTTCCGGTGGAATCAACATCGCCAGGTTGGTTTTACCACAGGCTGATGGAAAGGCCGCGGCTACATAGTGTTGTTTACCGGCTGGTGTCTTGATGCCCAGAATCAACATGTGTTCTGCAAGCCAACCTTCGGTTTTGGCCTGGTAGGAAGCAATCCGCAAAGCGTGACATTTTTTACCCAGCAAAGCATTACCACCATAACCGGAACCATAACTCTTGATGGTCAGTTCTTCCGGAAAGTGCATGATAAAACGGCGTTCCGGATCCAGTTCTCCGGTTGAATGCAGGCCTTTGACAAAGCCACCTTCACGTTCAATTCTGGCCAATGCTGCCTGACCCATGCGGGTCATCAAACGCATGTTTTGGACCACATATGCACTGTCAGTGATTTCCACACCGCAGCGAGAGATTGGTGAATCAATGGGTCCCATGCAATAGGGAATCACATACATGGTACGGCCTTTCATACAACCTTTGAACAAGTCATCAATTTTACTGT
This sequence comes from Marinicella sediminis, assembly GCF_002000055.1. Taxonomy (GTDB): domain Bacteria; phylum Pseudomonadota; class Gammaproteobacteria; order Xanthomonadales; family Marinicellaceae; genus Marinicella; species Marinicella sediminis. The sequence continues at coordinate 328,457 of NZ_MVBD01000001.1, read as the reverse complement.
GGGCTTCATCAGGAGCCATCCAGTGATTGTTTGGGCCGGCATCGGCTTCTTGTTCTGTACAGATGAATGTCAGGTGTTCCACACGAGCCACATCCTGCGGGTCAGACAGGTGTAAATAACAATTGGGGTGGGTTTCAGGATTGAGTTGCTTGTAGCTGCCATCAGCCAATAACAGCTCATTGAATTTTTTGTCTTCAGCGTCACTGCCATCACACCAATAAATCTGGTCCGCTTGGGTGTGTTCAGCAATTTCTTTGACCCAATCGGCCAGGGCTTGATTCGTTGTGCTCATGCGAATGTTTTCCAACTAAAAAATTGGTGGCAAACCTTAACCTTTCAGGTACAGAAAATCAAGCAAAACGGGTAATCTTGAAGGATTTTGGGCGCGCTTTTAATGTTCTTACTTAATCCGCTCTAAAATACCGTCCAGCTCATCAGAATTGTGGTAATGAATCACCAGCTTGCCTTTGCCTTTGGCCGAGTGCTGCAGATCAACCCGGGCGCATAATTTTTCAGACAACTGTTGTTCAAGATGTCGGATGTCAGCCATCTTTTCTTCTGGTTGACCAGTTGTTTTCGGTTGTTTGAATGACTTGACCAAAGCTTCTGCCTGACGCACGGATAATTTTTTGGCCACAACCTGTCTGGCCACACTGGCCTGATCCGCCGGATCCAGTGACAACAAACACCGGGCGTGACCCATTTCCAGAAGACCATCATTGAGCATCTCTTTCACCGCACTGCTTAATTCCAGCAGTCGGAGCAGATTGCTGACTGCCACCCGAGAACGTCCCACTGCTTCAGCCGCTTCAGCATGGGTGATGGCAAACTCATCGATCAACCTTTGCAACGCCAGAGCTTCTTCCAACGGATTGAGGTCTTCTCGCTGGATGTTTTCAATCAGCGCCATGGCAATGGTCTGTTGATCATCGACCTGCTTCACCAGGACCGGTACTTCTGAAAGCTGAGCCAGTTGCGCAGCTCGCCAGCGACGCTCGCCGGCAATGATCTCATATTGTCCGCTGGTCAGTTGCCTGACCACAATCGGCTGTACAATACCCTGCGAACTGATGGAATCTGCCAGTTCCTGTAACTTGTCCTGGTCCATGATGCTGCGTGGCTGATACTGGCCAGGTTGCAACTGTTCGATGCCAAGGGTTTGTAGTTCGCTGCTTTCCGCATGCTGTGGCTCAGTGCTGGTCGGGCGGCTTCCCAACAAAGCATCCAGTCCACGACCGAGACCACTTTTTCTGGTGACTTTTTTCTTACTGGTTTTTTTGGTGAGTTTCTTAGCCATGGTTTCTCCTCAACACTTCACTGGCCAGGCCTTTGTATGCCACCGCCCCTCTGGACAAGTGGTCATATTCAATGGCCGACTGACCAAAACTTGGGGCTTCCGCCACTTTGACATTCCGCGGAACCACCGTGGTAAAAACCTTGGAGCCGAAATGTTCGCTGATTTGCTCAGCAACATCATTTGCCAGGTTATTGCGACCATCAAACATGGTCCTCAACAACCCTTCAATTTCCAGTGCCGGATTGACGGTTTGTCTGACCCTTTCAATGGTGTCCAGCAATGAAGTCAACCCCTCCAGGGCATAGTATTCACATTGCATAGGTATCAACACACTGTTGGCTGCCGCCAGGGCGTTGATGGTCAGGATACTCAGGGATGGCGGACAATCAATGAGCACATAATCATACTGCTCAATGACGCCTTTCAGTTGTTCTTTCAAAACCGTTTGCGGTTCTTCATACTCCATCATTTGTAGTTCAGCAGCCGTGAGATTGGTGTTAGCCCCCATCAAATCGACCTGGCCACCCTGGATGATGGCCTCAGCGGCCTCACACTCATCCATCAACACTTCACACGAAGACAAAGACAAATGCCTGGAATCAGCACCACATGCCATGGTGGCATTGCCTTGCGGATCCAGGTCAATGAGCAAAACTTTTTTACCCAACTGAACCAACCCGACGGCCAGATTCACGGTGGTGGTGGTTTTTCCGACCCCGCCTTTCTGGTTGGCCACAGCAATGATTTTATTTTTGTGTTTCATGTTGTCTTTTTAAATTGATACAATTTTCTTTGCTCTGCCAAAAACGGCACCCTGATGTCCCAAACGGCGGTTTGTCTGAAACCCAAATCAGCACCCACTGGTTCTTCCCTGGGACCTTTCATTGCCAGAAATTCTGCACCTGGCTTTGCCAGATGGGCCGTTAATGTTAAAAACTGACTGAGTTCCGCAAAGGCCCGTGATGTTACCACATCGAATTTTTCATCAGGAAAATAATTTTCCACCCGTTCATGAATGACACTGACCTGAGGTAAATCAAGACTCCGCTTAACCTGCCTCATAAAACGGGCCTTTTTACCCACGGCATCCAGCAAAGTGACCGATTTTTCAGGACACATGATGGCAATGATGAATCCAGGTATGCCGCCACCGGTTCCGACATCAATGATGCGCTGACCTGTGTAGTAAGGCAACACAGCCAGGGCATCAAGCGCATGATGCGTGACCATCTCTGCCAGTTGGTCAATGGCAGTGAGGTTGTAGGTTTTATTCCACTTCTGCAACAGTTGCAAATAGGCCATGATCTGTGGCGCACGATCGACGGGCAACTTCAATTGCGCCATACCTTCAATCAGCTTATTTGTTTGTAACTTTATTAAATTGGCTTCGTTCATTGGTGAAAATAACATAAAATGTGACTTTTAACCCATGATATGGTGCTGATTATCAGTAAGCTAATATTCAGAGCTCCGAGGCTTAATCAAGCAAGGATCAGATGGCCACATCATAACAAAAAAGGCAAATTAATACATGAATTTTGATAAAGCACGACACAACATGGTCGCCCAGCAAGTGCGCTCCTGGGATGTGATCAACAAAGACATCCTCAATGCCATGCTCCAGGTACAACGTGAAGAATTTGTCCAGGTACCACAACGAAAACTGGCTTTTGCTGATTTGGCATTACCAATCGGACATGGACAAAGCATGATGAAGCCAGTGGTTGAAGGCAGGATGCTTCAGGCCCTCGACCTGGACGAACACCAACTGGTGCTTGAGATCGGCACTGGCAGTGCTTATGTAACCGCACTGCTGAGCAAACTGACCAACTACGTTCACAGCATTGACCTGCATGCTGACTTCACAGAAAACGCCAAACAAAAACTCAAAGAGAACCACATTGATAACGTCACTTGTGAACAGGCTGACTTTTTTTCATTCAAAGCAGAACAAAAATACGATCGGGTGATCATCACCGGATCCCTGGAATCATTGCCTGAGCAGGTGTTTGACTGGCTTAAACCCAACGGGCAGGTGTTTGCCATCGTCGGCCAGGAACCTATTATGGAAGCGCGGGTCTATGATTCTGCATCAGTCTATTCATCACATTTTGACACCGTGGTTGGCAAACTAACCCAAGCCAACGAAACCAAGACATTTAAACTCTGATAAATTATGAAGAAATTATTCTTATTAAGTTCCCTGTTCGCAGGTCACGCCATGGCAGAAGACCTGGTTGATGTGCTGAATGTGGCACTGGAAAAAGACCCTCAATTGAGGGCCGCCAAATACAACCAGCAAGCCACCCTGGAAAACAAAAAACAGGCGTTGGCTAATTTTCTGCCTCAGGTCTCAGGCTCCTGGTCCAAATCAGAATCCGATTCCAAAACCACATACAGTGATGGCTCAGTCAATGACCCTGACACCTCTGAAAGTGACGGTTGGACAGTCAGCCTGAATCAGTCAGTTTACGACCACGCTAACTGGCTTGAATGGCGACAGGCGGATTTACAAAAAGGTAAGGGCCTGGCTGAATTGGATGCCGCAGAACAGGAATTCCTGATTCGCATGGCGCAAAGTTACTTTGATGTGCTGACCAACATTGATGCAGTAAAATTCGCAGAATCTGAAGAAAAAGCCATTCAACGTCAATTAGAACAAGCCGAGCAACGTTATGAAGTCGGTCTGGCTGCGATCACCGATGTGCACGAAGCACGGGCACAGTATGACGGCTCCAGGGCCAGTGTGATCAACGCGAAAAACCTGTTGGATGACAGTAAAGAAGCCTTGTACGAAATCACTCAACAGTACTATCAGAACCTGAACGCGCTGCCCGACAACATTGAACAAGTTATCCTGCCGGTGACTGAACGCGATGAATGGGAATCACTGGCACTGGCCAACAACCCTGATCTGGGGGTCGCTAAATTCGATGCGGAATTGGCTGAGTACACCATCAAAAGACAACAGTCTGGTCATTTCCCAACGGTAGATCTCTCCGCCCGTCTGGCAGAAGACAATTCCAAAGGCAGTACCTTCTTACAACCACAACCAGACGGTACGGTTGAACTGCGGGAGTTTCCAGACAGCACCCGTGATTCTAACTCGATCACACTGACAGTCAGTGTGCCGATCTTCTCTGGTGGCAGGACTTCGTCATTGACCAGACAATCAAGACTGCAATACAAAGCAGCCATGGAAAACCTCGACCGCACCACTTTTTCTACAGTGCGCAGCGTTCGTAATGCGTTGCATAATGTGGAAGCTGGCTGGAGTTCTGTACAGGCCAGGGCCCTGGCAGTGGTTTCGGCCAAAAGCGCTGAGGAAGCCACCGCAGCGGGTTTCGAAGTCGGTACACGGAACATTGTGGAAGTGTTGAATTCGCAACGCAGTTTGTACCAGGCTCAACGCGATTATTCACGCGCCAAACATGATTACCTGATGAATATCCTGCGCTTGAAGAGAGCAGCCGGCGTACTTGAACAAAACGACATCACAGCCATCAATGCCATGTTAACTGTTCAGTGATCGAGTTGCTCGATCACACCAAGCAGGTCAGCCATGTCCTCATCTGAGATATCGATGATTTGAAAACCCCCAAACGTCAGACCACTGGTTTGGGGGTCATTCCAGATACACTCAGCACCCACAGAAAAAACCCTTTTGGGCCTCAATGCCAATTCCAGGTTCAATTGAAAAATCATTCCTGCACTGTATTTTTCCCGACCCGCCAGCAAAAATCCACCCGCCGAAATATCAACCACTTTACCCAACAGCTTATTGTTGATTTGATTGACCACTGTTGAGCCCTCTGGTGGATTGACTCTTTTATACTCTCTTTTTTCAACCATGGGTTATTCCGTTGTAGTTATGCCGCAAGCTTTTTCAGTCGGTTGACTATTCGATTCAGTGCGTTTTTAAAGTACCCCCCTTCAGGCAATTGTACACGAATGATGTTTTTCCTGCACAGATCAATCGCCAGTCTGGCTAATTTCATTTTGTGTGGATGACGGCCAATCAGGTCAACAAACAAGACCCGGTCACTGACTGTACTGACCCAGCTTAACTTCCTTCTTTTGACGTCATTTTGTTGATTAATAATGAAATCGAATAACGTACCATAGGGCATATTGACCACCTGTGAACGCATCTCTTTTTCTTCGTCACTGAGCTCCCTGATGTCTTCGATTTTTTTATTGGCCGTCTCAATTTCTGCTGTTTTAACTGCTTCATCAATCGACAAAACTTTTTTCAGACTGGGTTTTTTCTCTTCTTTATTGAGTTCATCACTTTCCTGCCAGGACAAACACATGTGAATGTTGTCCTTGGTGGATAGGCGGTCACGCTTGGAAAAACCCAATTCATCCATGGTTTGATCCAATTGGTGCATGGCCTTGAGTTTATCCGGGCCTGACAACTTCATGAACTCCATTTTATTACCGATCTGAGCGATGGTTTTTGCTGAGTCAATCTTCTCATCCCACTGCTGGGAGTCCTTACCTTCTCTCAATAAAGTCAGGGTCAGGGAATCACGCCACACATGATCCACGATGTCGCGAATAAATTTAATGTCACAACCTTCGAGAATATCCTGTAAATGTTCATCCACCTGCGCTTTGGTGATGTCCATTTTTTCTTTGCCTTCAGCGGCACTGATCCACTTTTGTTCTGCCCTCTCAGCTCTGGTTTGCGTGACTTTGAGGTATTGCGTTAATTCCTCCAGCGCCTTAACAAATGATTGTGTGGAACCATCAAAAGACTTGGCCGCTGTGTCACTGTACTGATGTATTTTTTTTATGACATTGGTACCATGCCATTTTTGCGATGATTCAACCAGCAGTTCCATGAATTTCCTGGCTGGATGCCCATTGTCTGTGAAGAAACTCTCGTCTTTGATCGCAGTCCTTAACAAAGGCACGTTGATTGCGTTGAATGACGAGCGGATGTGGGTATCGATGGTTTTGTCGTTTTCTATTTCATCATATACCATACCCATCAGATCCAATGTCTTGTGCTGTCTTGGAGACAGCTCTGGATAGTAATTGCCGGTGTTGTTTCTGACCTGGTCAGTCAACATTTCCTTGAGGTTGCCAATGTTTTTGCTGGTGGCCACAACCCCAGTGTCCTGACCGATTTGCTCCAGTGCCTGGTCAATGTCAACATTGGCCACACTTTGTTGTGAGACCGCATCACTGTTCTGGCTGACTGCCGAACCTCTGGGCGGCGACAACAGATCGAATATAGACTCCACCAGTTGGCGGGCTTCCTGTTGCGTTTGTCCACTTTGCCCAGGGATACCAGCATAACCACTCTCGACGTTCCCCCCAGCGGATCCACCGGCAGGATACCCCGCTGAACCAGATTGATGAACAGCATGTCCACCAGCCTGACCTGGCAATGAACCTGGTTGGCCTGCCGCTCCTCCTGATGGGCCTGATCCACCACCCTGCACTTGGCCCGCGCCTGATTGTACGCTGGCTGATTGCTCATCAGTAGCCGTTTGATCAATCGCCTGATCCTGAGCAGCCTGGCCGTCCTGGCCACTGCTTTTGGGCCTGATCATTTCCGGTTTGATGTTTGGCAGTATCCCGGCTTTGATAAACACCGCATTGATTTCATGGTAGGCTTCATTGATATCATCGCTGAATTCCTTGACCAGGTTTTCGACAATCATGGTTTTTACCGGCACATCAAATTCAATTTGAGTGAACGCATGACTGAACAGCCAGACCACTGATGCCGGTGAAAAAGGCATGTTGGTCTTGTCAATTTTTTCATTCTCAAAAATCAGATTCATGCGTTTTTCGAGGGTGTACAGTTCCGCATGACTGACCACCTCAAGGGTTGAATCCAGCTGAGTCAAAGCCAAAGAGATGGACAGTTCTTCGTCCTCTACCAATGACAGTGACATTTTAGAATCTGATTTATTGACTTCTGCCGAGATGAAATCCGGCATTTCTTTGATTTTGGTGCGAATCAAACCAGAAAATTGTTTGGCACCATTTTTCAGTTGGCGGTATTGATTGAACAGCTCTTGTTCTTGCTGATTGGATGAGGCCACTTCGGCTTTGCTGAACAGCTTTTTCAGCGTCAGCTTCATGGCATCTTTCAGTCCCTGCTGCAGGTATTTGTCAAATATGACAATGGATTCTTTGAGGATTTGTTGTTTGTTCATTACCGCTTTTGATCACCCTTGTTAAACCACAAACCCTATATCAGGGCTTTCACGGCCTGTTGCTCTGATAATCATCAGGCCTTCACACTTTGTTGTTAAATTACATGATAAAGCACTGATTTGCAAGGACAACCACAACCAGCATCCTCTCTGGTTGTGGTTTCTGTCAGATAATGAAACTATTTGCCGAAAAATCCGCCAAGAATTCCACCACCTTTCTTCAAGACGTCAGCCAGATCAACATCGCCATCACCATCGCTGTCCAGGGCTTTTTCCAGAAAGCTGAGGTTGGGCTGTTCTTTCTTGATGGCTTTTCTTTCCTGTTTCAGCAGGTCCTGCAACCCAGACACACCTAAATTATTCTGTTGTTTGGCTTTGCCAACCGCACCCAATACCACGGGAGCCAGATTGGCCAGAATTTTAGTGACATCCTGACTGCCAAGACCCGTGGCTTTACCCAGTTGACTCGAGACATTGTTTTGTCGTCCACCAAGCACATGGCCGAGGATTTTTTCTCCCATTGATTGCGTTGAAGACTGTCCCAGCACAGCACCCAGATTATCCAGGATACCGCCCTGATGATCACGTTCCAACGCCCTGGCGAGTGATTCTGCGCCAGACTGTGAACGGCTGTTCTTTTGTAAAGCAGATAACAACATAGGTATAGCGACTGCAATGGCCTGTTGGGTGGCTGCCTGATTACCACCGACCTGTTTGCTGACTTGTTCAACCGCTGATTGTCCGATGTTGTTTTTGATGAGGTCCAGAATTCCTGGCATGATGTTGTCTCCTTAAAATGTATTTGATGACTATAAAATAGACCCAACTGTGTCGATGCACAAGAAATTATTTGTCAACAATCATTACAGCCCAAAAACTTCGGCCATTAAAAAAGGCGCCATGCGGCGCCTTCTCTTTATCGGGGGATAGTGGATTACTTACTTGGATATGTAGGCCAGTTCACACCCGCAAATTTCTCCAGACAACGCACCACCTGACAGGAATAGCCAAACTCATTGTCATACCAGCAATACAACACCACATGATTATTTTCAACAATGGTGGCCTGCGAATCAATCACACAGGCTTGTCTTGATCCGACAAAGTCAGTAGACACCGCTTCGGTGGAAATGGTGTAACCGATCTGTTGTTGTAACCGGGAGTGCAATGACTTGTAACGCAGAAACTCATTCAGCTCTTCCAGATTGGTGTCCTTACCCAACTGAATGTTGAGAATGGCCATCGACACATTCGGCGTAGGCACCCGGATCGCGTTACCGGTCAGCTTACCCGCCAACTCAGGAAGCACTTTGGCCACCGCCTTGGCGGCACCGGTTGAGGTCAACACCATGTTCAGCGCAGCGCTTCGGCCTCGTCGGTCTTTCTTGTGGTAGTTGTCAATCAGGTTTTGATCATTGGTGTAGGCATGAACAGTTTCAATATGACCATGCTGGATACCGAATTCTTCATTCAGGCATTTGAGTACCGGCACAATGGCATTGGTGGTACAGGATGCTGCACAAATAACGTCTTTATCAGGCGTTATCAAGTCATGATTGATGCCATATACAATATTGGGTATGTCACCTTGCGCAGGTGCTGTCAGCAGCACTTTTTTAGCTCCAGGCCGCAAATGTCCACGCAAGCCGGCTTCGTCTTTCCAGACACCGGTGTTGTCCACCACCAGGGCATTGTTGATGCCGTATTCAGTGTAGTCAATGTCTTCCGGAGAGTTGGCATAAATGACTTGCACCTCATTACCGTTGATCACCAGTTTATTCTGATCTTCAAGAACCCGGATGGTGCCATTGAATTTGCCATGCACTGAATCCTTGCGCAGCAAAGCAGCGCGTTTTTCCAGGTCATTGTCCGCATTACTTTTACGAATCACAATGGCGCGCAGCACCAAAACATCACCACCACCGGTTTTGTCAACCAGCAAGCGGGCAACCAGGCGACCAATTCGCCCAAAGCCATACAACACCACATCTTGTGGTTTATCCAGCGGTTTGGCATCTGAATCAATCAGGTGCGACAATTCCTTTTTGACATAGCCATCCACATCAGACTGCTTGATGTCATCGTAACTGTTGTTTTTGAAATACCGGTATACCATTTTACCCACATCAATGTGGGCTGGTCCCAGAGGCAACTCAGCAATGGCTTTGATGAACGGAAAGGTTTCATACTCACTCAATTCATTGGCTTCCACCTGCCGCACAAAACGATGCGCTTTCATCAGATCGGTGACTGATTGATTGATCATGCGCTTACCATACATGTACAACGACACATTGCGGCGGCGATACAACCGGCCAATCAATGGGATCATACCTTCAGCAAGTGCTTCACGTTCTTTCCAGTCAGCAAAAAATTCAGTTGGTAAGGGTCTGTTTTCTTCAGTCATGACGTCTCCGGCCTGGGGCCTATTCCGAATTAAGTAAGGAGTGCTTGATAATTGGGCGCATATTCTACCACTGAATGCGACAAACTGCACCGCTGGTGCCATGGAAAAATAGTTGTAAAAAAACCCTTCCGCTTTGGTTTTAATTGTATTAGAATGCGCGCTCGCTTGTTAAACGCGATGAACCACCACTGCGGAGCGGTAGTTCAGTTGGTTAGAATACCGGCCTGTCACGCCGGGGGTCGCGGGTTCGAGTCCCGTCCGCTCCGCCACATTCCTCTCTTTTCAAGCTTGTCTTCACCGCCAGTCCTCAGTAACATAGAGCCCTTTGACTGGACCTGAAACAATGCGCCTGATTACCCTGCTGTTATTGGCCCTGCTTGCCGGCTGCCAAAGCACCCAACAAACCAAATCCAGCCTGAGTGATCAAATCCTCAGTACCCAGGATCCCAAGCTGGTTACCAACCGCCCGGATGTCTATTCATTTTCAAATCATCGTCAGGTTAAAGCCACCCACATAGACCTCAATTTAAGCATCAGTTTCCGGCATCGCACCCTGGACGGTTACGTGCTCATTCATTATGATCGCATTGACCCGGATGCCAAACAGATCCATCTGGACATCAAAGACCTCAAAATCAAAAGGGCAGAAGCCAACAGCAACAGCAAGAACCCCAAACTGCTGTGGCGAACCGGACAAACCATTGAAGGCATGGGCACCGAACTCATCGTTGATCTGCCGGCAGACAACTCCGCCATCAAACTGTATTACCAAACCCAGCCAGCTGCCAGTGGTCTGCAGTGGCTGAAGCCCTCTCAAACAAGTGGCAAAAAACACCCCTACCTGTTTTCACAATCTCAGTCAATTCACGCCCGCAGCTGGATTCCCATGCAGGACACCCCTTCAGTGAGGGTCACTTATACCGCCAACATCGAAGTGAGCCCCGGATTGCGGGTGGTGATGAGTGCTGACAACAATGATCAGGAGGCAACTGAAGGTCAGTTTCAATTCGACATGCCTCAACCCATCCCTGTCTATCTGCTGGCCATTGCCGCCGGAGACATCCACCACAAAAAAATCAGTGAACATGTCACCATCTACAGCGAACCACAGTGGCTGGCTGCCGCGGCACACGAGTTTGCCGAAACAGAAGCCATGATCACAGCAACCGAAGCGTTGTACGGCCCTTATCTGTGGGGGCAATATGATTTATTGATCCTGCCACCCAGTTTTCCTTTTGGCGGCATGGAAAATCCCAAACTGTCGTTCATCACACCCACCGTAATCGCCGGCGACCGATCGCTGGACTCACTGATCGCTCATGAGTTGGCCCATTCCTGGTCTGGCAACCTGGTGACCAACGATTTGTGGGAAGACGCCTGGCTCAACGAAGGGTTTACTTCATACATTGAGTCAAGGATTGTTGAAGCTGTCCACGGGCGGCCACGTATGCGCATGGAAGCCACCCTGGCTTACCAAGCATTGCTGGATGAACTGACCGTTTTACCCCGGCCTTTTCAGTCATTGTTTGCCCAAGCCAAAACACCTGATCCGGATGACTACTTCAGCGCAGTCAGTTACGACAAGGGGCGGTTTTTTCTTGAGTGGATGGAACAACAGGTTGGCCGGCAGGCATTCGACACTTTCCTCAATGATTACTTCAGACAGTTTGCTTTTCAAAGCATCAACACCCAACAATTCATCAACCATTTAAAGTCCCGCTTACTGGCATTGCACCCTAACAAGCTCACCATCGATCAGGTTAATCAATGGCTGTTTGAACCCGGTATGCCGGCATTCTTCACGCCACCCGTCACCGAGCGGTTCAATGCCATTGATCGCTGGGTAAACCAATGGCTTTTACAACAAGTCAAACTGACCAACATACCCACAGAAAACTGGACCACCCAGGAATGGCTGCACTTTCTGCGGGCACTACCAGATCAACTCAGTTTGTCACAACTGCAACAACTGGATCAGGCGTTCAACTTAACCGCACGTCAGAACAGTGAGGTGGCTCACGATTGGTTGCTGATCAGTGTGCGCAACCATTATCAACCGGCTTACCCGCGACTGATTGAATACCTGGTCAGCATTGGCCGGGTAAAACTGATCAAACCCCTGTATGAAGCCCTGGTCGCAGATCCCGAACTACAGAACCTGGCCAGTCACATATACCACAAAGCCCGGCCCGGTTATCATCCCATCGCGACTGCACAACTGGATGCCTTGGTGCCACAGGAAAATGAACTGTCCACAGATTGACGTTCTGCCCACATAAAATTGGATAGCATGGGATTTATTTAGTGACCAAACCCATGCTATTCACCCGGCAAGACATCGACCGGCTAGACCGGATCAAAAGACTGAACATCATAAACTCCATCACTGGCATCAAACCGGCTAACCTCATTGGCACCCAGCTTGACAACCAAACCAACCTGGCCATTTTCAGTTCGCTGGTTCACCTGGGAAGTCATCCACCATTGCTGGGATTTGTGACCCGACCACCTGGTGATGTACCCAGACACACCCTGGAGAACATCCTTGCAACCGGGCATTACACCATCAATCATGTACCGGTCTCTCATGTCGAACAGGCCCATCAGACATCAGCCAAATACGACCGGGAACAATCTGAATTTGAAATTTGTGGGTTTGACAGTGAATACATCAACGATTTTCCCGCGCCATTCGTCGCTGAGGCCTGCGTACAGATAGGTATGAAATTATCCCAGATCATCCCCATTGAATTGAACCAGACCCGTCTGGTGGTAGGTCAGATAGAACTGATCAGACTGCCTGCTGACCTGATCAGTGAGGAGGGATACATTGACCTGACAAGCGCCAATACCGCCGGCATTTCCGGCTTAAACAGCTATTATCAACTGTCACACCAAAACACGTTTCCCTATGCCAGGCCGAAACCGCCTAAACAGTCATCATGACCCGCAATCGATCAGCAATGGGTGGTCGACGAATCCGGTGACCAGTGGCGGCGAAAATGGCATTGGTTAATGCCGGTGCCACCGGGGGCAATGGAATTTCACCAACACCCGTCGGTTCACCACCGTGGTTAACCACATGGACTTCCATTTATCGGGGAGACTGCGCCAGCATCATCAATGGGTAATCATGAAAATTGCTTTGTACCACCTGCCCTTACTCTACCGTAATTTGAAGGTTCAGCGCCGTGCTCAGGGCGTCAATGGTTCCTCCCTGCATCTGGGCTACTACACCTCGTGGGTTGACTGCAAATCCACAGTTAATCGCCACCACCACCCGGGCAATGCATAAACCACCCTGATCATCCACTGAAACCGCTATGGCATGAGCCGCATATCCACCAAAAGTAAAATAAGTGGCCAACCCCACTCCACGTCCCTTGCCACGTGGTTGCTGGTAATCAATTTTTTCAGCAACCAGGCGCAATAAATTCGCCAGACGCCCAGGATTAAATACCGGACCGCCGTGATTCGCATAGTTGATTTCCCTGGGCTCACCCATTAATTGAAGCTGAAACGCCAGGGAGTCCTGGCCACTTTCATGAGCCAGCTCATCAATGAAGCTTTGTACCACAAATCCATTGGCTGTGTGTGCCGGAGCCCGCCAGGACCCCCGGGGCAATCCCGATGAAGCTGGATGATATTCCATTTGCAGATGTGGCACGATGTTGGCAGGATAATCATCCGTATACAGTTCTGCTTTGCATAAGTCACCGTCAGGCATATTGGGTCGGCGATGATATTTACTGGCTGAAGCCAGCCGGTGCTTTCAGATTCATGGGGCCCTTTGTCCCAGACCACCCGCAAGGCTTACCTGCCCTGAATAGCTGCCCAGTAGGAATCGCATGGCTGGTTTTGATGTATCGATGGTCACCATTTGCTGACAGCAGCTGTTCAAGCGGATCATCAACATGTAAAATAAATCACCATTCAAACAACCAGCCATTCATGCTTGAACAAATCAGCCCTTTGTGGCCTGCCTTCAAAAAGGCCCGCGACCAGCAAATGCCTTTGGTGCTCGCCACCCTGGTCAGGGTTGATGGCTCAAGTTATAAAAAACCTGGTGCCATGATGCTCATTGAGGCCGATAAAACCACCCACGGTTTGCTCAGTGGGGGCTGCCTGGAAGCCGACATCGCTGAACATGCCGAATCATTGTTTGCCAATGGCGACGCCAAAATCCTGACTTATGACCTGAGTGATGATTCACTGTTTGGTCTTGGGGCCGGTTGTGATGGCACCATAGACATTCTGCTACAGGCATTGACCGATGACTATCAGCCGCTCGATGCCCTGAATCCGGAACCAGGCAGTGCCACTGACACCAGACTCAGGCTACTCACCCGATCCAGCTCTGCAGCACCTGTCGGGGCCTGGCAAATCAGCAACCACAATCACACAACTGCTTCACACAGCAATGCTGATTTCAGCAGCCCTGATGTGGTCAGTCTGGATTACCACAAACCGCCAGCGGTGCTGGTCATGGGCGCCGGATTTGATGCCATTCCTTTGTGCCAGCTGCTGTTGTTTCAGCACTGGCATACTTATTTACTGGACCATCGCAGCGGACGTCTGAATAACCAGGATCATGACCACAGACTAACCCTGCTGCACCACCAGTCAAATACTGCCCCACTACCAGGAATCGACTTTGATGCGGCCATCATCATGAGTCACAACCTCGATCAGGATGCCGCCTATCTGCAACTGGTGAATCAGCGCAAGACGCCATTCATTGGTTTACTGGGACCTGTGGCGCGCAGAGACAAGGTATTGAAACTGGCTGGTTTAACACTTACAGACTTACAGGGTCGCCTGCATGCACCCGTGGGACTGAGTCTGGGGGGCCGGTTACCGGAGAACATCGCGGTTTCTGTGGTGGCACAACTGCAGGCTGTTTTCTACCAGCCATGAGAATCAAGGGACTGGTTCTCGCGGCTGGCAGGTCATCCAGACTTGGACAACCCAAACAGTTACTGAAAACCGGCTCCATGACATTACTGGAACACATTGAACACAGGTTGCTGCCATTGTGTGATGAACTGTGGGTGGTATTGGGTTATCAACATGAAATCATGCAACAGCACATTCAACAAGCCAGTGTGATCGTCAATCCACATTGGCGCAAAGGCATGGGCCATTCATTGAAAACCGGTTTCAGGCAGATATCTGCAGATGCAGATGCCGTATTGGTTGCGTTGTGCGATCAGCCATACATTACCCAATCCCATTATCAATCCCTGATCAAAACTGCCCACCAACACCGGCAACACCTGATCAGCAGTACTTATGACGGCAAACCAGGCGTACCAGCTGTATTTACCCCACCACATTTTTCAGCCGTGCTGTCCATTGGAGATGAGCAGGGGGCACGTTCATTGTTGCGTCAGACTAATGAGCAGCACATCAGCATAAACTGCCCCCAGGGAAATCATGACATCGACACTGCTGATCAACTGAGCGGTTTATCATGAATGGATTGGATGAGCAAAGGTTGACAGCTTTCCGTCAGAACATCCATAATGATTCGATGTCCCATTCGAGAACCAGACGTGGCTGATTTTTTTGGCTATACATTGCTTGCTCAGGCCATCAGTACGATCATGCTCGGACTGCTGATGCTGCATTTTGCCAGGGAATACCAAAGAAAATATCTGTTTTATTGGTCCTACAGTTTCATCAGCCTGGCGATATACCTGAGTACCGTTTACATCAGTCTGGTCTTACTGGCAGACCTGGACATGACCACCTCTGTGTTGAAACTCAGCAACCTGCTCATCATGCTGACTGCCGGTTATTTACAAATTGCTTTTCTGGTGGTTGGTACCTTATCCCTGGTCAATGGCACACAAATCAGCAAACGAACCATCCTGTGGCTGTTTTTGAGTTGTTTGATCATTGCCCTGACCATCACCTTATATAAAAACTGGACTCCAACAGATGTCAATCTGCGCTACCTGACTCGTGTTGGCCTTCGATACCTGACCGCAGGCATAGCCTGTCTCTATACGGCCATTTACATCCTCAGAAAAGACCCCAATCCCTTATTTGGAAAAAAACTGGTAACCATTGGTTTTTTTGTCTATGGGTTCGAAATGGCATTTCTCGGTTGGCTGACTGTAGAGAACTACCTGTTTGACGGCAGCACATTGCTGCCCATTCTGGTGCCATACCACGGCTTGTTTGAATTGTTAATGTACCCGCTGATTGGCATCAGCCTGGTGATGTGGTTGCTTGATGTCGAACGGATGCGGGTTCAGCAATCATCTGAAAAACTCATGAACCTCAATCACACCGACGGACTGACCGGGCTGCCCAATCAGGCTGCCCTGCAAAAGCACCTGTCGGTCTGGAAACAAAATGCCCGCACCGGCGAGCGGTTAACACTGGCACTCATCGGTGTGGACAAAATGCAACGCATCAATGACGCTGAGGGCATCAAAAAAGGGGATGAACTGATGGTTCAGCTGGCCAAGCGTCTGGAGTTCCTTTGTACTGGCAGGTATCGCTTTTTTGGTCGCCTGCACAGTGATGTTTTTGTGGTCATTCTGAATGGTGGTGACAAAACCCAAACCAACAAAACCGAAAAGCTCAGACACTCACTGTCGCGGCCGTTCAAACAAGAAGGTAAAACTTACCACCTCGAAATGAGTGCCGGCATCACCAAAATATCCAACCAACTGAAAATCAGTTTTGTGCTGCACCAGGCCAATCAGGCATTGCAGGCCGCCAAACAGTCCGGTGGGAAAAAGTCAGTGCACTATCATGAAGGCATCAATGCCACCTTCAATCCTGACCTGACCCTGGAAAATGAAGTTCGTGTAGCCATCAAACTCAATCAACTGGAACTGTATTTTCAGCCCATTTGGTCCGCTCATAACCGCATCATATGCTTTGAATCTCTGGTCAGGTGGAACCACCCAGATCGAGGCTTGCTCAGACCTGATTCTTTTTTATTCATGATGCAGTCGCTGGGGATGATGATAGCGCTCGATCATTGGGTGATTCAGCAATCCATCAAACAGGTTCGCGCCTGGAAATACACCAATCCGGGTGCTGCCCGAATTACCATCAACGTTTCAGCAGAAACAATCCAAAACGGCGATGTGGTCAAATTCATCCAGGATTGTTTGACCCGGGAACAGGTGGACGCCGAAGCCATCACCCTGGAAGTGACTGAAAATACTGCCATGCATAACATTGAGAGTGGTCGCGATACACTGTCAAGATTACAGCAACTCGGTATTCAAATCGCCATTGACGACTTTGGCACTGGATATTCTTCCCTGAATTACCTGAAAACCTTTCCGGCTGATGTGATTAAGTTTGATCGTTCATTTGTCTCAGACAGTCGTAACCAGACCATCAATGAAGAAATCCTCAAAGCACTGATACCCCTGTGCCATCGCCTGGGTAAAAAAGTGGTGGTTGAAGGCATCGAAAACAAACAGCAGTTTGAGTTACTTAAAACCATGACTGTGAGCGGCTTTCAAGGGTATTACCTGAGTCATCCTGTGCATTCAGACGCGGCCAAAAAATTGTTGGTGATGAGCCGCAAAAGTCAAGTCGCCAAAGGCTGATTATTCAGCCATCGTCACACGATCTCTGAACCGGTGAACCAACAGCCAGGCAGCCAGCGACGTGAGTAAAAATCCAAGCAATATGGGCATGATGGTTTGCTCCAATTGTTGAGAAATCAATACCCCCAGCAAGGATGCCAGTAAGGCAGAAACCATACCAATCACCGAGGCCCCCATACCGGCATGTTCACTCAAGGGATACATGGCAATGGCCATCACATTCCCATAAATCAAGCCGATACAAATATTGATCAGTACCAGGCTGCTCAAAAACAACCACAGCGGTGGTAAGCCCTGAAAATACCACGCAACAAGGACAACCAGAAAATTACACATCACCATCACCGACAAGGCCACTCTGGTGATGGCCATGGCGCCAAAGCGCATCACCACCCTGGCATTGAGAAATGCCGCCACACCAAAAAACAAAGCCACCACACCAAAAATTAACGGGAAGTGTTCTTTGACCTGATACAAGCTGGCAAACAATTGTTCGGCGCTGTTCAGATAAGCCATAAACCCACTGAAGATGATACCACTGACCGCTGCAAAAGCCATGGACACCGGCTGCCTTATGACGGCACCAAATGTGAGTTTCAATTGAGCCAGACTGAACGGTTTTCGGTGCCGGTCAGCCAGGGTTTCCGGCAAGCGCCACCAGCTCCAGCACATTGCCAGCAATCCAAATCCCACATACACATACAGAATGTCACGCCAGCCTCCCAGCCATATGATCAATGAACCCAGAGATGGAGCCAGCACAGGAACCATGATGAAAATCATCATCACCAGCGAGGTTACCCGAGCCATTTCATTTCCAGAAAAAACATCTCGCGTGATGGCATTTACCATGATGCGGGCAGCCGCAGCACCGACACCCTGCAGGGCCCGGGCCAATAAAAATCCCAGGTAAGAATCAGCCACAATACACAACACAGATGCCAGAACATAAATCAATAAACCAAGCAGTAAAATGGGTTTACGGCCCAGGGTATCTGACAAGGGCCCGTAGATGATTTGTGCCAGTGCAAAACCCACCATGTAAGCAGTGATGATCCACTGTTGTTGATTGCCTTCTGTGAATCCGAATGAACGCAGAATATCAGGCATGGCCGGTAACTGCAAATCAATGGTCAGTGCACCAATGGAGGTAAACATGGCCAACAAGATTATCAGCTCCAGAGGATTGGTTCTGAGGTCTTCTCTGCTTTGTGTCATGATGTGCTGGCTGTCATGATTCAGAAATCAGTGGCCATTGACATGCAATTTTTGCCACGGTCCTTGGCCACAAACAAGGCTTTGTCTGCCTGAGACAGAGCCCGGTTCCACATCACCATACTGTCATCTTTGATGATACTCACCCCAACTGACACCGTTACATTGAACCGCTGCAACCCATGACGCACCTGCATGGCTGACACCTGTTCAAGCAGGAGATCTGCAAAACCGCCAGCATCAGATCGACTGATGTCCTGAGTGACCAGCAAAAACTCTTCACCCGCCCAACGGGCCAGAAAACGTTGATCGTTGAGCAAACCGGCCAGGCAGTTGGCCACCTGAACCAGGGTGGTGTCACCAGCTTCATGACCGTATTCGTCATTGATGGTTTTGAAATGATCAATGTCAATCAACCACAACATTCTTTTTTGAGGTTCTTTGGGCATGTGCTGGATTTTGAGCCAGGACATCATGCCCCGGCGGTTAGACATTCGGGTCAAAGTATCAAGCATGGATTGACGAACCAGCTGTCGCTTGCTGCGCAGGTGCCACAACCAGGACACCACCAGCACCAAACCCAAGGCGATGGCCAGCAACAGAATCAAAGACCTTTTATGAGCCGATTCAGCCAACGCCATTTCAGTCTGGGTATTACGGGTTTTTAATTCTGCCAATTCATTTTGTTGTTCAATGTCCCTCAGTCGGGCCTGCATTTGAGCCATCACGCGCTTATTGAAGCTGTCCTGAAAACGTTTTTCCAGGCGTTGAGCCACTTTACTGACATCCAGTGCCTGCTGGGGCATATTCAGGCTTTCGTAAAGGTCAGACAAAGTATTCAGCGGACTGTCGGCTGTGGTCAGCGCCGCTTCATTTTCTGGTCTGAGGTAAAAAGCAGCAGCTTCATCTGCCAATTCACTCAGTCCATCTGTAACCCCCTGTCTGGAACTGACCAATGCCTGAAACACCTTCACGGTATACGCAAAAACCGTTTGTTGGTTGTCCACCGGCAAGGTGTCATGGGTTTTACTGATGTATTCACCAGCCTGAGTGAGCTGACCCAGGGCGCCATATGCAGTTGCCAGACCCATATACACCTGCCCAATCCGTTGTTGGGGCCATTGTTCGGTGATCAGAGCTTCTGCCTGATGATAAATCTCCAGGGCTTCCTTAAATCGCTTTTGTCCACTGAGGGTAACAGCCAAATTAAAAAGCACCGGTGCGTGGTACCTGAAATCATCCAGTTGGTCCATTAGCCTGAGTGCTGCATAATAGTGTCCGATGGCGCTGTCATGCTCTCTGATTTCTGAATTAAGCACGCCCAGGTTGACCAACAATGGAATTTTTTCATCATTCAGGGATAATTGATGGGCTTTTTCCAGAGCCGCCTGATAGTTATCAGCAGCGCCTATGCGATTTCCGGTGCGGTGAAAAATGCTGCCTGCGCGCCGCAACAGGTTTACACTGGCTTTGGAATCATTGAGCCGAGCAGATAATCGTTCCAGCTGATAGGCCACAGCTTTGGCCATGTCTCCCTGCTCCAGAACAGCATAGGCCCAACCCTGACAAGACAAGAATCGACCATAACTCACCGGGTCACTGATCTGACTGATGGTATTTAACCATTGCTCAGCCAAAGATATGGCTCGCTCGGGATGATCATCTTCAAGCGACTGACATTGTTCAATCTGTTCATCCAATTCACTCAAACCGGGTTGTGCGAATGCCATTGAAAGGCACAACATGCCTGTCAACAAGATCAACTTCCAAGGTGGTTTTACATTGTTCATGGGTTTTCGTATTCTATCATTCATTGAACAGTTGAACAGTCACAGACACTGGCCATTTCAGCAAGTCACTCAGTGGGTTTAATCGGTTGACTTCTCAATGGAGCTGGCGTGATCTTTGATCACATACCACTGGCCTTCAACGCGTTGCAATACATAACTCACAATCATGCGGTTGACATATGGCTTTCCGTCACGCTCAGGTTCCCGATAAATTACCTCAACCACAGCCATTGCCATATCCCGCTTGACCAAGGTGTTCAAAATATGGGTTTCAAAAGTCCAGTCAGGTATGGCAAACCAGTTTTTGTGATAAGCCAGAAATGCATCCGTGCCTCCGATGATCTCAGACTGGGGCAAGATCAATTGCATTTGACCTGTCGGAGCAAGTGTCAGTTTGAGGACCTCAAGGTTTCGTTCACTGACGGCCTGCAGGTGTTGTTGCATCACGATGATCGCGGGATGGGTTGGCGCTGTTTTTTGTCCGCGGTGACAGGCACTGATCAACAACAACAAAATCATGACAATGGTTTGCTTCATCTCAACTTTCCTTACTGCCACAACAACCTGTGGTGGTCGGTTGCTTGCTTGGCCAAAACGGCAGCAGTGCCAGCAACAGCAAAACAAGCACACTCAGCACTTCAACCCACCCCGGCAAAATGTTGTGAGCATGTTCGGTTGAAATGGAGATTTGTGTGCCACTGAAAAAGACATTAACCAACAGTCCGAGTAGCAGAGCGCAGCTGATGATGCCGGCCAGATACAACCACATGGTACGAGATCCCATGTGATCCCTGATCACCCCCAAAGTTGCCATATTGGTAGCCGGCCCGGCCAGCAAAAACACCAACACAGCACCTGGAGAGATACCCGCCATCAGAAAGCTCGCCGCAATTGGGGTTGAGCCAGTGGCACACACGTACATGGGAATGCCTACGAACAACATCAGGATCATCACCACCCAACTGTCACCCCACTGAATCAACCAGTCATGAGGCACGAAGGCCTCGATCAATGCGGCCAGTAAGATGCCGACAATCAACCACTTCAATATGCTTTGATATAAATCAGTCAGGGCATACCAGACTCCGGACCGGGCCTTCTCAAACCATGACTGTGCTGGTTTAATGTCATTCGGTTTCTCATCTGCAGCACAACAATTGTTGTCAGATCGACTGGCCACCGTTTGTGTCTGGTCATCTCCAAACAACAACACCAGAAGTCCCGTTACAATGGCTGATATCAAAGCCGCTACAGGACGGATGATTGCCATCACCGGGCCCATCATGGCATAGGTTACACTGATGGAATCAACTCCGGTTTCGGGCGTGGCCACCAAAAATGAACTGGTGGCTGGCTTGGAGGCCCCGGCTTGCCTGAGGCCCATTGCTGCGGGTATCACGCCACAGGAGCACAACGGTAAGGGCATACCAAGCACCGCTGCTTTGATGACTGATGACATACCAGGTCGGGTCAAATGGCGTTGTAAAAACGCCTGTGGCACCAAGCTTTTAAATAACCCGCCAATGATCAGGCCCAACAGCAACCAGGGTGCTGCTTCCAGAGACAGCTCCCATACAGCACTCAAATATTGAATCATTTCATTCATCATTGTGTTTTATGTCGACCTGTTCATTATACGCCTTTTATCTCAACTTAACCGGACAATAGGCCGATCACGCAGATCACAGATGATCGGCTTTCAGATCAGCAAAATCAAACCAACCCGCCAATCCACACCATGCAATCAATGCAGGGGGGGGGGGGTCATTCCAATGGAATATGCTTGGTTTGGGTACACAGCAGGATGAGCCCAAGGATTCAGACTGAATCAATTGTGTTAAAGCCAAAAAAGCACCACCGCCAATAGCACCGGAATCACCACGCCCGACATGGCAAACAGATAGGCCAGACGCAACAGTCGGTATTTTCGCCTGAGCACCTGTCCCAACTGGTAGATGTCCTTCATCAGCAGATCTCTGGCGGCTTCATTACTGGTCAAAACCCGTTTAAGATACTCCAGAAATTCAGTTTCTGAAAATTGGGTAAACAAACCAAAAAACAACGGATTGCTGATCTCATTGATGCTTGTCGATGGCCGGTTGATCACATTTTTGGGAATCAGCACCATCACAGTCAGCACCAACGGAATCAATTGCAGAACCATGAACACCATCAAGGGCAGCAGCTCGCTGCTGTTGGTATCTGTTAAGGACAGAAAACGCGTCATGACCACAGAACACACCAAAACCAGTGTGCCGATCAGTATGTTGGCCTTTTGATCAGCCATCAAATTCAATTGTGTTTGGTTTTGATGTGCGGTACGCAATGTCTGAATGACATCGTGATTGGGTTTGACGACTGGTTGATTTTTGGTGCTCATAAACGGCCACTGTGTCTCTTATGAACAGTATAGCACCTATGCTCAAACCCATCAGAAGGCAAGTGGTGCCAGCCTGTTGACTGGCACCACAGCATCATCAGTACATCAGAAGTCGACGTTCAACTTAGCAAAGTAAAAGCCACCATTGATGCCAAATGGCAAGGTCTCCCAACCATACACAAAACCCAACTGAGGGAATGGAAAACCGTCTGCCTCATCCCATTTGTCAGGGTATTCATCAAAGATATTGGTACCACCGACAGTCAGCTTAACTTGCTCATTGAAGGCATAGCTCACTGACAAATCTGTCAGCCATTTACCACCCCATTCCTGACGAATACCGGTAAAACCCTGCCCTGCCACAGAACCAAAATAATTGAACCTCAGGTTGGTTGACCAGTTGTTGTAATCATGGGTAAAACTCAACAACGCAGACTCACCTGGTTGCCCTTCTTCAATCAGAACTCTTTGGGTTTCATCAAAAATCTGACCTGGCTCAAGCACACTGCTGGAAGAACGCACGGTTGAAACATCGGTGTCATTGAAATGCAGTGCACCCACCACATTCAGTAACGATCCGTTATCAAACTCGGTGTTGAAGGTACCCACAATATCCAGACCGGTGGTCTCGGTATCGATGGCATTGGTAAAGAATTGTGCTTGTCCGACATTCAGGGGTCTGAGCAGCACTGCAATGGGGCACACCGCGGCATCAAAACAGTTTTCACTGCCGGCTTCGGGGTTGATACTGGTAGAGAATACGATGCGGTCATCGATATCAATGCGATACAGATCAGCCGTCAGGGTGAACTGGTCATTGACCTCAAAAACCAGCCCCAGGCTCGCATTGACCGAGGTCTCCTCTTCAAGATCAGGAACGCCAAAAGCCCGGGCCACATCACTGCCTTGTCTGGCGGTAATGGTTTCGGTCAACACTCCGTCGGCATTCAGGTTGGTAGAAACCTGTGAATAAAATGCCTGTTGCACACTGGGTGCCCTGAAGCCAGTGGACACCGTACCCCTGAGGGAAACCCGATCACTGACGGTGAGCAATCCAGATAATTTACCGGTGAAACTGTTGCCAAAATCTGAATAGTCCTCAGCCCTCAACGCCAGGCCCATCATGAAGTTATCCGTCAGGTTGCTTTCAAAATCGGCATACACACCTATCGAATCACGCCCATCATCCACTTCTGTGGCGGGAGTGAATCCAGGAAAACCCTGGATCCCCGCCGCGGCTATGCCACCATTCTGATTGAGGATCACCAAGCTGGGGTCATTGTTGGGACCGTAAGCATACGACACCAGGTCTCCGCGAACGATTTCATAATTTTCATCTCTGTATTCAAGACCGTAAGATGCATAAACCGGCGACCCCCAGGATGTGTCATAGGATCCCCGAACATCGAAATTCAAGGTACGTTGATCATATTTCAGGGTGCCGTCCTGGGCACCAGTGGGAGAACCAGGGCCGAATGACACATTCCAGGAATTGGCGGTCCGGAAGGTGAATCGGTTGTGACCCAGACCGGCATTCAAGTCCCAACTCCAGCGATCATTAAAGTCACTGCGTAGACCCACATTCAATGATCGGTCATTGACATTGGTAATCAGGGTGGGTAAAAACCCATCGGGATACAAGGCTGGTGAGGTGCGGTCATCGCCAGCGGATCGGAAAAAGCCTGATGAATTACCTTCACGGTCAGACCCACCTCCAAAAAAATACAATTCAGCGCTGCCTACCGGCACTTCACCATTGAACCATAAGTAAACATTCTCTGAATCGGCATCGCCAATTCGCTGGGTAACCCTCGGCGGATCAACCCGCAGAGAGTCTACTCCTGCCCGGTTGGTTTCACCTCGGTCCCGGTATTCCAGTGACAAATTGATGAAACCATCTTCTCCGAGATCGAATCCGGTGTTCAGACCACCCATCAATACTTCACCATCACCTTCATAATGCTGGCCAGCCTGTAAGCTTATGCTGGTCAGGTTGGTTTGTTGCTTGAGGATGATGTTGATCACCCCGGAAATGGCATCCGAACCGTATTGTGCCGCTGCACCATCACGCAGAATTTCAATGCGATCAATGGCGGTTACCGGAATGGCATTGATGTCGGTACCTGCAGATCCCCTGGCAATGGTTTGTTGTACATTCACCAATGCCTGTTGATGGCGACGTTTGCCGTTAACCAGGACCAACACCTGATCAGGACCCAGACCCCTGAGGGTGGCCGGGCGAATGATGTCGGTGCCATCACTGATGGTGGTCGATGAAAAATTAAATGACGGGGCCAGTAACTGTAGAATTTTCCCCACTTCAGTGGCGCCGCTGTTGGTGATTTCCTCACTGGTGATGATGTCTACCGGTGCCGCTGTCTCGGTGATGGTCCGCCCGGACACGCGTGTCCCCACTGAAACAATGTTACCCAGATCTTCAACTTCATCGGACGACTGGGCGTGAATCTGTGGTGTTGCTGAAATGGATAAAATGGTGGCAACTGCTGCTGCCAGTGCTTGTTTTTTCATGATATACCCTCTGAGTTTTATTTATAATTTAGCCGTCTAAATACAACAGCGTACACAAAGTATATAAACCACCAGTCATGAATACAAGGTTAAAAAAATCTATTTTATTGCAAACCGAACGGACAAATCAGCAGCATAATCAGGCTTCCTGAACAATCACCACATCTTCATAAAACCGGATGCCATGTTGAGCACAGAGGGTTTTGATTTGCCCAATAGAAATATCCTTCAGCTTCACCGGCTCACCGGTTTTCATGAGCAGCACCGGAAAAGTCTGACCTTCTTCAGACCAGACCTCCACTTTTTCGATGTCATGCCAGGGATAATTCACCACTGATCGATTGATCTGGGAATAGGCGGCAAAGCCAAATGGGGTGATGAAAGTTTTGGGGTTCTTGTTGGGAAAAAAACGCATCTTAATCAAATTAAAGATCAACAGCACCGGTATCAGAATCACCATCAACAATAATATGGGGATCAGGATGATCAGCAGCAACACAAACACCAGCCAACTCAGTGGATGACGGCCATTGGGCATATTGCTCAGAATGAATTGACTCATTTTCATGTTATTTTTCCGGCACCAAGCATGGCTTTGGTTTCCAAAAACTCCTCAAAACCCTGAGGACCCCGCTCCCGGCCGTTGCCGGAATGCTTGTAACCACCAAATGGTGCAGTGCGATCCATTTGAGCTCCATTGAGGTGTATCATACCGGCACGTATTTGCCGGGCAATGTCAGCAACTTTTTGCGGGTCCGCGCCGGAAACGTATCCAGACAAACCGTATTCCGTGTCGTTGGCCAGTGCCACCGCCTGGGCTTCGTTGTCATAGGGGATCAGACACAATACCGGACCAAAGATTTCCTGTCGGGCAATGGCCATGTCATTGTTTACTGATGTGAAAGCCGTTGGTTTCACATAATAGCCGGTTTCAAGACCCCCGGGTTTGCCTGGACCACCAGTGATCAGTTCTGCACCTTCATCAATCCCCTGCTGAATGAGCTTCTGGATGCGATCCCACTGGGTTTTTGAAACCACTGGTCCGGCGAAGGTGTTGTCTGCAACTGGGTCACCGACCTGTAAATGTTCCATGGTTTGCTTGACCACTGCCGTGGCTTCATGCAAACGATCAACCGGAACCAGCATACGCGATGGTGCATTACAGTTCTGTCCTGAATTCACACACATGGTTTTCACCCCACCGGCCACGGCCTTGGCAAAGCGCTCTTCGGAAAGGTCTCCCAAAATGATGTTGGGAGATTTACCGCCCAATTCCTGGGTCACCCGTTTGATGGAAGGTGCCGCGTCTTTAGCCACAGCAATACCAGCCCGGGTAGAACCGGTGAATGACACCAATTGAATGTCTGGATGTGCAGAGATCGCTGAACCCACTGTGGGGCCATCGCCATTGATCATGTTTACCACCCCTTCCGGCACCCCCGCCGCATCCAGCACTTCCATCAGCAGATAAGCAGAAAAAGGTGCCACTTCAGACGGTTTCCATACCGTGGTACAGCCGGTTGCCAGTGCAGGTGCCAGTTTGCAACCGATCTGATTGACCGGCCAATTCCAGGGGGTGATAAAACCACATACGCCAATCGGTTCTCTGGTAATCAATGCGGTGTCCTGCTGAAACTCAAACTCAAATTCTTCCAGCACCGTGATCGCCGATTTAAAATGCAGGTAACCGGAGGCAGCCTGGTTGGATTCACTCAGCCATTTGGGCGCACCCATTTCTTCGGTGATGGCTGCGGCGATGTCGGCTGAACGTTTTTTGTATTCTGCAGCCACGGCTTTGAGCAGATCCAACCGTTCTTCACGACTGGTTCGAGCATAGCTTTGAAAGGCTTTGGCAGCAGCGTTCACCGCCAGATCAACGTCTTCAGATGTGCCCAAAGATATTCTTCCGGCCAGTTGTTCAGTGGCAGGATTGATGACATCGAGTGTGTCCCTGCCTTCGGGCAACACCCATTTTCCATTGAGGTAAAAACCAAGATAATCTCTCATTGCGGTGCTCCTAATCAGTCAGTTGTTTGTAGGTGTTTGATGAAAAAACGGGCGATGGTACTGTACACATGAAATTGCGGCTTTTCACCACTGATGCCGTGTTTTCCGCCCGGATAAATCATGGTGTCGAACAGGACACCCTCATCCTGCAGTACTTTGATCAGCTTGGTGGAATTCAAAAACAACACATTGTCATCGGCCATGCCATGGATCAATAACAAAGGTTTGGTGATGTTGCTGACATCAGCAAAAACCGCCGTTGTGCGGTAGCCTTCAGGGTTTAACTGCGGTGTGGACATGTAACGCTCGGTATAATGGGTGTCATACAAAGCAAAATCTGTAACCGGTGCAACTGACACCCCAAGGGCGTATTCATCAGCTGCTTTGGTCAGGGCTTTTAAGGTCATAAAACCACCGTAACTCCAGCCAAAAATCCCCACTTTTTCAGCATCTACGAACGGCAGTGACTTGAGGTACCGGGTGCCTGCCACCTGATCTTCCAGCTCTGGTGTGCCCATGCGCTTATACAGTGCAGACTCAAAGACCACGCCACGACGATCACTCCCCCGGTTATCAATGACAAACACCAAGAATCCTTGCTGAGCCATGTATTGTTCAATCAGCCGACCCCAGGACCTGGTGACATATTGCACATGCGGCCCACCGTATACATACTGAAAAACCGGGTATTTTTTAGCTGGATCAAAATCAGCTGGTTTGATCATGCGGTAATGCAGGGTGTACGCCTGATCTGTGCCCTCATGAACCTTGATATGGCCAAACTCATTGGGCAAATGGGCGGAAAGATAAGGATAATAAGGATGGCCAGGCCCTACGGCATTCTGGTTAAGCCAGGCCAGTCGTTCACCGGAAGACCGGTGCAAAGATGTTTGTGGGGGATGTTCCCGGTCTGACCACTGGTCAATGTAATAACGCGCTGAATCATCCATCGAAATTTCATGAAAACCCGACCGGCTGGTAATTTTTTCCGGTTGAGCCGGTTCGTTCAACGCCACCCTATACAGGTGCTTTTCCAATGGCGTATCCAATGCGCCGGTGAAATAAACCCAACCGGCAGATTCATCCAAACCGGTCAGCTCATCAACCACCCATTCACCTTTGGTCAGCGGATGAATCACTTCACCCTTTGCTGAATACAGATACAGGTGTTTATGACCACTGCGTTCTGACGCCCAGATGAAACGGCCATCGTGGAGAAAAGTCAGGTCATCATGTAGATTAATCCAGGTGTCACTGCGCTCAGTGATCAGGGTTCGGGACTTGCCTGTCAAGTCAGCCACTTGTAACTTCAGCGTTTGCTGATCACGGCTTTGCCACTGATAACTGACTTCCTGTGCGCTTTTCAACCAGTCAACACGGGCCACATAAATATCAGCCTCATTTCCTAAATCAACCCAGTTGATGGCGCCATCTGTCAGTTTGACCAGACCCATCCTGATGGACACATTCGGCTGACCCGTATAGGGATAACGCTGTTCAATCACTTCTATGTCATCGGCATTGATTTCATAACGTTTGGTCACTTCCACCGGTGACTCATCCACCTGTAAGAAAGCAATGTACTGCTCATCAGGAGACCACCAATACCCGGTATTGCGCTTCATTTCTTCCTGTGCCACAAACTCGGCCATACCATTTTTTATCAACCCTCCACCGTCTTGGGTTAACTGTTGTTCCTGTCCAGTCTCGGCATCCACCACAAACAGGTTTTGTTGACGAATGAATGACACATACCGACCTTTGGGAGAAAACCGCGCGTCAGTTTCAAAAGCATCTGTGCGGGTGATCTGACGGGTACTTTGGTCAGCCAGCTGATAGACATACAAATCACCATTCAGAGGAAACAACAAAAACTGTCCATCTTTCGACCAGGCGTAATCAATGATTCCGGACACATTGGCCAGTCGCTGTCGTTCGCGGCGCGCTTTCTCCTCAGCCGACAACTGCTCTTCGCCATCAAGTAACTCATCCGAATCAACCAGTATACGTTGCTGCCGGTCTTTGATGTGATACTCCCACAGATCGAACTGATCTTTGTCATTGATCTTACCTTGCAAATAGGTCACCCGTACGCCATCAGGAGACATTTTCAGCGCCCTCAGTTTTGGACCGGCCAAATCCGGACTGGCAAAAATACGTTCTAAAGTGAGTTGTTCAGCATTTACTTCGGTAACAGTGAGGGTCATAATGGTCATCAACAACAAGCCAACAGGTTTCATGTGTTCAGGGTTAGATCAAGGGGCTACAGTTATACCAGAATCAGGGGCTCAATGCATGTGAAGGAACGCCTGTTTAACCACCGCTGATGAGCTTTCAAAAACACAATTCCAGCCAATATCCAGACCACCTGTTGTGCGAGGCAGACGGACTCAGACACCTGCAACAACAGCTCAGCGCCATTAACAGTCCGATCAAAACACCACAGGTCATTTCAATCAGTAAAGACACATTGGAACTGGAACGCATCCAAGCCGTGGGCGGCTCCCGTTCCCAGTGGCGACAATTTGGCAAAGCGCTGGCCACCCTTCATCAACAGCAACAGCCCCGCTATGGGTGGTATGCTGACAATTACATTGGCCTGAACCCGCAAATCAACATGCAGACCGTTGACTGGGGATCTTTTTTTTATCAATACAGGCTGCTTGCTCAAGCCCGGATGATCATTGACCAGTCACGTCAGCAATTGGTGCTGCAAGCCATGGATGCCTGCGCTTCTCAGCTGATTGAATTCCTCGACAAGGAAGTGGATCACCCAGCCTTATTACACGGTGATTTGTGGTCAGGCAATGTGTTGTTTGATCAACAACACGCCTGGCTGATTGACCCAGCCATTTACTGTGGCGATGCCGATGCCGATGTGGCCATGACAGAATTATTTGGCGGCTTTCCCGGAATCTTCTATCAATCCTATCGATCTGTAAGGACAATCAGCGAACAATACCCGCTGAAAAAAGTCATCTACAACCTGTATCACCAACTCAACCACCTCAATCTGTTTGGCGACAGCTACTGGCCAGCTGTCGATAGAGACCTGCGTACTCTTCATCGGCAATTGGCTGGCTGAATTGACTGCAGTCTGACAGGGGCAAACCTGGTTGGTGATTGTGTATGGCCTCTGCAAAGCCATCGAACAAACCCACTCACTGCTCAGAGAATCAGCGCAAATCCTGCTGGTTCTGAATCAGACGGTTTTGTCTGATAAAATACCTGGATCAATGATCCATATGGTTCATTCTGGCAACTCAGACACAGCGGATCAATCCGTTTCAGTTAACTCACTGTCGACCACCAGACCACGGCTTTTGGCACGCGCCAACCACTGCTCTCTGGCAAACACCTGCATGTCTTTGATTTCATCCAGTTCATCCATGATTTCCAGCCCCAACAGGGTTTCCACCACATCTTCCAGGGTAACCAGGCCTTTGAGGTCACCGTACTCGTTCACCACCAATGCCAGGTGCTGACTTTCATTCAGCAGAGACTCCAGCAAATCAGGCAGGGCCAGATCCTGAATCACGCATTTGACCGGCCGCTTCAGCTCTTTGAGTGTGGAAGCGGGATCATGGGCATAGGCCATCAGAATGTCAGTTTTCAGCACAAAATGATGACTGTCATCCAAGTCTTCGGCATACACTGGCAAACGCGAAAAACCGACGTCTTTGAGGGTGCCGAACGCTTCCTGAACAGTGGTGTCCTGCTGGAAACCAGCCACCACTCCACGAGGGGTCATGATGTCTTTGGCTTTCAGCGAACCCAACTTAAAGAGGTTTTGAATGATCCTCGATTCATGACTGGCAATTGAGCCGGTACGGGCACCCAGACCGGCCATGGCGAGAAATTCCTCGCGGTTAAACCCATGGTGCTTTTTGCCTTTGGAAATCAATTTGGTGATCAGCTCAGTCATGATAATCAGGGGATACAACAGTTTGACCAGCCATACCACAAAGGATGCCGTTACCCCTGTCAACGATTTCCAATAAACCGCACCAATGGTCTTGGGAATGATCTCTGAGAACACCAGAATCAGGATGGTGATGATGGCTGAAAAAACCCCAATCCAGGCATCACCAAATACATGGGTGGCTTTGGCGCCGGCGACAATCGCACCGACGGTGTGGGCGATGGTGTTCAATGTCAGGATGGCTGCCAGTGAACGATCCACATCGACGAACCGGATACGCCTGACCTGTTCTGCTTTTTTGGGCTCGGTTTGTTTGAGTTTTTCAACATATGATGGGGTGATGCTCAGCAACACCGCTTCAGCAATTGAACAGAGAAAAGAAAAGAACAAAGCCCCAAAAACATAGAGCAACAACAGTAACATCGGCTGTCAGCGTTTTAAAAGTACATAGATTTGGTCGGCGTTTGATTATTTCAAGCTATTTCAGCAGCGAATGAATTCAAGCCGTGCTCAGGATTTTTTCTTCTTAGCGGCCAGCATGCGTTTCAAACCCATCAGCACGAAGCCCCTGCGATCAGCCCGGATGGCTTTTTTTAACCGCCGTAAAAAGTTTTTCCGCATCCGCAGCTTACTCTCTTTGTGAGCCAGCATGTCAAGCGACTGATAGTGGGCAGCCAGTTTCTGTGCCACCGGCAACAGCTCTTCTGCTGGTACCAGGTGATCCAGGAAGCCGGCTTCTACCGCCCCCTCAGGGTTGAACACTTCAGAGAGCAGCATGGCCCGGTCAAAGTGCGATGGCTTCAGGCGGTTTTCACACAGGGCCAGGGCACAGTGCGGCATGGTCAGACCATTAAGCACCTCGTTGGCCACGATTTTGAAGTCGCCCCGCACTCCCAGCCGGTAATCACCAGCCAGCAGAAAAAAGGAACCCAGGGCAATGGCATGACCGTTACAGGCAATGATCACCGGATGCGGATAAGACATCAGCCGGTGCAACATCCAGAACCCACCCATCAACATGGCATAGGCATTTTTGACCCCGGTTTTCAGGATTTTCAAATCAAACCCGGCACAGAACACTTCCGCCCGCCCGGTGATGATTACCACCGCCCCGGCCGCTTCGGCCTGATCCAGCGCGGCGTTCAGTTGATCAAGTAAGGCGGGGGATGCGACATTGCTTTTGCCATCATCCAGGGTGATGGTGGCGATGCCGTTTTGAATATCTAGATTGACAGACTGTTGCATGATGAATGATTGGATGAAATGGGATGATTGTATCGTGAATCACTTTGTCTCACAGTTGAATCAACCGGCTTTTTTCAAATGTACCAACAGCAGTGACACCGCAGCGGGGGTCATACCTTGAATGCGCGATGCCTGGCCGATGGTTTCGGGTTTGATCTGATTCAGTTTTTCGGTGAGTTCACCACTGAGGCCTTTGATCTGGCGGTAATCCAGATCAGATGGTAAGGGTTTATTGGCATGCGCTTTGGCTTTGTCGATTTCCTGCTGCTGACGTTCCAGGTAACCCGAATACTGAGTTTGGATTTCTATCTGTTCCAATACCTTGTCAGCCCGGCTTGGCAGCTCAATGCCATCCAGAGCCAGCAGCATACCGATGTTGACTTCGGGGCGGCGCAACAGGTCATAGGCATTGGTTTCTTTGCTTAACTCGATGCCGGTTTGGGTGATGAATTTGCGTCCCAGGTCATTGTTGGGACCCAACCACACGCCTTTGAGTTGCTCCAATGAACCTTCCACATGGGTTCGTTTCTCACTAAAGGCCAGCCAACGTTCATCGTCAACAAGCCCCAGTTCACGGCCCTTTTCAGTGAGCCGGAAATCGGCATTGTCTTCGCGCAGCATCAGTCTATACTCAGCCCGTGAGGTGAACATCCGATAGGGTTCATTGGTACCCTGGGTAATGAGGTCATCAATCAACACCCCCATGTAGGCTTCATTGCGGGCCGGAGTCCAGCTGGGTTTTCCGGCCACTTTCAAGGCAGCATTCATGCCGGCAATCAGCCCTTGAGCACCAGCTTCTTCATATCCGGTGGTGCCGTTGATCTGGCCAGCAAAAAACAGGCCTTCGACAAAGCGGGTTTCCAGTGATGACTGTAATCCACGTGGATCGAAGAAATCGTATTCAATCGCATAACCAGGTCGGGTGATGTGGGCGTTCTCAAAACCTCTGATGGAACGCACCAACTTCAACTGAACATCAAATGGCAGCGAAGTAGAGATGCCATTGGGATACAGCTCATGAGTGCCCAGACCTTCCGGCTCAACAAAAATCTGATGCGAATCTTTGTCTGCAAAGCGCATGATCTTGTCTTCAATGGAGGGACAGTAACGCGGTCCTTTACCTTCGATTTCTCCTGAATACATCGGCGAACGGTCGAGTCCAGAGCGAATGTGGTCATGGGTTTGGAGGTTGGTGTGGGTGATGTAACAACTGACCTGTTCGGGGTGCTGATCCAGGTGCCCCATGTAGGAAAACACCGGCCGCGGGGTGTCACCGGGCTGTTCTTCCATCACCGTAAAATCCACGGTTTTACCATCGATGCGTGGTGGGGTGCCGGTTTTCAGGCGCGCCACTTCAAACGGCAGTGCCCGCAATTTTTGGGCCAATACCGTAGCTGGCGGGTCTCCCGCCCGGCCACCGGAGAAATTGGACAAACCGATGTGGATTTTGCCGGCCAGGAAAGTGCCTACGGTCAGCACCACGGTTTGAGCCATGAATGTCAGTCCCATTTGCGTCACCGCCCCTTTGACCTGGTCATTTTCTATGATCAGGTCTTCCACACCTTGTTGAAAAATAAACAGATTGCTTTGGTTTTCCACCGCTGTTCGGATGTGCGCCCGGTACAAGGCCCGGTCACACTGAGCCCGGGTGGCACGCACCGCAGCCCCTTTGCGTGAATTCAGTGTACGCCATTGAATACCAGCATGATCAGTGGCCTGGGCCATGACCCCGCCCAGGGCGTCAATTTCTTTGACCAGATGGCCTTTACCAATACCACCAATGGCCGGATTACAACTCATCTGACCAATGGTTTCAATATTGTGCGTCAGCAACAATGTTTTCGCCCCCATCCGGGCAGCCGCCAGCGCAGCCTCGGTGCCGGCATGCCCGCCACCCACAATAATCACATCAAAAACCTGGTCGTAATTCATCGTCATGTCAAAAAAACTCAATCAACCCGCTATTATAACTCAGATCGGCCAGCCACCAAGGCATTCCGAAGCGAAACAGCCATGAACCGCCGAGTGCCTCAGGTTCAGCGATGTCCTCAGGCGAGGCTCACTGCCAGAGCGGCATTGCCGATCATCATCAGACAATCTGTGATGAAGGTGAAGCCCATCAATGGAGAGCTGATGATCAGCCCGACCCGCCGACTTGGTTAGGCAAAGCATGCAGATATGGCGGTTTGACGAAGTCAAGAAGCCATAATGGAATGATCGATAGGCCGTGAGCGACAGCGAATCAGAACGTCGGGCGCTTGATCACACGACATGATCGCCGAGGCCTCGGTCTCTGTTCCAGACGAGACCCAAACTCCTCCATCCGTAGAGTCGGCTTTCACTTTTGTCAGGAACAAAAGTGAATGAAGTCCCAAGGTCATTCCTAATGGCATTGACAATCAAAATCACTTCAAACATCTTTGCACCCCACTAAATAATCTGGTAACAATAAAGCAACCCTTGACCAGATGATTTTATTCTGCCGAATCCGGTGGCAAACACACAGGTTTAAATAAAGTCAATGAAATGCCCGGATCACCCAAGACATCAACCCGGTCAGCGCCACCACGGGCACCATAACCTTGAATTGAATTGGTGCCGCCATAAGTGCGGGTGAGGAAAACCGGTGCATCACCAGCCAGGTCATACAAACTGATGCTGACCATTTCTGGTGGGTGAGGAATTTTTTCCCGGTAGTCGATGATTTTCTCAGGCTCGGGATTTTCCAGTTTCAAACCCAGCTGAAAACCATTGGGCAGTTCAACAGCCTTGATCTCTCCCGGTTCGACTGTCCAATGATCCAGTCGTTGGCCATCCCAGGACAGGAAGACCTTTTGTTCACGTTCACCGGTTTGCCAATCACAAGCGAACGTCTGACTGGTCCAGACTGAACCTGATATCAGGAAACAATAAAACAGCTTGCCACGCATATCCATAAAACTCCTTGATTGACTGATTTCCATCATAAACAATGGGTGTGTTCAAGTACAAGTATTGCATCCACCAGGAAACCTGGTGTCAGCTGCTCATTCAGCGCGATCAGCCAATGTCATCCCTGGCCCACCTTCAGGCCGTCGGACAAACCCCAGACCCTGATAGAAGCGCGCTTGTCCCTGTGCTGCCATCAACTGTATGCTGCGTATCCCTTTGGCACGCAAGGCATCAACCAACCCAGTCACCAGCTGTTTACCCAGCCCCTGACTCCTGTGATCGGGCGATACCACCACATCATGAATCATGGCATACAGGACGCCATCGGTATTGGCCCGGGCAATGCCCACCAATTGATCAGCGAAAAACACACCCTGTTTGACCGGTGATGCCTGCCAGGACGTGATGAATTCACTCAATGATAAACCGAAGTCATCATTCCAGCCGGCAGTCAACCAAACCTCCCAGGCCTGAGTCAAATGCTCATTGCGCAATGTGTTGACAGTAACCTTACGGTTCACAATGATGGCTCAGCTGGTTTTTTCCACCAGGCAAATCAGGTTGCCCACCGTGTCATCGAACACCACCATGTTCACGCCACCCATCTCCTGTGGTTCACCTTTGAACACCACACCTTGTTTCTTGAGGGTTTGCCATTCTGTGTCCAGATCCGCAGATTCAAATGATGCAAAGGGAATACCCGCTTCATATAGCTGGCGCTGAAAGTCTTTGGCTGGTGCAAAACCCAGCGGTTCCAACAACAACTCAACACCTGCTGCACCTTCAGGTGACACCACGGTCAGCCAGCGGTGTTCACCCATGGGCACATCCTGGTTTTTAATGAAACCCAACTTTTCGGTATAAAACTCAAGCGCCTGCTGCTGGTCTGTGACCATCACACTGGTGAGGTTAATTTTCATGTCTGACTCCTGATGAATGATTGCTATGAAACAATCAATTTATCACATATTCACCTGACTCAGAACAAAGCTGACCAGGCAGAAAACATTTACTTTTTGACCGCCTGTTGTCCATACAGAAGAAATGATTGCAAACCATCTTCAGGGTCAAATGCCACACGAACTCCTGTTTCCGCATGGATGAAGTCCAATGCTTCTCCAGTTATCGGCACCAATTGATAGGCATCACCATTGGGAAAATACAACGCGATCTGTTTAACAGATTCATCATATTTAACCTGCAGATCAACTTGTTGATTCCAGGTATAGTCACCTGATAAACCCTTCAGCACCTGAGTTTCAACCTGAGCCCTTTTGACCGTTGTCTGCTTAAAGTGCTGCCAGTCATAAATCTGACTGGCTGCGTACAACAGCTCATTTCCCAGGTTGCCACCACTGTCGGAGTTGGTCAGGTAAACCAGACCATCACCGCTCACAAGATCAATGGTCATACCCGTTCTGTATCCAACATTCCCACCAAAGTGAGTGATGGCAACAGATGTGTCAGTGCGGTTGATGATGAAGCCATAGGCCTGACCATGACGCTCTCCATTGAGTAGCAGCTCAATATCTCGCTGGGTAAACAACTTACCGCCGCCCTGGTAAGCATGATGCATCTCAATTAAAAATTTTGCCAGATCTGAAGCATTGCTCCATAAGCCTGCCGCAGCCTGTTCCGGATGATTCCGCCAACCACCAGGCACAACAGCCCCGTTCATGTCATGTCCCTGCGCTGCCTGACTGCTTTTAATTGCTGGTAAAGGTTGGCTGAAATCGGCAATTCCCATCTCCAGTGGCTGCAAAATCCAGCGCTTCATGATGTTGCTGAAGGTGTCATTGAAAACATCCTGCAAAGCCAGTTCAGCCAGGGTGTAAGCCCCACCGGAATACATCAGTTGCTCATTGGGAACCGCAACCACTTCAATGGCCGGTGAGTTGACCCCTGCAGCTCCGGTGAGCACCTCAACATCTGATGGTAACATTTCGCCTTGCGCATACCCTTCATAACCACCCGGCGTGATCCCAGAGGTGTGTCCCAACAGGTTGCGAAAAGTCACCGGATTCTCTGTCGTCTGTAACCCCTGCGGCAAAACCTGGTGTTCCAAGTATGCCTGAATGTCCTTATCCATATCAATCAAGCCCTCTGAATGCATGCGCACAACTGCCATTAGAGTCACTGGCTTAGACAGTGAGGCGGCCTGAAACAGGCTGTCACAATTCAATGTTGAACCTCCACTGTTATAAATCCCAGTCCATGCAATCCTGCCTGCGTCAATAACCGCCACAGACAAAGCCGGTATCTGATGGGCAGTCAACTGCTCCGCTATGGAGTACAGCGGCTCGTTTTCATCTGCAAATTTCACCTGAGAACGCAGTCCATGTTCGAGTATGGCTTGTTGTGCCGACGTGGTGTTGGAGGATTGACAACCATCAACAGTCAGCGACATACCATTGTATGAAAGTGGTTTATGGCTGTGCACACAGGCACTGAGCATAACCAGCACCAACAACCCGGGGAGTATTCGTTTCACAGAGGGATTCCTGTCGTTGTGTCTATTAAATATAGTAGCGGATGACTCATGTACAACTGACATGTTGAAAACATGTGCAAAAACCAATGAACCATCCTGTTCAGCACGCATAGATTAGCACGGGACAAAGCCAACAAACAGTGCCATTAATCACAAGTACCTGACCAAGGTGAGCACGCTTTAAGGGCGTTCAGTCACACATGCAATCGGTCGTACAAACAGCGTAAAACAGGTTATCAAAAAACCATCAGGTCCGTCTACAGATTGTGCCGCACACCCTGAAGCACAACCGATGTGGGCAGCGCAAAATCCATCATTGCTAGCCGGCGATCGCTGGTCCTGACAATTGAACACATACGTGAACCCATGGAGAGCTGATGATCAGTCCGAACCGCTGACCCGGTTGGTTATACTCAGTATAATCAGAGGGTCGTGTGCTTAATTGATTGGCCTGAACGCTGTGGCCGTTTTCAATTTTGTCAGGAACAAAATTGCATGGAGTCCCAAGTTCATTTCTTTTCAATCTATGCCAAATCGATCCGCCATGAAAGGCTTGGCTGGTCAATGACCGGCTAACGCACAAGCCATCACACACAATACCTTGATGATCTTCACCAGGCGCACACTGCCGGAGTTCTGCACCTGTGGATTCACAAGCGTTTGGCCGTGACCTGATAGCGCAGGTTACCGCCGGTTTGCAGGGCATTGAACGGATAACAAGTGGTGAGGATCAGTTCATCGCGCTGATTGATGCTGATCTGATGTTGATCAGAATCCACCACACGGATGTCAGACACCCGGTAACTGTAAGCACCATCAAGGGTTTCAATTTGTATCACATCGGTCAGTTTCAACTGACCCAAGAAACTGAAATGGGAGTCATTATGGGCACTGATGACGGTACTGATCGGGGTCCCGGGCATGCCAGATGATTGTGTGTGTACCGGCCCAAAAGCCATGTTGCGACCACTGGCCCCTTCCAAAACATAGGTGGTTTCAGTCAGGGTGGGAAAATTCAAGCGGGCCACCGGATGGGTATCAGCCCAGGACCAGGGTGGATGCGGCTGACCATCGGCCAGGGTTTCCTGCCAGGCATCAGCGATCAGGTACTGTGCCAGGTGGGCTTTGGCCAGCAGGTAGACGGAGGAACCCACCTGCCAGCTGCCCACGGTTAACACAGCAGCCAGGATGAACTTAATCCACGCGCTTTTCCTTGCCTTGCGAGGTGCGACTTTGGCTCCGAAAGTCATGTGACGAGAGTGAGAATGTATCATCATTGGCTCCTGTGTTTGACGTTCAATTCAGACTTGAGTTCTGCGTTGGATGAACAACCCAAAAGCCATTAACATCAACCCCATCAGCAGGTTCCAGCGCCAACCCAATGATCCCTGTGGAAACGGCACTTGCTGAGCCGCTTTCGCACGGGCCATCCGGCTGGCATCCGGATTTTTATCCACCGCCACCAGGGCAGTGAATTCGGTGATCAGATGGTGATCGAGTGCCAGGTCAATGATGTCTTGTTTCAGCAACTCATAATCACCACCCAGCATCAAATCGTCGGTCATTTCTTCCACTTTATTGCGGGCCCACAAGCGGGCAATGCCGTTGGTCTGGCCATCTTTGTTCAGGGTCAAACCCTCTGACCAGGTTTTTTGCTGACTCAGACCGCTGACCACAAAGGAAGGGCGCCCTGCTGTGCTGTTCAGTGTGGTTTTGCTGGTGATGACCAAAGGCTGATCCATGTAAAGATCGGGAATCACACTGGGACTTTGAATCACATCTGAAGTATTCCAGGTCACCGCCACATCAGTCAGTGCGGGCTTGGCCAATTGAGCGAATAAATGACCCATGGACGCATTCACTTCATCCAGGCTGGCGATGTGGGTGTAGGTGCCTTTTCCAAACATGGCTGCTTTACTCATGAAATAATTATTCGGTGCCGGGCCAATGGCAATGGTGAACAAGCGCGCATCTCCAATGTCCTGGGCAATCTGATCAAAAATCATGGCCTCATTACCCACTGAGCCATCGGTCATGAAAATGATCTGGTTCAGATAACCGGCTTTGCGGTTTTCCCGCTGCATGGCCATTTGTAGAGCGGGTGCCATGTTGGTGCCGCCATCAGAGCTGAAGCCGTCAACAAAATCCAATGCTTTGGAAATGTTATCTGGAGTGGCTTGTTGGGAAGCAGGGAACAATACCTTGGCATTGGAATCAAAATCGATGACATTAAACCAAGTGGTCTCATCCAGTTCCGACAAAGCAAACAACAAGGCATCTTTTGACTGCTCCAGTGCCATGCCATGCATCGATCCCGAGGTGTCCATCACAAAGGTCATGTTGCGTGGTTTGGCTGACTTTTCTGAGCTGGCAGGTGGTAGCACCATCAACAATGAATATTCAAAACCATCTTTGATTTCTGAAAAATAAGCCGCTTTGGGTGTTTGTTCGCGCCTGGGATACCAACGCAATACAAAGTCATTGGTATCGTACAACTGTGAATCAGCCAACTCAATCTGGTGCAGGTCAAATTGCTGTTCAATGTTCACATTGTGATGCATGGATTTAAGTTCCTGCAAGTCAAATCCCGCATCCAGGCTGACTTCTATGGTGCGCTGATTGTGATCAATCACCCCACCTGTCAACGGCAGATCAGCATCAAAGCCAGCAGGAATGTACCGGGGCTTGATGGCCATTGGCAAGCGCAACTCATAAAACAACTGATCGTAGCGCAGTGCCAGTTGATAGGTGATTTCCACACTCACCACTTCCCCAGGACCAATGTTGGCAATATCCGAAGTAAAGATATTAGGCCGGTGTTGTTTGACCATGGTGGCTGTCAGCCCTGCTGCTTTGGCCTGCTGATAAATCTGCTCAGCTTGTTTTTTTTCATGAATTTCACCTTCGATCTCCCGGTCACCAACCGTCATCTTCAGGCGATATACCGCTGATTTGTCGGCCATCGGAAAGGCATACACCCCTTCGGTAATCCAATCGTCTTTGGCGTTGTAAAAAGACTGCTTTAAACTGATGGTAGCCAACAAGCCGTACACCTCAACATCGTAAGCTGTCTCCACCAGTTGCAAGCTGTGGTATTCACCGGTGTTTTTGTTGAATGACATCATCATGCCACTGGTGATGTCATCAAAACTGACTGCAGACTCAGTCATGCTTTGGGCCTGAACGTTGATGTTGTACAGTGCCGTGTAAAACATCACCATGGAAAAAATCACCACGTCCTTCCAATTCAGCCCAAGTTTTTCGTGCGCTTTGGGACTGCTGGTCTTGGGGGCTGCCTGGGGTGTTTGCTTTTGAGCCAGCTGTTCCAGTTCCTGGCGGATTGACTTTTTGCCTGTGCTTTTCATGTGTACCTCTGTGATTAAACATGGGTACCATTAAAGCGTTCAATACAGACCAAGTGACGTCATCCAAATGATCAGATGTGATCAATTATGGCGAATTTATGGCAGGCCAAAAAAAAAGCCAATGTTTGACACTGGCTTTTTCATCAGGTATTGGTGGTGATCAGAACACCGGACATGTTGGTGGCGTGCCCTCAAATCCATTGTAGAAAATTAAATCTGGCTCGAATCCGTTTTTAAAAATGATTTCACCGACGATACCTAAAAATCTCATCACCCGTGGCACCACAAATGGCATGCTGCTGCCATCACCGAATGGTGAGGCCACAATGGTGTCTGCCAAGGTGGTAATCACGCCGGTATTGACGTCAATCCAGCGACCGGTGTTTTCATTGGCAAACACCGCCACCAATTTATTTTGCTGACTGAACATCAGACTGGTCAGCAGGCCGGTGGCATTTCCTGCATCGGCATATTCGGTACAACTGGCAATCATGGTGGCTGAATCAACTTCAATCAACACGTCTCTGTCGTCATAGGTCTGAGAATCCAAAGCATAATAATTACCATTCAATGGACTGACAGCGAAATCATGGATGCCGTAGCCCAACACATTGGTGCTGTTCAGACAGCTTTGCAACGCCGCATCAGGGTCGCCATTGGTGATGAAATCCGCCACCACACAATCAGAAAACACATTGGTACGATCACGGAATGCATTCATCACATCCGAACACACGGGGTCTGTGGAGGTGTCTGCTTCAAACCAAACCGCCGGAATGGTTCCACCGGCAGCGGCCGTTAATGAAGCACTCATGATCTGTCCAATCATGATTCTGGGGGTTTGATAGATTACCTGGCCTGTACCAGCCATCACGTCAGCACTTGAGGTGTAATTGGTCTTATAACCCAACACAAACAAATCACCCAATTCATTGAATGACGCCGCCGAATGAACCAGTGGAATCACCTGATCGGTATCGGGTGGCAGGGGGCTATCCTCAGTCGGCGGTAAAACTTCACCGATGCGCTCATATCCACCGTCGTTACCGATCCGGTAAATATCAACTGGGTCGGCTTTCATCATGTCACCAGGTTTGCCGGGGGATGGAAAAGGAATGGTCAATTCAAGATGGGTGCCAATACCGAGGTCATCGGTGGGCATCAAACCATACAAAAACTGATCAACCGGGCTCATACCCAGGCCATTGATTGGATTGGCCAGTATGCCGCACAAATCAAGATCACTGATGAATTGCTGGTCCGACATATTGGTACATTGAGAATACAAGGCATTGTTCCCCAAACTGTCATGGGTAACGGTATAGGCTTTGTTCACTACGTCAGTAAATGTGGTGGATGCATCTGGCAAACACACCGGACCACCCGCTTGCACACCCATTGATAAGCCCAAAGACAGCGCCATCAGTTTTCTCATGAATTTCCCCAAAGAACAGTAAATCATTCATTATGATCAATAACACCCTTTGATGTCAATTTTTAGCACCACAGATGCGGAGTTTTTTATCGCCAGTGAGCCAAAAAACAACCCAGCAGAACAGACTGACAAAGTTCGTCTGATGGCAGGCTTGTCACAGATTGTTAAATCAACCGAATGCCGATTGATTTGTTGTTAAATGATTGATATGCTGATTGTATTCAAACACACAAAAGAGGACATTATGGGATTTTTTGATTTTATTGCCGATGCCGGTTCACGAATCTTTAAGGACGACGAAAAAGAACCTGAAGTCACCATGCCGGTGATCAAGCACATCGAAAACAGTGGCGTGGATGTGAGCCACATGAAAACCGGTTTTTCAGCCGGTCTGGTCACATTGTCTGGTTACGTACCTAACCAGGAACAAAAAGAAAAAGCGGTGCTGACAGCCGGCAACATCGCCGGGGTATCACGGGTTCAGGACAACCTGATTCTGGGTGCACCGCCAGCCGATGCCGCTGAAGCCGAAAAAGCCGTAGCCGAAGCCGAAGCCGCTGAAGCTGACAAAGCCGGTGAGGAAGCCTGGGAATCAAGAACTTACACCGTTAAATCAGGTGACACCCTGGGCAAGATCGCCAAAGAGTTTTATGGCAATGCCATGGAATATCCAAAAATCTTCGAAGCCAATAAACCCATGTTGTCTGATCCGGACAAAATCTATCCGGGCCAGGTTCTGA
The DNA here is from genome assembly GCF_002000055.1 of Marinicella sediminis. GTDB lineage: Bacteria > Pseudomonadota > Gammaproteobacteria > Xanthomonadales > Marinicellaceae > Marinicella > Marinicella sediminis. The sequence goes on along the minus strand of NZ_MVBD01000001.1, from coordinate 284,944 downwards.
GAATACCTGAATAAATTACGGTTATATCAGGGTGTGAAACGGCTGCCTGGTGGTTTAACCATCAGGTGGCCTTTTTTTTGAACAGCGCCTGAATGACTTCATCCGCAGCCCGGATGCCGAATGAACTGATCACCATCGGGCTGGTGCCATATCCTGAATCGCAATCGAGCTTGAATGATTGTTGAGTGTCGGTTTCACAAAAAGGCAGGATCATTGGCTGATCGGAAAACACCGCCCTGATGTTGAATTTTTTGCCTTTGCCCAGACCATGATGTTTGCGCAGTTCATAGCGAATTTTTTTCAACAAGCGATCACCATTGGTTTTGGCCAGGTCGGCAGTCTGAATCCTCGATGGATCGGTTTTGCCACCAGCTCCCCCACAAGTCAGCACCGGGATCTTACGTTGCAGGCATTGGGCCAATAAATCCACTTTGTGTTTCACCGAATCAATGGCATCGATCAGGTAATCGAACCCCCCATCAAGCAATTCATCGGCGTTCTTGCCCAGATAAAATGTTTCGTGTGTGCTGACCTGACAATCGCCATTGATGTCTTTGATACGGGCTGCCATCGCCCCAACTTTGGGTTGCCCCACGGTGCTGTCCAGGGCATGAATCTGGCGATTGATGTTGGTCACGCATAATTCATCGGCATCGATCAGGGTGAGCTGACCCACACCACAACGGGCCAGCATTTCAGCAGCCCAACACCCAACACCACCCATACCAATAATGGCCACATGGGCCTGGGCCAATTGCTTTGCGCCATCCGTGCCAAACAGCCGTTCTATGCCACCAAACCGCTCCTTCATATGCGAAACAATGCCCTGGCGTTTGCCGCTGTCTGCTCAGCCAATGTCATGGCGTCGACGTTCAAAATGGTTGCCAGCTCTTGATTGACCCTGAGTAAATCAATCGGCAAATTGCGTTTACCGTAACGGTCATAAAATGGCTGGTCCGGCCCATCAGTTTCCAGCATGATGCGATCAAGCGGTACGGATTGAACCATGGTTTGTAGTTTGCGTGCCTGGGGATTACAGACTGCCGGCCCGAAACCCAAATAGACCCCGGCAGCGGTGATCTGTCGTGCTTGTTCTGCCGATCCATTGAAACTGTGCATGACGGCATGATAATAATCGTGTTTTTTCAGCACATTAAAAACATCATCCACAGCACCCCTGACATGTAAAATCAAAGGCAGTTTAAAGTGTTTGGCCAGCACCACCTGGGCTTCAAACACCAGCTGTTGTTTGTTGCGATCAAGGTTTTTGAGGAAATGGTCCAGGCCACATTCACCCACACCGATCACGCCGGGCTGAGACAGGGCTGTCGCCAGGGCTTCCAGATCCTCAGCACTGTGTTGGTCAATATAATAAGGATGCAGACCCAGGGTGTGGAACACCGATTCATGTTTCATTGCCAACTGTTGTACCGTGGCAAATCTTTTCCGGCTGACCGCTGGCACAATAAACTGACTGACCCCTGCCATTTGCGCCATCTTAATCAGCTCTGCCCGATCACTGGCATAGCGGTCATCATCCAGGTGAATGTGTGAATCAATCAGACGGGTCAAAAAATGGGTTCCTGAAACAGGCGAGGCATGACATCACCAAGGTGCACATAATGATCAACCAACAGAAAGGCGAACAACAACATCAGATACCAGATGGAATACTTGAATGTTTGCCAGGCCAGTAATGGCGACTGGGTACGTTTCAATTGAATCGTCATCCACAGGAATTTACCACCCAGCAACAGGGCACCGGTGAGGTAGATCAAACCACTCATTCCTGTCAAGAAAGGAAAAATGGTTACCAGAATCAGAATGACCGTATACAGCATGATGTGCAGCTGGGTGAACTCAACACCATGAGTCACGGGCAACATTGGAATATCGGCTTTGGCATAATCTTCCTTGCGGTAAATGGCCAGTGCCCAAAAATGCGGAGGTGTCCAGGCAAAAATGATACCAAACAGAATCAGTGAATCAGCGGTGACATGGCCGGTCATGGTCGACCAACCCAAAACCGGTGGAGTGGCACCTGCAGCACCACCAATAACAATGTTCTGTGGCGTGGCGCGTTTCAGGTAAAAGGTGTAAACAAATGCATAACCAATGAGCGACAGAAACGTCAGAACGGCGGTCAACACATTGACAAAGTACACCAGAACAGACATCCCGACCAAAGTTAAAATTCCTGCAAACAACAACACCTTACCGGCACTGAGTTCTCCACTAGGCAACGGCCGGTGCTGGGTTCTGAGCATGATCGCGTCGGCTTTCTGATCAGCCCAGTGATTGATTGCAGCGGCCGCTCCAGAAGACAAGCCAATACCAATCATACCCCACAGAATCAACCACCATTCGGATTCAGGGAAGTTGCGCATGGACAATAACATTCCCACCAAAGCGGTGAACAGTATGAGCAACACCACTTTGGGCTTGGTCAGTTCCAGGTATTGTTTAAATTGGCTCATGTTTGATGTCAGGGTGTTTTTCGGGTTTTATACAACAGCACCACCATGTTGACCAGCAACAAAGCAGCCACGCCATTATGCATGGTCGCCACAACCAATGGCAATGAATATGTCACATTGATGATTCCCAGGGCTATCTGTATCACCAGTAAAGTCAACAGGCTCAACCCCAGTGGCATCAATTCACGATTACGGGTGAGTTTAAAAATTAACCAGGCAAAGTAAGCTGTCACCACCAGAAAACCAAATCGATGAGTCATTTGTATGGCAATTCTGGCTGGTCCGTCCTTCACACCGAACTCATAATTAGGCCCATATTGCTTAAACAGATCAAAGCCCTGAACAAAATCCATTTCCGGTATCCACACACCATTACACTGCGGAAAGCCCACACATGCGAGCGCCGCATAATTGGCGCTGGTCCACCCACCCAATGCAATTTGCACCAGTAATAATACCAAACCAACCACCACCATCCATTGCTTGACATGCCCTGCATAGCGGTAAGGTGTCATCGCAGGTGTCCTGGAACACGCCAACCAGGTCAGCAACGACAAAGTCGTTAAGCCTCCCAGCAAATGGCTCATCACAATACTGGGATGAAGTTTAAGGGTGACCGTCCACATTCCCAGCGCAGCCTGAAAAACAATCACTGCACCAATGACCAGAGGCAAGGCATAACTGTCCAGATGACGTCGCCTGAACGCCCAGACGAACAATGCCAACACCACCAATCCCAGGATGCCAGCCAGATAACGGTGAGCCATTTCTTTCCAGGCCTTATCGATTTCAACCGCTCGTTCAGTGAACGTGGCGTTGGCCTTTTCAATTTCATGGGCCTCATTGGGCCAGGCAAGGTGACCATAACAACCCGGCCAGTCCGGACATCCCAGGCCGGCATCTGACAACCTCACATAAGCACCCAACACCACCACACACAATGTCAGTCCAACAGCAAACCAGGCCAAGTGTCTGTATTTCATATCAATCGCCTTTTCTTTTAACCAATAATGATAAATCTTTGATGATTTCACTGGAACTGTTTTGTGCAGTGAATGCCATCATCAAAAAACCTTCCGGAGCCACCACATACAAACCATCACCGTTGCCCAACGACTCAACAGACAACTGGTCCATAACGCCTTGCAATGCCTGGTTACCGGCCAAACTGACTTTTTTTACCAGCGGGAACAGGTCTTCACCGGCGCTCAGTGACTGATCAGTCATCAACATCAATTCCAGCTTTTCAGCCCGATGCCCCAAACTGAGGCGGTACCTGAGCAACTCATCCTGCAATTGTTCACAACCAGGTTCACAAGATCCGGGAACACGCCTGATCAAGGTCCAGTGATCGTTCAGTTGATCAACCCAAGGACCATTGGCATGATCAGCGATTTTAACCAATGGTGAGATGAACCGCCCATTGTTTTTGGTGCCATCCGGTTTGTATTCAATCAACCCGGAACTCAATAAGTATGCCACCACCACTGGTGCGGTAAACAACACCACTGTGAACAAGATGGTGAGCCTGTTTTTAGTCTTTGCCTGCATAATGCTTCCTGATAAATATCAACCACACCAGTAACAACACCGCTGACATGCTGAACCATTGAACCGCATAAGCCTGATGTTTGGCTGGTGTCATCACCGGCGCCTGCCATTTTCTGACGAATCCCAATGGCGCTTCCGGGGATAATTTCATGACCTGTGACAACACCTCACATGCGGCTGGTTGACACAATTGGTCTTGTAACCATTGCCGGGTCAAGTCCGGTGGCAAATAAGTCACCACCTGTTGTTGCTGTTCGGTCAGTATTTGTTCACCCAACTGGATACCTGGTCGTGGCCAATCTGCCACCAGACCCGTCAGTTGAACTTCATGATCAGTGACCTGTATCTCAGCGTCAGCAGTTGCCACCCAGCCCCGGTTAACCAATAAATGTAATTGATTGACTGTGGTAAAGGCTGTGAAGACAAAAAAGCCTACTTGCCCATCTACGATCTGGTTACTGAGTAAAAACTGTTGTGGCTGAAAGTGCCCGGTGATCATCACTTGATCAAATGCCTGTAATTGTGCCCAGTCTTTGGCACTCGTGGGAACCGCAGTTTGTCCAGCTGACATTCGCTTTGCCATCAGGCGTTTTTCCTCTGCCCGGTTCAGTTGCCAAAAGCCGGCAGACAACATCACCACAAGAATCAACAACCACAGCAGGGTGAATAACCAGGGAAATCGCTTCATCAGAATTCAGGGTCTGAGAAACGCGGGTTGCTGGGTTTCGATCCAGCCCATGTGAGCGGCCAGAATGATGAATAAAAACAACAACACACTCAGCACAACACGAACCGTCAGAAAGCGTACAGTGTTCTGACTCTTACCCTGACCTTTCACCAGATAGAACATGGCAGAACCCAGACTGAAGAGGATAAACAACAACATAAGAATGATGACAATTTTCATAACGGCAGACGTGTCAAATGAACGGGTATTTTACTGGATTTGATGTAGAAAACCCATCAAAGCGATGGGTTTTCGAAGTACAGATTGGCAGGTGTCTATCAGAGGATATACACAAAGATAAATAATCCCAGCCAGACCACGTCTACAAAGTGCCAGTACCAGGCCACAGCTTCAAAACCAAAATGACTCTCCGGTCTGAAATGACCGCGAATTACCCGGATGGTAATGATGGTGATCATGATTGCTCCCAACGTCACATGCATGCCATGGAACCCGGTCAACATGAAAAATGTTGAGCCATAAATGCCTGAAGACAATGTCAGATTCAAATCACGGTAAGCTTCAATGTATTCTTCTGCCTGATAAAACAGGAACACTGCACCCAGAATCACCGTGGCGATCAGCCAGATGATGGTTTGTGAACGGTTGTTGGCTCTTAATGCATGGTGAGCAATGGTGATGGTGACCGAACTGGCCAATAACAACAAGGTGTTGATCAAAGGCAGGTGATAAGGATCAATCAGTTCAAAGCGACCGCCCAGATCCCCTGGACCATTGGTCGGCCAGACACCTTCATAACCATTCCACAACACTTCATTGGTTGACAGGCCTGTGCCTTCTCCACCCAACCAGGGCACGGAGAAAGTTCTGGCATAAAACAAAGCACCAAAGAAGGCTCCAAAGAACATCACTTCTGAGAAAATAAACCAGATCATACCCATTCGGAATGACGTGTCCACCTGGGTATTGTAGAGGTTGTCTTCACTCTCTTTGATGACTTCACCAAACCAACCAAACATCATCAACAGGATGATGGCAAAGCCCAGATAAAGCATCCAGGGTGTACCTGGATTTTCACTGTTCAATAAATTAATGGCGCCCAATACAGTCACCGTTAGACCGACGGATCCAACAATAGGCCACTTGGCTAGGTGAGGTACGTAATATTGATCTTTACTCGCTTCTGACATTGTTCTTGCCTCTATATATTTTTAAATTTTTTCATGATTGGCATTACCCGCTTGTTGCTTTTCAGCAGTGGTCATGCGATTTTTATTAAAAAACGTGTATGACAAAGTCAACACATCGATGTCTTTGGGAATGTCTGCACTGACAATGAATGTCACAGGCATGTTTTTTTCCTCGCCTGATGCCAGCAATTGTTCAGTGAAACAAAAACATTCTGTTTTACTGAAATAAATCGAGGCCTCGTTGGGAGCCACACTCGGTACAGCTTGTCCGGTGACATCATCAGTGGAAATGTTTTTGGCAATGTATTCCGTGTGATACAACTTACCAGGCACCACTTCCATGGAAAACTGTTTGGGCCTGAAGGACCAGGGCAGGTCACTGTTGACCGTGCCATCAAACTGCACCACCACGGTGTGATCGACGGCCGTTTCCCTGACATCCTGCGCAGCCAACACACCGGTTTTGCCATTCAATCCAGTGATGTCACAAATGATGTCATACAGGGGCACCAGGGCGAAACCAAAACCCACCATCAGCACAGCAACGGTCAGGCCGATCTTCAGTACTTTCCTGTTTTCCTGTTCACGTTGCATGTTTCACCACAATGTAAACCGCCCAGGAAAAAAAGCCCACTGCAATCACCGCCAGTATCACAGCTGTTTTTCTGGCGGCTTTGCGTTGTTCCTGAATGCGTTTTTCTTCTTGATTCATTGGCTTGATTCAGATCAATGGGTTTTACCGTGGGCCATTTTATCCAGATCAACCGGACCAAAGTCTTCAAAAGTATGGTGCGGAGCTGGTGAAGGAACAGTCCATTCCAAACCTTTGGCTCCTTCCCAAACCTGACCAGTGGCTTTTTCGCCGCCTCTGACGGTCTTCCACACAATGTAGATGAAGAACACCTGAGCCAGACCAAAGGCAAACCCACCAATCGAGGACCACATATTGAATTCAGCGAACTGTGTTGAATAGTCCGGGATTCTTCGTGGCATTCCTGCCAGACCAAGGAAATGCTGAGGGAAGAACAACACATTGACCGAAATGGTTGACCACCAGAAGTGGATCTTGCCCAAACGCTCGTTGTACATGTGTCCAGACCATTTTGGTATCCAGTAATAAACACCAGCGATGATCGCAAAGACGGCACCAGTAACCAGTACATAGTGGAAATGCGCCACGATGAAATAAGTGTCATGGTACTGTAAATCAACCGGAGCCAGAGCCATCATCACGCCAGAGAAACCGCCAATGGTGAACAGAATCACGAATGCCAAAGAGAACAACATCGGTGTCTCAAAGGTCATCGAGCCTTTCCACATGGTGGCTACCCAGTTGAAGATTTTCACTCCGGTCGGTACGGCAATCATCATGGTGGCATACATGAAGTACAACTCTGCTCCCAACGGCATACCCACCGAGAACATGTGATGCGCCCATACAATAAATGACAGGAATGCAATGGCAGCGGTGGCATATACCATCGACACATAACCAAACAATGGCTTACGCGCGAAAGTAGGAATGATTTCAGAGACCACACCAAAAGCCGGTAAAATCATGATGTACACTTCAGGATGTCCGAAGAACCAGAAAATATGCTGGAACAACACCGGATCCCCACCACCAGCGGCATTGAAGAAACTGGTGTCAAAGTAACGGTCAGTCAGCAACATGGTCACTGCACCTGCCAAAACAGGCATCACCGCAATCAGCAGGAAAGCGGTAATCAGCCAGGTCCAGACAAACAATGGCATGTTCAGGTAACCTACATTTGGAGCCCGCATATTCATGATGGTAGCGATCACGTTGATCGCACCCATGATGGACGAAATACCCATCAAATGAACCGCAAATACCAGGTATGCCACGTTATGACCACCTTGTAACACCAGCGGAGGATACATGGTCCAGCCACCGGCAGGTGCCCCACCTTCCATAAACAAGGTAGAGGATAACAGGGCAAAGGCAAAAGGCAGAATCCAGAATGACCAGTTGTTCATTCTTGGCAGGGCCATATCAGGCGCACCGATCATCATCGGTATCATCCAGTTGGCCAGACCCACGAAGGCCGGCATCACTGCACCGAACACCATGATCAGGGCGTGCATGGTGGTCATTTGGTTAAAGAAATCTGGTTCTACAAATTGCAGACCTGGCTGAAACAACTCCAGACGAATGATCATCGCCATGGCGCCACCCAGGATAAACATGGCAAAAGCAAAAATCAGATACAAAGTACCAATGTCTTTGTGGTTGGTGGTCATCAACCAGCGTTTCACAAATCCTTTGGGCTTATGATCATGGTCGTGGTGATCGGCAACTCCATCATGTGTGATATCGTGACTCATAATATAACCTCTTAATTATTGTTTCATGCTTTTGACTTCAGCTGGCTGAACAATATCGCCGGCGGTGTTGCCAAAAGAGTTGCGGGTGTAAGTGATGGCAGCTGCGATGTCGGTTTCAGACAGCAGGTTACCAAACGCCTGCATGGCAGTGCCTGGTTTACCATTCAGGATCAGGTTGATCTGGTCTGCTGCCGGGCCGTTAACCAGCTCACTGCCAGCCAAAGCGGGAAATGCCGGAGGCATGCCTGCACCAGTGGCCTGGTGACACACCGCACATTGTGCGTTGTAGACTTCTTCTCCACGGGCCATCAGGTTTTCTTTGTTCCATTCAGTTTCAACCAATACGGCTTCTTCCGCCTGCTCACCTTTTTGCTCAGCAACCCAGGTGGCGTAATCTTCTTTACTCAACACCTCGACCACGATGGGCATGAATCCATGGTCTTTACCACACAATTCAGCACATTGGCCACGGTAAGTTCCCGGTGTTTTGATGTTGGTCCAGGCTTCGTTCACATAGCCAGGAATGGCATCACGCTTCCAGCCAAAATCCGGAACCCACCAGGCATGAATCACATCGTCTGCAGTCAACAGAAAACGGATGTTGGTATTCGCTGGTAACACCAATGGTTTATCAACGTCCAGCAGATAGTTTTCAACGGTTGAAGGATCAATGCCTGAACCTTTTTGCCTGGCCAGATTACTTTCTTTGGCCAGGGTACTCAAAAACCCGAAGCCTTCATCCAGGTAATCATAACGCCACTTCCACTGATAGCCGGTGACTTTGATCGTCATGTCCATTTTCATGGGCTTGCCGTCATCAGTTGTGGGGTTTTCCATCTTGATCAGGGCCTTGGTGGCCGGAATGGCAATCACCACCAGAATCAGGATGGGAATGATGGTCCACACCACCTCTGCTTTGAGGCTGTGTGAAAACTGTTCAGCTTTGACACCTTTGGATTTCCGGTGGGCAAAAATGGACACGATCATCGCGCCAAACACGATCACCCCAATGACGATACAGATCCACAAAGTGAATGTATGCATCCCATAAGCAGCCTCACTGTATTCAGTAACACCCTTCCTTAAATTCAATCCATATTCTGCCGAAGCCATGGTTGCTGCCAGCAACCCGGAGATCAGCATCATGAATTTCATTTGCGCTTTTTTCATAAATTAATACCCTAATGAATTTTTGAAAACTTACGACCTGTCAACGAACGTGTGGCGATGATTTGAGTTGTCAGGGATATGCCACACACACATCGCCCAACAAAAACTTGTCAATTCAATGACATCGACCAATCATAAACACAACTCTTGTGCGAAATCACACTGAACCAGGTCAGCTTCAATCACCGCGACCAAATGTCGCACAGGTCAAACGCGGCAATTCTACCACTTGTCAGGCAAAATATCCGCAATCTATATTATTTTTTTGTTAAAAAACAGCCGAAAGTCTACCACCATCCTGCCAGCCGAAGGTCGATGCCGGTTTAGCCAACAACACCCCATTTGAAGCTGGCCGAATCGGTAAAAAGAAAGCTGTTCAGCAGATGACCCGGAACCACAGGCCCCATGTGCATACCACAGACAATTCCCCCAGCCCTGTCATCGTCAGGACCAGAGGCCGGAATCATGCCTTAGTGTGAACAATACTTGGCTAAACCCAACCGGTTTCATTATAATCCGGCTGTTATTTGAAATTTCACCGGAAACCACCATGTCTCAAAGCGCGCTGCCTTTTTCAGAACACTATCTGATGGACGAAGAAGTCTGGGTCAATCATTTGCTTGATTATGCCAACCCAGGTGCCAATAAACGTCAACAAATCAAAAAACTGGCCACCGATCTGGTACAAAATGTACGCCATAAGATTGATGACATGGACGGCATTGATGCCTTCATGAAAGAGTACGATCTGTCTTCAAAGGAAGGCATACTTTTGATGTGTCTGGCCGAAGCCCTGTTGCGTATTCCTGACAAAGACACTGCTGACAAATTGATCAAAGACAAGATTCTGGAAGCTGACTGGAAATCCCACCTGGGTAAATCAGAATCATTGTTTGTCAATGCATCCACCTGGGGCCTGATGTTAACCGGCAAAATCATTGACATTGATGAAAGCAAGGGCGGCATGAAACGGGCCCTGGATAAATTCATCAACAAAACCGGTGAACCGGTGATCAGAAAAGGCATACACAGGGCCATGCAGATGATGGGCAAACAGTTTGTCATGGGCCGCAACATCAATGAGGCGATCAAACGATCACGAAAAAAAGGCTTCCGGGATTACCGTTACTCTTATGACATGCTTGGCGAAGCAGCACTCACTCAGGCGGATGCCGATCGCTATTATGAGGCGTATCTGTCATCAATCAACAGCATTGCAGAGGCCAACAAAAAACGACACATCAATGATGCCTCAAGCATTTCCATCAAATTGTCGGCCCTGCACCCCCGTTACGAAGTGGCCCAGGCTGATCGCGTACTGGCTGAATTGGCGCCCAAAGTGCTGGCCATAGCCAACCAGGCCAAAGCCGTTAATGTCGCCGTCACCATTGATGCCGAAGAAGCCGATCGTCTTGAATTATCACTGAAGATTTTCGCCAGGGTGTATGAACAACTGACCGATTACCAGGGCTTTGGTTTGGTGGTTCAGGCTTACCAGAAACGAGCCCTCAAAGTATTGGAGTGGCTGGCCGACCTGTATGATCAGCACCAAAGACTGATTCCCATCAGACTGGTCAAAGGGGCTTACTGGGACACAGAAGTCAAACGTGCTCAGGAACAAGGCCTGAGCCATTATCCGGTGTTTACCCGCAAGGTCAATACCGATGTTTCCTACCTGGCCTGCTCCCGCTTCCTGCTGGATAACCGCAAACGCTTCTATCCGCAGTTCGCCACCCACAACGCCAACACCGTGGCTGCGGTCAAAATCATGGCCGGTGAAACCGGTGGCTATGAGTTTCAGCGTTTACACGGCATGGGCCAAACACTGCATGCTCAAACCATCAGTGATCAAGGGCTCAAACGCCCATGTCGCATCTATGCACCGGTGGGTTCGCACGAGGACCTGCTGCCATACCTGGTCAGAAGACTGCTGGAAAACGGCGCCAACACTTCATTTGTCAATCGCCTGACTGACCTGACACTGGACCTGGATGACATCACCCAGGACCCCATTGAAAAAGTGCGCAAACACAAAACCCACATGCACCCCATGTTGCCATTACCGCGTGATATTTTTGGCGCCAACAGGCTGAACTCCAACGGTGTCAATCTGGGTGACATTCATACGGTTAATCAGTTGACCACCAACATCGCAGCGCAAGAACAAGCCACCTACCATGCCACCAGTTTGATTCCTGGCGCCGGAACACCCGGTGAATTACAGCAAGTGTTCTCACCAGCGGATTTAACGCGGTGTATTGGTAGCTACAACCTGACCCGCAGTGAAGACACAGACCTGGCCATTGAGAATGCCCACCAGGCCTTTGCCGGCTGGCGCGACACACGGGTCGATCTGCGGGCCGACTGCTTGTTGAAATTGGCAGATTTGCTCGAACAACACCGCGACAACCTGATTTACCTACTTCAAAACGAAGCCGGCAAAACCCTGGCTGATTGCATCGCAGAATTGCGCGAAGCCGTTGACTTCTGCCGGTACTATGCTGACCAGGCACGGGGTTTGTGCGGGCATGGCGAAAAAATGCCCGGTCCCACCGGTGAGAGCAATTATCTGTACCACCAGGGCAAAGGGGTATTTGTATGCATCAGTCCATGGAATTTTCCCCTGGCCATCTATACCGGGCAAATAGTGGCGGCACTGGTGACTGGTAACTGTGTGATCGCGAAGCCTGCTGAACAAACCAGCCTGATTGGCCACTACACAGCACAACTGATCCATCAGGCCGGCATTCCTGAAGCGGTGTTTCAGCTGGTTCTGGGGCCTGGTAGCCAGACAGGAAATCAATTGTGTCAAAGCCAACGCATCACAGGAGTGGTTTTCACCGGCTCCACACAAACCGCACAAATCATCAACCTCAACCTGGCCAATCGAAAGAACGCTGCGATTGCCACACTGATTGCCGAAACCGGCGGCCAGAACTGTTTGATTGCTGATTCGTCCTGCCTGCCCGAACAATTGGTCAAGGACGTCATCAATTCAGCATTTCTCAGTGCTGGTCAACGCTGTTCGGCGCTGCGGGTGTTGTTCATACAACAGGATGTCGCTGACAAAGTCATCGACATGCTCAAAGGAGCCATGGATGAATTGAACATCGGCGATCCCCGCCTGTTCAGCACCGACCTGGGACCTGTGATTGATGCCAAAGCTCTGAATATTCTGCAACGCCACGATCAACGCATGTCGGCTGAAGCTCAAGCCATCAAAACCCTTGCCGAACCTGACATGAATGGCCACTTTTTTGCACCACGTGCCTATGAAATCAAAGGTTTAGAAATCCTTGAACAAGAAATATTCGGGCCTTTTTTGCATGTGGTTCGTTTCCGCGCCAATGAACTGGATCAAGTGATCGATGCCATCAATGACACCGGTTACGGTTTGACCACCGGGATTCATTCCCGAATTGATGACACCATCGAATATGTGATTTCCAGAATTCAGGCTGGCAACTGTTACATCAACCGCAACATGATTGGTGCGGTGGTCGGAGTGCAACCCTTCGGCGGCATGGGCTTATCAGGCACCGGTCCCAAAGCCGGTGGACCAGGCTACCTGCGCCAGTTCATGACTGAGAAAACCATCACCAACAACATTTCCGCTGTGGGCGGCAATGCCGATTTGCTGGAGCTGTCCGACGATGCCGATTGATGATTGAATAAAATTGTCAGTATCACAGCCCCTCAGTTGTTAGGAATGTATCGGTATTGATCCGATGAAGCTGATTTCAACAACTGAGGGGACCCATGAAAAAAACCACATTTCTGATAGCAACACTGCTGTGCAGCGTCGCTGCCAATGCAGCAGTGATCACCGTTAATCGTGCTGACGATCTGGTCACTGGTGGCGATGGCGGCTGCGATTTACGTGAAGCGGTGAATTCCGCCAATCTGAACTTCGCCCTGGAAGATTGCGCAGCTGGTGACGACGACACCTTGGACATCATACTGATTGATGTCGATGCAGCCATACAATTACAAAGTGAAATTGATGTCATCGGCTCAGTTTTAATTGGCCGGTTTGGCGCCGGTCCCAATATTGAAATTCTGGCAGCCCCTGGCAGCCGACACTTTCATGTGAACCTGACGGATCCCGGTGACCGGCAGTTTGCACTCGTTTCGATGCACCTGAAAAACGGCCAGGTCGCTGGTGATGGCGGCTCTGTTTGGATCGAATCGGCTGAACAGGTTGAAATTGCCGATAATGTTTTTGAAAACAATCAGGCCGAAGACGGTGCAGCCATATATGCCGAAGGCTCGGTGGTAAATGACCTGAAAATTATGCGCAATCAATTCATCAGCAATCATGCCATAGAGACGAGCGCCAACAGTGCAGGTGGTGCACTTTTTGGCCACAACATCACCAACGGCGATTTGCTCATCCAACAAAATTTATTTCTGAACAACTCAGCAGACCTGGGCGGAGCGGTCTATTTATCCGAAGGCGGCGACACCATCACAATCAGCCAAAATCGTTTTTATAACAATCAGGCAGCCAGCTCCGGCGGTGCCATGTACCTCACCGAACTGGCCACAGGTCAAACCTATGATGTCACCCGCAATGTGTTCATGCACAATGCATCAGCTCAGTATGGCGGTGCCTTGTATGGTCGTGGTGGTGGCCAACTCATAATCAATGTCACCAACAGCACCCTGGCATTCAACACTGCTGATCAGGGGGGAGCCATTACTTCCAATGGCGGCAACATTCAGGTATACAGCACCACCCTGGCGCATAATGGCGCATTGACTGCAGGCGCTCAGGCTCATCAGTTCAATGGCGGAGGAATCAGCTTCAACAAAAGCATTCTGGCATACGCCAGTCATCAATCCAACTGTTCAGGTCACATTGGCGCACACACCGACAACATCGATGATGATGGCAGTTGTGGATTTGCAGCTCAGGATGGCAATCTGGTGACAGACCCCAAACTCAGCGGGCTGATTGAATTCGAAAACATCAATCCAGATCTGCCACAGGTTTTGCCCGGTTTTTTACTCACTGCCGATTCTGCAGGTCTGGATTTCGAAGACGACGCGATCTGCTGGACACCACCGGGAATTGATCTGGATGAAGACCAACAGGGCGCAAGCCGCGATGTCGATGGTGATGGTGATGGCCAGGCATCCTGTGACCTGGGAGCCATCGAGTCAGCAACTGACCATGACCTGATTCATGCTGACTCGTTTGGCATTTAAGGCTTGCTGATGATCTGACAAGCTGTCTTCAGCTGTGCATCATCAATACCGGCACATCGGCTTTGAACAACATGTGCTCAGTCACACCACCAAAGATAACCTGGCGCAATCGTGAACGGCTGTACGCTCCCATCACCATCAAATCCGACTGTGATTGCTCATAGGCTGACAGCAGCGCCTGTATGTCCTGACTTTCCCGGCAGGCCAGATGAGTAGAATCCACCCCATTGAGCGTCAGGTAGTGCTGCAAATGACGGGCTTTCGGGCCCACCCTGTCTTGCTGGCCATTGGTGATGATGGTCACTTGTTCAGCTTGCTGCAGCATAGGCATGGCGGCAGTCACAGCACGCGCCGCTTCCGGGCTCTGGTTCCAAGCAATACAGATTTTTTTCCCAACCGAAGACTGTGGTTGCTGAGGCAATACCAGGGTAGGTTTGCCGGAATTCAATAACGCCGACAACATGAACTGACGAGCCGTTTTACCACCTGATTGACCGGGTCTGGAAACCACAATCATGTCGGTGACCGGACCGACGATGGAAAACAATTTATCAGGTGAACCAGTGCGGGCCTGCCACCAGGCAACCGGAGCTGGTGCGGCTTTTTTGCTGAAGGCATAACCAAATGACTCAGCCACCTGAGCAAACAGGTCACTGGCACTTTGTTGGTCACCGGTGGGCTCATGAACATCGTCCTGTTCTCCATTCACCAGCGAAGACACCGCCTCAGGAAGGCTTATCTCAGAGTCACTGTGTGCCCTTAAATGATATCCCATGATGGCTGCAGATAAGGGTTTCGCAAGTTTAAACGCAGTTTCCAGGGCCACCGCACATTCAGGACGGTTGACCACGGGTACACAGATGACTTTCATACTAACTCCAATAAAAAAACAAGTGGCTATTCTAGCAGATAGTTACCGGTAAAATCTTGACCGTGATCAACACCATCGCTGATTTCTGATGGATCACCTCACATCATGAGGCTGCATCAACTGACAGCCAGTCACCAGGTCCGGACTTTTGAGCATGCAATGTTTGCCCAGGGGTCAGAAAAATAAACTTAACAGCTGATCTGGCAGCAGGTTTATGCCAGACACCGCGCGGGGGTATCATACAAACAGATCCAGCCAGACATCAAAGGTTTCAGTACCTTGGGGGCATATCTGGGTCAGTTGCAATTTACCTTCCAGCACATAAAACAGTTCTTCGGTATCCGGATGCATTTCCCAAACCGGATTGACTCCAGAAATCGAACTGGCACCCACATGGGTTTGGTTAAATGAAAGCAATTGGACAAAGGCTCCAGATTCGTGCTGTTCCAATTCATCCAGCACAGCTTTGACTGTGGTCATGATCACATCTCCTTGGGTGGCTTGTGTTTTTATTTTACTCCACCTGATCAATCTGCATTGGGGGTTGCCTGATGTGCTCAATGGCTGATGTGATCTGGCTGTATAAATCACTCACCCAGGGCGGTGAACCTGCAGGCACACTCAAGGCGCGGATCACCGGATCATGGGGGGCAATCACCACCTCAACATGCATCCGGCCAACAGCATATACCAGGCTGAACAGCTCTTCTATGACCGAATCACCCATGGCCAGACACCCCACTGAAACCGCTTTCCCATGAATAAAAATATCACTGCCCGGCTGCTCCCTGCCCTCAGCCCTGGCCTGTTGCCAATCAAAGGCATTGGGGTAGTTCAGCTTCATTGATAAATGGTATGCGCTGTTGGGGTTGAAAGCGATGATCTGATAAATGCCCTCCGGCACCTGAAAATCACCTTCTCTGAGTTTGGGGCCCGGCACCCCACTGGCCGCCTGTATCCGATAACTGCGTACCAACGTAGACTGCGAACCCTGATGAGCCCAGACTTCCAGCAAATCACGGTCTTTAAATGCCAGCAAGCTCACCCGTTCCGGCGGGTAAGCCACGCCGGCAGCGGCAAAGTGAGGTTTCAGCCGTTGTTCAGCCTGTGGACCAAACTGCTCAATAACGTCACTGACCGTGCGTTGACCCAACACTTTGAGGTACTGCGGATGCCACCAGACCCTGCCACATGGGTAAAAAATGCCCGTGATCATCAATAACACCAGAATCCAGACTGTGATTTTCATCATTTTCCCATCACCATCATTGGTATTTCAGAGTATGCAAGTATCAATTAGTTGCAAAAAAATCAGTCATTCAACCATATACGGATGGCCATCCATCCAAAACGACAGAATTGAATGAGACCTTAGTCGCAGACCAGTCGATTTCAATTGCTTACCTGAATCCAGCCGGTTTAGGATGATTGTGTGTGCAATTTATCGCGTGTGTTTTATGAGTATTCAACACTCAAAACTGTCTAAAATGTTGTTCGGTCATATCGAGGAACTGTTGGCTGAAGAAGTGGGCCCTGTGGCGCCTTTCCTGTGTGAAGACACCATTAAAATATGGGTCGGCAACCTCCGTAAAGAAAACCGTAAAGCAGGTATCAAAGACATACCGTATTTTGCTGAATTGCTCAGTGAGCACATTGAGAACAAACAGGACCGGGCTAAATTCATCTCGGCTGTTCGTGAAATCGAAGTGCTGAAACTGTACTTAGATTAATCTTATATATAAATCGGAGCCTGCGGTATGAGAATAAGAACCAAAAACACCCTGTTCACTTCATTTTTTCTGGTCCTGGTGGTACTTGTCATTACCCTGTTCAGTGTCAGCAACATCAGAAAGCAAGGTGACCAGAGAATTAAAAATTTCCGCGCTGAAGAACTTGAAAAGGTCAAATCACACCTCAAAGACCTGGTGGATGTGGCCTATGAAACGATTGACCAGAACCACCGGAACCTCTCAGACCTCGAGTATCTGAGCGGATATTACCGGGAAAAACTGGATAACATTCTGAATGCGGGTGAATCCATCATCGACAAGTATCAGCGGCTACACAGTCAGGGACAGATTTCTCTGACACAAGCCAAAACCCTGGCCAGGAATGAAATCAAAGATTTACGCTTTGATGGTGGTACCGGTTACATCTGGATCAATGACACCGCCAAACCCTACCCCACCATGGTGATGCACCCCACAGTGCCTGACCTGGATGGTCAGGAACTTAAGGACCCAAGATTCAACAATGCCCAGGGGATCAATAAAAACCTGTTTGTGGCTTTTGTTGAAGTCACCGAAGGTGGCCGGGATGGTTATGTCGATTATCTGTGGCCCAAACCCACAGACAAAGGCCTGACTGAAGATGTGCCCAAACTGTCCTATGTACGCCGTTATGAAGACTGGGACTGGATTTTAGGAACCGGCATTTACATCGATGATGCTGAAGAAGACATACGTCAATTGATCAAAGACTCAGTCAAAGCCATGCGCTATGCAGATGGCACCGGTTACTTCTGGATCAACGACAACAGCAAACCCTTTCCCAGAATGGTGATGCACCCTACTGTACCTGAGCTTGATGGCGAGGTCCTTGATGACCCCAAATTCAACAACGCCCAAGGCGTGGACAAAAACCTGTTTGTTGCTTTTAATGAAGTGACTGAGGAACAAAGTGAAGGCTTTGTCGATTACCTGTGGCCCAAACCCACACCCAACGGGCTGACTGAGCGTACCGAAAAAATGTCATTTGTCAGGTTGCATGAGCCTACTGGCTGGATCATTGGTTCCGGAGCCTATATTGACAACATTGATGCCGCTGTGGCGGATAAACAGGAAGAAATCAATCAGCAAATCCAAGACCTGATGATCAACAATCTACTGGTTTCCTCAATTTTCATTGTGCTGGCCGTGATTGCATCTTTTGTATTTTCTGACCGGATGGCCAAACCCATCCGTAACCTCACCGCTGTGGCCAATGAAATCAGTCATGGCAAAAACCTGGCTCAACCAATCAATGAAATCAGTCGCAACGATGAAATTGGCGAACTGGCTAAATCCATAGACCGGCTCAAAGCCAGCGTCAAAATCATGATAGAACGAATGAAAAAATCCTGATCAACAACCGACCAGCCAGTAGCCAAACTGGCTGGTCGTGATGGGTAACTGCAGATTTACTGCAACTCGAGGGTTAAATCAGTTGAGGTGATTCGCTCAGGAGTCACACCTTCAGGCAAAGAGGCAAAAGACTGAGCAGCCAAACTGCCAGCCATACCAAATGGCTCTTTGATGACTTGCACCGGATTTCCATAACTGCTTTCATGTTGCAGTAATTTATGGGCCTGTTCGTTACACAAAGTAACCCAATTTTCCGGTAATTCACCAACTGGCAAAAGTGGCTGGCAAATCAGGGTGAAACGGCTTTTAGATTCATCGACGGTAACTTTGACGACATCGGCGGAATCCTGTGCAACGGCACCCAGAGAAATCAGCAAAGCTGACAATAAAACACTCGTTTTCATCATATCAAATGGTTAAAAAATGCTTATCATCACACATTCCGCCGATGCTGGCAACGACTCTTATGTAAGACATTGTTAAACCCTGGACCGCTGATGATCAGCTCGCCCCGCCGGCATGGTCAGCAGATCAGGTAATGAACAAATGTCGGTTTGGCTGCAGGCCAGGAAGACTTCTGTGAGTGCCGTCGCTCGTTCATCGAAACAAGGCGGTTAAACGCAGCTAAGCAACCTTGGTGCAGTGATCGATTGGCCCCGGCCTCTCCGCATAATCCCCAGGATGGGTTAAATGCAGAAAATTGCCTGGAGCAACTTCTGTCCTGCGAACAAGACATACCTGCATCCATGCAGGCAAGCGATCGGATAGGCCATGAACGATTGCTGGTTTTTGCATCGCAAAAGAAAGCCAGAGTGAATACCGTCATCCGTGAGTCAGAGGATCGAAAACGATCAATGAGGGCATGCTGGTTTTCACAACGCGAAAGAAAGCGTGCGTGAATGACGTCGTTCGCGCATGATCACTTGATATGATCGCTGAGACAGGACCGGTGCCCCAAGATCAATTCGATATACCAGCCTGGCTCCATGTTAGCTTTTGCGTCACCAGGCAAAGCCGATTACAATTGAACCTTTTGTGTCCATGCCTGCCAGATAAGCCATGTATTTATCGTACTTTGAACTGCAACAAGCGCCCTTTTCGATCACCCCAGATCCGGAGTTTGTCTACCTGAGTGAAAAACATCAGGAATCACTGGCGCACCTGATATATGGCGTGACCCGCGGTGGCGGTGCAGGTTTTGTACAATTGACCGGTGAAGTTGGCACCGGTAAAACCACTGTTTCCAGATTGTTTCTGCAAAAATTACCTGAGGACACACAAGCTGCACTGATCCTCAACCCCAATGTCACCCCGCTGGAGTTACTGGAAACCCTGTTCAAAGAACTCAAACTATCTACCCGCGGTATCAAAGGCAAACTCAATGCCATGGTTGACAAACTCAATCAGGCACTGCTTGAATGGTGGGCCGCTGGCAAAAACACCCTGGTGATCATTGATGAAGCACAAAACATCCCCCGCGATACCCTGGAGCAATTGCGCTTACTGACCAACCTGGAAACTGACCAGCAAAAGCTCTTACAAATCATCCTGATTGGACAACCAGAACTGAAACAATTGATGCAACGCAAAGACTTGCGTCAACTGGCCCAAAGAATCACCTCCAGATTTCATTTACAACCATTGTCACAAGCGGAAACCCTGGCTTACATCAAACACCGCATTCAGGTCAGTGGCGGAAATCCCCAGCTATTCAGCAACCGGGCAAGTCAGCTGATTTACCGGCAAACCCAGGGCATTCCCAGATTAATCAATGTGCTCAGCGACCGGGCATTGCTGGTGGCCTTTGCAGCCGAAGACAAACAAGTGAGCAGCAAACACGTCAGACAAGCCATTGCCGAGGTATACCCTGATCAGGGCCATGCAGTTAATCCCAGCTGGTATTTACTGACGGCTGCTGTGGTCCTCAGCCTGGTGGGATTTTTCTGGTGGCAGTTCCAACCGGACAATCCCGGCAAAGCCACAACTGAAGTGGTCAGCCAGACAGTCATGAGCAATGAAATGAACGCCTTGCCCATCACCTCGGTCAGCTGGCAGAAATACCTCGCTCTCTGGGGGGCTGATGACGGTCTGTTGTGGCACGAAACCCGCTGTCCTGAACTTGCTGTGATTGGTATGGGATGCCTGCGCAGACAAGGCAACCTCACTCAAATCAAGAACCTCAACACCCCGGTGTTGTTGCTGATGAATGATGGCCGCCTGGCTTTGATTTCAGAAATCCGTGACCAGCAAATAACCTATCTGAGCACAGCTGGCCTGCAACACATATCCGCAGCAGGCATCAACCAGAACTGGTATGGTCATTATTTTGTGCTTTGGCCAATGGCCACTGAATTGATTGATGGTACAATAAACGAGGCGGTAGAGTCCTGGGCCCTGAACGTGGCCAAAGTGATTGATGACAACCCGTCATTAAACGCTGCAGACCTGACTGAATGGATCATTGGTTTTCAGCAAAACAACGGATTACTGGCCGATGGCATCATTGGCAAAGAAACCCAGATGGCACTGGCACTGAAAGCTTATCAGGGACCCAAATTACATTGAGAGAATCATGTCTTCCATAATCGATGCATTGAAAAAATCTGACCAATCCAGAAACACAGATCAGTCCAACAGCCTGGACAACATCAGTTTCAGTGATCAGCCTGCACACAAAAGCCGACGTGGGTTCTGGCTGCTGGTGCTGGTGCTGCTATTGGTGGCGTTGGCTGTGTTCGGTTGGCAACAAGGCTGGCACCATACAATCAAAAACCTGATCACCAGTACCACCGGTCAATCCCGGGAAAGTGTCACGCCAAGCACCGCATCCGGGGCTGCAGAACCCGCCCGGAACATGACCGAAAGTCCACGTCTGACACCGCCCAAACAACAGGAAATCAAACAAAAAACGCGCGAACTGGCCAACCAGGCCGGAACACAAAAACCCGTAGCAACCAGCCAGGAATCAGACACTCTTTCAGCCGCTCAGGACACCCCGAAGCCAGCTGAAAATAACACCCTGACGGTGATTGAAAACCGCAACAACTCTGGATCACCAGCAGCCCAGCCAGACAAAGACACCACAGCTGAACAGCCCCCCAAAACACCATCAGAGAAAGAGGGGATGGACCATCCTGACAATTTACAGCCTCAGCAAAAACAGGATTACCTTTACATCCACCAGCTTGATTTTTCGATCCGCAAAAACATCCCGAATGTCAAAATCAGTATCCACATTTATGACCCTGAACCGGACAACAGAATGTTGATGATTGGTGGAGAGAAGTTTGCCATAGGCGATAACATCGAAGGCATCTTAACAGTGCATGACATTGTTCCAGAAGGGGTGGTACTGGCCTTTGAAAACATCCGCTTTCTGCTGCCTAAGTGATCAACTTCTCCAACCGCAAACCGATTTATTTTCCTTACGCATCAGTGGTGCTGACACTGGCATTTCTGGTGTTTGTGATCATCACCGAGTTCACCCTCTATCAGGATCGGCTGATGGGTTTGTATGCCATTCATACCAAAACATACTGGCCCTTGATTCAACTACAACCCTTTGAATTGTTGCGCCTGATCACTGCTTTGTTCTTACATGGCAACTGGCTGCACTGGATCATCAACAGCTCCATCTTTCTGTTACTGGCATTTTCCATTGAACGGGTGATTGGCTGGCAAAAATTTACTTTTGTATTCATCACTGCAGGCATGATGGGCAACCTCATGGCCAGCTGGTTTTTACAGGGTCAGGACAACTTATTAATCGGCGCCAGTGGTGGGGTGTCGGGACTGATTGGCATGTGGCTGGTGATGTTTCCACAAAAAAAAATCAACTTCATTCTGCCCATCGGACTTTACATGCAAAAAACATCGATGCCCCTGGCAGTGGTGATTGTACTGTGGCTGGTGGTACAAATCATCTTGCAGTTTCAACCACAACCATCTTATGACATCGCCTGGATCAGTCACATCACTGGTTTCGCCACTGGTTTTTTACTGGCCTGGTTTGTAAAATAAGTCCATCAGTCATCTATCTTCAGGCTCCATGAGCAAACAACCAAAGCTATTCAGGATAAACTACATCAATCAACAGCAGGTGTATGAGATCTACGCGAGACAGATCAGCACCGATCAGCTGCTGGGTTTCATGAGCATCACCGACATTCAGTTTGATCACCGCGATGCCCTGGTGATCGATCCTGTTGAAGAACAACTGAAATCTGAGTTCAAAGATGTTGAGGTCTTACATGTACCCATTCAGCAGATCATCAAAGTAGAACAGGTCAGCCAGAAGAAATCATGTAAAATCAGTGCATTGAAAACAGACAATGTCATCACTCCCATGCGTAAACAACCAGGACCCCAGTCATGAGCCAACCCCACATCCTGATCATTGATGATGAGCCGGACATCCGCAACCTGATTTCTGAAATCCTCACTGACGAAGGCTATCAGGTCTCGGTGGCCGAAGGAGGCAATGATGCCAAAGACCAGCTCAAGGAGATCAGTCCTGACCTGGTATTGCTGGACATCTGGATGCCAGACATCGACGGCATCAGTTTGCTCAAAGAATGGAATCTACAACAAAACATGCCTTTTGCAGTGGTCATGATGTCGGGGCATGGCACCATAGAAACCGCCATAGAAGCAACCAAAATGGGTGCCAAAGATTTCGTTGAAAAACCCATTTCACTGGCCAAGCTGCTGCAAACCATTGAAGTCACCCTGAGTCAAAACGAATCAAGTGGCCAGGCACCGGTTGCGGTCGAATGGCAGGTTCTGGAGCCCGTTGGCAGTTCAGCAGCAGCCAATGAGCTGCGGGGTACCATCAACAAACTCAGCAAAACCACCACCAACACCTTGTTCATCGGAGATGGAGGAACCGGCAAGCTGACACTGGCCTTGCTGCTCCACCATCAACGAAAACTGGCTGAACAGGCCGCTGTGATCATCAACAGCCTGAGCCTGTCAGATCATGATTTTGGACTGACTCTGGAAAACAGCGCCACACAAATTACCGAGCATGGCAGCGGGTCACTGATTCTGACCAACATTGATTGCCTGACTGATGAGCAACAAACCCAACTGTTGATTTGCCTGAAGAAATGGCAAAAACCACACCAGCAAAACACAGTACAACTGTTGTGCACATCACACCAGGACATCAAGTATTTGGTCAGCAACGACGAGTTCAATCGCGAACTGTTCGATTTCATTGCCGAATTCACGGTCCCGGTTTGTAACCTGTCTGAACGATCAGAAGACGTGCCGGAACTGCTTAACTTTTACGTTAATTACCTGCCGGACAAAGAGCAAACACCCTATCGGAAAATGTCATTTGCCGCTCAGAATCACCTGCGCAACTATGATTGGCCTGGAAATCTGAGAGAACTGAAAAACCTGGTTCGCCAGTTACAGTTACAAGACGGTGATGCTGAGATCCAACTGGATGAAGTGATCGATCTGCTGGAACAATCCGAACAAGCCGACAATCCGGCCGGCCACAATACCCGGTATGACCTGGAACTCCGCGAAGCCAGAGAAGCTTTTGAACGCGACTACCTGCTGTACCACCTCAAAGCAGTCGAAGGCAAAGTCGGAGATCTGGCGAAAATTTCCGGTATGGAACGCACCAATCTCTATCGTAAACTCAGGTCATTGAACATCAACCCCAAGAACATGGATAAATCATGAAAATCATCATCCTCGGGGCTGGCCAGGTGGGTTCGTCGATTGCCGAACACCTGTCACACGAGAACAATGACATCACCGTGGTCGACACTGACATGGAACGGCTGACCGACATGCAGAATAAACTGGACATCAGAACCGTCCATGGCCACGCTTCACATCCTTCGGTGATGATTCGGGCCGGCGCCAATGATGCTGACATGGTCATTGCATTGACCAATTCAGATGAAGTCAACATGGTGGCCTGCCAGGTGGCTTACAGCATATTCAACACCCCCACAAAAATTGCCCGCATCAGGGAAGCAGAATATGCGTCACACCCTGAGATGTTCGAGCACGAACACGTACCGATTGATTTTCACATTTCACCGGAACAGTTGGTGACCAGACACATCAAAGGATTGATCGAATATGCCGGTGCTTTGCAGGTCATGGATTTTGCCGGCGGACTGGCCCAGTTGGTGACCATCAAAGTCAGGGCCAAAGGCCCCCTGGTTGATCAGCAATTAAGGGAATTCAACCACCTGTTGCCGGAAGGGGTGGATGCCCGCGTTGCCGCCATTTTCCGCAACAACAAATCGGTGTTTCCCGATGGCGATACGGTTCTGAAAAGCGGAGACATGGTGTTTCTGCTGGCGGCCAGAAAACACATTCACAAAATCATGGAGTCCTGGCATAAAACCGATAAAAGCAGCTATAAAATCATCCTCGCCGGTGGCGGCAACATTGGTTTCAATCTGGCCCGGGCCCTGGAGCGTCAGCACTCAGTCAAAATCATCGAATACAACAAGGCCCGATCACGATTCATTGCTGAAGAACTGACCAAAGCCCTGGTGATTCGTGGCGACTGCACATCAGAAGAATTGCTCAATGAGGAAAACATCAATCACACCGACATTTTTTGTGCCTTGACCAATGACGACCAGGCCAATCTGCTGTCGGCACTGATGGCCAAGAAAATGGGGGCCAAGAAGGTATTGACCCTGATCAATAAGCAGAATTATGCCCAACTGATCGAAAAAGACACCATCGACATAGCCATCTCTCCACAACACATCACGATGGGTGGGATCCTGGCTCATGTCAGGGGTGATTACACAGCACGGGTTCATTCACTGCGTTCGGGGGCTGCTGAAGCCATCGAAATTGAGGTGACCGGGGACCGCAGTTCATCCAAAGTGGTGGGACGAATGATTCAGGACATCAATTTACCTCCAGGCTGTAACATCGGCGGCCTGATCCGCAAAGACAAGGTGATCATGGCCCATCGCAATGTGGTGATCGAAAACAAAGACCACCTGATCATGTTTGTCACTGACAAACGCAACATCAATGACCTCAAACGGCTGTTTGAGGTAGATCCTTCATTCCTGTGATGCCATGAACCCAAGACTGATCGCCAAAATCATCGGCCTGTTGTTGCTGGTTTCCAGTTTCATGATGTTGCCGCCCGCACTGGTAGGTTACATATACCAGGATGGCGACATCCTGCCATTTCTGGAAGGCTTCGGCACCCTGGCATTGATTGGTGCTGTGCCCTTTTTTATGTACCGAAACATCGATGCTGAGTTAAAAATCCGCAGCGGATTTTTGGTGGTTGGTGCTTCCTGGCTGATCGTTGGTCTGGCAGGATCTCTGCCACTGTATCTGTCAGAAAACATGAACCTGTCATTGATAGATGCGGTGTTTGAATCCATCTCCGGACTGACCACCACCGGAGCCACCATCCTCACCAACATTGATGAACTGCCTCATTCCATTAAATACTACCGCCAACAACTGCAATGGTTTGGCGGCATGGGCATCATCGTACTGGCAGTGGCGGTGTTACCGATGTTGCGCATTGGGGGCATGCAGATTTTCAGGGCCGAAACCCCGGGGCCAATGAAAGACCAGAAACTCACTCCGCGGATCACAGAAACCGCCAAAGCCCTGTGGTACATCTATCTGGGTATCACAGTGATGTGTACCCTGTGTTATTACATGGCCGGCATGAATATGTTTGATGCCATCTGTCATGCTTTTTCGACCATTTCCATTGGTGGCTTTTCTACCCATGATGCTTCAATCGGACATTTTAATAATTCACTGATTGAAATCATTGCAGTGATCTTTATGGTGATTGCCGGAATCAACTTCGCATCTCACTTCCTGGCCTGGAAAGCCGCTTCTATCCGGACCTATTTATTGGATACCGAGGTCAAAGTGTTCCTCGGCTTTCTTGCCATTGCCGCATTCATCACTTCATTCCAGTTATACGTTACAGACACCGCAGATTCATTGTATGAATCGATCAGACAAGGTGCTTTTCAGGCTGTTTCCATTGGTACCACCACCGGGTTTACCACCGAATCGTTTCATTTGTGGCCAGGAGCATTACCACTGATGTTGATCTTGTTCAGCACCATCGGTGGCTGTGCAGGATCGACCGGTGGCGGGTTTAAAGTGATTCGCATGATTCTGCTGTTTAAAATGAGTATGCGCGAATTACACCGGCTGATTCACCCACATGGGAAGTACCTGGTCAAGATCAATGGTAAAACCGTGAATTACCGGGTACTTGATTCTGTCTCCGCATTCTTTGTGCAATTTTTGTTTCTGATGTGCGTGTTCACCTTGTTGCTGGCGGCATTTGGCGAAGATCTGACCACTGCGTTTTCTGCCTCCCTGGCCAGTCTGACCAACATGGGTCCTGCCTTGGGAGATGCCGGGGCACACTATGCCAATGTTTCTGATGGCGGTAAATCAATTCTGGCCATTGCCATGATTTTTGGCCGCCTGGAATTGTTCACCTTGTTCATCTTACTGATTCCTGCTTACTGGGAGTTTTGACAAGACTCACCCGGAGCGGGCAAAGACCAATGCATCCACCTGCTCAACACCTGCATCCCGTAAACACTGACTGGCGGCTTGCATGGTTTGCCCGGTGGTCATCACATCATCAACCAAAAGGATCCGCCGATGACCAATGGGCTTTCTCACTGTGAAAGCCCCGCGTACATTAGACCGCCTTTCTTTTTCAGATAACTCAGCCTGCATGGCGGTATATGTGCTGCGAATCAGCACATCATTCAGATAAGGCCGTTGTTGCCAACGGGCAATCAGGCGGACCACTTCCAGGGCTTGATTATAACCACGAGATCGCAGCCGCCTGGTATGCAATGGCATGGCAATCATCGGCACATCCCCCGGCACTTCAGACAGCAAGGGCAACATGGCACTGGCCAGCACCGCCGCACGGTCAGTGCGGCCACCGAATTTCAATTCATGAACCCATAAACTGGCTGGTGACTGGTAGATGGTGGCACACAGGGTGCGCTGGAATGGTGGTCGATGCTGTTGACAGGCACCACACACAGAGGCGGCACCGTTCATCGGTTTGGCACAAACTTCACAAGGTTGCTCAATGGGAACAATCAGTTGTCGGCATCCGGTACACAAAACTGTCCGGGAAGAGGCTTCACACAATGCACAACGCAACATCAAAAGTTCCTGGCCGGCAGCATTACTCTGATGCCAATTGAGCCGCCTCTGACAGATCCACACTCACCAGTCGTGAGACTCCTGCCTCGCGCATGGTAACACCCATCAGTTGATGGGCTATTTCCATGGTGACTTTGTTGTGTGAGACGAACAGGAACTGAACCTTCTCAGACATTTCTTTGACCATGGCAGAAAAGCGTCCGACATTGGCATCATCCAACGGGGCATCCACTTCATCAAGCATACAAAATGGAGATGGGTTGAGGTTAAAGATAGCAAACACCAGAGAAACCGCAGTCAACGCTTTTTCACCACCTGACAACAACTGAATACTGGACACCCGTTTGCCCGGAGGACTGGCCATGATGGCCACCCCGGTGGTCAGCAAATCATTACCGGTGAGCTCCAGGTAAGCATGACCACCACCGAATAAGCGGGGGAAAATTTGTTTGATGTTGCTGTTAACTGCCTCAAAGGTTTCTTTGAACAGAGTCCGGGTATCTTTATCAATGCGGGCAATGGCATCTTCCAGGGTCTGCAATGCCTGCACCAGATCATCGTTCTGTTCATCCAGGTATTGCTTCCGTCTGGACTCTTCCTCAAACTCATCAATGGCTGCCAGGTTTACCGGCTCCAGTCTGACGATGCTGCGCTGTAAGCGCTCAATTTGTTCTTCTTTTTGTGCCACCAATGGCTCAATGGGCTGATGTTCTGCCAACTCCAGTTCAGCCATGATTTCAGCGGCATCGTGACCCTGATCACGTAACTGATCAGCGAAAGCGTTGGCTTTCAATTCATGTGACTGCCATTCAAGCTTGGCTGATTCCAGTGCAGTCCGGGCTTCATCAATGCGGGTTTGGTGTTGATGCCGGGTGCGTTCCAATTCATCAAGCTGCTGTTGTGATGCAGCCACTTGCTGACGCAACTGATCGCGTTGTTTTTCGGTGGTAATGCGGCGCGCAACCAACTCATCCAGAGACTTTTGGTGATGACTCAATGGATCAGACTCTGCACTCATTTGTTTCAGTAAATCTTCCTTGCGGCTGATCAGCAACTGAATGTTGTCTTCACTGCGACCAATGCTTTGGACCAGTGCATCCACTTTATTCTGGGTCGCTGACAGGCCCAATTTCAACTGATAATACCGGTCTGATATGTCTTTCAACTGGGCTTTGGTTTGCTGATACTGATTACTTTGCTGTTGTTGCTGTTGCAACAATTCTTGTTTCAGTCGTTCGCCCTGAGCCAACTCATTCATTGCCTTTTCCAACACCTCTCTGGAACCTTTGATTTGTTGTTCATCGGCTTCAAGTTGTTGTCGGATTTGTACTGATTCTGCGGTTTTTTCCTGGTTCTGTTGTTGTTCCCGCTCTATCAATTGTTGTTTATTCATCACCAGCGAGCTCAACTCAGACAGCTTACGATGAGACATATTGACATCCAGCTGAGCCTGTTCAACCATCTGGTTGTGCCTGACCAATTCATCCTTCAACTGCTCAGTGAGTTCCTGGTGAGTACTTAACTCGGTTTCTTGTTGAGTGATCTGTTTGTTCAGTTTGGCCAGTTCTTTTTTACGCAACAGAAAGTTTTCCTGTTGTTGTCCACGGTTGACTTGCATCCAGTGGGTTCCAAACCAATCACCCTCTCTGGTGATGATTGATTCACCAGCAGCCAAAGACGAAGCCAACGATTGTGCGGCACTGGCATCATCACTGATGCGTATTTGGTTAAACCAGACCGTCAGTGCATCCGGACCTTTGACACATTCGGCCAAGGTACCGGTTTTGGCTTTGACCCCGCCACGATGATCATGAACTGTGGTAACCTCACCAAAATCCCAACCTGCCATCACAGCCATTAAGTCTTCATGAGCTGTGACCAATGATTGTAATTTGCCCTGTAACACGGTTTCCACCGCCACTTCCCAACCTTCATCCACTTCGATCAATTCGGCCAGCCGTTGGCTGCGCAGGTGTTGATTATCGCTCAACCACTTTTTCAATTCGGGGTTATCGTCAGCCTGAGCTGCCTGTTGAAGAGCCAACAGTGAACCACGCCGGCCTTTGGCCTGATGCAACGATTCCTGTAATTGATTGATGCCGTTGCGCACTTGTTGACGGCGATCGGTCAGAACAGCTACCTGCTCTTTGTAAATCACCAGGTTTTCTTCATGGGTTTCGTGTTTAAGGGTCTGGGTTTCCAGCTGTTCCTGCAACGCTTCCAGTTCTTCCTCCAGGGCAGCAATGTGCGTCTCATTGTCATGAGGCTGTACTGATTTGAGGCGTTCATTTTGTCGCAACATGTGAGATTCAAGCGAACTGATGCGGGTTTTTTCCACTTCCACAATGCGGTTTTGTTCTGCTACTTTGTGGTTGTTTTCATCCCATTTCAATCGCCAGGCTTCTTGTGAAGACTCACTGTGCTGATTCATTTCCTGAGCTTCTTCCAATTGTAACGACAAGGTTTCCAACTGAGGTGTAGATTCTTTTAATACAGCTTGTTGTTGTTGCAGTTCCTGTTGATCAGTGGTCCGCTGTTGTTCCGCCTGTTGCAAACTGTGTTCGGTGTTTGCCAGGTCTTTTTGATGCCGTTCAGATAAGGATTTTGAATGCGCAATGGCTTGTTCAATTTTGCCGGTTTCACCATTGATCTGATAGAGCTGCTCTTGTACCTGAGCGCTTTCGTCAACCAGGGTTTGATGGCTGATGCGGTGGGTTTCAATTTGTTTTTCACCATCGGTACTGGCGGCTTTCACCTGCTCCACCGCCGTCTTTAACTGCCGTACCAGCACCTGTTTTTCTTCTGCCAACTGATGCCATTGTTGCCAGCGAAGGGCCAGCACCTGATCTTTGATTTGTTTGAATTGTTTTTTCAGGTCGGTGTAGCGCTCGGCATTTTTCGCTTGCCGTTGCAAGTGTTGGATGTGCTTGCCCACCTCGGTACGCAAATCATCCAGGCGCTCAAGATTTTCTTTGGTTCGGGCAATGCGACGCTCGGTTTCCCGGCGACGTTCTCGGTATTTGGATACCCCGGCCGCTTCTTCTATGTATCCCCTTAAGTCCTCAGGTTTGGATTCCACGATTTTGGAAATCATGCCTTGTTCAATGATCGAGTAACTGCGGGGTCCAAGACCCGTGCCCAGAAACAGGTCAACGATGTCCTTTTTGCGGCACTTACTGCCATTCAAAAAATAGAAAGACTGGGAATCACGGTTGACTTGTCGTTTGACTGAAATTTCATTGTAACTGGCATATTCGCCGGTGATCTGACCATCCGAGTTATCAAAGATCAGCTCTACCGTGGCCATGCCCACTGGTTTGCGGGATGCCGACCCGGAAAATATCACATCGGTCATGGATTCACCGCGCAGCATCTTCGCAGAGGTTTCTCCCATCACCCAGCGAACTGCGTCAATGATGTTGGATTTTCCGCATCCATTGGGGCCAACCACCCCAATCAGATTGCTGGGCATCAACACTTCTGTGGCATCAACAAACGATTTAAAGCCCGCTATTTTAATCTTTGAAAGTTTCATCTAATGTGTATTTTGCTTGATCATTCATCCATTTTTGGGTATGGTTCGGCACTTGATTGAAATTGACCTGAAAATTAACCGAGAACAACATGTCTACGCACCCATCTAAAGATCTGGAAACCTTCGTAAATCCCAACCAGGAGAGGGATTATACCATCATTATTGACATTCCTGAATTCACTTGTTTATGCCCTAAAACGGGCCAACCGGACTTTGCAACCATCAAACTGGAATACCAGCCTGATGAGAAATGTGTCGAACTCAAAGCATTGAAATTATATATGTGGACCTTCCGTGAAAGAGGCGCATTCCATGAGGCAGTGACCAATGAAATTCTGGATGACCTGGTGGCTGCAGTCGATCCGAAGTGGATGAAAATCACCATGAAATTCAATGTCCGCGGCGGCATTTATACCGACGTAGTGATCGAACACAAAAAATAACTGGAATCAAAGCAGAGTACCCTGATTCACTCCTCAGGGTACTTGAAAAGCCGATACGCCCAATCGAAAGAAGCTGACTACAGTTGTGCCTGCAGGTAGTTTTGTTCGCCCACTTGCTTGATCAAACCCAATTGTGTTTCCAGCCAATCAATGTGTTCTTCTTCATCGTCCAGGATCTTTTGCAGTAAATCGCGGCTGACGTAGTCCCTGACTTCCTCACAATACTGAATTCCTTCACGCAGGACAGGAACGGCATCATACTCCAGTGCCAGATCACATTGCAGCATCTCTTTGACAGATTCGCCGATGCGCAACTGCCCCAGGCTTTGTAAATTAGGCAAGCCTTCAAGAAACAGAATACGTGACATCAATTCATCGGCATGATTCATTTCTTCGATGGACTCTTCACGGGACTTTTTAGCCAGTTTGACAAAACCCTGGTCTTCAAGGATTTTGTAATGCATGAAATATTGATTGATGGCGGTCAGCTCATTGTAGAGCACTTTATTGAGGTATTTGATGACTGTTTGGTCGCCTTTCATAGTCAGATGAGCTTGAAAAGCACACATTATAATGGATTGATAAATTAATGTGTCAGCACAATGTTTTTATTTGTTCAAGCAGGTAACTGCCAATCTTCTTCAACCCTGGAAGCAGGATTAAACAGCTGCAGAAAATCAGGGGTATGACCCGCTAATTGCGCCTGAAGAACTTGTTCAGCGTTTTCCAGACAACCGCCGCATCCGGTGGCACAACCTGTCATCTGTTGCAATTCCTGAATGCTTCTGGCGCCTTTCCCGGCAGCTGCTTTGATGTCTTTATCGGTCACCCCGTGACAAATACAAACGTACATATAAATTATTTGTTGATGCAATGGCTGTATTTTAAACGCTAATGAGAATGATTGTCAACACCATTCTATTCTTTAATCACCCCGGCATTCGGATCGTCATATACCGATTGATCAAGTTGCCCCTGGGATTTGGCAACAATACAGGTCACTGCAGAATCACCAGTGATGTTCACCGCAGTACGGGTCATGTCCAGCAACCGGTCTATACCCAGAATCATACCAATGCCTTCGATCGGTAATCCTGCCTGTAACAGCACACCCTGCAACATCACCAATCCGGCACTGGGCACCCCTGCTGAACCAATTGAAGCCAGGGTTGCCATCAGCACCACCATCAGTATCTGGGTGGAGTTCAAATCCACCCCATAAGCATTGGCAATGAATACCGTGGCCACACCCTGCATGATGGCTGTGCCATCCATGTTGATGGTGGCACCAAAAGGAATGGTGAATGACCCCACAGACTTACTTACACCCAGTCGTTCAGTGACCGTGCGTAAGGTCACCGGTATGGTGGCATTGGAACTGGATGTACCAAAGGCGAATGTCACCGCGGCTTCCATTTTCCTGAGAAATGTCAGCGGATTCAGTCCTGACAATAATTTAAGCAGCAGCGGATAAACCACCAGGGCATGAAAAATCAACAACGCCAGCACCGTGAAAAAATAACCGGCCAATGCCCGGATGGCATCCAGACCCAGTTCGGAAAGCACCTTGGCCAGAATGGCAAACACCGCATAAGGGGCAAAATGCATGATCAGCATCACCAGTTTCATGATCACTTCGTTGAAGGCTTTGAAGAAATCGATCACCTGCTCACCTGCCTTGCCTGCCATGGTGGCAGAAAGGCCCAACAGGATCGAGAATACAATCACCGCCAGTAAATTACCTTCGGCCATCGCTGCGATTGGGTTATCAATGATGCTGAGAATCACATCAATGAAGCTTTTACCTTCTTTGGCCACGTAGCCTGGGTTGGTTGAAATATCGGCTCCAACACCCACCCCGATCAGTAAGGCAAATGTCAGGGCTATGCCCAGTGCCAGGGCTGTGGTCAACAGGTAAAAGCCCAGGGTTCGCCCACCGATGGAACCCAACATGGCCGGGTCCCGCAAAGCCGTTGTACCGCAGAACAGGGAAACGAACACCAGTGGCACGACCAACATCTTCAATGACAGGATAAATAACTGCCCAATGACATGAAACAGACCATTGATCAGGTATTCACTGACCCATGGGTTTTCATTCAGACCGGACAGATTGATGGTCAGGCCAAGCAATGCGCCAGCCACCATGAAGATGATGATTTTTTTGGTTAATGTCATAGGGGTTCAGTCGGAAAAAGTGTTCTTATGATAGCTGATTATGCCACACAATGCACCCTCACCAGCGATCAGCTCTGGCCCTTTGCCAGTCAGCCTCCCAGGCAGGTGGTCGCTGCTCTGCATCCAATAAGCTGCCAGTTTCCAGGGTGGGAAACATCTCTTCATAGTTTTTTACCAGTGTCCCCTGCAGGCGATGATTGATGTGAGCCGGCTTTAATTCAGACAGTGAGTTTAAGCCTGCTGCACCCAATAATTCAGCGAGGTTCTTCATCATTTGTCGGTGGTAACGGGCCACCCGCTGACTTTTGTCTTTCACCACCAGACCTTTGACCCTGGCCGGATCCTGGGTGGCAATACCAGTGGGACAATGGTCGGTGTTACAAGCCCGCGAATGAATACACCCCAGGGCCAGCATCATTGCCCGCGCCGAGTTCACTGCATCGGCCCCCAGCGCCAGGGCTTTGAGCAAATGGAAGGCAGACAGGATTTTACCTGAAGCTATGACTGTGATGTCCTGC
The DNA here is from genome assembly GCF_002000055.1 of Marinicella sediminis. Lineage (GTDB taxonomy): Bacteria > Pseudomonadota > Gammaproteobacteria > Xanthomonadales > Marinicellaceae > Marinicella > Marinicella sediminis. The sequence continues at coordinate 250,464 of NZ_MVBD01000001.1, read as the reverse complement.
CGCAAACCGGTGCCAATCAGTGCATTATTCACTGTGATCAGGGCATCCTTGAGGGGCGTTCCGACTGAGTTGGTGAATTCGATGGGTGCCGCCCCGGTGCCGCCCTCACTGCCATCTATGGTGATGAAATCGGGTTTAATGCCAGTTTCCAGCATGGCTTTACAAATCGCCAGAAATTCACTGCGTTTACCCAAGCACATCTTAAAGCCAATGGGTTTCCCACCAGAAAGCTGACGGAGCTCCTGAACAAATAACAACAACTCTCTGGGGTTATTGAATGCGCTGTGGTTCGGTGGTGAGAGCACATCCTGCCCCATGGGCACATGCCGGATTTCAGCAATTTCTGCTGTCAGTTTAACCGCAGGTAGGATACCACCATGTCCGGGTTTGGCACCCTGAGACAACTTGATCTCAATCATTTTAACCTGCTTTGAAGTGGCTTTTTGCTGAAACAACTTTCCATCAAAATCACCCTGCTGATTGCGACAACCAAAATAACCGGTACCAAACTGAAAAATCAGATCACCGCCATGTTTGGTGTGATAAGGACTGATTCCGCCCTCACCGGTGTTGTGTGCAAAGCCTCCGATCCTGGCGCCCAGGTTAAGGGCTTCAATGGCATTTCGGCTGAGCGAACCAAAACTCATCGCAGAAATATTCATCGGTTGGGCGGCATATGGTTGCTGACAATCAGGTCCGCCTATCTGTACCAGTAAATCCGCCTGATCAACATGGCTTGGCGCCACAGAATGATCAATCCATTCATAACCATCCCGGTTCACATCCATAATGGTTCCGAATGGGCGAGTGTCTTTCTGGCCTTTGGCACGTTGGTAAACCAATGCCCGGAATTCCCTGGGTATCGGTGTACCATTGAGGTCTGACTCAATGAAATACTGTTGGATCTCTACGCGGAATGACTCCAGGATATAGCGAAAATGGCCCAGTACAGGATACAGCCTGAGGATGGTTTTCCTGGTTTGCAGCATGTCGTGCAAGCCCAGCAACGCCAATGGACCAATCACCACAAACGCCCACCATGCAGGCGGCCAGTACTGTGCCCAAAGCACAACCAGAACCGGCACCACCACAAGTGCCACCACAAATTGCTGTCTGACCGTCATGACATCAAAACTCCTTGATGACCCAGCGCACAGGTTTGACCCCGGAGTTGATCAGGTCACGACCTGAACCTTGCAGTTTATCACGCTCCAGCGGGTCGATAAAATAGGGCGTCCCATCATTGGGAATGACTTTGACCAGAATTAATTCACCTTTCTGGCGGTACTCTTCAATGGTTTGGTTTTTTTCAACAATGACTTTGATGCTGGTGGCATCCTCAACCGGTTGGGTGAGTTGCCCAAGGGTTTCCTGAGGTGGGGGAGTGGTTTTGGACTGGTCGGTATCAGCCTGCGCCCATAACAGGCCAGACGAACACAACAAGCCAGTGATCAGTGATGTTTTCATGGTTGCTCTCCTCTTGGTTGATACAGGCTGAATAACAGCCTGACTAAATGACTCTGACCCCTGCGACACAACTTTTCTGACAAAATTCTGAGCGTTGTTTCGAACCCTTTCAAACATGATACAATGAGCGCTGTCTCCATTTCATCTGTTTTTCCGGATTAAGCATGAAAATTACCTTCACCTTCAGTGTCTTGGCCTTTGGTCTGATGACGCTCTCAGGGTGCGCTGACAAACCGCCTGCAGACAAACAAACCCGCTTACTCAATACCCTGCAATACATGGAATCTGCCATTGAAGATAAACGCCTCGATGATTTCATGGACCAGGTCAGTGATGATTTTGTCAGCCCCGGCAGGGGGTGGGGTAAAAAAGACGCCGAGCGGTTATTGCGCATCCGTCTGTTGCGGAATAAGAATGTGCATGTCCATCAGTCAGTCAAAGACATCAACTGGCTGAACGATGGCGATGAACAAGCCATTGTGACGGTGGCGGTGGCGGTTGCTGGAACCGCTTTCAGCCTGACTGACTTACCAACCCTGAGGGGTGATCTGGTGCGTTTTGAGGTCACTTTTGAAAAAGTCGGTGACAGCTATCTGGTCAGCCAAACCGAATGGCGCAGAGCCAGCCCGGCTGACTTTCTCTGAACACTTCAATGATTTGCCGTAAGGTCTGACAACGCAGCACACATGGCTTCATCCGTCGGGTTCCTGGCCACCACCAGATGAGAAAAACCCATGTCTGTGGCCACCTCAGCAATGCGCCCGGCGCCCACCACCAGCGGGGCTGACAATACCTGAGACTTTAACTCATCTTTCAATTGACTGAACCAGGCCTGTAAGATTCCGCCACTGGTGGCGGTCAGCACAGGTGTTTCAAGCGCATACAAATCCTGCAGAGCCGCCAGATCAAGTGGCAGCAAAATGCGCTCATAGATGTTGATTTGCTGATAACTGATGCCTTCTGTCATGCAATGCGCTCTGATCAGGCCACGTCCATCACGATTGGTGAGGATTTTAACGGACCCTGCCGGTTGTTGTTGCAACAGTTTAATCACCCCTTCTGAGTTCATCAGTGGGTGGTATTCAATCGGGTGATCAAAATGTTTTTGCCAGGCTTGTTGTACCGCAGGACCCACGGCAATGACCCGGGTGTCTGAATCCGGGTGCCAGTTTGGAGCAACTTGCAAAGTGAAACGCAGGGCATGGACACTGAGGATGACCCAGGTATTTGCTGCCATGAACAGCCATTCAGGGCGCACCATGGGGTTGAGCCTGAGGTCAAACACCGGTGACAGGTGAACCCGAAACCCCGCCGCCTGGTAAACCGCAGCTGTTTGCCTGACACGATTCTGAGGACGGGTAAGGATGACTGTGGTCATGACGTCAGTCAGCCAGTGCCAGAATTTCTTCGGCTCCCTGGTTGAGTAAATCATCTGCCACATAGCCACCCAGTTTTACCGGGTCATAGCCTTGCTGACGAGCGGTGATGGTGCGGCTGCCGTCAGGTGAGAACACCCCGGCTTTCAAGGCAATGGTGTCATCTGGCTGATAACTGGCCAGGGCACCTATCGCCACGGAACAGGAACCATTGAGTTTGAGGTTAAGCGCCCGCTCAGCCCTGACACATTGCCAGGTGTGCTCGTCTGCCAGCACCTGCAGCGCGGCCGCCAGCTCAGCATCTGTGTGCAGGCATTCAATGCCAACCGCCCCTTGTGAGACCGCCGGCAACCAATCAGGTGCAGTGAGTCGGCTGTTAATCCGTGCATCAAAGCCCAGCCTTATCAGGCCGGCTGAGGCCAGAATAATGGCGTCATAAAGACCATCATCCAGCTTTTGTAAGCGACTGTTGACATTACCGCGCAAAGGCTTGACGGTTAAATCCGGACGGACGGCCAGTAACTGTGCCTGACGGCGGAGACTGGACGTGCCGACCACCGCACCCTGAGGTAATTCAGCCAGTTGCTGGAATTGATTAGAAACAAAGGCATCACTTTCATCAGCCCTGGGGAACACCGCACAGATCTGGAAATCGGCCGGTAAATCGGCGGGTACATCTTTCATGGAATGGACTGCAATATCAGCGCGGCCATCCAGCATGGCCTGCTCCAACTCTTTGAGAAACAATCCCTTGCCGCCAATCTTATTCAGGGTCACTTCCAGCCGTTGATCACCCTCGGTGGTCATCGGCAACAGTTGGGTTTTGAAGGGTGTATGGGCTTCGATCTGAGCAGCCACAAATTCGCTTTGCCACATCGCCAGAGCGGATTCTCTGGTGGCAATGGTGATGGTGTCTTTCATAATTGTTTTATCAGTTTTTTTACTGCAGGCAGTTGTCTTCTGGAAATCACCGGCCTGACATCCAACTGCTCAAGCAAGGCAGTCGGTTTATGATCCTGATTAAGATGAATTCCCCGCAGGTAATTCACATTCACCAGGCAACCTCGATGGATGCGCAGATACTGGTTACTCATGGCCTCCAGTTCAGCCAGGCTCTGATCCAGGATCAGGGTCTGGTCACTCAGGTGAGCCGTTACATATTTATCCTCGGCAATCATACAGATGATGTCATCAACTGCAACCCTTATCACATCATTGCCCCGTTTTACTGTCAGCTTTTCTCCGCAATCTGCCACCCCAACCCGTTCCAATGCCTGTTTGAGCCGTTCAATGGATAAGGGCTTCAACAAATAATCGGCCGCCGCCAGATCAAAAGCCTGCAAAGCAAAGTCATCATGGGCTGTGGAAAAAACAATGGGTATGCTGGGGTGTTTTTCACGAATCGTTCTGGCTGCTTCCACACCATTGAGTTCAGGCATCTCAATGTCCATGAAAATCAATTCAGGCAACTGACTGGCTGCCAGGGAGATGGCTTCCTGGCCATGGCTGGCCTCCAGGATATCGTCCATCTGCAGGTGATTAAGCATGTGCTTCAGTCGCATTCTGGCCAATGGCTCGTCATCAACAATCAGTACCTTCACCAACGAACCTCCCAGCGCACCACAAACCGGTCTCCCTGATTGACTGAAAAACGCAGGCGGTCTGCATAAGTCAGATGCAACCGCTGTTGGATGTTATCCAGTCCGGTACCGGTGCCAGCTTGTTGTTTTCCGGGGTTCACTGGATTGCTGACTTCAATGAAAAAACCATCATTCAGCGATTGTACCTGTAAATGGATTTCGCCGCCACCAGACAAGTGCTGAATGCCATGTATCACGGCATTTTCTACCAATGGCTGAATGGTCAGCATGGGTATTTTTTGGCTCAACAGTGACTCATCGACTTGCCATCGACAGGACAGCCGGTCCATCAGCCTGAGCTTTTCTATTGCCAGGTATTGTTCAACCCACTCCAACTCTTCTGCCAAGGTGGTCATGCTGCCTTTTTTGTTGGCAAAGGCTTTGCGGAACAGTCCGGATAAATTCAATACGGCCCGCTCAGCAGCTGGCGGGTCAAAGGCGATCAATGAGGCAATCGAATTCAAAGAATTATAAAGAAAGTGCGGCTTGATTCTGGCCTGTAAAGCATGCATTTGTGCCTTGGACAAAGCTTGTAGCTGGCTGGCCCACTGATCCTGAACATAAAAATAGCGCAACAATGCCAGGAGTGTGAGTGTGGTTGCCAGCGCTATGCGCACCGTGGTTAACGTGGGATCGCTGAACAAACCAAATTGCAATACGTCATCCATCCAAACCATCAACCGGGTATAAATAACGGCCAACAAGACGGTCAGCAACACCACCATAAGCAACCCCGGGATCACCGGCAGGCGGTTTAATGGCTGCTGCACTTTGGCCAGTAATATGATGACGCTGATGGCGATCAACTGAGCCAACAAGCTGAGCATGGCTAACTCATTGAGGTAGTTGAAAGTTAAATTGAGAAAACTAAGTGAATAGATCACCACCATGATCTCTGCCACCACGATCACTGTGAAGATGCGTTCAGGTTGAGAAAAATCTGATAACCATGCAAAATGTTGGGCAGTTTTTGGGTTCATACACATCAATTTAACTGGAATTGGGTAAAAATGTTCAAAAATTAATCGTTTTTGTTGATTTATCACTTATTTTATAGAAAAATCCTAAAGCTTTAGTAGATATTATTTTTCATCGGGACATGAAACAGGCATTTATCATCATCATTTGTTTGACATTGGCAGGCATCAGCCACGCGGGTGATGTGTCATGTCAGGTAGATGTTCTGAAACCCAAAATGAATGCCACATCCCTGCAGGATGAAGTCAGCAAACCGGCGCAAATCACCGTGGCAGAAGCGCGTTTGCGATTACAGGCTGAAGTCGAAGAAGAGCCGCCGGAAAGCAGCCAATCGGAAAACGATGAAATACCTGCTGAAACAGCCAAAAAAGAATCTGGACTCGGCAACATGTTTGACATCCTGATTCCTGCTAAACTACGCAATCCTGTTCGTCAGTAAAAAACATCATTCATGACCATTTCTGTTGAGGCTTTTCAGGCCTTTTTGTATGCTGAAATTCCCATGGTTGAATACATGCAACTCAAGTTGTGTGAAATCAACACCCATTCCATCCAAGCCCTGGCTCCGATTGGCCCGAACATCAATGACAAGCAAACAGTGTTTGGCGGTAGCAGCTCAGCGCTGATGACCATTTGTGGTTGGTCTTTGATCAAAAGTCAGTTGGAACACCATGGTTTGCACAATGACGTGGTGATACATCAGGCCAAGACCCGATGGCACAAAGCCCAAACCGATGACCTGAACATCACCGCTGCGCTCAGTGATGAACATGACTGGGACAAGCTCATAGCCCAGCTCAAAACCAGCAGAAGGCCCGTTAAAATCAGTGTTGACTGTGTTGTCCATAACCAACACAATGAAAAATGTTCAAGCATGCAGGGTGGATTTGTGGTGTTGGGACAAAACACTTAGTCCGCAGTCAGTGCAAAATCCGGCAGTTGCAGGCTTCACTTTTTAATTTTTTTTTAATGGCTGTTGTGTCATACTTGACGCATTGAAACCAGCAGGTCAGCGACATGAAAAAAATCATCATCACCATCATTATTTGTTCACTGATCAGCGCATGTGGCGGGCGGATGAGCAAAAAACAATCGCTTGACCACACCCTTTATCAATATGAGAAAGTGATGCGCTGGGCACAGTATGACAATGCCATGTCTTACTTCAGCCCGGACATGGATGATGACGACCAACCCAGCAGACTGGACATCGACCGGCTCAGACAATTCAACATCAGTTCCTATATTGCCTCACCAATTTTGCCTGGTGAAACCGATGACACCATCTTGCAAAATGTTCAGATCAAATTCTATAACATCCACACCAAACGAGAACGGGTGGTGGTCGACCAACAAGTCTGGAAATACGACGATGACGCCAAGCGTTGGTGGCTGATGTCCGGTTTACCCGATTTGGTTCACCACCAATAAAATCTGCCAGATGGATAAGATCCTCATCAGAAAGCTGCAGGTAGATGCCATCATTGGCATACATGACTATGAAAAACAGCAAAAACAACCCGTTTGGCTGGACATGGATTTATCCTTTGATTGCTTGCCAGCTGCACAAAGCGATGACATCAGGGATGCGTTGGACTACTTCAAAGTTTGCGAGCGTGTCAGTCACTTTGTGGCGTCAACCCGCTATGAATTGATTGAGGCCCTGGCAGAAGCTGTGACCGAAGTGGTGCTCAACGAATTTGCTTGTGAACAGATTGAACTGACCCTCTATAAACCCAATGCCGTGGCCAACACCGAAACCGTCGGCATTCAAATCAATCGCTGGAAACAATGATCACTCAACCACCTGCCCAAGGCAAGTGGTTGAATCAATCGGGTTGTGAACTTCAGGGATTATAGTAAGTGGCAGCCCCTGGTCCGACAGGAAATCCAAGCACAAACACCCACAAGTAGAACAACAGTGTCCAGCCAACAAAAAAGATGATGCTGTAAGGCAACATGGTTGCGATCAATGTACCTATACCCAGATTCTTCTTATACTGAGTGGCAACCGCCAGAATCAAGCCAAAATAACTCATCATCGGGGTGATGACATTGGTGACCGAATCACCAATACGATAGGCCGCTTGTATGGTTTCCGGGGCATAACCAATGAGCATCAGCATAGGCACAAAAATTGGAGCCGTCACCGCCCACTGAGCCGAAGCACTGCCCAGAGAAAGGTTGACCATTCCACACACCATGATGAAGAACACAAAAATCATGGGGCCATCCAGACCCAGCATTTGCAACATAGCAGCCCCTTTGACCGCCATCACGGTACCCAGATTGGTCCATTTGAAGAACGCCACAAACTGCGCAGCAAAGAACACCAGCACTATATACATTCCCATACTGCTCATACCCTTACTCATGGCATCAATCACGTCCCGGTCACTTTTCATGGTACCGGCCACCTTGCCATAAACAAAACCCGGAATGGCAAAGGTGATAAAGATGTAAACCACGATGCCTTTCAGGAAGGGCGAATTCTTCACCCCACCGGTGTCTGGGTTACGCAGGACTCCCCACTCGGGAACCACGGTCAGTGCCAGTACTGCACAGATGATTAAAAAACTCAGTCCGGCCATCCGCAAGCCCTTTTTCTCCGCGGCAGTGACTGCGTCCACTGTTTGCTGGCCCAATTCAATACTGGCTTCGTCGCTGTTGTAAGGCCCTAATCTGGGCTCGACAATTTTTTCAGTCACAAAAGCACCCATGATGACGATCAAAAACGTACTGGCCATCATGAAATACCAGTTGACTTCAGCGCCCACCAGGTAGCCAGGATCCAACATTTGTGCAGCTTCCTGGGTGATTCCTGACAACAATGGATCAACCGTACCGATCAACAAATTGGCGCTGTAGCCAGCAGATACACCGGCAAACGCAGCAGCCAAACCTGCCAACGGGTGACGCCCCAGTGAATGAAAAATCAATGCTGCCATTGGAATCAACACCACATAACCTAATTCAGAAGCGGTGTTGGACACCACGCCGGCAAACACAATCATGACGGTGACCATCCGTTTGGAAGCTCCAATGACCAAAGATCGCATCAAAGCCGACAACATCCCTGAATGTTCTGCCACAGAGACTCCAAGCAGTGCCACCAGCACCGTACCCAAGGGAGTAAAACCAGTGAAATTGGTGACCAGATTTTGTACGATCCACCGCAACCCTTCAGCTGACATCAACGAATTAACCTGAATCAGGCCATCGAGTTCCCGCTTGGATGATCCTTCCGGGCGTGGATCAGGTACGCTCATGCCGATCCATTCGGCAAAGCCACTGAATAAAACAATGAATAAACAGAACAGGGCAAACAAGGTGATCGGGTGTGGTAATAAATTACCCAGCCACTCAACGGTGGCCAGAAATTTCGCAAACCAACCTTTGTTTTCCGGGTTTTCCTGCGGGTTATTGATGTCAGTGGTCAAAGTCAACTCCTGTGAAATTCATAAAAACAGCCCACATTGTTGATGATGTACGAATGATTTTCAACCGCTTTTGCTGTCAACTGTTACGAATCGCTGTCAAATGCAGGGAACCTATCTGTTAGTCAGCAGTCACATCTTCAACAACAACATCGTCGGTGATTACCTGGCCAGTCACATTTGTCAACCATACCCTGGGTTTCTGGCAACCGGAAAACTGACTTCTTTTAATGACATGACACAGAGGGAAACAACATGAAAATATCGACTACATTATTATTGGCTACCACCTGGTCGGTCCAGGCAGAACAACAGTCTGAGGCCACCAAAATACAACAGGCCATTGAACAGCTAAGCAACCAGTCCGTTACGGTAAAAGCCATCAATGACACCCCCGTAAAAGGCATCCGGGAAGTGATCATCCAGGGTGAACAAAACCAACAAATCGTCTACCTCAGTGAAGATGGAGAACATGTATTCAGCGGTCAGCTCATGAACCTTAAATCAAGAGAGAACCTCACTGAAATGACTGAAAACTCTTTGCGACTCGAGGTGTTGGCTGAATTCAAAAAAACCCATAAAACCATTGATTTCATACCGCAGCAAATGACCGATCACATCACTGTTTTTACCGACATCGACTGTGGCTATTGCCGAAAATTGCATCAGGAAATCAGCCAATACAATGATTTGGGAATTGGCGTAAGTTATCTGTTTTTCCCCAGGTCCGGCCTGAACACCGCCTCACACCAGAAGGCCGTCAATGTGTGGTGTGCCACCGACCAGCAAAAAGCCATGACCGATGCAAAAAATGGCGTGGCACTCAAACCATTGATGTGTCCCAACCCCATAGAGTCACAATTCAATCTGGGACTGGCTGCCGGCATCCACAAAGTCGGTACTCCGGCGGTTGTGCTGAATGATGGCTCGATGACCGGTTATTTGCCGGCTGAGGCCATGCAGCAACGCATCGAACGCAGCAAACCCAAGACACAATGAAAGGTTTGATCATCATGGGTTCATCACGCAGCGATGGCGACACCGCTGCGGCTGTCCGAAGCCTGGTCAAACTCACCGGCTTTCATGTACTGGATCTGGCCACACTTGAATTCAGCGATTATGACTACCAGTCACGTAACCTGGAGGATGATTTTCTGCCCACCATCCGTCGGGTGGTCAGCGGATATGATCAATGGGTGATGGCCACACCGGTGTACTGGTACACCATGAGTGCACTGATGAAACGATTCTTTGACCGGATCTCTGATTGCCTCAGGATTGAAAAAGACACGGGACGGCAATTTCGGGGCATGCGCCTGGCTGCGCTCAGTGTCAGCAATGACAGACAGCCGCCTGGTTTTGACCTGCCCTTTAAACTGTCTGCCGATTATCTGGGCATGCAATACCTTGGTGATCAGCATGTGATACTGGGAATGGATGAACAGCTCCCTATAGCAGAGCAACTTATGCCGTTGGTAAACACCTTGAAAACTGTTGACTGAGCCGCAAATTTTGACATCTGCTGGTATTTTTCTTAAATTCTACGGGATTTTTAACAGGCTTTCGGCTACCATACCGCGCACTCATTCATTGATTAAAGCCATGCTGCCAGCCAAAGACATGTCAGAAAACCAGGATCCCAACGTACAATTTTTGCAAAAAACCATTCTGGACATGGAAAATGAGCTATCGAATGCATCTTTTGGTGGCGACCGTCAGAAAATTCCATTGTTGATGAAACAACTCAAGGAAGCCCGACGCATCCTGGCCAAAATGACCGGCGAATATTGAAGTCGACTGAATCTATTGGCTTTATATTGATCATTGTAAGTTATGGTGATCGTACATTCTTTATCGGTTGGTAAACAAACCCTTGTGTGAAGCAGTCATGTATTTCTGACTCCCTTGAGTTCTTGAGTTTATTGAGGGTTTAAAAGCCATAACTTGAAAAATATCAAACCATAAGCCCCAGGTATTCCCAATCAACTCCTCTCTCAAACACTTATTTACATATAATGTGTTTTATGGCTGCAATACCTCAAAAGTTCGATGTACCAAACCCCGATCGAAAAACATTCAAACGGGCTGTTGAGTTAGCTGACCAATTGATTGGTCATACATGTTGCTCAGATAAAAAATCTGTATTGAGCGAATACAACGCACTCACATCCAGTTGTCACTCATTGGGAGATTTTGACGTCGAAATGTGCGCAGAGGAATTCGTCGGTATTGACCTCTTACCCGAACCTAACTTTGCCGAAAGCTTATCTGAATCTGATTACATTTCCCTTATTAATGCCCTCAGATACATGGACGATGAACCTGTTCAAGCTGTATGGTTTGAAAAAATCCTAACAGAACATCATCCTGGATTTCGGGATATATACAACAGATTTGATTATGAGAAACTGCCTGAAGACCCATCAGATATTTACCATGACATAACCAGTGGCAGTCTAAGAGATGTGGCATCTTTCCCGAAGAACTCAATCTGATGACTATACTTTGTGATGGATGATTTAACTCAAAGTTTCATACTGGCCAAACAAACCTTTCCTTGCCAAAAGGAAGTGGGGATAGAGCTGTTATTCATTTTCAGCAATGAAAAACAGGCAAGAAGTTATTATCAGCATATATACCACCCGGAACAGGCTGCTGAACTGGTTGAAGTCCACAGTAAAAACAATGGTTTTATAAGCGGCTTTCTGGCAACCTTTATTTTTGAATTTGAACAAATCAAATCGATCGCAGAATGCTATTCGGAAATTGCAAAAAAATATGAGGGTCAACCTTTTAAAATCAAATTCCATAAAAAAGGCTAACCCGTTGAGGCAACTTAATCATCAATGACAACCAATGGATCCCGGGGTCAAGCCCGAGGATGACGAAAGTAAGAGACCGGGTGTTTACCCCTCACAACAACATGGAAAAAAGCTCGGGCTGGTTGTTCAGGTAATCATTGAAAAACCCACCGGTTTTCATGCGTGCCATCAAAGGTTCAAAATCCGCCTGTGATCTGAGCTCAATCCCCACCACTGCCGGTCCATGTTCACGGCTGTGTTTTTTCTGGTATTGAAAATAAGTGATGTCATCGGTCGGTCCAAGGATGTCGGCGACAAATTCTTTCAGGGCTCCTGCCCGCTGCGGAAACCGCACCAGAAAATAGTGCTTCAGCCCGCCGTACAATAAGGCCCGTTCACGGATTTCTTCAATCCGGGTGATGTCATTGTTGCTGCCCGATAACAAACAAACCACCCGTTTGCCACGAATCTGCTCCCGGAAACTGTACAACCCGGCCAGTGACAATGCCCCTGCCGGTTCCACCACGATGGCGTCTTTGTTGTATAAGTTCAGCAAAGTCTGACAAATCAACCCATCCGGTACACTGAGCACATCATCCAGCCCTTCCCGGCAAACGGAAAAAGTATGTTGACCCACTTGCTGAACCGCTGCACCGTCAACAAAGCGGTCAATGTGGGTCAGGCGGGTGATTTCGCCAGTCTGCAAAGCCGCTGTCATTGAGGCGGCACCCGCCGGCTCTACACCAATGATGCGGGTTTGTGGCGACTGTTGTTTAAAAATCGTTATCAAACCGGATGCCAGCCCACCTCCGCCAATGGGCACAAACAGATAATCAATGGCCTGGTCAGTCTGTTGCAGAATCTCACAACCAATGGTCGCCTGACCGGCAATGATATCGGGGTCATCAAATGGATGAATGAACGGATGGTGATTGGCCTCACTGAAGGCCATCGCCTGGTCCTGGGCTTCATCAAAAGTGTCGCCAACCAATTCCAACTCCACCTGATCGCCGCCAAACATCCTGACCTGCTCAATTTTTTGTTGAGGTGTGGTGACTGGCATATAGACCGCTGCCTGGACACCCAGCAGACGGCAGGTCTGAGCCACACCCTGAGCGTGGTTACCGGCACTGGCACACACCACATGGGATAGATCAGGCTGGGCTTCGCGCAAGGCCGCAATTTTGTTGTAAGCACCCCGGATTTTATAGGACCGCACCATTTGCAGATCCTCGCGTTTTAAAAAAACCTCAGCGCCCAACAATTCACTGTAAGTCTGATTGGCCATCAATGGTGTCTGGTTCACCACACCGTCAAGCCGCCGGCTGGCTGCAGCAACATCGACTGTGGGCACTGATTGAGAAAAATTGCGGGCGACTGAAGTCATCAGGCTCAACCGTTTTCCGGACGCAGTTTTCTGACCTGCTGACCAGTTTGCCACAATTCTGAGTTACGCAGGGCTTCTAATTCCTGATTCAGCTTCTGTCGATAATCCGCCTGTTGATTGGCCGCAATCACAACCCGTGCTTCCTCGCCACTGGCAACGCTGGCATACAATTCTTCAAACAGGGGCGTATTGGCTTCGCGAAAACGGTGTCGCCAATCCAGTGCCCCCCGCTGAGCGGTGGTTGAAGTATTGGCGTACATCCAGTCCATGCCATTATCAGCCACCAGGGGCATCAAACTCTGAGTCAGCTCTTCTACGGTTTCATTGAACGCTTCGGACGGTGAATGACCATTTTTTCTCAATACATTGTATTGTGCTTCAAACAAGCCGGCAATCGCACCCATCAGAATGCCCCGTTCACCGGTGAGATCAGAATATACTTCCTTTTTAAAGTCCGTTTCAAACAGGTAACCGGAACCCACCCCAATACCCAATGCCGTGGCGGTTTCTTTGGCATGACCGGTGACGTCCTGAAAAATTGCATAACTTGAATTCAGCCCTTTACCCTGTTGAAATAGTGTACGCAGCGACCGACCGGAGCCTTTCGGTGCCACCAGCACCACATCCACATCTTTTGGTGGAACAATACCTGTTTGTTGATTGAAAGTAACTCCAAAACCATGGGAAAAGTACAGTGTATCGCCGGCTTGCAGGTTGGCTTTGATGGTTGGCCAGGCTTCGATCTGGCCGGCGTCTGACAACAGGTTCATCACCACATCGGCCCGTTTGGCAGCTTCAGCCAACTCAAACAGGTCTTCGCCTTCCTGCCAGCCATCGGCCAGCGCTTTGTCCCAGGATGCCGAGCCCTTGCGTTGTCCGACAATGACCTGAAAGCCATTGTCCTTCAGGTTCAGCGCCTGACCAGGACCCTGCACCCCGTAACCCAGCACGGCGATGGTTTTACCGGCCATAAACTGTTGGGCCTTGGTTAATGGATATTCTTCACGGGTGACCACTTCTTCCAGGGTACCGCCAAAATTCAGTTGTGCCATATTTGATTCCTCTTTATCAATGATTGTTGGGCTCCACCCCGTCACCCTGATGGGTGTCGCAGGTGGCACTTTGTTTAAAAAAAGACATGTCTGCCGCCGATGTACCTGCAGTCATGGGTTTACTGATGCTGACCGGTCCTGAGCGCACAAATTCGAGTACCCCAATGGGTGCTAAGTCATCCAGCAAAGCCTGACTCTCAACCCGGCTACCGGTTTTTTCAATCACGGTGTACTCACTGTTCATACTCAAAACCCGCGCATGGTGGCGATGGATGATCTGCTCAGCCAGGGTTTGCTCCAGCATCGAGCTGGAAGCTATCTTGTATAAAGCCACTTCCTGCTGAATCAATTCATCTGCAGGTAAAAACCCTGCCCGGATGACTTCAATCTGACGTTCCAGCTGTTTACTCAGGCGTTTGGCCATGGCCTGATCACAAAACACCTGCACACTGTGACGAAAGACACCGCGTTCAGCGGTTTCACACACCGACAATGATTCAATGTTCAGATTGACCCGTGAAAACACCGCGGTGATGCGGTTGAGAATGCCCGCCTGATCATTGGAATCAATGGCAAAATGATGGGTTCTTTTCATCCCTTCTGCTCCTGGTTTTGATCTGCTTGTTGTTCGTTATCAGTTGCCACACCCAGGCACATATCCGCAACAGCAGCACCCGGAGTAATGATGGGAAACACATTGTCCTGTTTGGCCACCCGCACCTCGAGCACATAAGCGCCGGGATGAATGAGCATGTCCTGTACCGCCTGATCAAGTTGATCACGGTCCGTGACCCGTTGATTGACGATGCCATAGCCATCAGCCAGTAAACCAAAATCTGGGTTGCTCAGTTCAGTCGACGCATAGCGTTTATCAAAATACAATTCCTGCCATTGACGTACCATGCCCAGAAATTGATTATTCAGAATCACCAGCTTGACTGGCAACTGATGTTGCATGAGTACGCCCAGTTCCTGAATGGTCATCTGCACCCCACCATCGCCAACGATACCGATCACCTGACGTTCAGGACAAGCCAGCTGAGCGCCAATGGCCGCTGGCAGACAAAAGCCCATGGTGCCAAGACCACCGGATGTGATCAGACTGCGGGTTTGCTGAAAATGCGCATACCGGCAAGTGACCATCTGATGCTGGCCTACATCAGTAACCAGGATGGCTGACTGACTGCGGTGATTGATGGCGGCCAGCACTTCGGCCATGTTGATGTCTTCTCCTGCCGGATTGAGGTCATGGCGGATGATGCGCTCATGTTCAATCTCATGCAGTTGTCTGAACCGACTCAGCCAATGAGGATGTGCTCGCTGTTCAATCAACTTAAGCACCTGCGGCAGGGTCTCTTTCACATCCCCCATCACCGCCACATCGGCGGTGACATTTTTATTCACTTCACTGGGATCGATTTCAAAATGCACCACCTGTGCCTGTTTGGCGTAATGCGCCAGATTGCTGGTCACACGATCATCAAAGCGCATCCCGATGGCAATCAACACATCACACTCATTGGTCAGCTTGTTGGGCGCATAGTTTCCATGCATACCCAACATGCCCACATATTGAGGATGATCGCTCGGAATTGCCGATAAGCCCAATACCGTAGAAGCCAATGGCGCTCCGGTACGACTGGCAAATTCGATAAAAGCCTCCTCAGCGCCTCCAAGCACCACCCCCTGACCGAAAACCACCAGTGGTTTTTTTGCTGTATTGATCAGGTTGGCAGCCTGGGCCATGGACCATTGACTGGGCGTTGGGCTGGGTTCATAACTGGCCACTTCACGGCAAGGCTGATAACAGAAATCAAAATCATCCACCTGGGCGTTTTTGGTGATGTCAACCAAAACCGGGCCGGGTCGGCCACTGCGTGCCAGGTAAAATGCCTTGGCCAGAGCTGCCGGAATTTCGCTGGCCCTGGTGACTTTGAAATTCCACTTGGTCACCGGCATCGAAATGTCCAGAATATCGATTTCCTGAAATGCATCACTGCCCAGCAAATGAGCAAAAACCTGTCCGGTGATGCACACCAGTGGCGTGGAATCCAGGTATGCATCAGCAATACCTGTGATGAGATTGGTGGCTCCTGGCCCGGATGTAGCAATGCACACCCCCACCTCACCACTGGCCCGGGCATATCCTTGTGCGGCGTGGACCGCACCTTGTTCGTGACGCACCAGAATGTGCTGCATTTCATGTTCATGATCCAAGAGGGCATCGTAGGTTGGCATGATCGCTCCTCCCGGATACCCAAAAACATGCCTGACACCTTCGGCAAGCAAACAACGAATGATCGCTTCTGATCCGGGGATGTGATCTGAAGAGGGTTGGTGATCCTTGATTTCAGCCACTCGATTACAGGTGGTGATGGACGCATTTTTCATGACACACCTCCGTTAGTCTGTTCATTGTTGATCACTTCGGCTGACACCAGATTCAGGGTGATGGCCGCTGGTTTTTCTTTACCATCAGGCTGGTTGCTGAGCGGTAAATCAGTCAGACAACCGGTTGATGCCGATGACACCTGACGGGCGTATTTGGCCAGATAACCACGGTCAAATGGGCTGGCTGGTGCCCGCCATCGGGCCTGTCTTTCCAGCAATTCAGCTTGTGAAAGGGAGACATTCAATTGTCTGCTGCGGGCATCAATGGTGATCACATCACCGTCTTCCAGCAGGGCAATGGCACCACCCACCTGTGCTTCAGGTGTTACATGACCAACCACAAAGCCATGGGTACCACCGGAAAAGCGGCCATCGGTGATCAATGCCACCTGATCTCCCAGTCCGGCACCGATGATGGCTGAAGTGGGTTTGAGCATCTCCGGCATACCCGGACCACCTTTGGGACCAACGTAACGAATCACCACCACATCCCCAGCTTTCACCTGACCGTTGGCCAGGCCATCATTCAACTGCTGTTCACTGTCAAATGTCCGGGCCGGGCCTTGAAAATATTCACCTTCTTTACCGGTGATCTTAGCCACCGCACCATCGCTGGCCAGATTGCCTTTGAGGATCTGGATGTGACCAGTCTTTTTGATGGGTTCACCAACCGGCCGGATCACGCTTTGTCCGGCTGCCAGCGACTGAACTTCAGCCAGGTTTTCAGCCAGCGTACGGCCGGTCACCGTCAGGCAGTCGCCAGCCAGCCAACCCAGTTTCAACATGTATTTCATCACCGCCGGCACTCCGCCGACCCGATGCAGGTCTTCCATGAGGTATTGGCCACTGGGTTTGAGGTCAGCCAGAAATGGAGTCTGGTCACTGATCGCCTGCATGTCATCGAGCGTGAAATCAACCCGCGCGGCATCGGCTATGGCCAACAAATGCAACACCGCATTGGTTGAGCCACCCAGCACGGTGATCAGCTTAAAGGCATTCTCCAACGCTTCACGGGTGACGATGTCCCGGGGTTTGATGTTGTGTGTAATCAGTCCCTCAATGACCGCTCCCAAACCATGCATTTCTGCGGCTTTGTCTTCACTGATGGCCGGGTTGGAGGAGGAATACGGTAAACTCATCCCCATCGCCTCGATGGCCGATGCCATGGTATTGGCAGTGTACATACCACCGCAGGCTCCGGCCCCGGGACAGGCCTTCTGGATCACTTGCTGATATTCGTCATCACCGATGCGACCACTGACTTTTTCACCCCAGGCTTCAAAAGCAGACACCACATCCAGTTTTTTGCCGGCATGACAGCCTGAAGCTATGGTCCCACCGTAGACCAGCACCGATGGACGGTTCAAACGCAACATGGCCATCATCGCTCCCGGCATGTTTTTGTCGCAACCGACCACCGTGATCAAGGCATCGTAGTGCATACCCGCCACCACCGTCTCCATCGAATCGGCAATCAAATCACGTGAAGGCAATGAGTAATGCATGCCTGAAGTGCCCATGGAAATGCCATCAGAAATACCAATGGTGTTGAAAATCAAACCATTCAGGGGCCGTTGATTAACGGCTTGTTTGATGTGCCCGGCCAGGTCATTGAGGTGCATGTTACAGGGGTTGCCATCGTAGCCGGTTGAGGCAATGCCCACAAAAGGTTGTTTTAATTGATCAGCCGTCAGACCTATGGCATGCAGCATGGCTTTGGCCGCCGGTTGTGAGTCATCCTGGGTGACTGCTTTCGAATAGGGGTTCAACTCATTCATCAGGCAGCCCGTACTTTTTGTTGAAATTGCTGTTGCAGCAAGGCCCCGAAGGTGTCTTTCCAGGGCAGCGAAAATGGCTGTTCATCGACGGTGGCTATGGCCTTGACTTCGACTGCTGTACCGGTCAGAAAAGCCCCCTGAGCACCGTAGATCCATTCTGGGGTAAAGTGTTTTTCTTCCACCCGTATGCCATTGGCTGCTGCCAGTTCCATGACGATGGTGCGGGTGATGCCCGGTAAGATATTTCCTTTGGGCGGGGTGTATAGCACCCCATCACGCTGCACAAAAAAGTTGGCACCAGTGGCTTCCGCCACATAGCCTTGCTGATCCTGCAACAAGGCATCGTCAAAGCCTTTGACTTTGGCGTCCTTCATGGCCAGGATCGAATTCGCGTAATGACCGGTGACCTTGGCATCCACATGACAGGAACGGGGATCCGGTCGTCGGTATGGAGAAGTCATGACACGCAATTGTCCGGTGTCAAAGTACTGTGCCCAGTCCCAGGCACAAATGAATAAATTGGAGCGACTTTCGGGCTGCAGTCCCATGTTCTCATCACTGTAGATCAGTGGTCGGATGTAAGCATTGCGCAATTGATTTTTTTCCAGTAATTGTTCACTCAGGGCAATCAGTTCATCCACCGTATGACTGACTTCCAGATACATGGTTTTGGCAGAGTACAGCAGCCGCTCATAATGGGCCCTGGCACGCAGAATCTGACTGCCTTGCCTGGTGGCGTATGCCCGAATGCCTTCGAACACGCCGTTGCCGTAGTGAAAAGATTGCTGATACAAGCCGGTGCGTGCTTCAGTGGCTGGTAACCATTGGCCGTTGTGGTAAATCACTGTGTTGTCATCGTAGTACATGGTTCGCTCTTTTTTGCAGTTATCCTGGTGGTAAAATTTAAAGTAAAAAAAAAGCCCTTCTTGGTGAGAAGGGCTTTTTTTGGGGTTACCAATTGTTTGCCGAACTCACCACACACGTGGGCCGATAATCACTAGAATGACCACGACGACGTTGTTGATGAGGTTGGCAATAAAGTTCATATTTGGATTTTTCAGTTCAGTTTATGTGTTCAATTGGTTAAATAATAGGCCAAAACTTTGGCTCCGTTTCGGCGTATGTTTCCGCAAATAAAATCGGATGTCAACCCTTATGTTAAAAAGTTATCGGCCCTTACAGCACAGGCCGGTCACAAGTCCCACCCCGTGAAAAGAGGCTTGAAAAGATGATATATGGTCATTTAAGCCATCAAACCATGTCCCATTAATTCACTGAATCCAACCCATAAAAAAAATGAATTTATTTTTTTGGGGCTTGTTGCATCTCTCATTTGGACAATCAATCTTTCAGCAGTCAGATGGAATTGTTTACAACAATGAACCCAGAACCTGAATCACGACTTATGTCAATTGGGTCTATAAAAAAAACTTCACAAATCCAATGGGCTTGTGTTAGCTTAGAAAAAGGCGATGTGTTTTGGATGGCCAAACACATCATCATTTTGATTACATTTTCTCAAGGAGCCGTGTCATGAAACGACCCGATTGCACCACCAGCCACCGTCAGGCATCCGCCTGCCCAACTGTTTACCAAACCCCTCAAAATGCCAGCACCACTGTTTACACTCCCCTCCTGATTCTCCTGCTAAGCCTACTTATTCTGATTCGAATCTGATCTTCGAACTCCCCAGACAAGGCTTGTTCTGCCTGCCAGAACATCACTTTAAAACCAATTAATTAACCAACCAGCCAATACGGGCTTTCGAAGATTCATGACTTGAGTCCAGGTCATGCGTATCTTGGTATTTCCGTCATATGGCAGGAGCACAACAGATGAAACAGATTAAAATTTTTGACACCACTTTACGTGACGGACAGCAATGCCCTGGTGCCGGCATGAGCCACAGCAAGAACATTGAATACGCTCAGTTAGCCAGCCTGATCAAAGTGGATGTGCTGGAAGCCGGTTTTCCCAGCGCCAGCGAACAGGACCATGCCATTGTCAGCCAGATCGCCCGCATGTATGCCCACCAAAACCGCAGTCCCAAGGTAGCAGCACTGAGTCAATTGCGCGAAGCTCAGGTGGAGCAAACCATTGAAGCTTTGTCGCCACTGGTCAAAAGCCAGCGCGCCATTGTGCACCTGTACGTGCCAGTGGCGCCGGAGTTAATGGCCGCCTCTTTGGGTGCCTATGCCGACGACAAAAATCAAATCCTTCGCGATGTTCAAGGCATGATAGAACTGGCTGTTGGTGCGGGTATGGAAGTTGAATTCAGCCCGGAAGCTTATTCACAAATGGGTGATCATTTTGCATTCACCACTGACTTGATCAGTGCTGCGATTGATGCCGGAGCCAGTACCATCAATTGTCCGGACACCATAGGCCGGGCCTGTTATCTGCAGGGAGATGACTATTTTGTCAACCACATGAATCAGCATGCCCACATCATGCGGGAACAATTTCCTGATCGCGACATCACCTGGTCGGTGCATTGTCATAACGACTTCGGACTGGCACTGGACAACAGCATGCGGGCAGTTTTTGAAGGACCGGCAACCCAAATTGAAGGCTGTTTCAATGGCATTGGTGAACGTGCCGGAAACGTTGCCCTGGAACAATGCATCATGTACCTCAATGCCTTTGGCCACAGCCAGCCCGGTGAAGTTTACCGCAGCCAATGTCGCAGCAAACACATCCGGCGGATTTCTGATTTTGTTCACCAGAACATGTTACCCCGGCAACCGCATTGGCCCATCGGAGGCGACAACGCCGCCAAACATTCTTCGGGTGGTCACACCAATGCCATCTTGCGCAATGCACACATTTACCAGCCGTTCAACCCCAGCGAAGTGGGTCAGCAAATCTCCTTTGTGTTTGGCCCCTTAAGTGGCAGTAACCATGCCCAGGCCATCATTCAAAAACACGGCTATGTTTGCACCGATGATGAGCGACAAACCATCATGCAATACATCAAAGATCACCACAAAGAACGACGCAAAGGACTGACTGATGATGAATTCATGGCCGCATATTTTGCTTTTCGTGCGCCCATCAAAGTGGCAAAAATCGGCTTTGAACGAATCAAAAACAAACAACATTTTGCCATGCAGGCCAAGGTCTTCGATCAAGCCGAGGACATCCACTTCATCGCCCAGGATGATGACACTGCGATCACCGCTTTACATCAGTTTTTACAACAGCGGTTTGGTGAATGTCAGATTCAATCATACCGCAGCGAATCCCGCGAACCCGGGCGACATGCAAAGGCTCATGCCACCATCACTGTGGTTGCAGACGATGAGTACTTCCAGGGCAAAGCCCAGGACCAGGACATCGAAACGGCCGCCCTGAAAGCGCTGATTGATGCCTATAATCAATTTCTGGTGCAGCGGCATTACCGCCAGCCAATACAGACTGAACGCCATGCGGCTGTGGGGTTGAGGGATTGATATGGCTTTGAATATAGTTGAAAAAATCTGGCAACAACACGTGGTCAATCAACAGGAAGGTTTTCCGGATGTACTGGCCATTGACTTTGCCTTACTGCACGAAGTAACATCAGCTCAAGCCTTTCAGATGCTCGGTGACAGAGGCCTGGGGGTACATGACCCCCGTCGTTTTCTGGCCACCATAGATCACAGCATTCCAACCCGATCAGACCGGCAAAGAATCACAGACCCACAGGCCCGGGCACAAATCGCCGCCCTGCGTGAGAACTGTCAGCGTCAGCAGATAACCTTGTGTGAACCTGACAGTGGAGGACAAGGCATTGTGCATGTCATTGGCCCCGAACTGGGCATTACCCAGCCCGGCATGACCCTGGTTTGCGGCGACTCTCACACAGCCACACACGGTGCTTTTGGTGCGCTGGCTTTTGGTATTGGCACCTCCACCCTGGCACATGTGATGGCCACCGGCGCGTTGTTGATGAATCGGCCTGGAATCATGCAGGTCGCATTCCATGGCGAATTGCCACAGGGGGTTTATGCCAAAGACATGATTTTGCGGCTGATTGCCGATATAGGCATCGATGGCGCCACCGGGCATGTGATCGAATACACCGGTCAGGCAGTGCGTGATTTATCCATGGAACAACGCATGACCTTGTGCAATATGAGCATTGAATGCGGGGCGGTCGCAGGCTTGGTCGCACCGGATGAAACCACCTTCCGGTACCTCAAGGGACGTCCCTACGCTCCGCCGGATGCGCAATGGCAACAAGCCGTTGAACACTGGCAGTCCCGGGCCAGTGATCCCGGTTGTGGCTATGACAAAACGGTCACCGTGGACATCCGTCAATTAACCCCCATGATCAGCTGGGGTACCAACCCCGAACAAAGCATTGCCATTGATCAGCGCATTCCCAATGGGCCTGGTTCTGATCAGGCAGCATTGAATTATGTGGGTCTGAAAGAAGCACAATCCCTGACTGGTGTTCCCGTTGATTGGGCCTTTGTGGGGTCCTGTACCAATGGCCGCATAGAAGACCTCAGGGTGGTGGCCAGCATCCTCAACCAAAAAACCATCGCCCCACATGTCACCATGTATGTGGTCCCCGGCTCAGAAGCAGTTCGTCAACAAGCCATTGAAGAAGGTCTGGATCAGATCATCACCAGGGCCGGTGCTGATTTTCGTATGCCCGGCTGCTCCATGTGCCTGGGTATGAACGATGATCAGGTGCCCGCTGGCGCCCGGTGTATCAGCACCACCAACCGCAACTTCATCGGTCGGCAGGGTACCGGTAGCATCACCCACCTGGCCTCTCCGGCCACCGTGGCAATGAGTGCCGTGGCCGGCCACATCACCACCCAGCTCACCACAATGAATCAACAGGAGGCCTCATGAAAGCTGCCATCAAAACCATCACCGGCAACGTCATACCAATGCCGCTCAATGACATCGATACTGACATCATCATTCCGGCACAACACCTGACTCAAACCAGCCGGGCTGGTTACGGTCAACACGCCTTTGCCCGGCTGAAAAAGGCTGATCCGGAATTTGTCCTCAATCAGCCCCGTTTTGCCAGCGCCACCATCCTGGTGACCGGTGATAACTTTGGTTGCGGTTCATCCCGTGAACACGCCGTCTGGGCCATTCAGGAACTTGGCATCCAGGCAGTGGTGGCGCCCTCTTTTGCTGATATTTTCAGTAACAACGCGCAAAAAAATCATTTACCTTTAATCACCGTTGATCAATCAGTATGTGCTCAGATGGTGGCACTGGCTCACAAAGACAACCACCCTGTCACCATCGACTTACTGACAACCACCCTCTGTGCCGGAGGTCAGCAACATCCATTCACCATCAATCCGTTTTTTCAACACGTACTCACCGCGGGGCTGGATGAGCTGGATTACCTGATGAATCACTTGGCAGCCATCAAAAGACACCATCAAAATGCCGATCAACGCCAGTGTTTTCTGCAACTTGCTGGGGCACTGTCATGAAGCGGATTAACATGGCGGTGTTGGCCGGCGATGGCGTTGGTCCGGAAGTCATGAGACAAACCCTGCGGGTTCTGACAACCGTTGCACCCGATGTTACTCATGAGTCAGGCCTGATCGGTGGCGCTGCCTGGGCTGAGCATAATGACCATTTTCCAAAAGCCACCCGTGAATTGATTGATCGCAGTGATGCGGTGTTATTCGGTTCAGTGGGTGGCCCAGTTGATCAGTCTCATCTGCCACAATGGCATGGTTGTGAAGTGAACTCCATATTGGCCTTGCGTCAATACCTGAACTTATCAGTTAATCACCGGCCGGCCCGGATTTTTCCAGCCCTGCGGAATTTATCACCGCTGAAGAATACCCGCCTGGAAGGTTGTGATGAAGTGTTGATTCTACGGGAATTATCCGGAGACATCTATTTCGGTGAAAAACGCACGTTCGAATCAGATGCAGGGCTGATCGCCGAAGATGTCGCCACTTATACCACCAATCAGATTCGTCACCTGGCTCATGAAGCGTTTCGGACCGCCGCCCAAAGAAAAGCTCAACTGGTCTCGGTGGACAAAGCCAATGTACTGGAAACTTCGAGGTTGTGGCGCCAGATTTTTACCCAGGTAGCCAGCCAATACCCTTCGGTCGAACTGACTCATATGCTGGTCGACAATTGTGCCATGCAGCTGATCATCAACCCGGCTCAGTTTGATGTCATTGCCACAGGTAACCTGTTCGGTGATATATTATCCGATGCCGCCAGCGCCTTGCCCGGCAGCCTGGGAATGATGCCGTCGGCCAGTTTCAATGCCGATGGTTTTGGATTGTATGAACCCTCAGGTGGATCGGCACCACAACTGCAGGGCAAAGACGTGGCCAATCCCATGGCCCAACTGTTGTCTCTGGCATTGTTGTTGCGTCATTCATTGCAACGCAATGAGGCCGCTTCAGCCATCGAACACGCCATTGAACAAACCCTGGATGCCGGTATTCGCACCGCTGACATCTGCCTGACAGGTGAACAAGCCATCGGCACCCGGGCATTCACCGATGAAGTGATCGCCAGACTGAGCCCAAGCTGAACGAACATTCAGTTGTTTTGTGATGCATCACACAACCGCACAAATGTCATGGATCGTGCACTTGTCAGGCCAATACCTGACTTGTATGCTTGACGTTTTTTTTATTCAGGAAATCCCATGAAACAAGTTTTGCCTTTGGCCGTAGTGTTGGTATGTACCAGCGGGTGTCAGTCTGCCGGCAACGATACTGAAACCGCTGACCTGGCACCAGGTGTGATTGAAGTGACTTACCAGGTTAATCAGGATGATCAGGGCAGTTGCCGGCCCCGGTATGAGGCACGCACCCAGTTGAATGAACAGGGCATGCCAACCAATGAAATTTATATCATCCGCGGTGATACGCGGTATTTCGACCCACAAGGCCGGCAAATTGGTTCAATTCCATTTCAACTGAAAATGGCAGATGAAACCATCAGTGTATTGAATGAATTCATTGCCTGCAAGGACTTAACGATTGAGGTGACTGTTGAGGAATGTGTGTATGCATTTGACAGCAAGAACTCAGGTTGTCCGCCCATTGCAATCGAAGGTCAGGAAGGCTTTGGAGATATTGTCTTCATCATTGATGAGCAAACCTGAAAAGGTAAACCACCCACGTACCCGGAGTACAGGCACGTGGGTGGTTGCTCTGATGCAGACAGGCATCACATCATTTCTTCAGCACATGCCTGGGCATTTTTAATGGCATCGGCTTGAATTTGTTCTGTGTTACCGGATTTCTGGGCTGCCAGTACCGCCTCGTAATCGGTTTTTTCAACGTTGCACTCACAGATCTTTTTGCTTTGTTTGCGCATGTCTTTGGGCACACTTTCCAGCTGTGTATTGCAAGCCTTCAGTGCGGCTTCTTTGAGTTCTGCTGCGCTCATGGCATGACAGAATCCAGTTACCATGATCAACACTATAATGGTCATTTTTTTCATACTAAGCTCCCGGTTGGTTGGCTTATTAAAAGGAGCTTCAAGTTATCACATCAAACTGAGAAAAAAGCTTGAAGCCGGTCACAGTTTGATTTTACCACATAGGATTTAACCCGTATCTCACTGATTTTTAATGAAATAATAACCAACAAGCTGAATGAACCTTGTTCTTTGGAGGGCTGGTGAGCAGGTTGCCCCGCCGAACTGGCCGGCAAATGATGCAAGGGTCGGTAAGCCGTTGCCGAAGTCCCCAGATCAAGCCTTAATTAAAAGGATGACATTCGGCACTGACCTGTTCATGATCACAGGCCTGCAGGTATTGCTGTTTGACAATGTCTACCGCCTCATCAAAACGGTCATCCAGGTAATGCATGATTTTCTCTGACAGCACCGAATGAGGATCATGATGACCACTCCACTTAACCAGCTGCAAAATAGAAGGAATCAGGTCAAGGCCTTTGTCAGTGAGGTGATACAGTTTCTGCCGGCCATTTTCCGGGTCTTTGCATTGGGTGATCAAGCCATGTTGCGTGAGTTTTTTTAACCGGTTGGCAAGGATGTTGGTGGCCACGCCCTCATCACTTTCTATGAAGTGTTTATAACGGCAACAGCCGCGGAATAACATGTCACGAATGATCAGGAAACTCCACTTATCGCCCAGTATTTCCAGCACATAAGTCATTGGGCAAACGGTTAATTTATAGGTTTTGTTTTGTGTCATTGGTAAATAATAAACAAAATACTTGCTTTTTGCAAGTTATTAAGTAAACTTGGAATTACTTTCATTTTGCAAGTATTAGAGGTTCCCATGAAACAGTATCTCACTTTTTCCACCTTGTCATTCGTCCTGGTGTTCTTTTTGATTGAGTTGATCATGTCAGCCGACAGTGGCTTTCGCACTTATGCCGGATACAACTGGCTGATCCATACCGAAATCCTCAGTGTCAGCCACATTTTGACCTGGATCGCACAAGGTCTGGTCCTGGGATTTGCAGCCTTTGTCTACCTAAGACCTGAAGAGGGTATGGCAGGCGGCATTCAGTTTGGGGTCATCACCGGATGGCTGTTCACCCTGTTGGTGCTGTTCAACATGATGTGGCAGGTTGAAGCCATTGATTATGGCTTCTTTGCTGAATCACTGTTACCACTGACCGGTTTATATGTCCTGGGATTCACCATCAGTGGCTGGCTGTTTGGCCTGATGTTTGAACTGTTTTCCCCTGAATTCCCTTCCGTCAGACAGCTGTGGTCGCTGGCCTGAGACAAAGAGCAAAACACACCACACAGCACCTCAGGTCAGTCCCCCCTGATAACTTCATACCTGATCGCTGTGTGGTGTTTTACACTGATCTTTTGATCTCAAAACCTCATTCCCCAGCCTTATTGCTTTGGCCCTAATAGTTAAGATTAATGTTCATTCAATACAGGACTCCAACGATACTAAACTTATAACTGTTCATAGAACTCAATTATTCTTTAATTCAATAAAACAATGACTTAATATGAAAGTAAGAAGTAGAAATTGCTCAAGTTGTCAGCTGGTTTTTTTAGATCTATTACCACTTAATACCGATCATAAATCCAGCCAATAGAGCACTCAAAAAACCTTATATGGATGCTGAATGCCAGAGTACACCACTGATGATATAAAAGTTCTTCGCGGCCTGGAGTTAATCAGAAATCGGCCTGGTATGTACTTTCCCACAACTGGCAGAGGCATCGCCATATACCTTTTGGAACAGACCTTAACTTCTATCCTTGACACCAAATTCTGTAGTCAAGCGACTGCGATAGAACTCAAAGTACCCTCTAAGGGAGGACTTATCATCAGATATGATGGAATAGGAATGCCTACTGAGCTTGAGGAGATGCATGGAATTATGCATCCGATCGTATACAAATCAATTATGCAGCCGTTTTTTTTCCTGCGCGAACCCCCTAATTTCATTCAATATGGGCATTTGTGTGAAATTGGCGGTTTCCTGTCTGCTTTCTGCAAGGAATTAACATTGGTAACTGTTAAAGAAGGACATGAGTTCGTCAGTTCATTCTCTTTTGGTGCTGTTCTTACATTGATGTCAAAAATACCACGAAAGGTATACACAGCTAATGAGATATATATATTGTTTGATGAATCCATATTAGATGGCCAACCCATCAATGATACCGATTTACAAAAAGTACTCAAAAATATTGAGTTTGAAAAATACGATTGCAAAGTCACTATCAGTTAACTAATCAATACATAAGCTTGAGGCTCAATTCTCTGTTGTAAGGAAACTCCCTGAATTTTCTATAATTTTCAATTAATCCACCCGACCCACTCCACACATAAAACACCCCGGTCCGGCGTTGTGTATGTGCAGGTAATCAACCTGATCATCACGCAACAAACGCTGCAAGACCGCTTTCAATTCACTTCCTTTGACCACACAGGCATCGGCCATCATACCGGCTGCATCATAGGCCCTGACCGACAACAGACGGTGGTGTAAAAAGGCCGGCACCTCATTGACCGCAGGCGTGGCCTGGATGGCGCCTTGCCTGATGAACACCGGGCCACTGGCGCGGTATGGTGACGCTACCGGGTGGTGGGTGTAACTGATGGCCAATACCCGCTCGCCGGGTTGGGCGTCTTTTAAGGACACCCGACAGGGAAATCCCGGATGTTGATCAGCGATTAACCAGCGGCTGGTTGCTGATGCGGATTGAGGGTTGTCGATTGCGGGGAAGTCTTTGGGATCCAATGCGGTGAATTGAAAGGCAACAGGCATGTCAGCGGCTCCTTTATAAAACCGTCATTATCGGTCGGTTCAGTCCATGATGTTGGCCAGTTACGGAATTGGTATTGGTATTTTATGTCATTGCGAGGAGTGCAGGCTGCGGCGATCTCCTGACGAAAAAGAGCTTCTCTTAGTCACCACCTCTGCCAGCTTAAGCAGGTCCCTCGGCTGCGTTGGGGACAACACCCAACCAACCAACAGCTAGCCACCTGCTAAATAAGAGGCCGTTGGTTTTTCTTGACCATTGCTTCAATAAGCCCCATACAAAAAGGCCAGGCTTTCCAGCGCCGCTTTGGCTTCCTGACATTTGCTGCTCAGCTGGGCCGGGCTGGCCTGCCGGTGTTCCATGGATAATCGCTCCAGCATCTCTTCCAATCCCTGGGTCAGGGCTTCGCCGGTTTGACTGAAGTCCTGATCACCCAATTTTGCATCAATGCCGTGTTGATAATAGTAATGACCGAGTTGGATGATGGGTGCGGCCTGGTTTTGATAATGGATCAGGGCCTGGCGCACCTCATCCGGGCAATGATCAGCAGACACCGCATAAATCCGGGTAAAGGCATAGCTTTTCGCCGCATCGGTTTTGGCCAGCACCCGCATGGCCTGAAGTTTTTGGGGATCATCGGTGCCTTTGGCTTTGTTGGCGGTCAGTTGTTCCAGCACCAGTCGCATCGCGCGCGTGAAGCGCACTTCGTGTTCTTTGGCCACTTCTTCAATGGTGCTGCCCTCACAAGGTTCAGCTTCATCACACTCAATGGGCTGAGGACCCGTGGCACAGCCACTCATCAACAACACCAATAAACCCAAATACCTCATCATCAATCATCCGGTTAACTGGTTTTATTATAAAACAAGCCAGACACAGAACCCATGCCATAACAAAAAAACCACCCAATCGAATGAACGACTGAGTGGTCAGGGGAGGATAATAAATGAAAAAACGGGTTGTATTAAGCCGCTATGCTGCCACTGGTCTCGTCAGATGCATGACGCTCAATGTCCAAAGCCTGTGCCACCGCATTGATGGTGGCTGCGATGCGAATCGATGATTGGATGCCTTCCTTGCTGATGCCATGTTTGCCGATCACCGCGACGTGTGAGTCGATACACAGGCCACAGCCTTCGATGGCAGATACGGCCAAAGAAATCAATTCAAAATCAATTTTCTCAATGCCAGGGTTGGCCATCACATTCATGCGCAGTTTGGCCGGCATGGTGCTGTAGCTTTGATCGCTCACCAGATGGGTGAAGCGGTAGTACACATTGTTCATCGCCATGATGGTGGTGGCGGCTTTGACGGCTTTGATCTCATCAGCAGACAGCACGGTGGAAGCAGAACCGGTGATTCCGCCGATCACATCTGCGTCTTTGGTGGCGTAGGCCGAGCCCAGGGCTACCATGGCGATCTGTTGTTCAGTCAGTCCTGCGGATCCTTCTTCGGTCAGTACACTGCCGAGGTTGAGTTTGATGTCTTTGGCGTATTCCGGTAACGCCGCTTTGAGTGTTTGAATGGTCATGATATGTTCCTCATCAGTGAAGGCCGGCGGTCAGCACCGGCCATTCGTTGTGGGTAAGATAAAATTAATTGTCAGGCTGCGGTGGCTTGTTGCAGGTCGATGGTGTCGTCACCTTTGCTCCAGTTGCAGGGACACAGCTCGTCGGTTTGCAAAGCATCCAGCACACGCAGTACCTCTTTGGGATTGCGGCCGACATTCAGGTCAGTCACCATGGAAAAGCGCACAATACCATCAGGATCAATGATGAACACCGCACGTTGGGCCGCACCTTCCGCTTGATCGAGAATTCCCAAAGCTGAAGTCAACTCACGCTTCACATCGGCGAGCATGGGAATCGGCAAATCGCGCAATTCTTCCTGGTGTTTACGCCAGGCCCAATGGGTGAATTCTGTATCTGTGCTGGCGGTGATCAGCTGTGCGTCGCGATCAGCGAAATCTTCATTCAACTCAGCAAAAGCAGCGATTTCAGTCGGACAGACAAAAGTAAAATCTTTCGGGTAGAAAAACATCACCTGCCATTTGCCAGGGAAACTCTCATTACTGATGTTCACAAATACATTGTCGATGTTGATGTCATCAAATGGTTTGCCATCGACGGCGGTTAAGTTATAAGCGGGAAATTGGTCACCTACGCTGATCATGTTGTGTACTCCTGTTTTAGTGGGTAAAAATGAATTAATAAATTGAAACGATGGGTGTATGTTAGATGCGACGGTGTGATTTGTAAAATTGAATGATTAAATCACAGTGTTCTGATTTTTAGATGACAATGTGACCGGGTTGAAAAACCAACTTGTTTTGTAACATTCAGGCTTTTGGTCAGTTACATGAAGACCAAACAAGAGGAATACCGATGATCAAAATCATTTTCAGGGTCTGCCTGATCGCCACGCTGATGTGTGCATTCAATGCGGTGGCTGAACCAGCCAGGGTCATGCTGATGGGCACTTTTCATTTCGACTCACCAGGCCTTGACGTGGTCAAAACAGAACACATCAATGTCATGGATGAGACCAGCCAGACCTATCTGATCAGGCTCAGTGAACGCATCGCTGCCACCCACCCAACCGTGGTATTGCTGGAATTCAACCCGGCCAGTCATGAAAAAATCAATGACGAGTATCAGCAGTATCTGGCCGGAAACTTTACCTTACCGGCCAATGAAATCTATCAGCTGGGATTCCGGGTAGCCAAACTGGCTGGCCTCAGGGAGGTCCACAGTTTTGATGAACGTGAAGTGCACTGGCAGGGGCAACGCCTGATGGACCACCTGAGTAACCACGAACCTGAGGTGATGCAACAACTGCAACAGAAAATTGCCGAAGTCACGGCTGAGATGCAGGCCGACCATCAGTCACTCAGCCTGCAACAACTGCTGGTGAAAAACAATGAGGCCAAAACTGATCAGCACAACATGGATTTTTACCTGTATACCAATGCCGTGGGCGCTGGACAGGATTTTGTTGGTGCAGATGCCACAGCCAGTTGGTGGCACCGCAACTTCCGCATGTACGCAAAGATGCAGCAACACGCTTCACCGGGCGCCAGGCTGTTTGTTTTGGGCGGTCAGGGCCACACCGCCATCCTCAGACAATTATTGAACATTGACCGCCGCTTGACTGAACAGCCGGTGTTGCCCGTATTACAAGGTCAGCGCTGAGAATGATTCAAGTGTGATCAGCCAGTAAGTCCTGATGCCCGGGGTGTTTGCTGATGTAGGCTTCAACAAAAGAACAGCCTGGAATGACCTTTAAATGATTGACCCGGGCATAAGCCAGGGCGTATTTGACCAGTTCGGTGCCGATGCCACGGCCGCCAAGGGCTTTTGGAACAATGGTGTGGTTGTAGTTGATCACCCCGTCTTCAAGCAGGTAGGACAGGTAACCCACATGGTCATCCAGGTGGACTTCAAAGCGGTGGGCGTCGGTGTTGTGTTCAATGTGTGTCAGCATGTAGACTCCTCTGTCTGACCACCTCAAAAAGGGTCACCCCGGTGGCCACCGCCACGTTGAGGCTTTGCACCGCTCCGGCCATGGGTAAATCAATCAGGTGGTCACAGGATTGTTTCACCAGGTGTCTCAGGCCCTTTCCCTCATTACCCATGACAATGGCCACAGGGCCGCTCAGGTCAGTCTGGTAAATGCTCTGACTGGTCTCATCCAGTGCGGTGCCGTATACCCAGACACCGGCCTGCTTGATGGCTTCTATGGCACGTACCAGGTTGGTGACCTGAAAGATTTCAAGGTGTTCAACCGCTCCGGCTGCGGTTTTGTGCGTGACGGCGGTGATGGAAGCGGATTTATCTTTGCTGAACACCACTGCAGTCACTCCGGCGGCATCGGCACTGCGCAGACAGGCGCCGAGGTTGCGTGGATCTTCAATACAGTCCAATACCAAAATCAGCGGATTCTGCCAGTTTACGAGTTGCTTTTTGAGGTCCTTTTCTGTCTTCAGCTGAACGCCACGAATACGTGCCACGACGCCCTGATGACGGTCGTTCACCAGGCGATCCAAGTCTTGTAGGGAAACCCGGCTCAATGGCAATCGAGATTGTTCGGCCAGCTTGAGTAAATTCAGCAACCGTTTGTTTTGCGCGTCTTTCTGCAACCAGATTTCAGCGACCTGCTCTCCTGCTTTCAGCGCCAGTTCAACCGCATGAATACCAAAGATCAATTGAGGCTTGTCATCACTCATGATTGCTTTTTGCGGCGACGCCTGTTCTTTCCTTTGGGTTGACCTTTTTTGGGTTTCTCGGGTTTTTTCCCGGTACCTTTGCTGCGACCATCAACGGACTTGTCTGCTTTGGGTTTTTTCAATTCGCCTTTGGCATTCAATTTGCCCACATACTCAAAATCAATGCGCCGGTCATCCAGATCCACTGCTGCGATCTTAACCATCAGGTGATCGGTCAGGCGAAACTCGTTGCCACCGCGCTCACCCGTCAACTGATGTTTAATGCCATCATAATGGTAATAGTCATTGGGCAATGAAGTCACATGAATCAAACCATCAACCTGATAATTTTCCAGCTGCACAAACAAACCAAAGCGGGTCACACCTGAGACTGTTCCAGACATTTCATCACCAATGAATTGTTGCATGAACAAACATTTCAACCGGGCGTCCACCTCCCTGGAAGCCGTTTCTGCCCGGCGCTCGGTCATTGAACATTGTTTATTGATGTCTATTGCCTGGGCTTCGGAGTATTGATAAGGCTCATTTTTGTGATACACAATGTGATCAATGGCACGATGCACCATGAGGTCCGGATAACGACGGATGGGTGAAGTAAAGTGAGCGTAATGGGTCAGTGCAAGGCCAAAGTGGCCGGCATTTTCAGCTTCATAGGTGGCCAGCGACTGAGAACGTAAAACCACCTGCTCAATGAGGTTCTTGTCTTCCCTGTGTTTGATCTGATTGAGCAGCTTGGTCAGGTCCTTGGGCGTCGGGTTTTCGCGAAAATCGGGTTTCACACCCAAGCCTTTGAGGAACGTCACCAGGTCTTTGATTTTTCCTTCCGGTGGCGGATTGTGACAGCGGAATGAAGCGGGTACACCATGCTTTTCGATGAATTTCGCTGCACACACATTGGCAGAAATCATGAAGTTTTCTATCAATTTGTGGGCATCATTCCGGGTGTAGGGCTGGATGTCATCGACCATACCATCCTCGCCAATGTGAATGAACACATCGGTTGAGTTGAACTCAATACCACCACGGGCATGTTTTTCCTGTTGCAGAATTTTGAACAGCTGATACTGGTGATCCAGTGATTCAGTGACCGATGCCGGCCAATCAGCTTTCGCCTCGCCCTGATCCAGATAATGCCAGGCTTCATCATAAGTGATGCGGGCATGGGAATGCATCAAGCCCCGGTAAAACTCATAGGACTGAATCTCACCACTGTAATTAAAGTGCATCTCACAAACCATGCTCAGACGATCAACATGAGGGTTCAGTGAACAAATGCCGTTGGACAGCTCCAGCGGCAGCATGGGAATCACCCGGCCTGGAAAATACACCGAAGTACCTCTGTTGAACGCTTCTTTGTCCAGCGGGTATTCCGGTCGCACATAAGTAGACACATCAGCAATCGCCACCAACAATTTATAGCCATTGTCGGTGGGCTCCGCGTAAACCGCATCATCAAAGTCACGGGCATCAGCGCCGTCAATGGTAACCAGTGGCAAATGTCTGATGTCTTTGTGTGGCCCCAGATGTGATGCCTTGACCTCTGTGGGAATCTGATTCCGGTATTGCTCGACCGCCGTGGGCCATTCATGTGGCAGGCCCTCACTGACAATGGTCAGTTGCATCGACAATTCATGATTCAGCTGCTGACCCAATATGGCAATCACTTCGCCAAAAGCCGGACGGTGTTTTTCCGGGTATTTTTTAATACTGACCGTGACATAGTCATTGTGAGTAGCGGTACCCATGGCTTCACGGGGAATCATGATGTCACCAATCCTTGAGTTATCTGCTTTCAGATAAGCCAGGCCTTCTTCGTCTACCAGACGGCCAGCCACAGTGGCGTGAGCCCGACTGAGCACTTCAACGATAAAGGCGTCCAGTTTGCCACCGCCTTTGTGGGAAGATTGCACATCAGCCAACACCACATCACCATCCATGACGCTGCGCATTTGTTTGGGTGTGATGAAAGCATCTTCATCCAGCTCATCTGATACCAGAAACCCAAAACCATCGGGGTGGGCACTGATGCGCCCCTGGGTCAGTTCTAGTTTTGTGCGCACACCATAACCACCTCGACGGTTGACCAGCAGCTGACCATCACGCACCATGCTGCGCAGGCGGTGTTTAAGCCCTTCCAGCTGATCATCGTTCTGAATGCCGATTTTGATGGCAATGGATTCAAGTTTGAGCAGTTTTTGTTCCTGTTCCAGGAAATTAATGAGGGCGGTTCTGCTGGGGATGGGATGTTCGTATTTTTTGACCTGTTCGGAAAACTCCGGATCAGGGATGTTAAAAGGGTTTTTCATGGCGCCATTATAGTTGAATGACCGCTGACTTTCACATAAATAACCACAGTGTCACAAAATGATTGCCTGAAGCCAGGCACAATGACTCACTGCAGACACTTTCATTGGTGCTAAAATAGGACCACAAGAAAATAGAGACTCACATGATCAAAGCCGAAATCGTAGAAGACATTGTCAATAAAGCTGAACAGTTTATTCCGGAAGACCTGAAAACCATGCGTCAGGACTTCGCCAAAAACATGAAATCCATCCTCACAGCCAGTCTGCAAAAAGCCGACCTGGTCACCCGCGAAGAATTTGAAGTACAAAAAGCGGTGTTGGCCAAAACCCGGGCCAAACTGGAAGCCCTGGAAAAATTAGTGGACGAACTGGACAACTGAGCATCCCTGTCATGAAACACACTTTCCTGTGCCTGATACTTTGGACCACCATCAGCTGGGGCATCGAATCGCCTGTTTTGACGTCCACCCAGAACCAATCATTTCCCACCATTGTGCGGGTATATTTTGAGGAAGCCGCCCAACTTCAACCGGTGTCTGACCGGCTGGATATGTGGGCAGTGAATGCCGATCAGCGTTTTGCTGTTGTTTATCTGCAAGATGAACAGGAGCTCAACTGGCTACTGGCGAAAGGCTTACCACTCAGAGCAGATCAGCACATGATCAACAACTGGCAGCAGGGACTGGAGCAGTCAACCCGGGCGACCAATGGCAGCGGCATACCGGGCTTCAGTTGCTATGGAACAGTGGCTGAAACTTTTCAGCGCATGGACCAAATGGTGAACGATCATCCCGATCTGGCAGCCATCATTGACATCGGCGATAGCTGGGAGAAACAAAACCTCAGCAACGCTGGTTCAGACCTGAAAGTCCTGCAGTTAACCAATCAGAACATCCCCGGCGATAAACCCATATTATTTATGGCTTCTTCAATTCACGCCAGGGAATACACCACCGCTGAACTGAATACCCGTTTTGCCGAACACTTACTCAGTCAATATGGGGTGGATGCTGATGTCACCTGGATTCTCGATCATCACGAAATTCAATTGTCACTGATCACCAACCCGGACGGCCGTGAACAAGCCCAGACCGGCATCTTATGGCGCAAAAACACCAACCAGAGTTATTGTTCACCAAACAGCAATGACCGCGGGGTAGACCTCAACCGCAATTATCCCTTCCAATGGGACATAGGCGGCTCATCCAACGAGTGCAGTGAAACCTATCGGGGACCGGCTGCTGCCACCGAGCCGGAAATCAGTGCGCAAATGAATCACCTGAGACAAATCTTTGATGACAACCGGGGAACCGGCCCCAACGACGCTGCGCCGGCAGACACACCGGGCATATTTATTGACATCCACAGTTTCAGTGAGCTGATGTTGTGGCCATGGGGCTACACCAACAACAACACCGCCAATGACAACCAATTGCAGGCATTGGGTAAACGCACCGCCTGGTTCAACCAATACCGTCCGCAACCAGTCAATGACCTGGTGATTACCGGCGGCGGTTCCATTGATGCCATTTATGGTGAATTGGGCGTGGCTTCGCTGGCATTTGAACTGGGCACTGCTTTTTTTCAGGATTGTGCTACTTTTGAAAGCACCATATATCCGGATAACCTGCAGGCCCTGATCTATCTGGCCAGGGTTGCTCAGCTGCCTTATCAGCAGCCATTGGGCCCTGACATAGAACAACTGACCGTGATTCCCAATGTCGTCACATCAGCCAGCCAGCTACTCGTCAGTGGTGTGGCCAATGATGACCGCTACAACCAAAGCAACGGTGCACAGACCACCGGCAATGTACAAACCGTCACTGCATACCTCAACCAATTACCAATCAAGGCGATTTCCGGCCAGGCACTGACTGCTGTGGATGGTGCTTTTGATGAAACCGCCGAAGCTTTTTCCGGCACCATCAACAGTCAAGGTCTGCCTTTGGGGCAGCACCTCATATATGTACAAGCCTCTGACGGCACCCACGAAGGCGGTACTTATGCAAGGTTTGTAGATGTGGTTGAAGCAAGTCAGGTAGCCCGTTTATCCGGATCAGTCACCGATGCCCTCACTGGCTTACCCATTGACCAGGCTTTATTGACCATCAATCAGTCTCAGGCCCTTTCTCAAGCCAATGGCAGTTATCAGCAATTCATCAAACCAGGCACTGCTGACCTGGTGGTAAGTGCAGCAGAATATGCCACCTTAACGTTGGATAACCTGACCCTGTCAGCAGGTGATGAGTTAACCCAAAACATTGAATTACAACCTTTCTGCGATGTGCTGAATGATGATGTGGAAAGCGGTTCTCAGCTGTGGCAGTCCGACAACCCCTGGGCCATCAGCAACGAACAAAGCGCCAGTCCGACCCATGCCTGGACCGACAGCCCGGGAGGGAATTACAGCGATGACCTGAACATCAGTCTGATGTCCCAATCAATCAACATTGCCTCAACGGACCGTTTGGAACTGTCTTACATGAGTCTGTGTGACACTGAAGCAGGTTATGATTACGGTTACACCGAAGTGCAGTTTGACGGTGGCAACTGGCAACAATTGAACCGCTGTGACAATCAAAACAATTGGCAACCACAAACCCACCTCATTGAACCGCCTGTTAACAGTACCCAGTTGCGAATCCGCTTTCGGCTGGAAACCGACGGCTCGGTCACCCGTGATGGCTGGTACCTGGATGATTTTCGGTTGAGGACTTCAGGTGCAGCTTGCGAAGGCCTGTTTAATGACCTGATCTTTGCCAATAATTTTGAGGTCATTGTCGATTAGACACAATTATTATCATAATAACGTTGGCTAATTGACGCCACTTCAGTTAAAGTACGCCACCCGCACAACAAGCGGAAGACGAAAGTCTATAAGCGTGCGTCGAATAACAGCGTCTCAAACATTCTTCTGATATTTCCCGCACAAACCCATGACCAGGGCCAGTTCAACAACACTGTGACCCTGCGAGCTCATGGCACCACGTGCCTGACTCATTAACCGGATATACAGATGAAATTCACCGAACTCGGTCTGTCTGCGCCCTTACAAAAAGCGGTTGCAGCACAAGGCTATGACACCCCCTCGCCCATCCAGGCTCAAGCCATTCCTGCCGTTTTGACTGGTAAAGATGTGATGGCAGCAGCCCAGACCGGTACCGGCAAGACCGCCGGCTTTACCCTACCGATCCTCGAACGCCTCAGTCAGGGCCAATCAGCCAGATTCAATCAGGTTCGTGCTTTGATATTAACCCCCACCCGTGAACTGGCCGCTCAGGTCGAAGCCAGCGTAGTGACATATGGCAAGCACTTGGACATCCGATCGACCGTGGTCTTTGGCGGGGTTAAAATCAACCCCCAAATGATGCGGCTGCGACGTGGCGTAGATGTACTGGTGGCGACTCCTGGCCGCCTGCTGGACTTGTACAGTCAAAACGCTGTGCATTTTGATGACCTGGAAGTTTTGGTGCTGGATGAAGCCGATCGCATGCTGGATATGGGGTTCATTCACGACATCAAACGCATCATTAAACTGCTGCCTAAAAAACGTCAGAACCTGATGTTTTCAGCTACTTTTTCTCCAGAAATCAAACAACTGGCGAAAACCATCACCCACCACCCCATTGAAATAGCCATCAATCCGGAAGTGACAACGGCTGAAAAAGTGGCCCAGGTGATGCACCCGGTGGATAAAAAACGCAAGAAGGAATTGTTGCTGCATCTGGTGGCCAACGGTCAATGGCAACAGGTGCTGGTCTTCAGCCGCACCAAACACGGTGCCAATAAGTTATCTGACTACCTGAACAAATTCGGTGTTTCTTCAATGGCCATTCACGGCAACAAGAGCCAGGGTGCCCGTACCAAAGCACTGGCACAATTCAAACAAGGTAAAGTGAGGGTACTGGTGGCCACTGACATCGCGGCCCGCGGTATTGACATCGACCTGTTACCTCATGTGGTCAATGTTGATTTACCCAATGTACCGGAAGATTATGTACATCGCATCGGCCGGACCGGCCGTGCCGGTGCCAATGGCGAAGCCGTCTCATTGGTCAGTGCCGATGAATACCAACAGTTGTTTGACATCGAAAAACTGCTGGGCCACCCATTGAAACGTGAATATGTGGATGACTATGAACCCACACACGATGTGCCGGTTTCTAAAAAGGCCATGCGTACACAGCAAAGTGTCACCAAAGCATCCCATAAACGCCCACAAAAGCCAGGCAAAAAACCCAACAACACACAAGCAGCAAAATCCACTCAACGGCCCTGGGATGCTGAACAGAAGAAAAAAATCAAAAAGCCCAAAAAACGCCCCTTTGTCAAAGCCGCTGTGAAAGAAAAATGGGCCAACCGTTCAGAAGAAGAAAACCAGGCAGCCAGAGCTCGCAGCCAAAAAGCCAAGCAAGGTCAGCCAAGATCTCAAAACAGAGATGACAATGACGACAACCGTGGCAATCAACGCAAACCCTTCAAAGGTAAGAAACCAACTCAAGGACAGCGCAGTGGTCAGGGAGCCCGTTCAGGAAAAGGCGGTTACCAGGGCAAAGCCAAATCAGCAGGCCAACGTTCCGGTAAACCCTCCGGCAATCAACGCAATAAAAGCAACCGTTCCGGCAACAGCAGACCATCGCGTCACCGTTCAGCGGGTTAATGGTCATGAAGATCGGGGTTTTTGTTGATGTGCAAAACATCTACTACACCACCCGTGAAGCATTGGGCCGGCCATTCAATTATCGGGCCTTCTGGCAGGAATTATCTGCCAGAGGCCAGATCACTGTCGCCAATGCCTATGCCATCAAGCGCAATGATGACAGTCAGATCAAATTCCAGGACGCCCTCCGGCATATCGGCTTTACGGTTAAACTGAAACCCTTTATTCAACGTCAGGACGGTTCAGCCAAAGGTGACTGGGATGTGGGCATCACCATCGACATCATGGAAGCTGCGCATGATTTGGATCTGCTGGTGCTGTTGTCCGGAGACGGTGATTTTGCCATGCTGTTACAGCACATCAGGCAAAAACACCAACTGAAAAGTGAAGTGATCAGTGTCGAAGCCCTCACTGCTGACGCCCTGATTCAGGCCAGCAATCAATACACCCCAATCCGCAGCCGTTGGTTACAAAACCAGTAATCAGCCATCCATATGACATGATGGCTGCAAAAAAAAGGCCTGCCCCAGGCAGACCTTTACCGACAGCTTCACGCTGGATCATTGAACGATCTGTTTATAGTATTTAACCCAACCTCTGACATATCCATTGCCACTCATCTTATTGAATGCCACACGACGCTTCCATGCCACACCAGATTTCTTGGACTGCCATTTCTCCACTGTATTGGGGGCTGAATAGGCATCAAAGAAAGTAAAGAATCCACCTGCTGAGTTCCTCGAATGGCGCACCCGACCCTGACCACTTCCACAGGTCGCATGACGGGTGTAGGTGGTGCGCATCGATTTGGCACTGGTTTTTTGCAGATTCTGACTCATGGCATTGTAACAATACCCTTCACTTTTACCATAACCCTGATTGCCTGATGTGCCGCAATGATTGTCTTTGAAATACTGATACCCAGTGCTGTTATTACACGATCCTGAACCACCGGACTGGGTACTGGCAGGCAGCTCCAAACCCAGTTCAAACAAGTCAATAAACACCGGCTCATTCAACTGAGCAGTCACCGTGCGATGGACCAGTAAGTCTGCAGTATGTTCTCCCAACATGGCATGCATGGACAGCGGCAGATTAGCGTCTGACTCAGACAACACCGGACCATAATATGGGCTTTCCATGCTGGCCTCAGATAAACTGATGTCAATGAGTTTTTGTGGTACCGGTACAGACTCAGGTGTCAATTGCAGGTATTTCTGCAGGAAGTCACCATCGATCAGGTCCATGACGAACTGCTCCTGATCTCCGACAGGCACAATTTCACCCATCATCACTGTTTCCAGCTCAGGCACTTCGATGAATTTAACGGTGTTGCCATTGGACAACTCTATTTCCGCCAGGGTAAACCCTTTGGCGGTGTATTCCAGCCCGTACTGGGGTGTATCTGTGGCACTGGCATTACCCATCAAAGCCACTCCCAATCCCACTGTCAACATCATGTTTTTAATTTTCATATTTTTCTCCTAGATAAGTTAATTCATGGTGTTTTCCATTGAAAACAGGGACAGTGTATCGGCAGCCTGTGCTCACAAACTGCTCATTAAGTGCTCAACTGACTGCTGACTGAATTGGAACCGGCCTGACATCCCCTGGTTGAGCGTTTAACAGCTCTTCCAGCACGTCAGTGATCAACATATCCCTGGCTTTGGCCAGATGTCTGCGGTAGGTGCTGTAGCCCATGTGCAAGCGTTCAGCAATCAGCTGTCCGCTGGACATGGGGGCAAAATATGTGTGTGTCAGAATGGCATGGTATTTACTGGTTTTTGCTTGTTCGGTATAACGCTTAGCCATGCGCCTAAGGAGGGTTCTGAATTGTTCAACAACCTGGATGTGAG
Source organism: Marinicella sediminis (assembly GCF_002000055.1). Taxonomy (GTDB): domain Bacteria; phylum Pseudomonadota; class Gammaproteobacteria; order Xanthomonadales; family Marinicellaceae; genus Marinicella; species Marinicella sediminis. The sequence continues at coordinate 208,898 of NZ_MVBD01000001.1, read as the reverse complement.
ACCTCAGCAACGGTTGCCGGATCAACAGACTTTTCAATTGCGCACTGTCGGTAAACGATTTCAAACCACTCAATATAGCGGCTTTAATGAGCATTACCTGTTTGGCCTGTGAGGACTTACTTTTCAGCGTGATGTGGCTGACCTTACTGACCACAGGTCCGGGTGAGTTCGCACCTTGCTTGGGCGGTTCAAAACCAAGCACCACCAGAACACCCAAAAACCAGTCAATGTGTTGCCGGGTAAAATAATAAGGTTGTTCATGTTCACTGTCCACCACGCCTATCAATCGTCCATGGCGAACCAAAGCCATGGCCAGTTCGGACTGGCGGTGCTGATCATCAACCACATACCGGCTGTCATATGACGCTTCATTGATCACGGTGATGACCTGGTGCCTGGCAGTGTAACCAACCACGCCTAGATCAAATGGCAAAGAAATAGGTTGCATCACGCCGGCATGCTGGCAATGTTTCGGCCCAAAAGCCGCCACCTGGGTCAGCCTTTCATCCCGGCATTGGTAAACCACACAATCCTCAAAGCCAAGCGTGCCCAGCAGGACCGGCAGTTGTTGTAATGGGTCAGAACTGGCATAAAGGCCATGGTGCAACATGTGCTGATGTATGTTTTTGATCAAAAGGTGCTGTGATTCATCCATTGTGAACTCCCTGGTTGTTGGTTTTTTTAGCAATGATTACTCATGGATTCGTAAATTGTTCCTTTTTGTCCATTAATTTTTTAATAAATTAATATGATGATCCTGTTAAATCAGTCATCCAGCAGCCGGCCAAACAATCAACAGGTTCATTGGCCAATACATACTCACTTTTTGTAAACTTTTTTCATTTTAACAGACCACTAATTTCCCATTAACGATGGCTCAATCAGGTGTTTTTATGCTATATTTCACCATGGCTGGCAAGCTTCAACGGGGACTGAAAACCTGCTATGCTACTGATATATATGATTATATATCAATCGCTATGAAATTCGCCGCTGATTCCAGCTCACCAAACAACTGTGTTTTTTATTTCATTTTGATGATTTCAAATGGTAAAAAATATTTTTTTTGAAAATTTTTTCTTTTCAGGAAACCCAATAAATGCAACCTTCGCCCAACATAAAAAACAGCACATATACCCAGGATGAAGCTTATGAGGCCTCACTTTCATACTTCAAAGGTGATGACCTGGCCGCCCGGGTCTGGGTCAATAAATATGCCCTCAAAGATTCTCACGGCACCGTTTATGAACTGACGCCAGATGACATGCATCAGCGCCTGGCCAGTGAGCTGGCCCGCATTGAACAAAAGTACCCCAACCCAATGAACCAGTCTGACATCTTTGCCCTGATCCGTGATTTTGCATATCTGGTACCGCAGGGTGGCCCCATGACTGGCATCGGCAACCCCCATCAAATTGCCTCACTGTCCAATTGTTTCGTGATTGGCAACGACGGCGATTCTGATTCCTATGGCGGCATCATGAAAATTGACCAGGAACAGGTCCAGTTGATGAAACGTCGTGGCGGCGTCGGACACGACCTGTCACACATCCGTCCTCGTGGCTCTGCGGTGAAAAATTCAGCCCTGACTTCTACCGGCATTGTGCCATTCATGGAACGCTATTCCAATTCCACCCGTGAGGTGGCTCAGGATGGTCGACGTGGGGCTTTGATGTTATCAGTTTCAATCAACCACCCGGACGCCGAGGATTTCATTGATGCCAAGATGGAACAAGGTAAAGTCACAGGCGCCAATGTTTCGGTCCGCATTGACGATGAATTCATGCAAGCGGTAACCCACAACAGTGACTACACCCAAAAATATCCGGTTTTCAGTGACCAACCTCAATTCACCAACACCATCAAAGCCAAGAAACTGTGGAACAAAATCATCCACAATGCCTGGCAGTCAGCTGAACCTGGTATTCTGTTCTGGGACACCATCACCCGTGAGTCAGTACCTGATTGCTATGCAGATCTTGGTTACCGCACCGTCTCCACCAACCCCTGTGGTGAAATTCCACTGTGCCCCTATGACTCATGTCGTTTACTGGCCATCAATCTGTTTTCTTATGTCAAAAAACCATTCACCGGACAAGCCAGCTTTGACCAGCAACTGTTCAAAGAGCACGTTGCCAAAGCACAGCGCCTGATGGACGACATCATCGATCTTGAATTGGAAAAAATTGATGACATCCTGAGTAAAATTGATGCTGATCCGGAGTCAGTTGAAGTCAAGCGCATTGAAAAGAACCTCTGGCTGAACATCCGCAAAAAAGCCGAAGAAGGTCGCCGTACCGGTATCGGCATCACCGCCGAAGGAGACATGCTGGCTGCCCTCGGTATCCGCTATGGCAGCAAAGAAGGCAATGCATTTACAGAACAGATTCACCAAACCATCGCTGTGGAAACCTATCGGGCATCAGTCAACATGGCCAAAGAACGGGGCGCTTTTGGGATTTATGATGCCCAACGGGAGGCCGACAACCCCTTTATCCAAAGGTTAAAAAAGGCCGACAAGGACTTGTATGAAAACATGGTCAAACATGGTCGGCGCAACATCGCCCTGCTGACCATTGCTCCCACAGGTACCACCAGCCTGATGACACAAACCACATCCGGCATCGAGCCGGTGTTTTTACCGGTTTACAAGCGCCGCCGCAAGGTCAATCCAAACGACAAAAATGCCCGGGTTGATTTCGTTGATGAGGTTGGCGATTCCTGGGAAGAGTACACCGTATTTCACCATCGTTTTAAACAATGGATGGAGGTGAACGGGCATGACACCTCAAAAAATTACTCTGAAAAAGAAATCAAGAAATTGGTCAGACAATCTCCCTACTACAAAGCCACTTCCAATGATGTCGATTGGCTCAGCAAGGTACAAATGCAAGGCGCGGTACAAAAATGGGTCGATCACAGCATCAGTGTAACCATCAACTTACCTGAAGACGTCAGTGAAAAACTGGTGGGTAAACTCTACCTCGAAGCGTGGAAAGCAGGCTGTAAAGGAGTGACGGTTTACCGGGATGGTTCACGATCAGGCGTGCTGATTTCCAATGAAGAATCTTCGGCAGACGAGCTGGTTGACTTCCCCACCAAGCGTCCTGAAATTCTTGAAGCTGATGTGGTCAGGTTTCATAACAACAAAGAAAAATGGATCGCTTTTGTCGGTACCATTGGTGGCAAGCCCTATGAGATTTTTACAGGTCTTGCAGATGACGAAGACGGCATTTTCCTTCCACGCTCGGTTGAAAACGGACTCATCATCAAAAGCTTTATGGATGACGGATCTTCCCGTTATGATTTCCAATTCACCAACAAAAGAGGTTATAAAACCACCGTTGAAGGCCTGTCACATAAGTTTAATCCGGAATACTGGAATTATGCCAAACTGATTTCAAGCACCCTCAGACACGGCATGCCAATTGAAAAAGTTGTGGAGCTGATCAACACCTTACAACTGGACAGTGAATCGATCAATACCTGGAAAAACGGGGTAACACGGGCCCTCAAGAGGTACATTGAGGACGGTACTGAAGTGACCAAGGGAACCTGCGAGAACTGTCAGTCAACGGAATTGATCTACCAGGAAGGCTGCCTCACCTGTAAAAGCTGCGGCTCATCTAAATGTGGCTGATGTTGACCATCTGACCACCACAAAAAAAGCACCCATGAGGGTGCTTTTTTTATGAGTTATTATGCGGTCAAATCACTGGCCATCTGATGTGCTGCCAGCTGAACCTCTTCTGCCAGTTCAGAATCCGGTAAAGTCCTTGCCAGAATCATCCCACCAACACACAAAGCAGCCAAAGACAACGCTTTGTTTCTGGGAGACCCTCCACCAGCAGTCATGACCTGTTGACTCAGACTGGACTCAAACAGAAAAACCATGCCCTCCAACAGTTTTTGATAAGCCGCTTTGACTTCAGGTTGACTCCTGGCCACATCAGATGGCAGCGCTATCATGGGGCACTGACCATCCAGATCATCCAGGTGTGATTTGGACAAATAGCTGTCAATCATTTGTCGTGCCGCTTGCTGATCCAACCGTGACATGTCAATGCCAGCTCCTGCACGCCACTGTGCCCCTCTGCCCATCAGAAAACCATCAACTGCCTCTTTGAACAGCTCTTCTTTGCTGCGAAAGTGGTTATAAAAACCTCCCCGGGTCAAACCGGCTTGTTGCATGACCTGATCGATGGTGACTTTTTCATAACCAAACCGATTGAAGAGGATGCGCGCGGTTTCAGTGATTTGCTTTCTCACTTGGTTTTTATGGGCTTTGCTGTAAGGCATGTTGTTACTTCAATGTGAATCATCATGAGTGTAACAAAGAACTTTAATATGTTCTTTAACATATTTAATTCACTGGCACAATAAAAGCACCTTTTAAGCAATTTGGAGTTTACTGATGAACACATATTTATTGGTCTATCGTGGCGCTGTTCAACCTGAAAACGGTCAACAACACATGGCTGACTGGATGGCCTGGGTGAAAGATCTGGGCGATGCCATGGTCGATCCCGGCATACCTGTCCTGCCTTCAAAAACCATCACCGCTTCTGGCATCTCAGACACCCGCAGCGACAATCCAATTTCCGGAATCAGCATCATCAAAGCGGTTGACCTGGAAGCTGCGATGGCCTTGATCCGGCCTTGTCCGCACCTCCGTATTGGCGGTGGCATTGAAGTGGCTGAAGCCATGAACCTACCCATGGCCTGAGGGAGGACACCCATGAATCCAATCTTCACAACCGGCTCATTGGAAGCTTATCTACCCGCACTTGTCAGCCTGGCTTTGTTGTGTCTGATGGTGGTGATACAGTCTTTACTGAGTGCCCCCCTGGCCTTTTTGCGCAATGAACAGGCTCCCGGCATGCCACTCCAAGGTGATCATTCATTGCTCAGTTTCAGGGTTCTTCGCACCCATGCCAACTCAGCGGAAAGCCTGGCTCCATTTGGTCTCACCTTACTGCTGGCCATCTCAGTCAATGCATCGGTTCAATGGGTCAATGGTCTGGCCATGGCCCATGTGGCATTCCGCTTGCTGTTCTGGCTGATCTATTACAGCGGTATTGGCAAAGTGGCTGGTGGACCCAGAACCCTGAGTTTTGTCGGCGGCCTGAGCTGTAACCTGATACTCATCATCATGGTATTCACCACCATGTTCTATTGAATCATTCTGGTGATCTGGCATTATTTCTGGAAATCACTATTTGAATTGCACCGCCGTCATCTGACCTATATAGACCGGCAGGTATTCAATGATTTCAAATTCGCGAACCTGCGCCATGTCCTGCCACATCAGGGCATGGCCCCGGGTCCACCTGAACGGTTTAACCCGTCGCTGAAAACGAGCCATTTCGTCTTCGGTGGCATCCCGCAAGACACCCAGTCTGACCTTTATGCGCAGCGCTGGAGGTTGATTAAACCGCCCCTTGAAGAGGGATTTCAACCAAAACCATTTACCATCATTCACCGCCATGAGGGTGGCATATTCACATGACACCGCGTTTTTGGGAATGCTTTTGGTGAACTTCTGAAAAAACCAACCAGATCCTTTGTCTTTCAGCACCACGCTGCCAATGGGTGACACATGAGGCTCACCAGCCTCATCCACGGTGGCTACTGAACAATACACGGCTTGTGAAAACAATGGTTTAACCTTTTCCAGAAATAACTGATCATTGACTTGCATATTTTCCTCCAATTAGAACAAACATACCTTGAGGTATGTGGATCGCCAATGTAACATACCTTTGGGTATGCAGCAACAAAAACCGGAAAAAACCGCCATGCAAAAAGAGATGAACAATGACAACGACAGTCAATTGGCCTGGCTGAAAATGGCCATCCGCATCCTTGATACGGAAGGCTGGCGGGAGATGAAGATCAAAACCATTGGTGATCGGCTGGGCGTTACCAAAGGCAGCTTTTATCACTGGTTTAAATCCAAGCGGGATTTTGAGTGGCAGGTACTGGCTTACTGGAAATCACGCTTCACTCAAGGGTTCATTGAACAGGCTGAGACCGGCCAGAATGCCAGGGAAAAACTGTCATTATTGGGTCAACAATGCATCGATGGGTGCATTGAAGGGAACCGGCTGGAGTTTGAAATCAACGCCTGGTCACAGGCTGATGACCAGGTCAAAGCCTTTGTGACCTCAGTTTATGAGCAACGCCATGGTTATTTGTTGCATTTACTGGAAGGTATATACGATGATCCTGCTGAAGTTAAACGTCACGGCCTGATGCTCTATTGCCTGGTCATAGGTATCGATTTATTCTACCGCCAACTCAGTCGCGAAGAACTGGAAATGATCTTTGCCGACTACCTGGTCTGAGTCATCATCCACTGGCTCCTGAACGACCCAGTTGCTGATACTGTTTGGGCGTCATCCCAAACTTTTTCTTGAAACAGGTGCCAAAATATGAAACCGAACTGAAACCACATAGGTCCGACACCTGACTCACCTGCAGCCCTTCCCTGAGCTTTTCCCTGCCATGTTCCAAACGATGATCACGCAATAAATCCAATGGCCCCACCCCAATCAAAGCCTTGACCTTGCGTTGTAACTGACGCTCACTGATCGCCATGCGCGAAGCCAGATCGGCTTTTTGAATGTACTCATTGCCAAACACTTCGACAATCACTGCCTTCAGCTGATCGAGGAATCGAATGTCCTGTTTGGTCAGGTCCAGGTGTTCAAGATCACCCTTGTTTTCAATGATTTGTGCCGTCTGGTTTTGTAGCAGTTGGCGAACCGAGAGGATGTTCTGTAACTGGGCGTGCAGTTCATGGGCATCAAATGGTTTGGTGACATAGCGGTCAATGTTTGCCCGCCAGCCCTTGATGCGGCTCTCCCTGGTATTCAATGCCGTCAGTAAAATGATCGGAATGTGGGACGTTTTGCTGTCATTGCGTAACACCCGGGTCACCTGATAACCATCCATACCTGGCATCATCACATCACAGATGATGATGTCAGGAATTTCTTTCAATGCCAGACCAATGCCTTCATCGCCGCGACTGGCCAGTAAGCACTGATACCCTCCCTGAAGCACTTGAAGGGTATGTTGCTGCATGTCTGGGTTGTCCTCAATGATCAGCACTGTTGGCCGCTGTTCGTCATCCTGTGCATCAGGTTGTTCCACCACCACATGTTGATTGATTTCGGTGCCGGTATTTCTGACCAGTTGTTCGGTCATTGCCTCAGTCAAACCTCCGTCCACCTGCTGATCAGTGACTGGGAAAGTGACCACAAATTCAGCACCGCCATCAACAGGATCAAGCACCTGGGCATGTCCTTTGTTGGCCACTGTGACTTCTTTAACCACAGCCAAACCAATGCCGGTACCCTGCACACCCTGGTGGCCGTCCAAACGCACGAACCGATTGAATATCCGACCTTTGTCCTGGTCAGAGACACCTGGTCCGGTATCGCTTACGCTGATACTCACATGCCCCTTGTTGATCTCAGTTGATATTAGCACCCGTCCACCTTGGGGGGTGTATTTGATGGCGTTGGACAGTAAATTCCCAATCACCATTTCCAGACATTCACTGGTGGCATACACATTCACATCATGTTCGTTGTTCAGCCTCAAATCAATGCCTTTTTCTCTGGCCAAGGGCGTGAACGATTCAAACAGCATCAGGCAAACCGGTTGCACGGCCTGCACTTCTCTGATGACTTCTTTGTCCTGTTCGGCCTCAGACAGTTTCAGGATTTGCCCGACCATCAACAACAAACGCTGCGCATTGCGTTTGATCATAGACACTTTGTCCTGATGTTGATCAAGCACAGGTAAATCTGCCAACTGGTCAAGCGGACCCACAATCAGCGACAAAGGGGTTTTGAACTCATGGGTGACATTGGCGAAGACTTCATTCTTATGATCCAGCAAGGATTCCACCATTTGCTTTTGCCTGACCACTTCCTGTGTGCGCTCTGCCACCTGAGTCTGTAACTCTCTGGCCCGGTTGCGGCTGGCGATGGTTTTGTAATGAACAAACCCCCAGATCGAAAGCAGAATGATCAGCCCATAAGCTGCATATGCCCATGGCGAAAACCAGGGCGCCGGATATACGGTGATGGCCAGCTGTCTGGGTTCCGGGTTCCACACCCCGTCTTTGTTTGCCGCCTTGACTTCAAATGTGTAGTTTCCCGGGCTGAGGTTTGTAAAGTTAGCCCGCCGGTTATCGGCTCCTACATACTGCCAGTCATCATTGAACCCCAACAGCCGGTAAGCAAACTGATTGCGGGCGGGAGCGGCATAATCAAGGGCAGCGAACTCGAAACCAATGTCCAGATCATTGTGACTCAGCTCCAGAAAATCGAGTTGCTCAATTGGCTGCTCCAGCAAAAACCCACCCATTGTTTGTTGACCCAGACCAATGGTTTTATTCAACTGTGACACTTCAGTCAACACCACTTTCGGAGGTGTTTCATTGATGCTGATGTCTTCCGGGTTAAACGCATTCAAACCATGACGACCGCCAAAATACAACTTACCAGAGGCACCCTTATGGCTGGAAATCAATAAAAAGTCATTGCTTTGCAAGCCATCTGACTCAGTGTAGCGATGAACACGCTGATCCTCCAGATCCAACTGGTACAAGCCGTTGTCACTGGACATCCAAAACCGACCAAAATCATCCTGGATGATTTCAAAGACAGTCACATTAAAGGTTTTTTCATTGACTAAGTGACTGAAATCTCTGACATCTTCTCCTGGTCTGAACTGCAGCAAGTATTGTTTATCCGCTGCCACCAGCAAGCCATCATTTCCATCTGTAGACAAACCCGTGATGTCGCGGACAAAGTGACCATTTTCCAGTTGAATCGTTACCTGTTGCAGCCGATTCCCGGCCAATTTGAATAAGCCACCGGTGCCGCTTACATAAGTGCCACCTGAAGTTACTGCGGCATGATAAAAACGCAAGGATATTTCATCACCATCCTCCGACATATACTTAACCAGTTTCTGCTCCGTTTCATTAAACGCATAAAGCCCCTGGTCAGTTCCAAACAAGTATGAGTCATCATCCAATTCATACAGGAAAAAGACGGGCACGTTTGGAATCAACTCTGACCACCTGCGGATGCTCTTGGATGAAGTGTCCAATAAATGAATACCCGTTAAACCCATGAGCAATACTTGATCACCTCTGGGGAAAAAGGAAAACACATATTGACCTGTATTCAGTGAAGAATCATTGGATTGACTGTAGAAATCGACACAGGTTTTTAGCGTGGTATTCAAGAGCGTAAACCCCTGGTTGGTCCCCACCAAAAGTTCATCTGTATTCAATTCATACATCCCATAGATCACTTCACTTGGTAAGCAGTTAACCCCAGAACCCACACCCGGAACAGCACCAAATTTCAGGGTGTCTAAGTTGATGTGATTCAAGCCTCCATTGAAGGTACCCAAATACAGATCATTCAGCGGAGAAGTGGCCACAGAGATGACGGCTTTGTCATTGATACCTTTGGGATTGGAGCTGTCGAAATTGAAGTGGGTTGTTTTACCCGATACGCTATCAAACCCATAAACCCCCATTTGATTGGTTCCTATCCACAGGTTTTTTGAATCTGATCCCAAAGTATGAATTTCAACACCATGCAACACATCATCACGTCCTTTGAAGCAATGACATTCAGGATCGTACTGATACAGACCATCAGATCTTCCCAGCCAGACCCTGCCCTGAGGGTCACGATGGACAAGGTGTTTTTGTCTGTTCGGAACATCTGATCTGACTGCAACCGATGAAACGGCTGAAGTACCAAGGTTTAATGACACAACACTGTCCTTTAATCCGGCTGTCAACTGGTCCTGGCCCAATACAATGGCTGAAAATATGGTTTCTTTGATTGGATTGTTAAATGCAGTGGTTTGTAACTCCTGGTCAACCTGGATCACAACATGATCAAAAATCAAATAAACATGTGCTTCTGATTGAGCCATGACCTGAAAGGAACTGTAATCGATATGCTCCAAACCACCGAGTTGAAAGACCAGACCAGATTTGATGTAGAAAACCCCATCTTCTTTGGTCCCTATCCAAATCACACCGTTGCCATCTTCCGCCAGCGCTCTGACTGAATTAAAGGGCAATCCATTAGGCATATTAACCTGTGAAACGCGATATCCGTCATATCGGTATAAGCCTTTCAATGTTCCCAACAGGACCAGGCCATCGCTGGATTGAATCACTGATCTGATGATAGAGCTTCTCAACCCATGATCAGAGGAGACATGCTTGAACTGATTTCCCAGGAGCTGAGCACTGACCAACAGCAGTACAATAAACAGAAATAACTGCCTGCGATGAAACCTGGCAAATGGTCTGTTGGGATTGATATAATGATTGCAGTTTTGCATTTGCTTCAATGTAATTTCCTAGAACATCATTCTGAATGTAAGGTCGTAACATTAACACAGAAAAAACCCCGGAAAGATCCAGAGTTTCTTCACAATACACTGAGCCATTTACAAACTCAATCAAAAGGCTCTAAAGTGGCACAATTTTCCGGAATGTGCAGCTCTTTTTCATACAGCGTGATTTTACCATCTTGATAATCTTTCGCCACTTCTGCAAAGTGAGGCGAATTACGGACATTAGCCACACAGGCTGAAAAACTTGTGTTATCGGTCATTCCACCACCATGTCTGATGGCTGGCATATCATGATGAATAGAACACATATATTGTTGACGAATCCCTGGCTCTGAATTTGAGGTAAAACTGAAAGTCGACGCAGAAACCACCGTCAAAGCCAACAAAGAAAGTTTAATTTTTTTCATAAACATGCACTCCTAAATAAATGTTTTCAGTTATTCAAACGTGAATTGTGGCAAAAGCTTGTCAAATATTCTTAAGCGATCATTTCTGTAAAACAAGAAAGGCAAGGCAGCCTGATGAGTGTTTTAAGCCAGATACGATGTAAGTTTCATTGATTGACTCAAATGACTGTACACACACGGATTCATACTGAATATGGACAGACCAATCATGCTGGCCTCAGAGTGGACTGAGTTCAGTTGATTGGCAGCAGGCTGACCCGCAGTCAGGGTTAGGCATCATTATACATACACACTTGAATTGATTCACCCTGCGCATTGTATGTGATTGTCAGAAGAATAAATGCTCAATGGCATTAAATTGAGATTTTTTGGCTTATTTTTTAAAAACCAAACAATTCCATTGATATAAACAGCCTTTCTGAACTCAATACCAGCCGAATCCGAAGATCAAAACAGCACCAATCAGTGCCAACCAGACCAAACCAACCAACACCGCTTTGATGACCCCGTCACCTTCCCGCGGTACATGGGTCAGAAAACCATCATGCTCTTCAGCCTCAATTGGTTTGAAGCTGCGATAAATTTTGAGTGTCAAAAAACCCAACAACCAGCACAACAATACCAGCATCAAAGCCAGCAATGCCAGTCCACTGAGTCTGTACCCCATATAAAATTTCATGGCAAACGTCCTTTAACCATCAATGAACCCTGATCACATTGTGCTGAAAATCATTCATAACCTGCTTGCCATCTCCTCCGTAGTGCATGACCTGATCTACATAGTTTAATGTTGATCCAGAAAAGAAGTGAGTAAAAACAGGACATCAATTTGCAAATATCAGCAGCCATTGGTAAGCAACCGGATGAAATCATCTGGCTGAAGTTTCCCGCATCAGATCATGGTTCAAAGTCATCGGTAAATATGATGTCTGGATCGCTGGTATAAAACCGCACATCCACCCGGGTGATGTTACCCTGAACATCCGCCACTTCGGCACGAACATGTCGCTCCAGATCGTCTACCGGCACCGGCTGACTGAGGGCCAGCTCATAAACGCCGTCACTGGTATTGACCAATAAATCACCCAGTTCGTTGTTGGCAGGCCGACCATTGACTGTGAAATCTGCCATCACCGAAAGCGTACTCATATCCAGGCCTGAATTACCGTCGGCCATGCCCAGCCTGATGAGGTTTACCAGACCGGCATTGAAATTAATCCGGGGTTGACTGATGGTCAGGGTGGGCTTGAGGTCATCCAGAAACCAGCCCATGCCCGGACTGCCCCTGATCACCGACAAATCAATTGGCGCTCCCAGATCAATCCACCTGGCCACAGTCATCTTGTCTGCCATGCTCAAACCAGGCAATCCACCAGCCGGGTGTTCACTGGTGGCGATGTAATCCAGATCCGCATCATTGGGATTGGCGCCCTGCGGCAGGGTGGTGGCATCACCGGGAACTGATTCGGTTGGATGATCGGCATTGGTCCAGCCATCCAGACGTTCACCGAACAACTTCCAGGTCAGCAGCGAGCGGCGGCTTTGAAACTTACGGATGTAGCGGCTGGCATTGGTCTGACGCCAAACGCCATTGCCTATCACCGGAGGATAACCGAATTGCGCGCTTTCATCCCTGGCCAGGCGCCGGTAGTCACCGGGCAGATCATCGTCCAGGCTGTGATCTGCCAGGTCAAGTTGGCCGGCCTGCTGCGTGCCGTTGTGGCAGCTGACACAATGGTTTTGCAAAATCGGCCTGATGTCCTGGAAAAATTCCACATCGACCATGGCTTGCGGTATGTCATCCAGACCGTTGGCACCGGTTTCATCGCGGGTGACCATGGGTGTCATGGCAGCCAGATCTGCAATGGTGTACGCTGGTAAAGCAGCGGCTGTGGAGGCAAACTCCAGCGGCTGCTGACTGTGGGCATGGCAACCACCACAATCGGCACGCATTTCCCCAGGTCGTACCTGGTGCCAGGTTTGTGACATGTTCAGCACCATGCCTTTGCGGTCAATGGTTTGGAAAGTGAACGGTGTATCGGCAGGTATTTTTACCAGAAAACTGGTGTCGGGCTGGCCTTCGGCGTCCAGTACCGGCGAACCATCCTGATTAAATTTGCGTACTGGGATTTCACCCATGATGCGCAAGCGCTCATTGGCAAAGTTGTAAAAATCGGTGGCGGTGCCGTGATGAGCGGCATCAGGCCCATAGCGGCGATCGGTGTTGGGTTCCATGCCAACGATGCGCACTGCCCAGATGTCGCTGTCCTGATAAACACCGGCATCAGCGCCTTGCCAGTCCCAGTTACTGCTGCTGCGGTTTTCCGAGGTATTGAAAGGGTCCAGACCAGCAAAATCACTGTCACCACGGCCCGGAAAGGTGTCCCGTTTGTAGAGGCTGCTGGAGCCGACCAGGCCATACGGGCTACCTGGTTCCAGTGACGGATGATCACTGCCATCATTGGGCAACCATGCCAGACTGGCAGGCTCAACATCACCATGAATGGCCCGCCAGGGCACCACCGCCCTTGGCCAGGCTTCATTGTAATCTGGATCGTTTTTGATCAGCACCAGATCTTCCGGTTGCCAGATCTGATCGCTGTTTTCAATGACGTATAAGCCACCATCATAATAAGGAATGGTGGTCGGCCGGTTCAGGTCATTGGCAGGCCCCGGTGTCCAGACGACCAGCAGATCATTGCCTGGTGCCGCCGATGGCTGGGTGAATTTACCCACGCGGTCTCCGTTATTGTCACCCACTGGCGCAGCACTGTCACCCGGATGAGTCATCGGCGTCACGGCTTCATAACCCCAGGGAGTAAAAGACATCTGAAACGGTTGCAAGCCTATGCTTTGACTGACGGTTTGTTCTATGGATGGATTTTGTGATGGAAACGGGCTGCCAAACCCCGAGGTGCCTTGTGGTACCTCCAATGGCATTTTGAACAATGCGCCAAAGCCGTTGTTATTGAGGTTATAGTATTGTTCAACAATCACTTCACCGGCGGAATTCTGGGTCATGAAATGAAATGCATTTGGCGAAGTCATGGCACTGACCAGGGGTTCCCAGCGACGACCATCGGGCTGAATCGTCCAGATGCCCCACAACCGACGATCACGGATGCCCTGGGCTTCGTAACTGGAGAACATCAGGCGGCCATCATTTAGGATGGTCGGGTGCAGAGCACTGCCAATGGTCATAGGCGCAATGGCTTCGATGTTGCTGCCATCCACATCCATGACAAATAACTGCAAGGTGGGGTTGGTGAATCCTTTGGTTGGTACAAAACCATTGCGGTTGCTGGTAAATGCCAGGCGACCTTCGGGCAATGGCATGGGGCCCAAGTTTAAAATACCATAACCCAATCGGTTGTATTGCGAGCCTGGATTAAGCGGATTGCTTTCATCCCAGTTGCCTGCTCCGGTATTGGGGGTAAATTCACCAAAGGTCAATTGTTCAATGACCCGGGTGTAGAGGTTGAGCCTGAAAATATCAGCACCCTGGTGGGGTAAATCACCCCTCTGGCCATTCAGGCTGCCCGGACTCAGATCATGGAACAGGCTGTAATACACCCACTGAGCATCAAAGGAAATCACCGGGTCAGTGACTCCGCAGATTTCGCAATTAACCAGCACTTCTTCGCTGCCATCCGGGTGAAGCAACATCAGATCAGCACCGGGATCCATGCGGGCCGGGTGAAAAATTTCCGGCCAGGTGGTGTTCACCACGTCACCAAACCTCGCTTGCCTGACATATACAATGTCGTATTCAATCTGCGCCCTGGTGTCCTGGACACAGCACCACAGAAGCAACAGCGCCCACAATACTGAATTGTGTTTCATATTTTTCTATCCCACTTAACGCAAAACGATCCTCCAGCCGGGCTGGAGAACAGCCGCCCAACGGAGGATCGTGCATTGATGATTGTATTAATCAGCGATGGTCAAAACATCGCCTGAAGCCAACCCTTCCATTTCATTCTAGCCCCAACAGACAGGTTTAAAAGAGACCTCAATCACAATTCCACAACTGAGCCCATTTCATCATGTGTTAAAATTTGGTTTTTTGCCGACCGCCTGATGTCTTATTTTGAAACCAACAAACAATCATGGAATCAACGGGTTGAAACCCATTTCAATTCAAAATTTTATGATGTGCCTGGCTTTCTGGCAGGACAAACATCACTCAATGAAATCGAACTGAACGGGCTGGGCGACGTTGATGGCCTGACGTTGTTGCACCTGCAATGTCATTTTGGCCTGGACTCCCTTTCCTGGGCCCGCCTGGGCGCATCGGTCACCGGGGTGGACATTTCCGATACTGCGATTGACAAAGCCCGGGAGTTACAATTACAAACCGGTCTGGATGCCAAATTCATCAGCACCGATGTGTACGATTATGGCAGGCACAATGAACAGTTGTTCGATGTGGTTTACACTTCCTATGGCGCCTTGTGCTGGCTGCCGGACATGGACCATTGGGCACAGGTGGTGGCCAAATGCCTTAAACCTGGTGGACGTCTTTATCTGGCAGAATTTCATCCAGTGATAGATTTACTGGCGGGATATGAGTATTTCCATAAAACCGAACCCGATGTATCACAGGAAGACACCTATACGGAAAACTGTGATGGCAGTGAACATGAATTTGCCGTGTGGGCCCACCCCATGGGTTCAGTGATCACCGCACTGGTGACTGCTGGACTGAAAATTGAACGGGTGGAAGAATTTGATTACAGTCCGTACAATTGTTTTGCCGATATGCAAGAACAACAACCCGGCCGCTATTATCTGATCCATCAAAACCACCGGGCCCCTCTGGTGTACAGTATCCTGGCCAGCAAACCAGAATGAACCAGTCAGCCCACACGTTGTGGGATGACTGGTTGCAAATTGCTCAGGCCCGTCTCCGCAGCCGTGGCCAGACCAGATGTATGACAAACATCACACCACCGATCAGGATCAACACCAAAGGCACAACGGGACTGGCAGGTAAAAAGCCCAGAGACCCAATCAGACCCATCGATCCGGCCAGTAACACAGGGGCCAACACCGGCCAGCCGAAGCGTCCTGAATGCATGGCAAAGATGGCCAGCCAAATCAACAACACACTCAAAACACTGATCACCTGCCCGCCGCGGCTTGCTTCTGCTGCTGCATAGCGAATGTGCACATAAGCCGCATCACTTGATTGGTTGGCATACAGTTTTTCAAAACTGAACTGCACCCCTTGTTGTGGCACCTGTAAACGCAAAGGTTGGTGCCGCCGGTCTGCCATTGATTCCGCGGTCAATGCCCTGGGGTTAACCTGGCGGTTCTGTAAACGCACCTGCAGATTGCTGTCAATGCCATAATAATCCGGCCCCTGTGGCAGGAACACATCCCATTCAGATTGGGTGACCACCATATCCGGCTGCGGCAAACGGGCTTGAATCTGGCCCATCAGGCCCAGTGAATCCAGTGGTGTGGCATAAATCACTTCCACCGGAAATCCCGTGGTGGCATTGAGCATTTTGATCAGGATATCGTGATCGGTTCCGGCTCCGTGTGCGCCCGCTCTGGCAGGTTTTTCCGCCTGACCATCAACAAACACTGACCACACATCAGAGCCTGCTGGCAAACTCAGCCGTAAAAACTGCTGCCGGCTGTTGCGCACCTGAAAACGCGCTGTGGTAACTGCCAGACCATCACTGGTGATCAGCGTCTGATAGCGGGCGGTTTCAATCGCAGCCACCTGGACTGCCAATTCTTCATGACGGGTCATGCTCAGGCTCAGTTGATGAGGTTGATCGGCATTGACGTATTTATAAGACAGCAGGATCGGATTGGTGGTTTTTAACACCAGCTGCTGAGGCAGCTCATTGATCGCCAGCGTAGACAGGTGTTTGGTCTTCGTTGCTTGGATTTCCACCGCAGTCAATGCTTCAACCGCAATCCGGCCGTGTTGCACCTCTGCACCACCAACGGTGATGGTTGGCACCGCAACAGCAGATTGTTGATCGGATAAAATGTGTTCGTAATTTACCTCCAGCTGAAACTGTCCCTTCATTTCCTGGGTAAATTCGACTTCGATGTGTTGTTGATCCTGTTGGTCCACAATGCGGTGTTGGCGGATAGACGGACCGGAAACGTTCAACACATTAACGCCCTCAGGCAGACTCAATGAAACCGCCACCAGGCTGCCAGACTTGACATCCAAACGAATACCAGCACTGCCCCGAAGCGTCACTTCACCCAAAGAGATCAGGGTGTCTACCTGAGCATCATATTTACCCTGTTGACGTTCGGGCGCCATGGTGATCACTGACAACTGAGGCAACTCAATGGCATACTTAAAGGTGTGGGCAATGGTCTGAGCGATCTGGTCTCTGAATATGGCGGGGATCTGATTCTCTCCGACCCGGGTTACCCCCTGTTCATTCACCGGCTTAAGGGTCAATTCCTGGCCGACCAGCAAAGCCACGATGCCTCGTTGCCGGTGCATTTCCAATGCTTTGATCAATGGCACCTTGATGGCAACGCCCGGTTGGCCTTCGCCACCGGAAGTGGCCAGCAATTGTTCATATGCCAGTTGCAATTGAAAAGCACCGTTGACTTTTCGATCCAGATAGACGGTGATGGTTTTCAATTCTCCATCAACGCTTTCCTGCCAATCAGATACCGCCGCAGTCTGACTCGACAGGCGGTTGATCTGGCTGTCGGCCGGCACTGTGAAAGACAACACCGAAGTCTCTCCCTGGGTGATCTCATAATCCAGCAAACCACGGCCATAGAGCACCCCTTCTTCGGCTGAAAAAGCATGATAAATGTTCGCATTGGCGCGCCAGCCGGTGGCCATGTCATTGGGCACCGCATCAATCCAGCTGATCTCAACTTCATTGGTCAAGGGCACAAAACCTCTGGCAATGGTGTGTTCATCCTGCTGTTCACTGGTGACCTGAGTTGCCGGAAAAAAACTCACTTCTTTGCGTCCTGGCAATTGCAGACTGAATGCAGAAATCGCCACTTCCGGTGTCGGAATCACCACTTTGGGTGGCCCGGAGTGTTGTTCGACCGGCACCTGGAAAGTGACTTGTATCTGGTGCATCCCACGGCCCTGTAACATCACCTGAAAGTGGTCGTCTTTATTCAGCACAGTGGCCGGCTGACCATCAATGTGTACATCATGCAACACCACAGTATTGGCCAGTACCGGTAATTGCATCTGCTCACCACTGAGCACATCCACCTGGTAATCGGCCACCAGGGTCAACGCATCATCATGCCATTCTCCGGCATAGTTGGCCCGGCTGATCACATAACCACTTTGTTCCGGCACCCGCCAGGTCAGCAACAAAGCCGTGGTGCTGGGAATCCTGGCAGTGATCTGTTGTTGTTCGCCTGCTTGACCAGACTGCACAGCAGTGGCCGGAATCACTGCCACATCCAACGGATCACCTGTATAGTTCAGACGCAACGCTGCCGAAGAAGACCTCGGTACCGGAACAGGCAACACATATCCCTGCTGTGAACGCACCGCATCAATGGCGTATTCCAGCAACAGGGTATAGGTGCCTGACTGTCGTGTACTCCAGGACAACCACTCAGCACGCTGTGTCAATTGCACAGGCCGACCATCGATGGCCACCAGACTGATGGCCGTACCCACTGGTAATAAGGGCACCACGGTCCATTCATCTGCAAACACTTCCAGAGTGGTTTGCAATTTGATCCTGGCATTTGTGCGGTCAGGCTGTTCGGTCAGTTGAACCTCAAGGTCGGCTTGCCCAATGGCATAGGCCACCGGTGCAGGCAGCTGAGGGTCCCTGGCCGCTTCAATCAACTGAATGTAATGCTGCAAATTGACCCGTACGTCACCGGACTCGATGGGTTGATCATCTGCTGTAGCTGTCAGACACGACCACATCAGTATGGTGAATAATAAAAAGGTGAGGTTTTTCATGGCAAAGCCCTCCTGTTCAGGATGGCAAAGCATCCTGGTTAATGGTGTAAAAAAGAATAAAA
The DNA here is from genome assembly GCF_002000055.1 of Marinicella sediminis. Lineage (GTDB taxonomy): Bacteria > Pseudomonadota > Gammaproteobacteria > Xanthomonadales > Marinicellaceae > Marinicella > Marinicella sediminis. The sequence goes on along the minus strand of NZ_MVBD01000001.1, from coordinate 190,077 downwards.
ATCAGTGTTTATGCAGTGAATTTGGTCATGGGCCATGCCCCGGGTGTTTATACCAACCGGCTAACTGCAAGGCTTGGGCCAGCCAGACCGCTGAACCGTCGTTGGTCATGGCTTGCTGGCGGAGCAATGCGAGGTACTGTTCAATGACCCGTTCATCGGCCTGCAGTTCATCGTCGCTTTGCCAGCCGGTGATCCGTTGTCGCAGACCACGGTAGACATCATGCAGCTGTTGCAGCTGTTGAATGGCCTGTTCAGTATGTCCGGCCCGGATGAGTGATGCCGCATGGGTAAACGCCTCAGCAAAGTGATGAGCCAGATGGTTTTTCAATACATTCCGCTCCAGCTGACCCATGGTTCGGCTACCACGCTCAAGGTTGAACTGTTGGGAGATTTGCGCATTGCGCAGCTGGATCAGGTCTTTGTATTTCAACTTAACATCAGCCACGGTACCAGGCTGTTTGACCAGCACATCCAACATGATCACATGGGTGTCTCCGGCAAAAAAGTTGGGGATGATGATCTGAATGCCTTCATCATCTTCACCCCGGTCTGCCTGGATACCGTGGTTGGCCGCCATTCGTTGATCCAGACTTTGTTCAGCTGCCCTGACTTGTCTGGCCTGCAATTCGTTCAGCGCATGTGAACCGAGCACATCAATCAGTTCTACCCCGTCTGCCAGACGGATTTGCAGACGCAGAGCCCTGGCCACTGCTCGCGAAGCCGCTTTCAATTGAGCCTGAACCACCCGATCCGCATCTGTTATACCGGCCAGCACATGGTGGTGACCCTGACCAACCAGAGCCAGCCGCTGTAACTGTCTGCCCGGGTCATCATTGCTCAGCGACAGGGTATTGAAACTGATGCCATTGGTGGCCTGTTGTTGTACCCAGTATTCCATGGCTGGCAATGCTTGCTGATCCTTGTCAGTAATCAACCATAAGGCACTGGAACCCAACACAGCTTTGGGGTTGTCATGCTGCTGCAGCCAGGCGCCGGCTGCGGGCAAAACCTGTTCAAGCGGCCAGAATAACTGTAAAGCATCTGTTGGTTCACTGAACAATTGATTCAGCATCAATTGAACCGGTCCATGACGGAAATCCACTGGTTTCAACAACAGACTACCCTGCTGTCCGGACGGGCCGGTGTGATACACACTGATCTGATCACCAGGTTGTTTGTGTTTCAGCAGAGCGGCCAACAATGCGCGGACCGCCGACTCACTGGTCTGTGGACTGATGTCGAGCACCACTGCGAGGTTCAATGCAGTGCGGTGACCACCCTGGTGTTCACTGGCCTGGATACCCACCTGAAGTCGCATCCGGGTTCCGTTAGTTGAGACTGGATCAACAGCGGCCAAATCACTGCTGACATACAGTGCCAATGGAGCGTTTTGCGGGGTATCGAAAGGTTGGAGATGATCCATTGGCTGAGGCAAATCCTGCAGCCCTGAGGCCAGCAGCTGAGCCTGAATCCAACGCATCTGCGGATCACCCGGCAGATAGGTATTGGCCCAATAACCAGTGGCTTGTTTAAAACTCAGCCCTGAGGTATTTTGCCGCTGTTCCAGCCAGGCATCTGCAGCCTGGGCGTGAAGACCTCTTTGGGAACCGTCAGGCCCGGTGGGTGCTGGCAATCCAGCGCCTGAAACCTGCTTTTTCGAGACATCCTTTTTCTGTTTCACCCGGTCTATCTCGCCTCTGCTGCCAGGTTTGAATGCTGAAGCGCTCGCTGCTTGTTTGCCTTCTGTCATGTGAGCGGCAGCCGATAAGCGGTTTTCTCTGCCCATTCTGTCCAACTCAGCTGGTACTTCATAGCCCAGTTCCTGTAATAGCCTGGGTTGTGGTTTGGCCGGTTCAACCACAGGACCTGCCGGTATTTGCTGCTGTTCCTTGTGCGCTGAATCCAGTTTGTCATCATCCGTAAAGGGGCTTTCTGAGGCAGCTCTGGAGACTTCCAACTGCTCCAGCAATGCTTCAGAATTGGGTTTTCTGCGTAAAGCTTTATCTGCCGACACATTGTCCGGATGGGCGTTGTTTTTTGTAAGTCGCTCAACAACCGAATCTGACGCCGTTGTCATACTGTTATGATCCGCTTGCAACTCATCCATCAACGGCGGGGCCACAGCAACTGCTGGCATCTCGACTTCCTCTTCGACCAAATCTGCTGCCACATCTTGACGACTGATCCGTGATCCGGTGATCACGATCCGTTCAGCTGAAGAGTCTTCATCCTGGTCCCTATCACCAACAAGCTGCTCTTCTTTAGCCAGCGCTGCGGTTTTTTCCGACATGGATGCTGGTTCTTCAATTGGCTGATTGCGTTGCCGGTAAAATCCATCGGCACTGGCTTCAGGGGCCGCATCAGCACTGAACGTCACCAACGGAGAATTCTGTGTTTCGGCTTCTTCCCGTTCGACTGACTGATTGACACCATCGATCGGGGCCTGTGAAAAATCGGCCTGAAACTCACCCAGCTGGTTGTTGTATAACAGGCCGGCAACCGCCACCAACACAAATGATGCAGCCAGACCTGTGGCCCATCCGGGGTTAAGGCGGCGCTGAGGCTTGGCCACCTGATTTTTATTGACAGCTGCCAGGGTCCGGGCAAATACATCATCACTGACGTCATGCTCAGGCAGTTGATCCAGTTGTTGTTGCAATGCCACCCATTCAGCATGATAAGCAGCACAATCTGTACATTGTTCAAGGTGTTGCTTCAGGGTGGCGTCCCGGATGGGTAACGACACATCCAGATCAAGCAACCGGGCTTTGATGTGATCGCATTTATTCATGGGTAACTCCTGATGGACTGGATTGAGTCCGGTGTTGGGTTTGTCTGGCCTGGAAGGCTGACATAAGACTTTGTTTCGCCCGTCGTAATTGGGATTTGATGGTGTTCACTGGTAACCCAAGCATTGCACCAATGTCTTTGATTTTCATCCCCTTGACCATCGACAGGGTCATGGCTTCGGCCTGCGCTTTGGGCAGGCTGGCCAACGCTTCTTCTAACCAGTCCATGGTTTCAGTCAAATGAGCGGATTGCTCCGGGTCAGGCCGTTCATCTTCAATGGTTTCAGCGACCTCCACAACGGTCAGGTGCAATGACTTTTTTCGCTGAAAATCTCGCAGTGTGTTGATCGCAATGGTGAATATCCATGGACTCAAAGGTTTGCTGGCCTGGTATTGGTGAGCTGATTTATGAATCTTGAGAAAAATGTCCTGAAACAAATCATCACAGTGCCTGGTATCCAGGCCATGACGCACCAGAAATGAATACAAGGGCTTCCGATAAGCCTGCATCAGTTGGGCAAAAGCCTGCTGATCGCCACCCAGATGCGCCGCCAGCCAGTTGCGTTCTTCGAGGTCGGCCACCCGATTTTGCCGGGTATCAGCGGCCTTTGTCTGGGTCATGATGCGCATGGTGTTGTTTCAAACTGTTCATACCCCACTATACCCAGTCTGGTCAAAAAGGTTTCATCCAGAGCGGAAAAAACTTAATTTTTCCGGTTTACGGGACAACTGGCCACTGCTTTGATCCGTGACTGTTCATCGGTTTGGTAACATTCATCCAGCAATGAACAATAACAAGCTTGGAATGTCACTTCAAACCGCAATTCGTTGATCAGGTTCCACATCTCCTGATTACTCTCATGCCATTTCAGGCGCATAAACATCAATCGATCCTGACCCGGCAGGATGGTATTCAATACCGGACTGGTGATGAATTGAGGTACTTCTTCATCCCTTTGTTCACTGGCAGCCAGAAAATCTTTGACCACCTGCTGACAACAGTGATTTAAGACCTGAAAAAACGTATCAAAAGACCTGTCCTGATAAGAGAAAGTCACGCTGTTGATCAGTGCCGGTCCCACACCGGCATTGATCAGAGAAAAATTCACCACCCGTTCATCATCATTGAGCACATTGCCATGACCGTATTGAAGCATCGGCATGGTCATGGCTTTTACTTGTTTGTTGGCCGCATCTGCCTGCAGGTAAGTGGCATAAAACGATGCCGCTGAAATCAGAATGGCACACACGGCGATGATGAAATTCAATCGTTCGCGAGGTGGTGACTGCTTTTGAACCGATTCAGGTGTCGCTGGGATGTCTGCTTGTTTTGACATGATGAATGCGCATTGATTTGTTGCTCATGATTCTAGCACATCGATTAAAATATTCTTTTGACTTCAATATAAACCAACCCGTGAGTGACCTGTTCAGCCAAACCGATCAACTTCCCGAAGAACTCATCAAAGATGTCTACCTGATCAGATCGCTGGCCAGGCTGGACCAATTGCAGCCTGTGATCAAGCAGGTCATTACCCAGGCACCGCTGCGGTTCATGCACACCCCAGGGGGTAAACGCCTGCATATTTCCATGACCAATTGTGGTGATCTGGGCTGGATCAGCGAACCCAATGGCTACCGCTACGCCCACCGCGACCCCACTTCAGGAAAACCCTGGCCACAAATGCCCGATGCGTTCAGGCAACTGGCCAGACAGGCAGCCACCTTATGCGGTTTTGCCGGCTTCGATCCCAACGCTTGTCTGGTAAACCATTATCAGGCGGGGCAGGAGCTGACCGCTCACCAGGACAAGAATGAACCTGATCTATCACAACCCATTGTCTCGGTGTCACTGGGCATGAGTGCGCGGTTTCAAATGTATGGTGATTCACGCAACGGCAAACCCGTTGAAGTTGAACTGTATGATGGCGATGTGATGGTTTGGGGACGCACAGCCCGGCTGATTTATCACGGGGTCAAAACCAACCGCTCCATTCCCCACCCACAATTGGGACTGCACCGGTTTAACCTGACCCTACGTCAGGTGTAAAACTGCTCAATGAGGGTGTACAGAACACTCGAACACATATGAGCCAGGCCAGGATACTCAGTGCCACCCATTCAAGCCTTCCTTTGCCATGTTTCTGCATTGATCTTTGGTGATTTGATACCCATCACCAAATAACAATAAATGTGGCGCATCATGAGATCAATTAACGCATACAACTTTAAGCTCAATCATAAAGTGACTCCATGAATAAGAATAAACGAGACAAAACAACCGGCGCTATCATTCTGATGCTGTCTTTATCAGTGGCCTGGGCCGGCTCCATCTGGACTTTAGGCAGCACACCCACCAGCGAACTGTTCAATGGCATATCTTCAGCAGACGGTGACTTCATTGTCGCCGTTGGTGAAAACGGCACCATAGTGCATTTTCAAAACAATGATTCGGGTACCGTGATACCATCCGGGACCACCGAAGAACTGTATGATGTCTATGTGTCATCGAACGACTTTGCCGTTGCCGCAGGTGAGGATGTGGTGCTGTTGTGGGATGGTAATCAATGGAGTGATTTGTTCACCAGTAACACCAACACGGTTTATACCGGAACCTGGATATCTCCTCAGGAAGATGTGGTTTTGTATGAATCATTGGGTCAATTTAACATCATTTGTCCATACCATCCCGGCGCTCAGGACCAACCTTTTTGCCGAGCCTATCAACAACCCATGATCACTGCCTGCGGAGAAAGTAATGACATTAAATTATTGATGGGCAGTGGCAACATTGAACACGTGAACAATTTTCTCAATGACCTGAGTAACAACGGGCCAATACACATTGAGCCAGTGCCCTTGTCGCTGACCGCTATCTGGTCACCGCCACAGACCTGCTTGCCTGGTTCGGTTGAACCGCTGGAATTGTTTGCCATCCGCAATGGCAATGATTTCTGGTATTTTGACGGTGCTGAATGGTCTGACATGAACATCTCGATCCCAGGTGACCAGACCCTGACCTGGCTCAGTGGCACAAGTCGAAACAACATCATCGCCACTGGTTTCAAACCAGATGGCATGGGTGGCAACACCGGTGTTATCTGGTTATATGACGGTCAAAATTGGACTGAAGACACCAACTTACCCAATGGCACACCCGGTTTGAGTGACCTGTTGGCCATCATCAATCCCCCGGATCTGATTTTTGCCGAAGGTTTTGATTCTGCGGCACGTCATTCCAGGGGGGGGCAAATCGCTCAGGTGGACATCATGGCCGCTGCTGAAGAGGGTAAATTCGTGTCAACCGCTCAACTGTTTCCCGGCAGTGCCAGCGATCTTCGGGTGAGTAAGCGTTTGTTGACTCCCGAGCCGATTCGACTGGGTCAGCGCATCACTTTTCAGATTGTGCTGCAGAACCTTGGGCTTGACACCGCCACTGATTTTCGTTTTCTGGACGGGTATGAGAACAACATCCAGCTGGTCTCAGATCAATGCAATATGCAGGAATTCAATGTCTATGCAGGATGGCGGTACCGGGATACGCGGATCACCACCATGGCACCGGGCGATGTGATTACCTGTACCATGGAATTTGATGTGGTTGGTCCGGTTGGCGAGTCACTGTATAACTATGCCGCAGTATCTGAACTCAATGAATCCAATTATCGCAACAACCGCAGTGATGTTAAAAATATTTTTATTCAGCCCGCTCAGTGATGTCAGTAACCGCCCACAGAAACCGGGACTTCAGTGCCGTTGATGGCACCATACACTGATCTGTCCGGCCAAATAAACGATACCGGTTTCTGGCAAACAAGCGATAAAAACAGTCCCTGACCGGTCTGGGAATGACCCTGAAAATTCGCCATAAAAACCAGCCACCGGACAGATCCCTGGAGATTTCAAACGCGGCATTGGTGCGGTAGAAACAACGGCCGTTTTTGATCAGCAGAAAGGTATCAAAGCCCACTTTTTCTGCCTGGTGTTGTTCAATGAGGTATTTGGCTGCAGGACTTTGCAGAGGCACAAAAAGGAATTGTTCTCCAGGGTCTCTTTTGATGATGAAATTGATCGCCCCATTGCAAAACAGGCAAACTCCATCAAAAATAATCAGGTGATGGTGACTCATCAAATGATCACCAAAGTGATGGGTCATTGAAAGCCGGCACACAAATAATGGCGTTGCGAAATTCAGGAATGCTTCGCTGAATCAGCGATTGTGCCAGCCATCCAATGGGCTGACTGAGTGGGAATGGTGGTGGAATCTGTGCCTGTGTGATGGGCTGAAAACCGGTTTTTTTATAAAAGGCCGGATCTCCATAAGTTACCACCAAGGCCACTTCATGTGACCGCAACAGATCCAAACCATACTGAATCAGGGCCTGACCCAACCCTTTTCCCTGAGCTTCGGTGGCCACTGCCATGGGTGACAACAAAAAAGCTTTGTCACCTCCCGGCACCTGCAAACGACTGAAAAACACCGCGCCAACCAACTGCTCCTGATCAAACGTCACACAAACCAACAAGTCATCAGCAGGTGTCTCGGCAATCAGACGTGAGACCAATTGACCTATAACCTGGCCTTCAGCGGGACCCTCTGCAGCCTTGAATACCCGGGCAAGCAGATTAATAACTTTTGAGGCGTCCCTTTCTCTGAGTAACCGGTGTTGCGGCTTTTTTATCATGTATTTACGTTCTTTCATGACAACAAGACGATGGTTCTTTGCAGGTTATGTCTGGCCTTTTTTTCAAAACGCTGTTGAAATACATCGAGGTGATATAGGGTCCGTTTTTGCAGAAAAGCATGCAACAATTGCCGGCGTTTTTTTCGATAAATGAACCCAGGGACCCAATGATACTCCTTGCGTATGTGCTGTTCATACTGATCATATACCTCTTCACGCGCCCCTAAAATACTCAAGTCAATATCAACCAGCAAAGCCTGATCTCCTGAAGCCACTTCACCCTCATGGACGGTTGCCATAATCAGGTCCTTCACCCGTTCCACCCCTGCTGGTAAAAAATCATGGCCGGCGAGAAAGGCCGCTGCCCAATTCGCACTGTCGGCTTCGTTATGGCTTGAGAAGGGTTTGTATATGGCATCATGAAACCAAATGGCCACTTCCAGTTCAACGGGCCTATCAGCCAGATGAACCACATCATCCAGATGACGAAGCATGGCATCAATGTGTGCCCCGGTATGGTATTGACGGTGCTTTTCTGCATAGGCAGCATTCAAGGCCCCGAAGCAGTCCAATGAAGGCGCGAATCCCAATAATTTCATCAACCGCAGCCAACGCTTTTCATTCATGAGTCAGCCATCCTCTGTCAATCAAGTGAACATCGTTATCACCCTTGATTCAGCCATTGATTTTATCGTGCACCACCTGCAACATTTTCTTCATGTCATCGTCCAGTTCTTCCGGGGTGATTTTGGAGATAATGTTGCGCAATACCCTGATCTCATTGTGATCGATTTCACCATCCCGTTCGGCAATTTCCAGAATCCTGCCCAACTCTTTGGCATCCAGCTTGCCATCATTGGTGAAACATTCAATCGAACGAAAACTCATTTCCAGATAATCTCTTGATTCCATGCTGACTCCACGTTGTGTTAACAACTTATCATTATGACACAGCATGGAACCTGTGTCCTGAATCAAAAGTCACACTGACGCGAGACGAAATGCCGAAAACATCATCCCAAGTACAGCCGGTTTTTTTGCGCCATAAAATGAAAGGCAGCGAGATGCGCCCATGGATGGCGGTTGGCTGACGCAGTCTGCCAGAGCCAGACTCATTGTTTTTATCGAGCGCAGCCGGTTTTTTTGCGCCATAAAATGAAAGGCAGCGAGATGCGCCCATGGATGGCGGTTGGCTGACGCAGTCTGCCAGAGCCAGACTCATTGTTTTCATCGAGCGCAGCCGGTTTTTTTGCGCCATAAAATGAAAGGCAGCAAGATGCGCCCATGGATGGCGGTTGGCTGACGCAGTCTGCCAGAGCCAGACTCATTGTTTTTATCGAGCGCAGCCGGTTTTTTTGCGCCAAAGAAATGAATGGCAGCGAGATGCACCCATGGATGGCGGTTGGCTGACGCAGTCTGCCAGAGCCAGACTCATCGTTTTCATCGGGCGCAGCCGGTTTTTTTGCGCCATAAAATGAAAGGCAGCGAGATGCGCCCATGGATGGCGGTTGGCTGACGCAGTCTGCCAGAGCCAGACTCATTGTTTTCATTGGGCGCAGCCGGTTGTTTTGCGCCATAAAATGAAAGGCAGCGAGATGCGCCCATGGATGGCGGTTGGCTGACGCAGTCTGCCAGAGCCAGACTCATTGTTTTTATCGAGCGCAGCCGGTTTTTTTGCGCCATAAAATGAAAGGCAGCGAGATGCGCCCATGGATGGCGGTTGGCTGACGCAGTCTGCCAGAGCCAGACTCATTGTTTTTATCGAGCGCAGCCGGTTTTTTTGCACCAGCAAAAAAGAAGGGAAGCGAGATTCTACCGATGCTGATCAATCAGAATTGCATTGCCATCCGGATCAACAAAACTGATGTGGCCCGGACCGGATTCACTGGCCAGATTGGCATCGGTGATCTTGACACCTGCCTTGACCAGACGCTGGTGTATCTCACGGACATCAGTGAACTCCTCCAGGTTGTTGCTCTGGCTGTCCCAGCCCGGATTAAAGGTCAGAATATTGCCTTCGAACATACCCTGAAAAAGGCCGATGGTGTGTTCGCCGTTGCGCAGGATCAAGTAGCGATGTTCCGGTTCGCCGCCGATCACTGAAAACCCAAGCTTTTGGTAAAACATTTTCGAGGTTTCGAGGTCTTTCACCGCCAGACTGACAGAAAAAGCACCCAGTGGCAGGTTGTTGGATTGATGCATGATGTTGTCTCCAAAAATTGATCTGAATTGCCTGAATATCCTAACCAGAAAATCCGCTGAACGCATCACCCGGTTGGGTGAATCTGTCGTTATTGACGTTTTTTACGCTGGCATGCATGCTAGAATTTCCTGGTTATCCATCAACTTTAACTCATGACTGAAGCAACCATCAAACAACTCATCGAACCCAGAACCAAAGACCTGGGCGGGTTTTCAGTACGTCGGGTTTTACCAGCTGCCCGGCAAAAACTCATTGGCCCCTGGATTTTCTTTGATCACATGGGCCCGGCTGAATTTCCTGCTGGCACAGGCATTGATGTGCGGCCGCACCCCCACATCAACCTGGCCACCGTGACCTACCTGTTTGAAGGAGAAATCCTGCACCGTGATTCTTTGGGATCATGCGCAACCATCGAACCTGGAGACATCAATCTCATGGTAGCCGGTTCCGGTATTGTTCATTCTGAACGTGAACGGGACGAGGTTCGCAATCAGGCACATCAGTTACATGGCTTACAATTATGGCTGGCATTACCTGAGGCCGTCGAGGAAACCGCTCCGGCTTTTTACCATTATGACAAACAAGAGATCCCAGGAACCACTGTTGACGGGGTGCCGGTACGGGTGATGATGGGCTCAGCATATGGGCTAAACTCACCAGTAAAGGTTTATGCAGAGACCCTCTATATCGAAGCGGCGCTGAACCAGGGTCAAAGCCTGCAACTACCTGATGCCGCAGAGCGGGGATTATATGTGGCAGAGGGACAACTGAGCATCAACGGTCAACTGCTGGACCGTTACCACATGGCGGTGCTGGATCAAGGTCCGGCAGTGATCACTGCCACTGCACATGATACCCGCATCGCAGTGATTGGCGGAGAAGTAATGACCCGGCGTTACATTGACTGGAATTTTGTATCAAGCCGGCCTGAACGCATTGCGCAAGCCAAATCAGACTGGAAAAAACAACGTTTCCCACGGGTTCCAGGCGATGAAGATGAGTACATTCCATTGCCTGAATAAGGAAGACATCATCCCAGAAAAGCCTTGATTTCATCCGCTTGATTGACGGCATCCTGCCTGCCCAGTTCAATCAACGCTTTGGTATAAGAAGGTTCAAACAACAGATAACTGGGCATCCGCCAGTCCTTGCCCCAGCCACCAATCATTTTCAGCAACGACTTCACCGGACGGGGAATGTGACCGGCATGGGCCTCGGTGATTTTCCTGACATCGACACTGGGTTTGATGATCAGGGTATCAATGGGTTTCAGGTGTGTTTTTTGTCGCCGTTCATGAGGCACCAGCTCAAGGGTTCTGTTGATCCTTCTCAGCCGTGACAAATCAGCCATCATGGTATCCATAAACAAAGTATCCAGCATGTAACCTCCCAACTCGCCCATGCTGGGATAACTGCCAGGCTCTTCGGGCACCTGAATCGGACTTTCGTCCCGGGTTCCGATCACCAAAATCCGATCTGCACCCAGATGGATGGCAGGTGACAATGGTGCGGTCATCCTCAGACCACCATCACCATAATACTCGTTGCCTATCAATCTCGCCGGAAACAGAAATGGTAATGCCGTGGATGCCATGATGTGATCCACTGTGATGTCTTCCTGCAAGCCAACACGACGGGTGCGATGCCAGGGAATCACGTCATGATGAGCCTGATAAAAACACTTAGCCATGGCGGTGTCATAAGAAGACGCAGTGATTGACAAGCCTTTGAGTACCCCTTGATCAATGGCTGGCTGTAACTGCTCCAGTTTCAGTTCACGGCTGAGTAAAGCAGCCAGCGGGCTGTTATCCAGCAATGACCTGGGAGGGGTGACCCCCAACCTGCCAAACAACAAAGCACCCAGCACCCGCGCCATGGTCTTCATGATTTGCCGGGCATCGGTGCGATAGACATCAGCACAATGAATCGAAGTCCAGAAATGCTGCAATCGGGCCACGCCATATTGTTGATTTTTGGCATGGCAGGCCATCACCACGGCATTGATGGCACCCGCAGACGTGCCATTGATGATGGGGAAATGAAATCCTTCAGGCATCAGGTCCATGATGGCCTGCATCACGCCGACCTGGTATGCACCACGGGCACCACCACCGGGCAGCATCAGTGCTGTGAGACCTGATGATTGTTCAGCCGAGTTCATGAGGTTGCGTCTTATTGTTAATGTATTTTTTCATTAATTTACTGTAAACCATTCATTTTATTTGATATATATAATATGATAGTAACACTTTTTACGTCAGGTGCCCCATGAAAATCAAACAAATACTGATCAGTCTGATCTTCTTATTTTCCGTCAGTCAAGTGCTGGCTCAATCCTTTGAATTCACCCAAAGCGGTTTTTCTGAAGGTGCTGTTGTCACCCTGTCTTTCAGTGGAACAGACAACAATGCCGATACTCAGATTACATCATTTGACGGTGAAATCACTGCCTTTTCAATGAGTTTTTCTGGTAATTCCATCGTGCCTGCTTTCACACTTGGTCTCGCTGACTTACAAGGCTTGGTCTATGATAACAATGGCGGACCACTGGGTGATGGGTTGTTACTGGGTATTGAAGGTGTTGCAGCAGATGACACCAACTTTAACTACACCGCCGGTCCCGGACCTTTTGATGAGTGCGGCATTGGCATAGATTGTGCGGTTGTCTCAGATGGCACCAATAATGATTTCAGTCAAGAATTATTGGTCAGAGGCAGCACAGCCATACCGGTTCCAACCCTGTCTCAATGGGCTTTATTATGTATGATCCTGCTGCTGTACGGACTGAGCTTGCGACAAACCAGACGAACCGGCAACCAATTCTAACCGAAAGATAAACGCTGCACAGGGCACTGAACCAAACCGGGTCAATGCCCTTTTTACATGTTCATGATAATTGTGTCCTGAGGTGTGGCATGATGCGCTTGCTCACAGGCACCCGGACATGATTGGTCAGTATCAATTCTCCAACTCCGGTGGGACTGCGTTCCAGCGATTCTATCAAGCCACTGTTCACCAGATATGAGCGATGCGTTCTGATAAAAACAGAGGGTAATCGCTTGGTCAGTTCAGTGAGGCTGCCGTGATACAACTTAACCTGACCATTCAGCGCCACCAGTTCAACATAATCACCGGCGCCTTTGCAATAAGCCAGTTCCCTGACCAACACCCATTCTGTTTTTCCTGCACTGCGAACAGTCAGACGATCGGAATTTTGCTGCAGCTGTTGTTGCTCAATCACCTGCTCTAATTGTTGAGCCCTGGCCTGATAAGCCAATTGCCGACGGCGGGCCTGTCTGGCTTGCCTGGCCATCAGCAGAAAGACCAGCAATGCCACATAATAATAGTATATGGTATCAATGAAGCGCCAGGCATTGAGCAACACCATCAACAAAAAACCAGCAAATAACAGCAGAACCAAATCATGTTGGCCTGATTGGCGGCGTCTGGCAATCAACAAATAGGTCATTGCTGCAGCCACTGGTAATACCAATGCCAGGACACTCTTGCTGTCAAAACCAGGCACCCACCAAAGCAGCGGCGCCGATACCGCACCAAACAGCAACACATGCAGCCACCGCATCTTTATGGAGATGCTGTGCAACACATAACTGAGTAAACACAATCCAAATCCGATCGAACACAATAAAATAACCATCAACCTGATGTCATGCCAGGGATATGGGTAAGGCACGATGCCCCTGATTACCTCGGCAAACAGTTGTGTGGCTGCCAGCATGGCCATCACCGGCAACAACCAAGCATGACTGGGCAGATGATTAAGCCAAGCGACCAAAGCCAGGTAGAAAAAGCCCAACACAAGTACCCCAAAAGGCAGCAGCGAAGGCCAATAGTGACGCAGTATTTCATTGGTCGGTCGATGATGATTGCCGACAAATATCCGGTGTATCGGTTGGCTGAGGGTAAACAATCCCTGATGTGCTGAAAGCAGCAATTGAATACGGTTTTCGCCTGCTACAGTCCACCTCTCGGGCAGGTAAAATACTGCATCCATCATACCTGCCACCTCATCTTCAGCCAGACGAGCCGGCTGGCCATTGTGCCCAACCAATTGTCCGTTGAGGTAAACCCGTGAACTTTGCTTGCCTGAGATGAACAACGACAATGGCTGATCTCCCAATGCGACAACTTGCCAGCGCAATTCAAGCCACAGCAACTGACCCTGTGGATCCAGTGAATGCAGGGCCTGATCCTGACAAACCGATTGCGAAAAATCCGGTGGCTCATTAGCCAATACGTATCGGCCATCAACAGCACAAACCCGCACCGTTTCTGAGGGCTTGAATGACTGCGCCTGAGTCACTGAACAAACCATCAGCAGCCACAGCCAAAAAATACAATTATCGGGAGTCATTCTGATCATGGGTTCATGGTACTGGTTTTCTGCAAGTGAACCAAGACCGCTGACCGAAAATTCCTGACCGTTGACCGAATGCCCCTGTCTATGCTGCGTTTGCTCTGCTAGGCTGCAATCAATTCAATCAAAACAGGTACCATGAAACACATTCATTTACTTTTCATTCTGCTGTCAGTCACCCTGCTTGCAGAGTACTCAGCGGCCGCACCAGACGGAGAAACCATCATCACCTTCACCTCCGGTGACAGCGACAGCAAAGGGCAACAGGTAAGCGCATATGCCGGTCAGTTTGTGGTCACTGAAAACCGGTCTGCTGAATCGAGCAGAAAAATCAAGTTGCACTATGTGCGGTTTCCCAGTACCAGTCAAAACCCAGGCCCACCGATTGTTTACCTGGCTGGCGGGCCAGGAGGTTCTGGTATCTCAACCGCAGAAAACCGGCGCTACGGCTTATTCATGGCTTTGCGGGAAGTGGCTGATGTCATCGCCCTGGACCAACGGGGTACCGGGCAGTCCAATGACCTGCCGCATTGTGAATCAAACCAATTTCTACCACAGGATCAGGCCATTGATGACGACGCATACATCCGGCTGAACCAAGTGGCACTGGCTGAATGTCTGACTTACTGGCAACAAAAAGGGGTTGACCTCAAAGCTTACAACACCCTGGAAAGCGTCAATGATCTGGATGACCTGCGACAGCACCTGGGCGCAGAAAAAATCAGTCTTTGGGGGATTTCGTATGGCAGCCACCTGGCCTTGGCAGCCATCAAAACCCGTCCTCAAATTTTACACAAAGTGATGATAGCCAGTGCCGAAGGTCTGGCGCAGACCATTAAATATCCGGCCAGGACCGACGCTTATTTCCAGCGCTTAAACAGTTACCTTAACAGCCACAAAGAAGACCCTTTCGATTACCTTAAACTCATGCGCCAGGTACATCAGCAGTTGGATCAACAACCTATGCGACTGGAATGGCAGAACGATCAGCAGCAAACCATACGCTATCATCTGCAATCACGGGACATGAAACAACTGGCCTCAGCAATGATATCTGACCCTGGCAGGGCACAACAGCTGTTGCAGCTCTATCATGCGCTGCAGGCTGGCATTCACATGCCGGTACAAAACATCATCCAGCGTTACATGAGCCCTGAACAACCGATCGGCTTTCACCCCATGAGCACCGCCATGGATCTGGCTTCCGGAATATCTCCTGAACGACTCAAAATCATTGAAGAACAAAGCCAGTCTTCCTTACTGGGTGGTTATCTGAATTTCAGCCTGTACTTCACCAAACTGGCAGAACAACATCACCTGGATCTGGATGAGTCTTTCCGCAGTCTGCCAGTCAGTGATATACCAACCTTGCTGATTTCCGGCACCCTGGATGGTCGAACCTACATTGAGAGCCAATTGGAAGCCACCGATGGGTTATCAAACCGGCAAACCATCAAAGTGATCAATGGCGGACACAATCTGTTCAAATCATCACCTCTGGTGATAAAGAACATGTTGCTGTTCATGCAGGACCAGGTCATCACTGATCCAGTGATCAACACCAATCCACTGGGATTCACACCTGACTGAACAACCACACAATCAATCACCCAATGACCACAAACGGCTCATTGGGTTGTCTTCAATCAATGATGTTTGTTATAGTGATTGACTGTTGCTTTTACGTATACCATGAAAAACATCACCCTTATGTTATTGATCTGTTCCTCCATCGGCTGGGCCAGCCAGACAAACATCCAATATCCGCAAGTCACAAGTCAGGTCAGTTATCAATCGGTCACTCAACTGCCCTTCCGCAAGCCCGATGCACGCATCAGCTATGGCAGTGATCAGCTACAATTTGGCTTATTGTGGTATGGCAGGTCTAATGAACCCAAACCACTGGTGGTATTGATCCATGGTGGCTGCTGGCTGAATGCCTTTGGGGTAGATCACAGCCAGGCAATGGCCACCGCTTTGTCGCAGGCCGGGTACCCGGTGTGGTCATTGGAATACCGACGCACCGGAGACCCTGGTGGTGGCTGGCCTGGCAGTCTGAATGACATCATACTGGCTTTGAATCAGTTGTCAGTATTGCATGGTCATGACATTCAAACCGACCAGGTGGTCCTGTTGGGCCATTCAGCCGGTGGACACCTGGCTTTGTTGGCAGCCAATGAAATGCCGGCAATCAACTGGCACAAAATCATCGGTTTAGCAGCCATCACCGACGTCAGTCGATATGCGTTGGGCAGCAACAGCTGTCAACAGGCCACAGCAAAATTCATGGCAGGCTTACCTCATGAACAAGCCGAGGCTTATCAGCAGGCCAACCTGCTTTATCGGAAATTGTCCAATCAGGTAGTACTGCTGCACGGCGATGCCGATCAGATTGTGCCGGAGCTTCAATCCAAACTGTTTGCAACGGCCAATGAAGTGCTTGCAGGTGCAGGACATTTTGACTGGATTCATCCGGGCAGCCCGGCTTTTGAGTTATTACTGAACAGACTTGCTGATGAATAGCAGCACAAAGAGGGCATTCAAACAGCGCCTGCTCGAATTACAGTCACAGCTGCAAGATCGGGAAACTCACAACCAGGATGCGCTGAAAACGGTGACGTTGGATCAGAACCGGGTCGGCAGGCTGTCAAGAATGGACGCCTTGCAAAATCAACAAATGGCGCAGGAAGCCGAACGCCGCAGGTTACTCAAATTGCAGCAGATTACGGGCGCCTTGCACCGTCTTGAGCAGGGCGATTTTGGCCGGTGTTTTGTTTGTGAGGATGAGATTGCCTCTGAACGATTGCGCTTTGACCCCACACTGACCCGTTGTGTTGGTTGCAGCGAGAAGCCTTGATGCAAGGTCCTGTGCTGATTCAAAATGTGGTTTTTTCACTGGTTATTCTGATTGCTGCCAGCCTGCTGGCAGAACCCTTGTCCCGCTTGATCCGCTTACCTTTTGTGGCCATTTTGATTGTCATTGGCTTCATCGGCTCAGAATGGGTTGTGTGGTTGGGATATGACACCGGTATCCGTGCAGCCAATTTCAGTGAACTGGTTTTTTATGTCTTTCTTCCAGTCATTATATTTGAGTCCGCATACCGCATTGATCAACAATCATTGAAACAAAACCTCTGGCCCATTCTGATGCTGGCCATGCCAATCATGCTGATCTCTGCGGGATTGGCTGCGGTGTTCATATTCCTGGGTGTGGGCCATGCCACTGGCTTCCCCATATACACCGCGCTGGTGGCCGGGGCTTTGCTGGTGGCCACCGATCCGATGGCCGTGGTCAGCCACCTCAAACGCATCAAAGCCCCAGCCAAAGTCACTACCCTGATCGAAGGAGAGAGCCTGTTCAATGATGCCATTGCTGTGGTGCTGTTCACCACTTTGTTGTCTCTGGCCATGGCTGTTCAACAAGACAGTAGCAGTGGTATTGATCCAGTGGCTCAAGTCATCAATTTTCTGAAGCTGTTTTTTGGTGGCTTGCTGTTTGGCTTTTTGGTGGGTTGCCTGGGAGCTTTTTTCAGTTATGTGATTCAAACCAGGATTCTGGAAAATGTGTTGCTGGTGTCGGTGGCCTATGGCTCCTTCCTGATCGCCGAAGATTACCTTGGCGTATCTGGGATGATGGCTGTTCTGGCGGCCGGACTGATGATGAACAGAGCTCATCAACGATTTATTCCCGCTGAAGACCGCACATTTGTTCATTATTGGTGGGAGGTGCTGAGTTTTTTTGCCAATGCCATGATTTTTATTTTATTGGGCGTCACCATCACCACCAGCATGTTCACCGAGCGCTGGCTGGCCATGCTGATTGCCATTGGTTCGGTACTGTTGGTGCGTCTGCTGGCCATTTATGTGCTGCTACCGTTGTTTTGCCCCGGCAGCACTCAACGAACCGACCTGAACACCCGCCATGTTCTTTTTTGGGGTGGAACACGGGGTGCAGTCACCGTCGCACTGGCCTTGTCATTGCCCATTGAACTCTCCAGTTGGTGGACCATCCAGGCCATGGCCTTTGGTGTGGTTTTGTTCACGCTGTTTGTCCAGGCTCCGACTGTTCCGCTCCTGTTGAGAAAAATCAATACCAACAAATCAGATCGGTCTTGGGAGCGCTGATGATCAGCCCGACCCGCCGAATCGGTTAGGCAGAGCATGCAGATATGGCGGTTTGACGAAGTCAAGAAGCCATAATGGAATGATCGATAAGCCGTGAGCGATAGCGAATCAGAGCGTCGGGCGCTTGATCACACGACATGATCACCGAGGCCTCGGTCTCTGTTCCAGACGAGACCCTAACTCCTCCATCCGTAGAGTTGGCTTTCACTTTTGTCAGGAACAAAAGTGAATGAAGTCCCAAGATCATTCCCTGGTTATGTTGCGCTCATTCTGCTTTCTTGCTGAGCAAACTGAGCCGGTTGCCCTTGAGTAAATCATCCACATCATCCATGTCATCATAGGCCAGATGGTGGTCGATTACTTTAAAACCATACCACTGGTTTTTTCCGCCATTTTTAGCCCGGTAAAGGGCGTAGTCGGCCAGTTTCAGAGCCGCTTCCCAATCAGCAAAACTCAAATTCACCAATGGAAATGATGAAAAACCCATCGAACAAGTGACTTTGACTTCATCATCCCGAAACCAACTTTCCCGGGTCAGGGCTTGTTGAAAGGCATCACAACGCTCAGCTCCCTGAGTGACATCATCAATTTCAGTGAGCCACAAAAACTCCTCGCCGCCCCATCTGGCAACCACATCTGACTCAGCCTGATTTTGTTGCAGGCATCTGGCAAACTGAACCAACACTTCATCACCACGCTGATGTCCGTAGGTATCATTGATGTGCTTGAAATCATCGATATCAATGATCACCAGGCACCATTGTTTTTGTGCAGCACTCTTTTTGGCACTTTCTGTGGCGATCAACTGGGTCAGATATCTGCGGTTTTTCAGACCAGTCAGGGTGTCGATTTCAGTTTGGGTTTTGAGCTGATCATTGAGGCTTTGGAGTTGTTCGTGCTGCTTTTCAATGCGTTGGTTTTTATCCAGCAACAATTGGTTGACCCGACCTCTGAAACGCCAGGACCGATAAACCAGCAAAAGGATCACCACCAACCCCACCATGAGTAACATCATCAGCATGCGAATGCGTTCATTAAAGGCAGCCTTGCTCTCCAGCAGCGCGATGTTCTTTTGCTGTTCGCTGCGCAACATTTCTGAGTTTTGCAGGGCTTGTTCTTTCTTTTCAACTTCAAAAGCAGTCATCAGCTCATTGACCTTTTCGGTAGAAGCCACATCAATGATTTCATCATTCAGCGCTTTGAATTCAACCATCAATTCATAAGCCCGCTGGTAGTTGCGGCCTTTGACCAGGACGTCGATCCACTTGGGGTATAGCTCAACACGCTTCATTTTGATGTCGTGCCCTTTGTGTAACTCATAGGCTTGTTCATAAAGTTCAGCAGCCCGGTCATGATCACCCATATTGGCATATACATCGGCCATTGATTTATAAATGATATTCAGCTCGGCTCCTTTGTTATGCTCAATGAACTCGAGCCTCGATAACTCCAACTGTTCCAGGGCTTTATCGTATTCACCCATCTGGTTAAAAATATACCCCAGGTTATTACGGGCTGATGACGCAGAGGTGCCGTTTTGCTCGCTGACGCTGATCGAATTCATGAGTTTTTCAATGGCCTGTTCAAGATCACCCATTTCAACATAAGCCGCTGCGATGTTACTCAACAACGAGGCGCGGATGACTGGATCATTGATCGGCAAGGTCAGCGCTTTCTCTGAATATTCAACGGTCTTATCCCAATCTTTGAGCATGAAGCTCAGAGAACCAAGGTTCTGATAACGTGATGCCGCGATTGGCAGGTCATGGTTTTCCAAAATTTTGATGGACTTCAACATGTATTCTGCAGCACCGGCCAAATCTGCTTGCTGGGCTTTGACCACGCCTATGCTGTTGTTTAAGTCACTGCGTTTTTGGTGCCTGTCATCGGCCAGGTATTTAATGGCCTGAAAAAAATAGGGTTCAGCTTCGGCAAATGATCCTGCAAAATATAACCGGTAACCGACGGCCTGATTCAACTCAAAAAAAGCCTGAGCCACCGATGGTTCACCCGTTCGATCAGACAATTGGACCATGATGGTTTCTGCTTGAGTGATGACTGGCCCAAGGTCTTCATCACTTTTGGATTTCCTGGCCCAGATGATCTTTTGTGCCAGCAGCCTGAGCCTGTCACTCTGACTGACATCAGTCAAAGTCAGGAATTGATCAAGTAACTGGCCGGCGGATGCAAATTGCTGATTGGCAATCCGGGCATTCATCAACAGCAGTCCAGCACCGATTCTGTCAGCGTCGACCGGACCGTTGGCCCATAATTCATTGGCTTGTGTTAAAGCCAACTCCGGATCATCAGCAATCAACGCCTGAATCTCTTCAATGATTGGCTGGCTTTGAGCAACCGACAACACGCAACTCAGGCTCAGGCAGAGCCATAGATTTTTGATCTTAAACATCTTTCACACACACTTATTCAGTCCAATGATTATAGTACATAGACAATCAAATCAGCACACAATAAAACCACACAACAGATGGTGAGCAGCCATTGATCACGACCACCACTGACATTCTGCTGAATTTGACAAGCAGCGTCACATTTTAAACAAACCTGACCATCGGTCACTGAGCGAAAAACTGTTTGCAAGACAATCATCAGGCAAGTCAATGTGCTGTTGATGAACAGGTTTACAATGCATGATTGGGGCTTTTAACGCCAACCCGGTCATTGTGAAGACTTTTTTGCAGAATATTCATACATTTTGGGCACTTCGACATTAATATTTATTGTGTTTTCAAGTATACTGTTCCATTTTTGAATCAATGAGGGAATTAGCATTATGAAAAAACTGATGACGCTGGGACTGATCCTGTCGGCAGCCACTTGTGGCGCCCAATCCTGGACAAACAACAACGAAGCTCCCAACAACCAACCTCCGGTTGAGGCACCTGAAGCCTTTTTGGGTGGTCTGACCACTTTCACCACGCTGGCTGATTTACAAAATGCACTGAGCACCAGCTTCACCGAAGATTTCAGCAACACCTTGATCGGACCAAGTGACGTTGGTGGTTGTGGCCCGGTGATCAACAGCACCACAGCCAGCGCTTGTTTCAATGCGGGCGCAGTGATTGATGGCTTCAATGTAAACACCGAAGCTGCCGGAGACGTGGTTGTGCTGACAGTGGGCTTCAATGGCATCACTTCAAATGCAGTCGGCGCGGATACATTTACAGATGTCACCCAAATCACATTTCCAGGTGGTGATGTTCAAGGTGTTGGCTTTGATGCTTACATCGGCTTCACCCCAGCTGACCTGACAATTTCTGCCTTTGACGCTTCGGACGCCCTGATTGGTTCTTATGTCGTCAGCGGCATTGGCGCTTTACCAGACAGCCGGTTCACCGGTTTCACTTCACCGGTACCCATCAGCCGTGTGACCTTACAGACCGCTGGTGACGGTGGCGATTTGCTCAGTAACCTGATCTTTGGTGGTACCCAACCATTGGGACCTCCTCCAGCTGTGAATGCTTTGTCAACTCCAGCCACCATATTGTTGCTGTTAAGCATGCTGGTGATGGGCTCTGTATTGGTTCGCCGATACTGATTGCACCACCCAACTGTCAACTGACATTAAAAACACCGCAACATGCGGTGTTTTTTTATGCCTGTCTATTTTTTCTGATCCCTTCTGCCTGATCCACTGAGGATTGAGTTCATTCTTTCATACATAGTGAGGTTTTAATCAAACTCCCTCTGTATGAAAAAACTGGCAGTGGCCCTTTCCAGGGCAGAACTCGGAATCCAGGCGCCACTGGTTCGCGTTGAAGTACACATTTCCCGGGGCTTACCTGGTCTGAGTATCGTGGGGATGCCAGAAACTGCCGTCAAAGAGTCCAAGGACCGGGTCCGGGCGGCCATCATGAATGCCGGCTATGATTTCCCACATCACCGCATCACCATCAACCTTTCACCTGCTGACATCCCCAAGCAGGGTGGGCGATATGACCTGCCCATTGCGATAGGAGTGCTCGCTGCAACCGGACAAGTCAGTTCGGAAAAACTGGCTGCAACCGAGCTGATTGGCGAATTGGCCCTGGGCGGTGAGCTGAGGCCCATTCGCGGGGTATTGCCGGTGGTCAGTGCTGCAGCCAATGCCGGCCGTTCATTGGTGTGCCCGATAAACAACGGTACTGAGGCAGCGCTGGTAAAAAGTTGCGACTGTCGTCTGGCCCGTCACCTGTTGGAAGTGTGTGCCTGGCTGGATGGAGCTGAGGAATTACCTGCAGCCGACCAGCAACCACCTCCGGCAACCAAAACTTGTCCGGACCTGGCTGAAGTCAAAGGGCAGGAACACGCCAAGCGGGCACTGATCATTGCCGCAGCCGGGCAACACAACTTGTTGTTTTATGGCCCGCCTGGCACCGGCAAAACCATGCTTGCCAGCCGCTTACCCGGGATTCTGCCAGCACTCACCGAAAGCGAAGCACTTCAAACAGCAACCGTGGCATCCATCAGTGCCAGCGGTTTTGATCCGGCCAACTGGAGCCAACCACCATTCAGGGCACCACACCACAGCGCTTCTGCAGCGGCCCTGGTTGGCGGTGGATCACATCCCATGCCAGGCGAAATCAGCCTGGCACAAAATGGAATCTTGTTTTTGGATGAATTGCCGGAATTTTCCCGCCACGTTCTTGAAGTACTTCGTGAACCCATGGAATCTGGGCGCATTGTCATTGCCAGGGCAGTCCGCTCTGCTGAATTTCCGGCGAACTTTCAGCTACTGGCCAGCCTCAATCCCTGTCCTTGCGGTTACCATGGTGACCCTGACCGTGCCTGCCATTGTGCTCCGGGCCAAATTCAGCATTACCGTAATCGCATCTCCGGCCCATTACTGGACCGCATTGATTTACAGGTTGAAGTGCCTAGAATCCCCCACAAACAATTGCGCCAGGCGGGTCCAAGCGGACCCGATAGCCGTGAAATCAAAGCCTTGGTTATGCAAAGCAGACGGCTCCAAATGCAACGCAATGGCGGCAAATGCAACGCCCGACTGCAAGGCAAAGAATTGGATCGCTGTATTCCATTGAATAGCCGCCTGCTCGACTTTCTGGAATCAGTGGTTGAACAACTCAGGCTATCAGCCAGGGCTTATCATCGCATCATCAAAGTATCACGCACCATTGCGGATTTGGAAGGTGCCGAACAGGTGGCTCAACACCACCTGGCGGAGGCCATCAGCTACCGTGGCTTTGACCGCGACTGAAAATGGTGCTGCCAAGGTCAGGACAAAACCTGTCGAATGAGCAGGCTGATACTGAGCAGGATCAGTACACCACCACCCCACAGGCCAATGAACCACAGTAATTGTTTGCTTCGCTTGTTCATGCTTTATTAGTGATTTGCATTTCAGTGGTACGCATCATGTTCATTCACTTTGCCACGGAACACCCAGTAAGAGTAAGCCGAGTAGGCAATGATGACGGGAATCAACACCCCGGCTCCCACCAGCAGAAATTTAAGACTGGATTCGGGCGATGCCGCCTGCCAAATACTCACCGAAGGGGGCACAATTTGCGGATAAAAACTGATGCACAAACCAAAGTAACTCAAAAAGAACAAACCAATCACAGACAGAAATGGTGATAATTCACCGCCTGAACGAATCATTTTGAGCAGGTACAATCCCAACACCAAAACCAGCAACGGAACCGGAGACAGGTACCAGTAATTGGGGTAAGTGAACCAGCGATTCATGTATGGGTCCTGTTTAAACAACATCCACACGCTGACCACCGCAATCATCAGTCCAAGCAACCAGGTCAACACCCAGGCTGCCTGGCGACTGAATTGCTGCAAACCATTTTCGGTTTTGTAAATCAACCAACAGGCACCCAATAAGGCATAGCCGATCACCACCGCAAGTCCGGTGGTCAGGGTGAATGGTGTCAGCCAGTCCCACCAACCGCCGGCATATGCCCGGTCAGCCACCTCGATGCCTTGTACCAAGGCGCCCAGGGCCACACCCTGGGTGAAGGACGCCAGGAATGAACCCAGGGTAAACCCCAGATCCCACCGTCGTTGTCCACGGGCCGTCTCTGCCCGCCAGCGGAATTCAAACGCCACCCCACGGAAAATCAAAGCCAGCAACATCAGTATCAAAGGCACATACAAGGCCGGCATGATGATCGCGAAGGCCAAAGGAAAAGTGGCATACAACCCGCCTCCTCCAAGCACCAACCAGGTTTCATTGCCATCCCAGAACGGCGCAATGGTGTTCATTGCAGTGGCCTTGTCCTCTGGTCGTTTGAGCAATGGGAACAACAGACCAATACCCAGATCAAAGCCATCCAGCACCACATAGGCAAACACCGCGAAGGCCATCAGGCCGGCCCAAATCAATACATAGTCCATATTACTTCTCCTCCTGAGTCTGGTGATCATCCAACCCCTGGATCGGAGTGATACCAGCCGCCCGTCTGGGCTGTCCCAGTTTGATGTCCCGTTCATTCAGGCTTGGCGTGCGTTTGAACAATTTGAAGAGATAATAAATACCGGCACCGAATACCAGAAAATAAACCAACACAAATGCCAGCAAAGAGGCGTTCACCGCCGGTGCATCCAGAGGTGAGACCGAATCGGCCGTTCGCAACAAGCCATACACGGTCCAGGGTTGCCTGCCCACTTCTGTGGTGATCCAGCCTGCCAAAATTGCCAGGGTCCCGCTGGGTGCCATCAGCATTGCTGCTTTGTGCAGCCACCCGGGTTCGTAAAGCCTCCCCCGGTAGCGGGCCCAGGCCGACCACAAACCCACCAAAGCCATGGTCATGCCGATCATCACCATGATTCTGAACGACCAGAACACCAGTGGGACATTGGGCCAGTCTTCCTCAGGAAACGCATCCAGACCAGGTAAAAATCCATTGGGATCATGGGTCAGAATCAGGCTGCCCAGTTTGGGTATGGCCACTTTGGCATGTACGGTTTTGGCTGCATTGTCCGGCAAGCCAAATAAGATCAACGGCGCTCCATGTTGACTCTCGTAATGGCCCTCCATGGCAGCCAGTTTCATGGGCTGGTGTTCCAACGTATTCAGTCCATGCAGATCACCAGCCATAATTTGGATGGGTGAAACGATCAACGCCATCCACATGGCCATGGAAAACATCAGTCGGGCCGCAGAGTTGGTGCGATCTTTGATGATGTGATAGGCCGCCACACCACCGACCAAAAAGGCGGTAGACAGAAAGGCAGCCAACATCATGTGGACGAACCTGTAAGGAAAGGAAGGGTTGAAAACCACCTGCCACCAGTCTGTGGCAATGAACTGACCCACCTCATTGATGGCATAACCTGCCGGGGTCTGCATCCATGAATTCACCGACAGTATCCAGAATCCGGATATCATGGTTCCCACAGCCACCATGATGGTGGCCAGAAAATGTAGTTTTCGCCCCACCCGATTTGAACCAAACAACATCACCCCTAAAAAGCCGGCCTCCAGAAAAAACGCTGTCAGTACTTCATAGCCCATCAGCGGCCCGAGGATCGGACCAGTCTTGTCAGAAAACACCGACCAGTTGGTACCAATCTGGTAACTCATCACGATGCCTGAAACCACCCCCATACCAAACACCACAGCAAAGACCTTGATCCAGTAACGCCAGACCCGCCGATAGATGTCCCGTCCGGTCTTCAGCCACAGTCCCTGCAGCACCATCAAATACCAGGCCAGACCGATGGACAAAGCCGGAAATATGATGTGAAAAGCAATGGTGAAAGCAAATTGTAGACGCGCGGCGAGCACCGCATCAAAGAACTCAAACATGAGGACTCTCCTGTGGGTTTTATGCTGACTGAAATATGGTGTTTCAGGTCTTGAAACTCAAGCAAAAGCGGTGTCAATACCTGAAAAATTGAACCGTGAATACCGACATTCAATGAAACAATTATAGGGCCTTTGCCATGAAGCCATTGTGAAAGATCATGGTACCTGTAGGAATGGACACAAGGCGCTGATGGCATCCAACTGAATGACATGGGCTTGAGCTGATCACTGCCGCAAAGACTGATCTGCCCAGATTGACTGGGAAAATCATGTACTTTGCCACTGAGATCGTTATAATACGCGGCTTTTGAACACGCTTAAGGATCTCACATGTCTTTAAAACAAATACCGGTAGGTCATGATGTACCGCATGACATCAATGTATTGATTGAAATTCCACGTAATGGGGAAGCCATTAAATACGAAGTGGATAAAGATTCGGGCATGATCATGGTTGATCGTGTACTGAACACTGCTTTCCGTTACCCTTGTAACTACGGCTTTGTACCCCATACCCTGTGTGGTGATGGTGACCCTGTTGACGTTTGTGTCATCATGCCTGTGCCTTTGTTGCCAGGTTCAGTGATCAAATGTCGTCCGGTTGGCGTTTTGAAAATGACCGATGAGAGTGGCGAAGATGCCAAAATCATTGCAGTTCCAACTTCCAAAGTCAGCGGTCTGTACCGTCACGTTGCTGACGTGCGTGACATCAACGAAGAAACCCTGGATAAAATTGCCCACTTCTTTGAGCACTACAAAGACCTGGAAAAAGGCAAATGGGTGAAAATTGATGGCTGGGGTGGCGTTGAAGAAGCCAAACAGGAAATCCTCGACTCGGTGAAAAACTTTGAACAAGCAGAAGATAAGCCCAACTTCTGATTAGCTCAGAATAAAATCAGATTAAGCCCGGCAGTGACCGGGCTTTTTTTGTGGTTAACATCAGCGATTGTTCATCAACTCACAAATTAAATGGCTTTGTGATTGCTTCACGCTGGTCAGGGTGCTATCTTCTTCAAAGTATTCATTCATCAGGAACGATCATGAGTCTCGATACCGCCAAAGCCTATTTCATCAGTCAGCGCGATGTGGTTCTGCGCCTCAGGCCAGAACAAAAAACCAGCAAAAATGCCGCCAATCATCTGATTCTTGGTGATTACCTGCGCTACCTGGGAGAAACCCAGGGTGAGTGGGCCAAGGTCAAATGCCGGGGCGATGAAGGTTGGCTGAAACAAGACTGGTTTGCTGAACAACGGTTATTGGAAATTAATTTTGTAGACATTGGTCAGGGAGATGGCTGTCACCTGGTGACCCCGGATGATGAAGTGATCCTGATCGATGCCGGGGAAGGCAAAGGTCTGGGCGGTAAAGGCGGTGATAACATGGCTCGTTTCATCAGCTGGCGCTATAATCTGCGTTGCCGGGATGAACACAAACCGCCCTTTGCCATAGATCACGCGGTGATTACCCACCCGGACATGGATCATTACTATGGATTTTACAGCCTGTTTTGCCACCCAAAACTGAAAATCAACAGCATCTCCCACAACGGCATTGTCGAACGGCCGCTGGCCGGTGCAAATCAAAAAGACTGGTTTGCCGACCTGGGTCGCAAAATACCGCCCGAACCCCGCAAAAAGACATATCACTTGTGGGATACAGTCACCACCCATGAAGCCATGAATGATCTGCTGGACGCTCATCCCACCACCCAAAAGTATTACCTGAAAACATTGCGTGGAGCCCGCGAGAACAATCCCGATATTCGCTTTAAATTCGTTGATCAATCACAAAAATTTTTCGCCAAATACAACCACAATCATGACCTGCAACTGGAAGTGCTGGCGCCGATCACTGAAGACGTGACGTTCAACGGTGAAACCCGTGATTGTCTGCGAAAACTGGGCAGCGAATCAGAAACCAAAAACGGGCATTCTGTGGTTTTCAAGTTAAAATTTGGCAAGCTCAAGGTGCTGTTGGGTGGCGACCTCAATGCCCGCTCACAGGACTACATCGCTCAGTATTACTCTGGCATCGACACCCGGATGAGCGATCTGGAAGCAGAAATCCGTGAGATACGCGAGGAACTGATCAGCCAGGAGCTGAGCATCGACGAACGCAAAGCCATGGAACAACGCCTGGATGAACACCGTAAACTGCTCGACCTGATCATCACCAAAACCCGTGGGGTGTTCCAGTGCGACATTGCCAAAGCCTGTCACCACGGTGCCAGCGATGTGCTCGACTCCTTCCTCAAGGCGATCAACCCGGTGGCCACAGTGATCTCCAGTGGCGATCAGGAATCGCATTCTCACCCACGTCCGGATGCGCTGGGTGCTTTCGGTAAAGCCAGTCGCGGTCACCGACCTTTGATTTTCAGCACCGAGCTGGCCCGCAGCTCCCATGAGTTCTCCTATCCGATCAAATCCTACGAAAAACTCAAAGCCCTGGATGCTGAAAAACTGGCCGCCACCACAAAAAAGGACAAGGAAGCCATCCAACAAAAAATGGAAGAATTCCGCGATTCCAACGTGGCCCGCTATGGCATGATCACCATCCGCACCGACGGCGAACGGGTGATCATCGCGCAAAAACTCGAAGAAGAACGATCTGCTGGTCAGAAGTGGGACATCTACGATTTGTTCTGGAACGAAAAACTCCAGGAATTTGAATACCACAAAAGCGGCGGGCATTAGCCACCAGACCGGAGACGATGCTGCATGCTCATCTGCAAACTGCTGATAGGTATCCTTGAGCGTGGACTGAAGTCCACGCTGTTGAGATGATGAATCTTAATACAGCCTAATCTGTATTGTTATACTTGTGCTGTGTGATTCTGGCATTGATTGCAAACAATATACCCCAGGTCAGCACATAAGCTGGCAGGTAATACACGCTGCCGATGATCAGTCCTTGTTGCGGGTGAAAGCCATCCAGGTAACTGTTGAGCATCAAGCTGCCCAACATCAGCAAACCCAACAGCAGCAGGATCAAATGGATCACGACATCACGCCCTAAAATCAGGCGCACCACATCCAAACCAATCAACAGGCTTGGTACGATAACAAATAACAATGACAATTCGATACCCATATCACCAGTTTACTGACCAGCCACATCGGGTTGAACTCCTTTTTTCAGCCAACGTTCAATTTCATTTACCATCTCAACCGCCGACATGCCAAACCGTTCTTTGATGACCAGTTCTTTGTTATGATCATCTGACAGGTACGTCAGGCTGACCACCTGAATGTCATAACTGTGCTTGGGAAACCAATGGCGGATGGTTTTGACCCGAGACCCGGTGATGCTGCTTTTCGGTACCCAACCACAGCAGTGTTCATCAAAATGTTCGCCATGGCGAAACACCAGATATTGATCATCCAACAGCAGGCCATGGTGATCACTGTCCGGTGTGCTGTGTTTGATTGTTTGCCAGGTGTTGAACCGCAACCAGGCCAGCCAGCTCATGCGCAACATCCAGGCCATACCAATCACAATCACCGCCAGGATCACCAGGCCCACCGCCTGCTTTCCCCAACTGCCCGACAAGTCCTCACTGATGCGCGCCAGCCATGGCGCCCGGCTGTACCAGGCCAACAAACCTGAATACAATAAAAACAGGGTCGGCAACAGATACATCAAACCCAACAACACGGCCATGCTGATCACGTTGTTCGGGGTGGCAGCGGGGAAAAACTGCCCTGCCAATTGTTTGACAGTTCCTCTGGCAAAATGCTCACAATAGGGTTCCGGCAAGTCCTCAGGTGTGCAGTATCCGGGTTTGAATGTGGCTGATTCGGTGTTCATCGTAATTGATTATACAAGCTGCTAATACTCCCTAATGTACCCTCGTCCAGGTCCCTGACCGCAAAACCAAGGCCTTTGATCAGGCAGATGACCAGTCTGATCGGGTAAATTCACAACCTGACCACATCAAACCCTTCATCTTCATCAGGTGGTTCAAAAAAACGGCTTACCTGATGAAAGACCTCAGCGGTGTCAGTGGCCGCCCGTTCAGGTTGATTATTCCGCCGCTGTTCGATCCGCTGCAAACAAACCCCATCCGGCACATCAAGGAACACCAGTTGATGTGTGGCATTGACCTCATCAGCCAGGTTTTTGAGCCACGACCTTTGCTGGCGGGTGTTTCCGGGAAAATCCATCACCACATTGGTGCCGACGGACAACATCGATTGCACCAGCTTTTTCATTTGCGGTTTAAGGCGGTTTGAGTACACCAGGTAATCTTTCAGCGTTTTAATCTGATCTGGGTAAACGGCCGCCAGCCACTCATCCTCAGACAGCCGGACCGCATGGTGCTGAGCCGCCAGGAGTTTCGAACAGGTGGTTTTACCGGCACCCATTTTACCGGTGAATAATGTGAGTGTGCCTGGGGTCATGTGATGTTTTCAGTTCAGCATAAATGGATCAGTATACCAACAACCCGCGCTCACTTCCTGAACCGAAAGTCACTGGGTTCCGGCATTCGTCGGCATCTCCGATTGGTGGGTTCAAACCCAGCGGTGGATAACCCATTCCGGCCAAAGTTCGTCATTACGAGTAATGTAATGACTGACTAAGTGACCGGCTTTTCACCGGGACTGCAACAACCCGAATAACCTTCGGGGGGCATTGTCAAAGCTGCCGTTGCTCATAAAGACCACCTGGTCACCGAACCGCAGTTCCTGGGGTAGTCGCTCCAGCAGTTCATTCACTGAAGTCATCACCTGACATTGCCGGGCCAATTGTGCTTTGATGGCCGGGTCCCAGTCCATTTCCGGATAAATCATCACATAGGCCGCATCACAACCGGACAGCGCAGCTGGTAAGGCAGCGGCGTGGGCTCCGGCGCGCATCGAGTTGCTGCGGGGTTCCAGGACTGCGATGGTGCGGCCACGAGTCACCGTTTTCAGGCCGGCCAGGGTGGTTTCGATCGCGGTAGGGTGATGGGCAAAATCATCGTAAATGTGCACCCCGTTGACTTCGCCTATCAGCTCCATGCGGCGCTTGACGTTTTCAAAGCGGCTCAATGAATCGGCCGCATCAGTCAATGAAACCCCGGCTTCACCAGCTGCCAGCATAGCCGCCAGGGCATTCAATTGATTATGGCGGCCCGTGATGAACCATTCTATGCTGGCCAACTGGCCAGTTTTATCGTGGATGGTGAAGTGTCTCGGCTGATGATCATCAGCCACCACCCAATAATCAGCTTGGGCATCACTGCCGAAGGTCACCACAGGTGTCCAGCAGCCCATCTCCAGCACCGCCCTGATGTTGTCATCATCACTGTTGGCAATGATGCGACCATTGGCTGGCAGCGTTCTGACCAAATGATGGAATTGGGTTTTGATGGCGTCCAGATCTTTGAAGATGTCTGCATGATCAAATTCCAGGTTATTCAGGATCACCACATCACCGTGGTAATGAACAAATTTGGAGCGCTTGTCAAAGAAGGCTGAATCATACTCATCGGCTTCGATGACAAATGCGTCGCTGTCAGTGACCCTGGCAGATTGCGGAAAATGCTGACAGACCCCGCCAATCAGAAACCCCGGGGCCAGCCCCTGGTCCTCCAGAATCCAGGCCAGCATTGATGAGGTGGTGGTTTTGCCGTGGGTTCCTGCCACTGCATAAACTTTTTTATGGCGCAGTACCTGCTCACCCAGCCATTGCGGCCCGGAAAGATAGCGCAATGGATGTTCCAGCAGATACTCAATGGCAGGCATGCCGCGGGTCATGACATTGCCAACGATGACTTCATCAAGAGCTGTATCCTGCAACGGGCTGGCGTCATAGCCCTGGTGAATGTCGATGCCCAGCCGGCTCAGTTGATCACTCATCGGAGGGTACACATGTTGGTCCGAACCGGTCACCTGATGGTTCAGTTGTCTGGCAATGGCCGCAATGCCCCCCATAAAGGTGCCGCAAATTCCTAGAATGTGAATCTTCATGGCGCTGAGTTTATCATGCAAACCGAATAATTTAAGTTTTTCAGCCCTCAATATTCACGCACAATAATACCCGCATTAATCAGCACAAAGTCTTCATTTGGTATTACAATCGGGCCAAGAGAGAGAACCGTTAAGAACATGAACCGATTGCAGCAGATCCGCAAAAGGATCAACCAGGAAGGGGTGGATGCCCTGTTGATTTTTAATGACCACAACATCACCTACCTCAGTGGTTTCACCGGGCATGCGGCCACCGCCCTGGTATTGGCAGACCGGGCTTTTTTGCTGACTGATTACCGCTATTTTGAGCAGGCCAGGGACCAGTGCTCTGATTTTGAGGTGGTTTGTCGTGACCGGATCAAACAATCCCTGGCGTCACTGATCAATGAAATTAGCCTGCAACATGAAGTCACCAGCCTGGCTTTTGAAGCAGACCACATCAGCCATGGGGTGTGGCAAAACATGCAGGCCGACTGGCCAAATTTTGAATGTATTCCAGCATCCCGCTGGGTCGAATCCCTGCGCTATGTAAAAGACGAGTCTGAAATCCAGTCCATCCGCCTGGCTGCCCACATTGCCGATCAGGCGCTTACTGAGTTGGTCAGTCAGATCAAACCCGAAGTCACCGAGCGTGAACTGGCCATAGAGCTGGAGTACCAGATGGCGCTGCTGGGCTCAGAAGCACCCTCTTTTCCAACCATCATGCTGGCCGCCGAACGCAGTGCTTTGCCCCATGGTGTACCCGGTGATCGGGCACTACAAAACGGCGATCTGTTGTTGGTTGATTTTGGTGCCGTGATCAATGGCTATCATTCAGACATGACCCGCACATTTGTGCTTGGTCAGGCCGATGAACAACAAAAACAAATCTATCAGACAGTTTATGACGCCCAGCAGGCGGCCATGGATGCCCTGCAAGCCGACATGTCTGCCGACGAGTTGTTCAAAGTGGCTCAGGCGGTGCTCAATAAATCACCCTACGCCAACCATCAGGGTGAAGGTCTGGGTCATGGCCTGGGCATGGATCTGCATGAATTGCCTTTCATTGGCATGGGACCTGACATGCCCATTCATCAACACAGTGTCATCACCATCGAACCGGGTATCTACATCCCCGGTTGGGGTGGTATTCGCATTGAAGACGATGTGGTACTCACCAATGAAGGCCTGCAATGCCTCACAGAATTCCCCAGACGACTGATGGAGTTGTGATACGCTTACTGGTTTAATTTTCCAGCTTTCATAACATGTCCTCTGATCAATTGCACACCTTCACCTGCCTGTTGATGCTGTGGTCCGCTCTGGCTTTTGCTGAGACTGAAAACACCCTTCCTGCTTCGCCGGTTGCCAAACCATTTGCGATTGGGGAAACCGTGTCTTTCAATTCTGAGATACTGCAACAGCAACGCACCATCAACGTTTACCTGCCGGCCGGTTATCAGACCAACCCGTCTCAAAAATATCCGGTGATTTACCTGTTGGATGGCTCCGCCGATGAAGACTTTATCCACCTGGCCGGCCTGGTTCAGTTCAATGCTTTTTCCTGGATCAACAAAGTACCGGAGAGCATCGTCATTGGGATTGCCAATATAGACCGCAAACAGGACTTCACTCACCCCACCAGCATCGAAGCAGATCGCAAGGCGTTTCCAACGACCGGTCAATCAGCCCGATTCATCAGGTTCATCAGGGATGAGTTGCAACCCCTGGTCAGTCAACGCTACAGAACCACTGCACAAAACACCCTGATTGGTCAGTCGCTGGGGGGGTCTCCTGGCCACTGAAATACTGCTTAAACAACCAGATATGTTTACCCGGTACCTGATCGTCAGCCCCAGTTTATGGTGGGACAATGGTTCATTACTCCAGGCCAGACCAAACCATGATTTCAGTGAAAAAACTGTCTTCATTGCGGTGGGTAACGAAGGGCCGGTGATGATCAAAGCTGCCAAAGACCTGGCCGATTACATCAGGCAACACAAGAGCGCTGCTGGCAGAATGACTCACCGGTTTTACCCACAATTGAATCATGGTGACACCCTACACCTGGCTGCATATGATGGATTGCAGTTCATTTTTGCCATTGGTGCACCCGACAGCCCACTGAATTAGGTCGCAAACACAAGAAAAACATGACGCAGAATGCAAACCAATGGCATTTCTTCTATAATGTCCCGCTTGTCTGAAATTTGGGTCAACTGCGGTTTGAACATCATCATCCACACAATGCGTTTTTTGTTACGAATCATCGGTTTCGTGCTGGCACTGGTGTTTGTTTTACCGTTTGTGATCATGGGAATTCTGTTGGCTAAGTTGGCTGGCAACCGGGACACCAATGAATTTCTGCTGATTTATTGGTCAAGGTTGCTGTGCTTCATCTGTGGTCTGAAGGTCTATGTGCATGGAGTGAAACCAGCATCACCGGTTTTCCTGGTGGCCAACCATGTTTCCTGGCTGGACATTCCCATCATTCATTCCCTGATGCTGGCTGGTTTTGTGGCCAAAAGTGAAATCAAATACTGGCCTGTCATAGGCTGGGTAACCATGGCAGGTGACACCTTGTTCCTTAAACGCGGCAACGCTGAATCACGCAAAGGGGTGCTCAACCAGATCAAACAACGCCTGATGGATGGTCGCTCGGTAGCCGTTTTTCCCGAAGGCACAGTGACCGATGGCAGTTACCTGCGGACGTTTCACCGCCAACTGGTGCATGCCGCGGTGGAAACCCGAACACCCGTACTGCCAGTGGCAATCAAGTTCCTCAATAAAAACGGAACCCGCAATGACCAGGTGGGCTTTTTGAACAATGAGTACTTCCTTACCCACGTATGGCGCATCTTGTCATTGCCGAACTCTGTGGTGGAAATTCATTGTGGCGAACTGGTCACCAATTTTGATGAAGGGGCACGGGCTGTGACCCTTAAGGCCCGGTCTTATGTTGAACAGGAGTTGTTGAGCAATGATTATCTGTCAGCCCGGGATTAAACCCAAAAACAGACACCTGCAATCCATTCTGGCCAGCGCCAGAATCCGCTTGCTGCGATTGCGAAAAGCCAATCCAGTGGTTGAAAACCAGCAACAGCAAATACTGACCAACCCCCATGCCACCTTGCTGGGTTACCACACCCCGCAACCTGATTCAGCCGATACCATGGCCATTTTGTTGCATGGCTGGGAAGGCAGTTCGCAATCAACCTACATCCAACTGTTGGCCAACAGCCTGTATCAGCATGGCCTGGACATTTACCGCCTGAACCTCCGCGATCATGGTGATTCACATCACCTCAATGAAGACCTGTTTCATTCCTGCAGGATAGAAGAAGTGGTGCACGCGGTTCAAGACATCCAGCAACAATTTCCAAACAAGCAGTTCATCCTTTGTGGTTTTTCACTGGGGGGCAACTTTGCCCTGAGGATCGCCAGCCAGGCTGCAGTGGCTGGCCTGTCATTCCAGCAGGTGTTTGCGGTGTCACCACCGGTGATCCCCAAAAACAGCATGGCAGCCATTCAGGACTCAAAACTGTATAACACCTATTTCCTGAAGAAATGGAAACGATCGCTGCACATCAAAAATCAGTTATTTCCGCATATTTTTGATGATCAGCGCTGGCAACAGGAAGAAGACCTCGAACGGCTGACTCAAATGCTTATTCTGGATCACACTGATTTCAGCACCACCGATGATTATTTTGCTGGATATGCCATCACCCCTGACATCATTCGCAGCATCAATTGCCCTACCCAAGTCATCACTGCTTGGGATGACCCGGTGATACCGTTTGCAGATTTCACTACCATCGATCGCTTACCACAGATTAAACTATTGACCACCGCCCATGGTGGACACTGTGGCTTTATTCAGGGTTGGCGCATGCGCTCCTGGATCGAAGACCACATCATCAACGAGATAACACAATGAGCCAATTAGAAAACATCAAATCCCTGCACAACCAGGGCGACTATCAACAAGCCATCGAAGGCTATCAGGCCCTGCTGGCAGAAGAACCCAACAACGACGAAATACATTTCGGCCTGGCTCATGCCAGCAGCCGACTGAACCAGCTGGATACCGCCCTCAAACACGCCAGAGAAGCGGTCAATCTGGTGCCCAATTCTGACCGATATCTGCAATTCAAAGCGCAGATGCTGATGGCCAACAATGAGATTGATGAAGCCCTGAAAACCTTCAAGCGTTCACTCAAGGAAAACCCCAACCTGTTTTATTCATACCTGGCCATTGGTGACATCCACGCCATGCGTAACCAATCCAGTAAAGCCAAAGACAATTACCGTCTGGCACTGAAGGTACAGCAACAAGGCATTCCGGCAATCACCAAACTGGCCAAACTGATGATGCTGGAAAGTGATTTTTCAGCGGCCACCGATGAACTGCAACAGGCCGAACTGCAATTCCCCACCGATCCGGAGCTGAAGCTACACTCAGGCATCCTGCGACTGGAACAAGGCGAGGATGGATTTGCTGAACTCTACTTCAAGCAGCTTTTGGACAGTGAACCCGGTCATGTACTGGCGAAAATCTACCTGGCCATCAGTCTGATCAACAGCGACCCGAAAGCAGCCACTCAAATGATCGAACAGTTGGTCAAAGACCAGATCCAGCGTCCGGAACTGATGGTGGCGTTGGGTTTACTGTATGCCAAAGACAACAACCCGGTTGAAGCCATCAAATTCCTGAAACCCGTGTGTCAATCTGGTCTGGCTTATCCCAGTTGGTTACTGGCCCTGGCCCATGCGTTCTCTGCCAACAACCAACCCAACTCGTCAATGGCAGTGATCAATGAAGTATTGAAACGTGGTGATAACCCCAGGGCCTTGTTGATGTTGGCACAGATTCACCAGGTCAATGACAACCTGCCAGCAGCACTGAGAACCCTGAAACGGATTGGCAAAGACAGTCCGGGATACGCTCAATCCCTGCAGTTGCGTGCTGAATGTGCTTTTATGCAGGACCAGTATGCAGAGGCCATCAGTCTTTGTGATGACTTGTTACAACTGCAATCAGACCACAACGGTGCACTGAAACTTAAACTAAACGCCCTGTCCAAACTGGAACAATACGATGAGGCACTGGCGGTGATAGCCAGCATCAATAGCGAGCAACAGAGCGAAGACTTTAATCAACTGATGCATTTTTATGGTGGCTTGTTGCAGGACGCCAATGGCAGCTATGCAGATGCCTGGGAGCACTTTAAAAAACTGGACCCCAAACCCCGGTTTGAAGCACCCATGCTCAGCGCAAGTGAAGAGAAAGTGACACAAAACTGGCCATCTCCTCCAACCAATTCTGTGTTCCGGTTTGCTTTCACCGATCCGGCCACAGGACACCATCATCTGGTTAACTGGCTGGAAGCCAATCAGATTGCACCTTTGACCGACCGGTTCACCAAACAAGCCCGTGCTGATTTATTCACCCGGGAATGGACTGTGGACATGCTCGATCAACTGACCGATGAGCAAATTCACCTGTTGCGTAAAAAATACACCAAATACTTGCAGCAAGTGGTCGATGACGGGGTTGAACAAGCGGTTGACTTTATGCCATTTTCACCCATCAATGTGGCGGTCATCAGACGCCTATTTCCACAGGCTCACGTGATCATCCTGAACCGCAACTTTGCCGATCTGAGGCTACACAACCAAGTGTTTGGCAGCTACCAGGTTCACTATTCTCAGTTTTCAAAAGTCACCAACCAGATGATCGGCCTGAATCCCAATGTCACCATGATTGACATCGATGGCTGGCACAGTGGTGATGAGAGCGCCATTAAATCGGTTGAGAAAGTATTTGGTCCCACCAGTGAGCCGTTTGTGATTGGCGAAACCAAACCTCTGGACCGATTATTGTTTCCCTACATGCACTGGAAAAAATATCAACAGTACCTGAATCAATAATGTTGCTGGATGTGCTTCAATGGGTGGTGCTGTCACTGGTTCAGGGGCTCACTGAGTTTTTGCCCATATCATCCTCTGCACATCTGATTCTGGCATCAAAATTTGCCGGTTGGCAGGATCAGGGGGTGGTGATGGACATTGCTGCCCACTTTGGTTCATTACTGGCCGTGATGGTCTACTACCGCAATGACCTCATCCATCTGCTCAGTGGCCGGGACTGGCCCTTGTTCAGTCAACTGCTTATCGCCAGCCTGCCCATTGCCTTCAGTGGCCTGTTGTTTGCCGGTCTGATCGAAACACATTTACGTTCAGCCTGGGTCATCGTTATCACCTCAGTGGTCTTCGGTGTGTTGTTGTGGTGGACCCAGAGAATGGCCCGAAACCAATCGCTGCAGCTCAAATCTGCGCTGTTCATTGGCCTGGCCCAATGTCTGGCACTGATTCCCGGAACTTCACGTTCAGGTGTCACCATGACCGCCGGTATGGCCCTGGGATTGAGTAAACAATCCGCAGCCCGCTTTTCATTTTTACTGGCCATCCCGGCCATCCTGATGGTATCGGCCTACGGCGGACTGAAGTTATGGCAATCACCACAGGCCTATGACCTGATCGGCGTGATCATCATTGTTGGACTGAGTTTCATCTCCGCCCTGGCAGCTATTTTCTGGTTCATGAAATACCTCGAAAAAATAGACTTTAAGTGGTTTATGTACTACCGTGTTCTACTCGCCTTATTGATCATCTGGATGATTTATGCAAACCCCCAAAACCCTCAATTTTGAAGCTCGCTTTGGCAACATTGCCGCCCTGCAATGGGGCACAGGCAATACGCACAAAGTACTTGCCCTGCATGGCTGGCTGGACAACGCCGCGAGCTTTTGGCACCTGGCGCCACTGCTGGCCGATCATGACATCGAACTGACTGCCATCGATTTCCCGGGGCACGGACATTCCGACCACCGGGCACCGGGACACAATTATGGCTTCATCGATTACGTGATGGATGTACAGGCAGTGATGGATCAAATGGACCAACCTGTGGGCATGATTTGCCATTCCATGGGAGCAGCCATTGCCGCCATGTATGCCGCGGCTTACCCCGAACAGGTGCGTTATCTGGTGATGCTGGAAAACCTTGGACCGGTTCCGGCTCACCAACCCGGCAAGGCCGCTGGTGCGCTGCGCGAAGCCCTGAACTTATGGCGCAAGCACAGCTTGCAACACAAGCGGTTTTACAACAACATTGATCAGGCCATAACAGCCAGACAGGAAGCCACCCCAATGCCGGCAGAGATCATCCGCCCTCTGGTTGAACGCAGCCTGTGCGAAACCACCAAAGGTTATCATTGGCGCTCTGACAAACGGCTCAGATTACGCAGTTTTTTCCGCATGACCGAAGAACAGATTCAGGAATACCTGTCGGCCACCGTTAAACCCACACAGCTGATTCTGGCCAAACCCAAAACCTATGCCCTGCAGTATCCAGCCGTGAAGGACCGGCTCACGGCCTTGAATCCACGTCGGTATGATGAATTGACTGGCGATCACCACTTGCATATGACGCAGGCCAAATCCGTGGCCGATGCCATCCTGAGCTTTATTGAACAGGAGGTGGACTGTAGCCATGATGCGGGCTGATTTCCCGGATTTACTGGACCAACACATGCGCAGAATCCGCGCCAGTGCAGCTGCCGTGGCCACCGAAATTGGCATGAGCAGAGAGGCCGTTAATAACTGGAGAAGGGGCTATTCAAAACCCAGCAAAAAACACCGCGATAAAGTGGTGGCCTGCTCTCACTACCTGCGGCTGAGCGAAACCGAATGCAATGAGTTACTGGCAGCTGTCGGGTTTGAAGATGAGTATGCCTGGCATGGACAGGTCTCCCGTCGTGAATACAATCACATCCTGGAACAATTGGAACAAGCCAGACCTTATCCGATTCTGATGCTGTTGTCTCAGGCCCATATGGACCAACCCCCGCAACAACAACTCATCATTGAAGCATTGAAAAATCGGTATCCTCAACGCCTGATATTACCGGTTCAGTTGCCTTATTCAACCAACACCTCAATCACTGATTTTTTTACCTTCATCGGCACCCAGCTCAAATTGCCTGAGGTGCATGATGAGCTCAGCTTTGAATTTGCCCTCAGTGACTTATTAAAAACCCGTCAAATCACCCTGGTCATTTCACGTTTTGAACAAGGTAATGCCGCCTGTCGACAACAATTGGCCGGAATCCTGCGCAATTTGACGGAAATGCATGTGGGACAGATTCAGTTGGTGTTGTGCGGTGGAGAACACCTGTCAGCACTGAAATACGCTCAGGGCGACTTGTCATTGCTGAATATAGCCACTGCCTGTCTGTTGGAGTTTAAACTCGATCACTGGCTACAAAACAACCTGCCTGAAGCGGCACAGGTCGCTTCTCAACAACAGCTCAGTCAGGTACTTTATGAACTGATTGGTCACCACCCCGCATTGGCCTCATCAATGGCCAGATCTATGAAGCCAGGAATGACTGTTGCAGAACTGAGATCAATGGTGATCAACAGCGAACTATTGTATTGTGACATTAATCAGGTTATTCGCAACACGTCACCAACCGAGCTGGCAGAGAAACTGAACTGTCTTGAGCCAGGCCCTTACCGACCTCACCTTCAGGATCCGGTACTGAGAAAACTGTTTTGGTTGAACCTGCTCAGAAGGGGCCCGGATCACCAACTACACTGGCAATCTGAACCCATCCGTCAACTGGGCCTCAGGCTGCTGACTGAACACCAAACTTGAACAGCGACACTTCACTTAAACGCATTGCACTGATCAGTATCATTTGCGTGCTGGCATTGCCATATGTCTTCCAGCTTTTCATGAATCGTGGACCTTTATTTCCAGATGGCGGGGTCATTGAAAGCCACGAAATATTTACCGAACTCAAAGGCTTTCAACGGCTCATCACTCAACACCTGGGCAGCACTGGCGATTGGCCTGATTCATTGTCAGAAATCGCCATGGGACTGTCTTCATCAACCCGTCAGTCTGTTGATTTATCTGTGCCTTATCAATTAACCAGCACCATCAGTCAACAAACAGACACCGTCGAACTCCGTGGTCAGGTGGTGGTGTTCAGGCTGGATTTCAGCTGGCAATGTGTACCAGAACTCACCACCCTTCCAGATGCACTTAAGCCCACCTATTGTGGCGGGCAGCTCACCGCACTGACCCGCTCTGTTCCGGATCAGGGTTTTTTCCTGATGGTGGCATACCTTGCCCTGATAGCGATTGTCATTGCCGTGGTGTTTTACCATCCGGTGCTACGCACTTTGCGCAAAGCGGATTTTAAGTTGGTTAACCAAAGACTGACTGACTTGCCAAAACTGGCCCGGCTGATTCAGTGGGGAGGGCTAAAGAGTCAAGTGATCACCGCCAATGAACTGAATCCCAAAGCCTGGAAAAAAATCATCACTTTTGGGCGAGCTGACGAACGTCAGAAACTCAATTGGATGTGTCGTACTTTGCCGGTTAAACAACTACAAAAAACCAATCGCTCCGTACATTTAATGCAACTGGACGGCGACTTCCCGTTGAATGTCGATGCCCTTTATTGGTATACCGCCTCAGCCACCACTTCGATCAGCCGCATCAACAACCATTTACGACAACTCAGTGAAGATCAGATTCCGGTCGTCATCTGGGCTGAAAACACTGAAATGAACCAGCTGCTGCAAGTCAATCACTCCAGAATCAAAGCCCGCCATCTGATTCCCAACCAACAACAAATGACCCGTATGCTGGTACCCAATCTGGCCCGTCAATGTTTGCTGGACTTGCTCACCACACACCTCCCCATCAATCTGTTATCGCCGTTTCAGGGCAAAGGAGGAGTCATCAAAGCCAGTCAGTTCTATGGCCGGGATCACATCCTGACTCAACTGCAAAACAATCCCAGCAAATGCTTTTTACTGGTTGGCGGCAGACAGTTGGGCAAGACCAGCATCCTCAAAGCTTACGCCAGAATCCTGCAACGATCACCACACAAAACCAGCTGTTACATATCCATGTCTGACCACCGCCTGCTGCCCAGACTGGGGTATCAATTGAACATCTCCCGGTACCGTGACCTGACCGATATGTTGACTCAATATCACCAGCAAAACCCAGGTCGGCAATTGGTGATTCTGCTCGATGAAACTGACCGTTTTATCAGCACTGAGGCGAAGAATGGTTTCCGGCTGATGGCAGAAATCAGGTCTTGTGCTGAACAGGGACTGGGGCAAATGGTGTTTGCCGGATTCTGGGACCTCTATGCCAGTGCCGTCCTCGATTACCATTCTCCATTGAAAAATTTTGCTGACATCCTAACAGTGGGTGCTCTGGAAGAGGTACCGGCCGGTAAACTGATCACCGAACCCATGCAACTGCTCAATCAACGATTCAGTGATGATCAGGTGGTCCCGGCATTATTGGCACAAACTGGTCAACGGGCAAACCTGATCAATCTGGCCGCAGCGTACCTGGTCGAACAACTTGCCCAACAACCGCAAATCATCAACGCCAATCTGGTACAACAAGCGCTGCGCAGCCAGCCATTGTTCGATGCCATGCAGGGTTGGAACAACCTGAGCAGTGATCCACTGGACTCAGCACTGGACCGAATACTGGTTTACCTGACCTTCATCCATAGCTTCATCGATGTATCCATGGTTCTGGATCATCTGGAACAAGCCGGTAAAAGGGTTGAATCAGAGCGATTGAAACAAGCATTTCATCGCCTGCGACTGGCACATATCCTTACTCACCAGAATCAACAATATCAATTTGCGGTTCCGTTATTCGCTACTCAGCACAGCCCCGCCGAAGCCAACAATTTGCTTCGCCAGGAACTGTTATCTTTGCCTGCTTGACGTTTTGTCAAGTACCGGCCTGTGACACTGGACAAGCTCACCACGACGGGCGTCAGTGATCGTCATACAATGCTCCACGATGACTGATCACCGTAACTTACTTAACATGCTGTATCAGTCAGGACACTATTTTTATCCACCAATCACAGGAAGAAACAATGAAAAACCATGCACCAGTGAGCGGATTATTGATGGGTCTGTTGATGTCTCCATTGAGTTCAGCTCAAACCACCGAAATCACCAAAGAACGTGTAATAGCCATTCATGAGTCATTCATTCAGGCCATGCACAACAGAGATTTTTCGGTCTATGAACCCTTTTTATTTGAAGGTACCCAGGTCTATGTCGATCTCGATCCCGCTCCTGACAACGAGCTGCAGAAACTGGC
Source organism: Marinicella sediminis (assembly GCF_002000055.1). Classification (GTDB taxonomy): domain Bacteria; phylum Pseudomonadota; class Gammaproteobacteria; order Xanthomonadales; family Marinicellaceae; genus Marinicella; species Marinicella sediminis. Next base: position 146,960 of record NZ_MVBD01000001.1, on the reverse strand, counting down.
ACTCAAGGATTTCAGGCAATTGGCAGAAATGTCTTTGCAAATGGTCGAAGAACTGAATATTGAAGATGAACTGTTGACCATTGAAATCAATGCCAGCGGAGATCAGGCGACACTGATTTCAAAAAGCACCATTCAAATGTCCATGTTGGGTACTGAAGTGACTGAAGTCTCCAGGGGCACAACGGTATATGGTTTGATTGATGGGGCCATCAAGATCCTGTCCATCAGTGATGAAATCATTTCCACCACCGGATACTGATACATATCCGGTCTTCACCAAATACAACACCAGGAGAAAACACATGCTTAAAATCAAAGTCAAAGAGCGCACTCACCAAACCATTGCTGTGATCAGTAAATACCTGTGTATCCTTGGATTCATTGGTGCTGTTGGTTTTTTTGGATACACCATGGTTCAAAATTACCGGCAGGCAACCACGATCCTGAATGATGCACAAATCATTGATGCAGAACTGATGCTGACCGATGTCACTTTTGAAAAAGGCCGCAAGGGGCGCACCAAAAGTGTTTATGAGTTCACCTATTCATATGAAGCAGATGGACAAGCCTTCGCACAAAGCTTCACCACCAGCGAAAGCAACGCAGATAAATATGTCGATGCCACCACCATTCCAGTGGCCTATGCAAAATCCAATCCTGCCTTATCGGGGAAGCTCAACCAACTGGAAAAAAACAGCAGCCTGGGCAGCCTTTCCTGGCGGGGCCTGGTCGCCTTTCTGGGCTTGATGTTCCTGGCTGCAGTGATCCATGGTTTGATCACTGGTGTGATCTTCGTCAACCGGGATGACCCTGAAAACCAAAGCTGAGCCATCTGTTCAGGTGCGGAACCTGCCCCGCACCTGAGTGATAACTCAGGAATTGTTCTGCCCTTTAATCACCCAGATTTCTGTTCGGTTATTGCGGTATCGCCCCCATTCATGTTGATTGCTGTCAATCGGTAACTGATTGCCCAGCGCAATGATCTCAACAGCATGAATACCCCGGGTTTTCAACTCATATGCCAACAGTTGACTGCGAATCCGCGAGCGGAGTTTATCGGCTTCATCATTTGTTTCAACGGCAGAAAAACCAATCAGCGCCACTTTCTGATGCGGCGTTTGTTTGAGGTATTCAACCAAATGTTCAATGTCCTGCGCTGATTTATTGTCAATCTCTGCCCGGTCAGCACGCATCCTGAAAGTCACAGACAAGCGCTCTCCATTCAGGGCCAATTGTTGGTATCTGGCTGGGTGTTCATGGGTCACCAATGGCAAGGTGCTGGTGATTTTTTGCGGGATGAAATTGACATGTTCAACCAATTGATGGCCCTGATCAGACAGCGCAAAATCAATGAAATCACCGACATGTGGGTTACCACTCAGGCTTTTGTTGGCGTACAGGAACAAACGACGACTCAGGGCATAATCCTCTGAACTGATGCTGAACTGTCTGGGTTTGATGGCTGGCAGTCCTTCATCAGCTGCCACACTGATCAGCATACCCGGTTTGGCATAAGCCAGCCCGGTGAAGCCAATGCCTCCCTGATCATCAGCCACTGCGGCCACCAGTCTGGCATTGGATTCATACCTGTTGGCCGATGCCAACTGGCGCCCGTATTTATTCAATACCAAAGCAGCAAAGGTATCAAAAGTCCCCGACTGATCATCTCGGGCATACAGGGTAATGGCTAAATCAGCTCCGCCTAATTGTTGCCAGTTGGTGATCCGGCCACTGAATACATCCGCCAGTTGTTTGACCGTGATGGAAGCTGTCAGATTATCTGGATGAGTCACAATGGCCAGACCATCCAAAGCCAGAATATGCTCACTTTGCGGCTGTGTCATGTCACCCTGATCCAGCAACAATTGTAAATTTTCAGCTTCCCTGATCGATCTGGAAGACATCGCAATGTCGGCTTGCTTTGCGATGAGCGCTTTGAATCCTGTGCTCGAACCGTGGGCTTTGACCTGCACTGAAACCACGGTGTTTTCAGGAGGCAGGTAACCAATCACTTCGACTTCGTTGGGTTGTTCCAGAGGTCGACTAACGGTGACTTCAGAACCCAGCTGTCGAAGGTATGCTGCCGCGATGGCAGGTGCCAGTTTTCCACCGATGGTATTGGATCCATGTAATCGCAAAATCACCTCAGGCTCGGTGGCCAATAAATCAGGTGCCAGCCCAGGGGCGGGTACAACAGCAGGCTGGATTGGCTGTTGGGACTGACTGCTCATTGGTGATTCAACACCAGGATCAGACCTGTTGGTGGCTTCTGGTTCACCACCATCGGTGAACAACAGCAGCAAGGCAAGCGCTACAAAAACAGAGATCAGAATTTCAAAGAGGTAATTATTGAGGGTTTTCATGATAATGATTCAGCGGTTAACAGACTGCTGAACAGTGTGACGCTGTCAGATGGCAATTCAATGACAGGTCGATTTATTTATGCATTTATACACATTAATGATCATCCGTCATCAAAGTGTCACCCCATTTTGTATGTCCGGGTAACCATTCACCCTCCATAAAAACAACTTGGCATGGTGTCTCTGATGTCCTCAAAATCCCAACTGGAACATCGCCATTCCAACTGACCATTCTTGATTTTTGGCGTGAGGTTGATCGCCCCATTGTCTTTCCCGGACAACGCCGTATAGACAATGGTGATCCGACCTCCCTTACCGACGGTGATGGATTTAACCTGTTCATTGGCATATGCGGTGGGTTGTTGCAGACCCAGAATGGTATTGGAACGGGGGAAACGACCTTCGGTCAGATAAAACTCGGCGACCATGGTTTTGATCATACTGGCCGCTTGTAAGCCACGGGCCCGGTAACTGCCTTGCAGCGCCTGCTCAGCCATGGCCTCATACTCTTTGCGCAACTGCGCTTCCTGGTGCTGTTTTTCAGCCAGATCTTCCACCACCAAATCAAGGGTATTGAGCTGTTCGTTGAGGACCTCGGTTTGTTCAGCCGATTCCTGCAACCGCATTTCCAATTGTTGGCTTTGCTGTTCACTGGCAGCCAACTGTTCTTCGAGCTGTGCGCTTTGTGACCGGGTCTGTTGGATCACAGCCTGTTGTTGTTTCAACAACTCCGCTTCCTGTTCCAGCAAGGCCTGTTGCCGGTTCAGGGCATCGGCTTTTTGTTGTTCAACACTATGCTGGAATTGAGCCAATGATTGTTGTAATTGCTGTTGCTCCTGTAGCCTGGCTTGTTGGTCAACATGATTGCTGTATACCAGATAAGCCACCAACAGCACCAGGAGACCAATGAGGATGTTGTGTTGCATGAAAAAATTACCGTATTTTGCCGAATTAAGTTTTCATTATAAATCAGCCTTCTGTCGCGATGATGTTCCTTTTGTGATGATTCATGGCCATTGACTGTACAGACAAAGCTTGCCGTCATTTTCCACGTAGGGAGCCGCATAAAGCAGGCTCATTCAAATAATCTGCGCTGAAAACAGCAGGCAGGCAGCAAGCCACTTCCCTGTGGCCTGCTAAGCGTTCTTATCCGGCCGGATAAACGTAACTGGCTTGAAGACCCAATGGAATATCCAGACCCCAATAGATCATCAGGAAGACCGTCCATCCGATCAGAAAGGCGATCGAGAACGGAATCATCAATGCAATCAAAGTACCCACTCCGGTGCCCTTGACGTATTTCTGACAATAGACCACCACCAGCGGGAAGTAAGGCATCAGCGGAGTGATGATATTGGAACTGGAATCACCCACCCGGTAAGCTGCCTGAGTGAGGTCAGGAGAGATACCCAATTGCATCAGCATGGGTACAAAAATCGGCGCCAGTAAAGCCCATTTACCGGACGCAGAGCCAACAAACAAATTCACGAATGCCGTCAGCAGGATGATACCGGTGATGGTCACACCTGCTGGCAGTGCCATGGCTTTGAGTAACTGGGCACCTTCAATTGCCATGAGTGCACCCAGGTTTGATTTGGCAAAAGCGGCCACAAACAAAGCACAGAAAAACACCATCACCAGGTAATAGGCCATACCACTCATGGCTTTGGTCATGGCATCGATCATGTCTTTGGTGTTTTTGAAAGTGCCGGAAACAAAACCGTACACCGCACCTGGTATCCAGAAAAACAGAAAGATCAATGGCACAATGGACTGCATCATCGGGGCTTGAAAACGTTCGAGCCGACCTTCATGGCGCAAGGGAGAATCTGCAGGCCAGGCGGCCCACACCAGCAACAAAATGCCCAGCAACATCACCCCCGAAGCGAGGTAAAATGACTTGCGCTCCTGATCAGAAATCTCATCCATTTTTGGCAAATCTTCCAGCTCACCGTCCAGTGGCGTGTCTTTCAGCCGTGGTTCAATGATTTTATCAGTGATGAACCAACCTACCAGAATGATGAACAGGCTCGACGCTGAAGTAAAGTACCAGTTATTCAACGGATTGACCGCCATATCTGTTTGAATGATCTGGGCTGCAGATTGAGTGAAACTTTGTAGCAATGGATCAATACCAGAGGGCACAAAGTTGGCGGAAAAACCACCACTCACACCGGCAAAAGCTGCGGCAATACCTACCAGAGGATGGCGACCCATGGCGTAGTAAATCACCCCGGCCAACGGAATCACCAACACATAACCGGCATCGGTTGCCGTGTGACTGACAATGGCGATCAGAATAATGGTTGGGGTCAACAAAAACTGCGGTGTGCGGCGCAACATCAGCTTGATGCCGGTGTTGATGAAGCCCGAATGTTCGGCCACGCCAACACCCATCATTGCTACCAACACCACACCCAAGGGTGCAAACCCGGTGAAGGTTGTCACCATGGTGGAAAGGAAATTTGCCAATGCATCGCCAGTCAGTTGATTGTTGATGATGATGGGTGTACCGGTGCGCGGATCAATGGCACTGAAGTCCATGCCTGAAAGCGCCCAGGATAACACCCAGATCAATAACAAGGCGAACAAGAAAATGATCGCCGGATCTGGTAATTTATTACCCACCCGTTCAATTGCGTTTAAGAAACGGGCTACAGCACCCGGCTTGGTGTTTTCAGTCATTTCAATCCTCCAGTTTAGCTCCAAAGGTTATACCCAATTCAGCCGGTTGAATCAAGCTGAATCGACACAGCTCATTCGGAAGCAATCCGTCATAATCCGCAAAGGGTGATCATTTTGTGTGTTTTTGTGCTGTGCTGGCATTGTAGAAGTGATACTGCAAACCAGAGAAATCAACATGAAATACCTGTTCATCACCGTGACCCTGATACTGACTAGCCTGTCGTCTTTTGCTGCCACCTTTTGTGTCTCGAGCTCAGCAGAACTGGCCAACGCACTGGAAACTGCCGAGGATAATGGTGAGGATGACCACATCCGCATCCAACCCGGTGATTACCTGACCATCAACAATGAACGCTTTGCTTTTCTCAACCAGGAAGATCACGACCTCACCATTTCAGGTGGCTGGACACCATTTAATCAGATCAATTGCTTTTTTCAACTGGGCACCCCCCTGGACACCACCATTGATGGCAATGACAACTCACCGGTACTCTACCTGCAAAACAACTCCGTCAGCTCTGCCAAATTCACGGTATCAAATATGACCATTGCCAATGGCTTTTCTGATAACACCGCAATCAGTGGAGGCCTGATGTTTTACACTCATAACAGCCAATACTCAGGTGAAATTTTAATCGATCGGGTCCTTTTTTTGGGCAACGAGGGAAACAATGGTGCGGCCCTGTATCAGGTAGGAAGAGGCAAGGTAGTGATTCGCAACAGTGTATTTATGTTCAACACCACGCAAAATGGCAACGGATCTGCCTATTTCAGCATGGATGCAGAAGCAGCCGGGCTGCACTTCATCAACAACACGCTTGTCTTCAACAATTCGGGCTCAGCAAGCACTGCTGTAACCAATGTCAGCGGACTGTTACTGAATTTAAACTGGGACAATGGCGACACACCTGATGCCTTGATCGCCAACAATCTGTTCTGGGACCAAAACACCCGAGATTTTTATGTGACCTTTTCAGGTGGAAATACCATGCTGTACAACAACAATTATGAAAACGGCAGTGGATTCTTTGCCGACACCGCGAACAACCTTTCTTTGCCACCAGGACTGGAGCCACAGTTGCTGAATTTCACCCCTGCACCAGGTTCTCCATTGAATGGCAAAGGCCTGGCGATGGATGATCCATTACCCCTGCCCACCGCGTTTTTAGAATCCTGGGATCATGGCATTGAGGATTTTGATGGCGGTTTCACCACCCGGGTGGCCTTTGGGCGAGTGGACATCGGTGCCGTAGAAGCCCCCTGGGAAGGGCCCATTTTTGCCGATGGCTTTGATGACTGACAGCTGTGCTCAATCAGGTAAGTCTTGCAAATCCAGTAACCACTGCTCATTGGCCTGCAATTGCAAATCATCTACTGGCAGGGTCTGTCGTTGATGTGTTAGCATGTCTGACAACCGCTGTTTGGCCAGGGTCAATTCACCGGCTGACTGCAGGCTTTCAATTTCATGTTTCATCACCAGCCAGGTATAAGGATGTGCAGCGCCCAATGCTGAGGCCAGACCTTCCACCACCATCCGGTGTTTAACCAAAGCCTGTGCAAATCGTTGTTGTCCAGCCAGACTGATGGCCCAGTTATCCATGCTCAGGATGGTATAGGGATGAGCCTCACCCAAGACCTCGGCTTTCATGGCATAAGTCTGGCTGGCCATGGCCTCGGCTTGTTGGTGTAAACCCTGGTTGTTTAATAATTCGGCCAGATTGTATTCCAGTTTCAGGGTTTCCACATGTTGGTTACCCAGATGTTCGATGGCCATCGCCAGGGTTTCACGCATGGTGGCCTCACCGGCCTGAAGTTCGCCTTGTTCTACCTGCAGATTAGCCAGGTTACCACCCAATGCAATGACCGTCAGGTTGATTTGGTCACCATAAATCTGTTTGGCCAGGGCAAATGCCTGTTGATTGGTTTGTAAGGCTTCTGCATTCCAGCCCAGGGCTTTTTGTGCGGTAGATAAGTTATTCAGGGTTTCCAGGTATTCCTGATTGTCTTTGCCATAAACCCGTTCAGTGATGAGCAACACGTCCTGAAATAATTTTTCAGCCTCATCAGCACGACCTAACTGTAATAAACTCAATGCCTTCACTGTGCGAATCCCGGCTTCGTTCATTGGACTCTTGTTGGGATAGATTGACAGCCACTCAATGGCCTGATGAGCCATTTCCAAAGCACCCGCGTAATCCCCGCTGAAGGTCAAGGCGTTGGCTTTGGCCTGTAGAATTTCAAAGCCAAAATTATGCGTTGCTGTGGCCGGATCCTCAATCTCAGCAAAATACTGTTCCAGGATGGCATTGGCTTCCTCGAACCGGGACAGAGAAAACAAGTTGTTGATTTGGTGTTTTCTGGCCAATTGTACATAGCGGTTGTCATCACCGAGCACCGGGACCGCTGCCTGCAAATAGTCATCGATCAGGACCAGACTCTGTTCATGATCACCCTGCAACTGATGACCCTGAATTTGTTCCAGTCTGGTTTTTAACAACTCAGGTGCCGCTTCATCCAGATAGCCACGCTTGATGGTCAGGCTGCTCTGGGCATGTTGCAGGCTTTTGCCAGTCTCCCGCAAGGCATTGTAAGAATTGGCCAGGGCGTGGTGAAGTGCCGCCGCCACTTGTGGCTGATCAGCGAACTTCTGGTCCACTTCAGGACTGGCAATGTCCAACATGTCAGCAACGGTGATGTCTTTCCCCCGGCCGAGTTCTGAACTTGCATTGAGCATGTCCTGTAAAAAACCACTGATGGCCTCTGCCTGACTTCTGGCAACCAACGCCTGGGCTTTTTCTTGTTCTGCGCGAAAAAAACCCCAACCTGAAAAAACCATACCCATCACCAGCAAAGTGATGATACTGATCACAGCCCGCCGGTTTTTGCGGCGTTGTGGCAATTGTTCGAGTTCGCGTAAACGCTTTTGTATCTGGGCGGTATTCGGACGCTTATCGGGGTCTGCCAGCAACATATCATCCACCAAACTGGCCAACGGTTGTTCCATATCAGGTCTTTGCACCTGTAAGCTTGAGATGCCACCTGACAAATGCCCCTGGCGAATGGCTTCCAGGGTTTCACCTGGGACCGGATACCTGCCTGTGGCCAGTTTAAACAAGGTAGCCCCCAATGCATAGATGTCAGATGCCGGCCCGGACTGCTGATGCAGCATCTGTTCTGGTGCCATCAACAACGGGGTGCCCTGCCACGCGGACACTCCATGGCCCTGTTCATCCATGCGCTCTCCCGCACCAAAATCCATGATCAGGTAATTGCCCTGATCATCCCTTATCAAATTAGCCGGCTTGATGTCACCATGGATGATCCCGGCCCGGTGAATGGCCGCAAGACCCGCAGAAAGCTGGTCACACATCAGGAACAAAGCCTGCCCAGACATGACCTGCTCCGGGTCCAGCTGGTCGACGGTTTGGCCTTCAATCAAGTCAGCCCAAAAACCCGACCGTCCCTGGTGAACATCGGCGCCGTGAATGGCCAGAACATGAGGGTGTCGTACCCTTGCCATGCGTTTAGCCTCTTCAATAAAACGCATCGATTCAACGACAGATTTGACTTCTGTTTTCAGTAGTTTAAGTGCCACCTGGCGATCCAGCACATCATCGTGTGCCCGGAAAACTTCACCATAAACTCCACTGCCGATGGATTCCAGCACATGCAAATGTCCCCACCGAAATGCAGAATCAACTGCCTGACCATAAGGTTTGGTGTCACTGAACACGCGGGTTTGCCCCTGTAACTGAGCAATCTGACCCAGCACAGCGAGGTTTTGGATGACTGTTTCACTCTGATCATCCAGTGTGGTCGCCAATTGCCAGTCAATCACCAGGTCATCGGCCAGACTGTCGGCCAGTTGTTCCAGTATGTCTTCCTGGCTCATGCCATGTGCCTCGCCACCTGAGCCAATGACCGGGAAACCAGCATCCTGGCCGCATTGGAGGAATTCATGTCCACGGCATTGGCAATTTCAGTAAAGGTATAGCCAAATTCAATGCGCAAAATCACTGCTTCGCGAGCCTGTGGTTTTAGCTCCAACAAACCTTTTTCATAACGTTCCAGGGCTTCATCACCAATCACTTGCTGCATCACAGAAGCCTCCATATCAGCCACTTCAATTTCTGCATCTGCATGACCATGCTTTTGTCGCCTGGAAACACGGCGGATTTCCATGCGGATGTGATTCAAGAGGATTTGCCTGAGGTAAGCCAGAAACGCTCCTTCTCTGACCGCTTCAAAGCGGTCCACATGTTCCAACGCTTTGAGTAATGACGCCTGCACCATGTCTGCCGTTTCAGACAAATCACGGGCATATTGGGGCAACCGGCCATGTGCCCAACGGCTGATTACTGGCAGGTAGGTTTTGAACAAGCGATCTCTGGCGGCTGCATCTCCGGATTTGATGCGCAACAACAACGTGGATGTGGACTCGGTGTTTTCCTTCATCGGTCAATCAAAATGACAAAGAACATCAGTTTAACACAGCCCCATTGGTTGAATAATGATCAACCTATCAATCATCTGACCGGACCTGAAAATCCGGGGCTGGCATTGCTGAGAAACATGTAGTGAAGTGCAGCTTCTGCTCATCCTGGATTCAGCACCGCGAAACCACAACATGGATCAGTTGGAGCCCATGGTTTTTTGAGGCCGAAGCCTGCCTGATGCCCGCGTCTCACGGCATCAGTGTACACCAAACCGCCTTGATCCGATTGTAGCTGTTCAGTCTTTGCCGTCGTCAGGTTGCACGAAGACCGTTGACTGATCACTGTCACTGGCGACATGCAACACCCGTTGCGGGAAGGGTATTTCAATGCCGTATTGATTGAAGGCATTATCCAGCTCCCACAAAAAAGCCGCTTTGATTCTGTTTGGCCGGCGTACACCGTATTTGGATACCCACACCAGCAGTACGAAATCCAGGCTGTTGTCACCAAAAGCGGTCATCCAGACTTCAGGCTCTTTGCCTTTCATGTTGGTCAGTGTGTAGGGAACTTTTTCAGCCGCTTCGGTGGCAGCCTTTTTTACCAGTTCTTTGTCCGTACCATAAGCCACTCCAAAAGGAATTTTGACCCGTTTAATTGAATCCCTGAGGGTCCAGTTGATCACCTGATTGGTTACCAGGTCTGAGTTTGGTATCACCACATCGATGTTGTCATTGGTGTTGATGCGAGTGCTGCGGGCATTGATTTCGCGAACTGTTCCGGTGATGCCATCTTCAATCTCAATGTAATCACCCACTTTCAGTGTGCGCTCAAACATGATGGTCAGTCCAGAAACAAAGTTACTGACGATGTTCTGTAATCCAAAACCAATACCCACCGATAAGGCACCAGCAATCAATGTCAGGTTGGTAAAATCGATCCCCAAAGCGCTGAAACCTGCCAGGGTGGCGACAATGATGATGATGTAGTGGATCAGCTTGTCCAGCATGAAAAACACCGGCGATTTGTCTTGATCACGCCTGGATTCCATGCGTTTGATCACCGCCCTGACCAGCTTGGACACCAGGTAGCCAATCAGTACAATCAACAACAACTTAAACAACGGCAGTAGGGTCACCGGTGTTTCATTGATCCTGAACAGGGGTTGATTGACCACTGACTTAAAGCCCTCAGTCACCGAAGTTGTAGTTTCACCCAACCCATACCAGAATCGACTGAAGCCACCTGATGGCACCAGCAGCTGATCACTGATCAGGGTGTTGATGAAACTGACTTTTTCGGCCTGCCATTCCAGCGCACCCAGTTTTAACAACACCTGCTGAGCCAACTCAGTGCGCCTGGCTGTTTGATCGGCACCATCTTCCTGTTGCCCTGCGGCAGACAACAGAACATCCTGAGCCAGTGTTTGCCATTGTCTGATGCGTTCTTTGCTACCACTGATCAGGGCCTGGGTCTGATCCACCAACTGCCGGGTTTTTACCTGTAGTTCGACCGGCTCACTGACACTGTTGGCAATCCAGTGTATGTGGGACTGGTCGCGGGCTATGGCCAGTTCAAGGCGTTTCTGCGCCATCAGACTGAGGGCCAGATTGAGTTTATTCACGTCGAGCAAAGAACTGTTCAGGGTATCGGTAGTACGTGCCATATTAAGACTGGCCTGCCGAGCCTGTTGCAGTGCGGTGACCAATGCATCCTGATTGATGTCGATTTGTTTTTTCAGGCCATCAATGGCATCCACATCAGGAACCAAACGCTCCCGCATGATTGCCAGGTGTTCAAGCAATCCATCAATCCGCGCCTGGGTCTGATCAATTTGTGATTCGAACTGATTGACTTGTGATTCGTAAATGGCCACCCAGGATCGCGCTTCCAACCATTGATAGCCCAGTGATGCTTTTTTCGGATCATCCAAACCCATGCCCTGATATTCAATGATCAGGCGATCAATGTTCTGCCGTTGTAAAGTGCCGTCAACCTGTAATTCATCTCTTGCAGCACGCTCCTCTTCCAACCGCTGCCGCAGGGTTCTCAGTTGTTGCCTGCGTTCCAATGCTGCTGTCAGGCCGTAAGACTCCTGGACATCGTACTGTTCAGGTGCCTGAGTGACGGTGATGGCGGTGTGTTCTGCCAGTTCAGTGAGGTTGATGTTGAATTGACGAATCGCCTGCAGATCAGCGGCAGACAGCTGGACCTGATTCTGCTGGCTGCCCTCCAGTAGCTGGTCACTCCAGGTTTTGAGCTGTTGATGAGGTTGCTCAGTTGGGGCAGCATCGATGGCCCGGGCCCACCAGTTGGTGGTCAAACGATTGATTTCCGGGGGATTCCAGACGTTTTCAGTGGCCGGCTCCTGACTGAGGAAATTCAGATTTGGCTGCGCAATGGCAACTGGTGGGAGCAATACCCACACCAGTAACATCCATATTTGAATGATCAATTTAACCCGCATGCGTCCAGTAACTCTTGATGAATAAACAGTGTAACAGAAGACCAGTGAAGCTGGCATATTTGTCTTCACACAGCGGCTGATCAGCCTGACCTGCCGACCCTTCAGGGTTGATATTGTGCAGCTGTGATGAATTCACCAAAAGATTCACACCACACGATCACGGTGTTGTATTGGCTGATATCAATGGTATTGGGCACCGACAACAGGAAATTATTGAAGGTATTAACCCGGCCAACCTCAGCCATCTGCGGTTTCAGCCGTGCAAATGCCTGTTCAGTTTCGACAAACTCAGGTGACAGGTACAGGCGGTAATCCGGTCCCGGTGAGATGGAACCGGCAAAGGTGATGTGCTGTTTACCCACCGTCACCTCGCCTTCACCCTGATGCAGAAAATCACTGTCTTCAAGGTCTTTGCGAAATTGAGCCGTGAACACCGCAGCCTCGGCCATTTGCGCAATGCGCTCAGCAGAAGGTGCGTCCGGGGCGGTGAGGATGGGCAAGGCATAAATGCCGGCGGCAAAGCCGGCCAGGCCAATCAACAGGTGAGACAGGATCATTAAAACAGCTTTTTTCATCAGTCAATGCTCAAATAAACTGTTATTTATTCTACCGCCAATTGGTATCTTGTCGACTCCCATTCACTCAGATTCACTGGCTGGTGGCCGGTGGCTCATGCCACGGGCAAACCGCCACTGGCCAGTTTGATCACGCTGCATCACACTGAAAGCCCGCTGGCGGCTACTGGTTTGCTGACCCGTTGTGAGGTGTTGAAACTGATTGTGTTCCGTTCCACGGATCACTGCCCAGTCTCCTGCAATGATCAACTCACTGCACTGGTAATCCTGCTGCCACCGGTAAGTGTTCACATAGGGTTCGAAAGCCTGCTTCAGGGCATCCCGACCACGCAACGGTTCGGCTTCATGCGACCAGAATTCAGCATCTTCTGTGACCAGTTGGGCCAGGCCTTCCAGATCCCCGTTTTGCACCACGGCTTTCCAGTCCATCAACAACTGATCAATGGCCTGCACATCTTTAGGCTGAAATACACTGTCCGGATGTATGCGGCAAGGTTGATCTGTCTGTGCGCTGGTCACCATCAACAGCTGGCAGGTGATCACACAACCGAGCAGCACACCACGAAAGCGCCAGGATAAACACTGATCAACTGCTTTCATACAGCATCCTGACTGAGACAACACCAGTAATCATAGGGTTCATCCAGCGCACCTTGATGAATGATGGTGCTTTGCTTGTTCAGTACATAAAAAATGGGTGTGCGTTGCATGTCCAATTGTCTGGCCACTGAAGCAGTTTCATCATATACCAGGTGCAATTCGATGTGCTGTTGCCTGGCTTTTGTCTCATGCTCATACCACCACATGCGGTCAGGCCTCTTGTGTGGCTGATCGGTGATCACCACCATGGGTAAAAATTGCTCTGCCAGGTGTTTGATGGTCGCCCGGTAACACAACATGCTGTCATTGTAAGGGCCATTGCCCCGATAAGAGGGCATCACACACACAGGCAGTAACTGATCATCCTGCATGCCATCAAGCATATTTTGCAAAGACAACAACCCTTCCTGCTCCAGAAGTGGCAACACAAAGCGGGATGGAAAATCCATTCCAAGCCAGGGGTGTTCGTGACTTAACTCAATTTGCTCAACCGTGCGGATCAGTTCATTCACCCGGGCAGACCTGCCGGCATTGCTGTGGTTGGCTCGTTCCAGCCAATGGATGAATTCATCTGAATCACCCGATTCTTTGGCCCATCGTGCTTTGTAGTAAAACGCCACCGCATGGTAATCGGTGGTGAACCCGGCAAATAACTCATCAATGAACAGCTCTATCCAGTTCATGCCCTCAGCTGGCTGACCTTGTTCATACATGGCAGCGCCCATCAGTAAAACTGCTCCGCTGGCTTGATGGGATGGCTTGAACAACCTGATCAGGCGATTCAACAACCCGGTCTGATGGACCGCTTGGCTGGCCCGTGCCAGCAGAGTCCATTCACCCCGCTCCCACAATTTCATCAGGTCAGACCAGTCATACATACCCCGTTGTTCATATAACTGTGTGATCCCCTCAGATTGCCCCTCAACCACAAAACCCAGTGGCATGTTGTTGGCTTCCACACACAACATTGATTGGCTTTGGGGCTGGTAAAACTCATAGGTCATGACATTGGTTTGGACCAATGTACCTAACACATCGACCTCATTGGCGGGTGCTCCATTCACACTGATCAGCAAATCTCCGGACGACAGACCCAGTTCATCCGCCGGTGAACCAGGGGCCACTTTGACCAGCATTTGATGCTTTTGCGGATCATTGTTTACTGACCCGGATGACTTTTCGACTTCAAGATTCCATTGTGTGGTGATGTTCATATTTCTTCCTCTGAATGTGATTGGTTGATGCAGCAGTCACTGCTTTTCTGCTCATCATAGCCTCACATGTGAATCAAAATCAATCTGCAGGTGGGTGAGTTTGATGTGTTGGGTTGGCGCACAACCACTCAACACCAGACACCACAGAAGTCATGGCTTTTTCATATCGAATCATTTTCAAATCAAATACCCCCAGCATACCCGTTGCAGACGTGACTGACATGTTTACAAAGTCATGGCTTTTTGTGTTGAAAACCCGACACATGAGATGCAATGGCCTGCCAACGACCTTCGCTTTTGATCAACACATTACTGGAATGATACTGATAGGTGTCGGTTTCACCACGACCACTGATGATCGCGGTGTGCTCATCAAACACCTCCAGACGATCGATCTGATAACTGAAATTAACCGCTTGCCAGACATGGTTTTTGACGTATTCAAGCTCCTCAAGCTTATTGGAACTTTGCCCATTGGCATCAATCAGCTGAAATTGTGGGTGCAGAATCTGATCGAGTAAAGCCGCATCCTGGGCGCGATAGGCTTGCGGCCACAAGGTCAGTTTTAAATGTTTAAGCTGTTCCAGATCACTGCTTTCTGTAGCCAATACAAGGTTGCAGATGAAGCACATGGCGGCGCAGATTAACTTGATTTTCATGATGGGTGTCCTGTTGATTGAATGCGTTCAATCTAGCGCACTCAAGTGGTCAAAACCTGGCATTGTGACCAACAACCACCCTTATGTGACCAACGTCAGATGTCTGGCAGAACCCGAACGCCTATAATCAGGATGTTTCAATCGAGGATACATCATGAGTGTTGCCATTCTCCGTCCCGCCCATATCCATCACTGGTTCTGGTGCTGCCTGGTGTTGTTGACATCGGTTTATTTCTACCTTTATGACAGCTGGTATGTGTTGCGAGATGTGAGCTTGATTGGCACCCTGATCAGCAGTGCCAAGGCCTGGCTGATCTGGCTGCTGTTGATGCCCTGGCTGTTTGAGCGGCTGCCTGATCAGGGCCTGAAACTGCCCACCCATTCCACGGCCATGCAGACATATCTGCTGTTGTCGCTGGCTGCTGTGCTGATCAGTACGCTCAGTCAGGCCTGGCTGTTCAGTGATCAACCTGGTATTGGCCGGACGCTGTTGTTCTGTTATCTGCCGGCCAACCTGAAGATCCTGGCTTTGGTGCTGCTGTTGCCCAGGTGTGCACACTGGCTACAGCAAAATATAAACGAACACAGCCTCAAACTGAACTGTCATAACCACCGCAACCAAACTGTTGAACCTGAACTCAAAGCGATCAGCCACATCACTGCCGAAGGCAATTACCTGCAGATTCACAGCGCCGGGGCAGTGTATACCCTGCGCTCCACCTTACGCGACATGGAACGCCGACTCAGCCCCGCCGGTTTCATCAGGATTCATCGGTCCCATTTGGCCAATGCGGCTCACATCAATGACCTGACAACCCACTGCATCACCCTCAACTGTGGTACTGTTCTGCCGGTTGGCAGAAGTCACCGGCACAAACTCAGCTCAATCTTCTGACCGGTCACGCCCATTTCAACCGCCCCGCCGTCGCAGTATTTAGCTCCTACAAAGCACACCGATGCTGATAGAATGGGTGCTTTTTTCGGGATCAAATCATGAACATTGAATGGGTCAGAGAGCAGTTTCCTGTATTTAACAGCAACACTAAAATGGTGTTTATGGACAACGCCGGCGGTTCGCAAACTGTGGGTCATGCGATCCATGCGATCACCGATTACCTGACCCATTATGATGTGCAACTGGGTGCCAGTTACGCCACTTCGGCTGCAGCTGCAGCACAACTGGCCCGGGCCACCGATCACATTCAAACCTACCTCAACGCTGAACAGAACGAAGAAGTGGTGATGGGACCAAGCAGCACTGCCCTGATACGCATCCTGAGTTTGTGTCTGGCAGAAACATGGCAGGTCGGAGATGAAGTGATCATCACCGATGTGGATCACGAAGCCAACCGGGCCGCCTGGCTGGAGCTGAAAAAAAAGGGCATCGTCATCAAAACCTGGCGCATCAGGCCAGATACTTTGAGCCTGGAAACTGATGACTTACTGGAATTGATGACCGCGAAAACCCGATTGGTGTGTTTCACCCATGTATCCAACATCCTCGGCACCATCAATCCGGTCAAAGACTGGACCCGACTGATTCATGAACACGGTGCTCATGTCTGCGTAGATGGGGTGGCTTACGCCCCACACCGGCTGATTGATGTACAGGACTGGGATGTGGATTTTTATTTCTTCAGCACCTACAAAACCTTTGGCCCCCATCAGGCAGTGCTGTACGGCAAATTTGATTTGTTGAATGGCCTGCCTGGCTTCAATCACGGCTTCATTACCACCGTGCCTTACAAGTTTCAACCCGGCAATGTCAATTACGAACTGTGTTACGCCATGGGTGCGGTGGTGCAGTACCTGAGTGAGCTGGGTGCCGGAAGCGCACATGCAACGGTCAGCAGAGACCACCTGCAGGCAGCCTATACTCAAATCGCTGACCACGAAGCCAGGCTGCTGGAACCCTTGGTGGATGTCCTGCAACACAATCCACAGGTGCGCATCATTGGAGAACCTGCCAGTGATCCTGAGCGCCGGGTGGCGACCTTGTCTTTTGTACATGAACACAAAGACTCACAAAGCATTGTGAAAGCGGTGGATCCCCACCGGATCGGCATTCGTTTTGGCGACTTCTATGCGGTCAAATTGATCGATCACCTGGGCCTCAGGAATCAGCAGGGTGTGGTGCGCGTCAGTCTGGCGCACTACAACACTGAGGCAGAAGTGAGTCAGCTGATTAAGGTGTTGCAAGATAGCTTATGAACGCCTCAGCTTTTGTGCTAATACTTTTTAGATTGCCTCAGTCTCTGTTCAAGCCAAAATCAGCCCTGAGTAAAGCAAGCTGGTAAATTTCATTATCTGGCTCTGCTTCAACGGCTTGTTCATAATTCCATTTGGCAGAGGCGTAATCATATTGCAATTCAGCCACATAGCCTCTGTTGTACCAGGCCTCAGCATAGCTTTTATCAACCACAGTGGCCATCCAATAGGCATCACTGGCGGCTTTCTTGCTACCCATTTCCTGGTAAACCAGCCCAATGTTGTTATAAATGGATTGGTTGTTGATGCTGTGTTGATTTTCCGGATCAACTTTGATGGCTTGCTCAAAGTCTTCGATGGCGAGTTGATGTTGCAATAACCTCCAATAAACCATAGCCCTGTTGTGGTAAGCATGCTTAAAAGTTGGGTCGAGCTTAAGTCCGGTGGTGTAAGCTTCGATGGCTTCCGTATTTCTGTCAAGCCGATTAAGGATATCAGCTCTGATGACGTGGACTTCAGCAATGCGGTCATTTGCGGCTATCATCGTAGCCGTTATTTTCAATGCTTCAGGGTAGTTTTCAGCTTCTAACATGGCTTGTCCCTGTCTGATCAAGCGCTCAGCTTCTGATTCATTCAACGATGACAGCGCCGCTGTCAGAAAAATCAATAACAACATGATGATGGATGATGGTAACTGGTTTGATTGTACCTCACAGACACCATGATTTGCCTGTTTAAAGTACTTTAAAGGCCTGTTTCAGGCGTTTCACCGAGACTTTTTGTTTGGTGCCCAGGCTTTGGGCAAACAACTGGATGCGCAATTCCTCCAGCAGCATGAGGAAATCCTGGTGGGCATCGGCGAATTCATCAATTTGGTTGCAATAATCATAAAAGGGCTTACTCACTGCCGACAATTCCCTGAGCTTATCGGCTTCCTTGGGTGGTGAATGCAGGGCGGTTTCCAGGCGCATGGACAGGCCATTGAGGTATCGACCATAGTGTTGCAGATCATCATACCTGACATGATGCAGAAAATCGGCATACACCAGGTAATCCAGCTGATACTGCATGTCCGTATAGCTGGCTTCAGTCAACATGTCGCATTTTTCTTCCACTTGTTGCCAAATCGCGTACCACTGTAAAATCACCGGCGTCAGACGCTGTGACCAGTCATAGGTTTTTTTATACAATTGCTTATCCAGCTGGTCAGCCAATTGGTCAAATTGTTGCTGGTTCCCCACCCAGTTATAGGCAACAATCTGCTTCTCAAGCAATGAATCAATCAGTTCTTCGATCAATTGTTTTCCACTGTCCAGGGCATTCCAGGCGATCTCCGCTTTGAGGTTCATATTGACCCGCTGAGCCGCTTTGATGATTTTCGGGTATTTGATGTGTAACAATCGCTTGATGCCCTGCACATGATTGAGATCAGCCTGGTGCTGGTTCTCAAACATCCTCAGACCGACCTGATCCCCCTGGTCAACCACCGCCTGATAAGCCTGTAAACCATTGTCCAGTTGTACCTGCCTGCTCAACTCACCGAACACCCAATCAGTGGCACCATCAATTTTTTTCTTTTTTGATGCGGTTTTTTGAAAGCTTTTGTTGGCCTGGCGACTGAAATCAGCGATCAAGTCATTGAAATTACGGCCTGTTTTGAGGACCTTCTTTTGATTGTCATAAACCACAAAACGAAATTTCAAATGGTCATCCAACACAACCGACTGCCAGTCTTCCAGACGGGTTTGCAAGCCATTCTTGCGGAACACCCAACGCACCAGTTGCTCATAAAAATCCTGTTCATGATCCATTGATTCACTGAGAATTTCTGCATATTCTTTGATCGGGAACAGCCCCCGACGGATACTCTTTGGCAATCCTTTGATCAGCATTTCGAGTTTTTCAGTCAACAAGCCAGGTACCAAAAATTCAAAATCATTGGCATTGAGTGCATTGAGCCAGGGCAACTGTATGTGTGCCGTTACACCATCGGTTTCAGTGCCTGGCTGGAATTCATAACTCAGGCGCAGGGTCAGGTTTCTGATGGTGATTTCCTCCGGGAACAGTTCAGCACGGTCTCTTGGTACCTGACGCATGTACAGTTGTTCATCGGTGAATTTCAAATCATGGTCACCATTTTTAACCACCCATTTGCGCAATTGAACTTCAGAATAAATTCCGGCCGGGATCACCGCGTCATACAAGTCATACAGGGTGTTCGGGTCAATCAGCAGGTCTTTCTTACGATGGCGGTCTTCCTCAGCCTGGATCGCCGCAATCAATTTGGCATTGTGGTGGAAAAAAGCCATGCGGGTGTTCATGTATTGTTCCACCAAACCTTGGCTGATGAACAGATGCCTGGCATTTTTTGGATCTTTGGGACCGTAATGAATCTGGTGTTTTTCATGCAATACCAACCCCAGCATAACCGTCCGCTGATATCCCATTACCGTGCCATGTTTTTTAGACCAGAACGGGTCATAGTAGGATTTTTTGATCAGGTGACGACCGATGTCATTGATCCACATCACATCCAATTCTGCGACCATGCGGGCAAACACCTGTGAGGTGTGCACAATTTCTCCGGCCAATAGCCATTTGGGTGTGCGGTTGTATAAACCTGAACCTGGAAAAATCATGAACTTCTTGTTTCGCGTACCCAGGTATTCTTTGTCTGACTGATGCATGCCGATGTGAGCAATGAAACCAGCCAACAATGATTTATGGATTTGTTCATAATCAGCCTGCTGATCGGTAATGATCATTTTTTGCCTCTTGACCAACTGACTGAGCTGCCGGTAAACATCTTTCCATTCCATGTATCGTTTAATGGAGATGAAGTTGTCACGGCACCACTTTTTGAAACCACTGTTTTTTAATTTTTTACGTTGTTTATGTAGCGTGTTCCACAACTTCAGCATGGCCATGAAATCAGATTTTTCATGCTGGTATTTCTTATGCGCCTGATCGGCTGCCTGAGCCCATTCCAGCGGCCGTTCACGCACATCCTGAATGGACAAACCGGCGACGATCACCAGGATGTCCTGTAAACAACCCAAACCATTGGCCTTGATCAACACCCGTCCGAGCTGCACATCAATTGGCAAGTGAGCCATCATGCGGCCTGTTCGGGTCAATTGCTGGCCCTCATCCAGGGCTTCCAGTTCCATGAGTAATTGATAGCCGTCATTGATCATTTTAAAATCAGGCTGATCGATGAATGGAAACTCTGTCAGATGACCCAGGTTCAGTACATGGGTTTGTAAAATAACTGAAGCCAGTGACGTGCGTAATATCTCTGCATCGGTGTGTTCAGGCCGGCTGTCAAAATCCTGTTCGGCATACAATCGAAAACAATGACCATCGGCAATCCGACCACAACGGCCCATCCTTTGATTGGCTGAATCCTGGGCTATGGGTTCGATCTGCAAACCCTGAATTTTGGTACGCGCTGAATAGCGACTGATTCGGGCCAGGCCCGAGTCAATCACATAATGAATACGGGGTACCGTCAACGAAGTCTCGGCCACGTTGGTACTGAGAATCACCCGACGCTGATTACCCGGCTTAAAAATCCTCATTTGATCTTGAGCCGACAGGCGGGCATACAATTTGAGGACTTCGGTGTTGGGCAGGTGTTTTCGCTGAAGCTGATCGGCTGCCTCATTGATTTCCCGTTCACCAGGCAGGAAAATCAACACATCACCGTCTTTACTCATCGCATAGATTTCATCAATCGCGCGAATGATGCCCTGATTGAGTTCCAGGTTATGTTCATCCAGTGGCCGGTAATGTGCGGTGACCGGAAAAGACCGGCCACTGACATTGATAATCGGTGCATCACCAAAATGTCTGGCAAACTTTTCGGTATCAATGGTGGCTGATGTGATCACCACTTTGAGGTCACTGCGTTTGGCAGTCAGCTGCTTAATGAAACCCAATAAAAAATCAATGTTGAGGCTGCGTTCATGAGCCTCATCAATGATGATGGCATCGTAGTCATTGAGCCATTTATCGCGCAGGGTTTGTTGCAGCAAAATACCATCAGTCATAAAACGAATGTAGCCATCCTGGCTGAATTTTTCATCGAAACGCACCTGATAGCCCACCTGTTGGCCTAATGGTGTATTCAATTCATCGGCCACCCGCTGAGCCACTGACTTGGCTGCAATCCGGCGCGGTTGGGTGCAGGCAATTTGTCCTGCCACACCCAGTCCGGCCTGTAAACAGATTTTTGGTATCTGAGTGGTTTTACCCGAACCGGTTTCACCCGCAATGACGGTTACCTGATGGTTTTGTATGGTGGTTTTGATTTTTTCAGCTTGTTGACTGATGGGTAAATCTGCCACCAACTCCACCTGCGGAACCGAGTGTTTTCGTTGTTCAAAAGCGTTTTGCGATGCTTCCAATGCTGCCAAGACACCGGGCAACATCTGCCGCTGTTTTTTGGCTTTGTTCAGTTGATTCTGTAGACGATGCCGGTCCTGAGTCAATACATGACCCGGCAATTGGCTGATCAGTTTATCAATATCGGCGGACACAATGACAAGTGGGTATCAGATTTGACTGGCCGGCATTTCTTTGATGTATACATCTTGCTTGGCGTATGGGATCTCGATACCCGCTCGATTAAAGGCCGCATAGACCTGTAGATGTAATTCATGACTGATGCGACCGCGCAATACGGGTTGTTCAATCCACACCAACAACTCGAAATCGATGGATGATGCCCCGAATGCCCGAAAACGAACCCTGGCTTCTGGATTTTTCACCACTTCAGGGTGGTCATTGGCTACTTGCATCAATACTTCAACCACTTGCTGTGCATCGGTTCCATATGCGGCCCCGACTTTGATGCGGATGCGGCTTTTTTCCCAACGACCACTGCTTTCATTGATGATTTTGGCATTGCCAATGACGTTATTAGGGATGGTTATTTCGATGTCATCGCGGGTCAGTAAACGCGTTGATCGCATGCCCACATGAGTGACCATACCCCGCTCTCCAGAGTCAAGGTTGACAAAGTCTCCCACTTTATAGGGCGTATCGGCAATGATGAAAAAGCCGGAAAACAAATTCGCCAGGGTGTCCTTCGCAGCAAAACCTACAGCAATACCAATCACCCCGGCTGAAGCCAGCCAGGCTGTCGGGTTGATGCCCCAAATGGTCAACAAGATGTAGGAGCCCAGACCAATTAACAGAATCTTCCCCACCAGTTCAAACAGTGGGATGGTTTTCGGTTGGATGATTTCAAACCGATCCTTGAAGGTGGACAAGGTACTGAGCAGGATATGCAGTATTTTAAATCCGCGGAACATCCAACTGAGCACCAAAATACTGGCCAATATCCTGATCACTGTGCTTTCCATCGCAGCTGACAGGCCAATGGTTTTTACCGCTATGCCTAAAAAGAAAAAGAACAGGGTCAGGAAAAAAGGTTTGCGGATGGCTTGAATCAACTGATCATCGACATCACTTTTGGTGCGTTTGGTGATTTGACTGAGGCTCTTGGTGAATATCGCCAGGCCGATTCTGGCCACCAGATATCCCAGAATCACAGTCAGGATAAAAGCCAGCATGGGTACAGACTGGAGTTGCTCCCAATATGGCAGCCAAGCGTTTGGCAATAAATCAGAAAAATTGCTGATCAATTCTGTGACATCACTGACTGGCTGTTCGTCGGTGGTGGTCTTTTCTGCGTTTCCAGTGTCCTGATTCATGAGCTGATCAATCAACCAGTTTTAAATGGGATTTGGATTTACCGGACTTATTCGGTTTGTCCGGGCTGGGCTTGTCTGTCTCCCGTTCATCAGGATCATCCGATGCTGCCATGGGTTCCACATCAAACATCATGCCTTTGCCATTCTCTCTGGCATAGATTGCAGAAACCGCTTCCATTGGAATGATGATTGCATGAGAAGTACCAGAAAAACGGGCATTGAATGTCACCAGCTCATCATCCATGACGAGGTTTTGTGAGGCATCGTATGAAATATTGAGCACTACTTTGCCATCTTCCACCACTCCATCAGGCACACGAACACCTTCATAACCGGCATCAACCACAATCAACGGGGTCAAGCCATTATCAGAAATCCATTCATGCAATGCCTTAATGAAATAAGGCTTCACTGATGTCATGTCAGGATCAAAAATCAAAGCGGTATTCTCTCTCTGATTCAGTGATGCTTTTTTTGAAGGCTTTGCTTTGGAACATCCGGTGGGCATAATTACGCAGTGATTTCGGCAGTGCTTCCCAATCCAGTCCATAGTGTTCCAAACGCCATAAAAATGGCACCAGATTGGTATCAACCAAGGTCATATCGGTGTTCATGAAGTAAGGATTTTCACTGAACAAAGGTTCGGCTGCCACCAATTCTGCAGTCAGGTCATTAACGGCTTGTTTTTTGATCTCACCGGTGTTGTTTTCGATTTTACTGATGTATTCAAACCAACCATGTTCCAACCGATAAACAGTGAACCGCAGACGAGCCCGGGTCATGGGATCAGGCGGCATCAACGGCGGGTGAGGATAACGTTCATCCAGGTACTCGGTGATCACATTGACACCATACAGGTGCATGTCCCGGTCAACCAGGGTGGGAATCTCCAGTTTAGGGTTGTTGGCCAGTAAGTCTTCAGGTGGATTATTGCGATCAACAGAGATGATTTTGCAATTGATGCTCTTGGTCGCCAACAGAAATCTGATTCTGTGCGAATCAAACGACTCTGTCTCTGAATAAACGGTAATGACGGATCGTCCACGTTCTATGATTGACACCTGTTTTTTCTCCTTATCTGTAAACTCAAAAAGGGTTTTCGCAACGGTCAGTCGCAAAAACCCTTCATATTATCAAATTTTGCGCCTTTTGTTAAGGCAATCAAAATCGCACAATCAGTGAATGTCCCTGAAGTAATTCACTTTCAGCAGGTAGGCGAGGAATGTGAATAAAGCCACAAACAACAACACCCAGGGTGCATAAGACATGCGGATCAGTTGTGCCGGCTCGGATGAATAATCCAGGAAATTCACCAGGTCTCTGACCATGTCTTTGTATTCCTGCTCACTCATTGAACCCGCTTCAACGACTTCAAAATCAATGAACTCTTTGTGCTCATTGCCATCTTCATCTTCATATACGTTGAAATTGGCTTTGCGCATTCCCTGGAACTCCCACAAAACATGAGGCATGGATGCATTCTCAAATGTCAGGTTATTCCAGCCTGTGGGTCTGGTTGGATCCAGGTAGTAGTTGATCAGGAAGTTATACAACCAATCCAGGCCACGGGCTTTGGCAATCACCGTTAAATCCGGCGGGGTCTTGCCAAACCATTGCTCGGCATCCTGAGGATCCATGGCTATGGTCATTTTGTCGGCAAATTTGGCATCCGTTAAAACCAAGCCATTCATCATTTCATCTTCTGTCAGGCCCAGGTCCTCGGCAACACGGTTGTACCTTTGGAACTCCATGGAATGACAACCCATGCAATAATTCATGAAGGTTCTCGCGCCATTACGCAGTGAGTCGGTTGAGCGGATGTTGGTTTGTACATGTTCACCAATGTAGGCATCACCGGCGGCAGAAGCCAAACCAGAGAACATCATTAAACCCAGCGTGATTAAGTGTAATTTTTTCATCAGTGATCCTCTATTCTCTCTGGCACTTCATGGTACTTTTCATTGCGGCTGTAGAAGAACAACCAAATGAAATAGAAGAAGTAAAATGCAGTCAGGGCCTGTGCTATGCGGGTCAGCGTCACACTGCCTGCTTGCATACCCAACCAACCAAGTACCACAAAAGTGATGGTGAACAAGCCCAGCATCAGTTTGAAAGGCCAGCGACGGTATCTGATTGATTTAACCGGTGAGCGATCGAGCCACGGCAGGAAGAACAACACCACAATCGCCAATAACATGATCAACGCACCCATCTGCATGTCAGGCACCGCCCGTAACATGGCATAAAATGGGGTGAAGTACCACACCGGCTTGATGTGCAGTGGCGTCACTGCCGGGTCAGCCGGAACGTAATTGTCATGTTCCAGGAACAAACCGCCCATATCGGGTTTAACAAATACGATGAAGAGGAAAATCAACAGGAACATGCCCACTCCGAAAATGTCTTTCACGGTGTAGTATGGATGGAATGGAATGCCGTCCAGCGGCTTGCCGTTTTCATCTTTGTGTTGCTTGATGTCAATGCCTTCAGGGTTGTTGGAACCAACCGTATGCAGGGCTGCAATGTGCAACACCACCAAAGCCACAATCGCCAACGGCAGGGCCACCACATGCAGTGCAAAGAAACGATTCAAGGTGGCATCAGAGATCAGGTAATCACCCCGCACCCATTCGACCAGCGCTTCGCCCACAAAAGGCACAGCACCAAATAACTGGGTGATCACTTTGGCGCCCCAGTAAGACATGTTACCCCATGGCAGAACATAGCCCATGAAGGCTTCAGCCATCAGTGCCAGATAGAGCACCATACCAATGATCCATACCAATTCGCGTGGCTTCTTGTATGACCCATATAACAGACCACGGAACATGTGGAAATAGATCACCACAAAAAAGGCCGAGGCTCCGGTGGTATGCAGATAGCGGATTAACCAGCCCCAAGGCACATCACGCATGATGTATTCAACCATTCCGAAGGCTTTGTCTGCATCGGGTTTGTAGTGCATGGTCAGCCAGATACCTGTGAGGATCTGATTAACCAATACCAGCAGAGCCAATGAACCGAAAAAGTACCAGAAATTAAAATTCTTTGGCGCGTAGTATTCAGATAAATGGTCTTTATAAAATTGTGTGACTGGCAGCCTGGCATTCAGCCAACCCATGAAACCAGCGGCATTTTTACTGCCTGAACTTGCTATTTTACCCATTATGCTTGCTCCCCATCGTTGCCAATTTCGATGGTGTTCTCATCTAAAAATGTATATGGCGGAATGTCCAGATTACGACTGGCTGGTGAACCAGCGAAAACCCGTCCTGAAATGTCAAAACGTGAATTATGACAAGGGCAAAAGAACCCACCCTTCCATTCAGCATCAAATGTCTGCGGTACCAGATCCGGATAGTATTTGGGTGAACATCCCAGATGCGTACAAATACCAACCACCACCAACAAGTTCTCCTTGATTGAGCGGTTGATGTTATCCACATAAGCTGGCTGAACACTGGATTCAGACGTGGGATCTTTCAGCTTGCCATTTAATGATTCCAACACGTCCAGCTGTTTGGGTGTGCGGTTGACCACAAATACGGGCTGTCCGCGCCACAGAATATTGATCATCTGACCGGGTTCCACTTTGGAAACATCTGCCTTGACCGGTCCACCGGCCGCTTTGGCCCGCTCTGATGGCAGCCATGACTTAAGAAAAGGAACAGCCGCGAAACCTGCGCCAATGGCGCCAACTGCACCAGTGCTGAGCAACAAAGTACGCCGACTTTTATTGACATTATCAGTCATTGAATTAACCCCTAATGAATAAAAAACTCATGGACAATGACTGTCCATAAGTTGAATCTACTATTAAACCGGCGCAATTTTACAAGATTTTAATGTTATTTCATAGCCAAGCTGCGATTAATTCAGGAATAATCATCCAGACAACGATCACCCGGCTTATTCAAATCAATTTCAATCAAAGGGAATTTTTTGCTCCTTTTCCTGCCCAACACTGTGCGTTACGAATGGGTCAAACATTTTGCCCTGAAATTCTTTACAATACACAGAACACCACAAGCAAACCTGATATGCTGAATCACCTCACCTTTTTTCTTAAATACGCCCTGCTTGGCTTGTTGATTGGGCTGCTGTATTTATTTCTGACCGGACAATTGCGCTGGGTCACCAATGAACAGCAACCGGCGCTGGTGTTTTCCTATGCCCCTGCCATTGACACCATCAGTCGTTCAGTGGTGAGCATCTACACCCAAAGCAATGAACCGATCAATGGTCGCTCTGGTATTTCACCACGTTCACCCTACCGCACGAAAAACTACCTGGGATCAGGTGTGGTGGTTTCGGAAAACGGTCACATTGTGACCAACAAGCACGTCATTAAAGACGCCAGCCGGGTCGTGGTATACCTGTGGGACAATCAACTATACGAAGCGAGTTTCATCGGCGCAGATACCCTGACTGACCTGGCCTTGATCAAAATAGATGCCGACAACCTGACACCCGCCGCATTTGCCGACAGTGAACTGCTCAATACCGGCGACGTGGTGCTGGCAGTGGGCAACCCATATGGCTTAAACCAAAGCGCTTCCCTCGGGATCGTCAGCGCCACTGGTCGACGGGGCCTGACGGAAAGCCAGGTGGAAAACTTCATCCAGACAGATGCAGCAATCAACCTGGGTAATTCCGGCGGCGCACTGGTCAACCCTTTGGGGCAGGTGGTAGGCATCAGCACCGCCAGTTACAGTCAGATTGGTGCCGAAGGCATTAATTTTGCCATTCCATCCAATACCACCGTACAAATCATCAACTCCATCATCCGCTATGGACAGGTACTGAGGGGCTGGCTGGGCATCTATTTCATCCAACCCTACGGACATGTGGTTTACCAGATTCCCAAACCGGTGATAGGCATCATGGTGTCCAAAACCAGAGAAGGCAGTTCAGCAGATCTGGCCGGCATCAAGCCGCGGGACGTCATCACTCACATCAATGACAAACCAGTCAATTCTTTCAGTGAATACCAAAACCAACTGTTACAAAACACCGTTGGAGATTCAGTGAAAGTGACCGGATACAATGACAATGGCGGCTTTGAAATGTACCTGACCATTGAATTACCGCCCAGCGTCACACTCCAGGAAGGTCAGTGATTCCTGATTCAATTCCGGTCATGGTTCACAGTTAATCATTTGGGTGATGGTTTTATCCGCCGGAATTGTTTAAAATTTTACCGGGGGTATGAATCACGATTTCCTGACCAACCGGTTGACCATCAGGCCACAAAGCGTTGTGAACAGGATCATGACCATGAGGGTAAAGTGAAGGGATGTTAAAACTGAAATACCTGACATTATGGCTGCTGAGCCTGCTGATTTGTTCTCAGGCCTTGGCAGAACAGCGCGAACGACCAAAAATCGGCCTGGCACTGTCCGGTGGCGGCGCCCGGGGCATGGCACACGTTGGTGTGCTCAAAGCACTGGAAGAAAAACGCATTCCCATTGATTACATTGCCGGCACTTCCATGGGCAGTATTGTGGGAGGATTGTATGCCACAGGTATGAGTCCTGATGACCTGGAGTGGGCCATCAAATCGGTTGATTGGGACAATGCACTCAACCCATCGAACAAGCGCAAGCTGAAAAACTACCGCCAGAAGCAAGAAGAAAAAGATTATTTTGCCGACATTGAAATCGGCATCTCCAGAGATGGCGCCAAATCCGGTACCGGATTGGTTGGCGACCACAAAGTGATGCTTGAGTTGCAACGCCTGGTGGGCTCATTCAATGAAACGGACTTTAACAAATTCCCCATCCCTTTTCGCGCCGTGACCACTGACCTCAATGCAGGAGAACCCTATGTGATTGAACAGGGCGATCTGGCCATGGCGATGCGCGCATCAATGGCTGTACCTCTGGTCTTTGGTCCGGTCAAACATCAGGAACGCATGTTGGTTGATGGTGGCATCCTGAACAATCTGCCGGTTGATGTGGTCAGGGCCATGGGCGCTGACATTGTCATCGCGGTCAACATTTCATCTCCACTGGCTACGGTTAATGAACAATCTTCGGTACTGGCCGTGACTTATCAGAGTGTGGATGTGGCACTGGTCCAGAACACCAAACAATCCCTCAAGCTGGCTGATCTGGTCATTCAGCCTGAACTGAAAGGCATTGATGCCTCCATGTTTGACCGTGCCAAAGACATGATCAATGATGGCTATTTAGCGACCTATCGGCAGTCTGATGCCCTGTCATCATTCAGCCTGCCTGACAATGACTTCATCACCCACCTGGAAAGCCGAAACTTTTTACCCAGAGACATCCCCAGCCGCATAGGCTTTGTCAGCTTCTCCGGTAATAAACGCACTGCCACCGAACGATTAATGACCCGTGCAAATGAACTGATCGGCCAGTCGTTCAACGCCAGCCTGGTACAAGATTTTGTTGACCAGGTGGTGTCCACTGAAGAAGACATCCAGGTGATTACCTACCAGGTAGAATCGATTGGCCAGAAAAAAGGCATTGCTTTCAAAGTCAAAGAAAAACAATGGGGTCCTGATTACCTGAAGTTCGGACTGAAAGTGGCTGATGATTTCGATTCCAATACGCGGATATCATTGTTGGTCAGACACCACCGATACAACATCAACAGCAAGGGCGGCCATTGGGTCAATGACCTCAGTGTGGGCTCGGTACTGGGCTGGCAATCTGAACTGTACCAACCTTTGGATTTCGAGAACAAATTCTTTGCCACAGCCAACATCGACACCATCAAAGACACCCGGCGATTTTACCAGGGCATTGATGCCATTGGTGAATACGACCACAAGAAATTTGGCTTTGGACTGAACCTCGGCTACAACCCCACCATCAACAGTGAATTGAGGGCAGGCTTGTGGTACAAAGACCAAAGCGTGGTGCCGGTGATCAATGACATTGATTTTGATACCGCCATCAACCGCACCGCTGGATTACAGATCAATTTTGGTTACGATACCCTGGAGAAAGCCATTTCACCTCGCTTTGGTTATGACCTCAGAGCAGAATTGGGCATTTTTGACCGGGTCCAATACCTGAGCTTTGACGGCTACCGGCGTTTTCCGTTTTTCAACAGCAGCGCAGCTCACTTGCGGATTAAATTTGACTTTACTGACCTGGTGAATAACAACGAATACTTCAAAGCCTATGGCGGAGTGGATGATTTTGCCGGCTACCCCACACAATCACTGCTGGGCCTCAATGCCTTTTTACTGGAGCTGGGCTGGTTCACCCCGATGAGTTCCATCGACCTGCCCATCGTTGGGGTGCCGGATTTGACGGTAAAAACCCATTGGGGCAACGTCTGGCAGAGAAACATCAACATTGAAGACATGATTTACGGATTCTCAGCCGGTATCTCTTTTGATGTTCAGGACACCGTGATGTTCCTGGGCACCGGCTACAGCCATGATGGCGAGGCGCGCTTTTATTTGCGCCTGGGGACTGGCTTTTAGACACAGAATCTTAACGTCTGCTTACTGAATTCACAACATTTCGCTTGGTATCATGGAAGGCCTGTCAACCCCGAAATGAGATATGAACAATACCAACTTCAGCAAATCAAAGTCGCTGGTCTTTTTGGTGAGCGCCTTTGCCTGGTCATCAGGCCAGGCGGTGACACCGGTGATTGACCGTTATGCCTATCTGCTCAGCAGTGATGTGACCATCGACCTGACCAATAAAATCATCAGTTTCAGCAGCAACATCAACAACTGTCAGCAAGCCGGGGGCAGCCCACCAACTGACACCAGTGAATTTGCCGTGTTCACCAACAATCAATTCATTGGACTGAGTTATTTTCGTTACGACACCAGAAAAAAACAATTGTGGATGATCAGTGAAAGCAACGACCTGATTTGCGAAAACGGCCTGTTCATCAATGACATTTTTGACAATGGGTTTGAAGTGAAGCTATTGACCGAGTAACCAGGCTTCATCCACCACCTGAATGCCCAACTGCTCAGCTTTGCTGAGCTTGGAACCAGCCTTTTCACCTGCCACCAGCAAATCGGTCCTGGCTGAAACTGAACCAGTGACTTTGGCCCCCAGTTGCTGCAGCTTTTGTTTGGCCTCAGAGCGGGTCATTTGTGACAAAGAACCGGTCAGCACCACGGTCATTCCCTCAAGAGGCTTTGGCCCGCTGTCCTGTTGACTGATCTGGGGCCAGTGAATACCTGCGGCCAGTAATTCATCAATCACTGCGAGGTTTTGTGGATTGTGAAAATATTGACGGATCCGGCTGGCAACCACTTCACCCACATCGGGCAAGTCCATCAACGCTTCCTTATCGGCACCTTTGATGGCATCAAGGTTGTGCAGCTCATTGGCCAGAGTCAATGCCGTGGCTTCACCCACCTCACGAATACCCAGGGCATAAATAAACCTGGGCAGGGTGGTTTGTTTGCTTTGCTCAATGCCTTTGAGCAGATTGGTTGCTGATTTTTGTGCCATGCGCTCCAACCCGGAAACCTGAGCTTCTTTCAGATGATACAAATCAGCCGGGTTTTCAATCAAACCGGCATCCACCAGCTGCTCGACTAATTTATTGCCCAGTCCATCAATGTCCATGGCTTTGCGCGAAGCAAAATGTTTGATGCTCTCTTTGCGCTGTGCATCACAAGTCAGTCCGGCCGGGCATCGCAACACAGCCTCACCTTCAATTTTGTGCAGCTCACTGTCACACACCGGACAATGGGAGGGCATGGTAAAAGGCCGGGCATCCGCCGGACGCCTGGCGGTCACCACTTTCACCACTTCCGGTATGACATCACCTGCCCGACGCACAAACACCGTATCGCCCACCCGCACATCTTTGCGCCTGATCTCGTCTTCATTGTGCAAGGTGGCATTGGTTACCGTGACACCGCCAACGGTGACTGGTTTAAGTCTGGCAACCGGCGTGATGCTGCCGGTTCTGCCCACCTGTACATCAATGTTTTCCACCTGGGTAGTGGCTTCTTCAGCGGGAAATTTATGAGCGGTGGCCCAGCGCGGCGCTTTGGTGACAAAACCAAGGATCTGCTGCCATGACAAGTCATCCACTTTATAAACCACGCCATCAATGTCAAAATTCAACTGCTCACGTAAGTTGCCAATCTCCTGATAATATTCTGCACAGCCGGTCACTCCTTCGACCACTCTGGACAGGTGATTCACCGGCAGTCCCAGCTGTTTGACCCAAGCCAGCACAGAACTGTGGGTGTCCAGTTGATGGGCCGGTTGTACTTCACCGATTGAATAGGCATAAAAGGCCAGCGGCCGCCGTGCAGTTTTTTGCGGATCCAGTTGCCGCAATGATCCGGCAGCTGCATTGCGTGGGTTGGCAAACACTTTCTCATCGTGTGCCAGGGCCCAGGTGTTGTATCGGCTGAATCCATCACGAGGCATCACCACTTCACCGCGAACCTCAAGCACTGCCGGAAGGTCATCGCCTCGCAATGACAACGGAACGGACTGAATCGTCTTGACATTCGCCGTGATGTCTTCGCCAATTGCACCATCACCTCGTGTTGCAGCCTGCACCAACAGACCATTTTCATAACGGATACTCACTGCCAGACCATCCAGTTTAGGCTCAGCTGAATAACTGATGTCTCCGACTGAACTGACCTCCTGGTCAAGGATCTTATGAATTCGCTGGTCAAATTCCTGCAATTCTTCGGCACTGAACACATTACCCAGAGACAACATGGGCAGGGCATGGGTAATCTGGGAGAAATGCGACAATGGCTGATCAGCCACCCGCTGGCTGGGGGAGTCTTCGGCCACCCATTGAGGATGTGCTGATTCTGCCTTAAGCAACTGCTGATACAGGCGATCATACTCGCTGTCGGAGATCAGCGGATCGTCAAGAACGTAATAGTGATAGGCGTGCTCGTTGAGCTCATCCTTTAAGCGGACGTAGTCCTCATGACTGGCTGGCTGGTTCATGACAAGCTGTGTTCAAAAGCCCTCATTTCTTCACGCATTGAGGCAATCCGCTGGCGGGAAAAAACACTGTGGTTTTCATCGGTCAGCGAACCATCCAGCAACTCCTGCATGCGTTTGGCGACCGGAAACATGGTATCCCATAAGTCCAATGCATTCATTTCACCAGGCAAGGTCATGATGAACACCAGTCCTGTGGTGCGCAAATCCGGATCAAACACCCCCGGCTTAAGCATATTGGCGACCAGGAACAGGGCTTTTTTCTCAGTACCTACCCGACGATATCGGTAAAACAAATGATCTTCACCATATTCCAGCCCAGCTTTGGCTGCGGCGTCCTTGATCTGGTGCCAATCAAACTGTAGCCCATCTTTGGCATGCAAAAACAAAGTCACAATTTTGCGCTCTGTGGTGACCGTACCGGTGTCATCCACGACCGGCTCTTCAATGACATCAGGTTCAATCTGGAACAATTCTTCTTCTGTGATGTCAGTCCGCGTGTGGGTGGGTTTGCGTGTGCCAAAATAATACATCACCCCCAGGACAACCAGTCCAATGACAGCAATAACGATTCTTAATTCGAGGGCAGACACGGTATAAAGAAGATCCTGAATGTGATGAGTGAATGATACAAAAACCAACCACAGACTGCAAGAAGAAGGGTGGGTTCAATGACAGGTCGACAGATACATCAACAGGGGTTTTTCTCCGTACCATCTGCCACAAACGCAATCAAATGACAGCTGTTCATTGTTTTTGCTGTCAAACAGTCTATTGAGTCACAGATTTTTTTTCAGTCACAGTATTTTTCGTCAGTCCAAAAAAAACCAAAAAAAATGAGTTTATATCAGTCTTCAGGCCGATTGGCCAGGGCCCGCAAATAGGTGTCAGCCACATCCAAAGGTTTGGCCAGGCGGCCAGCATCTTCAGCCGGCCAGGCTTTGGCGCGCAATTGGGTGTGCATGGGTGGCGGTGTGATGGTCTGAACCGTTACGCCTTGGTTTTCACATTCCTGACCAAGAATCCGGGCAAATTGTTCGATGGCTGCTTTACCCACACCATATTGCCCCCAATAGGCTTTACCCAGCATTTCCTGGTTATCTGAGGTAAACAGCACCGTGCCCTTGCTTTTCAATAACAACGGCAGTAACGCCTGGGTCAGAAAAATCGGCGAATTGACATTGACCTGCATCTCCTTCAGCCAGCGGGACGCTTCATACAGCAGGAATGGTGTCAGTGAACCAAACTCTGCAGCGGTGTGAATCAGGCCATCCAGTTGTCCGAAATGTTTTTTAATGACTTTGGCCAAATCCATGTAATCGGAAGGGGTGGCTCCGATCAGGTTCATTGGATAGATCACTGGTTCGGGCAAATCCCTTTTGATCAATTCATCACACAACTTATCCAAACCACGTGGGTTTTTGTCACTGATGATGAGGTTGACATTTTGTTGCGATAAGCGCAAAGCCAGCGCTGATCCCAGCCCGCCGCAGGCACCGGTCAGAAAAATTGTTTTGCTTGCCAATTCAGGATATTTAGCCATGATGAGTCACCAAAAATGGAACGATCACAGGCTTGTATTCACTTTTGCTCCTGACAAATGTGAAACCGCCATTGCGATCATTTTATGTAATCTAAGTGCACGACTCTTCGGTTCACTTTCGTTTGCCTGGATACAGACAAGTCACGAAAGCAGGATGCGTAAGCAACCACGGCTGGGGGTCATTTCACCAAGGCTTATTGACTGTGTCAAACCACCATGGTGGCATGAACTGCCTAACCAAGTCGGCGGGTTGGGCCGATCATCAGCCCTTCTTCGAAGCACGAATTCTACCAGTTTTACGGCAAAAGAAGAAAACATAATGATTTCAGCGGTCTTTTTATGGGGTTAAACGGACGTTACAATCTTGTTAACAGTCAGTCTTGATTCAGTTTTTTTGTGTTATCATCTACTGCTTTGGTCGTAGAGCACCCGGCAACAAGGGTCGCCTGCGTGTCTTCAACCCTGCACAATCATCTTATATGAACTCAACTACTCAGCTGGATAATTCCACCTCCAACATCAATCCCGAAGTCCTCAATCACCCGGCAGGACTGTTTATTCTCTTTTTCACTGAAATGTGGGAACGCTTCAGTTACTACGGCATGCGCGCCTTGCTGGTGCTGTTTCTGGTCACCGCCATAGACGGTGGCGGCTGGGGCTGGTCACGTGAAAATGCCGGTGTTCTGTATGGTTTCTATACCGGCCTGGTTTACCTCACGCCATTAATTGGAGGTTGGATTGCCGACCGATTCACCGGCTTCAGACTGGCTGTGGTGATGGGCGCTTTACTCATGACCCTGGGTCATCTGTCACTGGCCTTTGATACCCATGCCACATTTTACCTGGGACTGGTGTTACTGATCATAGGCAATGGACTGTTCAAACCCAATATTTCTTCGATGGTCGGTGGTTTATATAAAGACGATTCAAAAAAAGATGGTGCCTACACCATCTTCTACATGGGTATCAACGCCGGGGCCTTCCTGGGCATCATGCTGTGTGGTTATGTCGGTGAAACGGTCGGCTGGCATTATGGTTTCGGTCTGGCAGGTGTGTTCATGTTTTTCGGCCTGCTGCAATTTTATTTTGCGCAAAGCGTTTTTGGCAGCAATGGTGCCAAACCAGAGCACAAAGAAGCCAAGCAAGAACTGCATGAAAAACCCAAACTGAATGACGTTGAAAAAGACCGATTAATGGTTGTCGGGGTGTTTGCCTTTTTCGTCATCATCTTTTGGTGGGCTTTTGAGCAAGCGGGTTCTTCGATGACCATATTTGCCAAAGACTACACCCAACGGGTCTTAACCGGCACTTCTGCCACCATCTACATCTGGACCAATTTCTTCCTGACCGTGGTGCCCATCCTGGTAGTGACCTGGGTTTTGGGTCTGTTGTTCAAAGCCACACACAAACAAATTCCACTATCCAATTCTTTCCTGGGGCTCAGCTTTGCCATCATTTGGGCCATTGTGATCTGGAAAGTCTATAATGAATTTTCTTCAGCCAATGAAATTGAAGTGCCCGCTTCCTGGTTTGGCATCCTGAACTCATTCTTCATCATCACCCTGGCGCCCCTGTTTTCGAAAATATGGGAAACCAAATACAACCCGTCAGGACCCACAAAATTTGCCTTGGGTTTGATGCTGCTGGGTGTTGGTTTTGCTTTCCTGGCCTACGGTGCTTCAGGCATCACCCAGGGCGCATCAACCGCAGCTGTTTCCATGTTCTGGCTGATAGCGGCTTACTTCTTCCACACGGCAGGTGAGTTGTGCTTATCTCCAGTGGGCTTGTCTTATGTCAGCAAACTCACACCAAAACGCCTGCTGGGCATCATGTTTGGGGTGTGGTTCTTGTCCAGTTTCTTCGCCAACATCATTGGCGGTTTCACCGCCAGCGCCATGGATTCGATCAATGCGGCGATCGGTTTATCAGGCTTTTTCCTGGTGTTCACTGCGATCCCCATTGGTGCAGGCGTATTGATGCTGGTTCTGGCTCCGTTCCTTAAGAAGCGTATGCATGGCATCTATTAATACAATCATAAAATCAATCAGAGGATAACTTATGAATACTCAAGTCGAACAAGCTGAAACATACAACGACGAAACCCTGTGGGGCCATCCCATCGGGTTGTATGTGTGTTTCGCAACTGAGCTGTGGGAACGCTTTTCCTTTTATGGGATGAAATTCCTGCTGTTGCTGTATTTAACCAAATACCATTTATTCAGTGACGCCGGCGGCTTGAGTATTGTCGGTTCCTATGCCGGGTTGGTTTACGCACTGCCCTTACTTGGTGGCTTGCTGGCTGACCGCTATCTTGGGATGCGCAAAGCCGTGATTTTCGGCGGCATACTGCTGGTGCTGGGGCATTTGCTGATGGCGGTGGAGGGTGCACAGGCTTCCATGGTTGGCGGTGAGGTGGTACGCGATGAATTCGCCATCAATGTGTTTTATCTGGCGCTGGCGCTGATTGTGGTGGGTGTGGGCTTTTTGAAACCCAACATTTCCACCATTGTCGGAAAACTGTATCCGGAAAATGATCCGCGCCGGGATTCTGGCTTCACCATTTTCTACCAGGGCATCAACATTGGCTCCTTTGTGGCCACCCTGATTTGTGCCTGGCTGGGTGAAACTTATGGCTGGAGTTATGGTTTTGGTGCCGCAGGATTGGGCATGCTGATTGGTCTGGTGACCTTCCTCTGGGGCCAGAAGTACCTCTATGGACACGCTGAACCCAACAACCCGAAAGTGCTCAAAGAGTCCTTCATCGGTCCCTTGAACAAAGAATGGGCCATTTACCTGTTCTCTGTATTGAGCCTTGTCATTGTCTGGTTTCTGGTACAAAAGATATCCATCGTGTTCTTTACCCAAAACCTGTTTTTACTGGCCGCTGTGGTGGGTTTGATCTACTACGCCATGTATTATAAAAACGATGATCAGAACAAAGGTCTGGCAAAGATTTTTGTCGCCGTGATCGTGGCCTTTGGTTTATTGGCAGTGTTCGGCTTTACCACCGACCACTTCCCTGATTCGATTTTCGGCACGGTATCCATTTTCAATACCCTCGCACACAACATGGTGTGGATGTCTTATGTCCTGCTGGGCATGGTCATTGGCTTCAGCATATATGGCTTTATTAAGTCCAGCTCTGATGATTATTCTCGAATGGTGGTGTTGTTGATCCTGATCATTTCTACCATCGTTTTCTGGGCTTTGTTTGAGCAATCAGCCAGCTCCATGACATTATTCGCTGACCGGGTCATTGATCGGAAAATTGTTGATGCCAGCCTGACTGCAGGTGATACCTGGCGGTTTTACCTGATGGGAGCAGTGGCGCTGATACTGGGAATATGGGGTTTTATCACCGCCAGCAATTACCGCAAAATGCACAACATCTCTTTGGCAGAATCCCTCAAAGCTTCCCTCATGGTTGCGATTGTTTCAGTGATTCTACTGCTGGCATTCAACATGTATCAAGGCGGTGCAGACTGGCTAGGCCACTTGTCTTACCTGGGCATTTTTCTGTTGTTGCTGGCTGCCGTGACTGTGGCCATCGCACTGGCATTTGTGCTGATCGGCTTTTTCTACAAGCGTGACAAATCAAACCGCATTTCCCGGGTCGATGCCGGTGCATCTGCAGCCAGTATCAACATCATTTCCATCAGTTTGTTTCTGCTTGGTGGCTATGCCATTTATTTTGGCATCACCGAATTGTCAGGCCTGCAGTCAGGCCAGATCAAAGCTTTGGTCTTTGAACCCACAGCGGGACAATACGGCTCGCTCAATGCCTTGTTTATTTTCACCCTGGCACCGGTGTTCGCGGCTTTGTGGGTGAAATTAGGTAAGCTGAACCTTGATCCTTCCACACCAGTCAAATTTTCTTTGGGTTTGATTCAGGTCGGGCTGGGTTTCGGGGCGCTGCTGATTGGGGCCCTGACACCAGATGAAGCTGGTAAAGTGGCCTGGGTCTGGCTGATGCTGGCCTATTTGCTACACACCACTGGTGAATTGAGTTTGTCTCCGGTTGGCTTGTCTGCAGTCACCAAACTGTCGATCAAGAGTGTGGTCAGTCTGGTGATGGGCGTGTGGTTCCTGGCCACCTCATTGTCAGAAGTGGTGGCTGTGCTGTTGGCCAAAATTGCTGCCCTTGATGCCGACGAGTTGGTGACTTTGTCAGTCAGCGAGCAACTTGATAAGTACAATGAGTTATGGAGCACCCTGTTGTATTTGGGAGTTGGCTTCGGCATTGTCATGTTACTGGTGTCACCCTTGCTGAAAAAAGGCATGAAAGGCATTCACTGAGACTTGTAAAATCAAGGTAAAAGCACCAGATTGATCTACCAACTGGTGCTTTTTTTATTGCCATGCCTCTATATACGTATCAAGCCATTTCTCAAGACCGCGCCTGTGGCAACTGTGTGCTGCCTTTTGATGTGATGCAAAAACTCGCCGATGAGCGCCTGTTGGCATGCCCGGAATGTGGCCATCCTGTAAAAAAAATCATCACAGCGGTGCACCTCAACACCGGCACCACAGGTTCACCCTCATCCACCCTGAGTGAAAAAAACATCGCCAAAAATGGCTTCACGCAATACCGCAAAGTGGCCAAAGGTCACTATGAAAAAACCGCCGGCAAAGGCCCGGACACCATCAGCGCAGACGATTGACGCTTCACCACTGAGTATTTCACACATAATCCACAATCCAATGGTAGAATCATTGTCTTTTTAATTTGGGAGACAACATGAAAAAATTAATGGTGATCACCATTCTGTGTGGTTTGGCTGTCTCGGCACTGGCCGACGATCATAAAATGTCCACTTCGGATTTGGTCAAAGAGGCTTTAAAATCTGAGCTGCGAAGCGATGCTGAGAAAGAACGGGACCGCAATCGCAGACCGGTACAGACCCTCGAGTTTCTGGGCCTGGAACATGACATGAAAGTCATTGAACTGGTTCCTGGTGGTGGTTGGTATACCAAGATATTGGCTCCGGTTTTGAAAGAAAAAGGTCAATTAATTGTGGCGCTGGGTACCGGCCGTGTTCAAACATTGATTGAAGCACATGAAGGGTTGTCTCACATTCAGGTAGGCGCTGAAGATTCCAACATCTATCGCAAGGAAGGCGCCCGTTTTTATTCACTGGAAAATGCCGGTATTGGTGAGAAAAAAGCCGATATGGTGCTGACTTTCAGAAACTATCACAATTTTGCTGAAGATGGCCGCAAAGCCATGAATGATGCCGCCTGGGATGCCCTGAAAATGGGTGGTATTTACGGCGTGGTTGATCACACCCGACGTCACATGGAAGGCGACAATGATGAAAACCGCAGACGCTTTGACCCGGTTAAAGCCATTTTGGAAATTCAGGCTGCTGGTTTTGAATTGGTCGATTTTTCAGATCTTCATTACCGCGCTGATGACGAACTGGAGTATGAAGTGGGTCGTCGCTCGGTGACTGGCAACACTGATCGCTGGACCTTGAAATTCAAGAAAGTAAAAAAATAATCCAGCTCACCTAAGCATGAAAAAGGCCATCGATTGATGGCCTTTTTCTATGGAGACATGTCATCTGCTGCTGTCTTCAGACGCCATCTTTGAAAGGGTTACAGGCATCATAACTACCTGACCTTAATCCTTTGTTCAACCATTTGACCCGTTGATCAGATGAGCCGTGTGTAAAGGCTTCCACATTGACCCGGCGACCAGCCCGTGACTGGATGGTGTCATCACCAATCGATGCCGCAGCCCGCAGCCCTTCTTCAACATCACCCGGCTCCAACATGTTTTGCGTGCGGTTGGCATGATGCGCCCAAACACCAGCCAAGCAATCGGCCTGTAATTCCATCATCACAGACAGTTGATTGACTTCCACTTTAGAGCGTGCCTGTTGTTGCCACTGACGAACCTGACGTTCGGTACCGGTGATGTTTTGAATGTGGTGACCTACTTCATGACCAATCACATAAGCCCGGGCAAAATCACCGGGTGCTCCCATGCGCTCCAGCTGTCTGAAGAACCCCAACGACAGGTATACTTTGTTATCTCCCGGGCAATAAAATGGCCCCACGGCTTCGGAATTGATGCCACAACGAGACTGTACCTGACCATCAAACAACACCATGCTCGGTGGTTGGTAGGTTTGTCCTGATTGTTTAAACAGCTGTGTCCAGATGTCTTCGGTAGAAGCAAAGATCACCGATGAAAATTCCGCATTTTCAGCTTCAGCTGCCGTTTGCTGACGTGGAATCTGTACTTTTTGTTGCTGGGTGCCACCACCTTGTTGCATGATGTTGCCCAACAAAGACAGTGGATTCTGACCAGTCACCACCGCATAAATCAAGGCGATGACAATCATTGTGCCTGATAACTTTGCCCCGCCCCTGACCACACCGCCACGACCCCTGCGGTCATCAATACGGGTACT
Organism: Marinicella sediminis; assembly: GCF_002000055.1. GTDB lineage: Bacteria > Pseudomonadota > Gammaproteobacteria > Xanthomonadales > Marinicellaceae > Marinicella > Marinicella sediminis. Next base: position 106,139 of record NZ_MVBD01000001.1, on the reverse strand, counting down.
TTTTCTTCGTCCTTTCCAACGCATAGGGAATCACCTGAATCTGAAAAACAATCAGTATAACGCAAAATGCATGGTGGTTATTTCACTTCATGGTTAAATTTTGTGAACGCCAGAATCAGGGCAATGACAGCCAGTGAATACAAAGCCAGTTGATGATTGAACACATCACCCAGATCGGCACCGAAATACATCAGTTTGTGCAGCGCATCCATGACCCATCCGGTGGGTAGGAACATGGCCAGTTGCTGCATCCACTCGGGAGCCACCTCGATGGGCCACCAACAACCACCGAGTGCAGCCAGCAACATGGATACGATCACCGGAATACCGTTGACCTGACCTTCGTTTCTTGCCATTGAACCCATCATGATGGCAAAGCCGGCACAGGCCGCTGCCCAACTGAGCAGCAACACAAAAACCATGGGCCAGTGTGGCCCCCAGTGAATACTGAACAACAGACTGCCCATGATCATGCCATAAATCAACTGGCAGGTAGCCAGCATCCATTTACCAAGCCACTTGCCCAGAATCAGTTCACGGCGGGTGATGGGAGATGCCGCCAACCGCCTGAGGACACCGGTTTTACGTTCCAGGAACAATGCCAATGCGCCACTGGTAAGGGCAATCATCATGATGAACATCACCAAAATTCCCGGCACGGCTTGTTTAAAACCGGAAGGAATCTCCTGTTGTTCACCAGCCTGGCTGACCTGCAGATCAATCATTCTTGGGGCATCGTTGGCGGTACTGAAGTCCAGTTCCTGCCACTGTGTTGTGTTGAGCTTTTTGATGATCAAGAGATCACCCAGGGTCTGATAAATGGCTTTATTGATCTTGAAGGTGGCAAAATCTCCGCCCATGTCTTCGGCATCCACCCGATAATTGAGGGTCACCTGCTCCCCGGCAGCAACCTGCTGCGCCATACCTGCCGGGATCCACAGTTGCCTGTCATAATCATCAAACGCCCATTTTTCCTGGTAAAGTAGCTGGTCAGGGTTAAACAACCGCAAGGCAAATGATTCTGTTTCCAGGCGGTTTTGGATTTGTTTGAACATGGGGTCATCTACATCGCCTTCATACCAAACTGCCAAAGTGGTCTGGCTACCTGAACCACCACCAAAACCCTGCGTGGTGGTGCCGATAAAGGCAAAAAACACCAACGGCATAACAAATAACCAAACCAACACGGTTTTGTCTTTGAGGGTGTATAAGAAGTCTTTTTGTGCTATCAACCAGATTTTTTTCATTTGCCTCTCCTCACACCTTATGTACCAATTGATTCAACAACATCCGGTTCAACACCCAAAACATCAGTAATATAGCCACACCCAGCAACAAAGGTAACCACAATGCATCAGTCAATGCTTCACCCCTTACCATCCAATCTTTCAGTCCTTTGAGCAAAAAGCCATTGGGCAAAAACTGGCCCATACCGGCCAGCCAGGGTGGCATACTCTCCATCGGAAAGAAGCTGCCTCCCAGCATCAGCAAGGGAAAGGTGGTGGCGTTGATGGTGATGTTGGCAACTTTTGCTGTTGGCATCAACAAGGCCAGGGCGGTGAACAACATCCAGATCACTAAACCTGAAAACACCAGCCAGACAATCATCAAAGGCAGCTGCGATAGGGGCAGGTTAAAATACCAGCTGCCTAAGACACTGAGGACCGTGGCCAACAAGCCCAACAATGCCATGGCAGACATCACCTGACCATTGAAATAACCTCCCAGAGCGGATGGTGTGGCTGCCAACCGTGGAATCACCCCATTGCTGGCATCATCCCAGATCGCAACTGCCAGGGCATTGGCGGCAAAAATCAAAGCCATGAAGATCGCCCCAGGAAACATCAGCAATCCAAAAGTGATCTGGTTTTGTGCTGTTTCATCCGGCAACTGTTCTATAGGTTTTTCCAGCAGTTCCAGTTGTGGCGGAAACAAGGTCTCTTCCAATCGGTCAATTTGTTGTTTGACACCCAAAGTCAGGACCACCAATTCAGCATCATTGAACTGGGATTCCTCGATCATGGGTTTAAGCACCGCCAGTTCCTCAGAAAAAATAATCTGTAGATAGGTGGCCGCATCCACCAATAATGCCATCGAGGTTTCTACCATTTGCGGAAGGATATTCTGAGCCGGATTTTTCACCAGTTGCAGCCGGGTAGGCTGGTTATCCAGAAAGGCTTGCCCAAAACCTTCAGGAATGGTGATCCAGGCACTGGCATCACCGGCTTCCATCAGTGTAGCTGCCTGTTGCTCATCAACCAGTTCCGTGGTGAATATCTCCGCCATTGGTCCCTGATTAAAACCACCTGATAAAAAATTCGAAACCACCGAGTTATCCTGATCGGTGATCAGCAACCGACCGGTCAATTGACCACCGCCGGTCCCCGCGATCAGACTCATCAAAAAGACAATGATCATCGGAATGGCTAACCAGGAAATCAGCCCCCATTTTTCCCGCAATACACGGGTGATGCGGATCCTGGCAACACTCAATGGCATACTCAGTTTACCCATGATCAATCCCTCAGTTCACGTCCGGTGAGTTTGATGAACAGGCTTTCGAGGTTGGCCTGTTGCACGGCTGTTTGCTTGACCTGACCTTTACCAAACCGAGACAGGATGTCAGACAAAAGTGATGCCGCATCGGCGGCCATAAAGCGGATACTGTCATCCTGCCACTCGATGACTTCAAAATCACTGAGTACCTGTTCACTGACCTGACTGAAATCGCCTTGCAGGGTAATCAGGTCTTTCTCTCCCATGTGACTGCGCAATTCCGCCAAGGTACCACTGGCAATGATTTTGCCGTGATCAATGATGGCCAGACGGTCACACAAACGTTCAGCCTCTTCCATATAGTGAGTGGTATACAACACCGCCGTGCCTGTCGACTTCAGGTTTTCAACGGCACTGAGCAGGTGTTCCCGGGATTGCGGGTCAACCCCCACAGTGGGCTCATCCAACAGCAAGGCACGTGGCTCATGCAAAATGGCACAGGCAAAATTCAGTCGCCGTTTCATACCACCTGAATAAGTACTGACCAAATCAGCAGCCCGACTCTCCAGACCCACCTGCTGTAAAACTGTGCTCATGCGGTCTTTTAACTGCCGACCAGACAGGCCATAAGCCTGCCCCCAAAAGTTCAGGTTTTCCTGACCGGTCAGGTCTTCATAGATGGCCAGGTCCTGCGGCACCAGGCCCAGCGACTGTTTGGCTTTCACTGCTTCGCTGAGCACTGAGTACCCATTGATGGATACTTCGCCAAGAGATGGTTTTAATAACCCTGAAATGCAGTTAATGGTGGTTGATTTACCTGCACCGTTGGGGCCAAGTAAACCAAATACCTCACCTGGTTGTACTTCAAAGCTGATGTCTTCTGCGGCCACAAACTGACCGTAAGATTTGCTGAGTTGCTCGGTTTTTATCATCACTGATGTGCCATGGATTAGTTGTTACGATTATTAACTATCTTAACATCATAATGTTACAATGTGATCCTTCTGTTGACCGGGTTAACATCATTGAAGTGGCTGAACATCATTCTGGCGATTCTGATTCTGTGGGCCTTGTTCCAACAGCAGTTTGGCGATGGTGGTCGTAAGGAATTACTTGCCAAGCAACGACTGTTGGAAACCCAACAAGCAGAAATTGAGGTCCTCATTGAGCGCAATGAAAAGCTGGCTGCAGAAGTGAGCAGTCTGAAAACCGGTCTGGAAGCCATTGAAGAACGCGCCCGCTCTGAACTGGGCATGATCAAACAGGACGAAACCTTTATCCAGGTCATCAACCCCACCGACGACGATGGCCGTTGAACAACGCCAAAAGGTTTTTCTGGTGATTGTGGCCGCTGGTTCAGGTGACCGGTTCCGTCGCTCTACCCCTGGCCAGCAAACCCGATTCAGCCAACTGCCTAAACAATATTGCCCGATTGGCGATCACCCGGTCCTGTTCCACACCCTGATGGCCTTTGAAGACATCAGTTTGGATGGACTGACCGTGGTACTGCACCCTCAGGATCAACATTGGGAGCAACAACAGGCCGTGCCGATCAAACATCACATTGCGGTTACCCGTGGCGGCGATCAACGCCACGATTCAGTGCGCAATGGCATTTTGTCACTTGGCGCAGCAGCCAATGACTGGGTGTTGGTTCACGATGCAGCCAGGCCCTGTGTCAGCCAGCAGGAAATCAATGACCTGATTACCACTTGCCGGCAACAGCAACAGGGTGGTTTATTGGTCAGGCCACTGACCGATACCATCAAATGCTCCACCAATGGCCAACAAGTCAAACGCACCATGAACCGTGAGCACCTGTATGCCGCACTGACACCACAAATGTTCCGTTGTGGCGAGTTGATTAAGGCCCTGACCGTATTTGAAGCCGGGACGGTGACTGACGAAGCCTCAGCCATCGAAGCCCAGGGACAGCAACCATTGATGGTCAAAGGCAGCCGCCATAACATCAAAATCACTGAATTTGAGGATCTGGCCCTGGCTGAATCCATATTGCGTCAACAAGGGAGGATTATATGAGGATCGGTTCTGGCTTTGATGTGCATGCCTTTGGTCCGGGGGACCATTTAATGCTGGGTAACATCCGCGTTCCTTTTGATCAGGGTTTTGTGGCCCATTCCGATGGTGACGTATTGATTCATGCCATTTGTGATGCCTTACTCGGAGCACTGGCCCTCGGCGATATTGGCCGGCATTTCCCACCCTCTGATCCGCAATGGGCTGGGTGTGACAGTGTGGTATTTTTAAGTCATTGTCACCAGTTGATTCAGGAGCACGGTTACGTGCTTGGCAACCTGGATTGCACCCTCATCGCCGAACAACCCAAAATCACCCCCCATGCACCGGCCATGCAACAGCGTCTGGCTGTGATCCTGGGTATTCAGCCAACACAAATCAGCATCAAAGCCACCACCTCAGAACGACTGGGGTTCACTGGTCGAGGTGAGGGTATGGCTGCTCAGGCCACCTGCTTGTTACTCAAACAATGATTTGAAAACCGTATCAAAACGGTATTGATAATACCGATCAAACAGGTTTTGAACCAACACCCCATAACCATCTTCACCCAGGTGAAAACAATCCACAAAGATACCTGCCGTCACCCGCATGGATTCGACAGGACTGGGTAAGCTGATGTCACCCGGTGGCAAAATATCCCCCGGTTGAATGTTTTGGCCCGGAAATCCATAGGTATTTTGCATCAAACCAAAATGGCTGACGTGTTGAACCCTGGGTTGGCTGGCAGCAATGGTAGCAAAGGCTTCTTCAAAGGCAACGCCAGCGGTATTCATGGCAGTCGGATCAGGAAATCCCAGATCATTGTGCAGGTTGAAACAAAAAATACCTGTGGCACCTGAGGTGGTGTCGACAAAATTGGGATAATCATAAAAACTCAATATGATTTCCAGGCTGATGTCCAGATCCAGGATGTGATCAATGACAATCTGCAAGTCTGCAATGATTTGATTTTGCAGGTCTGTCACCTGCATAGGAGTCATCCCGGTGTTCCATTGATTGAGAAAATCATTGCCTCCCAGGGTCAGCTGCACCGTATTGATCTCCGGGTTGGCATTCAGGGCATCGGTGATCTTTTGCAACTCTGTCGGGACCACCCAATCGGCAGCAGTGGAACCACTGATGGCCACCACATCCCCAAATGCTTCCAGATCCGGGTAGCCATTGAGGTCAAAAACCGCGTTGTGCACCCCATCTTCCCACTGCTGAGCGGCCCAACTGTCCCCCACCAACAATACTTTACGGGTTTGCGCGTCTGCCACACCAGGGCAGCACAAAGCCAACAACAGGCAGCACAGTGACTGCCTGACCAGCCAATTCAATTGATTCATTCCGGGACCCTCTTTATTCAGTTATTTGATGATTTTAGCTGTTACAATGCCCACATCAGACAGTGTCATAGCCATGTATCCCATTGTAAAACAAATTCATGTGTGGCTGGTGTTGATCAGCATCACACTTTTCCAGTTCAGATACTGGTATTTCAAATTTCGGGCACAACCGGTGGGTCAGGTGGTGCGTATTCTGCCCCACGCCGTAGACACCTTGCTGCTGATCACTGGCGTCTCACTGGCCGTCCTGGCACTCCTCAATCCTTTGGTGGCCACCTGGCTGGGTTTTAAGCTCATTGCCTTGCTGGTTTACATCATGGCAGGCACCCTGGCCATGAAAAAATCCGGTTCCACCCAATGGGTCAGTTATCTGTTGGCCACCCTGGCGGTGCTCTACATGCTCTGGACCGCGATCCATAAAACGGCCTGGCCCTGGTGAACAGCCGGACCTTTTACCTCGGGATTGGCAGTAATGTGGACCGGCAACTCCACATCACCTCCTGCCTGCATCACTTGCGCTGTGCGTTTTCCAGACTACAAACTTCACCCGTTTATGCTTCACCTTCCTATGGCTTCAAAGGAGCTGATTTTCACAACCTGGTGGTACGCATTGATACGGCATTCACCCCCACTGAACTGAAAATATGGCTACAACAACTGGAAGACCTGCATGGTCGTGACCGACGCAAACCAAGGTACTCTGACCGCACCCTGGATGTCGATTTATTGTTGTGTGATCAACTGATCATTGATGATGGCTTTGTACAATTGCCACGTGACGAAATCCTCAAGCGGCCATATGTCCTTAAACCGTTGCAGGACCTGGCACCGGATCTGCTGCATCCGGTGGCAAAAAAAAGGCTTGCCGATTTATGGCAAGCCTTTTGTCAGACCAATGAGTTTGATCTGAAACCAGTCACATATCGGTGATGTCATCACCAATGATTTCACCCACCTGAGCGGAATCTGCAACGTATAATTTAACTTTCTTTTTGAACACCAGGTCACCTTTGACCACCACATCTTCACCGATATATACTTCCGGGACCTTTTTATTACTGTTGAACCAGCCGGTTGATTTTTCGATGATCACATCACCATCAACCACCGTTCCATTGTCCAGTTTGATGTTACCATTAACGGTTTCAATGTTACCGCCAACCTGAGCACCTGTGGCTGTGATTTTGCCGTTCACCGTTTCCATTTTGCCCTCAACCAGACAACCCTCTTCGGCGGTGACAGAACCATTTACAGTTTCTGCATGGCCCTTGATCAGACAGTTTTCCCCCAACTTGATGGAGCCATTAACGGTTTCCGCATGATCAGCCGTCACCCCGTTGTGAAATTTGATGCTGCCGTTGACAGTTTCAACTTTGCCTACAATGGCATTGTTGCCCACTTTGATTGAACCGTTCACGGTGTCCAGATTATCGACATGGGCGTTTTCGCCCACAGTGATGCTGCCATTGACGGAATCAAAGTCTTTCTCGGGAGAATTGGTACCTGCGGCGACTTTTTCACTGCCAAAAACACCGGCCTGAACGGTGATTGCAGCGGTCAGTAAAAAGATTAAAACGTATTTCATTGATTACCTCTGTTTTGTGTATTGATGCCATTGAAACGACTGTATGTGGAAAATGTTACGAATAATTTTATCAATCAGAAAAAAACCATCTTCCGGGAGACAGTTGTGCCAGCTGATGTGGGCCAATCCTGATTCTGATCAATCTCAAAACAGGAAGGCCAACAGCCGCACACATGCGCCTGACCTGCCGGTTTTTCCCTTGATTGATGGTAACCGTCAACCAACTGGTTGGAATGCTAACCCGTTGTCTGACCGGAGGGTTGCGTTTCCAAACCCAACCAGGCTTTTTGGCCAATACTTCGACACCCAGAGCTTTGGCCTGGTAATCCCGCACCTTTACACCTTGCCGTAAGCGCTTTAGCTGAGCTGCCTGAGGACGGCCCTCCACTTGCACCAGGTAGGTTTTTTCAAAGGTTGAACCACTGATCTGTTGTTGTACTTTACCGTCATTGGTTAACAGCATCAGGCCTTCTGAATCATAATCCAGTCGACCGGCTGCGTAATACCCGGGTTGGTCGATGAAATGACCCAGATGCTGACGCCCTTCAGGATCTGTGAATTGCGACAACACCTGAAAGGGCTTATTGAAAACAATGAGTTTATTCACACCACAGCTTATCCAAAAGACCCATTGTAACAAACCTCACACCCCCCATGAAACAACGCATCGACGGCGGCCAAGCACTATTCTACGAAATTATTCGTTAATTTAATTGAACCTTTCATATAGGCCAAAAGTCACACTTTATACCCATGAAGGAGTGAAGTGGTTACTCCAAGGGATCAATAAAGGAGAACGTAAATGCAAAAAATAATGAGATTTTCACTGTCAGGACTGGTAGGAATGGGTATCACTGCTGGATTATTTGTCGGCATGCTGAAATTATTGGATGGCGAAAAGCCGATGTTTGGTGGCGATGCCACAGACATTCGTTTTTCATTTGTCAAAGCCTTTGAGCCCATCAAACAAGAAGAAAACATCAGACCTGATAAACCCGAACCACAGGAAGTCAGTCAGGCACCAACGGTTCCTCAAATGCCAACCATGGCCAGTGATGAATTCGCCGATCTGGGATTGCCAGATAACCCCGCCATCAATGCCAGACCCAATCTGGTGGCTGAGCTGGGAGTGCCTTCGATGGGCGAACCCGGTGGACAGGGTGGCGATCGTTCCGGAACCATCAAAACCGCCATTGCACCGATGTACCCTCAAAAACCCCTGCTCAGCAAAACCGAAGGCTGGGTAAAGTTACTGATTCAGGTCAATGAATTCGGCAAAGTAAGCAGTGCCACTGTACTAGATGCTGAACCTGCCAGGGTTTTCAATGCAGCGGCCCTGAAAGCGATTAAAAAATGGACTTTTTATCAAAAAGTTCAGGATGGTCAGGCCATGCCTTTCCAGGTCACGCAAACCATTGAATTCAAGCTCGATCAGTGATCCATTACCTCAGGAATGAATACGACATGGACGTCATCCACTGAGTCAGGCAGCCCGTTATCAATTTCTGAAAATCAATTAAACACTTAAAATCAGTAACCTATGACTTTTATCTTGATTTTGACAAGCATCACAACTGCATAGACTGGGAACCTTTCGCATAGGCCAAAAGTCATACTTTTTACCAACAGCTACATTTTGAGGAGACAACAATGAACAAACAGATAAGCCACTTCATTTACGGCATCACCAGCCTGGGCCTGATCAGCACCGCTGCCTTTGGCAAAGCAGATCAATCGACCAAACAGCAACACAACAATCCAATCGCCTACCTTTACCAGCCACAAACAGCAGAAGAAGAAGGTACGGATGATAACTTTGTTGAATTGCCTGGTGTAGATACAACGGCACTCTTGACCCAATCACTGAATGAAGTGGAAGCGCCCACCATTGACCTGAGCGTTGACCATTCGGACAACGGGGGCAGAGTACTGCTTGCCATCAAACCGTTATACCCCAGAAAGGAGCACCTTGAAGGTCGCGAAGGCTGGGTTGAGTTATTGGTGAATGTGGATGAACACGGCCAGGTTATTTCAGCTGAGGTGACAGATGCCAAACCGGTCTCCCGGGCTTTCAGCAAAGCCGCCATTGACAGCATCAACAAATGGCAATTTAAACCAATGACAGTGGCCGGCCAACAGGTACCCTACCAACTCAGTCAAACCATTGAGTTTAAATTAATCAATTACATCAATGTAAACGGTGAGTACGTGGCTGAGCGATGATCAGCTGATTAATTCAGGAAGTATCACCATCACGGAAGGTGACCAGGGACAGCTCAAGAAACATGGATGTTTCATTTTAATCGCTTCATGACACCCAACAAAAGGGCAACAACAGCAACAACAGCAAAGGCAACAGCAGGATTTTAAACAACAACAAAAAAGCCCCGCCAATCACGGTAAAGATCAACAAACCGATGGACAACAAAATACCACCAACAATGATCACCGGGCTGAACAACAACACAAACACCCAGAACAGCAGTTTGAGTACCACCAGGAACATCAGGATGCCGATGAATGCTTCAATCATGTTTACCACCAGTATGACCATGGGTTGAACCATTCAACCCTTCATAATCACCATAGCAAATACAGCCCTGAATTTGCAGTGCCAGAAGTCAGTGATCAATACTGAGGTGTCACATGAGCTGCTTTGTCCGTATGCTGCATACAGGTTGTTTTGCCCTGCTGATTATTTTGCGAATGTGTCTGGTGATACAGCGTATGGCCAGACTGGACGCAGCATATGGCGGCGCAAACTCAACTGATGAACTGACCACCAGGCAGCCACAAAACGTTCATTTACCCCCGACTGGTGATTGAAGTTGATCATTTCATCAGCACCTTACTCAGGCACTTGGTATTGAATTGACTGAAAACCTGACGATCAACCGTCAGCAAACTCCGAGACTGATTTTGGTCTGGCCACCTCCGAATGAAGTTCCCAGAAGTATTGATGGGAATCATATTGCAGATAATCCAGGTCAATGCTGACCATCGAATTCGGATCTGAGACATGAAACTTGGCTGGTGGATAGTCTGTCAGCGGTTTGTCTTTGTGTGCCGCCTGACTGGTTCGGGCGGTGAAATAAGCAGTGAAATCATGCTCCAACTGAACTTGCAAAGGATAACTGACGGTGTCATCCGGCATGCACAGCTGATTGACCCTGAGGATGGTGTTCAGACCTGAATCAGCATGAATACCACAAGCCATACGGATGTAGTCGGCCACCTGCTGATAAAACATTGTCCAGCCACCTGGCATGCTTTTTTCCTGATTAAAATAACGCATCGCCCAGGTGATTTGCGGGAATTGACTGGGGTGCTGCCGCACATGGCGTACCAGATCCTGTAAAAAATCAATCGCTCTGATGTTGTGTTCCCATTGCAGATAACGAATCACATAACGCAACAGTGAATACCCATCAGCCATGGTATATACCTGATACATGCCTTTCATCCACTGCAGGTCTTCTTCGGTAAAACTATAGGATGAGATCACAAAGTCCTGTTCATCGGTTTTGATCTGGTATTTTTCAATGTAGTCAGGATCTGCCATCGGGCTGTTGGGCAGCAATTGGGTAGGATAGGCTTTGACCGACACATCCATATCAATATATCGTTGCAGGTCATTGTTGAAAGCTTCCACCGTGATGCCTGGTAAACCAATCATCAGATCGGTGGACAGTGGCAACTTCAAATCATAGAACACCTTGGTCAGCTCATCGTATTTCTCAGTTTTGATGTTCTTGCGGTTGATCACCTCAAGGGTTTTTTCATCGGTGGTCTGGATGGAAATAATGCCCTGACTGATGATTCCCCCTGCGGTGAAAATTTTGATGATTTCAACCAATCGCCAGGTTGAGTTTTTGGTGTAATTAACCACCACCTCTTGGGGGAATCCGTATTTTTGCTTGGTATCCACGATGAATTGTGACAACTCTATATCCCGGTCATATAAACCAAAATTAGCATCCGCAATCCAGATCACCCGTACTTTGTTTCTGCCAATCCATTCGATTTCATCTTTGACCCGGTCAAGATCAAATTTCCTGACTTTTTGATTGGTAGCTGAGCCCCAATCACAGAAGGTGCAACCAAAAGGACAGCCCCTGTTTGATTCGATGATGGCGGCCTCAACCCGGCCCTGATAACCATCAAATAAGCCAGCCAGATAAGGTGATGGCACCTCATCCGGTGCAGCCATTCTTTTACGCCCGGCAGTGCGTATCAGACCCTGGTTCAGTTTATCTCTGAAGGTGATGCCCGTGATTTCACTCAAAAGTGGCTGATCATAGGTGACTTCACCTTCTGCACTTTTGATGATATGAGCAAAAATTTCTGTGATCGCCACTTCACCTTCACCGTGAACAGAGACGTCTACAGACCGGTTAGCAGCCATAAAATCAGCACTGGCCTGTTTGTACTCGGGTGTGCTCGGTCCACCATGAATGGTCAAGTTGCGCTGATCATGATTTTTGATGGCCTGGCTGACCTGCAGATTAACGTCCATCGACCACATGTAATTGGAAAACAGCCACACCCCGGTTCCGAATTTGCGGTAAGGCCCATTGAGCAGATCATTGGGGTTCAGAAAAGTGATGGGGATGAGTTGAAACCGATCCAGCAAAACCCCTTCCTGATGATTTTGTAAAGCGCTGTAAATGATTCCCAATGCCAGGGGGAAATGATTTTCCATGTGCGGCACAAAATACACCGGTATACGTCCGTCTGGTTGCAAGTCCTGCCAGCTTTCAACCGGTCCCTGGGGCTTGACTTCAGCGAATTGAGCAAGTTGCTCAACCGCCTGGCCGGCCTTTTTCCGGCGAATCAGAAAGCCTTTTTGATACAGCGTTTTTAACACCTGTTCTGCGGGCTCTTCCAGGATAAAGGCTCGCTCATCAAGCACTGCATCCACTGGCTTACCATCGCCGAAAGCCAACATCAGTATGGCCCATGAAGTGGGCAACAGGTACGGGGTGGGATCCAATCCTGCACAGGCAAAAAAACCTTGATCATGGATCGACAGGGCGGCATGTGTGCTCATTGCCAGTTCTGCAGGCAATGAGCACTGAGTATCATCGCTCAGGGTCAGCGGGACCGGATTGACTGACCGGTTTCCATAATGACTGGGTTGAAACAGTCCTGCTTGCTGGAATTGTTGCAGCCGTTGTTGCACACCATTGAGTTGTAACTGGGGTATCCAGCGCCTGACCCATGGGTGATTAAAAAAGGCATCAGCGGCCTGCTGTGGGTCCTGCTCCTGAAAGAAATATGACAACAACAACACATCAGGTTCATGAATCAACAATGGCTGTACACCACCGGAAATCTGTGAAACCAACAGCTGATCCTTACGGCTCAGTATCATGAAGTCCTGATTAAATATCATGGTTGAGAATATGGGTCAATCAAAGACGCATTATTATAGCGGATTTAACCGCCTGATTCAGTAAAACCACCGCCATGGCGGTGATGGGCTGTTATTTAAGTAAGGCTGAAATCTGCCTGAAGTGCGGATGGCTGGCGGTACGCATCATTTCAAACAACACCATCTCCGTGGAAGTCAACAAGGCTCCGGCCAGTTGCATGCGTTGTAAACCAAGTTTTTTATTGGATTTCTTCCGCGAAGAAACGGCATCCTGATTGACTGCCACCTGATAGTTTTCTGCCAGTAAATCGAGTACAGTCTGATACACACAGACATGAGCTTCAATGCCAGTCACAATCAATTGCTGACAACCGGAAGCCCGAAGGTCAGACAGCAACTGAGGTTCACCACAACCTGAAAAACTCAGTTTTTCCAGCGGTTTGTTGTCAGCCATCAAATCACTGATTTCAGACACTGTAGGGCCCAGTCCTTTGGGGTACTGTTCCAGCCAGAATACCGGCAATTGGAGTACGTCCGCCGCCTGCAACATGATTTGCAAGTGTCTGAACAATTGCTTCTTGCGGTGCATCAACTGAGCAAGGCGGCCCTGAACATCAATGACAACGACTGCTGCCTGATCGGCTTGGAACATATCGACTCCTGAATTTTAAATGAAGGATCGAAACACAGCATCACACAACATCAAAGTTGATTCAACACCTTTCTGATCTCTGCTGCCCACCAGGGAGCAAGCCGCACTGATCTGGCGCCATGCGAGGCGTTCTTTTTAGCCACAGAACGGCTGTCCAGATCGCGAAGATCAAATACCAGTTGTCCCTGCTGGTCATAGATCAGAACCACCGGGGTGCCATGAACAGTCAGTTGGGCGGCCACTGATTCTGCTTGCGGGAACAAAGTGAACTGTAGACCATTTTGCTTCAAATAAGCTTCTGGATCACCATCCTCATGGATGTTCAGGGCGTAAATCTGCAAGCCCAATGGTTGTTCATATTGATGGATCAGGCTTTGTAAATGGGGCATTAATTGCTGACAGTACGGGCACCAGGTGGCCCAAAACAACACCACAGTCACTTGTTGCTGTTCAATGGCATCTTGTGGGAAATGATGGAATTGACCCTGTTGATCGGTCAACGTCCACTGATGTGTCTCCGCAGCCTGGGCCTGTGACAGCAGCAGACATGAAATAAAAAAGATGACTCGCACGTATTGGCTTCCTGTGATTGACTCACCAATAAAGACCTGAAACGAGAGAATAGCTGACAGGAAGTTGTGTCAGTTTTTACTCAGACTCGCCGTCAATACTGGCAATTTGTCTGACCCAGGCTTGTGGCGCCAACACCGCTGGCAGCTGATGGCGTTGCGCCAGCGCGCTGTCACGGCTGTCGAATAAACCCACCAAGACCACCCACCAATCAGCACCATTGACCTGGGTCTTCACAACACTGTAAGGCAGCGAACCCAATTGGTGACGACTGATGAATTCACCCAGCTTATGGCGATTGGATGTTCCAATGACCTGAAAACTCCATTGCCTTGGGTAACGCTGTTGCCATTCAGCAAAGCGACTGGGGCCACTGCTTGTTAGCGGTTGGCTGATGACGTCGCGCACAGGGTTTTGTTCCACCACAGATTGACTGGTTTCAAGTCTGGATTCGGCCTGCTTATCTGTCACTTCGGCGGCTTCGCTGGTCACGGAATCAGCGGCTGTGGTCTCCTCATCCGATAACGCCTGCAGGGCATCGGCGCGGGGTACGAAATCATTGACCGAATAGACCTGGGTACCGGCAGCAGGCTGTTGGTTTTGTGGGCGGGTATCATTGTAATCAATGGTTTGAATGGCAACATCCGGATCGATTTCATCCGGATCATCCAGCGATTCCCCCACAGCCAGTTTCCTGGCTTTTTCCCTCGCCTGGGCCTGATCGTCAGCTGGGGCACATACCCATTTACTTTTGGCAGCATAACACACAATGTTATTTTCAATGTCCGGGTCTGCTGGCTGTTCCTGAGCCAGCAAGGTGAACGGCAACCAAAGGCCGGACAACCAAGTTGTCACACGGATGATCATGATTGCCCTTCCTGGCAGGATTCGATGGTGGTCAGGATGTCTTCATTGGCAATTCCCTCAGCAATGAAAGCCGCTCCCAGGCCTTTCATCAGAATCAGTCGGTGTCGGTCATTGATGACTTTTTTGTCTGCTTTCATAAGCTGCAACAGGTCTTCTGCGGGTACATTGGCATCAAGCATAATTGGCAAATCAAAGGCTTGCAACAAGTTTTCCAGCATTTTTCGTATGTCTGATCCACAGTGACCCAGCTGCGCCGATAGTTCAGCAGCCATCACCATCCCCACAGCCACAGCTTCTCCATGCAGATAAGCATAATCAGTGACCGTTTCAATGGCATGACCGAAGGTGTGTCCCAGATTGAGTAAAGCCCTGATGCCTTGTTCTTTCTCATCGGATTCCACCACTGCTGCCTTAAAACGACAACAACGGGCAATCAATTCCAACAGAATCTCTTCATCCTGATCACGAATGGCTTGCTGATGAATGTTCAGCCAGTTGTAAAATTCAGGTTGGTTAATTCCGGCATACTTGATGGCTTCACCAATTCCCGCGTTGAACTCCCTGGCCGGCAGGGATTTCAGCGTTCTGGCATTGATCAATACCGCCATTGGCTGGTGAAAAGCACCAATGAGGTTTTTTCCTGCCGGGTGGTTAACCCCGGTTTTACCACCCACAGATGCATCGATCTGCGCAAGTAAAGTGGTGGGAATCTGAATGAAATCCATACCCCGCATCCAACTGGCGGCAGCAAAACCAGTCATGTCACATACGATGCCCCCTCCCAACGACACCAGGACATCGCTGCGGTTAAACTGACATCGGGCCAGTTCATCCAGGATCTGCAGCCAACTGTCCACAGATTTGTGGTTTTCACCGTCGCCCACCACACAATGGTGGACCTGATGTCCGGCAAACAGGTCTGTGACTTCCTGCAAATAAAGTGGTGCCACCACATCATTGGTGACAATCATTATTTTCTTGCCGCTGAGGCGGTTTTTCAATGCACTGATGGCAAACTGGCTGGCATCGATGATGATTGGATAAGTGCCACCTGGCAATTCAATATTGAGTTCGGTTCGCATGGTTATTTGAGGTTTTTTTTCAGCTTTTCGGGATCTTTGAGGTAGGCCACAATCTTGCGGGCCATGCCATAGGAGCTGGTCCGTCCGCTGGGAAAAGCCACATCAGACACCTGTTCATACAAAGGATTCCTGGCCCTGGCAAGGTTCAGCAGACGCTCACGCCGGCCTTCACCCTGTAACAAGGGTCGTTGCTTATCCCGTCGCAATCGTTTTAATTGATGTTTGACTTCGGTTTTCAAATAGATCACCAGTCCCTCGGTTTGCTTTAATAATTCCCGGTTTTGCTCATTGGTGATGATGCCTCCACCGGTGGCAATCACCGTATTCTCACAACTCAACAATTCAGCCAGCATGGCGGTCTCTCTGGCCCGGAACCCGGCTTCCTTTTCGATCTCAAAAATCAAATTGATCGACACACCGGTGCGTTTTTCCAGTTCATGATCAACATCCACAAAGCGCTTCTTCAGCTGATTGGCGATTTGTTTTCCAACCGTGGTTTTACCGGCACCCATTGGGCCAACCAGGATGATGTTTTGTGAGTTGTTGGTCATATCCGGCATTCTATCATGGAGTGCATGATCACCTTCAGCAAAAAGCATACGGCTAGTTGAAATCGATCACCCGAGAAGTCACCTGATCGGCAAATAGCCAGGCATCCAGACAAGTGGCTGGGGACAGTTGCGCGGAAGGCAGCAACTCAATCACTGAGGCTTTATGACCCACGACCAGACCAGCCACTGGCTGATGATGAGAACGGGCTCCACCAGCCACCGCCTGCAACCACAACCAACTGCCCACATGGGGCTGCGTCGCAGTACAACACACATTGCGCTTGTGTTGTTGTAAGCGTTGTGAATATTCCAGCATTTTTAATTCATGGCCGGGGTTAATCTCAATGTGGCTGTCAGACCCCACCGACCAGCGCCCTTGATGAGCCATGTATTCAGGCATCGGAAAGATGCCATCACCGAGGTTGGCTTCGGTCAGTGGACACAACACCGCCACCGCTCCGGAACGGGCCAGTAACCGCACTTCACTTTCATCAAGGTGGGTGGCATGAACCAGGTTCCAGCGTTCATTAACGGCAAAATGCGCATGCAACCAGGCCACCGGCCGCATACCGAAATGTTGCCTGATGGCTTCCACCTCAGCGGTTTGTTCCGCGATGTGGATGTGTACCGGCAGATCATCCGGCAAACCATCGAGCACTGCCTGCATCTGCTGTTGGTTCACCGCCCTGAGAGAATGAAAACAGATCCCCAGTTGTTGACCAGGTCTCAGCTGAGGACTGATTTGAGTGAAATAATCCAGGTATTCTTCCACACTCAATTCAAAGCGCTTCTGGGCTTCACCCAAAGGCTGATCACCCACACCGGCAAAGGCATACAGCACGGGTAATAAAGTGATGTTCAAGCCTGCATCAGCGGCCGCATTAAGCAGGATCTGGCCATGAGTCAGGTAATCATCAGGCCTGTCTTTGGCCCGATGCAGGTAATGAAATTCACACACTGCCAGATATCCGGCTTGTTTCATTTCTCGGTAACAACTCAACGCCACCTGATACAATTGATCATCATCCATTTCATTGGCCAACCGGTACATCAGATCACGCCAGGACCAAAAATCATCGGCTTGTTGGGACCGGTATTCACTGTGGCCGGCCATGGCCCGTTGAAAGACATGAGAATGGGCATTGGGCATTTGTGGAATCACCACACCCAATTGTTGTTCACCTGCCAGAGGCTCCACTCCTGTGGCAATGGCGGTAAACTGACCTTGCTCGACCAACACCCGAACCCGGTCATGCCAGCCATCAGGCAACAAGGCAGATTGGAAAAAATAACTGTTCATTGTTACGCTATTTTCAGATAATGCTAAGTGATTCAAACTGTAGGCCAATTGGCTGGTGAACACAATGAAAAACCGCTGCGATTTACTGATTCACAATGCCCAGGTGATTACCTGTGCCGACAATGGCATGCCGCTGGGCCGCCTGGCTCTCGGTGCTGTGGCCGTTGAACAGGGACGCATCATCTGGGTGGGCAGTGAAAGCAACACACCCAATTTCAAAGCCATTGAAAGCATTGATGCCCATGGCAAAGTGCTCACACCCGGGCTGATCGACTGTCACACCCACCTGGTATTCGCCGGCTCCAGGGCCAATGAGTTTGCCATGCGACTGGCTGGCGCAGATTATGAAGCAATCGCCCGAGCAGGCGGTGGTATTCTGTCCACTGTCACTGCCACCAGGCTAGCCACTGTAGAACAACTGACTGAGTCCACTTCCAAGCGTTTACAACACCTGAAATCACAAGGGGTGGTGACGGTGGAAATCAAATCTGGCTACGGCCTGGATTTAGACAGTGAATTGAAGATGTTGAAAGCCGCCAGACTGGCTGGTGAACAAACCGGTGTACAAGTGAAAACCACCTTGCTGGCCGCCCATGCGCTGCCGCCTGAATTCAAAGATGACCGGGCCGGTTATGTGACCCACATCTGTCAGGACATCATCCCCAAAGTCAGCAAAGAAAAGCTGGCAGATGCAGTGGATGCGTTCTGCGAAGGAATTGGCTTCACCCCTGATGAAACCCGCCAGGTTTTTGATGCCGCGGCCCGTTGGGGGTTACCGGTTAAATTACATGCCGACCAGCTCAGCGACCTGGGCGGTGCCGGGCTGGTGGCTGAATACGGCGGATTGTCCGCTGATCATGTCGAATACACCTCGCTGAACAGCATCAAAAAAATGGCCGACAGTGACACCGTGGCCACGCTGTTACCTTATGCCTACTACGCCCTGCAGGAAACCCAAAAGCCGCCGGTTGATGCCTTTCGCCAATATGGTGTGGATATGGCCATAGCCACCGACTGTAACCCAGGCACAGCCCCCACCACCAATCTGTTGCAATGTCTGCACATGGCCTGCACCCAGTTTGGCCTGACGGTCGAAGAAGCCATCCTGGGCGTCACCATCAACGCCGCCAAAGCCCTGGGCATCGATGATCAGCAAGGCTCCATCGAACCCGGCAAACAACCCGGCCTGGTGCTGTGGGACACCGATGAAGTGGCTGATCTGGTGTATTGGCAGGGTGGCAATCAGGTCAAAGCAGTGTTCAATTGATTTGAGTGCAAAGCTGGCATATTCAGACCAGGTATCAGAGCGTATGCTGGTAAATCAACTCACCTCACAGGCTGTATAACCGTCAATGGAGTGCCGACTTCAGTCAGCGTAAGGCTTGTTTTTATCTGCATCAGAAAAATAAACTTTCGGTTCAGCAGCTCATCCACTCACCAAGCCCTTAACTGATGATGACTGCAGCCGACAAGCTATCCACGTCGTGGATTGAAGTCTACGCTCCGGGTGGGGGGCAATGCACTGCCTGCGATTGAGCATCAATCCACTTTACAATTTTTTGTCTCAACGGAGAGTTGATGATCAGCTCGACCAGCCGACCCGGTTGGTTATACTCAGTGTTATCAGAGGGACGGAACAGTCATGGAGCACATGCTGGTTTTTGCAGTGCAAAAGAAAGCTTGTGCGGATTCGCGCTTGATTGAAGGACATGATCGCCGTGGCCGCATTCAATTTTGTCAGGAACAAAATTGAATGCCGACTTAGGGATACAGGAGTTAAAGCCGAGACCGGATCAAAGCCAAAGATCCAGGATCATTCCTTTGACACGCAGGGCACTGACAAAAGCTAGCGCACAAACCACTGATCAGCGACGCCGTGGATGATGGCCTGATGGGCCTGCAGCACATCCTGACCCAGCACTCCATGGACCTGGATCCCGGTCTGACTTTTGATGTAGGCCATCAGCACCGACAAATCCCCGACATTGATGGCTGGCAGCTGCAGGCTCAATCCATGGGTGGTGATGTTATCAAGGTCACGTAGACTGATCGCCAGTTGACCACCGGCCCCTGAGGTGAAGCCGTTTTGTTCATCCTCACCTGGCAGGTTGAAATGCGCCAGGTGTTCCCGGTGCAACATACTGCGGCCAGCACCGGAGTCCATGATCAGCACGCCAGGCTGATCATTGATGACCACTTCCACCGCATTGAACACCAGTGGTGAGTCCCGAAAAACCAGCCGTTTCATCGGCAGCCGTTGAAAGCCATGATCGGCCAACAGCTGTGCAACTTCATCACCCGGCACCTGATGTGTGGTCGGTGCCTGGCTGCCAGACAGGTACAGTTGTGACTGCCCCACGTCCAGCAAGGCCGATTGTGAGAGCAGCAGGTCCTGGCCAACCAAACCCTCAATCAAAACGCCGGTGGCTTGAAATAAGCCCTGACTGACGGCATTCAAATCGGTCACGCCGACTTCGGGTAAAGCCACCGGTAATCCGGCAATCGATACCTGATCCGGACGGTGATAGGCTATGCGGATCGGCCCACCAATACCCGCTGCATCAATGAAACGGTGACTGCTGCCAGCCACCCAGCCAAAACGCTCTGCCAGGCGGTCATTCAATACGCTTGTGGCACCGGTGTCGAGGATAAAATGGCCATCGTGGTTGTTAAAGGAAACCGGCAGATAATCATGGCCGGTGGGCAGTTTTTTCACCGCCAGTGTTTGATAACCCATGGCGTGCAAGGCATCATGGTGAGAACTGGCAACTGCCTGCTGAGTGGCAGAGGTCAGCACAATCAGGGCGAATGTCAAATTAGTTGTGATTTTTTTCAAGCTGTTCATCGATGTGCCTCCGGTTGTATCACGGCACCGGCAGGCGGTACCAGTTGCTGTGAATTCAAAGGGGTAGTGACGTCAACATTGAGGATCAGGTGGTTACCAACGATGCGTTCATTGGCTTCGGGCATGGTGCGAAAAGCCGCCGGAAACACCAGCCCATCGACCGTCTGGTTTTTGGTGATCAGACGCCACATCGGGCCAAACAACTGACGTTCTTTGGGTTGTCCCAGGGCATCCAGAAAAGCCCGGTTGCCCACCGCGTACTGGTAACCGGCCAACAGATGGGTTTCAGGATCAATGTACAACACAAAATAATCCAATTGACTTTTACCAACCACTGGATTGTCTTTAAAGGTCATTTTGATTTCATGATAGCTTTTACCGCCATGACCAGGCCAGACAAATTCACTGACTGCTGACAACCGCACACCATCATCCTGGGTCAGCCAGGGCAGGTTCACAAAGTAATAAAAGAAATACAACATGGCGGTGGGTGGGTTGGCTTTTTGCCAATTGTTGGCCCACACCTGGTTGCCGTCATATGCGATGTGCGCATCATCCAGAAACCAATCCTGATGGACTTGTCTGGTTTGCTGATCAATGGTTTCTCTGGCCACCCACCAGGCCAGTTCATTTTTGCCGTGGTAATTGTTGTGCATCACCGTTTGGTAACTGATGGCAGGGGCTTCGCGCCAACGCTCAATGCCACCATGGGCTGTCACCATGGCTTCGATAAGCTGCTGAGTCTTCTGATTGGCATATTCGGGGCCGGCGAGCAATTGAAAAGGACTGATCAGCAGCCAGCTGAAACAGATCCAAAGGGCATTACGATTCATTGTATTCATGGATGTTTTCTTGTTGTAAAAACTTTATTGTGCCCGGCAAAGCACCACACACAAGGGCCTGGGGAGATTCGGTCAGATTTTAGGGAGATTCTGTCAGCCTGGTTTTGATGTGCCTGGCTTGTTTCCTGGAAACCGCCACATCAAAGTCCAGATATGACATTTCCAGCGACAGATGAGGTGGGGCTTTTTTCAGGCCGCGGACGTGCTGCCAATTGACCAGATAAGATTGATGGGGACGCACAAAATTCTGCTCAGCCAGTTGTTCCGCCATTTTTTTCATGCTTGAACGGATCAACCGGTGCTGCACCTGGTTGGCTTCATCCAGGTAGTACATTTCCAGGTAATTATCACAGGTTTTGAAACACAGTAACTGATGTGGATTGACTTGCACATGATCGGATTGATTGTCTGCCTCAAGTAACAACAGTTCTGAGGCCGGCCGATCATCCTGAAAATGTCGCATGATCAGCAGATTGGCCAACCACACCAGGCCCCAAATACTGAGCATCGCCAAAAATTGTGGCGTCAGCTCCCAAAAACCCCGCACCGGCACATACATGTTATGCCAGCCACTGATGGTCCAATGCAATACCCAGCTGTAAGCCCAGCAACTGATGCTCATCAAAATCACCAGTATTGTCATCCAGGCAGTCAGCTGCCCACCGGTCTGATCCCAGCGGGGTAGCCCGAAACGGGGAAATATCCAGTACACCCACAAACCCACCACCAGTGAGGCGACCAGCCCATAACTGCTCAGAATAACATGGTACACCGGAATAAACCGAATCAGCTGGATACCAAAAGGCTCCAGAAAATTCAGCACCAAAGCCAGGTAAACACCTGCCGAAACCACCATCCAGCGCAGGATGAGCTTGCGGTTTTTTTTTGTGAGTGCCCCCAGTATGGCCATGAAATTAAATGATCCGATAACCTGTGATGAATGAAATACCATTATCTGTTGAGCGATCTTCAATTGCAATCAGCCATCGGTCACGACCGGCATCCCGGACACACGTACCACAGTAAGACAACCGGGCCTCAATAAAGTCAATGAAGTCCAGAGGTCATTCGTTTATAATCGTTTGGTTTGATAATAATAAGCGGGTAGAAGCACATGGACATCATTCCTTCAGCGGGGTTTTCACTTGAATCACTAAGCAGAGGAGCATTGGGGTTATTGACCTTAATCATTATCGCCTACGCGTTCAGTAGCAACCGCAAGGGAATCAACTGGAAAGTTGTGGGCATTGGGCTTTCCATTCAGCTTTTATTGGCCATCGGAGTCATCTACATTGACTCTGTCCAAAATGGCTTTAAATGGGTGGGCTCCATATTCATCAATATCATGGACTTCACCAAAGCCGGAACAGGCTTTTTATTCAGTTCATTCGGAACCGGAGAGATTGAATCTCCATTGATCAATTTTGCGGTGATGATCCTGCCGACCATCATCTTCTTTTCAGCACTGACTTCGGTGTTGTTTTATCTGGGCATTATTCAAAAAATCGTTAAGGGTCTGGCCTGGTTACTGACCAAAGCCCTGAAAATTTCCGGTGCTGAAAGTTTGTCTGTGGCCGGTAACATTTTCCTGGGCCAGACCGAAGCGCCGTTGATGATCAAGAAATACCTTGAATCAATGAACAAATCTGAAATTTTACTGGTTATGATTGGCGGAATGGCCACGGTGGCCGGTGGCGTATTGGCGGCCTATGTAGGTTTTCTGGGTGGTGAAGACAAAGCCTTACAATTGTTCTATGCCAAACACTTGTTGGCCGCGTCTGTCATGGCGGCACCAGGTGCCATTGTGGTGGCTAAAATCCTTTATCCACAAACTGAAAAAATTGAATCAAATATCGAAGTTTCGAATGAAGCAGTGGGTTCAAACTTTTTAGACGCCCTGACCAATGGAACATCCGAAGGCCTCAAACTGGCCATGAATGTTGGTGCCATGTTACTGGTGTTTTTCTCCTTCATTGCCCTGGTTAATTTTGTATTCAATTTTCTTGGTTCTATTTTAAACACAACCGCTTTGCTGGCTTTGATCGCGGGTTCTGTTCTGTTAACAATTATTTGGCAAAAGTTAAGCCCTGACCTGGCCCGATGGAAGGCCATTACCCTCGGGACCACGCTGACATTTACCCTTTATATGATTGTGATGAGTATTGGTACCAACTATTACAATTTTGCCGATGTCAGCGACAACTACAATCAACTGATCGCAGCAAACACTCAGTACAGCACACTTTCACTGGAATTTTTGTTGGGTCACCTTTTTGCTCCCCTGATGTGGCTGATCGGTGTCGCCACTGAAGACATCACCAAACTGGGTCAGTTACTGGGGGTTAAAATCATTGCCAGTGAATTCGTCGGTTATGAAAATTTGGCCGGACTGAAAGACACCGCCAATCAAGTTCACCTGATGTACGACAAATCCATCCTGATGGCCACCTACATGCTGTGTGGGTTTGCCAACTTTGCCTCCATAGGCATCCAGGTTGGTGGCATCGGTTCATTGGCCCCGGGCCAGCGCAGAACCCTGTCGGAATTTGGCATGAAGGCTTTGCTCGGTGGCACCCTGGCCTCCTTGTTCTCAGCGACCATGGCCGGTATGTTGGTGGGGTAGAGACTCCAGATCAAACCAAAGTCATTGCGAGCCACTTCAGTGGCGTGGCAATGACGAAAACTCACCGTCATCCCCGGGACCGAACCGGGGAGCTTTGGCGCCACAGTCATTTAAATATGAAGGCAATTCTATTTCCATCATTGATTCATTCCTTATACACCAGACGGTTCAATTCATAACCCTGGCTTCTTGCCAGTCTTTGATGGCTGCGGCTTCCGCCTGGCCATGTCGTGGACTGAAGTCCACGCTCCAAGATAGCTGCACTGGAGCACTGACTTCAGTCGCCGCAGTGTATGGTTTGTTATACAAGACTCCGGAAACATTGATTCAATACATTAAAAATCTGTGAACCCAGTATGTTTTTTTAATGACAACACCGATAAAGGGTTGCAATTTGATTCGCCGTGGTTTGTAATTATATAAACCACTTGAGGAGAAAGTTAATTAACGATCACAACCTTGGGGCGCATCAAACCCTCAGAACTGATGCATCAGGTATGCCACTCGAATGGCTGAATTGTGAACAAGTAGCAAAACTCATGGCCCTGGATATGGTGCAATACCAATTCGGCGCCACCATCACCCGTCTGCACGGCGGAATCAACGCCCAATCCGGCGAACAAAGTTATTTCGACATCCCTGCCATCATTGGCACCAAAGGTTACAACAACCACATCCATAAACAACTGGCTCAATATGTACCGCCTTTGAACAATCAAACCCTGTTCAAACGTGATCAAAACCTATGCATGTATTGTGGCGGCGCGTTTACCAAAGTGGAATTGTCACGTGACCATGTGACTCCAGTTTCCCAGGGCGGGAAAGATGTGTGGACCAATGTGGTGACTTCCTGCAAACGCTGTAACAACCACAAAGCCGATCGCACACCATTACAGGCCAACATGCGATTGATGGCCATCCCATTTGCCCCCAATTACGCTGAATACATTTTCTTACAGAACAAAAACATCATTGCCGATCAGATGGATTTTTTGATGAACCACTTCCCCAAAAAATCACCGTTCAGAAGATTGTATAACTAAGCACGCACTGAGGCTGCACCCATTACTGTTGCCCCTACTCAGGCAGCATCAGAACACTGCCCCCTGAACAAAAAACCAAACCATCCAATACCAACCAGGTGAGTCATCACCAGGGCATCATGCGTTTGAGGGTGTTGTCTTTGAATACATAATGATGCATCAGGGCAGCCGCCGCATGCAGACCAATCAACCAATAAGCCGCTTCACCTGCGGTTTCATGCCAGTCTTCCAGGGTTTCTGCCATGTGGCTGTTTTCAGCCACCAACACCGGTAGCTCCAAACCAAAAAATGACACCGCATGACCTTCATAATTGACAACCAACAGACCCACAATGGGCATCCCCAGCATAAACAAATAAAGCATCATATGCACCAGCTTGCTGACCATGGATTGCCAGACAGGTGGTGACGGTTTGACCGGTGGAATTACCGAACGCCAACGAATAACCAGTCTGATTATTACCAACAACCAGACGCATAAACCCAGCATAAAATGCCAGGCTTTAAGGGCATTTCTGGGGTCAGATCCTTTGGGGTACAATTCGCGCAACTCAATGCACAAATAAACGGCGGCCAGCAGCAACAGCATCAGCCAGTGCATGGCCATCAGGGTGCGGTTGTAACGATCAGCTTCTGTGGTGTTCATAACAGACTTCCGTGAAACATAAGAAAACACTAATATATCATCCCGGGCTACATGCAACCTTGATATGGGTCAAAGTTTGGGTAAGCACTTACAGCCGTTGCCGGGCCCAGGCCACATAGGTACTGATCACTGGTTCAGCCAGCAGCCGATCCAGGGTGTTCAGTTCCCGACCCAGGTGTTTTTCATTGTACTGTTTGTGGATGAAGGAGTGACACGGTCGACACACATCGATGCCCCGGGTGCGCATCTCTTCGCGACTGAAATTCTTGCGAAACCACTTGTTGCGGTGACAGGTTCTTGGAATCAGGTGGTGAAAGGTGATCTGTTGATCACTGCCGCACAATTGGCAGGAACTTTTTTCACCCATCGTCCTGGTCAGTCAATACCCAGTTTTTTGATCTTATAGCGCAAGGCACGGAAACTGATGCCCAGCAGATCGGCGGCTTTGGTCTTGTTGTTGTTGGTTTTTGCCAGGGCGTTGGTGATTTCCCGGATTTCAATCTCCTCAATGTATTTTTCCAGGTTCATTTCTTTGTTCAGCTGTGGCTGGAAGCCGGTGTTTTCTAACTGCACATCTTCCTCGCGAATCAGTTGATTCTGACAATTGACCGCAGCTTTGGAGAGGATCAGATCGAGCTCCTTGAGGTTGCCGGCAAAGGCGTGACTTTTCAGTTTGCTCAAGGCACTTGGGTGAATTTTGCAGGGCAATTTGTTCCAACTTTCTGCCAACTGTTCCAGACGGGTTTTACTGATTTCCGGTAAATCATCCAGCATGTCAATCATCGACCGGGTGGTGATGGTGCCGACACACAATACCCGGATGAGGGTTTTCTTAATTCCCAATGAATGCATGAACTCATCTTCACTCCAGTTAGAGGTCACCAGGATGCGGTTTTCATCACCCAAAGCTTTGATGAATTTAACCAACTGGCTCTGTCGTTCGGGTGACAATGATTCAATGTTTTGATAAACCAGAGTCCCGGCGTCAACTGGCGTGAGGTCAATATTCTCATCACTGCAATCGATCTCCGTGTAGGACTGATTTCTGAGTGAGCTGTTTTCATGAATCAACTTGGCAATGCGTTGTTTCCAGGTTCCCCTGGGCCCAAAAATGATCACTGGCAGTTGATTATCTGCGTATTTGAGTATTTGGTCGTTGATGCCTGCAAAATAGGCCGTATTGATGTCAATGGTCCTGACTTCGGCTTCGGTTTCCCCACCTTGTTCGTGCTTTTGTAATCCAGTAATGACCAGCTGCCTGAGGGTATCGAGACTGATGGGTTTGGTGATGAAGTCATAGGCTCCTTTTTTCAGGGTTTCAACCGCATGATTGATCGTGCCAAATGCCGTGATCACTGCCACCGGGGTATTGGGGTAGTTTTGGTTGATGTGCTCGACCAGCTCGCTGCCATGCCCGTCGGGAAGTTTGAAATCAGATAAGCACAAATGAAAGGTGGTTTTAGACAGTTGGTATTTGGCCGAGCCTATGTTTTCTGCTTTGTAAACATTGAATCCCATGCGGGACAGGGAAATTTCCAGGAGTTGCAAAATATCGGGTTCGTCATCGACCACCAATATTTTTTTCTGTTCTGTTGTCATAGGGATGCGGCTTCTATTAACTCTCTTCTCAACATGGGCCCGAAATTCATGGCTTCAATGAATTCTATCAGTGCCTCAGGATTGGCTTTTGATTTCATTATATCATCATTTTCCAATGGCGCATCAAGTACAATTTGTGACAATAATTTCGATAACCTCGCGTCATCCTGGTGGGCCTTGATTTTCTTCTGGCAAGACTTGGCACCACGAAAACTGAGGAATTCAATTTCATTCATCCGCGCCAACAAACTGTCCAGGTCATTGAAATGATTCAACAAAGCCTGGGCCGTTTTGGCACCCACCCCTTTGACACCGGGGATGTTATCCACCTGGTCACCGGCCAAAGCGAGGAAGTCACACACTTGATCAGGGCGCACCCCAAACTTTTCAGTGAGCGCTTCGAAACCCATCGGTTTACCCTTGCCATAATCCCACCACCAATCGCTGGGTCTGATCAGCTGAGCCAGGTCTTTATCGGCACTGACCACACAAACGGCATGGCCGCGTTGGGCATAGGTCTGGTGCAAGGTGCCAATCAGGTCGTCGGCTTCATAACTGTTGTCAGCGAACACCGAAATTCCCAGCAAGCGGGCCAATTGCTGACAATCCTTGAATTGTCGCTTGAGGTCTTCCGGTGCCGGATCCCGGTTGGCTTTATAGGGCGGATAGATTTCATTCCGAAATGAGGTGGTCAATGCTTCGTCAAAAGCGGTGGCAATCAGTCGCGGCTGGGTTTGACGAATGAAGCGGGTCAGAAAGCGGGCAAAGCCGTAAACGGCATGATTGGTCTGACCATTGCGGTCCACCAGATCGGTGGACATGGAATAATAACTGCGGAACACAAAAACCGACGAATCAATGAGAAATGCCGTCGGTTTTTGTTGATTTTGACCAGACATCAGGTAATCAGTCCCATGGCTTCCAGTTTGAGTACAATGCGCTGAGTGGCCTGATCAGGCAAAAAGTCCAGGGTGTTGATGTCCATTTCCGGATTTTCCGGTACTTCATAAGGATCACTGATGCCGGTGAATTCCTTGATCACTCCCTGACGAGCCAGGGCATACAATCCTTTGCGATCACGCCTTTCGCATTCTTCCAGCGGGGTGGACACATGGATTTCCAAAAACCCACCCAGTGGTTCTATCATGTTACGCACTTCTTCCCTCATGCGGGCATAAGGCGCAATCGGTGCACAAATCGCCACACCACCATTTTTGGTGATTTCACTGGCCACATAACCAATGCGTTGTACATTGATGTTGCGATGTTCTCTGGAAAAGCCCAATTCACTGGACAAATGTTTACGCACCACATCACCATCCAGCAAGGTCACTGGTCGATTGATCATTTCCATTAATTTAACCCGCAGGGCGTTGGCAATGGTGGATTTGCCAGAACCGGATAAGCCGGTGAAAAACACCGTGAAGCCCTGCTTGTTTCTGGGCGGGTAGCTTTTGCGCAGTTCAGCCACCACTTCAGGGTAGGAAAACCACTCAGGAATTTCCAGGCCCAGTTGTAACCGGCGGCGCAATTCGGTACCGGAAATATTGAGGATGTTTTCTTTTTCACCAACCTGAGAAATCGGAATATACTGGGCTTTATCCTGGGAGTAAACCATCATCTCAAATTCAACCATGGCAATGCCCAGTTCGGTTTCATGTTCTTTTAACAGATCTTGCGCCGCATAAGGGTCATAAAACGGCTGTCCATTTGAATCATCACCCGGACCAGCATGATCGCGGCCAACAATGATGTGGGTACAACCATAGTTTTTTCTGATGATGGCATGCCAAAGGGCCTCACGAGGGCCTCCCATGCGCATCGCCAGGGGCAGCAAGGACAATGTCGTGGTTCGCTCCGGATAACGATCCATGACATTTTCATAACACCTTACCCGGGTGAAGTGATCAATGTCACCTGGCTTGGTCAGTCCGACAACGGGGTGAATCAACAGGTTGGCCTCGACCCGTTGTGCAGCCCGGAAGGTCAGTTCCTGGTGAGCCCGATGCATGGGATTTCGGGTTTGAAAAGCCACCACCCTGGACCATCCCAGTTTTTTAAACTTGGTGCGGATTTCCTGCGGTGTATGGCGGTGTTGTTTATAGTCATAATGGGTTGGCAACTGTAAACCCAGCAAAGTACCTCCCAGGTAATAATCGCCAGCCTGATTCATCAGGTAATTGACCGCAGGATGTTTTTCATCAGTGGTGCCATAAACCGCCTGGGCTTCGGCTGCTTTATCAATCGGCCAGGCATCTTCCACCTGCAGCACAGCCAGCACCACGCCTTCCAGATCACGCAGTGCCAATTGACCGGCTTCGCGCGCTTTTTCCATGGTTTGCTGGTCGACATCCAGGGTGATTGGCATGGGCCACAATGTGCCATCTGCCAGTCGCATGTTTGTGAGCACCGACTGGTAATCAGCCTGATTCATGAAGCCTTGAAGCGGAGAGAAGGCCCCATTAAGCAACAGCTCAATGTCACAAATCTGCCGTGCAGAAAGGTCCCAGTCCGGTGATTCGTTGGCCAGTTGCTGACGCTGTTCTTTGACGTCCTGTTCAGGTATCAAATTGATCAATTCGCCGCCATGGGCATCGATGATTTTCATAGTAATCTCTTGGTTTTCAGTTGTTTTGGTTGAGTTGATATTTATTGATTTTCTGCGCAATGGTGGTGTGCGAAACACCCAGTTGCCGGGCGAGTTTCCGGGTCGACGGATATTTCTGATACCAATGCTGTAAAAAGTGTTTTTCAAATTCACTGACTGCTTCATTCAAGGTCATGCCTTCCAGATCTGCTTCCAGACTCATGGCCCCTTCAAGGTCGAGGTCAGAGGCCTGAATCATGCCGTCTTTGGCCAACATCATGGCTTTGTAAATGGCATGCCTGAGTTGTCCTGCGTTGCCCGGCCAGTAATAGCGTTTCATTTTCGCCGCCGCATCCAGTGAAAAGGACAGATCCTGTCCCAGTTGTTCATTGAACTGATGCAGAAAATGTTGCATCAATGGTTCAATGTCTTCGGGTCTGTCTCGCAAAGGAGGTACATCCAGTCGCAACACATCGAGCAACAAAACCAGACCTGCCTTGAGTTTGCCTGCCTGTTGATGGCTGCTGAGTTTCTGAGCAGTTGAAACCATGATGCGCACCGCTGGTTTGGCCTGTTGGTAATGCTGTAAAACCTTGTCCTGAATATGAGGTGCCATGAATTCCAGGTGCGAGAAAAACAGCGTGCCAGACTGGTTGAGCTCCCAGATCCCGGGACCGGTGGCCGAACCAAACAAAAGGCTTTCCATTTCATCGCTTTTCATCGCCTGACAATCCACCACCGTAAACAACTCATTGTTGCGGTCACTCAGGCTGTGACAAGCATGAGCCAACATTGTTTTGCCCGTGCCTGTTTCACCAACGATGTTCAGGGGCGCATCCACATTGGCCACGGTTTTGGCTTTTTGCAAGACCTGTGCAAACGCATCAGATTGATACACCAACCGCTGCAATCCATCAATTTCCTCACCCTGCATCACGTAAGAGCTGGCACGAATTTTGTCATAATCCCTGAACAGCAGCATCGCGCCATTCATCTTACCTTCCTGATCCTTGATACCCTGTACTTCCAGCAACATCGTGCCAGCGATGGTCTTGATGTTCACCGGGATGTGCGAAGTGGCCGCTGCATTGACCTTTTCCTGCCAGCCTTCGGAGACAAAAATCTGCTTCATTTGTTGTGGCATTTTTTGCTGCTCAGTGTGTGCAGAAAACAATACCCTGGCTTTGTCATTGGCAAATGAAATTTGCCCTTTGGTGTTGACACCCAGTACTGGATCAGGCATCACCTGCATCAAAGAATGTAACATGCTCTGGGTTTCCACACCGGGCAATACATCGATCTGATTGACCCATTTGATACCAGGAATTTTCATCAGCAAACTGGCTATGGTACCTTGGGTGGGCTTATCCAGCTCGCGGGTATGCAGGTAGATTTTGCCATCTTCAACTTCGACCTTGATCAAGTCAGCCTGGTGGTTACGCAATAAGGACAACACATCATCGGTGATGCCCAGTTTATTTTCGGTGGTGATCGCCAGTTTCATAAATGTAAGAAATTCCGTACAAGATGTTTTTTCTTATTTATCAGTAATTTATGCATGCACTTATGTCGTGATGTAATGAAATTGTTACGTATTCTAACTTGGTTGCCGAGTGGTCACAACTTAAAATAAAGTCATCCCGATAACAAATACATCTAAGGTTATGAAAAACACTGATCAACGCCACTTCGCCACCCAGGCCATCCATGCCGGCTACCAGCCCAGAGCCCATCAAGGTGCGCTGACACCGCCCATCTACACCAGCTCAACCTATGCCTTTGACTCAGTCAGACAAGGCGGTGAGGCGTTTCAGGGTGAGAACGATCATTTCATTTATGCCAGATTGGGGTCACCTTCTCAACAACTGCTGGAAAACCGCCTGGCAGAACTCGAACAGGCTGAAGCCGCATTGGCCACTGCATCGGGCATGGGCGCCATCACCGCGGCCATCTGGTCACTGGTGAAACCTGGTGATGAAATCATTGCTGATTTGAGCTTGTATGGCTGCACCTTCAGCTTCCTGGCGCATGGCTTGAAACCATTTGGCATTGAGGTCACTTTTTTGAACTTATCCGATCCGGCGAACCTGGCCCGTCATATCACAAACAAAACCAAACTGGTCTACAGCGAAACACCGAGCAACCCCAACATGCGGTTGGTCGACATTGCCGCATTGGCTGACATCACCCGTGCGTATGACTGCAAACTGATGATTGACAACACTTATTGCACCCCATATCTGCAAAACCCACTGACCCTTGGCGCTGATCTGGTGGTGCATTCGGCCACTAAATACCTCGGTGGACATGGCGACCTGATTGCCGGTTTTGTCGCCGGTACGAAACCAGACATGGACCACATCCGCATGTTTGGACTGAAGGACATGACCGGCGCAGTGATTTCCGGTTTCGACGTGGCTTTATTGCTCAGGGGCATCAAGACCCTACACGTCAGAATGGACCGCCACGTGGAAAACGCCCACCAGGTCGCGGCCTATCTGGAACAATCCAAATACGTCAAAAACACTTTTTACCCCGGTTTACAGACTTTTGCCCAGCGCCAGCTGGCAGATCGACAAATGCGCCAGGCCGGAGGCATGATTGCCTTCGAACTCAATGCCGATCGGGCACAGTCTGCTGCCTTCGTTGATGCCCTGCAAATGATTTTGTGTGCGGTGAGCCTGGGCGATGCCGAAACCCTGATTCAACACCCGGCTTCAATGACCCATTCAACCTACAGCGAAGAAGAACTGTTGGCCCACCTGATCAGCCCAAATCTGATCAGGATCTCAGTCGGTCTGGAACACATTGATGACATCATCACCGATTTGGATCAGGCATTTGAGTCAGTGTTCTCAGGTACCGGCTTTTCCAACAATGGGTTGTCGATTTCTGCCTGATGCTTGAGGTCCACCACTTGTTCATATAACGACTCAGCAGTGACCTGTTCCGGCGGAATGGGTTCACCCACCAACAATTCCACAGTGGCCATGAACTTGCGCGGCCGGCGGTGGATGACTTTCTTGTCATAACGGGAAAACATGCTGCCCCAAAGGTTGTTCAATGCCATGGGCACCACCGGTACCGGCGTCTCACGCAATATGCGTTCGATGCCACGTTTAAACTGGCCAATGTGCCCGTCAGCCGTCAACCGACCCTCAGGGAATATACACACCACATCACCTTCGGCCAACGCCTCTTTGACTGAAGCAAAGGCCGCTTCCATCATTTCAGGATCTTCC
Organism: Marinicella sediminis; assembly: GCF_002000055.1. Classification (GTDB taxonomy): domain Bacteria; phylum Pseudomonadota; class Gammaproteobacteria; order Xanthomonadales; family Marinicellaceae; genus Marinicella; species Marinicella sediminis. The sequence goes on along the minus strand of NZ_MVBD01000001.1, from coordinate 72,867 downwards.
TTGGCACTGGCAATGGGGATGGTTTTGGCTGATTTGAAGAGGAACTTCATACCAAACTTGTTATAGATTTTGTGGTGCATGACAAATCGGGTGGGCCTCCTTACCCGGCCCATGATGATCGCCGGATCGACAAACGCCACATGATTACAGACCAGTACCACCGGGCCGTCAGCCGGAATGTGTTCCAGACCTTTGTACTTCACCCGGTAAACCAGCGACACCAGCAACCAGGCAATCAAACGCAAAATGAATTCAGGGACCACCTTAAAGATGTAAAGACAAACCACGATATGCAGGCCGACCGTGATCAGAAACAGTTGCGGGATGGTCATGTCCAGCACCCCAAGCACCACCATACCCAGCACCGCGGCCACCACCATAAACATGGCATTGATGATGTTGTTGCCGGCAATGATGCGGGACACCTGATTGGCATCAGAACGCTCCTGAACCAGGGAATAAAGCGGCACGATGTATAAGCCTCCAAACACACCGATCATGGCCAGATCGATGCACACCCGATAAGCACCGGGTACCGACATCACTGCCGTGATACCCAGATTTTGTACCGCCGAAACAGGCCATTGAGAACTGACCCAATACAAATCAAAACCAAACCAGGCCAGGCCCAGGGCTCCCACCGGCACCAGTCCGATTTCAACCCGTCGACCGGAGAGTTTTTCACACAACAAAGAACCCAGGCCGATACCGATGGAAAACATGGTCAGCAACAGCGTCACCACATACTCATTGCCACTGAGTACAGTGCGGCTGAAATTGGGCATCTGGGCAAGGAACACCGAACCAAAAAACCAGAACCAGGAAATCCCCAGTACCGACAAAAACACCACCCGTTTTTCCGGCAGGATGCGCAGGTTACCGGCGGTGGCCCGCCACAGGTTCCAATCCAGTTTGATGGTCGGTTCAGCGGCTTCACACAAGGGAATTTTGCGCGCCGACAGGTAACCGGAAGCGGCAAAACACACCACCGCCACCGAGATCGGCACCCAGGAATCGTAAGCGATCAGAATGCCACCGAGGATGGTGCCCAGCAGAATGGATAAAAAGGTACTGGCTTCCACCAACCCATTACCACCCATCAGTTCATGGTTGCTGAGTTTTTCCGGCAGGTAGCCATACTTCACCGGACCAAACAGGGTCGATTGGGAACCCATCAAAAACAACACAAAGATCAACAACGGCACACTGTTCAGATAAAAACCCACCGTGGCGAGGGACATGATCAGGATTTCACCAATCTTGACCCGCCGGATCAGCATGGCTTTTTCAAACTTATCAGCCACCTGACCGGCAAAGGCCGAGAACAGAAAAAACGGCAGAATGAATAAACCAAAAGCCAGGTTGGTGAGGATGTTGACCTGATCCTCAGCAACCCGAAAGGCGATCATGATCACCAATGCATTTTTGAACACATTGTCATTGAAAGCGCCAAAAAACTGAGTGAGAAAAAACGGCAAAAACCGTTGTTGACCAAGCAAATGAAACTGTGATTTGTCTGACATGATTGAACTGATTGATTAACTGATATTTAGTTTACCATTGTGACATCAGGCATCTGTGAACATTTTGCCCTCAACCAATGGGTTGTTCTTTCAGCAGCATGAGATAACCAATTGGTGGCTGAAGATGATACCCAAATGACTGACTGCTCACCAACTTGAACATCATTCCCGTTGCTCAATCGCTGCCAAAACCGATTCATGGTTGCTCACTGACCTGATTCACAAATTGTGCAATCACTTCAGACTCACGCACCAACTGCTCCCCGGCCCGGATCAGGCGGTCGACTTCTGTTTCAGGTAATTGCAAGGCCGTTTCAATGGCCGCCAACTCTGAAGCATGCGGCTCTCCAATGTGTGAGAAATTCAATTCAGTGACGTAAAATTCAAAATCATCACAACCGGCTTTGAAAAATTCTGCACACCGCCCTTCCCGCACCTGATCGGTCCATTGGGCAACACTGAGTTCCAATAAATCAAGGGTATCCGCGTTGTAGTTTTGTGACTGAATGGTGGTGACCGCATTGATGGTTTGTGACAAGCTTGGCGTATCGGTGGATTGTGAAATGCCTTCATCAAGTACCGCTGCAGCATTGACCACCACAAACAAAACTTTCTTGGTATTGGTCAACCGATAGGCTTTTAATGCTTGCCAAAAATCATTGTCTTGCTCATAAATTTGATTGAGCAATGCACGCACCCCCAGGTTATCGGCCACCCCGCCATCCACCAAATGCAGATAGGGGTACTTATGTTTCTTACGGAATTGCCTGAGTTTCAAAGCCTGGTGTTTGAAGCGGACATCTTCGTGCACCCGGCTCAGTTGAAATTCATAGGGCTGACAGCCAGGGTGATTGCGGACCAGCACCGGCGAAAACAACACCGGCACCGCGGACGATGCGGCCACCGCTTTACCCACCGGAAATTCACTCAGGTCTGAACACAGCCAGCGAAAATGCTCTTCGGTGAAAGAAAACCCGGCTCCGGTGGCGATGTCGGTGGCATTGATCATGACCACGGGAGCGTCCATACGCATGTCGGCAAAGGTTTTGCCACCAAAAATGGCCCGCTGATAATATTGCGCAGTTAATTCTGAGCGGTTGTACTGACCAGACATGAAACGAAACCAGTTGATTGGGTTGATGAACAATTGCCGGGTCAGGTAACTCTGCACTTTGAGCTTCAGAAAATCCGCTTCAAAGTCTGTAAACAACTGTTCACCAAACAAGCCATAATAAGCCGCTGTAAAACTGCCACCTGACACCGAAGAAATCACATCCACCAAAGACAACAGGCTGGTTGAATGGCGGCTGTTGATGTCGACATCAATGTCCCGCAGGCCTCTCATCACGCCATATGAAAATGCCGCCGCACGGGTGCCACCTCCGGAAAATGTCAGGATCACGGTGATGTCATCATTGCGGTCATGGGTTTCAAACCGGGCAGGGACCGGTTGTTCCCTTTCAGCATCCGTCAAGGGTTGGTTCAGATACCTCGGTTGTGGCACGCAGGCCGTCAGTACACCCAAACAGACTAACCACAAAATACGTTTTTCTTTCATCAATAACCCCATCAGCGTTCAACAGAGCGCCACAAAATTCGCCATAAAAACACCGCCACAATACAATCTGTCAGAGCGATCCCGGCGAACCAGCCAATGCCCAACCCGGTGGCGTCAAAAGCCCGGGCCATGGCCAGTATCGATACCATCATCACTGGAAACAACGAGCACCATGCCAGCCAGCGCCAACCCCGGTGTAAGCCCTGCGCCGTGAGCACCCCCAATAAACCGAAAAACAACATCTGATATGTGGATATATGAAAACCCACCACCCAGGATACGGTGATTTGTAAAGCCGCACAGTACAACATCCAGCGGGCTGCACTGCGATACAACATCCTGACATCACTCATGGGCCACCTCCAGCGGAGAGCTGATGTTCAGCTCGACCCGCCGACCCTGTTGGTTAAACGCAGTATTATCAGAGGATCGTGCGCTTGAATTTATGACATGATCGCCGTGGCCACGGTCTACGGTATGCATTCTTGCTTTCTTTTGCTGCGCAAAAATCAGCAACCTTTCATCACCTGGCCTTTCACTTTTGTCAGCAACAAAAGTGAATGACGACGGTAGGGATACAGGAGTTAGAGCCGAGACCGGATCGGAGGCCGAAGTCCCAAGATCATTCCTTATTTCATCGGCCTGATCCGCTGGACAGGGCATACCCGCCACTCCCCAGCTCAACAAGTCATTGACGTGTTCCTGCAACGAATAAGGCGCGGGCTTGCGTTGACCACCCGGGGTCCAGGCCCAGTGCAGGATTTCATCGTGGTTCAAATGCGCGGCCAACTCTTCGAACGTGCGGCCTCCATTGCGGGCCGGATCCCGCAGTTGCTGGCAGATGTCATTGGAACTGCGGCCAAACCAGGCGGCTTCGACTGGTGCCAGTCGCCAGCTGGCATTGGCCCCCGGTGCGCCATGGGCTTCCTCGCTGTTGCTTTGCCGGTGACAGGTACTGCACATGATTGATTCCACGCCAATGCGGCTGGCCCCAGCGTGGATGTTCATGTCATGCCGGCGGGTTTCGCCATAGCTTGGCCCTGACCACATGGGATAGGGGCTGTCGCCCACATGACAATTGGCACAGCGGGGATGTGAAGTCACTTCATAAATGCGTGACCAATGTTGCAACCCCTGCTTGGTTGACACACTGCCAGCCTCAGGTGGGATCAGTTGAATGTCTTCCGCGGCATTGGCAGCCCAAAGGCCTGACAGTAAAAGCATGGTCAACAAAGTTTTCATCATCACCTCCTCAGACGAACCGGATGTGCTGATCAAACGGCATCTCACGGACGCGCTGACCGGTGGCGGCAAAAATGGCGTTGGCCAATGCCGGGGCAGCCGGCGGTACCGGCGGCTCCCCAATGCCCCTGACCTGTGCTCCGTTTTCCAGGCCTTTGACCACAATTTTCGGACACTGATACAGCCGCATGCCGGCGTGTCGGTGGTAGTTCAATTGTTCACTGGCACCGTTTTTGAAGGTGATTTCACAATTCATGGCATGACCCAAACCCCACACCGCGCCACCTTGCATCAGGTTTTCAAAATTCACCGGATCGATCACCCGGCCGACATCGGCCACCACCGTGACCTGATCCAGGCGGATGCCACGGTCGGTCATGGTCACCTCAACCACTTCAGCCACCGGCACCCCAAAGGATTCGACAAAAGCAATGCCCCGGCCCTGGTTTTCTGCCAGTGGGCGACCCCAACCGGACAATTCACCGGCGGTTTCCAGCACCGCTTTGGCCACCGGGTGGTTGCACAGACGCAGGCGTTCGGCCAATGGATCGGCACCGGCCTGATGAATCAGTTCATCCAGAAAACAATCAGCAAAAAACCCGGCCGAAGACGCCCCGACCGAACGCCACGAAGAAGTGGGGGCCAATTCGGGTACCCGGTAAGCGGAAACCCTGAAATGTTCAATGTCATAAGGCAGGTTCCAGGCACCTTCGGTGATTTGTTTGTCTGGCCCAGGGGCTGATTGGCCGAGTCTTTTCATCTGTGATTCTGAAGAGGACACCGTGGCCACCGATAAATCCATGGCTTTTACCTGTCCGTTCTTCACCAAACCCCGGCCACGGGCCATACCAATCTGGCGGGTAAAGTCCTGGGCAAAATCCTGTTCCCGGGTGTAGGTCAGTTTGATGGTCTTGCCAGGCATCTGCCGGCCGATCTCGGCAGCCAGGATGACGTTGTCAAACTCCAGGCGATGGCCGAAACTGCCACCGGCATATTGGTTGTGCAGGTACACCTGATCCACCTCAAGCCCGGTGATCTCGGCCACTTTTTGTTGGGCAAAGCGGGGCATCTGATGGGCCACCCAGATATCGGCCCGTTCATTGGTCACACGGATCACCGCATTCAAAGGTTCCAGTGGCTGATGCGCCACATAAGGCGCCCGGTATTCGGCCTGATGGGCAGCGGCATCAGTGATGGCCTGTTCCACATCACCGTCGTCCCGCCAGATTTTGTCCAATCGCTCCTCAGTGAATGAGTCAGCCACTAGTTGCCAATGGTCTGCCTGCTCAGCCGGGTAGCTGGCTTCGGCCCAGTCACAGACCACCGCCTTCGCAGCCCGCATGGCGCGCCAGCTGTTGTCGGCCAACGCGGCCACACCATGGGTCAGCGGCAGGATCTGTTGCACCCCACGCATGGCTTTGGCCTGTGTGTCATCGTGTGATTTCAGCGCCGCGCCTTTGCCGGGATTCAGTTGCACCGCGGCATACAGCAGGTCATCAAACTGCAGATCAATGCCATAATCCAGGGTGCCGGTGGATTTACCCACGATGTCCAGCCGCTGCATCGGTTGACCCAATAAGCGCCAGCTGGCCGGATCACGCAGGGTGTTGTGATGCACCGGTTGCAATGCCGCCGCTGCAGCCGCCAGATCGGTGTATGCGATGCGCTTGCCATCCGGTAACACCACCGCGCCCCGGGCAGTCGTCAGTTCTGCAGCATCCACATCAGCCTGAATGGCCGCGGCCCGTTTCAGGGTTTCCCGGGCGGTGGCACCGGCGATGCGCAGTTTGTTCAATGAATCAGGCACGGTGGTCGATCCACCGGTGACCTGCAGACCGAGGATCTTCATCACTGAGCGCACCACGGTGCGCATGGCTTGGGCGGTCATGCCATCATCGGTGGACAAAAAAGGCACCGCTTCTGAAGCCAGTGCGGTGTTGTGATAGGCTGCATCAGGCAAGCCAAAACTGATTGCAAACTGGTCCATCTCCAAATCCAGTTCTTCGGCAATCATCGCCGCCTGGATTGAGGCCACGCCCTGACCCATGTCCATGTGCGGCACGATCAGGGTGATTTTGTCGGCATCGATCAACACCCAGGGATTGAAGGTTGCCTCACCATTGTTCAGATTTTTGGCCAGGGGGTTATCGTGAGGCTTTTTCGCCAGGAAGGTACCAAAAGCCACACCGCCGGCAATCGCGCTTGAACCCACCAAAAAGGTGCGGCGGGTGAAGGTCTTCAGTTTGCCCATCTCAGACCCCTCCGCGCAATGATTTGGCAGCGGTCTTCACCGCCTCGCGGATCCGCGGATAGGTGCCACAGCGACACAGATTGGCGGACATGGCGCGGTCAATGTCTTCATCGGTGGGGTTGGGCTTGAACTGCAGGAATGAGGCGGCCTGCATGATTTGGCCGGATTGACAATAACCGCATTGTGCCACCTGATGCTCAACCCAGGCAGCCTGCACCGCGTGCAGGGCTTCGGGCTGCCCGAGGCCCTCGATGGTGGTGATGGTTTGATCCGCGGCTTCTTTGGCTGGGACCTGACAAGAGCGCACGGCCATGCCATTCATGTGTACCGTACAAGCGCCACATTGGGCAATGCCACAACCATATTTGGTGCCGGTTAACTGCAACTCATCACGTAACACCCACAGCAATGGCATGTCCTCCTCGACATCCACTTCATGCGAGACACCATTGACGGTCAACTTCATGCTTTGGTCCTGTTTCATTCAGAAACAATTATTCTAACCCATTTCAGATCAATGGGGATGTGATACCATGCCTGCCATGCGCATCGAACCCATGACCCTGGCCCTGGTGGCCGGCCTGTATTTTGCTTTTCTGCTGTTGATCGCCCGGCTGACCGCCGGTCGCGGCAGCCAGCAGGACTTTTTCATTGGCAGCCGTCAGTCGCCGTGGCCAGTGGTGGCCATTGGCATGATCGGTGCCAGTTTGTCCGGGGTGACCTTCATCTCCATTCCCGGCTGGGTTGGGAATTCACAATTTGCCTATTTTCAAATGGTGCTGGGTTACATCCTCGGCTATGTGATTGTCGCGCAGGTGTTGTTGCCATTGTATTACCGCGGTGGCTACACCACCATTTACACCTATTTAAAAGAACGCTATGACTGGCATGCGCACAAAACCGGGGCGGCCTTTTTCCTGCTCTCACGGCTGATTGGTTGTGCCTTTCGGCTTTACCTGGTCGCCCTGGTGCTGCACACCTTCATGCTGTCCCATTTCGGATTGCCGTTCTGGAGCACCGCGTTATTGGCCATCGTGATGATCTGGCTGTACACCGTCAAAGGCGGCATCAAAACCATTGTCTGGAGCGATTTGTTGCAAACCGCATTCATGCTCATCGCGGCACTGGGCGCGCTGTGGTTTCTGGCCACCGCGCTGGGTGGTTCACTGTCCGGTGGCATCGCGCAGATGGCCAACAGTTCATACAGCCAGGTGTTTTTCTTCACCGATGGCTGGACCGACCCACAAAATTTCTGGAAACAATTCCTCTCTGGCATATTGATCGTCATCGTCATGACTGGTCTGGATCAGGACATGATGCAGAAGAACCTGTCCTGCAAAAACCTGCGGGCTTCACAGAAGAACATGTATGTGTTTGTGCTGATTCTGGTGGCGGTGAATTTTGTGTTCTTGCTGCTCGGTGCCGGCCTGTACCTGTATGCCGACGCCTTTGCCGTAACCCTGCCTGAGAAAGCCGATTTGTTGTTTCCCACCATCGCCCTGGAACACTTTCCAGTGGGTCTGGCTTTGTTGTTTGTGCTGGGCCTGCTGGCCAGCGCTTACTCCAGTGCCGACTCGGCATTGACCTCGCTGACCACCTCTTTTTATCTGGACATCCTGGAACGCGACGAACACCACCACCGCCGCCAGCGCCAATGGATCCACGTCGGCATGTCGTTGCTGGTACTGGGGCTGGTGGTGGCGTTTTACTACCTGATGGCGACCAACGCCATCGACGCCCTGCTCAAAGCCGCCAGCTACACCTACGGCCCCTTGCTCGGGCTGTTCGCCTTCGGCCTCACCAGCCAACGTCAACCCAATGGCCGGTTGATCCCAGTCATCGCCATCGCCGCCCCGGTGCTGTCCTGGCTGCTGGCCAACCACGGTTCTGACTGGCTCGGCGGCTACCAGTTCGGCTACGAAATACTGCTGATCAATGGCGGGCTGGTGTACCTGGGATTGTGGCTGGTGAGTCGGCGAAGGTTAGAAACTGATCAGTTGTCCTGATAATGCTGGTCAAACACATGAAACAAACTGTCACTTAACACGTGATTACAACGTTCGCATCTGGGTTTGGCCAACATAGAATAATGCCCACCACATTCACAGCTGATCTCTGGTAACCCCAACTGACCAGACATGTCCTGCAACTGTTTCTGATTGGCTTGCAGATTCAATCGGCCTTTCATATAGGCCTGGTAAAATTCATGCCACTTTGTCAGGTCATGCTTTCTGGGTTTCACAATGTCCCATTTGAAGCGATGACAAGAATCACACATCACCTCCCAGTCAGGTGAGTGACCTATGTATTTCGGGTGTCGGAATGACCGATGACCACAGTGTTCACAGTCCACAGGAAAACCAGCAGTGACAAGTTCGCTGTGTAGTTTATAGGCCTGGTCTTTTTCTTCTTGTTTGAGCCGCCAGCGACGTGCTGTGTCTGAAAACCAACATTCATGACAGATAAGCATGTCTTCATAGTATCCTTCTTCTAACAAATCAAACTTTGATTCTGACTCATTGACACCGCAGAAATAACAAGACTTATTCATAACAACCTCAGTTATTGAACACCAGTAAAAACAACCCACTTGGATTTGGTGTATCGAGCAATTTTTTCATGCTCCTTCATCATCAAACACCATGCCATACCTATCCCCACACAATGCTCTGACAGAATTTGATTGAAGTCTGTTGAGCAACTGTTTGGCCTGCTCCGGTCGATCATCCCAGAAACTGTTGGTCAGTTTTGCTTCCGTCAAGGCTTTAATGTTCCAATCAATGAAGTCCCCCCAAACCTCCGTTGACTCCAAATTATCCAAAACAGGACTGATGTCATTCATGATGGAGGACAAAGCACACAACCAGGTATCCACCTCGGCTCCATTCTCAGCATGCATTGATAAGGTATTGATCTTGTCAACTGTCAGTTGAATGACAACTGACTGTTCAGCATCTGTCCAATTATTGAATTCAGCTTGCCCAATGGCACGATAATAAACTTCCGGATTGGGCCAACTGAAGACATCAAGCAACTGCAACTCCAGTATGCGGGGAAAAAAATACATGAAGTCACTGATGTCACCACAGGTCAGAAACACAGAACTGGCATAGCTGCTCAGCTCATCTGCGGTCAACACATCCCGTTGTTTTTTTAACATCACATCCACTTCCTCCTGATCCATACAACACGGACAAACGGCGATGGACTTGGGTTTTGGGTGACGGGCAAACGCCTGATACAGCTCAGGGAATGTGCTGTGCATGGCCCTTGATGTGATGTTGTGCTTCATGTTTCGTTCCTTGAAATCGTTGAGGTATGTGAATCATATAAAGCGATTATGAACCGACAACACGGGTATTTCAATTGGTGTGGTTAATTTATCGTGTTCAATGAGACATGTCCCTTGTGAGCGATCCTGCACTAAACACATTAATGGCAATAAGGCATCTTAATACCAACTTCAATGGATGTCATTCAAAGACAATTGTAAAAGTTGTTTGATCTCATCAGGCTCCACCGACTTCACCACCACCCGCGCACACCCCTGAAACACGCGGAATTCATCCAGGGCTTTGACCAGCGCATCGATCAGCGCATCGGTATCGAACGGGTGGTCTTCCAGGTGCAACTGCCGGACCTCCAGCACGCCGGTCTTGCGGTGCGCTTTGGCATCCATCCTACCAACAAAATGATCACGGTAGAGCAACGGTAGGCTGAAGTAGCCATAACGGCGTTTGGTCGCCGGCACATAACATTCAATCTGGTAATCAAAGCCAAACAAGCTGTTTAGCCGGTCGCGCTGGATCACCGCATTGTCAAATGGCGAAAGGATGCGCAGGCGGTGACTGGTGCGTGGGGCCGGGCCATCCAGGGCTCCTGCTGACAGGTGAAACACCGCGCCGTTGTGCAGTTGTACCGATGCCAATTCACCGGCAGCCAGGCGCTCATCGAGCAGGTCTTTCATGGCCTCTTTGAGCCCCGGCACCCGGCGCAGGTAGGTCAGGCCTTTGCCTGACACCAGGCCATGACAACGCAGTTGTTGGTCCAGCAGATGGGCTGCCAGTTCTGCCGCTGACGGTGGTGACGTGTCGGTACCGGCCGGCAACACCCGCTCAGTCAGGTCATAAGTTTTTTGAAATCCCGTGCGGTCTGAGACCATCAAATCACCCTGCATGTACAGTTGCTCCAGGGCTTTTTTGGCCGGTTTCCAATCCCACCAGCCGCTGTTGCCTGAGCGCTGGGTTTCTACATCCCGGGCGCGCAGGGGGCCGTCCATACGGATGCGTGTCAGCAGATCCTGCATCAGCTGCTGATCCGGGTCTTTGAACCAATGGGTCTGGCCACTTTTGATGGCGTGTTTATACGGTAATGAGAAGCGAAAATCAGCCATTGGCAAAAACGCCGCCGCATGCGACCAGTATTCAAAGATGTCGCCCCGAATCAGCAAGCGTTCGGCCATCCCCGGCTGAAACCCCGGCACCCGGGCCTGCAACACATGGTGGTGGGCCCGCTCAATCACCGAGATGCTGTCCAGCTGCACATAACCCAAGTGTCCAATGGCTTTGTGCGCGCCATTGATGCCCCGGCCAAAAGGCCCCACCTGCAACAAGCCCTGCGCCTTGAGGGCCAGCCGGCACAGGCGTCTTAAATCAGCTTGGGTTGTGATGACGTTCATTGCGGTAAGGAGTACATCAACCTCATGTCAATGCAGACCACCTGATCGTGGCTGCCATCAGACCTTCTGGGTGCGGTCTCAAATGATTGATTGGCAGGTAACACCATGATACTGAAAAAATTTTCATACCCTTGCGGCACATAATTCATGATCTGTCCATGGACCTTGTTGCAGAACGTCTGTGCACCAGGTCCTGACAGAATTTTTCCTATAAAATGGAACAAAACCCGAATAGCTCGGTCATTTTCAGATTCCATAAATGCGTAAATATCGGTTGGGTGTTGTTGGTCAACCCCTATGCGATTGAGTTGTTCAGACATCTGACCAGGTATGATTTTTTTATACAGTTTTTTCCAGTCCGCACACACATCGCAGGCACAGCCAAAAGCCGGCATGCCCGCCTGATTTTGGAGCTTTCTGGTTGCCTTAAGATCGACAGCCAGCTTCCACTGGGCAAATGGTATTGTGGGTCTTCGTGCAATTGTCATCTTGTGTTCACCTCAACTGTTTTGTGACCAGAATTGAGCCAATTCGGCCTGCCATGATTTGATGTCTTCTGAATTGTTGTACCAATGAGTGAAGTTTTTTGCTTCTTCAGGTGAAGGTAAGGGCCTTCTCTCATAAATCTGCTGATAACCAGCATACAAGTGCATCAATCCCTGATAATCTTCACAGTTCAACAAACAGGATTGATGAACCGATGCATCTGAAAAACCATGCAATCTGTGACCGGGAGGAATAAAGGCTGCAAATGAATGGAACTGATGGTGTGCTTCGATGACTTCGCCACATAAGCCACATTTAGTAAAACCGGTTATCAATAAAGCCACTGTTTAATCTCCCGCCTATTTTAAACAATCTTGTTATTCTGATGTCTGATGATAACACCCAATCTCTCACGGATTCATATGATTCTCCGCTTCATCACCGTTGTTCTTTTTATTTACAATTGTTCATCAGCTTTCGGCCAAACTAAAGAGTTAGGTCAGTCCTGGGAAGAACAGGTGGCCGCTGCCGCACTGGACAACAATGCGCTGAGTGATGATGAGTTACTCAACCACCTCCGTGATATGCATAAATACATGCCAGAACTGTTTGAGGAGCTGGTCAATCAGGATCCGGATGCACTGCATGAATCATTGAACAATGTCAGGGATTATCACTCTCTTCAGGGCATCAGCATCATTGCCCTTTTGGAATTGTTTGAGCAAGCACCAGAGTGGAAAGAAATGATGGCACAAACCTGGGCAGAAGACACCCTGGGTTACGAGTACGCGGTGAACGTCTTGGAGGGTGGATTGACCAAGGAACAACACAACAGCATCCTCAAAACCTGCATACCATTGATCAAAGGACACCCATCCCGCAGGTCAGAACACTTCTCTGAGGATTTCCCCAAAGCCCTGTCATTCCTGAGCATCAAGCTGCTCAGTGTGTCACAAAACAGCTGCAGCATCTATTTGTACAACGGCATCGGTTCTTATAAAAGGGCTGGGTTCATGGTTTCCGGTACCAAAGATGGTCGCTGGTCATTAAGCCAGTTCAATTACATGCAAAGCATGGAACACCAACAGATCACAGTGATTGATTAATTCAAAGCCGCCCTCAGCGCGGCTTCTGCCAGCAGCCGGTTGGAATTCAGGGTGGGCAGGAGGCTGTTGTCATCATTCAGGACCAGCGGCAGTTCGGTGCAGCCGAGGATCACCGCGTCACAGTCCCGGTCTTTTAAGTCATCAATGATGTCGATCAGTTGGCTGGTGGATGACTCATTGAAGGTGCCACACACCAGTTCGTCCATGATGATGTCGCTCATCAGGTTTGTTTGTACCGGGTTGGGTTTTTGCCACCTCAGGCCTTGCCCTTCGAGTGCGTTAGGATACACGCTGCTTTCGACCAGCCAGCGGGTGCCCAGGATACCGGGTTGCTGATATCCCAATCGTTTCGCTTCCAGTGTCACCACTTCGGCGATGTGCAGCCAGGGCACAGATATCCGCTCCCTGATCAAGCCAAGGGCCTGATGGATGGTGTTGTCGGGGCAAATCAGTAAGTCAGCGCCCATGCCGATGAGCTTTTCCGCCGATGAGTGCATCAGGGCCGCCACGCCATCGAGGTCAGCGGCTTCCAGGCAGGTGACGTAATCGGCCAGCGAATGGGTGTGCATCGACACTTCCGGGTGCGCGTGAGGCCCCATCAATTTGGGTGCTTGGGTGCAGAGGGTCGTGTAACACAACGCCGCCCCTTCGGCTGAGCAGCCGACGATGCCGATGTGTTTGGTTTTGATTTTTTGACTCATGGGTTCAGTCTACCGCTTACAGTCAGTTGTAACAAGCGACTCAGATCAGGATCAGACATTGGATCCCGGCTCACTGGCCGGGACGACGTCAATCAGACTGTCTTTGCCAGCCACTTCAGTGGCGTGGCATCTCACAAGCTGCAATGCTAATTCACCAAACGCACCCAGCCTGATGATGAACGGCTTGAAACCATGAATAAATCTCATACAATTGGAAAGCCGTCTGGTGATGGCCGCGCCTGCGGCTCGCCAAGACTGCCATGAAATTTTTTTCTCCATATATCCTGTATGTCAGTCCACTTTGACCCTGAACTTAACACCCTCACAAGATCAAGTGTGTATACTGTTGTACCCATGAAATATTCACCTGTTTTATGCATTCGCCTGTTTTGCCTTGGTTTGCTGATGAGCTGTCAGTTGGTTTTTGGGCAAAACTTTCAAACTGATTTATCTGTTCGCGTTACTTCCGTTGAATTTGCCGATGGCATCGAGCCAGGCGAAAGTGGTCAATTGCAATTTCAAGTGACTAACCATGGGCCCGATCCGATCACCAACCCGGATGCAAGATTAGCTGTGATGCCAGGATTCAATGTCACACAGGATTATTGGATATATACAATGTTGCTCGAAAGTCCCTTATCCGAAAACCACTGTAGTTTTGAATGGCGACACATTGACCCGAGACCACCTGTCAACGACATCATGTATGTTCAAAGTTTCACCATGCATGGTCCACTCGCTGTTAACCAAACCAAAACCTGTACCCTAAACCTGACTTTTGAACAAAGCGGACAACTGGAGACTTTATGGTGGATACCAGCCGCCGAGGAATGGGACCCTGATCAGTTAAACAACTATTTCCGTTTCGTTTTTCGCGGACAAGTACCTGCTGTGCCCTTGAACATAGGATTCATTCTGATGGGTTTATTTGGCTTAATCGCTTTGTGGGCACTGTTCCAGAAAAAACCAACCTAAAAGTCAACCAATCCTGTAAGAATAATGACACTGAGTTGCGGCCTTCAGTCCACGTTGTTGAACAGTCCTTCGATTCCCCGGATCACTGCGGGAATCAAATGAAAAACATGCTTACCAAATCGCCCGATCATCACCATAACGGATGCTTAAACCGGTGATATAGGTGGATACGAAGATGCTTGCTGCCACGATTTTGCTGTCATACACAAACAGCACCAACATGCCCAGCAGCAACAAGGACAACTCCAGCCAAACCTGCATTTTTCTCGATGGTACGCCAAAAAAGAGCAGCCTCAACCACCAGGGTTGGGCCTTCCAGTGTTCCGAGTGTTTATCAATCACAGTCACCTCCTCAGTTAATAAAGAAACATCCACCTGAAACACCGCTGCCAATGACTGCAAGGTTTCCAGGCTGGCTTTGTTGCCACTTTCTACCCGCTGGATGGTTCTCACATTAAGGTCACAGAGGGCAGCCAGGTGTTCCTGGGACCAGTTGTTCTTATTGCGCAGTTTTTTGATGATCATAAGTGCTCCTTTGTGGTGAGGGGTCAGTATGTATATTTTAGCTAAAACCGGCCACGACTTTCGCCCGACAGTGATGTTGGTATGCGCTGAGATCCCCACTGAACCGGACATCCTGAGTGCGTCAATCCGCTCCAATGATGTCAGGCAAGCCCAGTTTGTGAAAAGTGGCTTTCAGCTGTGCACGATAAGCCGGATTGCCCTCATCCGGTCCGGGAATGGTCGGTAGGTTGTAACAATGGGCGTTGATTATGTTTCCTGGTTCAGTAACCACCTGAACCAATTCCGGGTGATAATCTTCCAGACCCGGTGCGCCATACAAGCGCTCCAGGTCGCTCGCAGACAAGCGGTACAACATGCCATAAACCCGCTCACCATTCGCTGGAGCCAGGGTCGCCCGTTGACCGATGTGTAAGGCATAATCCGCTAAACTCACTGGCTGGCCCTGAGGTGGTTCTACCCCCATGGATAAAAGCACTTCCGGGTCCATAAACAGACCATAGAAAAAAACCTGCTGTGACTGTTCATTCACTGGCTATACCCCGCTTTTCTCAGTACGGGCAATCACTCGCCTTAATACCTGAATCAGATCCAATCCTGTTTCATTCTTATAAAAAGACTTCAGCAGAGCAAGCAGTGCTTTGGCATCCTCGATTGACAAATTTTCAGCATGCCAACCTGATCCAAACGCATCATCACCATGGAGCAACACGTAGTTCCAATGCTCAATGGCTGCATCTGGTACACCAAGCTCATTCAACAACCCCTTATTATGACTGAGCCATTGTCTCTCAGGGTCTTTGTTGTCTTGCCTGAAACTCATCTGATTGAATTGAATGACACCAGTGCATCATATAAGGAATGATCTGGGGACTTCATTCAATTTTGTTCCCAACAAAATTGAATGCGGCCACGGCGATCATGTCATTAAATCAAGCGCACTACCCTCTGATTAAATTGCGTTTAACCAACCGGGTCAGCGGGTTGAGCTTATCATCAGCTCTTCCAAACTAAACAATTCACTGAGCAGACGTGTCATAAATCAGCCTGCATTCACGAACCCTTGTTGTACTTAATCACACTCAAGGAGAACAACATGAAACCAAGCGGAATCAACCAGCTCATCACCGCCACCTTCCTGTGGCTGCTGTCATTTCAGGCCTTTGCCGTCAGCTGTGGTGATGTGCTGACCAGCAACACCACACTGACCGCGGATCTGCATTGCACCACCGGCTGGTATGCGCTGGAAATCGGTGCCGATGGGGTGACCCTGGACCTCAATGGTCACAGCCTTTCGGGCACCACGGACCTGGCCGGAGTGGTGGTCTATGGACGCAGTGGTGTTCAAATCAAAGGCAATGGCGGGGTCATCAAAGGCTTTTGGGCCGGGGTGAACACCGCCGACACATCTGCACTGAACGTTTCCAATGTGGTGTTTTACGACCTTGGCGTGGGTGTGGTGGTGTCTTCCGGCAGCGATGCCCTGATCGCCGACAATCAATTCATTTACATCAACGCACAGGGCGTGTTTGTGGCCAATTTTGTGGCCGGCAAAGAGGCCAACAACAACGTCATCGACAACAATGAATTCTATGAGAGTGCATTGGGTGTCGAATTGTGTGGTGATGACAGCGACCGCAATGTGATCAGCAACAACCTGATCTGGAAAAGCTGGTACTACGGCATCAAAGTGTCCCGCAGCGATGAAAACACCATCCACAACAACAAGGTACAGGATTCTTACCAAACCGCGATCCGCCTGGACAATGCCTCCTACAATCAGTTGCAGAGCAACTCATTGAGGGTCGGTGACCGGGGCCTTGAGATCTACGCTGATGGCGGCAGTGGCTGCCTGCACACCGGCGCCAACCGCAGTTTCAAAAACGCCTTTCAGGGTAATCACACCATCGATTTCAACTCCGGCATCATCCTCGGTCTG
The DNA here is from genome assembly GCF_002000055.1 of Marinicella sediminis. Lineage (GTDB taxonomy): Bacteria > Pseudomonadota > Gammaproteobacteria > Xanthomonadales > Marinicellaceae > Marinicella > Marinicella sediminis. The sequence goes on along the minus strand of NZ_MVBD01000001.1, from coordinate 55,886 downwards.
GGCATCCTCAGCAGCAGCGAAGTATTTAAAAACCAGATCAATAACAACAAAATCTACAACAATGCCACCGGCATCTTCTTCAACAATGACGCCCACCACAACAATGCTGTGGGTAATGCCTACACCGGCACCGCCACTCCGATCGTTGATGTGGGGGTGGGCAACAGTTATTGATCCTGATCGACTGGCTCATGGAAATTCCTCAGTGGAGGGCTGATACCAGAGCCAACAAGCCAACGGAACGCGGACTTCAATCCGCGTTCATTGATTCAGTTTTTGGCTGCTGTGAATGGCTCAGTATTCGCAACCACACGGGCGATTGTCAGCCACTTCGCCCGTGTGCATCACTGGTTTTATGATTTCGGCACACAACCACAAACCGACATCACCCCAGGCTGGGTGGTGTTCCACTGGCCATTCCACCTGAGGCTGACATCACCGCAGGTTTGGGGGCAGACGGTCTGCGCCTCCTGGTTACTCCATATGGGACCCGCCTGAATATCCAGTGCATCGGGGTTGCTGCAATTGGCCGGTTGGGTCGGTCCGCAGTAGCCGGCATTCCCGGGTATTGGCTGAGGCTGACCACAGTCATTACTGGTGCCGTTCAGGGCATTGCCCATGTAACAGGCATAATATGTCGGATCGATCAGACCACTGGTCCAGACAAAGGCTCCTCCGATATCAGGGTACTGACTGATCACCTTGGTCATCATTGCCGCACAGTCAGGATTGTTTCGCTGATAGTAATACTGACAGGTATTGGGGAAACCCCGGCCGTGAGGAAACTGGTCTCCCAGCACAGAATACGGCGCCAAACCCATGACCATTTGCCTGGCTCCCAACTGCAAAGCACCTGTGGCTGCACAATTGGTGGTACTTGCCTGTTGTAATTCACCACCGAGGGTGTTCACCAGGTCATCAACTTGTTGTGGCGGGAAACCAATGGCACCACCTGAATAGTATTGTCTGCCTGCAATATAGCTCAAACCATTGTCCTGAAAGGCACAGCTACCACCTTGTAAGGCCACAGCACTGTAACCTGAATAATCCACATAAGGCGCGAACGACCACAGGTATTTATTCTTGATGGTGGTGGTGTTACCGATGGCTGTGAGCAGGTTGACAAAACCTTGTTGGTTACCGCCCTCCAAATCAATGTCCAGGCCATGAATACCATAGGCTGTAAAGAACTGATCGAGGTAGAAAACAGCACAATGAATGTTACCCACACCTGATCCATTGAGGCCGCAATTGGTGGCATTGGCGGTGATGCTGGTGGTGGCCAGTCCGGCCAGGTAATTGTTGGTCTGACCGCCAATCATGGAAGCAAATAACTTTTTATCCCCGTTTGGGTTCAATGCCTGAATAGCGCTCAGTACCGGCTGCATATTCGCGGGTACTTGCCAACTGGCATCCAGCGGCTGACCGCCTCCCCAATGGATTGGGTTGGCCTGCTCAGCAGGGGTGGTACACTGGCTACCGTTCCCACCCGGGCACAAGGTCAAACCCATGATATTGAAACGGGTGAACACCGTTTGCCCATAAATATGTGCCGTACTGAGGGTCAGACTGCCCAGTGGTTCCGGTTGGGTGTTGATGTAAGCGGCATTGATTTTTCCGGCCTGACTGCTGCCGCTGAACAGCAGCATCAAGATGAAAATCAAGGTGGTGATGAATGGTCCGGTATGTATAACTCGGTACATGTGTGTCTCCTCTTATGATTGAAATAAACACCAGTCTCTTCAGACCAGTGGCTGTTTCAATCATTATCCGGGATGAACAACACCGAAGTTCTTACCCATGCCTTGAGACTTCTTACCGAGTTCTTACCAGAATGACCAGCTTGACTTGTGTATCAGGAAATCATCATGATTGAGCACAAACTCAATCACTGAGTGTGCTGCAAAGCATTAAAAACCAAAATAGTCACTGATACCTTTGAGGATATTGGTGGTGGCAACAGCAGCCAGGAACATTCCGGTCTACAACTGCTCCCAGACTGTAAACACATCATTTTTGGTTAACAACTCCGCTGCAAGCATTGCACCCGGACTGGCAATTGATGGAATTGCCAGTGGAAATACAGCGGTTTCATGACAGTCTTTTCCGTACAACTTGAGCTCTTCTTCTGGCTTGCTGTCACCGAAAATCATCTTCAGAGCAAACAAAAAAAAATCACACCACCGGCAATCTGAAAGGCCGATAAAGGAATGGACATCGCTGTCAGGATCAACTCGCCGGCAACCACAAAGAATGCCAGAATGAAGGTTGAAGCCATGAATGCAATCAATGCAATCTTTCTTTTAACGGCCTGTTGATATCCATCAGTCACAGCGATGAACACCGGCACGGTGCCAACCGGGTCTACCACTGAAAAAATACAATAAATATGGCCAGGAAGTCCAACATCAATCCTCAGTTAAGATAACATGCACTGATTCATTTGGTGGTAAGTGGTTAAATATCAATACCGGACCACTGACTGTTTACGACTTTTCAACTGTAAAGACTTTTGGTCAAACCGGATTTGCAGGGGTTGTTCTCCCTGCCAGGCACCAATGTGCAGGTGGGGGTTACGGGAAAAGCCGTTGTTGCCCACTTTGGCCACAGTCTGCCCGGCCCTGACCACATCGCCGGGTTTGACCTGAATGTCGTCCACGTGGGCGTATAAGATGCGAATGCCTGCTTCATTTTTAAAGGTGATGGTACTGGCTTTCCCTGGTTGCATGATGCCGGGCCGGTTGGTTTTGGGGTTGGTAAACGTGGCCTCCACCTCACAGTCACAGGGCGCCAATACAGCTTTCCCATAGCCGAACCAGTCTTTGTTTCGGTGGCCACGTTTCTCAAAAGAACGCACGAACATGCGATCTTTGTGTTGATACCAGGCCTGAATCACACAATCGGTACCCAGCGCATCCCCAACATGGTTGAACTGGCCATCCCAGTGCTCAATACAACTGAATACCTCGTCATGCGGAGCATGGATTTTAATCCAGTCCTGCTGTTCTTTAGCCATGGCAGCAAACACACTGCACATTCCGGCCATAAACCAACTCAGCAGCAAGGGATTAGATGGGTTATTTGGATTCTTCATTTTTTGATGGCAACAAAGCCATGATGGCAAAAAGTGCACCATAACACAGCGCAAAATACACACCCAAATCAATGAGCAAATAGCCCAAATGGAACGGGTCCTGAATGAAGTTGTAATGAAAATCATAATAAGAAAAGATAATCCGTTTTGTTGTCAAACCGATCAACAATGCGACAAATAAGGCCCAGTTATTGTATTTCATGTGACTTCACTCCCTGTTTACTTAATCAATGTATGTTCCGATCTTCAATGATCATAAACACATCATAACCAATCAATTTTTGATCTTCAATACTGACTGGCAAGTCTGTTCACATGACTCACCAGGGCCATGGACCTCTGATCAGCCTCACCGCACGTTTATCAAGGCCCATATCATGCAATGAAAAGTCCTGCTGATCATGTACTTTCTGTACAAATGGAATAAACCAGCTGCATGATTCTCGGTGGGATTTTGGCAGATCATCACGGATGTGTTCAAGCGCCCCCTGGGCATCAACCGGCCAGTTTCCATCATAACCACCACCGACCCGGAAAGGTTGCTTCAGATGGGCAGGCGCAAACACCAGGCCAGCTGTGTGGTTAAACACCAATACAACATAATCCAAACCCTGATCCAGCGCTTCGCAGTGCCAGGTGGGTAGCGTCTTACTCATCAGTCGCTGTGATCTTTGAATACATCAATGCGTTTTCCGTTGGGTGGTGCAAAGGCATGTTTGAAAGTAAAAGCAGCGTCAGTCGGGCCATTGATACGCAATAATTCCAACCTGATTTTGGCTTCTTCCAGGGAGGGTATACGCCCCTGTTCTACCCACCATAAAACCATGTGAACATCGAGCTTGTCAAACCACTCTTTGCGGCGACGCATGATTTGGGTATGACCTGCATTGCGGTAAACAAAATCAACCAAAGAATATACATCCTGCCAAACCGACAGGTTCACCGCGATCAGTGGATCGGTAAAGGCCTGCACATCCAGGGCATCATTGCCTTCACCAGTAAAACGCCAAACGAAACCCGGATGTGATTCAGCCAGGGCATTGACCCGATCCAGGTTGTTGACAAAGTCAGCATTGGCTGGATGTTCCTGTGGCAGTCGGAACTGGGCAATGTTAAGTTGAGCCAATTGGTATTTCATGATTCCTCCGGTGTTATCAATGACCACCCATCAGGCCACTGAGCAGTTAAAAAGTTCATTCAGTGGTTGACTTAAGTTCCGCCTCCATGAATAATGCAGCTTATTCGCATATACGAATATACATAGTTAATGTCATGAACGCCAGTGAATTTTATAAAAACCTCGCCGACCCCACCCGCTTGCGCTGTCTGTACCTGCTCAGTCAATGTGACAGCCTGTGCGTGTGCGATTTCATGGCCATTCTGAATGCTCCTCAGTCACGCATTTCAAGACATTTCAAATACCTTCGTGATGCCGGACTGGTGCTGGATGAGCGTCGTGATCAGTGGGTGCATTATCAGTTGCATCCGCAACTCTCCGACCCATGGAACGCATTGCTTCAAAAAAACATGCAAGCCTTGGCTCATGAAGATCCTTTTGCAGATGATCTGAGCCGGCTGAACACTTACCTCAAAGAGGGCTGTTGCTGATGAAAAAAAACATCCTGTTTTTATGTACCGGAAATTCATGTCGATCACAAATAGCCGAAGGCTGGTTGCGACATGTGAAAGGTGATAAATACCGCGTATTCTCAGCGGGCATAGAGACCCATGGCTTAAACCCCAATGCGGTCAAAGTCATGGCAGAAGCCGGGGTCGACATCTCCGGTCACCAATCACAACTGCTGGACGAATTTGCCGGTCAGCCCCTGGATCTGGTGGTCACTGTCTGTGGACATGCTGCAGAAAGCTGTCCCTTGTTCCCGGGCCAAACCCGGGTGGTACATGTGGGTTTTGATGACCCGCCGAAACTGGCTGCTGAGCTGAGTGACCCTGATGCCCGGTTGGATTGTTACCGAAGGGTGCGTGATGATATTGGCAGATTCGTGAACGACTTTGAACAAAGGGTGGGGCTCTGACTGACCACCCTCAACAATTGTATTGACAGGAAATCAAATGGGACTTTTTGAACGCTATTTATCGGTTTGGGTGGCCTTGTGCATCCTCGCTGGTGTCATCCTGGGTAATTTTTTCCCTGGCCTCTTTCAACACATTGCGGCCCTGGAATACGCCCATGTGAATCTGGTGGTCGCGGTGCTGATCTGGGTGATGATTTACCCGATGATGGTGCAGGTTGATTTCAGTGCGATCAAAGATTCGGGCAAAAATCCGCGTGGACTGATCCTGACACTGGTAATCAATTGGCTGATAAAGCCATTTACCATGGCTGCGCTGGGATATCTGTTTTTTAAAGTGTTTTTTGTATCCTGGGTCGATCCACAAACCGCCAATGAATACATTGCAGGAATGATTCTGCTGGGTGTGGCCCCCTGTACGGCGATGGTGTTTGTCTGGAGTCAATTAACCAAAGGCAATCCCAACTACACCCTGGTACAAGTCTCGGTGAATGACGTCATCATGATCTTTGCCTTTGCGCCCATTGCAGCCTTTTTACTGGGCATCAATGACATCACCATACCCTGGCAAACCCTGGTGCTGTCGGTGGTGTTGTATGTGTTGCTGCCCTTGTTGGCCGGTGCACTGACCCGCAAACTGCTGCACAATCGCATTGAGGGCTTGCTGCACACCCTCAAACCCTGGTCGATCATTGGGCTGTTGGCCACGGTGGTGCTGCTGTTTGGCTTTCAGGCCGAGAAAATCATCAACCAGCCGACCGCCATTGTGCTGATTGCCATTCCCTTACTGATCCAGACCTACGGCATCTTTTTCATTGCCTACTTCATGGCCAAACGCCTGCGGCTGACCCATGACATCGCCGCCCCGGCCTGCATGATTGGCACCTCCAACTTTTTTGAACTGGCGGTGGCCGTGGCCATCAGTCTGTTCGGCCTGAATTCCGGCGCCGCCCTGGCCACCGTGGTCGGCGTGCTGGTTGAGGTACCGGTGATGCTGTCGCTGGTGGCCTTTGCCAACCGCACCCGTCACTGGTTCGACCAAGGAGCCCATCATGAATAAAGAACTGATCAACATCGAAGCTGAGAGCTTTCAGCACACCAACCTGGAACAGCTGTTTGCCAACCGCCAATCCAGTCACGCACCGCGCATCCTGTTGCTGTACGGCTCACTGCGCGAACGTTCCTTCAGCCGGCTAGCGACCGAAGAAGCCGCCCGCATCCTGCAGGAACTGGGCGCGGAGGCCAGAACCTTTGACCCGCGGGGTTTACCCCAACCAGACACCGATGATGGCAGTCATCCGAAAGTCAAAGAACTGCATGAACTGGTCAACTGGTCAGAAGGCATGGTCTGGTGTTCACCGGAACGCCATGGCTCGATGACCAGCATCATGAAAGCCCAGATCGACTGGATCCCGTTGTCCATTGGCTCGGTCAGGCCCACCCAGGGCAAAACCCTGGCGGTGATGCAGGTCAATGGTGGCTCACAATCCTTCAACACGGTTAATCAGCTGCGCATTCTGGGCCGCTGGATGCGGTTGCTGACCATCCCCAACCAGTCCTCAGTGCCCAAAGCCTGGCTGGAATTTGATGAGGATGACCGCATGAAACCATCCTCACTGTATGACCGGATCGTCGATGTGATGGAAGAATTGGTGAAATTCACCTGGTTGACCCGTGACATCAAGGAGTATTTGGTAGACCGTTATTCAGAACGCAAGGAAGACCTGGAAGCGTTCAAAAAACGCATCAGCCAGCGTTCGGATTGATGACACCATAAGGTGAGCATGAACTGTCAGTTGTGTGACCAGGAGGGGCTCAGCTGGGCGAAAAAATTCGCTCAAATCTGGGGCCGGCCATTGCGTTGTGATGTGTGCGGCGCCCGCCACCACCTGAGTGTGTTTGATCAACCATTGAAAAATGAGGAATCCGGTTGTTACAACACCCTGTTTGAGTTGGTATTCACCTTATTGGCCGTGCCCTTTGTGTTCTTACTGTTTTGGCTGCTGGACAATCACACCTGGCCTTTGGCCCTGTTGGTGGTATTCGTGTTGTGGACAGTCATTGGTTTGTTGTTACCGGTGCAACTCAATCCTGACCATCCCGAAAACCGGCTGATCAGGCAACAACAGTCAACAGATGATGTACCCGATCAGCGGCAATGATTGAAATCATTTAAATCAAAGGGTTCACTGCTTCACAAACGTCAGGTTTTGCACCCTCCCGGCCTGTAGTTTAAAACCGCTGATTTGACCATCGGTGCGCTGGAAATCCCAGATGGTGCCCTGGTAACCCAGTTGATCGGTGTCCATGGCATTCAGTTCCGCAGGTTCATTGTTCAACACCTGCACCATCAACTTATCGCCATCCATCTTCAGCTGGTAGACCACATCCAGTTCGGTACTGTAGTAATCACCAACAAAATCAGCCAGCACCACTGCTGAGGCATCGGTGTCGGCCTGGCGTTGCCATTTCGAGGGATTACCGGCCTGCAGCAGATCGATGGCCTGGGCCTGTTGGTTTTTGAAATCAGTGAAGGTGAAGGTGATGGACCCGTCCTCACCAATTTGATACACATTGCCACCGTGCTTGCTGTTCTGCAAATCATACTCAATGCCATTCCAGGTTTGTTTGACATGCAACACCTCACCGGCCGCAGTGACTTCCAGCTGGACCCCGGGTTGAACCTCATAGCTGCCCACCAACTGATCCAGGCTCGCAGATGGACCCTGAACAACCAATGCAGGCTTGGGTTGTTCCTCAATGGTCGCGTTGGCTGGCTCTTGTGGCAGATACAGTTCAGCCACCTGCAAGGCTTTTTGAGTGGGTCTGGCATCTCCCCGGTTAGCGAACACCACCACACTCAGTTGTTGATCAGGGAAACGCAAGAGTTCAGCACGGAAGCCCACAAAGGCCCCACCATGACTGATCAGCTTGTGCCCCTGGTGTTCACCGATGAGCAAGCCACCGGCGTAATCAATGGACTTGCCGTTGCGCAATGTGCCTACAGTGGTAATGGTGTTCCAGAATGACTCTTTGAGCACCGTGCGGTCGTAAAAGGCCGCGTCCCATTTGCGGATGTCATTGAGTGATGTGAAGATGCCACCATCACCAATCATGTTCAAGGTGGTCATGCTGATTTGGTACCCACCAGCAGTCACAGGCACATATCCGGAAGCCCGGTTTTTAACGATTTTTTTGTGGTTGTTGTGAAAGTGGGTGTGTTGCATGCCCAATGGTTCAAACACATGTTTTTTGGCGTAATCCGCCATGTTCATGCCGGCGGCCTGGTTGACGATCTGCCCCAACAACCAATAACCTGAATTGCTGTACAGGTGTTCTGTTCCGGGTTCAAAGTTCAGTTCCTGCTGATTGATCAGCCACTGCATGATGTCTTTGTCTTCGTAATAGTCCTCATCGGTCAGACCTTTCAGGTAAGACAAGGTGAGGTAATCCCGGATGCCACTGGTGTGGTGGATCAACTGCCGCACGGTGATGTTTTTGGCATACTCAGGAAAGTCCGGGAAGAAGCTGTGCAAGCTGTCATCCAGACTCAATGCTCCCTGTTCGGCCAGCAGCACCACACAAGCGGCGGTGAATTGTTTGGACGTGGAACCAATGCGGAACACCGAATCGGCATCGATTGGAATGTCATATTCCAGATTGGCCATACCATGGCCTTTGGCGTACACCAAATCGCCTTGGTGAATCACCCCGACAATGGCGCCGGGGGTGCCAGTCTGCCAATCAGCAAACAAGTCGTCCACTGACGAATCAGGTACTTTTTTGGCCACTGCTGAGGCGGCGAAAACAAGTAAACAAATGGGGAATAATTTCATGTCAGGGGCCTAATTATTGAAGGAAAGATTCTATGCCATCGCAGCAAGCAGGTAAAGTGACTTGTGTCAGAGCGTCTGACCAATGCGTTTGAAGCCTTCCAGAAACGCCGATGGCCGCCAGTGCATCCAGATGAATTTGGCTTGTCCAACGATGTTTTTCTCAGGAATCAAACCATACACCCGGCTGTCTTTGGAATAATCGCGGTTGTCACCCATGCCAAAGTAATGCCCCTCAGGCACGATCAGATCGGTGTGCGCAAATGGCCGCCGCACGCCGTTGGCCTGCAGGATGTGGTGCGCCACCCCACCGGTGGATGCATTTTTCATGTTCAGCCCACGTGGATCAATGTCATCATGAAAGCCTGTATAAGGTCCAACATACTGCGCATCCAGCAATTCACCATTGACATACAGTTGTTTGCTGCGTTCATCATAACGGATGTGATCACCCGGTACGCCGATCACCCTTTTGATGATGTCCTCTGAAGGATCCTCCACTGAGCGAAACACAAACACATCACCCCGTTGGGGCTGACCGGTTTCCATCAGGGTGTTGTGAAACACCGGCATTTTCAGACCATAAGCGGTTTTATCGACATAAATGAAATCACCAGTCAGCAGCGTCGGCATCATGGATGAGGAGGGGATGCGAAACGGCTCAAAAGCAAATGACCTCACCGACAGGACCAATAACAACAGTGGGAAGAAATTGCCCACACTGGCCAGGGTTCTGACCGTTTGATGTTCAGACTTGCGCCATTTTTTGTGCCTGCTGACCAACCATGCCAACAATGTCAGACAAGTACCCAAAAACAAAAAAACCTCATAATCCCAATGAAAGCCACTCATGACCATCTCCGCTGTGAAATAATCTTTATGGAGTATGCTTTGACTAAAAGGTTCCTTGTGGTCAGCAAAACCTGACTTTATACCCACAAAAAAAACGGTCCCGAAAGACCGTTTTTTGATTTCAAGCTGAGATCGGCGGTTTAATCAAAAACCGGCAATCCACTGGGCACCGTCAGCGGTACTTCGTTGCGTAAATTTAAACTGCGTCGGTCAGTGGCGGCATCCAGAAAGTCAATCAACCTGGCAATTTGCGCATCACTCAGTAAACGGGGTGTGATTTCGCTGGAAGCCAGGATTTGAGCGGTGCGGTTATCATCATCCAGCACCGTCCAATCGATGGCATTGAGCGTGTCATTGGTTGGTAGTTTAACCTGTGTGCGATCATAGTTGGCAGTGGCTTCAATCGGATCCAGATGATGCTTGATCAAATCTTCCAGACGATCATAGGCGCCAGCGTGACCCCAGGGACCGGTGAGCAATGCGTTGCGGGCGGACAGCACACGGAATTTAAACCGGTCTGCCGGGTCACCAGTGACCCGTTCACGACCAAAATCGTCCTGACCATCACTGTAACCATCCAGGTTATCACCTTTACCTGGCCCCAGTTGAATCATGCCAATTGACTTGAACGAATCCGCCGGACCCAACAGCTTTCCGGAGTGACAATCGGCACAACCCGCGTCTCCATAGAACAGATTCATGCCAGCAATCTGATTGGGGCTCATGGCCCCTTTGTCACCACGCAGGTACTGATCAAAGGCTGAATTATCGGCCCGCCAGATCACTGCTTCGAAAGCCGCCAGTGAATTGGCGATGTGCACATAAGTGATGTCGGAGGCTTGATTCACATCATCAAAAGCCCCTTTGAACAGGTCAACGTATTCCGGGATGTTCTGAATGCGCGTAGCCAATAAATCCCACACCCCGCCAGGCCCTGCCAAGTTACCTGCTGCTGCCTGATCAGCCACTTCATTTTCACCAGTCTGACCTGCCATTTCGGTGCCTGATGTGACTGGAAACATGGCTTGTGCTGCCAGGGTATTGTCCAACCCCAACGGCAAGTCATCACCAGCAGGAGATACAAAACCACTGGGTTGAGAGGCATCGGCAAATACCCTTCCGTCATGGAACATCACGGTCATCTCTTTGGCGCCGGCATTGAATACATGCGGTGCATTGCGGGGCACCCGCTCATGAACCTCATCATGCTCAAATCCGGTATCCCGGGAAACCCCAAGTCCGGAGCCACCCTCACCAACAGACAGCGACAAACCATCTCCGGTGGCCGCCATGCCATGATGACAAGTGGCGCAAGAGTCATTCATGTTTCCACTGAGGATTTTGTCATAGAACAACAGATTTCCCAGTGCCACTTTCTCGGCGCTGTACAAATGAAAGTCTTCATCCGTTAATGGCTCGGGCAACTGAGCAAAAGTATCCATCGTCGGCACCTGAGTGGCGGTGGCGTTGATGATGTCTACAATCTCCTGAAGCATTTGTTGAAAGAATGATGTTTGTGCATTGGCCTGAGCTGAGAACAGCATGGCTGCCATCAGCACAGTGATGGCTGATCTTTTGAATTTCATATTTTCCCCTTTTGGTTATTATTTGATTTGTGTTCGGACTAATCAGTGAAGGACAGTGCCGCCACTTTCACGCTTTTTTCACATCATCATTTTGAGCCAATGGTGATGGATTATCAAGTATTAATTTTTACTTATATAACAACAACCACAAAGCAACCCATATCCACAGAGCTTGCGCTTGATAAAACAAGAATTCACCAATGAAATGACAAAAAAAAACAGGCACACCTTTGATGAGGTGTACCTGTTATCATTTGACAGATGGTCAATCGTTACTTTGATTCCATCCTGGCTTGACTTCAGTTATTGGCTCCAAAGTCATGCATAAAGATCACATCGTTGGCACTGCACTGGGTTGGTGCAGCCACTTCGATGTCATCCACATACCAGCCTTCACCAGATACCGATGAATCACAGGACATGCGCCACCTGAACAACACGGCTTCACCGACAAAATCATCCAGATTAACAATCACCTGTTCCCAATCAGCGATGCTGCCACTCCAGGCATCCCGGCCACTCATGGGTCCACCTCGCAAGGCTGACGAATAACCGTTTTGCACAAATCGATTGGCATTGGCCGGCACCGAACCGCCGTTGCCATCCAGGATATCAAACCAAGTGGTTCCACCATCGGTAGAGTACTCTATGGCACCGCCGTCCCAGGTGACTTCGGTGTTATAGAAATGGTTGAATTTCAGCGAGTAACCCACCTCAGTGATGTTGACCGCCTGATCCATTACCAGGTTTTGGTCCTTGGTGACAGGTTGATCAGAAACAAACCAGGAGTTCGCTCCTGAGCTGGCATTCACGGTGGTGACCCCCCAGGGATCGGTACCGGTATCGGCTGAACCTGCATTGACATTCCAATCACTGGTTCCAGACTCAATGTCATCGGCAAACAACAACAAATCAGGACCTGTGGCCAATGCTGACATGGCAGGCAAATCACCCTGGTGATTACCGCTGGCACAATGGCCATCGCCATTGCCACTGTTGTCCTCAGCCAGGACTTTATAGAAAAATTCCTGACCTTGAGCAATTCCCAGATCACTGTAAGAAGTGCCGGTTTCACACGATGAAATCATGTTCCCTGGTGACGGTGTGAACGCCTCTGTGGATGAACGATACACGTTATACACCACATCATTGCCACAGCTGGCCGTCGATTGTGACCAGTCGACCTGAATGCCACAGGTTCCGGATTTCATGTTTGAAGCCTGATCCACACCTGCAAAAGCCGGGGCCAGGGTACAAATACCGGTCGCAGTTGCCGCATCACAGGTTGAGAACGAGGAGCTGCATGACTCTGCCACATCATAAGTTTTGATTTTGTATGAATACTCCGAACCACCTGAAACATCGGTGTCAGAAAAAGCGGTACCATTAACGCCTTCAGCAATTTTTTCATATGCAGTCGACTGACAATTCCCCACTGAACGGTATACGTCATAAGTGTATGGGCCGCCGGATGGAGGCGCTGTCCAGGTCACATCAATCTGATTATCACCATTGGCTGCTGCGGTCACCGCGCCAGGCGCGTCTGGCGAATCACAAACTGCACCATTGGGTAAATCGGCGCCCAGATCAGTGATGATGTTTTGAATGGGTACACCACGGTTTGGATCATCGCCAGCACCACCTGTGGTGCATGAACCACTGCCTCGACAATGATGCAAAGCGACAATCTTGTGATCACTGTAGCCCAAAACAGGTGATCCTGATGAACCACCCTGCGTATCCAGCCAATATCCAACATCTTGTGGACCGCCTGCACTACAGGCTGCTTCCGTCACGCTGTTGACCTGACCCAGGCCGGCGTTGCCATTCACATCATCTGGATATGATGAGTTGAATGCCACCCGTTTACCCCAACCAGCCGGATGCTGTGGAATGTAGATTTGTTCATTCAGCACGGCGCCAGTGGCTCGCAATTGCATGAAGCCATATGTGGAGGGCAAGTCATTGACCGTATTGGTGGGTAATAACAGGGCATAATCAAGCGGCGCACTGTCTTTGATAAAGGTGGGTCCCGAAGCCTCAATGATACCGGGACAACCCAATGATGACGCACAATTGGTGGCACAATCAGGGCCCTCAGCCATCAATTCCAATGTCAGGTTATTGGCGCCTGATTGATCGGTAACACAATGCTCGTTGGTGAGGATGTGACCTTCGTCACCCACCAACCAACCGGTACAATGGGCGTTGCCATTGGAAATGATCCTGACCACTGCACGGGCTTTGTCATAGACCTCAGGCTCTGAATTCATGAAACACTTGGCTTCCTGACTGTCATCAGTGGTACAAATCGACTCATTGTCAAAGCCCATTTCTGTGCGGGTGTACCCACGGGCAAACTGACTGATGGCATAACCTTTGCCACCATCTTCTGAAGCCACATACAATTCAACGATTGCAGTGTTACCGTAAATCGGAATACCCCAGAAACCACCTTTGGTTCCCTGGCCATTGATGCCAGTACCTTCATAAACCCATTTTCTGGAATTGTCCGGTGAACGTAAGACCACATAATCACCAGGTCCCAGATCCATCATACTGAAGTAAGGTGCAATGTATGTACCACTGGCATAATGAATGACATCAGTCCAGACCAGCGCAGCTTGTCTGGATGGATTACCTGGATAAGGTGAAGGGGTTTGGTAAGATCCTTTGATGTATTCTCCTACGATGGCCGCTTCATTGGCCACCAAACTTTGTGATCGGATGGGTTTGGCTGGTTTGTTTTGAAATGTTTCCAGTAAAGAAACGGTGTGGTTGGATTCATCCAATATCTCAAACTGACTGAATCCGGTAGTTGATATCATCAATATCAACAGTATCAAAATATGTCTGCTCATGTGGCATTGCCTCTTTTTTTGTAGTATTTTTTATCCTTGGGTTGTGCCAGTCAGCATGCCTGCTCAATCACATACTGCGACCAACCACTTCTCATTATTCCCCCAGCAATAAAGAGTACAACCAAAGCTGCCGAAGTTAAAGCAGAATATACAGCAATTTGCTTTTTCTGACCCGGCAAACAGTAAAAACAGAATTTAGCTTCAATTTTTTAAATATCAGGCATTGACATTAACAATAAACCTGACTAACATGCCAAGCATGACATCACGAATCGCACACATCCACCATCATTTGTTGCTTGACAACGGGGTGGCTTAGTGCCGGTTTGAAAAAAAGTTTTCTTAAAAACCCCGTTCATCGAAACGGGGTTTTTTTTTGCTTCATTTAACGAACAGATCTTTTATATGAACATCAACATCACAGCCAACCACCATCATTTGACCGACATAAGGAGACGGCGCTGCTGAAGTTCGCATTTAATTCACGAAGCCCCGTCGAAAATACGGGGTTTTTTTTGGCCATTGATATGTGGCTGTAACAGACTGAAAAACTGAGAATAAACATGAAAATTAAAATGGCCATTCCCAAAGGCAAACTGCAAATTGAAATTGACCGGCTGTTGTCCGACATCGGCATCAAAATCATGGGCAGTGAACGCAATTACCGGCCCAATTGTTCCGATGAACGTTTTGAGATTAAATTGCTCAAAGGTCAAAACATCCCTTCGTTGGTGGAATTAGGTCAGCACGACATTGGTTTTGCCGGGTTGGATTGGATTGCTGAACAGGGTGCTGATGTGGAAATCATCAAACCCCTTGGATACAATCCGGTACAGATCGTTGCCTGCATCCCAGAAGACTGGGATTATGAAGCACTGAAACAACGCAAAATCATTGTAGCCACGGAGTACATGAATCTGGCTCAAAAGTTCCTTGATGACAATGGTTTCGATGCCCAGCTTATCCGCTCGTATGGTGCCACTGAAGTGTTTCCCCCGGAAGATGCTGACATGGTGATTGACAACACCAGTACCGGAACCACCATCAAAGCCAACCGTCTGAAAATCTGTGATGTGGTTTATGAAAGTGCCACCCAGTTTTTTGCCAACAAAGCGGCCCTGGCAGACCCTGCCAAAAAAGCCGTGATTGACGACATGCTGCTGCTGATCAACGGGGTGATGAATGCCCGTCAAAGGGTGTTGCTGGAAATGAACTGCCAAAGTGAAAACATCGAAAAAATTGTGGCATTGCTACCGGCCATGCGCTCACCAACAGTGGCCCAGCTGTTCAACTCCCAAGCCTATTCAGTGCGTGCCGCCATTCCCAAAATGGCGACCAAAGACCTGATTCCTAAACTCAAGCAGGCCGGCGCCACCGACATCCTTGAGCTGCCCATCAGAAAAGTGGTGTAAACAATGAAAGACGTGTCACTCAAACTGGATTTCAACGAGCGGGCTGATTCCACACCCGCCTGGTTGTCAGCCTTTGCTTTGAACAGCGATGAGCTGTGGCGCTACCCGGACCGTACAGCGCTGGAACAACAACTGGCCACCGACCTGCAGTTGCCACCATCTGCTGTACTGCTGACCAATGGTGGTGATGAAAGCATCGAACTGCTGTACAAATTATGTAAGCTCACTGATCAGTCACTGCTGGTGCCTGAGCCTTGTTTCAGCCAATATACCCATAACCAAAAGATCTGGCAGAATGACACCATTTTTGTGCCAGCCAATGAAGACTTGTCGATCGATACACAAGCCATTACCGCAGCCATGAAACCGAATCAATGGGTGATCCTCACCCGTCCCAACAACCCCACGGGCGAATTCCTGGAGTCCGGTCGGCTGCTGGAGCTGATCAAAGCCGCCAGTCAGGTGGGCGCAAAGGTTTTTCTTGATGAGGCCTATGTTGAATTTGCCAATGAGGGTGAAGGCATCGATTATGCAGCCCATCAGAACCTGGTAACCCTGAGAACTTTTTCCAAGGCCTTTGGCCTGGCCGGCGCACGGATTGGCTATGTCTTTGGCCAACCGGAGCTGATTGCTGAATTCAGGCGACTGGCCATGCCATTTAATGTGTCACGTGCCAACTTACAACTGGCCACAGCAGCCTGGCAGGCCAGGGATGAGGTCAGCGTATATTGCCAGCGCATTGCAGAAAACCGCACCCAGATTGCTCAATTTCTTGACAAAAATGGCCTGCAGCCTTTTCCCAGCAGGGGCAATTTTTTGTTGTTTCAAACCAACCCCCGACAAAAAATACTGTTTGACCGGGTGATGAAAAAATCAGGCATACAGATCAAAACTGAATTGGCTGACCTGCCCAATGCCGTGCGGCTGACCATTCCAGAAAACACGACAGCACTGATGAATGCATTACAGTTAATTCTTGATCCGCAACTGCTGGCTTTTGACATGGACGGGGTGTTGATCGACACCACCGCCAGCTATGATGAATGCATCAGACAAACGGTCGCGACTTTGACCCCACAACAGGTCACCCAACAAGACATCGAAAAGGTGCGCGCAAAGGGTGGCTTCAACAATGACTGGGTGCTCTGTGCCGAACTGATCAAACAAACCGGTAATGCGGTGGATTTTGACACAGTGGTCAGTACCTTTCAGTCCATTTACCTGGGCACGGCTGAACAACCGGGCCTGGTCAGTCAGGAAAAAAACCTGCTGCTTGACCCGATGCGCCAACGGGTGTTCAAATCAAGCACATACCGTACAGCGGTGGTGACCGGCAGACCGCGGGCTGAAGCCGAACAAGGAACAGCACAACTGGACATCAACCCCAATGAGCTGGTCAGTGCTGATGACGTTAGCCAACAAAAACCCGATCCACAAGGGCTGTTGCAGGTGATGAGAGACACCGCAGCAGAACGGGCCTGGTATTGTGGTGACACAGTCGATGACATGCAGGCCGGCCAGGCAGCGGGGTGTGTTTGCATCGGCATTGGTGCCAAAACCACGCAAGCCAAAAACAACCTCTTTCAGGCAGGGGCCGATGTGGTCCTTGAAAACATCAACCAACTTGAGACACTCTTATGATCCAGGTATCACGAGCAACCAAAGAAACCCAGATTGCATTGTCACTTGACATCAAAGGCAATCCAGCTGACAAAGACATAGACACCGGCCTGCCCTTTTTTGATCACATGCTGGACCAACTGGCTTCGCATGCTGGCTGGAACCTCAACCTCAAAGTCACTGCAGATCTGGAGGTCGATGACCACCATGGCATAGAAGATGTGGCGATTTGTCTGGGTGAGGCTTTGTATCAGGCCTGGCAGGATGCCAAACCCAATCAGCGGTACGGCCAACGCCTGCTGCCCATGGATGAAGCCCTGACCCAATGTGCAGTTGATTTGTGCGGACGGCCTTATGCGGTGATTGATCTGCCCTTTTCACAGCCCACGCTGGGCGGCATCAACACCGAAATGTGGGAACACTTTTTTTACACCCTGGCAATCAACAGCAAAATCTGTCTGCACCTTAAAAACCAATACTTCCGCAACAACCACCACCTGGTTGAAGGCGCTTTCAAAGCCCTGGCATACGCCCTCAAAGAAGCCTTACAACCGGTCAGTGGTGAACGCTCAACCAAGGGGGTCTTATGAGCCGGGTGGGCGTCATTGATCTGGACTCAGGCAACCTGCTGAGCATCAACACGGCGATTAAAGCGGCGGGTAATGAACTGACCGTGGTTAAACAACCCAGTGAAACGTTGTTCACTTCAATTGATGTGTTGGTGATGCCCGGACAAGGCCGTTTTGCTTATGTGATGAAACAAATCGATGATTCAGGCTGGCGGGATTTTCTCCTTGAGTGGTACCGCAACGGTCGGCGCCTGGTGGGCATCTGTGTGGGTATGCAGGTGCTGTTTGAAGGCAGCGACGAAGACCCTGAAGCCAAAGGACTGGGGTTTTTTCCTGGTCGATGTCACAAACTGCCGCATCCCAAAACACCCATGGTCGGTTGGGCACAACTGGACTCATACAAACTGTCCCTGAAAGATCAGTTTGCTTATTTCGTCAATTCATTTGCCATCACAGAATGTCATTTCGCCACTTCTAAGGTGACCTATGGCCAACCCTTTTGTGCTTCGGTACAAAAAGGCAATTTGTATGGTTTTCAATTTCACCCTGAGAAATCAGGATCATTCGGTAGGGAGCTGATCAAATATGTATGTCAATAGCCCAAACTCAAACTCTGACCTGACGGCCCGGGTCATTCCCTGCCTTGATGTGGCTTATGGCCGGGTGGTCAAAGGTACCAACTTTAAACAGCTCACCGATATGGGTGATCCGGTTGAACTGGCCAAAATGTATGAACAACAAGGCGCCGATGAATTGGTTTTCCTGGACATCAAAGCCTCTGTTGATGGACAGCAATCGGCCCTGGATATGGTTTATCAGGTGGCCACTCACCTGTCAATTCCATTCGCTGTTGGCGGAGGCATCAAAACCCTTAAAGATGTCCATCAATTTTTTCATGCCGGAGCTGACAAAGTCACTTTGAATACCATGGCTGTGGAAAAACCAGAATTGATCAATCAGATTTCCACTCAATATGGCTCCCAAAGCATTGTGGTGGCGGTTGATGTCAATCATGAAGAAAACGGTGAACTGGCCATTTATACCCATGGCGGTTCACGTCGCGTTGATGTGGACTATCACCAGTGGATTGAAGAAATTGTGGATCGGGGTGCCGGTGAAATCCTGCTCACCGCAATGCACAAAGACGGCACTGGCAGTGGTTTTGACACCGATTTGCTGGCACATTTCGGTGCCGACTTTCCGGTGCAGGTGATTGCCTCAGGCGGCGCCAAAGGGCCACAGGATTTTCTTGATGCAATCCACGCCGGGGCAGATGCTGTGTTGGCTGCCGGTTTGTTTCATCGCGGTGAATACACCGTTGGCGAGATCAAAGACTTTCTGATTGACAACGACATCAAAATCAGAAAGACCTGAAGAACAAGAACAACAGACTTCAACCACATTGAACAAGTGGTTCGAGCTGTTTATCAGGACAAGGCGTGGGTGCACGCAGCATGTGAGCGTATTTTTATACGTGATCATGCGAGTACAACCACAACGCCGAGCCTGACAGATGAACCAATGGATATAATGCGGGTTTTGAACTGTGATTCGAGGCCCGGTTTGACAACGCAAGGCATGTGAATCGAGCACTGATCGTGACATGCCAGACAATGAACAACAACCAAAGTTGAACAAGTGGTTCGGGCTGTGGTTCAGAGCAAGGCATGCCAGCGCACAGCATGTGAGCGTATTTTTATACGTGATCATGCGAGCACTGCCACAACGCCGCTATGAGCCTCAGACAGAATCACGAAAGGAGAATGAATATGTTGATACCGAGCATCGACCTGATGAACGGCAAAGCCGTCCAGCTACAACAAGGCGATAAAAAAATCATCGAACGCGAGGACGTGTTTGATTTATTGGACGAGTTTGCCATGTATGGTGAAGTGGCCATCATTGATCTGGATGCGGCCATGGGTAAGGGCTCCAATCGGGAGCTGATTGAACAGTTATTGAGGAAACGACCTTGCCGGGTTGGTGGAGGCATTCGTGACCTGCAAACCGCCAAAAACTACCTGGCAGCTGGTGCCACCAAAATCATTCTTGGCACATCCGCCAGCCAGGACTGGGTGAAGAAATTGCCCCGCCAGGCACTGATTTTTGCCATCGATGCCAAAGATGATTATTTGACCACCCATGGCTGGAAGAAAACCCAGGATATCAAAGTACTGGACATCATTGCAGATTGGGCACAACACTGTGGCGAATTCCTGTACACCCAGGTCAAAAAAGAAGGCATGATGCAGGGCATTGACCAACCACGAATCAGCGAGGTCATCAAAGCTTCTCCGATCCCGGTGACGGTCGCTGGTGGCATCACCAGTTATGAGGATCTGCAATGGATCAATCGCCATGGTGCCAATTCTCAGATCGGCATGGCCATCTATTCAGGCAAAATGTCATTAACTGAAGCATTCAGCTGTCTGGTTGATTTTGACAAATTGCCCCTGATTCCAACAGTGGTACAGGATGTCAAAACAGGCAAAGTACTGATGATGGCTTATTCTTCTGCTGAATCACTGAATCATGCATTAACCCACCGCACCGGCACCTATTTTTCCCGATCACGAAACCAATTATGGACCAAAGGAGAAACCAGCAACAACACCCAGAAACTGACACAAGTGGATGTGGATTGTGATGGTGATACTTTGTTGTTTCTGGTCGAACAAACCGACCACGCCTGCCACTTTGATCGTTACTCCTGTTTTGCCAGTCAAACCAAAAATTACTCATTGGATTACCTGGATGAAGTATTGACCGAACGACAGACTGCAGCGCAAAACAGTTCACAAAAATCGTTTTCTCAGCAATTGTTTACCGATAAAAACTTGCAAATTGAGAAATTAAATGAAGAATGTGCTGAGTTAATAGAAGCCAGCGAACACAACCACGTGCGCTGGGAAGCAGCTGATCTGTTGTTTTTTACCCTGGTAATGGCCAAATCCAAGGGGGTCAGCATCAATGAAATCATCAATGACCTGCGGAGTCGAAACCATGAGCGATAAATACAGCCACGTCACTGACTATATCAGACCGGCTTTCAAAGACCAGTCGAAAATAGAACAGACCGTGGCCAAAATTCTGGACAAGATCAAAAACCATGGTGATGCCGCCGTGCAGGCCATCAGCCAGAAAATTGATCAACAGGATGCTCAATACATTGACTTATTACCCTTCGATGAATACCCCATTGACCAATCATTGAAAGATGCGATCCAAAGTGCCCACCGACGCATCAAAAAGTTTTGTCAGTTTCAGATCAAAGACCTGAAAAATGACCAGTTCAGCGATGAAATGGGTGATTTTGGTTTCGTTTACCAACCCATCGAACACATCGGCGCATACATTCCAGGTGGCCAGTTCCCGCTGATTTCAACTGCTTTGATGACCTTGATTCCAGCCCAGGTCGCTGGCTGTCCTGTTCGTGTGGCTTGTTCACCTTCCGATCACCCGGCACTGCTGGCAGCTGCCAGCCTGGCCGGCGCCACTCAGTTTTTACACTTGGGTGGTGCCCAGGCCATAGGAGCCTTGTCCTATGGATATGATCAAACCCCTGCGGTCAACCTGATTGTCGGACCGGGAAATGCTTATGTCAACCAGGCCAAAGCGCAGGTCCAGCACCGCACCCAGATTGATACCCTTGCCGGACCCAGCGAATTGTTGATTTACGGCAACCAGATTAAACAACCTGAGTGGCTGATGTTTGATGCGCTGGCACAGGCTGAACATGATGCCAATGCCGTCAGTGTGGTGGTCAGCGAAACCCCTGAATTACTGGAAAACCTGTATGATTTACTGGATGAACACCCCAAAGGCAAAGAACTGCTGAACAATGACAACATTGTGCTGTTGCTGGCCGATGATCAACCACAAGCCCTGGCGTTCATCAATGACTATGCCCCGGAACACCTGATGGTTTGCGATGAATCGATGAAAACCGCACTGTTCAAAAATTATGGCTCATTGTTCATCGGAGAAAATTCGGCCGTGGCTTTTGGTGACTACTGTGCAGGCCCAAATCACACCCTGCCGACTGCCGGAGCAGCCAAATTTTCCGGCGGGCTGAGTGTCCACCAGTTTCTGAAAGTCCAGTCAACCCAGAAAATCAACAACACCGGTCGAGGTGTGCTGGCTAACATATCCGCCAAGCTGGCTGCGGCCGAAGGGTTGACCTATCACGAACAAAGCGCCGAAATCAGGAAACTGTAACCATCATCCTGACCCGGCGCGCTGGTTTGGCCTTTGACTCATTGCGTGTAAAGAAATAAGAGGAGAGCGTAGAGGTTTCTTTACAACATTGAGTCAAGGTCACTTTTATTAACGACCCTGCAGCACAAAAGTTACAGACAATAATCATGCCACCCCGATCCGCGACTGCAAAAGATCATATTGATGCCAGCCGTCACTTGTGTTTTTGTTACCTTTAAGGAGATAAAACCAAGCCAATACCGATACCTGAACTGACGCTGATTCACCTTGATGAATCAGGCGCATGTCAATTGCATTTAATCAGGTACAATAAAACCATGAAAACCAGCTGGCTACTCTTGATCATTTTACTGAACGCACACGACGCTGATGCTCAGATATTGCCTGATCATGACCCCATTGACATCCTCATTGTCTCAGATGAAGTGAACCCACATGGCTTGCCTGATGGTGACCTCATGCAACCAGGTGATTTATCAGATCTGCTGAGCAATACACCATCGCTGCACACCAGCAGCGTGGTTGAAGTGTCTACCAATGACCTGGAACAAGCCACTGCTTTATTGAATTTTCACCCTTTTGATGAGGGCCGGCCAGACGTATTGATCTATTTCGCCCATCGTATACCCAACAACGGCAATGATGCCAGCGGACGACAGGCGGTTTTTGTGAATGCCGTGGAACAATTCCTGCAGGATGGCGGGGGAGTCATCGCCTTCCATCATGGCCTATATCTTACCGCAGGTAAACAAGGCATACAGGATCTGCTGGGTGCTGAAGCCACCGGAGCAGTGCCCTGGGATACCGTCAATGGTCAGGATGTGATTTTCGTGGGTGGCGATCATTTCATCGGCGCTCACCAAATCAATTTCTCTGGTGTCACCACCTACAGTAATCCGGCGCATGGCGTGGCAGCTGCCAACTATCCCTTTTTCAACAACACGCCTGATGAACGCTATCCACTGATGGATTTCAACAACGCCAACAACGGGTGCGTACTGGAAACCCTGTTTGAAAGCAATTACAGTGATCAGGGCAATCAACATCTGCTGGGCTACACCAAACAATGCCCTGACTGGCAGTCAAAGGTGGTGGCCTATCAACCCGGCGAATACCAACCCCATGCCACCAACGGCAACAACCTGCAAATCCTGCTCAACGCCATTTATCACGTCACTGATTTTCGCTGGGACGTGATTTTTGCCAGCAATATGGATTGATGTGTAACGAAGAACCGGTCCCCGCCACACATCAATGCATTGGTCATTGAATCAGGAGAGCTGATGATCAGCTCGACCCGCCGACTTGGTTAGGCAGATCATGCAGATATGGCGGTTTGACGAAGTCAAGAAGCCATAATGGAATGATCGATAAGCCGTGAGCGATAGCGAATCAGAGCGTCGAGCGCTTGATCACACGACATGATCGCCGAGGCCTCGGTCTCTGTTCCAGACGAGACCCTAACTCCTCCATCCGTAGAGTCGGCTTTCACTTTTGTCAAGAACAAAAGTGAATCAAGTCCCAAGGTCATTCCTAAACTTTCATTGACTCTTCGACATTCTGCACCTTCCGCCGGGCCAGGGCCAGATTGGCTTTGGCTTTATCCAACACCAGGTAGATGAACAAGCCTTTTTGCTTGGCCATCGGCCGGATGATGTGGTACTGATCACCCAGGGTGATCAGGATGTCCTCGATTTCAGTTTTAAACCCCAGACTTTTCATGGTCTTCAGCTTGGCCTTGACCACTTCTGAGTTGCCGGCAGCAGCCAATTCCATGTCCACTCCACTGCCGTCTTCTCCCAGCACCATCCCCGAGGAAGAGTCCACCAGGGACGTACATTTGGCGCCATCGATGGTGAGTAATTCCGCTAAACTTGAATTGATATCTGACATAATCATTACCTCTTTTTGTTATGGGCTGTCATTTTTCAGCAGACAGCTTGGCTGTTGTTAGGTATTTGGCCAGTCTGAGCAGGTAGTATCTGATCTGTCCCAGATTGGGCTGGCCGTAACTGATCAGGCTGAGGATGCAATCCTGATCCTGATACCTGGTTTGCACCATGAACATCATGCCCATGCTGGTTTCGATGCACGTCGACTCATAATCATCGTTCATGATTTGTCTGGCTGCTGCATGGCTCAGTGCTGTCAGCGAACTGGTCACGGCAGATAATTTGTCTTCCTCAATTTTGAAACTGCCATTGATGTAGGAATACAAGGGAAAACCATCTGCGGTGGTCAGGTTCAGCGCCCTGACGTTCTTTAACTTGGCATCCAGGTTTTTAAAAATGGCTTCAAATGTCTGACTCATGTTACGGCTTCCTCCAGAGCAATCAGGGTTTGCATGATCAGGTTGGCACTGTCTCGTTGCCGTGGATCAATGGTGTATACAGGAATATTCAGCTGGTGTTTAGCCAGTATCTGATTGATGTTGTGCACCGTGTGCTGATCACAGCCCTGGTCTGCATGGGTGATGCCTATCACACAGGGCATACCTTTATGAATTTCAAAATAATCAATCAGATAACTGACTTCCTGCCATGAGTCCGACTCATTGTTTTTCACCAGAATACAAATCGCCCACAGACCTTTTTTTACGAAATCCCAAACCAGGGAGTATTGTTGTTGACCGGGCACACCATACAATCCCAGCGTGGTGTCCTGATTCACCACCAGGTGACCATAATCAATGCCCACTGTGGTCAGTTCCTTACCGATATCAACACTTGATTGCACATCGGTGTTGATGGTGTGGATGTTGCTCAGACTCTCAATGATGGTGGTTTTACCAGAGCCCACCGAGCCAATAAAAGCCACTTTCTTATGCATGATGTCTTCCTTCTTAGTTGGTCAATAACAACCGGCCGTTCACCGGTTTGATTCGGCTCTGGCTGTTGATTCAGCTGAACTTAAACAGTTTTTTCAAACCCTCCAAAAACGGGCTGCCGTTCTTCATCACCCGTCCTTCCTGTGATTGCGCGGCATCAACCACCACCACATTTCCGGACATCAGCGTGGCATTAAGGAACCGATTGATGACTGATTGTTCAAATCCGCTGTGCTCGATCAGTTCAGCATATGACTCACTGCGCTTCCACAACATGGAACTGAGCCGGATGAATTCGTTGCAGCAAGGATATTCGCCATAATTCGGCCAGGAAATTTGTTTAAAGGCTTTCAGGGGCGATTGGTGATCTGTGTTGATTAACCGGTCAGACAGGCTGTAACCCAACTGCCATTTGAACAATTCAAGGGTTTCCGTGTAGGGGTGATCCGTTGTATTGGCCTTGCCCCCGGAGATGCTAAACTCCACTTTATCCAGTGGGGTTTGGATGAACGCATTCAGCCACTCATCGGTGATGGGTTGATCGGTGAATAAGGTGTTGTTGAGCTTGTCCATAATGAAACTGACCTCTGGTGTGGTCACAACAACGTTGTCATTGGTTGAGGAACCGGTGTGTTTTAATACCAATTCTTCCAGGCGATAAAGACCAGTGGCATCCAGCGGTTGAGGCTGGATCAGAGTTGACAACCGCTCGAACAAAGCCCTGACGGTTTGGGGGTTTAATTCTGGTTTGATGTGGGTCTTTTCACCGGTCGCCCTATTCATGGCATAATAGACTGAGCCATGGTTGTGATAGTCCTTGGCAATCAGGATCTGACAGTACCTGGCGTCCTCGGTATATTGAAGCACCAGTTCTCCGTATATGTTATTGATGTTAATCAATGACCGGATCAATGCCAGGTCACGACCGTCCAGTGAGCAAGCTATCTTGATTTCCATGTGTCACCTCTTTATCCGCCAGCGCAACTAACCATTGCGATTTTTATTATATTTACACATCACTAATGTTTACACTTGCATTTTTAGTTTGGCATATTTTGCACAATATGACAAATGTTTTTTTCCGGCCCGCTGCTGACAACTCGCAAGTGATATGGACATGCAGACTCATCAACTGATTTTTGCCAATACTCAGTCCATTCGAATGAAACTGAACACAAACTAAACATCACCTAAAAACATTTTGTGACTGTGTGCTGATTCAGTTAACTGGATGGATTTATTTGCTTTTGGGGTGTCATGAATTTGTGCACCTTACCGTAGCATGAAATACATTCTTTAATTAGCGGAGTAACATCATGAACAAGTTAATGTCCTTCTTATTGATGGCTTTAAGCCTTTCGGTACATGCCCAGGAACGGCACACTTCATTTGACCCCAATGAACATGGGTTTAATTTTGAGAACACCTTCACCAATGATTTTGTCAGCGAACTCGACTGGCGCACCAATGGCCTGTGTGGCGGTATGGTTTATGCCGCTTTGGATTATTACCTGGCAGGCAAAAAAATCCCTTCTCAGGATTATCGGCCTGCAGTCAACAGTCAGTTGCATGACTACATTTATGATCGCCAGGTTCACTCCATTGCTGACAACGTAGATAAATGGGCAGAACTCGGCTTTAATCCGGGCGGTGCGCGCAACAGCGAATTCTTCAAGTGGGGGCTGGAAGGCAAACGCGGAGGTCGCATAGATGAATTGCGTTCATCGATTGATCGTGGTATTCCGGTACCTTTGGGCCTGTTCCATGCCGATGATCACAGAGGCGGAGACCATCAGGTACTGGCCATTGGCTACAAGATGGGCCGATACCGGGGTGATCTGGGTGCACACCAGACAGATTTTGAAATCCACGTTTATGACCCCAACAAGAAAAACGCCAAACGCATCCTCAAAGCCAATCCACAGACCGAAAACTGGTACTACATCGATGACCGCGAAAAACGCTGGCAGTCATATTTTGTGGATAAAAAATACCGTCGTCACAGCCCACCAACCATTGAAGAAAACCGGGTTCATACCGATGGCAAAATCCGCACCTTGCGCGTTCACATCACCACCGGTGGCGACGACCTGCGGGGTGGCAATGACAATGTAGACATTGAAGTTGGCGTGTTTGGACAAAGCCCTCAACGATTCAATAACGTCAACAATTCCAGACGCTGGATTGATCACTACACCCAAACCGTTGAACTGAACCTCCGGCAGGCCGTTGAGCGCAGCGAGATCAGTCACATTAAACTGATGACCGCTTTTGGCGGTGGCATGTCCGGTGACAACTGGAAAGTCAACAAAGTACAGGTACAGGCCATTGAGTATGGTCGGGCAGTGGACATGAAAGCAGTCGAGGGACAACCCTGGTATGAATTCAAAGGAGGACGCCACAGCAAACAGATTGACCTCAATTACCGCTCTGCCACCACAGTGAATACCACCATACCGCCCATCGTCAGACCCGTTGGTAACCGTTGTCATAACAGTCTGCAAAACAAAGTGGCCTGGGACTATAAAGGTAATAAACGTTGGGGCACAGCCAACATGGACCGTCTGTGTGGCACCACCAACTCTGACCAACCTGCCAAATGCTTTAACAAGGTGATGCACGGCAATGTTAACTGGGGAGGGGGCACTCAATGGCAGTGGGAAAATGCCCTGAAACTGTGTCAGGGTACATTGAATGCCAACCGCACCGTGGTGTGTTTTAAGAAAAAAATCAAAGAAGGCAGCAATTGGTCATCAGCCATCAGTGCCTGTAAACGTTGATTTGACATGCTTTTATTGAGCCAGTGAAGTGCAAGGCCGGTAAATCAACCGGCCTTTTTTTGGCTCAACCAATGACCATTGGCAGTTGGGGGCAAACTCATTGGGCTCTACAATCGTTGCTCAATAACCAAGGAACCCATCGATGCACCGAAAACTGATCATTCTGACCCTCATGCTGATGGGGCTCAACGCCCAGGCAGATAAACGCGTAACCGGGCTTTTGGAGCAGGCTCATCAATACATGAAGGCGTACAGTGACTGGAACATTGATGCCATGAGTGCCATGCATCATGAAGCCATTCAGTTCAATGACCCCACCGCCACCGAAGCCTTCAAAAGATCATTTGCAAAACAAGGTAAACAGGAAGTGGCTGATTTTCTCAAAGGCATCTTTGCTGAACAACGGCCTGAATACAGTGTGTTCAAAATCAGTCAACATTTTGTTTCCGGTGATCATGTGGTCATTCAATCAACTTTTGAGAGTCTGTTGCCCAAAAACTGGTATGGTGAACGGGCCATTGGGCCTGTCCTGGTGGCCATTCCTATTACCACCATTCTGGTGTTTGAAGGGGATAAAATCATCAGCCACACCGATTATGCCGATTACCACAGCTACCAGCAACAGGTCGGTTTACAATTGGCGCCGGCAACAGAAAAACCAGCCACTGATCAATAGGTCAAAGGGGCCTGTTCATCCCAGGTATGTGGGTTATTCTGCCATCACCAATAAACCACTGCAGACCATGCCTGGTGTTGCACCAGCCGTTAAACCGAGCACTGGCATTGATGCCACTGCGGAAAGCCGATACACATCGAAGCCACTGGTCACCGCTGGCTGCGTTTGACCGATGGATCTGGTGACGATGGCACAAGCCACGACCCTCAGTGAGTCGCCTGAACCACCTTTTCAGCCAGTTAATTCAATAACCGTATGGTTTCACTTAACCCGTTGCCCATGCTTGAATACCATATCAACCCGTTGCAATAAATTGATGTATCGCAACACATCACCTTTAACTGCAATGATGTCGGCGTACTTACCAGCGGTGATGGTACCCACCTGGTCGTCGACTTTCATCATCACTGAAGGCCAGTAGGTGGCACCACGAATGGCTTCCATTGGCGAGATGCCCATTTCCCGAACCCAGATGTCCAGTTCATTCCAGGTTGATTGACTGTGAAATTTCAATGGGATGCCACTGTCGGTGCCGACCATCAGTACCACACCTGCATCCAGCAACTGATGGATTTTGCGTTTCAGAGTCGGCTTGCGCTTACTGGTGATCTGAAAATAAGGCAATCGTTCCGGGTGTGCTATGGATGCTCTGATGTCTTTTATGATGTCCTCAGAAAGCCCCAGGTGCCAACTGTCATTGTCCAGCTTTTCAGTGTTGTTTTTTACATAATCATAATTGAACAAACCTTCAACTGTTGGGGTCCAGAACAACGGCCCTATGTTCATTTGAGCCGCACGTTCTTTCAGCCCGGCCACCACTTCGGGCGGGTATTCAGGCGCGGTTGATAATCCAGTGTGTTCAAAATTATCCACCCCGGCCTTCAAACCCAGGAGTATTTCTTTGGGCCGGTGGGCATGGGCCACCACCGGCAAACCATGTTTATGCGCTTCATCAACCACTGCCAACAATTCAGCTTCAGTCATCTGATCCTGATCAATCAATTTGATGACATCCACCCCACCATCGGCCAGTTTTTTGACTTTGGCACGTGCATCACGGGCACCATCGATCCCCCAGCGATACAAATCAGTACCCGGATAAGGTCTTTTTTGAATGAATGGGCCTGATACGTACATGGTAGGACCTGGAATATCACCGCGATTAATGGCATCACGAACATGAATGATGTCATCCAAAGGTGCACCCAGATCACGGGCCGATGTCACGCCGGCCATCAGCAGTTGGTGAGCTGATGCGGGCATGATCTCATCTTTGAACCGGGGGGGATAGGTGCTGTGCCAATGCGTATAATCGGCATGACCATTGATTTGCAGGTGCACGTGCATGTCCCATAATCCAGGCATCACCGTCATCCCTTCAGTGGAGATCACCTCTGCACCTTCAGGAATCGCCAACTTTCCCATTTCACCGACTGCGGTGATTCTTTCACCCTCAATGATGACCACAGAATTCTGTATCGGCTGGTCTTTGAAACCATCAATTAACATACCACCTACCAGGGCTTTCACTTCACCCGCCTGTGCATTGAGCTGCAGCAGCAGGGCCGCCAGAATGATCACGGTTTTCTTCATAACTTCCTCTTGGTTTTTACCTGAATAATCAGGGTTTCAATTGTTTCAGCAAACACACAATGCGTTCGGTTTCTACAAAGCCTAAATGCTTGTGTATGTTGATGCTGAGTTGATTACTTATTTCGGTGTCGCTGGCCAATTCATGATGCCCCATTTTCAAAGCCCATTGTTCAGCCTTGTGCATGAATTGTTTGCCCCAGCCCTGTCCCTGATACACCGGACTGACATACCAGGCTTCCACATAAGGCACCTGAGGGGACCGACTGCCTTCAGCGAAATTACGAATGTTCAGCTCCATGAACCCCTGTACCTGTCTGTTGTCATCCACCAGCACATAGGCCTTGATGATGTCTACTGATTGCCCTGTAAAATACTGATTGAGTTCATTGATATGCTGTGCCGCATCAGCCGGCCACAATTGGCCACGCAACCGCGCCCAGCCGGCCAGGTCCGCTGCCATGACTTCACGGATGTGCAAGCCCTCGCTGTTTATGGTTCTTCCCCGCCTTCGGGTCCATAAAACATCACCCAGGTAGCAAAATCATCGGAAAAATCCTCAAACCGATGTTTCACCCCGGCTGGAACAAACAACACTTCGCCTGGTTCAACAGGTTGACGATCAACACCATTGATGAACCAACCTGTTCCCTGGGCCACCACATACAACTCATCTCGACTGTGTGGTTGTTGGTGATCAATACCATCAGGCTGATACATTTCCACCACCAGCGATCCGTGACTGAACAATTCCAAGAAGGGCTGATCATGCTTGTCCAACTGTTGTAAGGCACCAGAAATGGTCATCCTTTGCCGACTCATGACGGGTTTTCCTGCTGCCATTGTCTGATCACTGAGTAAAAGCGTTGCAGACTGTCTGCCGGCCAATGCTCATCACGCCGGTAATACCCTTCACATTGAATCGCCGTTTCTGGTATGGATAGCCAGGGTTGTTGAGACCTGGTATAAATGTGAATATCTGGCGGAGCCAAAGCCGGGTGATCAAGGGTACCCACTCTGATGAAGCTGATCAGGGTGTTGCGTCCACCATAATGACTCCACAGAGCCAGTTGACAATCCGGACAGCGGGCCATCAGCTGTCCTTGACCACTCTCGCTGGGTGTCTTGACCAACACTGGCTGACCGGCTGTGATGTTAACTTCAGTCGTTTCAATCAATGCGTTGAGGGCAAATGCCGAGCCGGATTCTCGCTGACACCAGGTACAATGACAACAGTGCACAAACAGCGGGTTGTTGGTTAATTCATACCGAACCTGCCCACAACCACACCCACCGGTTAAGTCTGATGATGCTTTACCCATGACACAATCCTCCACTCAGCTGCATACTTATCATAGCATTTTTGTCACGCTGTGTTTATCATAGCTGATTTACCTGACAACTCCGCATTTATTGAACCCATATAAAGCCATCATCCCGCCATTGATCATCAGCGTGTTCGCTGTGGTGGCTCAGCTGTTCATCGCCCAAATACCTCAACCTCTGCAACAGGCTTTACCGATGATGCCATACCTGCTGCTGGCCACCCTGACGCTGGTAGCCATGTATTACAACCAGGGTGGTTTGTTTTATCTGACCTGGGTTTGCTGGCTGGCATATCTGCTGCCGGGATGGACTCAGGGCATGACAGAGGCCCAGTTGTGGTTACTTTGGAGTGCGTGCTGTGTGATCCTGGCTTTGCTGGGATTGATCAGTGAAAGAGGTTTACTGAGTTTTGCAGGGTGGTTGACTCATTTGGTGGTTCTGGGTATCTCTGCGGTGGCTTATGGTTTGCAATTGCGTTATCCGGATTTGGTGGCTGGTTGGCTGAATCCACAATGGCTACCACCAAACTGGTTTCGCTGGACATCTTTGAATCAATGGTCATTACTGCTGTGGTTGATGGTATTCATGCTGTTGCTGCTGTGGTTCATCAAACAACAAAGACGACGGACATTTGACAGTTTACTGGGGCTGTTGCTGTTGGCGGTGTTGTTCCATGTGCCCGATTCGGCCCGGGACATGACTCAGTTTGCAGGCCTGTTGTGTTTCTTATTCAGCGCGCTGCAGAAATCCTGGCATCTGGCTTATGTGGATGAATTAACCGGCCTGCCAGGTCGCCGTGCTTTACAGGAAAAACTACAGCGCAGCCTGGGTATCTATGCGCTGGCGATGGTTGATGTGGATCATTTCAAAAAATTCAACGACAACTATGGTCATGATGTGGGGGATGATGTACTGCGTATGATTGCCGCTAAAATCAATCAGGTGACCGGTGGTGGCAAAGCCTACCGTTATGGTGGTGAGGAATTCACCATCGTGTTCAACAACCACAGTGCCAAAGAAATCAAAGACCATTTACAAGCGGTGATTGATGCTGTTGCTGACACGCCTTTTGTGGTTAACCGGCGGAAAAACCAGAAACCAAAAACCGTACAAGTGACAATTTCCATCGGGCTGACAGATTCGATCCACAAAGCCAATGCGGATGAAACCATCAAAACCGCTGACCAGGCTTTGTATACCGCAAAGAAAAAGGGCCGTAATCGCTTGCAGCTGAAAGCAGCCAGCTAAAAAAGTGTTTTGCTTAACATAATGTCACAGCAAATCCGCTAAAATACAGCCTGGAATCAGCCACCGGTTGTCACCAAACATCATCAGCTGTCAGCCCTAAAATGTATCTTGCATGTCATCAGGAATTGTCATGAAAAAACTGTTTTTAATTCTTTTCAGCCTGTCGGTACAGGCCCAAAACAACCCACCTGTTCCAGTCACCACGCAGTCATTACAGGATGTGGTTATCGAGCGCCGGCTGACGGCCAATGCCGAAGTCACTGCTCGCAATGCCAGTACCCTGTCTGCGGAAGTCAATGCGGTGGTAAAAGCCATTCACGCGGACAGTGGTGACCCGATCAGTAAAGACCAGCTACTGATCAGCCTGGATGACACAGACCTCCAATTACAACTGGAACAGGCCCAAGCCAATTTACAGGCTGCCAGGGCACGCCTGACGCAGGCCGAACTGCGTCTGGAACGCGCCAATCAATTGAATCAAAGTCAATACATCTCTGCCGACGACCTGTTGTCCAGAGAGACCGATGTGGCCGTGTTGAAAGCCGATTTGCAAAGCCTCAGGATAGCCCAGAAAGTGGCCGTCAGGAACCTCAGCAAAACCCGTATCCTGGCACCCTTTGAGGGTGTGGTCAGTGACCGGCAGGCACAATTAGGTCAATGGTTGTCTGTGGGCGCTCCCATGCTGTCTTTGGTACAAACCAGCGAACCGCAAATCGTGGCCAAAATACCCAGCCATCTGGCCGCTGAACTGCCCAACGCGGATCAACTGATGTTTGTTCAGCAACAGCAGGTAACACCCGTAAAGCTGTTGCAATTGTCACCCGTGATTGATGATTTGGCCGGTGTCCAAACCGCACGATTCAGCTCCTCTGAGTCAGTCCAAATTGGCCTGACCGGCGAACTGGTCTGGATCCTCAAAGGCCGGTTATTACCTGCCGACCTGGTGGTTAAACGTGAGGGTCAATTGGGGGTATTTCTGGCCGAAGGTGAAGTGGCCCGCTTTCAGCCTTTAGCCGGAGCCCAGGAAGGCCGGCCGGTACCGTTGAATGAGGTACCTGACTGGCAGGTCATCATCGGTGGGCGCGAACGCTTACAGGATCAACAAGCCATTCGGGTAAAGTGAGGTATTGATGATGTTGTCCAGACTGCTCACCAATCACCCACTGGTAAACATCCTGTTCACTGTGGTTGTGGCCATGGGTCTGATGTCCTATTTCATCATGCCCAGAGAACAAGACCCGGAAATCAATTTTTACTGGGTCAACATCAGTACCGTTTTACCAGGTGCATCCGCCGAAGATGTTGAGAAACTGGTTACATCCCCCCTGGAGGATGCCATCAAAAACGTCCAGGACATCAGCTTCACCAATTCCACTTCACGCGAATCGGTGTCTAATATCCTGGTGCGCTTTCGGGACATTGGTGAACGGAATTTCGATAAACGCATCAATGACCTGCGTCGTGAAATTCAGAACAAAGCCAGTGCTGAATTACCGGATGATGCTGATGATCCGCTGATCATTGAGTTAACCACTTCCAATGGTTTTCCCACTGCCCTGGTAGTCGTTACTGGTCAGGCCGATGACGAAACCCTGCGTTCACAGGCCCGCAAAGTCAAAGAAGATCTGGAAGGCATTCGTGGGGTCGACCAGGTCACACCATCTGGTTTACAGGATCCAGAGTTACATGTGGAATTTGATCCAGATCTGCTGGCCGCTCACGGGTTGAATGCCGCGCAACTGGCCGAAGCCGTGCGTGGTGCCTTCCGTGACGTATCAGCGGGCAGTGCCAAAGTGGCAGGTAACGAATGGCTGATCCGGGTGGCCGGCACCACCGATCAGCCCGAACTGGTGGCACAGATTCAATTGCCGGCGGCAGGTGTCAGCGCGGTGACTCTGGACAATGTAGCCACGGTTTCACGCAGCCGTGAGGACGCCGCCCAACTGGCAGCCTATCAAGGCAAGCCCGCCGTTTCTATGGCAGTCACCAAGGTATCAATGGTCAATACCCTGGACCTGGTGGATCGCATCAATGCCTACATTGACAGCAAAAATCAACAACTGGAAAGCCTTGGCATTCAGCTGGTACTGGCCGATGATCAAACCATACAAACCCGTGCTGCGCTGTCCATCATGCAAACCAATGCCGGCCTGGGTTTGATTTTGGTGTTGTTTGTTTGCTGGTTGTTCCTCGGCTTCAAAATCGCTTTCTTTGTCACCCTGGGCATTGTGTTTTCCATCACTGGCACTTTATGGGTACTGAACATGACTGGCAACACTTTGAACGTTTCGGTGTTGTTGGGTATCGTGATCGTGCTGGGTATGCTGGTGGATGATGCGGTGGTGGTGGTTGAAGCCATTTACTATCGCATGCAGCGCGGCGCCACCGCCCTGCAGGCAGCCATTGACTCATTGCGGGAAGTGGGTGCGCCGGTGACCGCCGGGGTACTGACCACCATGGCAGCGTTTCTGCCTTTGATGTTGCTGCCTGGTATTCTGGGCAAATTCATGTTTGTTATTCCCTTCGTGGTCACCCTGGGCCTGGCGATCAGTTTGATTGAAGCCTTCTGGATTTTACCGGCTCATGTGATTGGCAGTGAACGCAACAAAACCCATCCAAAACCCAAAAAAATCCGCAGCCGCTACAATCCCGTAAAATATGCAGCGGCTGGCTGGCAGGTTGCCACCCGTCCAGTAAGGAACATATTACACCACGGGGAAGTCAGAACCACCAACTGGCGTCATAACTGGACCCGTAAACTACGCACCAAATACACCCAGGTATTGTGCTTCATGATGCGCCGTCCTTATGTGATCATGGTCTTTGGTTTCCTGTGTTTTGTTGGCGCCATTCAAATCATGCAACAGGAGAAAGTCAAAACTGAATTTTTCACTTTTGATCCTTTCCGCCTGTTCTATGTCAATGTCGACATGCCCTCCAACACACCGCTGGAACAAACTCTGGCGCAGACCATCGAAGTTGAAAAACGCTTAAGAACCTTTGTCGAGGACGATGAAATCCGTGCCATCACTTCTTTGGCCGGTATTAAGTTTACTGAGCTGGAAATCCTTTTTGGTGATCAGTATGGTCAGATTCAGGTTTCCATGATGCCCAAAGAAGGGGACATGCGTTCGGTGGCTGAAGTGGTGGAAACCATGCGGGAAACCCTGGTGAACACACCCGGTGATGCGATCATTTCATTCCTGGAAATTTCCGGCGGACCACCGGCCGGCAAACCGGTGAGTGTCAAAGTACGCAGTGATGACTTTGTTGAATTACGCCTGGCAGCTGATGAAGTCAAGGACATCGTCGCCAACCGCGTGGTTGGCGCCCGGGATGTCACCGATAATGATGTACCTGGCCGTTCCGAACTGGTGTTGAGTCTGAACCACCAGAACATCCGCCGGTTGGGTCTGGATCCCGGAACCGTGTCGCGTTTGCTGAGACTGCACCTGGACGGAGAAATCGTGGCCCTGATGCGTGACGAAGGTGAAAAAGTTGAACTCAGGGTGCGGGCACATAAACGCAACCTGCAGGCGATTGATGAGATCATGGACGATCCGGTGGCCCTCCCCGGCGGCGAACAAACCACCTTTGCCAACCTGTTTCACATGAGCACCGACAAAGGTCGCAGCACCATCCGTCACTACAACCTGCGGCGGGCCATCACCATTGAGGCAGAAATCAATGCTGAATTGACCAACACCACGAAAATCAATGCCGACATCGTCGCTGCCTGGGAACAGGTGAAAAACCAGTACCCCAACACCGACCTGGATTTTTCCGGTGAACTGGATGATGTCAATGAAAGCCTGGGGGCTATGGGCGCTTTGTTCATTCTGGGTCTGGGTTTGATTTACCTGATATTGGCCACCGAAATGCGCAGTTATTTCCAACCGCTGTTGATCATGGTCACGGTGCCGATGGCGTTCACCGGCGTGGTCTTCGGTTTGTTCATCACTAACAACCCACTGAGTCTGTATACCTTATATGGCATCATTGCACTGACCGGTATTGCGGTTAATGGTGCCATTGTATTGATTTCCGCTGCCAACGAGCGAATCCAATCCGGCAAACGCCCGCTGCATGCCACGGTGTATGCCGCCAGAAGGCGGGTGATTCCCATCCTGATGACCACCACCACAACCATTGCAGGACTGTTCTCATTGGCCGCTGGATTGGGCGGCAAATCTTTGTTGTGGGGTCCGGTGGCATCATCCATCGTGTTTGGCCTGGCGTTTTCCAGTTTACTGACCTTGTTTATGATTCCGGTTTTGTACCGACAGTTTATGAAGCATCATTGAATCTGACTTGTGGTGCATGTTTTGCACCAGCTGAGCTTGATACAGTATAAGTGATGCGATTATTCAAGACCTTTGATGACCTGACCGAAGCAGAGCTGGTGGCCCATCAGATGCGCGCCAAAGGGATCATGATCCACATCGCCAACCGCAACACCAGGAACCTCGGCGCCATCGGCGCCGGACCGCTGAATGTCGGTTTGTGGGTGGTTCTGGATGATCAATATGAAGATGCCCGGCTGTTGTATGAGAACCCAGAACATGTGGTGTTTGATCCGTTGACAGAAGACCAGATGCGACAGCTGACAGCACAGGCCGAAAACGCCAGGGGAATGATGATTCAACGCATTCTCAACGTCCTGATGATCACCATCACCAGCGGGTTGTTGTTATGGGTTGGGCTGACTGTATGGCAGTGATCCGGGGCTGATAAACCGTCTCACAACCAGCCGTTTTCTCTGGCCCGCCTGATCTGTTGTTGTTTTTCAAGCTGTGCAGCGTTCTCCGCCGACAATGCTTCATATTTTTCGTGCCTGGCAAAATAGGGTCCCAGATTGCCGTCTTCATGGGTGAAGGCCATGGTCCAGGCCAGATTCAATGGAAACACGTGGACATCATGGTATGCCAGGTTGTCAGGTCGCTGATCAGTCACCAGGCCCGCAGTCATCTGATCATCCATCACCACATACTTGTCTGATAATTCAGACTGATACGCATCATCTGCCGCCAAACCACTGACGGATGGAAAGCCACCATGGCTGAATACATGCCACAAATTTTGTGATAAACGCATGCCTTCTGCACGCGGCGCATATTGTTTTTTCCAACCGAGTCGGATGACCTCACACTGTTGCTTATTCAACACGTCAATCACAGCACCAGGCGTGACTTCAATAAATCCCCGGTATTTTCGCAGATCATTCATCAAGCACATCCCAGGCTCAAATCATTGCCATGAGTAAACCCCAGCACCAGAAAACCGCGAACATCAATTGCACGGTAAAAAACAGGAACCGAGCTTTGACCGCTGAGGGAGTGACTGATGTCAGATGAATCACAGACTGTCCAATCCGTGCTGCCAGAAAAATCAGCGCGGTGCCATCGGTGACCGATGACTGTCCGGTCAGGGTTGCCACCAGTAATAACCCACCAAAGATCGGCAAACCTTCCACGCAATTGGCATGGGCCCTGGCCAGCCGTTGCATGAATGTTGACAGGTTGGCGTTGTCCGGGGTGAAGTCATTGGCAGCCCGCTGACCGGTCAAAACCAGCCAGCTGCGAATCACTTCCATCAGCAGCAACAGGCACAAAGCCCAGCCAATGAAACCCAACAGGGCAATTATGGTGTTTGAATACATCACTTAATCCTCCATCTGATCAATTACATTTGTTGTCACATCAACCATGCTGACTGACCCGCCTGACTGAGGCATCGGTCCAGAAAAAATCAGTTTGGGTGAACACCAGCACGTCGGCATCATTTCTGATCATGCTGGCCGCTTCATCGGTCAAAGCATGAGCCAACACAATCACCGGATCTGCCCAATCAGGTCGCTTGCGCAGCGTTTTTTGCAACAGGGCGGAGGTCACAATCGTGTGGCTGTTGTTGGCTGACACCGGAAACACCACCAGGGTGTAAACCGGCTTGTTCAACCTGGCAAGGTTGACCAGACAATGATATTCAGCCGGTATTCGGCTGTTTAAACGTGTTACCGGTACCCTTTGAAAAATCTTCGCTTTATGGGCCATCACCAACTCCATGTTACTGTTATTGAGGGTTTTTCCAATGTGGTAAAAACTGGAAAATACCAGTTTTGTCCAGAACTGTTGTGCCCTCATGACACTTTACATCCTACCATGAATTGGCCTCATCTCGGTTGATGGGGTCTCAGTCTGCACCATCAGACTGAGTGATTGAAATCCAATCCATGAGGAAATGAGTATGAACAAATTAACCTTGCTGGCCGCTTTGACAATCAGTGGCTGTGGGCTGCTGCACACCGATTCAGTGCGGGCGGCAGAAAACCGGCAATCAGACATTGGCGGACTCGAAGTATCAGCACAACTGTTTGATGTGATCGAACAATGGCAAATGGGATATGCCACAACGGTTTCACTTGAAGACCTGCTGATGAACGAACACACCGACTTGTTTGATCAATGGCTGCTACAGGTCGAAGAGCAACTTGGCGGACGTACCATCATTCACTACTTCAAACAACAACATCCGGAGTTTTATGATTCAGCCCGCATAGACCTGTCTACCGAAGTCAATGCCAATCTGCTGATGCATTGGGCAGCGGTTTCGGCACCACAAACATTGCTTGATTGGCAACAGTCTCAGTTGGCACCCAAAGGGCTTGATTTAAGTAACTGGCTGCGGACTCATGAGCCGGCTGTATTGAATCAGTATCGACAAGCTGCAGCGCTGCCTACCAGCCACAACCGTTATGGTCAATTTGCCGACTACCTGACAGCCAGCAAGCCATCGGCTGAGTTGCGCGGCGAAGGCCAGCGCCTGCTGAACCACTATGCCAACCGCGGTGCCGGTGATCATTGTGCCTGTGATGTGGTCACCACTTTTCAGGAATCAGGGTATTCGGTGAATATCAACCCCAATGTTGAAGAACACAACTGGCTGGGCAACCTGAAACGCAAACGCTATGTCAAACAAGTGAAAAACAAAGCCGCTCACTCGGCTGATATGGTCAGGTACATTCAGCACGCCGCCAATGATGTGTCGCGGATTGACACCAGCTACCTGCGCACCCGCACCACCATCCTGTGCCTGTCTGGCAGTGGTGGGCAGTGTGAAAGTGGCAGCTGTACCGGCGAATTGGATTTGCAAGCTGAATACGGTTCCAAAGTCTGGGTGAAAACATCGGCTGCCGGTGGTCCTTTGTCAGCCTCCCGTTCACTGGCTTCAGATTCAGGCATGCTGACCTATGACCCACCGGGCCCGGTTAGCGAACAAACCCTGTTCAACAAAGGTGTGGTTCTGAGCCGGGCGCAGGACACCACGTTCAACACCGATTCCTTTGTGACTTTTCTGGAAGGTGCCCTGGGCATCGCAGCACTGATCGCCACCGATGGGGCCACGCTGGCTGACCTCGAATTTGACCTGGTGGACAAGACCGTAAAAGGCTTGCTTGGTCTGATCTCACACAACGGCAATGATGGTGAAAACCATGAAAATTTCTATGTCGATTTTGACAGCAACACCGCAGCGCCCTACCTGCTCAATTCTGAAGAAACCCACACCTTCGAACTGACCAGCAAAGGCCAGGTATACTCACGCGGCTGGGGTGGCAACAAATCCTGGAGCTGGGGACGTTACAACAGCGCTTACTGGCTGGCCGGTGCGGTGAAAAACTTTTCCTGCGATGATGGGGTGATTCCACCGGACCGGACCGGATTCTGGAGTTATGCCAGTGCCGGCGGACCACTGAGCAATGGCACCATGGTTGGTAACATCAACGCCTTCCTGGCCACCGAACTGGGCTACACCGGCACCGCTGCCAGTGGCAGCAGCACCGGTACGCTGACCATGAATGATCCCAAGTATCCAATCGCCGACTGTGACATCAC
The DNA here is from genome assembly GCF_002000055.1 of Marinicella sediminis. Taxonomy (GTDB): domain Bacteria; phylum Pseudomonadota; class Gammaproteobacteria; order Xanthomonadales; family Marinicellaceae; genus Marinicella; species Marinicella sediminis. The sequence goes on along the minus strand of NZ_MVBD01000001.1, from coordinate 15,472 downwards.
CCCGAATTTCTCCCTGGGACCGGTAACATCAACCTTTGACGGCACCGACAGTTTTGACCCGGATGGCAGCATTGTCAGTTATGAATGGACCTTGAGTGGCACCCCAACGGGCAGTGGCAGCATCATCACCGAGTATTTTCCGCCGGTGACATATATGACTGGCTATCCGGTGACCCTGACCGTTACGGACAACAGTGGCCTATCGACCACCACCAGTTGTGACACGGTACGCATTTGTGCCGCCACCGGCTGTGTTGCCAGACCTTACCCACAGGCCTACAAAATCAGCCTGTAACTGAGGAGATCACCCCAACAGGAGCGGCCCTGGCCGCTCCTTTCCTGAGTGCTTATAAATGCAACATCCATTGCTCAATCTGCCTGACACTGGGCAGTTTCATCCGTTAGAATAATCGAATGAAATTGCATTACACACCCAAATCTCATTTTGCCCGCAAAAACCGGATACTGATTGATGCCCTTGGGCTGTCGGTGGAACTGGTTGATGTCGGTAACGTTGCTACACATAATCCCGATTTATTTGCCGGTAATCCTTTGATGAAAGTACCCACGTTAATCACCGATAACGGCCAGGCGATTTTTGAATCGGACCACATCGCTGATTACCTGGTCAGGCAACATGATTGCAAAGATCGTTTTCAGGTTTTGACCAACGATACTGACATGCTCAATGCCCGGGCCGTTATGAATGGCGTGATGACTGCGGAAGTGGAACTGGTGATGGCGGATCGCACCGGTATAGATGCCAACAAATACCAGCGTTACGATAAATTCAGACTCACTGTTGATCAGGGGATGCAATGGCTGGAGAATCACGCAACCCTGTTTGCTGCTGAACCCAATTACACCGGATTTCATCTGGTCAGCTTATGGGACCACCTGGTACTGTACCAGATGTTTGACCTGCCTTATCCCCACCTGCAGGCTCATGTGGAACGCCTGTCAGAAATCAAGTTTGTGAATAAAAGCGCACCATTTTAGGTTACAATCATTGCTCTTTTTTTTCGATTGAGGTGAATTATGTTGTATGTGGCCATCGTCTTGTCATTGGTGCTGTTACAGTACTCTTATTTTTCATTTGTGGTGGGTGCAGCCCGTGGCAAATACAGTGTCAGTGCACCAGCAGTCAGCGGGCACCGGTATTTTGAAAGGGCATACCGCATTCAACAAAACACCCTCGAACAACTCATCATAGTGGTTCCTTCGATGTTTTTGTTTGCCAGTTATGTACACCCCATGACCGCTGCCATACTGGGCTTGGTGTTTTTTATCAGCCGCTTTATTTATTTCACCGCTTACATGAAAGATCCCAAATCCAGAGGCATGGGCTTTGTGCTTGGTTTCCTGGCATCACACGTGATGTTACTGGGCGGCTTGGGTGGCGCTGTCTGGCGCTTGTTCTGAACTGATCGCCTGACCTGACCCGCACAGTCAAACCACTGCACAGCTTGTTGTGAAGAAAATGACGCATGTCTGAACGATCCGGATTCATGGAAAAATACGGTGCGCTGCTGGGTGTCATCACCTTGTTGATGGTGCTGCTGAGTTTTTTCACCGTGGTCAGCCGCAACCTGTTCAATGTGGTGTTCATACCGGTTCAGGAGCTGGCCGTTTATTGTCATGCCACAGCCTTGATGCTGGGCATGGTCTATGCCTGGCATCATGACAAGCATGTGCGGGTTGATGTGTTTTATCAGGGTTATACTGACACCACAAAAAACCGCGTCAATTTTTGGGGAACCATGTTACTGATGCTACCGATGATGGGCTTCATCATTTGGTCCTGCTTTGAGTACGTGATCAATGCCTGGCTGCGGCTTGAAGGCTCTGGTGAAACCGGGGGCCTGCCGCTGATGTTTTTGTTCAAATCACTGCTGGTGCTGATGCCCCTGACCCTGATCGCTTATGTGTTGACCCAATGGCTGAGATCCACTCCCAAAGCCAATCAATCGGAGGGTAAGTGATGGAAGCCTGGTGGGCTTTGCTGCTGTTCATTACCGTCACTGCTGTTCTGATGGCTGGGTTTCCAGTGGCTTTCACCCTGGGTGGTGTGTCTTTGTGGTTTGCCCTGATTGGGTTTCTCACTGGTTGGTTTGATGCTGATTTCATTGCAGCCTTGCCCAACCGCCTCAATGGTATTCTCAGCAATGCCACTCTGATGGCTGTACCCGTCTTCGTCTTCATGGGCGTGGTTCTGGAAAAAGCCAAGCTGGCCGAATCTTTACTACAAAACATGGCTGCCTTACTGGGCGGTCGCAAAGGCGGGCTGGGCTTTGCTTTACTGATCGTTGGCATGTTATTGGCGGCCAGTACCGGTATTGTTGGTGCCACAGTGGTAACCCTGGGCCTACTGGCCATGCCCGTGATGCAAAAAAATGGTTATGACCCAGCAGTTTCTGCCGGGACCATATGTGCCTCTGGCACCCTGGGACAAATCATACCGCCATCCATTGTGTTGGTCTTGCTGGGCGATGTGTTGTCCAATGCCTATCAGCAGGCACAGCTCAAGCTCAATGTGTTCAACCCCAAAACAGTTTCTGTACAAGACTTGTTCCTCGGTGCGCTGATACCTGGTCTGATGCTGGTGTTGCTGTATGCCATCTATCTGTTGTGGGTCAGGTGGCGTCGACCTGATGCCATGCCAGAGATTGAAGTCAGTGATCCACCATCATTGACCACTGTACTGGCATCCTTGCTGCCACCCCTGCTGCTCATTCTGGCGGTGCTGGGCTCCATCATCAGTGGCGTTGCCACGCCAACAGAAGCCGCATCGGTGGGGTCCATCGGAGCCCTGGTGTTGGCTGCCATTAACCGCACATTGAACCGCGAAGTACTCAATGAAGCGCTGAAAGAAACCGTCAAAGTCACCGCCATGGTGTTCATGATTCTGATAGGAGCGGCTTTGTTTTCATTGGTGTTCAAAGGTTTCAAAGGTGATGAGGCAGTGCAGCATTTCCTCACCCATCTACCCGGGGGTGAACTGACTGCCCTGTTGCTGGTGATGCTGGTGCTGTTTTTATTGGGCTTTATCCTGGACTTCATTGAAATCACTTTTGTGGTGATTCCCATCGTCGGACCCATTTTGCTGATGATGGGCTTTGATCCGGTGTGGCTGGGTATCATGATCGCCATCAACCTACAAACTTCTTTCCTCACTCCACCGTTTGGTTTTGCATTGTTTTATCTGCGAGGCGTGACCGACATTTCTACGCGTCAGTTGTATCGCGGGGTCATGCCTTTCATCGCATTGCAGGTGTTGATGCTGGTGGTGCTGTATTTGTTTCCACAACTGGTTGACTGGTTGTAACCCAAAATTCATCAGGGCATGACCGGCCTGTCACATTGGCACACTAGAATGGCGCCAATCTACATCGGTACAGCCCATGAAACCACTGGCCTCCATTCAGGCACTTGTTGTGTCGCTGATTAAACGCCTATTTCAGGCCCGCCACCATGCCGGACTGATACCCTATGCCCGGCTGATTTCTGCCACAGCAGATGGCTGGCTGTATCTGGGCACTGCTGCATTGGCTGTGTTGTGGTCTGGCCCTTTCGCACCGATGCTGCTGGGTTTGTTACTGGGCTTTGCCATTGAACGACCGGTTTACCTGCTTTTGAAGAACCTGCTGAGACGCAACCGGCCTTTCAGGGTCTTGACCATCAACCAACAGGTGGAACCAAATGACCAGTTCAGTTTTCCATCGGGCCACACCTGTGCGGCCTTTTTATATACCACCCTGGTTTGTCATTGGTTGCCGCTGTTGTGGGCGCCGATGCTGATCTGGGCTTCACTGGTGGGTTTTTCACGTGTGGTGTTGGGCGTGCACTACCCAACTGATACGCTGGTCGGGGCCATTCTGGGATTGTCCATTGGTCAGCTGACGGTGCTGCTGACCGCTCTAAACTGATGAAGATTCTATATGGTGTGCAAGGCACAGGAAATGGACACATCACCCGCGCCAGGGTCATGGCCAGGGCTCTTGAAAAAATCGATTGCCAGGTTGATTATCTGTTTTCAGGTCGGCCGGAAACTGCTTATTTTGACATGGCTGTGTTTGCCCGAAAAACCTTCCGCAGGGGGCTGACTTTTGCAATCATTGATGGCGAAATCAAATACCGTAAAACCCTTTTTAAAAATAACCTCTGGCAGTTTATGCAGGATGTCAAAAATTGCGACTTATCAGGGTATGATTGGGTCATCAGTGATTACGAACCGATCACCGCATGGGCCTGCCGAAGACAGCAGGTCCCCGTCGTTGGTATTGGCCACCAATACGTGTTTGACTATCCGGTGCCACAAAACAAAAATCACTGGCTGGCCAAAATGATCACCCGCTGGTTTGCCCCGACCACCCACAAGGTGCCGTTACACTGGCATCATTTTGACGCCCCGATCCTGCCACCCATCATAGCCATCGATGAACCTATTGGTGAAACCATCGATCATCGGGTGTTGGTCTATCTGCCTTTTGAAAACCAGCAAAAAGTGGCCTATCTGCTCAGTCAGATCCGCACTCATCAGTTCATTATTTACACCCCGGAAAGACTCAGCTCACCCTACCAACACGTGACTTTCAAGCCTTTATCCAGATGTACATTTCAAACCGACCTGCACAGCTGTGATACCGTGATTGCCAATGCAGGATTTGAGTTGAGTTCAGAAGCCCTGAGTCTTGGCAAAAAACTATTGGTTCGGCCACTGAAAGGACAAACTGAACAACAAGCCAATGCCATGGCTTTGTTACAGTTACAGTATGGTCACGTCATTCAAGACCTGAATCTCAAAGACCTGGTTCACTTTTTACACAAAAACCGCAGGGTAAAAATCACCTTTCCTGACGTGGCCGGTCACATTTGCCAATGGTTGGCCAATGGCCTGCCAGACCGCCAATCCGATTGGTATGCACACTTGTGGCAACAAGTTGAAGTGGTCCACCTGTGAACTGCTGTCATAAACAACCTCACGGCTCAGAATCTTCTGACCGATACAGAATGAATCAATTGGTGATTCTGGCTGTGGTACTGATGATGACTATTGGCGGAGCCATGTTGATCACCGAGTCAGTGAAGACCCAGCGATCAGAACAACCAATGAATCAGGCTGACTGACTGGCTGTTGCCGGTTCTGAAGGAGCCAGGTATTTACTGCGCTTGTGGGCTTTCATATGTTCCAGCTCCAGCCAGATTAATCCATCCACACAACCATTGAAATCAGGATCTACGGCAAAGTTGATAAAACCCACCCCACCTGGCTCACATAAATCGGTGTATTGTTTGAACAACACCGGTAATTTAACACCTGCTGATTTCAGTGACCTCAATAATTGCTTTATCGCCTGTTTTTGATCTGTCTTACTAATTTTTAATGGCCTGTTGTAAGGGTGATAGGGTGTCATCCGAGGCGCTGATGGCGGCTTTGGAAAGTGACTGGCATAATGACTGACCATTTGATGCAAGACTTCATCAGGATAGTCACCGGGAATAGACACGGCACCAAACAGGTATTTGATCTCCGGGTGCATCCGCAATACAGCACCGATGCCGTACCATAAATATTCCAGACCCCGCAGCCCCCAGTATTTGGGCTGCACAAAACTGCGGCCAAGCTCCAAAGTGACAGGTGCCAAGCTGGTGAATGCCTGATCAAACCGGTACAAAGTAGAACAATACAGACCGCTTGTACCCCGATCAGCAACGATGTCTCCACAAAAGCCCAGACGGTAAGCCCCCACCACCTCCAGCTCTTTGTCATTCCACAACACCAGGTGTTTGTAATACACATCATATGAATCAAGATCCACCCGCGAACCGGTCCCCTCCCTGACCATCCTGAATGACAGTTCCCGCAGTCGGCCAATTTCCTGAATCAGCAACGAATCCGGGCGATAGTCCAGCAGGTAAATGCTCATGCCGTCCTGGGTTTTACCGATCGGCATGTGTTGTTTGATTTCAGCATGTAAACGCCGGCTTTGTATCGGTTGTGCAATGGACGCAGTGGTGGTGAACCGTGATTTGTTTTTCCTGAGCCCAAAAACATGTTGTCGAAACCGTTGAGCCAAGGCTTTGCGTTTGATGCCCAGTGATTGCCAGTTGGCCGGTTCGATCAGGTCGCCAATGATCAATTCAATGGTGTTGTTTTTTTGTTTATACATCTCATGTATCAGCATCAGCGTGCTCAATGGTTTGTACACCATCGAAGCGGCATAAAACAAGACGGAATTACGCGATTCGATCAACACCGGTAAGACCGGGGTATTGGTCCGTTCAGCCATTTTAATGAAACCGGCTTTCCAGCGACCGTCTTTGATGCCTTTGGCCGTTACCCGAGACACTTCTCCTGCCGGAAAGATGATCACCGCTTGTTCTTGCTGTAAAGCATTGTGGATGTTCACCAGGTTATTTTTGTGGTGAGCGTTCTGACTGATGTTATCCACCGGCAAGAACAACTCGCGAAGGGGTTCAATGGTGCTGAGCAAAGGGGTGGCAATGATTTTTACATCAGGCCTGATCTCATAAATCATGCGCATCAGAGCCAGACCATCCAGTGAACCAATGGGGTGATTGGCCACGATCAACAAGCGCCCTTCAGCAGGAATTCGAGCCCGGTGATGATTGGCCAGTTTGTATCCAAACTCAAATTCCTTCAGGATCGCATCCAGAAACAAAAAATTGGTCAGGTGCTGATTGCTGCTGATGAATTGATTGATCTCATTGGTGTGTAGCCATTTTTCGAGCCATTGAAATAATTGAGTGTACTTGTCCAGTTTGCCAGACAAAGCCGGATAGTGGGTCTTGATACTTTTACGGATGTCCAGCATCAGCAGTTTGTTTGGTGATTAAAACGCCCATTCTAGACAGCAGGCTTCATGCCATTATGACATTTGGGTGAAGATTTGATGACAATAGATGGGATAAACCCCCAACAACCACCATATAACTGGTTATAATGTGACCCCAAAATCACTAGCGGAGATTATCATGGGATCATTCATCTCAGACATGCTGGGCCGGTCACCAGTCAACCCTTTACAAAAACACATCAAAACGGCTTATGATGCCGTGGCCTTGCTTCCGGACCTGATCAAAGCCGCCAACCTCAATGACTGGATTAAAGTCAATGAACTGGTCGAACAAATCCACCAGCTTGAAAATGAAGCTGACGAGCAAAAGAATGACATCCGTTCTAACTTGCCCAAAAGTCTGTTCATGCCAGTACCCCGGCAAGATTTGTTGGAACTGGTCCTGGTACAGGACAAAGTAGCCAACATCAGTAAATCAATTGCGTCAATGGTCAGTCTTCGCAAAATGCAAATTCCGGGTGGTTTGTCGGATGCCTTTATGGCCTTTACAGAACGCTGTGTGGACGCCACCAAGAAAGCAAAACAAAGCGTCAATGAATTGGACGAATTGTACGAAACCGGTTTTCGCGGTGCCGAAGTAAAAGTGGTTGAAAAACTGATCGCCAAGCTGGATAAAATCGAAACCGAAACCGACAACATGCAAAATGACATCCAGAAAATGTTGTTTGAAATGGAAGCTGAGTTGCCACCAGTGGAAGTGATGTTTTTATATAAACTGATCGACATGATGGGCTCTGTGGCTGACCAGGCTGAACGCATCGGTCGCCGGCTTGAACTGCTGCTTGCCAAATAAACCAGGGGGACAAAAATGGAATATGAATTAACTTATATCATTCTGGCTGCCGTGTTCGGTGGCTTCATGGCCTGGGGTATCGGCGCCAATGACGTGGCCAATGCCATGGCCACATCGGTGGGATCCAAAGCGATCACCATCAAACAAGCAATCATCATCGCTGCCATTTTCGAGTTCGCTGGTGCCGTGCTGGCCGGTGGTGAAGTGACATCCACCATCCGCAAAGGCATCATTGACTCCTCTTCGGTTGAGGGCAACCCTGAATTGCTGATATTTGGCATGCTGGCTTCATTGCTGGCCGCCGGCTGTTGGTTGCTATTGGCCTCTAAACGCGGCTGGCCGGTCTCCACTACGCACTCCATTGTCGGTGCCGTGGTCGGTTTCGCAGCCGTTGGTATTGGAACCGAAGCCATCAAATGGGGTAAAGTCGGCGACATCGTATTGAGTTGGGTCATTACCCCAATGATTGCGGGTTTCATTGCTTTCCTGATTTTTCAGACCGTACATCACCTGATCCTTAAACAAGAAGACCCGCTGGCCAAAGCCAAACGCTATGTACCGGTATACATGTTCCTGACGGCATTTGTGTTGACCCTGGTGACCATTAAAAAGGGCCTGAAACACGTGGGTCTTGATTTGTCAGATGTTCAGGCCTATTCGTATGCCGCCTTGTCCGGTGTGGTCGTGGCCCTGATCGGTGCGTTCTTCATCTCCAAAATTAAAGGCGATAAGAAGAAAGAAAAAGAATTTCACTTTTACACCGTCGAAAGGGTGTTTGCTGTGTTGATGGTGATCACTGCTTCCGGCCTGGCCTTCGCCCATGGTTCCAATGACGTGGCCAATGCCGTAGGCCCTGTAGCCGCCATTGTCTCAACGGCACACACCGGCATTGTTTCAGCAAAAGCAGGCGTCGAAGTATGGATTTTACTGTTGGGTGGCATAGGTATTGTCATTGGCCTGGCAACCTTCGGGGTGCGTGTGATCCGCACCGTTGGGCAGAAAATCACCCACCTGACACCGTCCCGTGGTTTTGCGGCAGAACTGGCTGCTTCAACCACCATTGTGGTGGCCTCAGGAACAGGCATGCCGATTTCCACCACCCAAACCCTGGTTGGGGCGGTATTGGGCGTGGGTATGGCCCGCGGCATCTCAGCCATTGATTTGAAAGTGGTACGTAATATTTTCGCTTCCTGGGTGGTGACCATCCCCGCCGGAGCCACTTTATCGATCATCTTCTTCTTTATCCTGAAAGCCATTTTTGGTGGATAAACGGCAGTCCATTCCTCTTAAGCCCGGCTTGTGTCCGGGCTTTTTTGTGGCACAATGACTGACATGAGCATTTCAACCACCGACATCACCGAACGCTATTTTGCGGCTTCCAACCGGGCAGACCTGAAAGCCGTTGAAGCCCTTTTTCAACCCAACGCGACTTACAGCTCAACACACACGGGCCTGTATTATGGCATCGCAGACATCATGGCCATGATGGAAGGTTTTTTTTCCAGCCATACATCATTACACTGGCAAGTCAGCCAATTAAGCAGACTTTCGACACACATCGTGGAGGTCAGCTTCATCTTAGAGGGCACTGATCAATCCGGTGAATCATTTGAACGATCTGGTACCGAAAGACTGGTTATAGAGGACGGCCTGATCAGGCACATCGAAATCCGATAAAAAAAGGGTGTACAAAGCGCACACCCTGGTATCAATGATTGTTTCTGCCGCTCAGCGCTTGTTGATCTTTTTACCGTTGACTTTGATGGTACCTGATCCATCATCAACCAGTTCAAAATCACCGGTAAGTTCTTTGATCACCACATCTCCGGATCCGTCGTCCAGGATAAAATCCCCGCCGATGAATTTGGCCGAGATGCTGCCAGATCCATCTTCAATTTCAACAGTACCGGCAATGTTTTTCATATCTACTGAACCCGATCCATCATCAACAACCAGGTTTCCTGAAACCCCGCTGATACTCAGTGAACCAGATCCGTCATCGATGTTCACATCGTTATTGATGTCTTTGATGACCACCGATCCTGATCCATCATCCACGGTCAGCTCACCGTCGAGGTTTTCAACGTGGATCGATCCGGAACCGTCATCAATCAGTACATCCAGTCCCCTGGGTACAGCGACTTCCAGATTGATCTGAATGTCTGGTGAGTTGTACATTGACTTCTTGGCTTTGGCCGTCACGACGGCATATTCGGTTTGTCGATCAATAGAAAACACCATCTTCTTGTCAAACGCATCGGTGAACTCAGTCATGTCATCATAATCATCTGACACCACAGTGGCATTCACCACAATGTCATTTCCGGAAGTTCCCACCACTTCCAGAGAACCAGCACCGGTGTTCAACTCTATGGCGGAAATACGGTCAGTGTTCAATGTCAGCGTGCGTTCGAATGATTGTTTTTTGTCTGCCAGAGCTGGCGTAGTGAGTGCACATATGGCACCCAGTAAGGCGATTCTTTTCATGGTTTTACTCCTCATCAGATAAGCTTGTGTGATCATAAACGATCAACTGGGAATAAAGTTACATACCCGTTGTCGATCAATGCTGTGATTGATGATTTCAACACAACAGCATGAATCAATGGTGAATCATTGATGATCCAGACTGTGAACCAGGGCCGTTGGTCAGCGATTGCTGGTCTGATCTGGCTTTTTCATCCGGCCGGCTTTTCGCAAAGCCTCTCTGAGTACATACTCTATTTGCGCATTGACACTGCGCAAATCATCAGCAGCCCATTGCTGGACTGCTGAAATGATCTCCTCATTCACCCTGAGGGGAAATGACTTCTTTTTGGCCATGATTCAATACAGACTGCCTGAATTGATCACTGGCCTGGCATTCTCCTCGCCACACAATACCACCATCAGATTACTGACCATGGCGGCTTTCCGCTCATCATCCAATTCAATGATTTGCTTACTGCTTAATTGCTCCAGGGCAATTTCAACCATACCTACGGCACCAGCCACAATCTGTGTTCGAGCCGCCACCACTGCCTGAGCCTGTTGTCTTTTCAGCATTGAGGCAGCGATTTCCTGAGCATATGCCAAGTGTGAAATCCGGGCCTCAATGACATCCACACCAGCCTTATCCAACCGGTCCTGAACTTCTTTTTGTAGCAGATTGGCAATGTCCTGCGGGTCCGATCGCAAAGTGATTTTTTCATCATTGTGTGATTCATATGGATGGGCTGATGCCAGATTTCTCAATGCAGCTTCTGTTTGGATATGGACAAATGATTCATAGTCATCCACCTCAAAAATAGCCTCTGCGGTATCGATCACTTTCCACACCACTACAGTGGCAATTTCAATTGGATTACCGGCACTGTCATTGACTTTTAACTGCCCACTTTCAAAATTTCTCACCCTGAGTGATACTGCTTTTTTGCCGTAAAAAGGGTTAGCCCATCTCAAACCAGGATCAGCAACTGTCCCGATGTATTTACCAAACAATTGCAACACTTTGGATTCATTGGGATTGACCATAAACAAACCAGCCAACATGATGATCAACACTGGAATCATGATGATCGCCACCACCAATAACCAGGTGATTTTGTTCTGGCCGGCAAAAATCAGCATAAACACATCGACAACCAATGCCGCCAGCAACAGCAACAACACCGGAATGCCACTGAGGGCTTTAATTTTCTTTTCTTTAATCATGAGGTTCTCCTGCTCTGTTAGTATCATAATGATATCATTATGTATCAATTCGATCCAGTTCAACAGTGCCTGAAGTCACTATGACATGGCGCCAGGGAACACTACCGCAGCTGTTCATAAAGCCCAATTGCTGAAAATTGTGTAGCAGTTGCCGGATCATTGTCGCCATGATTCAGGCGAAAGGTATACAATGATTCAACATCTTCAGCCAACTGCAGGAGTCACATCGTCATGTCAAACACATTCAAACTGATCTGCTTATTGTGTGTAACCATCAGCAGCAGCGCCGAAACCACCGTTCAGGATCTGCAGCAGGCCATGCAGCAAGGCACACTCAGTGCCGTCCGCCTGACCCAACAGTCACTAGATGCAATCGGCCAGATGAACCCCCGCCTGAATGCAGTGATCAGTGTGAATCCGAATGCCCTAACTGAAGCACAACAACTCGATCAGGAGCGTAAAAAGGGTCAACTGAGGGGGCCTTTGCATGGCATACCGGTGTTACTGAAGGACAACATCGAAAGCGCTGGTCAAATCCCCACCACCGCCGGTTCACTGGCACTGAAGAACAACATCACCGGACGGGATGCGACCCTGGTGAAACAGCTGCGTGACGCCGGTGCGCTCATCCTTGGAAAAACCAACCTCAGTGAATGGGCCAATTTCCGTTCCGAACGCTCGTCAAGCGGCTGGAGCAGCCTGGGTGGACAGACCAATAACCCTTACAACCTCCACCGCAACCCCTGCGGTTCCAGTGCCGGCTCAGGAGCTGCGGCTGCAGCGGGACTGGCACCACTGACTGTGGGTACTGAAACCAACGGTTCAATCGTTTGTCCAGCATCAGCCAATGGCGTAGTGGGTCTCAAGCCATCGGTGGGGCTGGTCAGCCGCACCGGAGTGGTGCCTTTGTCACACAGCCAGGACACCGCCGGACCGATGACCCGCTCGGTCAGTGATGCCGCCCTGATGCTGACCATGATGCAGGGTGGAGATGATCAGGACAAGCTGTCACTGACGGTCAGTAAATACCAACAGCGGGATTACCGTGAGTCTCTCAACAAAGCAGGGCTGCAAGGCAAACGCATTGGGGTGTTGCGCTCAACAGCCGGATTTCACAGTGAAGTAGATGCTTTGCTGGAACAAGCCATCAAAGACCTGCAAAAAGGCGGCGCCGAAGTGATTGATGAGCTCAGCTGGCAAGCACCTGACGGATTCTGGCAAGCCAGTTATGATGTGTTGCTGTATGAATTCAAACATGACCTGAATCGCTATCTGGCCAGCTTACCCAATGCGTTGAATGTGCTGACCCTTGAACAACTGATTGCCTACAATGAAGTCAACCGTGACCAGGTAATGCCGTGGTTTGATCAGGAGATTTTCAGCAAAGCCCAGGCCAAAGGGCCACTGACCGATCAAGCCTATCGGGATGCTTTGCAACTGGTACAAAAGGCCACCCGGGCTGACGGCATTGATGCCTTGCTGAAGGCTCATGAACTTGACGCATTGATTGCCCCAACCGGATCACCTGCCTGGACCACTGACCTGATCAACGGTGACCACTTCATGGGCAGTTCCTCCTCTCTGGCAGCGATTTCAGGCTACCCCAATATCACTGTGCCCATGGGCCATGTACACGGCCTGCCCGTTGGGCTATCGGTCTTTGCCGAGGCCTTTGCTGAACCCACAATCATCGAAGTGGCTTACGCATATGAACAATTGACTTTACACCGCCAAACTTTACGCTTTGATCCGCACCTCGCAGCAACTGGCTCTAAAGCACCAGCGACAGAAAAATAACAGTCAAAAAAACCGCCTCAAGAGGCGGTTTTAGCGGGTTTTCATTGCAAGCTGAACATGCTGTTACCTGTATGGTGTATAAAAAGTGATTCCATCACCAAAACTCACCCCTAAATCATGCGATATGATTCCCAGCTTTGCCTGAGAAATATATGCACTTTTGATCTGATAGGGTGATTCAAAATGAAATGTCTGGCCAAAGTCTGCAGGATTAGATATTCCATTGGCATCAGGACCTCTGTCCAGCAACACCGGCACTGGGTTACCATCTTTGCCCAGGGTGAATAACTCAGACCGCAATGACACATTGGTGATTGTTCCTGAAATGGTGTGTGGATTGGAATAAACAGAAAAATTCAAAATACCATGATCAATGTCTCCTGGCAACCAAACAAAATGACCCGGATATTGTTGAACATTTCCTGATGCATCTGGGCGGTCCAGCCACAACAAATGAACCTTCCATTTCATTCCACCCTTGGTCAAAGGCTTTTTCTTGATCCGGATTTTCAGAATCTTGAATTCAGAATCAAATGGTCTGGTACCATTGGGACCGAGATCTGCGAACAGCTCATAGAACTGGATCCTGTTGCCGGTGCCAATCTGGGACAAAACTTCAGCAAAATCGATCGAAAAATTATAAATATACCCAGCCGATGTGTCTCCCACCTCGGGCATAAAGTAAGCATAATCAGCTCGTGTTCCTTTGAACCCATCGACATACACCTGATCTTCACAAATACCCCCTTTATAATCATCAGGTAATACTGATTTGATGTTGCCCAAAAATGGCGGGTTTATCCAGGCCATATTTCCTTCAACGGTTCCTGGCAAACAAGTATCTGCTGTAGAAACTGCCGCCAGCAGCAGCATCGAAAGTGTCATTAATTTTTTCATGTACGTTCCTCTGTTAAAAATTTGTCGTGATGTGAGCAGAATCATCTTCTTTGTTCAGTTTTTTCATGTTCGATTCTGCTAACTTCAATGTTTTATGTTCTTTTGCCAGACCTTTTCTGAGGAACTCTATTGATTCATTCATCAGAATAGCGGCTTCATTGTACTTACCTTGTTCGATGTAGATGGTGGCCAAATAGGCTTTGGCAGTGGACTCGTTGATTTTGGCAATCCGCTTCTTGTCTACAAAGTATTGAACCAAAATCAACAGCATTTCCTCGGCCTTTTGTAGTTTGCCTGTTTCAATCAAAGCCAACGAATAACTCAACCGCATGATTTGATAGTTGTTTTTGTTTTGCCCACCTTCTTTCTCCAATAATTTCAAAGCTTTTTCATAATATGGCAGCCCGCTATGTACATCATCGCGATACAAATGATGCAGCGATCCCAGGTTATAAATCAGCGTTGCCAACTTCACCGAATCGTCACCAAACAGCCTGGCTTTGATGGCGATTGCATCGTTATAGTTGTCTATGGCCTGATCAAAGTTTTTCAGTTTGGTATTGATGGCACCTAGCATGAATGCAATGTTCGACATCTGAATGTGATTCTCATCAAAAACCACCCCGTATGTTGCAGCCGCCTTTTGAGCATATTCCAATGATTTCTGGTGGTTTTTTTGCACCCAATACAACCTGGATAACCTGAAATTATTGTCAGCCCTTAACAGCATTTCTTCAGCAGGCTGGATTGACAACACCTGATCGGCACTTTCCAGCAAGACAATCATGGCTTCTGCATTGCCTTTCTCTTTGTGTATTTCTGCCATATTGATCAATGCCCTGGCATAGAGCAGGTGTTCAGACCCAAACTGTTTCTTTGTCTGGTCAACGATTTCAGCACTCAATCGTTTTGCTTCACTTTCTAAATCCATGCCGTCAAGAATCTGGGTTTTCAGCATCAGATGGGCATAGTGGTCCTGATCACCAGGTTCCCCTGTTTCAAGCAATTCATTGATCAGTTCGAGCGCTTGTTGATTATGGTTCAAATTGAAATTGACTTTGCTCCTTAACAACAACAAATCAGAATACAGTTCAGTATCTGCTGAAGGTACATCAACCTGGCTCAACAATTCACCGGCTTTGGGAAGTTCCGATAAATTCAGGTACACTTCGCTCAATGTCATTTTTAATCTGTTTTTAACCACATTATTCAGGGCATTGCTGTCTATCTTCAATTCAGCATTTTTCAAAACTTCACCAGCAGTCACTTGAGTACCCAGGGTTTGGGTGGGGTCAGCTGATTTGAATGTTTCCACCAAAAAATCTGTCACCTCTTCGGCGACTTTTTTCTCAGTCAGCGCTTTGTCACGCTCGGCCATGATGGTTTGTGATTGTTGCCAAATCCACACCGATGA